>NZ_SSBK01000046.1 GCF_004795035.1 Streptomyces sp. A0958
GCAAGCGCTGGACCATGCGATGGAAGGCCGCACTCCAAGCCTTCGACATCACCTTCAACGGCCGGCTCACCGCCGGACGCCGGTAGAAACAATCAACCGAGTCCCACCGTTCGCTGTACAGACCCCCGCCCCGAGCGCGGGACCGCTCGGATCAGTAGGCGCCGAAGACGTTGTCCATCGAGCCGTAGGTGGCGGCGGCGTAGTTGCACGCGGCCGTGATGTTGGCGACCGGGTCGAAGATGTCCATCGAGGTGCCGGGCACGTGGTAGGCGTCGAAGGTGGGCTGGATCACCTGGAGCAGACCCTTGGAGGGCGTGCCGGCGACAGCGTTGGAGTCCCAGTTGTTGACGGCGAGGGGGTTGCCGGAGGACTCGCGGATGACGTTGCGGTAGATGCCGTCGTAGCTGCCGGGGATGCCGTTCTGGGCCATGACGGCGAGGGATTCCTTGATCCAGCCGTCGAGGTCGTTGGTGTACGCGGTGGCCGCCTGCGTCTCGGTGGTCGCCTGCGTCTCGGTGGTCGCGGCGGTCTCCTCGGCGACCGGCACGGCCGTGCGCTCGGAGCGGTCGGCGCGGTCGGCGCTCTCGGCCCGCGCGGTGGTGCCGGCCTTCTTCTCGGCGTTCTCCGCCTTGAATTCGCTCTTCTTCGCGGCCTTCGGGGCGGCGGCCTCCGACTGGGCGCCGATGGTCAGCTTCAGACCCGGGTGAATGAGGTCGGGGTTGCTGCCGACAACACTCCGGTTGTCCTTGTACAGGCGCTCCCAGCCACCGCTGAGGGAATGGCCCCGGGCGATCTTGTAAAGCGAATCGCCGGAGATCACGGAATAGGTGGTGGGCGTGGCCTTGCGCACGGCAATTTCCTTGCCGGCAACGGAAGTCGGGGCGGCGGCCTTTTCGGCGACGACGGACTTCGCGGGTGCCGCGGAAGCCGATCCGGCGGTCATCAGGGGGAGCGCGAGAACGGCTCCGCCCGCGCTCACGGCGATGAAACCGCGGGTCAGGGACGTGGACTTGGCACGACGGTGCTTACCCGGGATGGGCATGGCGCTTTTCCTCTCCGCCGCCTGCGAGGTGAGCTGTCGGGTTCGGACTGGAGATGTCCGGCCGCACATGGCGACTTCACCCCTAGCCGCTCCGGATACCGGACCGGCGGCAAACCTGGGTCCCCCGCTCCTGCCGTACGTGAGTGGTCGGGTCCCCGGACGGCGGCAGGATTCGGCGTTCCGTCCGGATTGATTGACGGTGACCGTAAGCGAGAAACGGCGGCCGGAACAAGCCCGGAATTCGTGATCACAATTGTTTTACAAGATCAATCAAAGGAAATGCTCATGATCGACCGCGGCGAAGGAAGTCAACTTTCTTGGCACGTCTGGGAACCGACGCATCGGATCATGCGTCAGGGATGGCAAACGTGATGCTGACCACTGCGCCCGAAAGGGGCGATTTAGTCAGTGTTCACACCTTTGAGCACGCCCAAAAGCCCCTCGAAGTCTTCTTCTTAGCCTTTCGGTCATAAGTGAGCAATTAGGACATCACTGCATGGCGCTCGGCTGCGTATCCGCGCCCGCACGGCCGCGCGGTACGACGACCGGTGAGCCGTCGACGGGCGCGCGCAGGATGTCCGCTTCCAGCCCGTACAGCTCCTTCACCAGCGCCCCCTCGACCGTCTCGCGGGGAGCGCCCTCGGCGATGACGCGGCCGTCCTTCATGGCGACGAGCCGGTCGGCGTAGCGGGCGGTGGCCGTCAGGTCGTGCTGGACCATCACGATCGGGCGGCCGGTGGCGGCGACCTCGCGGACGAGTTCCAGGACCTCCACGGCGTGGCCGAGGTCGAGGGCGCTGGTGGGTTCGTCGAGCAGGACGAGCGGCGTCCGCCGGGCGCGGACCATCGCGAGCCGGCCGCGCAGGCGCTGCCCGCCGGAGAGCCGGTCGACGCGTTCCCCGGCCAGGGCGGTGGTGCCGGTGGCGTCCAGCGCGCCGCGTACGCCCGCTCGTCCTCGCGCGACCGCTGCCGCAGGAGCCCCTGGTGGGGGGCTGCGGCCGTAGCGTACGAGCCCTGCCACGGTGATGGCCTCGGGGGCGCGCGGCGACTGGGGCAGCAGGACCACCCGGTGCGCCGCCCGGCGTCGGCTCAGCTCCCAGATGTCCGCGCCGTCCACCAGGACCGCGCCGGAGGCGGGGTGGTGGAGCCGGGCGACGGTGCGCAACAGGGCGGACTTACCGCAGCCGTTGGGGCCCACGACGGCGACGACCTGTCCGGCGGGCACCGCGAGAGGGTGTCCGACAGGCCCATTCCGGTCGACCTCGCCATCACCGCGAGCGAGCCGTTCGTCCGGTAGCGGTAGGCGTCGAAGGCGGACCGGGTGCCCCGCAGACGCACGAGGCGAGTCCGAGGGCCAGGGCGAAGGCGGTCCCCGAGTTGACGCCGACGAGTCCTGTTTCGGCGAGCGGGTTGCCGGTGGCCGCCCAGCGGACGGAACCCCCTTCCCCCGGCAGGATTTCGCTGGGAAGGGACCTTGTTTCGGACTGTCCCCCTTGCACGATCGACATATGGTTAGCCTAACCTAAGTACCCCGAGCGGATTGCGGTGGTCCCCGGGGCACTCCCCTGCCCTGAGACGACGTCAATCGCTCTGTACCGCCTCCCCCTGTCGGTTGCTACGGAACGCCCGCCCGGACCAACTCGCCCCTCGCACACAAACGGAGATCCCAGGCCATGGCGCCGCACCGCCCCCCTTCCTCCCGTCGCCCCCTCCGCCCCGCCGCGGCGGTCTCCCTGACCGGCGTCTGCGCTCTGACCATGAGCGCCCGTGGATCGTCCGACGAACCGGACGCGTCCGCCCACGCGGCCCACTCGACGCCGATCAGCGACGAGAACCTGAAGGAGATCGACGGCGACTGGCACTCCACCGGCACGCCGGCCTCCCACGGAGCGGACCGGTCCCTCGTGGACGAGCCGGCGAAGAAGCCGGCGTACCAGCGGCTCAAGGCCGTGCGCGCCGGGCACGCGACCGCGACCGACGGCACCACGTGGACGAGCCCGGGCGGCGCGCAGGCGGCCGTCTCGGTGCTCGACGACATCCGGAAGGCGATGGTCAAGTGAGCACCGCTCAGGAACTCACCGGCCGGCTGGCCCTCGTGACGGGAGCGGGCCGCGGCATAGGCGAGGCGGTCGTGCGGGCCCTCGTCGAACGCGGCTGCCGGGTCCTGGCGACCGACGTGGACCGCGAAGGGGTCGACGCCCTCGCCCGCGAGCACGGCGGGAGCGTCGTCGCACGGGCGCTCGACGTCACGGACGCGGCGGCCGTCGAATCCCTCGTCGCCGAGGCCGAGGAAACGGTCGGCGCACTCGACATCGCGGTCAACGTCGCCGGAATACTGCGCTGTTCGCCCGTCTCGGAGCTGACGGACGAGGACTGGGCGGCGACGTTCGCCGTCAACACCAACGGGGTCTTCCACGTCTCGCGGTCCGTCTCGCGCCGGATGGCCGAGCGCGGCTCGGGCAGCATCGTCACCGTCGCCTCCAACGCCGCGGGCATACCCCGCACGACCATGGCGGCGTACGCCGCGTCGAAGGCCGCCTCCGTCATGTTCACCAAGTGTCTCGGCCTGGAACTGGCGCCCCGGGGCGTGCGGTGCAACACGGTCTCGCCGGGCTCCACCCTCACCGACATGCAGCGCGGGATGTGGCCGGCCGGTGAGGAGCGGGACGACGGGCCCGCCGCCCGGCGCGTCATAGCGGGGGACCTCGCGAGCTACCGCACGGGCATCCCGCTCGGCCGGATCGCCGAGCCGTCGGACATCGCCGAGGCGGTCGCCTTCCTCGTGTCCGACCGGGCCCGCCACATCACCCTGCACGACCTCTACGTCGACGGCGGCGCCACCCTGCGGGCCTGACCGGCACGCACGGCGTCATTGACAGCGGCTCGCAGCCCTCCCCCACTGGAGACAACCACGATGTCTGCCTCACTGCGCGTACCCACCGTCCCGCCCCTGGCCACCCCACCGCATCCCCGCTCCGCCGGCCCGGCCACCGCGCTCCTGGACGCCTACCGGCCGGGCACGGACCGCTTCCTCGCCTCGCCCGGCCGCACCCTGCTCGGCACCGGCACCGCCGCCGAGGTCCCGCACGACGACAGACCACCCGCCGTCCGCGTACAGGAAGCCCTGGACGCCGCCCGACGGGCCGGGAACGCGGCGCCGGTCGTCATGGGCTCGCTGCCCTTCGACCCGCGGGCGGCTGCCTCGCTGGCCGTCCCGCAGACCGTGCGCCGGGCCCCCGCCCTGCGCGACGACCCATTCGTCGCCCTGCCCGTCCCGGCCGCCGAGCCCGGCACCTGGCAGACCCGGGAGGTCCCCGCGGCGGCCGGCTACGCCGCGGCCGTGGACGCGGCGGTGCGGCGGATGCGCGCGGGCGAGTTCGACAAGGTCGTCCTCGCCCGGACCCTGGAGCTGACCTCCTCCCGCGACCCCGATCTGCCCGCCATGCTGCGCCGGCTGGCCCGGCACGACCCCGGCGGCTACACCTTCGCCGTCCCCAGCGGCCCCGGCCGCACCCTCATCGGCGCCAGCCCCGAACTCCTCGTCGCCCGCACCAGCGACCGGCTCACCGCCAACCCGCTGGCCGGGTCCGCGCCCCGCAGCGGCGACCTCGCCGAGGACGTGCGGCGGGCGGCCGCGCTGCTGGAGTCGCCCAAGGACCTCCACGAGCACGCCGTCGTCGTCGATGCCGTGCGCGAAGCCCTCGCGCCGTTCTGCGCCGGCCTGGACGTGCCCGAACAGCCCACGCTGGTACGGACGGAGGCCATGTGGCACCTGTCCACGACCGTCACCGGCACCCTCGCGGACCCCGCCACGACCTCCCTCGCCCTCGCCTCCGCGCTGCACCCCACGCCCGCCGTGTGCGGCACGCCCACCGACGTGGCGCGGGCCGTCATCGCGGAGTCGGAGCCCTTCGAGCGGGGCGCCTACACCGGCATGGTCGGCTGGCAGGACGCGGACGGCGACGGTGAGTGGGTGGTGACGATCCGCTGCGCCGAGGCGGAGGGCCGCTCCCTGCGGCTGTTCGCCGGCGCCGGCGTGGTCGCCGCCTCCTCGCCCGAAGCCGAAACCGCCGAGACCGGCGCCAAGTTCCGTACGTTCCTCAACGCCGTGGGAGCCGCCCTGTGAGCACCGCACCGCACGAAGACGCACCGACCTGGCCCGCCGAGTTCGCCGCCCGCTACCGGGCGGCCGGGCACTGGCGCGGCGAGACGTTCACGAGCATGCTGCGCGAACGGGCCGAGGCCCACGGCGACCGCGTCGCGCTGGTCGACCCGGCGCCCGTGCGCCGCGCCTGGACGTACCGCGAACTCGACGAGCGGGCGGCCCGGCTGGCGGCCGGCTTCCGGGCGCGCGGGATAGCCAAGGGCGACCGGGTCGTCGTCCAGCTGCCGAACATCGCCGAGTTCGCCGAGGTCGTCTTCGCCCTCTTCCGGATCGGCGCGCTGCCCGTCTACGCGCTGCCCGCCCACCGGGAGACGGAGATCGGCTACTTCTGCTCCTTCGCCGAGGCCGTCGCCTACGTGATCCCGGACCGGCACGCCGGATTCGACCACCGCACGCTGGCGACCGCCGTACAGGAGCGGACACCCACCCTGAAGCACGTGTTCGTCGTCGGCGACCCGGGCGGGCACACCGCCCTGTCCGACGTGCCGTGCGAGGAGACCTCGGCGCCCGAGGACGGCCCCGAGCCGCACGACCTGGCCTTCCTCCAGCTGTCGGGCGGCACCACCGGGGTGCCCAAGCTCATCCCCCGTACGCACGACGACTACATCTACTCGCTGCGCGGCTCCAACGAGATCTGCGGTGTCGACGCGGACACCCGCTACCTCGTCGTCCTGCCCGCGGCGCACAACTTCCCGATGAGCTCGCCCGGTTGGCTCGGCACGCTGTATGCCGGCGGCACGGTCGTCCTGTGCCCGCGCCCCGACCCCGCGACGGCCTTCCCGATCATCGAGCGCGAGCGCGTCACGATGACGGGCATGGTGCCGCCGCTCGCCCTGGTGTGGACCGAGGCCGCCCCCGGCGCGGAGCAGGACCTGTCGAGCCTGGGGCTGGTCCTGGTCGGCGGCGCCAAGTACAGCGAGACGGCGGCCCGCCGCCTGGAGCCCGCGCTCGGCTGCCGGCTGATGCAGGTCTTCGGCATGGCCGAGGGCCTGGTCAACTACACCCGCCTGGACGACGACCACGAGACCGTGGTCACCACCCAGGGCCGGCCGATCTCCGAGGACGACGAGATCCGCATCCTGGACGACGCCGGACAGGAGGTCGCCGAGGGCGACTTCGGGCACCTGCTGACCCGGGGCCCGTACACGATCCGCGGCTACTGGCGCGCACCCGAACACAACAGGTCGGCGTTCACCGAGGACGGTTTCTACCGTACGGGCGACATCGTGCGCCGCACCCCGGGCGGCCACCTCGTGGTCGAGGGCCGGGCGAAGGACCAGATCAACCGGGGCGGCGAGAAGGTCGCGCCGGAGGAGATCGAGAACATCATCCTCGCCCACCCGTCCGTGCACGACGTGTCGGTGGTCGGTGTGGCCGACGCGTATCTCGGCGAACGCACCCTCGCCTACGTGATCCTGCGCGAGGAATCCGGACCGCTCGGCGCCCTGGCCGTGAAAAGACATGTGCGCGAGCGCGGAGTCGCCGCGTACAAGGTCCCCGACCTGGTCGAGTTCGTGGACGTCTTCCCGCAGACCGGGATCGGCAAGGTCAGCAAGAAGGGCCTGCGTTCCGAATCCGCCCCCGAATCCGCCGAATCCGCCCCCGAACCCGCCGAATCCGCGTCCGCCCCCTCTCCCGCCGAGCAGCACTGAGCCCGCCCCGAGCGGCACCGAAAGGCCTCCTCATGGCACTCCCCGCCATCGCCCCCTACGCCCTGCCGGGCGCGGACGAACTCCCCGTGAACCGTGTCGGCTGGACCGTCGACCCGGCGCGCGCCGTGCTGCTCGTACACGACCTGCAGAACCATTTCCTCAGCGCCTACCGCCCCGGCGAACAGCCGCTGACCGGCATGCTGGACAACACGGCCCGCATCATCGGGACGTACCGCCGCGCCGGAATCCCGGTCGTCCACTCGGCGCAGCGCGGCGGCCAGACCGCCGAGGAGCGCGGTCTCCAGCTCGACTTCTGGGGCCCCGGCGTGGCCGACGACCCCGAGGCCCTGGCGACACCGCACGCGGTCGCGCCCGCGCCCGGTGACACGGTCCTCACCAAGTGGAAGTACAGCGCGTTCGCCCGCACCGACCTGGAGGCGCTGATCCGCGAGCAGGGCCGCGACCAGCTGGTGATCACCGGTGTGTACGCGCACATCGGGGTGCTGATGAGCGCGGCCGACGCGTGGATGCGGGACATCCAGGCGTTCGTGGTGGCCGACGCCGTCGCGGACTTCTCGCGCGAGGACCACGACATGGCGCTGCGCTGGGCGGCGGGCCGCTGCGCGGTCGTGACGACCACCGACCTGCTCCTGAAGGAGGTCTGAGCGCCGTGGCCCTCGCACCGGAACCGCCCCGCACGGGCCTCGCCGGGCAGGCCCGCGCCGAAGCCCGGTCCCCCCTGGCGGGGGCGGGTGTCTCATGACGGTCCTGTTCGCCGGCGGGGCCGCGACGGACGCGCCGGAGGCGGTACTCCCGTTGACGGCGGCCCAGTCCGGCATGTGGTACGCGCAGTCGCTCGATCCGCTGAGCCCGGCACAGAACACCGCGGAGTGCCTGGAGATCGACGGGCCGCTCGACCCGGAGGTCTTCGCCACCGCGCTGCGCCGGGTCGTCGCCGAGACGGACGCGCTGCGCGTGCGCGTGGAGGACACGCCCGGCGGGCCGCTCCAGCGCGTCGCCGCCTCGGTCGGACTGCCGCTGACCGTGAACGATCTGCGGGGCGTGCCGGACGCGCGGGGGCGGGCGCCGGCATGGATGCGGGCGGATCTCGCGGAGCCGTGCGACCTGGCGGCGGGCCCGCTGTTCGGGCACGCGCTGTTCCGGGTCGGGGACGAGCGCTGGCTCTGGTACCAGCGCGTCCACCACCTCGTCATGGACGGCTTCGGCCACGCGCTCCTCGTGCGGCGCACCGCCGAGGTCTACTCGGCGCTCGCCCGGGGCGCCGACCCCGCTCCGCGCCGCTTCGGCACGCTCGCCGGTCTCGTCGCGCAGGACGCCGCCTACCGGGACTCGGAGGCGTTCGACGCGGAGCGTGCCCACTGGTCGGCCGCGTTCGCCGACCGGCCCGGGGTGCCGAGGCTCGCGGGCCGGGGCGCGCTGCCCTCCCGTACGTCCCTGCGGCGCACCGCCCATCTGGGCCCGGAGGCCACCGGGCGGGTGCGGGACCTGGCGACGCTGCTCCGCGCGACCTGGCCCGAGGTGCTGATCGCCGCGCAGGCGCTGTACGTGTCCCGGGCGACGGGCCGCCGCGACGTGGTGCTGGGGCTGCCGATGACGGGCCGGGCGGGGTCGGTGGCGCTGCGGGTGCCGGGCATGGTGACGAATGTGCTGCCGCTGCGGGTGACCGTCGAGCCGGAGGCGACCTTCGGTGAACTGGTGCGCGAGGTGGTCCTCGGCATCCGCACGGTCCGCCGCCACCAGCGTTACCGCTACGAGGACATTCGCCGCGATCTGCGACTGCTCGGCGTGAGCCGGGCGCTGGTCGGCCCGCTCGTCAACGTGGTGCCGTTCGGTTACGGCGTGGACTTCGCCGGTGCGCCGGCCCGGGCCCGCGATCTGTCGGCCGGCCCGGTCGACGACCTGACCCTCAACATCCACGACCGCGTCGACGGCCGGGGCCTGACCTTCGACCACGACGCGAATCCGGCCCTGTACGACGAGGACGCGCTCGCCGCGCACCAGGAACGCTTCCTGCACCTTGTGGAGCGGCTGGCCGAGGCGGGCCCCCGCACCCCGCTCGCCGCGCACGGCATCGCCACGCCCGCCGAACTGGAGCTGGTCACCGACCAGTTCGTCCGCACCGGCCGCGAGCTGCCGCCGACGACCCTGATCGGCGCGATCGAGGCGCAGGCCGTCCGCACCCCGGACGCGACCGCGCTGGTGTACGGGGAGGTCTCCCTCACCTACGCGGAGCTGAACACCCGGGCCAACCGGCTGGCCCGCCATCTGCGGACCCTGGGCGCCCGGACCGGGCGGTGGTGGCGGTGGCGGTGCCGCGCTCGGTGGAGCTGGTCGTCTCGCTGCTCGCCGTGCTGAAGTCCGGGGCCGCCTATCTGCCGCTGGACCCGGAGTACCCCGCGCGGCGGATCGCGCACACGCTGCGGGACGCGGACCCGGTCTGCGTCGTCGCCGACCGCGCGGACCGCCTCCCCGAAGGCACGGCAACGCCCAGGTGGTGCTGGAGTCCCTAAAGAAAAAATCCCCGGTCCGAAATTGCGGACCGGGGATTTTCGCGAGTATATTGAGGGGTTCTGTGCGCCCACAGAAAAGGCCCCTCACAGGGGGCCACAAGAAACACCATATCCGCCAGGGAGCAATTTTGTCAACTCGGGAAAGTACCGAATTGCAGAAGGAGCAGGAATTCATCGACCGGCTCTACGACCGCGTCGACGTGCTGCGCGGCGTCGCCGCCCAGCGGGTCCAGGACGCCCTGACGCCCGTCGGTACCGGTCTGCAGGCCCGGCTCGAACGTGATGTGCTCGTCTCCGAGCGCTCAGGTCTGCTCGCCGCCCTGAACGCGGTCGACGGCTCGCTGTGTTTCGGTCGCATCGACCTTTCGGACGGCGCCGCGCACCATATCGGCCGTATCGGAATCCGCGAGGACGACACCGAGCACACGCCCATGCTGATCGACTGGCGCGCACCGGTCGCCCGCCCCTTCTACCTCGCCACCGGCCACACCCCGATGGGTCTGCGCAGGCGCCGGCACATCACCACCGAGGGCCGCTCGGTCACCGAGCTGCACGACGAGATCCTTGATGTCGGGGACCGGGAGCGCACCGGCTTCGAGGACCCGAGCGGCGACACCGTCCTGCTCGCCGCCGTGAACTCCGCGCGCACCGGCCGCATGGCCGACATCGTGCGGACCATCCAGGCGGAGCAGGACCGCATCATCCGCGCCCCGCACCGCGGTGTCCTCGTCGTGGAGGGCGGCCCCGGCACCGGCAAGACGGCGGTGGCGCTGCACCGGGCGGCGTTCCTGCTGTACGAGCACCGCGAGCTGCTGGCCAAGCGCGCCGTCCTGATCGTGGGCCCCAACCCGGCGTTCCTCAGCTACATCGGCGAGGTGCTGCCCGCGCTCGGCGAGACCGGTGTCCTGCTCGCCACGCAGGCCGAGCTCTTCCCCGGGGTCCACGCCCGCGGCACCGACACGCCCCGCGCCGCCGCGGTGAAGGGCGGCGCGGCCATGGCCGAGGCGCTGGCCCTGGCCGTGCGCGACCGGCAGCGGCTGCCCGAGCCCGGTGCGCCGCTGATCGTCCCGCACGACGACGGCGACCTGGTCCTGGACTGGGAGATCGCCTACGAGGCACGGCAGGCGGCGCGCGACACCCGGCTGCCGTACAACCTCGCCCGGCCGCACTTCGCCTTCCGGATCATCGACGCCCTGACCGCGCAGCTCACCGAGCGCATCGGCGCCGACCCGTACGGCGGTCCCAACTTCCTCGGCCCCGACGACATCGCCCAGCTCGGCAAGGGCGTCGCCGTCAGCCGGGAGGTGCACGCCGCCATCGACGAGCTGTGGCCGCCCCTCACCCCGGAGGGCTTCCTCGCCGACTACCTCGCCGAGCCGGTCCACGTACCGGAGGCGGACGCCGAGGCCATCCGGCGCGCGCCCGGCGAGGGCGGCTGGACGCCGGCCGACGTACCCCTGCTGGACGAGGCTGCCGAAGTCCTCGGGGTCGACGACAGCGCCGAGCGGGCGGCCGCCGAGGCCGAGCGCCAAGAGCGGATCGCGTACGCCCAGGGGGTGCTGGAGCTGTCCAGGGGCTCGGAGTCCTTCGAGTTCGAGGACGAGGAGTCGGAGCTGCTCGCCGCCCACGACATCATCGACGCCGAACGGATGGCGGAGCGGCAGGAGGAGGCCGACCACCGCAGCGCGGCCGAGCGCGCCGCAGCCGACCGGACCTGGGCGTTCGGGCACATCATCGTGGACGAGGCGCAGGAGCTGTCCCCGATGGCGTGGCGGCTGCTGATGCGCCGGTCCCCGACCCGGTCGATGACGCTGGTGGGCGACCCGGCGCAGACCTCGGAGGAGGCGGGGGTCGGCTCGTGGAAGGAGATCCTTGAGCCGTACGTGGGCGACCGCTTCGAGCACGTACGGCTGGGGGTCAACTACCGTACGCCCGCCGAGATCATGGAGCTGGCGGCGAAGGTGCTGCGGGCCGAGGACCCGTCGTTCGAGCCGCCCGGCTCGGTGCGGTCCACCGGCGAGGTGCCGTGGGTCCGGGACGCCGGGGACGACCTGGCGGGTGCGGTGGCACGGGCGGTCGCGGAGCTGACGCCGGCGGAGGGGCGCCTCGCGGTGATCGCGCCGCGTGAGCTGCACGAGGAGATCGCCGCCCCGCTCGACGGGGTATCGGCCGGTGCCGAGCCCGATCTGACCCGCACGATGGTCCTGCTCGGCCCCCGGCAGGCCAAGGGCCTCGAATTCGACCATGTGCTGGTCGTGGAGCCCGGCCGGTTCGGGACCAGCGATCTGTACGTGGCGCTGACGCGCGCCACGCAGCGGCTGGGGATCGTGCACCGGGAGGCGCTGCCCGCGTCGCTGCGCTGACGGCTGCCGGGCAACCGGGTTCGCGGGCCGGGCTGTTGTGGGGAGGACAGCCCGGCCGGACGGACGGTGCACGCCGGTGACCCGGACGACATCGAGGTGGCCGGCTCGGGCCCACAGGTGCTGGACGTCCCCTCGGTGCCCGTACGCCGTGCTCAGACCAGGTCGAACCGGTCCAGGTTCATGACCTTGTCCCAGGCGGCGACGAAGTCGCGCACGAACTTCTCCTTCGCGTCGTCGCTGGCGTAGACCTCGGCGACGGCGCGCAGTTCGGAGTTCGACCCGAAGACGAGGTCGGCGCGGGTGCCGGTCCACCGGACCTCGCCGGTGGCGGCGTCGCGGGCCTCGAACGCGCTCGCGTCGTCGGCCGTGGACTTCCACGTCGTCCCCATGTCGAGCAGGTTGACGAAGAAGTCGTTGGTCAGGGTCCCCGGGGCGTCGGTGAGGACGCCGTGCGAGGTCTGCTGGTGGTTGGCGCCCAGGACGCGCAGGCCGCCGACGAGGACCGTCATCTCGGGCGCGCTCAGGTTCAGCAGGTTCGCCCGGTCGAGCAGCAGGTACTCGGCGGGCAGCCGGTTGCCCTTGCCCAGGTAGTTGCGGAAGCCGTCCGCGGCCGGCTCCAGCTCGACGAAGGACTCCACGTCGGTCTGCTCCTGCGAGGCGTCGACGCGGCCCGGGGTGAACGGGACCTCGATGTCGGTGCCGGCCACCCTGGCCGCCTTCTCGATCCCGGCGGCGCCCGCGAGGACGATCAGGTCGGCGAGGGAGACCTGCTTGCCGCCCCGCTGCTCGGAGTTGAAGGACTCCTGGACGGACTGGAGGGTGCGCAGGACGCCCGCGAGCCGGTCCGGGTCGTTGACCTCCCAGCCGCTCTGCGGTTCGAGGCGGATGCGCGCGCCGTTGGCGCCGCCGCGCTTGTCGCTGCCGCGGAAGGACGAGGCGGAGGCCCAGGCGGTGGAGACGAGTTCGGACACCGACAGGTCCGTGGCGAGGACCTTTTCCTTGAGCGCGGCGATGTCCGCGGCGTCGATGAGCTCGTGGGTGCGGGCCGGCAGCGGGTCCTGCCAGATCATGGTCTCCTGCGGGACCTCGGGGCCGAGGTAGCGGACGACCGGGCCCATGTCGCGGTGGGTCAGCTTGAACCAGGCGCGGGCGAAGGCGTCGGCGAACTCCTCGGGGTTCTCGTGGAAGCGCCGCGAGATCTGCTCGTACGCCGGGTCGAACCGGAGCGAGAGGTCGGTGGTCAGCATGGTCGGGGCGTGGCTCTTCGACGGGTCGTGCGCGTCGGGCACCGTGCCGGCTCCG
This sequence comes from Streptomyces sp. A0958, assembly GCF_004795035.1. GTDB lineage: Bacteria > Actinomycetota > Actinomycetes > Streptomycetales > Streptomycetaceae > Streptomyces. The sequence goes on from NZ_SSBK01000046.1 coordinate 13,055, forward strand.
GCGCCGTCCTTCGGCCGCCACTGGTGGGCGCCGGCGGGGCTCTTGAACAGCTCCCACTCGTAGCCGAACAGGATGTTGAAGAAGCTGTTGTCCCAGGTCGTCGGCGTGTCCGTCCAGATGCCTTCGAGGCCGCTGGTGATGGTGTCGCCGCCCTTGCCGGTGCCGTACGTGCTCTCCCAGCCGAGGCCCAGGCGCTCCATCGGGGCGGCCTCGGGGTCGGGGCCCACGTGGTCGGCGGGGCCGGCGCCGTGCGTCTTGCCGAAGGTGTGGCCGCCGGCGATCAGGGCGACCGTCTCCTCGTCGTTCATCGCCATGCGGCGGAACGTCTCGCGGATGTCGCGGGCCGCGGCGATCGGGTCCGGGTTGCCGTTGGGGCCCTCGGGGTTGACGTAGATGAGGCCCATCTGCACCGCGCCGAGGGGGTTTTCCAGCTCCCGGTCGCCGGTGTAGCGCTCGTCGCCGAGCCAGGTGGTCTCGGGGCCCCAGTACACGTCCTCGTCGGGCTCCCACGCGTCGGCGCGGCCGCCGCCGAAGCCGAAGGTCTTGAAGCCCATGGTCTCCAGGGCGACGTTGCCGGTGAGGACGAGGAGGTCGGCCCAGGAGATGTTCTTGCCGTACTTCTTCTTCACCGGCCACAGCAGGCGGCGGGCCTTGTCCAGGCTCGCGTTGTCCGGCCAGCTGTTGAGCGGGGCGAAGCGCTGCTGGCCGGAGCCGGCGCCGCCGCGGCCGTCGCTGATGCGGTAGGTGCCGGCGCTGTGCCAGGCCATCCGGACCATGAAGGGGCCGTAGTTGCCGAAGTCGGCGGGCCACCAGTCCTGTGAGGACGTCAGCACCTCGGCGATGTCCCGCTTGACGGCGGGCAGGTCCAGGGCGTTGAAGGCCTCGGCGTAGTCGAAGTCCTCGCCGAGGGGGTTGGCCACGGCGGGGTTCTTGGCGAGGATTCGCACGTTGAGCCGCTCCGGCCACCACTGGCGGTTGCCGCCGCCCTGGGTCGGGTGCGGCGCGCGACCGTGTGCGACGGGGCAGCCGCCGGCCTCCTCCGACTTGGGGTCGGTGACGATCGCGTCGTGGTTCTCAGTCATGGAATTCCTTCCGGACGGGCGGATCACGGCGCTCCGGGAGTGCGGAGGGTATAGCGGCCGGACCCGTCTCGGCCCTGGTGTTGTCCTGCCCTGGCTTCGACCGGAACCGATCCTACGATGGACTTAGTCCAAGTCAATACGACACACACCCTGGAATGGATCAGCGCCCGATCCGCTCGCGCTGCCAGGCTTGCCCGCCGGCGCGGAAGGCCGAGTCGCGTACCCGAAGGGGCTCGTGGCCCGGACTGTCCGACCGCCGCCGTATATTGCCGCGCAGGGAAAAGCAGTTCGTCCGGGGGGGCTGAGCACTCATGCGATCGGATCGGACACGTCGACCGGCCATGGCGGTCGCCCTGCTGGGCGCCGTCGCCATGCTGCTTCTCGGGGCGTGCGGGACGCAGAGGGCCGCGCCCGGGGCAGGCACGCCCATCGCGTGGACCACGATGCAGCCCGCCTCGGTCACCGGTGTGCGCCTCGGCGAGGACGACCGCACGCTCCTGGTCGACACCAGCGTGCCCAGCGGCGCCGCCGCGTGCGTGCGCGACCTCAAGGCGGTGCTCACCGACCCGATGACGGACCTCGTGCGCGTACAGATCACCTTCGTCTCGCCCTCCGGGGACAGGTCGTCCGGTTGCACGAAGGAGAGCGGGGCCACGGCGAAGGTGAAGCTGCCCGAACCGCTGGGCGACCGGGACGTGGTCGTCGACAACTACACCCGCTTCACGTCCGACGGCGCCGAGGCGCCCGCGCTGCGGCTGTGCGGGGAGCTGGGCTGCACCCCGCCGGCCACCGGCTGCACCACCGGCTCCTACGAGCAGGCGGTGAAGGCGACGGACGTGCCGACGCACACGTCCCGGGACGCGGAGCGGTGCGACGGGAAGTGGCTGGTGCTGGACCTGTCGTCTCGCATGGGACCGGCCTGCGCCGGTGACACGGACCCCGCCTGCTCGTCCCGGCTGGGCGACCGCTGGTTCTACCGGGCGGAGAAGTCGGGCTGGAAACCGATCGCCCGGACGACGGCCGGCGGCTGCGGGGACGTACAACGGGTGGAACCCGCCTTCCCGTCCGCACTGTGCGCGACGTTGGAGCCGTTGTCCCGCTAGCGGGTGTCCTGCCTGCGGTGGACGCTGACGGCGTAGCCGCCGCCGTCGTACGGGGCCGCGTCCCAGGTCGCGAAGCGGTCGGCCGGGACGAGACCCGCGGCGGTGCAGCAGTCGTCGTACTCCGCCAGCGTGAGGCCGGGCTCCACCGGCAGGTGGGCCTCGTCCAGGCCGAAGCCCGCGACCAGCAGGCCCCCGGGGCGCAGGGCCGCCGACAGGCGCCGGACGACGGTGGCCTCGGTGCCGGGGGCGAGCAGCGCGAAGACGTTGCCCGCGGCGACGACGAGGTCGAAGCCCGCCTCGATGCCGAGGGCCGCCGGGTCGAACGCGGCGAGGTCGGCCCGGAACCAGGGCAGGTGCGGTGCCTGCTTCCGCGCCACGGCCAGCATCGACGGGTCGACGTCCACCCCGACGCAGTCGTACCCGAGCTCCGCGAGCCGGATCGTGACCCGCCCGGTGCCGCATCCGGCGTCCAGCACCCGCGCCCCGGCGGGCACGAGGGCCGAGCAGAACCGCGCCTCACCGTGCAGGTCCTTGCCGCTGCGGGCCAGGGCCGCGAACCGGGCGGCGTAGTCCTCCCCCGACGTGTCTCCGGTCAACTCGGTCCAGCGGTTCATGCGGCCCACTGTAGACGGGGCGGGGGGCAGGCCGGAGCGGGGGCGGGGCTCACGGCCCCGGCCATGGTTCGGTTTCCCGTACCCCCGATCCGGGGGCAGGCATGATCGATCCGGGCGCCCCGTCGGCCCAGGATGGGGGACATGGCTGAGACAGCGACACACACCGGGACCCAGACCGCCGTCCGAGCGCAGTACCTGCACCGCGAGTACGGGCGCGGCACCGCCGCCGTCCGGGCGCTGCGCGGAGTCTCCGTGGACCTCTCCCCCGGTACGTTCACGGCGGTGATGGGTCCTTCGGGCTCCGGCAAGACCACGTTGCTGCACTGCCTGGCGGGGATGGACCGGCCCACGCGGGGCTCCGTCCGGTGGGGCGGTACGGAGGTGTCCCGGCTGCCGGAGCGGCGGCTGGCGGAACTGCGGCGCGGCCGGGTCGGGTTCGTGTTCCAGGCGTTCAACCTCATGCCGGCGATGACGGTCGAGCAGAACGTCGAGCTGCCCGGCCGGCTGGCCGGTGAGCGGCCCGGCCGGGAACAGGTCCGGGACGCGCTCGCCCGGGTGGGGCTCGCCGGGCGGGAGCGGTACCGGCCGGGGCAGCTGTCCGGTGGGCAGCAGCAGCGGGTGGCGATCGCCCGAGCGCTGGTGTCGCACCCGGAGGTGCTGTTCGCGGACGAGCCGACCGGGGCGCTGGACCGGTCCACGGGGCGCGAGATCCTGGACCTGCTGCGCGCCGGGGTGGACCAGGAGGGGCAGACCTGTGTGATGGTGACCCACGATCCGGTGGCCGCCGCGTACGCGGACCGGGTGCTGCTGCTCGCCGACGGTCTGCTGGTGGACGAGCTGGTCCGGCCGACCGCCGCTCAGGTCGGCGAGCGCCTGAGCCGTCTGGGCGGCTGAGCCCGTGATCGTCCTGCTCGCTCTCGGCCGGATTCGGCGGCAGCCGGCGGCCTTCGCCGGTCTGGCGGTCGCGCTCCTTCTCGCCATCGCCACGGTGACGCTGTTCGGTTCGCTTTCCTTCGCGGCATGCGGTCTCCCCCGCCCGCCCCTGCGTCAGCCCGGCTTCGGCGGGTTCCGCGCGTCGAACGCGAAGACGGTGTTGCCGGCCGCCGCCACGATCAGCGCGCCCCCCGCGACGGTCACGCGCGGGCTCGCGCCCTGCTCGCCGGTCAGCCCGTCGGCCTGCGGGTCGGTCGTCCACAGCGATGTGCCGTCGGCCGGCGACAGCGCCACGACCCGGCCGGTGGCGGAGCTGAAGTACAGCGCCCCGTCTCCCGCTGCGGGGCCCGACGCGCCCTCCACGCTCGTCTGCCGGGACCACTTCTTCCGGCCGGTCGCGGGGTCGAGCGCCGTGACGAGACCGGTCTGTCCGCTCACGTACACGGTGCCGCCCGCCATACCGGGCGTTCCCCCGTACGTCGTGGACAGCCGGGTGTAGGCGGCCTTCCCCGACGCCGGGTCGACGCGCACCACCCCGTCGTATCCGGTCATCGCCGCCCCCTCCCAGTGTTCCTGGAGGAGTACGAGCCTGCCGTCGGCGTCGCCCATCGGCACGGCGGGACCGTCGACCGCGATGGCCTCGCCCCAGGTCCCCGAGGTGCGGTCGACCGGGTAGAGGGTGGGGTGGCGTACGGACAAGGCGGACAGCTCCGCGTCCGTCGCGCACATCGCGAGGAGGTCAGCGCCCATCGGGACGGGAGCGCACTGCTCACCGGCGGGGAACGGCTGCGTCCAGGCGATCTCGCCGCTGTGCGCGTCCCGGGCCTCGAAGGCGGTGTCGGTCGCGTCGACCGTCACGACGGCGTCGCCCATCAGCACGGCGTCCTCGGTCCGGCCCGTGACAGCGGTCGACTGGCCGCCGGCCGGGGCGGACCACAGCTCCCGGCCGCTGTCCGCGTCGATGGCCACCACCTCGGTGTCCGGGTCCTGCGGGGCGTCCTCGGCGGCGAACCGGTAGCCGAGCACCGTGTCGTCGGTGGCGCCCACCAGGTGCATGCCCTGGACGGGGATGCCGGGGCTCGAAGCCGTCCACGCACGGGAGCCGTCCACGGCGCTGATCCGCGCCGCGACGACGCCCCCGCCTCCGCAGAACACCCGGTCGCCCCGTGCGACGCACCGCAGCTCGTCGGGAATGTCCTTGCGCCCGCCCAGCACGGTCTTGTGCCAGGGCGCGAAGCCGTCCGGCAGCGCGGCCCCCGGCGCCGCGGTCGTGTTGCCGTGGTCCTTGGTGTCACTGCCGCCGATGCCGCCCGCCTGCAACGCGGTGACTCCCCCGCCGATCGCCGCGACGGCGACGGCGGCCGCGAGCACGGGCCGCCACCGGCCGCGCAACCGCCGGCCGATGGCGGTGCGGGAGTTTCCGGCGCCGGAGACGTCCGTGGCCGGGGCATTCGGTGCGGGGGTGTCCCGTGTCGCGAGGTGGTGCTCGGTGAGGACGTCGCGGGTACGGCCGGCCGCCGCCCCGGGCCCGTCCGCCGCGCTCTCGCCCAGCTCGGACGGCAGGTCCCGCAGCAGTTCGAGGAGTTCGTCCGCCGAGGGGCGGCCCTCGGGCTCCTTGTCCAGGCACGGCTCGACGACCGTCCGCAGAGCGGCCGGTACGGCGTCCAGCGACGGTTCCTCGTGGACGACCTGATAGGCGGTCAGGTAGGGGCTGTCCGCGTCGAAGGGTCCGCGTCCCGTCGCCGCGTACACCAGCAGCGTCGCCAGCGAGAAGACGTCGGAGCGCGGCCCCACGCCCCTGGGCGCCTGCAACTGCTCGGGCGACATGAAGGGCGGGGTGCCGATGACGCGTCCGGTCATCGTGAGCGTCTGCTGGTCGGCGGCGCGCGAGATGCCGAAGTCGATGACGCGCGGCCCCTCGGCCGACAGTACGACGTTCGAGGGCTTCAGGTCACGGTGGACGACGCCCACCCGGTGGATGTCGCGCAGCGCCTCCGCAAGACCGATGGCGAGGCTCCGCAGCCCGGCCCCGCTCAGCGGGCCCTCGTCGGCGATGCGCTGCGCGAGCGTCGGCCCCTCGATGTAGGCGGTCGCCATCCACGGCTGCTCGGCCTCGGGAGCGGCGTCGACCACGGCGGCGGTGAACGCTCCGCTCACCCGCCTCGCCGCCGCGACCTCCTGGCGGAAGCGGATGCGGAACTCGCTGTCACCGGCGAACTGCTGGTGGATCAGCTTGATCGCGACGGGCCGGCCCGAACTCGTACGGGCCAGGAAGACGGTGCCCATGCCTCCCGAGCCGAGGCGCGCCTCAAGCGGATAACCACCGATCTCCGCCGGATCGCCTGCGCGCAGCGACACTCTTCCCGACCTCTCGTCCCCCGGGCACCTCTGCCGCCCCGGGCCTGCGTATATGTCCTGGACCCAAACTAGTCGCAGGCCGGTCCGGCCGAGCAAAGCGGGTGACATCCCAATCCGGCAACGGGGCGGGGCCGGCGCGCCCTCCCGCGCCGGCCAGGCCCTCCGGGGCGCCCCTTCAGCAGGCGCCGAGGTCTTCCCATACCCCCCATTCACCCGTGCTGCCGGGCGTCTCGTTCTGGGTCCACCACTTGGCCTTCCAGGAGTGGCCGCCGTACGAGACGGTGTCGCCGCCCGTGTAGACGGCGCCGCTGTTCCACGCGGCCGCGGTGCAGCTGCCGCCGGTGGGGGGCGGGGTGGTCGGCGGGGTGGTGGTCGGCGGGGTGACGCCGGCGAACTTCACCGAGAACTTCGCGAAGTCCCAGTCCGACTGGGCCACGCTGCTGCACGTGCCGGAGGTCTTGCCGTTGTTGTCCGGCGGGGTGCACTGGCGGTCGCGGTTGAGCGACCAGAAGGTGAAGCGGTCCATGTGGTGGCTGGTGGCGAAGTCCAGCACGGTCTGGAAGTCGGCCTGGGTGAAGTACTCGCCGGTGTCGCTGCGGCCGTTCATCCCGGAGAAGCCCTCGTGCGCGTACGCGGTCGCCGCGTCCCAGCCGAAGGTGGACTGGAGGACGGTGTTGAAGTTCGTCAGGGCGCTCGTCTGCGCGGCCGCCCCGTTGAACCCGCCGTCGAACGGCATGATCGAGAAGTTGTTCGGCGTGAAGCCCTGCGCCTTGGCCTCGTTGAGCATCTGCTTGCCGAACCAGCCGGTGCCGTCGGCGGTCCCGGCCGTGGTGACCGAGACGTAGAGGCCCGGGTTGTTCTGCTGGAGGATCTTGGCCGCGCCGATCTCGCGGGCGATGGCGGCGGTGTTCTCGTACTCCGGCTCCTCCAGGTCGAAGTCGATGGCCTTCAGCTGGTACTTCGTGATGACCTGCTGGTAGGCGGCCGCGGTGGAGGCGGCGTCGGAGCAGGTCTGGCCCAGCTTGGTGCCCCCGTATCCGCCGATGGAGACGGACACGTCGCCGCCCTTGGCGCGGATCGCGCTGATGACGGAGCCCACGGCGGTGTCCGACGAGACCGGCGACGTACCGTCCCAGGTCGGGCTGCAGCCTCCCCCGTTGGGCGCGAGGATGAACGCGAGCTGGAACGCCTTCAGCCCGGTGGCGTCCATGATGGCGCCCGCGTCCGGCGGATTGTTGTCGTGCGGCATCAGATAGGGCGCGGCGGCGTACCACCGGTTGCTGAGCGCGGTGGCGTCGGCGGGCGCGCCGGAAGCCTGCTGCGCGGCGAAGGCAGCGAGTCCTGCGGTGGCCAGGGCGGCGGTGGCCGCACCGCAGAGCAGAGCGCGAAGACGGTTCATGGGGACTCCTGTCGGGAGAAGGTGCCGCCAAGAATCGAAGGGTGACGCATTCACGTCAATGTGTTGGCCTAGACCATTGCGGTTTCTTGAACGTTGACACATCGGCCCGCCGACGCCCGACGCGGTCCCGAACCGCCCCGTTCAGCCGCGAGGCCGCCGCTCAGAGCCGGAACCAGCGCTCCTCCCCCGGACGGACACCGAACCGGCGCCCGTCCGGCAGGACGACGGGGAGCGGACCCCCGCGCGAGTCCGGTACCTGGATGCCCAGGCGCCCGGGGAGCATGCGGACGCGGACTCCGCGGTGGCCGCGGAAACAGACCGTGAACGAGAACCGGGGGATCTGTGCCAGGGCCACCGGCTCCACGTGCAAGCCCTCCGGCACGGCCGCCAGGCCGGTGATCCCGCGCTCCACCAGGTCGAGGGTGCCGGCCATCGCCCCGAGGTGGATGCCCTCGCCGGTCGTGCCGCCCTGAAGGTCGGCCACGTCGCCGAGCAGCGCCTCCTCGCAGTAGCGCCAGGCGTCGGCGCCCTTCCCCCGGGCGGTCACCCAGCCGTGGACGAGGCTGCTGAGCGTCGAACCGTGGCTGGTGCGGCGCAGGTGGTACGCGACGGTGGCGCGCCATGTGTCGTCGTCCAGGGGACAGCCGAGCCGGGCGAACAGCGCGTGCAGTTCACTGGGCCGGAAGAGGTAGCCGAGCATGAGCGTGTCGGCCTGCTTGGAGGCCTGGTAGCGGTTGACGGTGTCGCCCTCCGCCTCCAGAATCCGGTCGAGCCGGCGGATGTCGCCGTAGCGTGCCCGGTACCCCTCCCAGTCGAGTTCCGCCAGGTCGCCCCAGCCGTCGAACTGGCTGATCACCCCCTGGTGGAAGGGGATGTGGAGACGGCGGGAGACGTCCTCCCAGCGCGCGAGTTCGTCGTTGTCGAGCGACAGGTCCTCGCGCAGTTCCGCCTTCCGCGCGGGGGGCAGGTCCTCCAGGAGGTCGAGACCGCGGGCGAGGACCCAGGCGGCGGTCGCGTTCGTGTACGCGTTGTCGTCGATGCCGGGGTCCGCGGCGCCGGGATAGGCGTCGTGGTACTCGTCGGGGCCGACGACGCCGCGAATCCGGTAGCGCCGCAGGCCCGGGTCGAAAGCGGCGGCACCGGACCAGTAACGGGCGACCTCCAACAGGACCTCGGCCCCCTCGGCGTGCAGGAATCCGCGGTCCCCAGTGGTCTGCGCGTACCGCCACACGTTGTAGGCGACGGCCGATCCCACGTGGTGCTGGAGCCGGGAGTTGTCCGGGAGCCAGCGCCCCGAGCGGGGGTTGAGGTGCAGTTCCTGGGTCTCCTCCCGGCCCGAACTCGCGCTCTGCCATGGGTACATGGCCCCTTGGCCCCCGGCATCGCGGGCCGCCGCGCGTGCGGCCGGCAGGCGGCGGTGGCGGTACATGAGCAGGGCCCGGGCCACTTCGGGGAAGTGCAGGTTCAGGTGGGGCAGGACGAACAGCTCGTCCCAGAAGATGTGGCCCCGGTAGGCCTCGCCGTGCAGCCCCCGGGCCGGGACGCCGACGTCGAGTTCCGCGGTGTGCGGCGAAAGCGTCTGCAGGAGGTGGAACAGGTGCAGACGCAGGATGCGCCCCTCCTCTCCGGGGACGTCCAGTTCGCCCTGTTCCCACAGGCGCCGCCAGGACGCCTCGTGGGTGGTCAGCAGCCGGGAGAAGTCCGGTGTCCGGGTGAGTGCGTCGCAGGCCTCCGCGCGCGGGTCGCCGTCGGGCCGGTCCATCGAGGTGTGCAGGGCCAAGGTCTTCACCACGGACACCGAGCGACGCGGGACGACGGGGAGGCGGTAGGTCTGGACGGTGCCGGTCGGTGTGGCCTTCTGTCCGGCGGGCACCTCGGGTGCGGTGTCCGTGCGGACGGCCAGGGCGAGACGGATACCGGGATCATGCGTGCGGCAGGAGAGCCAGGCGGTCCCGTCGGCCTCGAACCCGCTCGTGAGGTCGGTGAGATGGTGCCCCTCCAGGTCCCGGTACCGCTCCACACCGGCGTTGCTGACCGCGCCGTCGAGGACGGACTCCACCTCGACGGCGCCGCTCCATCCGTAGGCGCGGAACGTGCTGCGCTGGGCCGCGAGGTGCGCGTCGCCCATGTGCACGATCCGCGTGTGGCCGACGCGCAGGCCGCGTCCGTGCGCGTCCCGGAAGTACAGCTGCCGGGTGAGTGTTCCGGCGCGCAGGTCGAGCCGTACCTCGTAGTGCCGCAGGTCCGGGGAGCCGGGCGTCAGCCAGTCGCCGGGCGGTTCGTCGTCCGGGAGGCAGCGGTAGCGCAGAAGCGTCCAGTTGGGGAGGTTGACCAGGTCCTCGTTCTCGACGCTCCGGCCGCCGACGGTCGAGGTGCGCCGGTCGTAGCAGCCGGCCAGGTACGTGCCCGGGTAGTGGACGGGACCCGCGGAACACTCGGGTGCGGAGCCCCGGGTGGCGAACCTGCCGTTGCCGAGCGTGCAGAGCGACTCGACCAGCCGCTCGCGCTCCGGCTCGTACCGCCCGTAGCCCCACGTCCATCCGGTGGTCATCGCACCTCGCCCCATACTTCTCGTACCAGTGTCATGAGGTCGCAGACCACCAGGTCGGCGCCCTCCTGCCGCAGGGCGGCCGAGCCGCTCCCGTCCGGGCTCCGGTCCACACCGACGACGTAACCGAAGCCTCCGCGCCGCCCCGCCCGTACGCCTGCGAGCGCGTCCTCCACCACGGCGGTGTCGCCGGGGCCGGTAGCGAGGCGGTCGGCCGCGTGGAGGAAGAGCGCCGGGTCCGGCTTTCCGGGGAGCGCGAGGCGGGCGGTGTCCTCGCCGTCCACGACGCCCGCCAGGAACCGGTCGAGTCCCGTGTCCGCGAGCAGCGTCCGGGCGTGCCGGGACGCGGAGACGGCGACGCACGGGACATCGCGCGTACGCAGGGCCGCCAGCGCCTCCTCCGCGTCTGGAAACGCGACGACGGCGCCTGCGGCCAGAGCGTCCCGGAACGCCGCTTCCTTGCGCGCGGCGACGGCCCGGACCGTGCCGCAGCCGGGCGGGTCGTCGGGGCTCCCGGGCGGGAGGCGGATGCCCCGGGAGGTCAGGAACGCCTCGGCCCCGTCGTACCGCGACCTGCCGTCGACGTAGCGGCGGTATTCGGCGTCCGCGTCGAAGGGCGCCCCGGCCCCCGGCTCGTCGGACGCCGGCTCGGCGAGGCAGGCGTCGAACGCGGTCTTCCATGCGGCGGCGTGCACGACGGCGGAGTCGAGGAGCACCCCGTCCGTGTCGAGGACAACTCCGCGCAGCGGCCCGGACCGGTCACGGCCGCCGTTCATGCGGCGGCCGGAGATCCGGGGATGTGCGAGGCCGGTCCGCAGAGGGTGACGGCAGCGATCCGTACGCTCTCGTCACCCGCGCCCTCGGTGCCCGGACCGGGAACGTGCCGCCGGGCGATTCCGCCCGGCCCCTCAAAGACGCCGGCCCTCATGCTGCCCACCCACTTCCTGTACGGCGTTCGGGTGCCCTTCTCCCTCGGCTTCACCCGTAACCACCTCGCGGTGCGGCGTGCATACGCGGTCGGCGCGTGGCGGTCACGGCTCTTCCAGGGTCACCCGAACCCGCGGCGCCGCAACCGGGGGCGTCCCGGTCCGTCCTCGTCCGGCGGCCCGACCGGGCCTCGTCACGCGGCCGGTCTCCCGGTCCCGGTCGCGCTCGGGACAGCCGCCCGGCACCCGGCACCCGCCACCCGTTCCGGCGCAGCGGCGCGGTGACGGACACCGTGCGGTGCTTCAGAGGCTGTCACCGCCTGCTCGCCCGGACGTACCGCTCCGGCGCGCCCTCCGCCTCAGGACGCGTCCTGCGTACCGGCCCTCACCCGGTCGCCTTCCGGCATCGCGGCCTTCACCAGCTCCGCCGAACGGATGGTGCGGGTACCCCGCGAGACCCGCAACCGCACCTGGGCGCCCGTCGCGACGGCCGGCGAGGCCGCGGGCAGCGCCCAGGCGGTGGTCAGGTCCGTGTTCCCCTCGTCGAGGGCCAGGAACCGGGCCACCTCCTTGCCCCTGCGCGACTCCATGCGCAGCACCTCACCGGTGACCGTGTCGGGCTCCCGCCGCTCCAGACAGGCGAGCACCACGAGGTACACCGCCAGCGCGCCGAAGGCTGCGACGGCCGCCAACTCGCCCGGCAGGGGCCCCTCGTGCTCCGCCGCGTCTCTGAACCAGCCGTGGGTGCCGCTCGCGAAGTTGCCGGGCATCATCGCCAGGAACGCCACGAACAGGGTCCAGCGGCTGAACTTGCCCGCCACCACCAGGCCGAGCAGCGCGCTGCCCACCCACCCGGCGCTCAGGACGAGCCCCGGCCTGCGCAGCGAACCGCCACTGTGCGCGTCGGCCTCGACCACCCAGCCGGGTTCCCGCATCATCGCGAAGGCGCAGAGGCACACCGCGACCACGCCCGCCGCGGCCGCCAACTGCAGCAGCCGGCCGGTCGAGCAGCCGAAACCCGGGCGCAGCCGGGGGTAGCGGATGCGCACGGGACGCCAGGTCCCTCCGTACGAGGACCAGACGCGTCGCCGGTCTCCCGAGTCGAAGCCGAGGAGGCGGCTGGTCAAGCTGGTGACGCCGAGCGCGGTCCCGTACGCGAGGTAGCGGTCCCATACCGTCACGGAGGCGGGCGGCAGCCGGGCGAAGTCCTCGTGCGCCGTCAGCCAGGCGCGCAGCCCGGCCCAATGAGCGGATTTTTCAAGGCCTTTGGATGTGGCCCGCTCCCCCAGTGACTTGCCGAGCAGGAAGGCCAGCGCGGCGCCCGGGGCCACACCGAGGACGCATGCCGCCCGCACATTGTGCCCGCCCGTGATCACGGCCACGGCGAACAGCGCACCGGGAACGAACGCGGTGACGAGCAGGGCGCTGACGAGCAGGGGCGCGAACCGGTACCGGGACAGGCCGCGCAGCCGGGCCTCGGCGATGACCTCCCGGCGCAGCGCCGTGTTCCAGGAGGCGGCGCGCTTCTCGTCGCGGAACGCGATCGCCCCGATGGGTGCGCCGCCGTTCGTCGCCGCGGCCGTCACCCGTTCCAGTACGCGCAGTTCGTACGGCATCAGCCCCTGCGCCGCGCGGCCGGCCTCCGTGACGTGGACGGTGCTGCGGGCCGGGTCGTCGCCGGGCTGCCGCAACTCGACCAGTCCGCGGGCGGCGAGGTCCAGCAGGGTGGCCGCGGCGGCGTGTTGCACGCCCCGCCAGTGGTTGCCGAGCAGGCTGACCACGGCCGGCGGTTCGGGGGCGTCCCCGAACTCCTGGGTCGCGGGCCCCGGCGTGACCACGCCGTTCCGGGTGGCGACCAGCGCGAGGGCGAAGGCGACGAGCCAGAGCACGATCAGGGCGGCGCCGCCCCAGTAGAGCTGTTCGGTGAGCGTCACGCGAATCTCACCTGGACGGCGTCCTGCGCCACGTCGGGGGCCTCGAAGTACTCGCGCCGGGCGTGCGCGCCGCCCAGCCCGGACACGATGTTGCCGGGGAAGCTCTCCAGTGCGGTGTGGTAGCTCTGCACGGCGCTGTTGTAGAACTGCCGCGCATACGCGATCTTGTCCTCGGCCGTCCTCAACTCGGCCTGCACCTCGCTGAAATGCTGGTCCGCCTTGAGCTCCGGGTAGTTCTCCCCGAGCGCGAACAGCCTGCCCAGGGTAGCGGTGAGCGTCGTCTCGGCGGCTGCCTAATCCTTGACACCGAGCCCGCCGCTCACGGCGGCCCCACGTGCGTCGGTGACCGCCTCGAAGGTGGAGCGCTCGTGAGCGGCGTAACCGCGCGCGGTCTCGACGAGATTCGGTATCAGCTCGTGCCGCCGCTTCAACTGCACGTCGATCTGGGCCCACGAGGCCTGCGCCTGGTTCCGCAGACGGACGAGCCGGTTGTAGGTCCGGACGAACCACCACCCGCCCACAACCACACATAGCGCAACGATCGCACCCACAATGACACCCACGGCGTCGCCCCCAGAGGCCCTAGAAGATTCGACCCCCTGGCCGATCGACGTGATCATATTTGCGGGTGTCAAGGACCGTACGGCCGGGGGAATGTTTCCGTGGAGCCGGCACTTCCCCCGCCCGCCGGGTGGCCGGTCGTCAGCAGCCGACCGGTGAGGAGCCGACGACCACGTCGTCGAACCACAGGGTGTCGTCGCCGGTCCCGTAACTCTCCCAGCCCAGCCGCAGGGCGGTAGGTCTCGGCTGAGTGGTCCGGGAGAGCCACTGCGCGTCGATGTCCTGCGTCGGCACTCCGTCGGCGTGCAGCCCCGGCACCAGCTCGTCGTCGAGCCAGGTGTCGAGCCCCGGCGCCGAGGTGTCGACCGCGAACCGCAGGCATTGCCAACCGCCCGTCGGCAGGGGCCTGCTCAGCCCCACCCCGACCGGGCTCTGCGCCGGAAGCGTGGCGTCGTCGCTCTCCCGGTTCCACTGCAGGGCGCCGTTCTGTCCGCCGACCCGCAGCGCCCTGCCGTCCTGGGCACTGTCGGGCATCGATACGAAGGTGACGTGCGCGGCCGGGAGCGCGGTGGTGTGGCGTACCCACATGCGGACGTGCAGCACGGGGCCGACCGACGACAGGTCCGCGGTGGAGGCCACGAAGGCGTGGTTGCAGTAGCCGGCCCGCCCGTCCAACCGCAGCGACCGCGTGCCGCTGTGGGCGACCTCCGTATCGACGGCGGCCGTGCCCGTGCCCTGGCAGTCCGGCGCGGTGAACTGCCAGTCACCGGCGGGGGCCGGGCCGGCCTGGTCCTCGAAGTCCTCGCAGACGGCGGCATCACCGCACTGCGCGGAGGGCGGTGTGGTGGGAGGCGGTGACGTGGGAGGCGGCGTGGTCGGCGGTGCGGCGGGGTCACCGCCGCAGGACACGCCGTTGAGCGCGAAGTCGGTGGGCGCCGAGCCGGCGGACTGCCAGGTCCCCTGCACACCGAAATCGACGGTGCCGCCACTGGCCAGCGCCCCGTTCCAGGCGGCGTTGGCGGCGGTCACCGCGTGGCCGTCCTGAGTGACGGTCGCGCCCCAGGCGGAGGTGACCTGCCGGTCGCCGTCGTAGGTCCAGGTCAGGCGCCAACCGTTGAGGTCGGGGCCGGTGTTGGTGACGCGCACCTCGGCGGTGTAGCCGCCGGACCACTCGTTGACGGTGTAGTCGACCCGGCAACCGGACGCCAGGTCCGAACCACTGGCGGGCACCGCGACGAAGAGGGACAGGGCCAGCGCGAGAGCGGCCCCGGCCGCTGTCCAGGGTCTGCGCAGTAATCGCGGAGCATGAATCGGCATGTGCGCCTCCTCAAGGTCGGAAACCGTAGGTCAGTTCAGTCGTGGGAGCGCTCCCATATATGACAGCGTCTTGACTGCGCACTGTCAATACACCGAATGGCCGGCCGCCACACTCACCGCGCTCCCCCGGATCGCTCAGTCGCTCGCGTCCCGCGGCCTCTGCGCGCGCACGATCCCCCCGCAGACCGGTCGCGCCGTCGCACCCGGGGCTGGTGCGGGGCACGCACCAGCCCCCCTCTACGCTGCTGCACATGACGCTGAGCTCTCTTGACCTGGTGATCTTCGACTGTGACGGCGTACTGGTGGACAGCGAGAAGATATGCGTCAAGGTGGACGCACTGATCATGGCCGACCTGGGGTGCACGTTCACCGAAGCCGAGATCATCGAGAGGTTCGTCGGCTCGTCCACCGAGGTCTACACGGCAGCCGTCGAGGAACGGCTCGGGCGGCGCCTGGAAAAGGACTGGCAGCACCGGTACGAGCACCTGTACGACGCGGCGTTCGAGGCCGAGCTGGCTCCTGTCGACGGCATCGCCGAGGTCCTGAATCACCTCACCACCGGCATCTGCGTCGCATCGAACGGCGGTCACACCGGCATTCGGCGGAGCCTGGAGATCACCGGCCTGACGCACCACTTCGAGAACCGGGTCTTCAGCGCCGACGACGTCCGCCGAGGCAAGCCCGCACCCGACCTCTTCCAGCACGCGGCGCGCTCCCTGGGGGTACGGCCGGAGCGGTGCGCGGTGATCGAGGACAGCGCATACGGGGTCCAGGCAGCCCGGGCCGCGGGTATGCGCGCCTTCGGCTACTGCGGGGGCCTCACTCCGGCCGCACGGCTGGAAGGACCAGGCACGGTCGTGTTCGACGACATGCGAGACCTGCCGGCACTCCTGGCCACCGCCGCCCACTGAGCCGGCCCGACCCGTCAGCCCGGGGACGCCATGAACCGGGACGTCGCCCACGGCCACCAGCCGGCGTTCGGCGCCCGGCCGCTGCGCCGCACGATCCGGACGGAACTCGGCAACCGGATCGCCTCCCTGCTCCTCGGCTCCGACACCGAGCCCGGCGACACGATCGTCGCCGACGTGGTGGACGACTCGGTCCACTGCACGGTCCGCAAAGGAGAGGCCATTGCGCAGGGGCCCGCCGTCTCCGAAGGCAAGGAGTAACCGAGGGCCGCCCTCGACGCGGAGCGGCCGGGCCGCGCCGGGGCACCCGCTAGGCGATGTCGTCACATTCCCGTCTGCCGCGCGACGCCATGCACGACAGGTCCTGGCCGGACTCCGCCTCCTGCCCGAGAGCCCCTGACGGCAGGGCCCGGCACGCACAGGTCCGGGGAACCCCGTTCGTCGCCGGTTGCTATCGTTCCCTGACGGATCAGGAGTGGGGCGCAGCACCGAACGGGGGAGGTTCCATGGGGCTGTTCGACAGCATCCGCGGGGAGTTCATCGACATCATCGAGTGGACCGACGACAGCCGGGACACCATCGTGTGGCGATTCCCGCGCCACGACAACGAGATCAAGATGGGCGCCAAGCTCGTCGTACGCGAGTCGCAGACCGCGGTCTTCGTCAACGAGGGCCGAATAGCGGACGTCTTCCAGCCGGGCACGTACACCCTGCAGACCCAGAACATGCCGCTGCTGTCCACGCTGAAGGGCTGGAAGTACGGCTTCGACTCTCCGTTCAAGGCCGAGGTGTACTTCGTCACCACCCGCCAGTTCACCGACATGAAGTGGGGCACGCAGAACCCCGTCATCGTCCGCGACCCCGAGTTCGGAATGGTGCGGTTGCGGGCCTTCGGTGCTTACGCGGCCCAGGTGGTCGACCCGGCGGCGCTGCTGCGCGAACTGGCGGGTACCGACCCGCAGTTCCGTACCGAGGAGGTGCAGCAGTACCTGCGCCAGCTGATCGTCGGCAAACTGGGCAGCGCACTCGCCACCGCGGGTGTGCCGATGCTGGATCTGGCGACCCAGCAGGAAGCCATCGGCACCAGGCTCGCGGGTGTGCTCTCCCAGGAGCTGAAGCCGGTCGGTATCGCCGTCCCCAAGTTCATCATCGAGAACATCTCGCTGCCTCCGGAGGTCGAGGAGGCCATCGACACCCGTTCCCGGATGGGTATCGCGGGCAATCTCGACCAGTACACCCAGTTCCGGGCAGCCGATGCGCTCGGCACCGCTGCGGGCACGCCCGGCAGCGGCGTCGGCGAAGGCATGGGGCTGGGGCTCGGGATGGCCGCGGGCCAGCGGATGGCTGCCAGCCTCACCCCACAGCCGCAACCCGCTGCTCCCGCACCCGCCACGTCTCCCGCCCCCTCGGCGGGGCCGCCGCCGCTGCCCGTGCAGGAGCAGTGGTTCATCGGCGTCAACGGCACCCAGCAGGGGCCCTACGACCGGACGGCGCTGACCGGTCTGGTGAGCGCGGGCACCCTGACCCGGACGACGTTGGTCTGGAAGGAAGGGCTGCCCGGGTGGCTGCCCGCCGACCAGGTGCCCGACATCGGCCGGCTCTTCGGGGCCGTCCCTCCGCCGCTGCCGCCTCAGGCCTGAGGGAGGGACGACGTTGGACACCGAAGAGCAGAACGCCGGGGCTCCCGGTACGGGTTCTCGTTCCTACCCCTGCCAGGCGTGCGGCGCCACGGTGGAGTTCGCGCCGGGCTCCGACGCCATGCGTTGTCCGTACTGCGGTCACGAGCAGGCGGTGGCCACGGCAGCGCGCGAGGTCCGCGAGCACAGCTTCGACGAACTGGCCCCGCTGCCCGTCAAACCGCGAAGCTCCGTGTCCGGCGGCATACGCGCCTATGTCTGTCCGGGCTGCGGCGCCCACACCGAGAGCGACGACCTCTCCGTGAGCTGCCAGTTCTGCGCCACCCCGCTGGTCGCCGACCCCGATGCCACCGAGCGGGTACAGCCGGAGGCCGTCGTCCCCTTCGGCCTGGACCGGGACGCGGCCCGGGACGCGCTGCGCACATGGACATCGTCCCGCTGGTTCGCGCCCTCCCGGCTGAAGAAGGTCAGCGAGGCGGAGACGTTCAAGGGCAGCTACCTGCCGCACTGGACCTACGACGCGGAGACGGTCACCAGATACCGGGGTCAGCGTGGCGTCTACTACTACGTCACCGAGACGTACACCACGACGGAGAACGGTGAGAGCGTCACCAAGACCCGCCAGGTGCGTCACACCCGCTGGTCCCCCGTCTCCGGTACGGTCAGCCGCGCATTCGACGACGTCCTCGTCGCCGGGACCAGCCACGTCGGCCACGAACAGCTGGACAAGCTCACACCGTGGCCGCTGGAGGAGGCCAAGCCGTTCCAGACGGAATACCTGGCCGGCTTCCAAACCGTGCGGTACGACGTGGAGCCCGAGGACGGGCTCGTGACGGCCAAGGAACGGATGGCCACCGTCATCACGTCCGACTGCCGCTCCGACATCGGCGGCGACGAGCAACGGGTCACCACGCTGGACACGCAGTACTCGGCGCTCACGTTCAAGCTGATGCTGCTGCCTGTGTGGTTCCTGACCTATCTGTACGCGGGCACCAGCTGGCAGGTCATGGTGAACGCCCGCACCGCCGAAGTCATCGGCGAACGCCCGTACAGCAAGGCGAAGATCGCCGCGGCGGTGGTGAGCGGGCTGATCCTCGCCGCGCTGGTCGTCCTCCTGGTGATGCGGAAGTAGGGAGCGCCTGCGTGCGGTGTTACGGGGGCGATCGGCCAGTCCGAGAGCCCCCGCCGGCATGGTCCGACGGGGGCGCGCCACTCCGAGCGCGGGCGGATCAGCGCAGTCCGGCGAAGAGGTCGTTCTCGGGCACGGCCGCGCCGGTGGAGTCCTTGACCCGTACGAAGGTCTCCATGCCCATCAGCTCGCCGAACCTCTCCTTGCCCATCTTGAGGAAGAAGATGTTCTCCCCCTGACTGGCGTGCGCGGCCAGCGCATCGAACTTCTGGCCGCTGAACGCGGTGGTGTCCACCCACGTGGTGATCTCGTCGTCGGGGAGCCCGATCTCGGCCATCGCGGCGACCTCCGCGGGGTCCGGCTCCGGCATGTCCGCGCCGAACTCGCGCATGGTCTCCCCGAAGCGCTGCATCATCGAGCGCGGCGCCGTCGTCCAGTACACCTTCGGTGTCAGCTCGGTCATCTCCAACGCCGCCATCGTGATGCGGTGGGCCTGGATGTGGTCGGGGTGACCGTAGAAGCCGTTCTCGTCGTAGGTGACGACCACATCGGGCCGGTAGTGGCGAATGAGTTCCGCGAGTCGTGCGGCGCCTTCCTCCACGGGGGTCTGCCAGAAGGAGCCGGGGGCGTCGTTGCTCGGCCAGCCCGTCATCCCGGAGTCGGCGTAGTCCAGCATCTCCAGATCGCTGACCTTGAGGACTTCACAGCTCGCCTCCAGTTCCTGCCGTCGCATCAGAGCGACGGCCGCCGGATCGTGCCCGGGTTCGCCCGGCTTGACACCCCCCGGCCCGTCACCGCAGCCACCGTCGGTACATGTCACAAGAACAGTGCGCATGCCTTCCGCCGCGTACCGCGCGAGGACCCCTCCCGTTCCGGTGGCCTCGTCGTCGGGGTGAGCGTGCACTGCCATGAGCGTCAACGGCCGGTCAGTCATGGACCCAGTCCTCCTGCGTAAATACGTCTTGTTCCAAGGGCGCGGCAGGCATACCGCGATCCGGGGCCCGGACTCCGCCGGGGCGGGACGACCTCGCGGTCTCCGTATCCGCTGCCATTCCCCGCCCGTGCGGCGCCGGTCCCTCGGTCGATGCAACCGTTCCGGCCGGGCCGGCTGTTCCCGGCGCGGCCAGTCGAGCTTCCCGAGGCCCGAATCCCAAGGCGAACGAGGTACAAGCACTACACGCCCGCCTCGGCGCCACCGCCGGCCTCGGCGGAGCGACACCCTGCTGAACCAGGCCGGTGCCAGGCCGGTCACGGCAGCGAACGCCTCGCGCACGCCATCGGCGACGCCGTCGCCGGCCGCGCCGCCGTAGCGGCGTTCCCGGACCAGGCCGGTGAGGATGTCCTCGAACCGCGCGGGCACCTCGTCCGGGGGCACAGCGAGCGGGGAGGCGCCGACGGGCGCGGCCGGCAGCCGCATCAGCAGCGTGTTGACCAACCGGTAGAGCACCTTCGCGTCCGCGGAGTCGACGTACCGCGCGAAGGCCGTGCTCCAGCGTGCCGGCGGTCACCGTCGGGAACGCGGCCCTGAGCACGGCGGCGGTGCACCACGGCATCGCTCGCTTCACCCGCAACCAACCTATTGACTCTTTGCTATAGCGGAGGCAATGTTGCGGACATGAGCACGGATGCCCTCAGCCCCATGGAGACGACGTCGTTGGCCGACCAGGCTTACCGGCGGCTTCGTGCTGCGGTTCGGGAGGGGGCGTTGCGGCCGGGCGAGAAGATCACCGAACGCGATCTCGCCGCCCGTCTCGGTGTCAGCCCTACCCCGGTGCGTGAAGCGCTGCGTCAGCTGGTGCACGAGAAGGTGGTGGAGCGGGTCGGGGCCCGGGCGCTGCGGATCGCGGACCACTCGGCTTCCGCGCGTTCGGAGATCGTGGAGGCCGAGGTGCGGCTGTCGGCCCTCATGGCTCGCCTGGCCGCCCGGAATGCCACCGATGCCCAGCTCGCGGATCTGGCCGAGATGCTGGAGCACGCCGATGCCCTGGTCGGGCAGATCGAGCAGGACCTGGCCGAGCACGGAGCACGAGCCGACGTGACCGACCAACTGGTAGCCGTCCATCGCCTGCTGCGCCGCTTCCACCACCAGATGGAAGCGGCGGTCGGCAACCCGGTGCTGGATGGACTGCTGCAGCAGGCCCGCGCCTTCAGTGACGAGGAGCGCCTCGATCTGACGATCAAGCTTGCCCCGGAGCGGGCCGAGGCTTTCCGCCGACGGTTCCGCGAACACCGCAGCCTGCTTGACGCCCTGCTGGACCGGGACGAGGAACGGGCCGAGCTACTTGCCGCACATCACCACCGTGAGGCGCTGAATCAGCTCTCCAGCAGCTGACTCGACGCATCCGGCTACCCGTTCACCGGTACCGCCCCAAGTACCTGTTCACCGGTACCACGGGCGGAGGGCGCACACCCAGACTGTTCGGGGACCTGGGCGTCGTAGAAGTTCCAGACCGATTCCTGGGCGAAGACCGCCAGGGTGACCCACAGCACCGCGCCGGCGCTCATTCGCTCAGCTACGCCACTACGTCACGTCGGCCGGCGTCATCGGCCTGATCATGGGGCTGGACCACTCCTTGGGCATCTTCACCCAGCCGTCCGTGGGGTTCCTCTCCGACAAACTCGTACGCCGCAAGGCGGGACGGTGGCCGATCGTGCTGACCGGGGCCTTGATCGCCACGGTCCCGTTCGTGCTCATCCCCTGGGCGGACAGCCTTCCCGTACTGATGGTGTGCGTCGTCGGCTTCGCCGCGGTAGCCAACGCCTTCAAAGGCGTCACCGAGACGCTGATCTCCGACTACGTCCCAGCAAGCAGCCGCAGCAAGGCACAGGGCTTCACCAAGGCCGGCGTCAGCCTGACCATCATCATCTCTTCCCTGATCAGCCTGCTGGTCGTCGACCGCAGCCTCCACCTGGCGTTCGCGATCCACCGGTCCTGATGCTGATCATGCTCGGTCTGTCCTGGACGTTCCTCGGCCGCCGGCACGAGCAGGCCGTCCTGCCCGAGCAACCGAGCCGGGAACAGCGGCGGTGCACCTGCCGGGCGGGAGACCACACCCATGGCCTTCCGCCCGCTCGCCCGGCGCGCCACACCCCACAGCAGCGGCCTGGGGGGCCTGGGGGCCCGGCGATGGGTGGTAGAGCGCCCCTCTTCGCCCGGCTCCACGGCTTCATCGGAAGACCTGACCCAGTGCGTCGCCTGCTGGTGACGCCACCTCATTCTGTTGGGCGTTCTGCGACGTCGTTTCCTTTGGCTCCCTACGCGGTTGAAGCGATACGTGACAGGAGCGCTGGAACCCAGTGGTTGCCGTAGCGTGTCCGCAACTCCGGTAGCTGCCAGTCGTTGCCGGTGACGGTTCCTCGGCAGCCGGCCGGTGAGCCACATGAGCATGCCAGGACGAACTGCGGGTCCCAGGTACTGGTGGCGTAGTCGCTGGTCAGTTCATCATCCGGTGCGATGTCGTGACGGGCGAGAAGGGTGTACGGACCCTCCCACCACAGGCTCGGGTCGCAGTGGTGGTTGCTGTATCCGATGGACTGCTCATTGCGGGGTGGAAGGACGAGATGGATGGCCTCGGTCACTGCGATGGTGTCGATGTAAGGGCGGCCCGGCTCAAGCCCGGAGGCGGCGAAGAGGTCTTGTAGTTCCTGGTCGGAGACCAATCGGCCGCCCAGCCGGGCCACGACCGTTCCCGCTCCGATCGGCGCATTGGCGAACAGGCCCGAACCTGCGACGGGCGACGGACGGACCTCGGCGTGAGGGTGCAGCCAGCAATGCGGATCTGGTGTCGATGCCATTGGCCCATCGTGCCGTGTCGCAAGTGGTGTCAGCCAGTGAGCGTTTTCCAACCCCAGCGCCTGTGCCTCTATCCCAAGGCTCCTCCGACGGCCGTGACTACGTCTGGGTCAGAGCCAGTACCCCAGCATGTGGAGTGCCGGAAACACGCAGAGCGTCAGCTGTACCGCCCCGATAACGCGGTGTCCGATCCGCAGCAGTACGACGGCCGTCACGCCGAGCGCCAGGGCCAGAGCGCCGAAGCCCAGCACTGGCGCCCAGTCCAGGGCCGGCGCGCCGGTCGTTGTCCGTCCGGAGCCGGTGTCCATCCGGTCCAGCCCCCGGACAGCGAGCACGATGACGACCAACAGTGCGGCCGCCACGTCCGCCACCAGTACGAGAAGCAGAAGACAACCTGCGGTGAGGGCACCCTCTCTGCCGGGGGGCTGCTTGTCGTCAAGTTCGGGCATGGCTTGACGATCGCCCGGAATACATCCTCCCGAACGGTCCGTCGCCGACTCGCAACCCAGACGTACTCCAGTCTTCATGGGCCTATCCGGACCCGGCGATCTCTCACAGACGCTCAGTTCGAGCAGGCCGGGAGAGTGAGGACGGACTGAACAAGGCTGGTGACGCGGGTGGTGGAGCATCGCAGTTTGCGCGGCAGCCGCCAGGTTCTGAGAGTGGCCACGGCCTGCTCGACGAGCACGCGGATTTTCGCGTGTGAACGATTGACGGCCTGCTGGTCGGGGGACAGCGTCTCCCATCGCCCCCAGCAGGGGACGCGCACGGTGGCGCCGGCACCGCGCGTCTGGCGAGGCGGCTCGGGGACTCGGCGGGCTACGGAGAACGCGAGCAGACCCGCACGGATCACTTGCGGGAGTCGCTGCGCGGGGCTGTGGCGCGATCGGTTACCGCTCGAGGAGTTCGGCCAGCATGGCACTGGTCGTTTGGTCAGCCGGCAGGAACGCCTCAAGTCGTAGTTCGGCGATGGTGACGTCGATGGCGGTGCCGAAATGGGTGAGCGTGGTGATGAGCGTCAGCTCCCTGTCGTCGGCTGGATCATGTGCCCGCAGGCGCAGTGGTACGGCGAAGCCGAGGTGCTCCGGTGATTCGCGCGGACGTGATGGTGCCAGGTCGGTCAGTTCGCAGGCCAGGCGTTGGAGTTGATCGTCCGGGTTGCGCGCGCTCTCGTCCTTGATGCGGTCGATGATGTGCCACGCCCACTCGTCGAGGTTGACGATGCGTGGCGCGAGGCCCTGCGGATGCAGCAACATCCGGGGAACGCTCACCGGCGGTACGAACAAATGCGGCGCCACGCCGGCGGTGAGGACGTGGAAGGCGGTGTTGGCCGAGACCAGGTCACCGTGCCGGTCGACGACCACCGCCGGGTACGGCAGGTGGCCGTGCAGGATACGTTCGAGTGCGGTGCGGATCGGTTCGAGTTGGGGGTCGTCCAGGCGGGTCTGCGGGTAGACCGGTGCGAATCCGGCCGCAAGGAGTAGTTCGTTACGCTCGCGGATCGGCACCTCCAGGGATTCGCCCAGCCGGATGATCATTGATCGGCCGGGGGTCGACCGTCCGCTCTCGATGAAGCTGACGTGCCGCTGCGTGGTTCCGGCTCGCATGGCCAGTTCCAGCTGGCTGACGCGCCGCCGAGTGCGCCACTCACGCAACGCTCCGGCGAGCTCGCCCCTGCTTGATTCGCTGATCACCCCTCTTGTGTAACCCGATGGGCTGCTGATCCGCCATTCCCTGTGAGGAATTGCCGCGCTCCGGCCGGCGCAGCAAGGTCGTGCCGCACGCCGACCATTCGTGACCGAGGGGATCAACCATGGCTGACATCGATATCCGCGACCTCGCCGACCGCTACGTTGCCGTGTGGAACGAACCCGATGAGGAGCGCCGCCGCGTCGCGATCCGGGAGCTGTGGTCCGCCGATGCGGTCCATGTGCTGCAGCCTCCCCAGGAGATCCTGCAGACCGCTGAAGGGCTGGGCTTCGACTGTCTCGTTCTGGAGGCGCGCGGGCACCACGCGTTGGAGTTCCGGGTGACTCGCGCCTACGAGGAGTTCGTCGCGCCAGGCACCTTCGTCTTCCGTTCGCGCGGCAACACCGACCGGCTCCACGACGTGGTCAAGTTCAACTGGGAGATGGCACCCCGGGACGGTGGTGAGGTCGCCGGCGTCGGGCTGGAGATCCTCATGCTCGGCCCCGACGGCCGCATCGTCAGCGACTACCAGTTCATCGAGGGATGACCGCGTCGATGGCGAGACGCCCATCGATGGTGCGCAGCTACCACGTCACCACCGGCGGCGGTATCGATGGCCTGTCAGTGCGCACGCACGAACCCCGCACACCCGGGGAGGGGGAGGTCGCGGTCGCGGCCCACGCCACTTCGCTCAGCTTCCGCGAACTTCCGGTGCTGCGGGGGCAGTACGTGCTGCCCGTCAAACCGGACGTCATACCGGTCTCGGACGGTGCCGGCGAGGTCGTCGCCGTCGGGCCGGATGTCCGGCGGGTGCGCCCAGGCGACCGCGTCACCGCCGCACTGTTCCCGCGGTGGCTGGACGGCCCGCTGGAACCGGCATTCCTGCTCGTTGGCGGCCAGGCCGCCGCCCTGTCCGGCCGACGACGCGCCTTTCTGACGGCGGTCGCCGTCTTCGGCGCGGTGAGCCTGCTGGGAGCGCTCGCGCCGTCCGGCGGCCTGCTGGTCACGGCGCGGCTACTGGAGGGTCCACGCGCGCGGCGCACAGGTCGTCGCCATCGACATACGCCCCGAACGGGGTTCGCCGTCAGGCGAGTTCCTCGGAGCCGTGACAGTGACCGGCGGTGGTCGGCGCGGAGGAGACCGCCACCCGCGCGGTAGAAGCCGCCGTCGACGCCTTCGGCGGGTTGGACATCGCCACCTGGCCTCAGTCGATCCGGACGCTCGTGCCCGGGGCCAACCGGTGGTAGAGGGTCGCAACCCCGGGACCACGCTCACCGAGGAAGCCCTCGACCATAGCGGTGCCGGTGTCATTGAGGGCGCCGTCGTGCACGGCGTAGGCGTCGCGCGGAGCGACCTCGCGCAGATAGTCGATCAGATCGCCGACGCTGGACCAGGGAGCGTGCACCGGCAGCAGTAGCGTGCCGACCGGAGTGCCGGGGACGGTCAGGGCATCGCCGGGATGGAAGAGGGCCCCGTCCACCAGGAAGCCAACGTTGCCGATTCGCGGGATGTCCGGGTGGATAACGGCGTGCCAGGCCCCGTGCACCGTGATGTCGAACCCTGCCACGCTGAGGGCGTCCCCGTCCCCCGTGATGGCTACCTGCTTGCCGAGGCCGTCCAGTCGCTTCGCGACGGATGAGTTGGTCCAGATGCGCAAACCGGGATGCGCCGCGGCGGCCCGGCGCAGCACCTCCTCCGAGAAGTGGTCGAAGTGCTCGTGCGTCACCAGCACGGCGTCGGCGCCTTCCAGCGCCCTCGGGTCGGTCAGACCGCCCGGGTCGATGACCAGACGGCGCCCGTCCTTCTCCAGTCGCACACACGCATGCCCGAACTTAGTGAGTTCCATGACCGACACACCCTTCATCGCTATAGAGCTTGGTTGTACAAATAGACTGTACAACTGAGTACGGGGTGAACGCTAGGATGGCCCCATGGACGAAGACGTGCTGGCCGAGGAGTTGCGGCAGTCGCTGGGCGAACTGGTCCGGGCGGTGCGTACCGTGGACACCATGCCGCCCGGCGAGGCCGCCGTTCTGGGATTCCTCGACCGCGGCGGCCCCTTGACCACCGCCGATCTCGCCCGCCTGCGTGGTGTCACACACCAGTCGGCCGCCAAGTCGGTCAAAGACCTCTCCACCGAGGGTCTGGTCCATGGCGAGCGGCACCCCGACGACGGCCGGAAGCTCCTGCTGCACCTCACCGACGCCGGCCGCTCCCGCCTCCAGCGGGAACGCACTCTCCGCGCGGGCGCCCTCGGTGCCGCCATCCGTGAGACCTTCACACCCGACGAGAAACGGCGACTCAGCGAGTCCGTCGCCCTGCTGTCCCGCCTGACGGCCCGACTGACCGGGAACTGACTGGACGTCACGGGAAGGTTCGAGGGCCGGACTACCCTGCCACCGGGAGGAACGACCAGGCCGATCGTAGAGGCCGGCCGGCTTTGGCTCGCTCGTTTGCCGGCGGAAGTATGCCGGGACCGAGGGATCACCACTCGGGTGCTGCGCCGGGCTCACGACTGCCGCGCAGCCTGTGAAGCCACCCGCCCCGGCGTTCGAGTGACCGTCCGGCACAGGTGGATGAAGGAAGCGGGTTTGCTACCGCGAGATGGAGCGAAGCCCAGACCCGCAGGCCGGCGGACGACCGTGCGCATCGCTCAGTTGGTGCGACCGGACTCGCCCTCCAGGGTGCAGCCGAAGCGTCTCACCCTCCGAAGAAGCTCAGCCGGACGTCACGGTCGGTGTTGCTCCTGTCCGTGTCCACCAGCCTCCGTTGAGGCAGCCTCAGGCTATCCGGATGGTGCGGCCTACCGGGACAACCGCCGCAGCCGCCCCCCTTCCAGAACGACCAGGCAGCTGGAGCATGCTTGAGCACCAAACACCAGCCGTCCTTGAACACCTCGAGGGGTCCGGGGCCCTTTGAAGTTCCCCCCCCGTTATCTTTTTCGCGGTCCTGCAAGAGGGCCGCTGGCCTCCGGGCCCGGCATGACTGTGTCCCCCTGTCGCTGGCATGACCTGGGGGGTGGTGTCACCGGGTCCGGGGGTGTTCGTCGGAGACGCTGATCAGAGGTCCGACCACCGTCCGGTCCGGCGCAACGCCGGGCAGTTCGCGGACGGCAGGTCTGCATAACGTGGATGCGCGAGCACGACACCCGGGCCGAGGCCGGCACCGTCAACATCCTGGAAAGAGCGCGATGTTCGAGATCGAAGACGTGGGTGTGTTCCTCGGCCTGGATGTCGGCAAGTCGGCTCATCACGGGCACGGGCTGACTCCGGCAGGGAAGAAGGTCTTCGACAAGCCGCTGCCCAACAGCGAGCCGAAGCTGCGGGCCGTCTTCGACAGACTTGCCGCGAAGTTCGGAACCGTCCTGGTCATCGTGGACCAACCCGCCTCGATCGGTGCCCTGCCACTGACCGTCGCCCGCGATGCCGGCTGCCGCGTCGCCTACCTGCCCGGCCTGGCGATGCGGCGGATCGCCGACCTCTACCCCGGCGAGGCCAAGACCGACGCCCGCGACGCGGCCGTGATCGCGGACGCGGCCCGCACCATGCCGCACACCCTGCGATCCCTGGAACTGACCGACGAGATCACCGCCGAACTCACCGTGCTCGTCGGCTTCGACCAGGACCTCGCCGCCGAGGCCACCCGCACCTCCAACCGGATACGCGGCCTGCTCACCCAGTTCCACCCCAGCCTCGAACGTGTCCTCGGCCCCCGCCTCGACCACCAGGCCATCACCTGGCTTCTGGAGCGCTACGGCTCCCCGGCCGCCCTGCGCAAGGCCGGCCGCCGCCGACTCGTCGAGCTGATCCGCCCGAAAGCCCCACGCATGGCTCAGCGGCTGATCGACGACGTCTTCGACGCGCTCGACGAGCAGACCGTCGTCGTCCCGGGCACCGGCACCCTGGACATCGTCATCCCCTCCCTGGCCGCGTCCCTGGCCGCCGTCCACACCCAGCGACGGGCGATGGAAAACCCAAATCAACACCCTGCTGGAGGCCCACCCTCTTTCCCCGGTCCTGACGTCGATGCCCGGCGTCGGCGTCAGGACCGCCGCCGTCCTGCTGGTCACCGTCGGCGACGGCACCAGCTTCCCCACCGCCGCCCACCTCGCCTCCTACGCCGGACTCGCACCCACCACCCGGCAGTCCGGGACCTCGATCCACGGCGAACACGCACCCCGCGGCGGCAACCGCCAGCTCAAGCGGGCCATGTTCCTGTCCGCCTTCGCCTGCATGAACGCCGACCCCGCCTCCCGCGCCTACTACGACAAGCAACGAGCCCGCGGCAAGACCCACACCCAAGCTCTCCTCCGCCTCGCCCGCCAACGCATCAGCGTCCTGTTCGCCATGCTCCGCGACGGCACCTTCTACGAATCCCGGACACCGAAGGACGTCGAGCTCGCCGCATAACCCCAGCACACCGAACCACACCAAACCCGACAGGGGCGCCTTGACGAAGGACATAGAGGCACCCCCCCGCGAGCTGGACAGCGGGTGTTTACGCTGCGGGGGGCGAGGTTCTGTCTGAGCAAGGCTCTCGTTTCGAGCGGGGTGACGTACCCGTAGTCGGGGTGCCGGCGGAGCCGTCTGCGGTTGTACTCGACCTCGACGTAGCGGAAAACGTCGGCCCGGGCAGCCTCGCGGGTCTCCCACATGGTCGTCCCGATCTCCGCTTTCAGGAGGGCGAACCAGCTTTCCGCGGCGGCGTTATCGTAACAAGATCCGACGCGCCCCATCGATTGCCGCATGCGCAACTTGCGTATCTCGGTGCGGAATTCGTCACTCGTGTACTCGCTGCCGCGATCCGTATGCATGACGCAACCGTGTTCCAGGCCGCCACGCCCGGCCGCCATCCGCAGGGCAGCGACCGGCAGCTCGGCGCGGTGGTGATCGGCCATCGCCCAGCCGACCACCTCCCGCGTCGCAAGATCGATACAGGTCGCCAGATAGAACTTCCTTTCCAGCGTGACGAGTTCGGTCATGTCGCCGACGAGCCGCATTCCGGGTCTGGGTGCGGTGAAGTCCCGACCGATCAGGTCGAGGGCGAATACCGCCCGCTTCGCCTGCCGGGTCAGGCCCCCACGCCGTCGGCGGGTGATCCCGGCGATCCGGTGCTTGCGCATCAGTCGCTCGACTTTCTTGGAGTTCACCGCCCGCCCGGCCCGCCGCAGGGCGGCGTGGATCCGCGGGGCCCCGTAGGCGCCGCGCGATCCGGCGTGGAGTACCCGGATCTCGCCCACGAGCACCTCCTCGGCCCGCTCCCGCACCGTCCGGGCCGGCCGTGACGCCCTGTGCGCGTAGTAGGTGGAGCGGGGCACTCCCAGTACACGGCACAGGAACGAAACGCTGTGACCTGCGGGATTACCCTCCGATGCCTTCTCCGCATCGATGAAGTGACACCGTGCCGCGGTGTCTACCTCATCTTGTCCTGAGCGAAGTCGGGTGGCCCGGGGGAATTTCACCCCCGGGCTCCCACAGATCCGTACGTGACAGTCTCCCGTCATACGGCTCTTGTCGTCCTGGTCACCAGACCCGGGCGGGCTCGGTCATCCAGACCCAGTGCGCGAGAAGCCGAGGATGTCGATCAACCCCGGACCACCACGCACGGAAGGTCGCCGACCAGCTTCGCCTCAACCTCCGGTACTTCCCGCGCAACCACCGGACCATATAGGCGTTGATCCGTTTCAAGAGTGGATATAGGGCCGACCTGTTGAAGGCCCCGTAGTACTGCATCCATCCCCGCACGACCGGATTGATCCAGTCCGCGAGGTCTCGGGCCTCGCCCTGCACCCACCGGTGCAGGCGCCAGGAACGCACCACCTCACCCATCCGCTTCAGGGCCTTGTCCGAAACCGCCGGAGAGAAACTCCGGAACAGCCCCTTCCGCCCGTCCACGGTGCGCTCGCGAAAGTCGTAACCCAGGAAAGTGAACCTCGTGTGCTCGAAAGAGCTCTTGCGGTTCGCGTCCCGGCAATAGACGATCTGCGTCTTGTCGGGGTGCAGTTGAAGGCCAACCGAGTTCATGCGCGCATCCAGTGCGGCCAGTACCGCTCTCGCCTCGGCGAGACTGCGGCAGTGAATGACCGCGTCGTCGGCATACCGTTCGAAGCGAACGTCCGGGAAGACCCGGCGCAACCACATGTCGAACGCATAGTGCATGAACAGATTCGCCAGGACGGGAGATACCGCCGATCCCTGCGGGGTGCCCATGGAACGCTCGATCAGCGTGCCATTCTCATGTTGCAGCGGGGCAGCAAGCCACCGCTTGACATACAGCAGCACCCAGGGAAGCTCACAGACCGAGCCCACCGCCTTGAGCATCAAGTCCCACGGCACCGAGTCGAAGAACGCCTTGATGTCGAGATCGACCACCCAGTCGTACTTCCAGCACCGCTCCCGGCATTTGCCCACCGCGTCGATCGCTCCACGCCCCGGGCGGTAGCCATAGGAATCCGGATGGAAGATCGGCTCGACCTTCTTCTCCAGCACCATCGCCACCACCGTCTGCGCGATACGGTCACCTACGGTCGGCACTCCGAGAACCCTGAGACCACCTTGCGGCTTCGGGATCTCCACCATGCGCACCGGCGGTGGAAAGTAGCAGCCCGAGGACATCCGATTCCAGATCTTGTACAGGTTTCCCCGCAGATCCTTCTCGAACTCCTCAATGGCCACCGCGTCCACACCCGGGGCACCCGTGTTCGCCCTAACTTTCTCCCAAGCCTCCATCACCAGCAGCTTCGGAATACCGAACGGCTTGACCGGTGATTTCAACTCATCCACGCCAATTCCTCCCGGAGCACTTCCGGTTGATCGAATGAACAAGCCACGAACGACCCAGCCCCTTCGCTCCACCCCCATTACAGGGACTTCACCACTACTACGAGCCAGTCCGCCGGCGCACGCCCAGCACGGACGTACGCCTTCTCCTGTTCCGCACAGATCCCGCAGATCGGGCTCGCGCCACCTTCACGCCGGACACCACCTGGCCAGGAAACGGACACCCGCCAGACTCATCCCGGGGAGCCTTCAAGCCCCGGTTTCGATGTCGTCCAAGCATTTCGACGCATCAGCCTCGATTCTTCACGGGTGGCGTGAGCGTGTTCGGCTCGGTGGGGTGCCCGTAATGTCCTCGGCTGGTCGAGGGTGGGCCATCGCGTGACGCTGCGGGTGCGCCGGGTTCCACGGGTCCGGGGTGCT
>NZ_SSBK01000047.1 GCF_004795035.1 Streptomyces sp. A0958
GGTACATCCGGACCGCACGCTCACGCAACTCCAGCGGGTACTTTCTCGGGGCAGGCATCGTCTGGGCTCCTCTCATGACACCCATCTGACCCGCTGTCAGCATCTTTCGCATCTCGGGGGAACCTCAGTGGCTGGGCTGTCTGTGGGGATGGATATAGCTCGCAACACGGTTCTTCTCCTCGCCCTGGCACTCCTGGTCCGTAGTGTTGCGAACGAGGCTGCGGCGGCGGGCGCGTGCCTGGGCTTCCTGATCGTCAATGTCCTCCTGGGCCGTGTGCAGAGCCCCGACGGTCTGGAATCCCACAGTTGGTGGGCCGTGGCCCTGTACTCCTCCAGCAGTGTGGCGGCGTGGCTGGCTGCGGTGGCTTTCTTCCTGGCCGTACTTCCCCTGGTGTTCGTACGTCGTTCCGCTGCCCGCTGACATGGCTTCGAGCCCGGCGGGCAGTCTGCGGCGTGCGCGGTCGGGGCGGCCGCCTTCCCGGCCCCCGCCCCGCGACTCCGGCCGCCGCTGCTCGGACACGGGGCGCGGGCGTGGGTGTTGCGGGGTCTCCCGGCGCTCAGCCGGCGGGGTTCGGCGCGTTCAGCACGTTGTCCGCGATGCGGGAGCAGGTCGCGGACCCCGTCGGGCAGCGCGGCGTACGTACTGACGGCAAGGGGCTGGTTGTGTCCCCGCAGCGCGTACTCGACCATCGCCCGGTCGCGGCTCTCGGCGATGAGGATGCCGAGAGTGGGCCCGTCGTGCTCCTTGTCACGGACCAGGTCGTCGACGACCGAGACGTAGAAGCCGAGCTGCCCGAAGTGCCCGAGGCCGGCCTTGGGGATCTTGAGCTCCAGCACGACGTAGCAGTGCGGCTTGCAGTGGTAGAAGAGCAGGTCGATGCGGTATTCGCTGTCGCCGACCACGATGGGGTACTGGCGTCCGACGAAGGCGAAGCCGACGCCCGGTTCGGTCAGGAAGCGGACCAGGTTGGCGACGAGGGCGTCCTCCAGGTCCCGCTCGGCGGGCCGGCCCTCCAGCTCGGTGAAGTCGAGGCGGTAGGGGTCCTTGAAGATCTGCCGCACCGCGTCGGAACCGGCGGGGAGCGTGACGCCGAAGTTGTTGGCCGCGGCACCCTCGGCGAGGTGCAACTTGGTGTGGATCATCGAGCCCAGGTGGTCGCGGGACCAGCCGTGATGAACGGCGTGCTGGGCGTAGAAGTCCCGCTCGAAGCGGGTTTTGCACTTGCTCATGAGGGTGACGATGTGGCCCCAGGGCAATTGTCCAACGGCTTGTTGGACAATTGAGTCCGGCCACGTCCTGGCCATCTGCTGCATGTAGTGGATGTTGGACCGGCTGAACCCCCGCTGGTTCGGGAACTCCGTCCGCAGCTCGGTGGCGCTCCGGTCGACGACTTTCGTGCCCCACTTCTCTCCGCGCTGCCGCTCCAGGATCGTCCGTCCGATCGCCCAGTACATCTGGAGCATTTCGGTGTTGGCCTTGAGCTGCGCGCGCACATGTGCGCCCCGCACGATCGCCTTCGGGTCGTCGATCATCTCGTGGAGGCCCGGCGGCGGTTCTGACCCTTCTGATCCCTGCTGAGCAGGGACGACGGTCTTTGGTGTGGTGTTGCTGTCCATGGCGTACGGATTTGCGGCCTTGATGCGAGCGGTGACGATTCTGCTCGCATATGTACGCCATAGGGGTGAACGGCCCGGTTCCGCTCAGGCGGCGACCAGTTCGTAACCCCGGACACCTGTCGCGCTACGCGCGTTGACTCTAGGCTGCGGCACGCAGTCTCCAGACTCGTCACCACCCTCAAACCTCCCGCTGAACTCACAAGGGGACCGATGTCAGTGAAACCGCAGAAGAACCGCGCGTCCCGGCGGGCGCTCGCCGCCGCAGCCGGTCTTGCCACCGTCGGAGCGCTCGTCGCGGCCATGCCGGCCGGGGCGCAGGAGCGCGGCCACGGACACGGCAAGGACCACGGGCACCACAAGCCGGCCCGGACCGTCGACGTGCAGCTGCTGTCCTTCAACGACCTGCACGGCAACCTGGAGCCGCCGGAGGGTTCCGCCGGTACGGTCACCGAGACGCAGGCCGACGGCACGACGAAGGCCGTCCCGGCCGGCGGCGTGGAGTACCTCGCCTCCTCGCTGCGCACCGCGCGCAAGGGCCACCCGTACTCGATCACCGCGGCCGGCGGCGACATGGTCGGCGCGAGCCCGCTGCTGTCGGGGCTCTTCCACGACGAGCCGACCATCGAGGCGCTCAACAAGATCGACCTCGATGTGACGAGCGTCGGCAACCACGAGTTCGACGAGGGCGCCACGGAGCTGGCCCGCCTCCAGAACGGCGGCTGCCACCCGGTCGAGGGGTGCTACGAGAAGGGCAAGAAGTTCAAGGGGGCCGATTTCCCGTACCTGGCCGCCAACGTGACGGACGAGAAGACCGGTAAGCCGATCCTCCGCCCGTACACCGTGTGGAAGAAGAACGGCGTCAAGATCGGGTTCATCGGGGTGACCCTGGAGGGCACGCCGGACATCGTCACGGCCAACGGTGTCAAGGGCCTGAAGTTCCACGACGAGGTCGAGACGATCAACAAGTACGCCAAGGAGCTGGACCGGCAGGGCGTCAAGTCCATCGTCGCCCTGATCCACGAGGGCGGCGCGCCCGCCTCGGCCTCGTACGACTACGACTGCGACAGCCCGGGCGCCGGTGACGGCATCTCCGGGCCGATCACCGACATCGCCAAGGGCATCTCGCCGAAGGTCGACGCGCTGGTGACGGGCCACACCCACCAGGCGTACGTGTGCACGATCCCGGACCCGGCGGGCAACCCGCGCCTGGTCACGTCGGCCGCCTCGTTCGGCAAGCTGTACACGGACACGACGCTCACCTACGACCGCCGCACCAACGACATCGTGCGCACGGCGGTGAAGGGGAGCGGCAAGAAGGGCTCCAAGTCCTCGAAGCACCACAGCCCCGCCCCGTCGAACCCGGTCTCGGCGAACCACATCGTCAGCCGGGACCAGAAGCCGGCCAAGGACATGACGGACCTGATCGCCCGCTGGAACACCCTCGCGGCCCCGATCTCGAACCGGCCGCAGGGCTACATCTCCGCCGACATCAACGGCCGCGGCTCCACGGCCCCGGAGAAGCCGCTCGGCGACCTGATCGCGGACGCGCAGCTGGAGGGCCTGGCCCCGGCGGACAAGGGCGGTGCGGTCGTCGCCTTCATGAACCCGGGCGGCATCCGCGCCGACCTGGTCCACAAGGCGTCGGGCAGTGAGGGCGACGGTGTCGTCACGTACGGGGAGTCGTTCACCGTGCAGCCGTTCACCAACATGATGAACGTCGTGAACCTGACCGGCGCGCAGCTCGTCAGCGCCCTTCAGCAGCAGGTCAGCGGCTCCAACGAGGCCAGCCCGAAGATCCTCCAGGTATCGAAGGGCCTCACCTACACGCTGGACATGACGAAGTCCGGCGCGGCCCGCGTGGTCACCGACACGATCCTGCTGAACGGCGAGGCGATCGACCCGGGCAAGACGTACCGCGTCGCGATGAACGAGTTCCTGGCGGGCGGCGGTGACGGCTTCGCGGCACTCGGCGAGGGCACCGACAAGCTCGTCGGCGCCTCCGACCTGGACCTGTTCAACGACTACCTGGCGGCGCACTCCACGGCCTCGGCGCCGCTGGCCCCGCCGGTGACGGACCGGATCACGGTCGTTCAGTAACACCCGGAAAGGGGGAGGGGCTGCGGACCGTTCAACAGGTCCGCAGCCCCTCCCCCTTTCCTCCCCGGACCTGCTGGCCCTCCTCGCCGCCGGTCGCCGCGAGGGACGCCGAGGCCTGGCCGCGCAACTGACCGGTGTTTCGGAGGCGGAGGTCGCGGAGTTCCGGCGTCGGCTCTGACCCCGCTCGGCTACTCCCGCACCCCGCCCGGCGGCGGCTGCGGGGCGCCCGGGAGGCTGATCGACGCTTCCGTGCCGCCGCCCGGGGCCGGGCTCAGGGCGATCTCGCCGCCCGACTGCTGGACGGTGCGCGCGACGATCGACAGGCCCAGGCCGGAGCCCGGGAGCTGGCGGGCGGACGGGGAGCGCCAGAAGCGTTCGAAGACGTGGGGGAGTTCGTCGGCGGGGATGCCGGGCCCGTGGTCCCGTACCGTCAGCCGGCCCCGGTGCAGCACCACGTCGACCGTGGAGCCGGACGGGCTGAACTTCACCGCGTTGTCCAGGACGTTGACGACCGCCCGCTCCAGTGCGGCCGGTTCGGCGCGTACGTACCAGGGGGCCAGCTCCGCCGTGATCGTCAGCTCGGGGCCGCGCAGCCGGGCCCGTTGCAGGGCGGTACGGGTGATGTCGTGCAGGGCCACCACCTGGAGCGGGCCCGGCTGGGCGGCGTCCGGGCGGGCCAGCTCCTGGAGGTCGCCGATGAGCGAGGCCAGCTCGGTCATCTGCGCCTTCACCGACGTCATCAGCGCCTTGCGGTCGTCCGGCGGGATCGCCCGGCCCGTCTCGTCGCTACGGGCGAGGAGTTCGACGTTGGTGCGCAGGGAGGTGAGCGGGGTGCGCAGCTCGTGGCCCGCGTCCGCGATGAGCTGGGCCTGCCGGTCGCGGGACGTGGCCAGCGAGGCGGTCATCGAGTTGAACGAGCGGGACAGGCGGGCGATCTCGTCCTCGCCCTCGACCGGGATGCGGACGGTCAGGTCCTCGGTTCGGGCGACGTGCTCGACGGCCTCGGTGAGCTCGTCCACGGGGCGCAGCCCGGACCGGGCCACCCAGAGCCCGGCGGCGCCCGCGCCGACCACGCCGATGCCGGAGACGAGGAGGAGGACCCAGGCGAGGGTGGAGAGGGGTTTGTCGATCTCGCTCAGGGGGCGGGCGATGGAGACTCCGAGGTCGATACGCGGCTGGGTCGGCCCTCCACGTGATGCCGTCACCGTCACCGGGTAGGTGAAGACGCGCATCTTGACACCGTCGGCGTCGGTCTCCGTGTGCAGTGGGCCGGGCCGCTTGCTTCCGACCACCGCGAGGTCGGCCGCGGTCACCGGCAGTTCGGGCGAGTCGGGGGCGGTGCAAGCGGTCCCCTGGGCGTCGATGAGCTGGACGGTGAGGCCGGTGTAGGGCGAGGGCGGAAGCTCGCTGGTGCGGGTGCAGTACTGGTACAGGTTGCTCAGGTAGGTGTTGTCGACCGTCGTGCCGCGCAACGTCGCATCCCGCTGCTCCTCCAGCTGCGCCCGCGTCACGAACCAGCAGGCCACCGCCACCGCCGCCACCGCCACCGCCACCGCCGTCGCGACCAGCAGGGCCAGCCGGGAGCGCAGGGGCAGGGCGCGGAAGCGGTGCAGGGGGCCCGTCATCCGTCCCCACCGCCGGAGCGCAGCGCGTAGCCGACGCCCCGGACGGTGTGGACCAGGCGCGGTTCGCCGCCGGCCTCCGTCTTGCGGCGCAGGTACATCACGTACACGTCCAGGGAGTTGGAGCTCGGCTCGAAGTCGAAGCCCCACACCGCCTTGAGGATCTGCTCCCGGGTCAGCACCTGGCGCGGGTGCGCGAGGAACATCTCCAGGAGGGTGAATTCGGTACGGGTCAGCTCCACGCGCCGGTTGCCGCGGGTGACCTCGCGGGTGGCGAGGTCCATGCGGAGGTCGGCGAAGGACAGCACGTTGTCGTCGGGGACGGGGCCGCCCGCGGCCGCCGCGTACGAGCTGCGGCGCAGCAGGGCGCGGATGCGGGCGAAGAGCTCGTCCAGTTCGAAGGGCTTGACCAGGTAGTCGTCGGCGCCCGCGTCGAGTCCGGTGACGCGGTCGCCGACGGTGTCCCGGGCCGTGAGCATCAGGATGGGCGTGGTGGTGCCCGTGGAGCGGATGCGGCGGGCGGCGGTCAGGCCGTCCATGCGCGGCATCTGGATGTCCAGGACGATGAGGTCGGGGGCGTACGACTCCGCCTTGGTGAGCGCGTCGAGGCCGTCGACGGCCACCTCGGTGCCGTATCCCTCGAACGCGAGGCTGCGTTGCAGGGCCTCGCGCACGGCGGGCTCGTCGTCGACGATCAGGATGCGCTGCGGATCGTCTTCGGCGGGGCTCATCGCTGCTTCGTCCTCTTCTCGTTCGGTACCGGCCGGGGTGCGTACACCAGCTTCTCAGCCTCGCACGGCAGCCGGCACCGGACCGGTCAGGAGCCGTTGCCGGCCCGCAGGGTGTCGAGGTCGGCCTTCAGGGTGTTGACCGGGATCGCGAAGCCGAGGCCGACGCTGCCCGCGCTGGAGCTGCTGGAACCGCTGGCCGAGCTCGCCGAGTACATGGCCGAGTTGATGCCGATGATCTCGCCGTTCATGTTGATCAGCGCGCCGCCCGAGTTGCCCGGGTTGAGCGAGGCGTCGGTCTGGATGGCCTTGTAGGTGGTGGTGGACTCGCCGGTGTCGCCGTTGAACTGCTGCCCGCCGAACTCGAACGGCCACTGCCGTCCGCCGCCCTGCCCCTGCCCCTGACTCTGGTTCTGGCCGCTGTCGCCGTCCTTGGCGACCGTGACGTCGCGGTCGAGCGCGGAGACGATGCCGCTGGTGACCGTGCCGGTCAGGCCCTCGGGCGAGCCGATCGCGACGACCTCGTCGCCGACGGCGACCTTCGAGGAGTCGCCGAGCGTGGCGGTCTTCAGCCCGCTCGCGCCCTGGAGCTTGATGAGCGCGAGGTCCTTGTCGGCGTCGGTGCCGACGACATCGGCGGTGTACCTCTTGCCGGTGCTCAGCGTGACCTTGATGGCCGTGGCGCCCGCGACGACGTGGTTGTTGGTGACGATCTCGCCGTCGGAGGTGATGACCACGCCCGAGCCGGTCGACTGGCCGGCCGTGGACGTCGCGCCGATCTCCACGATCGTCGGCGAGAGGGCCGCGGCCACACCGGCGACCGTGCCCTTGCTGCTCTGCGAGACGGTGGTGCCCGGGATGATGCCGCCGCCGGCGGCGGTGGCGGTGCCGTTGTCGGTGAGCTTGCCGATCACCGTCGCGGTGCCGCCGCCCACGATCGCCGCCGCGATGGCCACCGCGGCGAGGAGCGCGACGGGCTTGCGGACCCGGCGCCGGGCGGCGGGCGGTTCGGCGGCGGACTGCGGCAGGCCGTGACCGTACGGGCCGGCACCGCCGCCGTGCCCGGCACCGCCGCCGTACCCGTCGGCGGGGGCGGGCGCGGGCCACACCGTGGTCCCGGGGCCCATCGGGACCGGCTGGACGGGCTGGACGGGCTGGTATGACGGCGGCGGCGGGTAGGCCGCGTCGCCGTTGCCGTACGAGGGGTACGTCGGGTACTCGCCGCTCGGGCGCTGGCTCTCTGTCATGCCTATGAGCCTGTCCGGCCAAGATGAGAGCAACGTGAGTACGCCCTGAGAAGCCCGGCAGAACCGCGTATGCCCGATATAAAGGCCGCCCGGCGCCCGTCCGGGCGACCCTCAGGATAGCGCCCGGCTCGCCGCCGGAGGCTCCCCGCAGCCGCACGAGCGGCGGACCACCAGCGCCGAGGGGAACTGCTTCAGCCGCTCCCGCCGCGACCCCGACACCCGCAGCGAGTCGTCGAGCACCAGGTCCACGGCCGCCCGCGCCATCGCCGGGCGGTCCGAGAAGACCGTCGTCAGCGGCGGATCGGTCAGACCGGCTTCCTTCACGTCGTCGAAGCCCGCGACCGCCAGCTCGCCCGGCACATCGATGCGCAGCTCGCGTGCCGCCCGCAGGACGCCGATGGCCTGGTCGTCCGTCGCGCAGAAGATGGCCGGGGGCCGGTCCGGGCCCGCGAGCAGGTCCAGTGCGACCCGGTAGGCGTCGTAACGGTTGTACGGGGCCTGGAAGAGCCGGCCCTCCGTCGAGCGGCCCGACTCGTGCATCGCCCGGCGCCAGCCCTCGATGTGGTCGGCGACCGGGTCGCCGACCGCCGGGGTCGACTCCATGCCGCCGAGGCACGCCACGTACGCGTTGCCGTGCTCCAGCAGGTGGCGGGTGGCGAGCTGGGCGCCGCCGACATCGTCCGTGACGACCGCGACGTCGTCGATCGCCTCGGGCCGCTCGTGCAGCAGCACGACCCGGGCGTCCCACGCCTCGATCTCCGCCGCCGCACGCTCGCTGGGGCCCTGGCTGACCAGGATCAGGCCGGAGACCCGCATGCCGAGGAAGGCCCGCAGATAGTGGACCTCGCGCTCGTCGCGGTAGTCGGAGTTGCCGACGAGCACCATTTTCCCGCGCTCGGCGGCGGCCTGTTCGACCGCGTGCGCCATCTCCGCGAAGAACGGCTGCCGGGCGTCCGGCACGATCATCCCTATGAGGTCGGTCCGCCGCGAGGCCATCGCCTGGGCGACCCGGTCGGGCCGGTAACCCAGCTCCTTGATCGCGGCGAGCACCCGCTCGCGCGTGGCCGGGGCGACCGGCCGGGGTCCGTTGTTGATGACGTAACTGACCACCGCGGTCGACGTACCCGCAAGTCTCGCCACATCGTCCCGCGTCACCTTGGCCACGCGCGGCAGTCTACGCGGATGGACCTACCTCTTGGCAGGCCGGACCGGGGCTTCTTCCGTGACGTCCGCAACGCCCGGCTGCTCCGAACGGGCGACGGTACGCGCGGCCGCCTTGGCCTCCTCGGCCGCCCGCTCCACCTTCTCGGGGGCGACGAAGCGGTAGCCCACGTTGCGGACGGTGCCGATGAGTGATTCGTGCTCGGGTCCGAGCTTGGCGCGCAGCCGCCGTACATGGACGTCGACCGTGCGCGTACCGCCGAAGTAGTCGTAGCCCCAGACCTCCTGGAGCAGCTGTGCGCGGGTGAAGACCCGGCCCGGGTGCTGCGCCAGGTATTTGAGCAGTTCGAATTCCTTGAAGGTCAGGTCCAGGACCCGGCCCTTGAGTTTCGCGCTGTATGTCGCCTCGTCCACCGAGAGATCACCGTTGCGGATCTCCATCGGGGAGTCGTCGGAAGCGATCTGCTGCCGGCCGGTGGCCAGCCGCAGCCGCGCCTCGACCTCGGCGGGGCCCGCCGTGTCCAGCAGCACGTCGTCGATGCCCCAGTCCGCGGTGACGGCCGCGAGCCCGCCCTCCGTGACGACGAGGACCAGCGGACAGCCGGGTCCGGTGGACCGGAGGAGCTGACAGAGCGAGCGGACCTGCGGCAGGTCACGGCGTCCGTCCACCAGGATGACGTCGGCGCCGGGGGTGTCCACGAGGGCGGGGCCTTCGGCGGGAGCCACCCGCACGCTGTGCAGCAGGAGGCCGAGGGCGGGAAGCACCTCCGTCGACGGCTGGAGGGCATTCGTCAGGAGCAGCAGGGAACTCATCGTCGCCCACCTGCCCGGTTCGTCGGTCGGTGATCGTGCACGGTTGGCTCGCCCATGACGTCGGTCCTCCTCGTTCCCTGCGAGAGGGGCACTCCCGGGCGGGGCCCGGGGGAGTATGCGGCTGTGCTTCGTACGCTGGTTCCGCTGAGCTTGTCGAAACGTCGCCGTAACAACGTCCGGAAAGCACAAAAGGACCCGGGGGCTGCTTTGCCCGGATCCTCTTCACAGGAGAATAACCCACATGAGTTCTGTGTCCGAGGGGAGAATTCCGGATTCCGCTGTTCGCTCGATCACGCGCGGCCCGCTGCGGACCACGTTGCGGGCGGACGACGGGGTCGGGATCGAGGCGGTGTACGACCCGTGTACGGCGGATGACGCGGCGGGCGGGGAGGCCGGGGGCCCGGGCCCGGCGATCGTCGTCGCGCACGGGTTCACCGGTTCGGCGGACCGCCCCGCGGTGCGGCGCGCCGTGCGGACGTTCGCCCGGTACGCGGCCGTGGTCAGCTTCTCCTTCCGGGGCCACGGCAGGTCCGGCGGGCTGTCCACGGTGGGCGACCGCGAGGTGCTGGACCTGGCGGCGGCGGTCGCCTGGGCGCGCTCGCTCGGGCACCGGCGGGTGGTGACGGTCGGCTTCTCGATGGGCGGCTCGGTGGTGCTCCGGCACGGCGCGCTCTACGCGGACGAGGCGGCGGACGGCGAGGGCGCCCGGCCCGTCGCGGAACAGGACGCGGAACACGGGGGGCGCACAGGGGCGCGTACGGGAGCACATGCGGACGCGGTGGTGTCCGTGAGCGCCCCGGCGCGTTGGTACTACCGGGGGACGGCCCCGATGCGCCGCCTGCACTGGATGGTCACCCGCCCCACCGGCCGCCTGGTCGGGCGCTACGGCTTCCGTACGCGCATCCACCACGACGAGTGGAACCCGGTACCGCTCTCCCCGGTCGCGGCGGCGGCCCTGATCGCCCCGGCGCCCCTCCTGATCGTGCACGGCGACCGCGACCCGTACTTCCCGCTCGACCACCCGCGCATGCTGGCCGCCGCCGCGGGCGACGCGGCGGACCTGTGGCTGGAGCGCGGCATGGGGCACGCGGAGAACGCGGCGGACGAGACCTTGCTCACCCGCATCGCCGACTGGGCGGTGCCGCGGTGAACCATGATGGGCAGCCGATGCACCGACCGGCACGGAACGAACGGAACGAAAGGAGCGCCGCCATGCCTGCGGGAACGATCCGCTACTGGGCAGCCGCCAAGGCCGCGGCCGGGACCGCGGAGGAGCCGTACGCCGCCGCGACCCTCAAGGAGGCGCTCGACGCGGTGCGCGCGGAGCACCCCGGCGAGCTGAGCCGCGTACTGCGCAGGTGCTCGTTCCTCATCGACGGCGATCCCGTCGGAACCCGGAGCCATGAGACCGTACGCCTTGCCGAGGGCGGCACGGTCGAGGTGCTCCCGCCGTTCGCAGGAGGGTGAACCGCAGAACATGAGCAACAGCGATCAGCAGCATCCGTACCACCCGGGCCCGGAGCAGCAGCCGCAGTACCCGGACCCGCAGCAGTACGCCTACGGACAGCAGGACCCGCAGCAGCAGCCCCCGTACCCGCAGCAGACGTACGGGCAGCAGCCCCCGCACCCGCAGC
Organism: Streptomyces sp. A0958; assembly: GCF_004795035.1. Taxonomy (GTDB): domain Bacteria; phylum Actinomycetota; class Actinomycetes; order Streptomycetales; family Streptomycetaceae; genus Streptomyces. Next base: position 10,920 of record NZ_SSBK01000047.1, read on the forward strand.
CGACGTACGGGCAACAGCCGCAGCCGCAGCAGCCCTTCGGCCAGCAGCCGTACGGTCAGCAGGCGTACGGCGATCCGTCGCACGGCGATCCGTCGTCGTACGGCGATCCGTCGCACGGCGGTCAGGGATACGGCGGTCAGGGGTACGCGGATACCTCGGCCGGGCAGGCGGACCAGGGCATGACCCAGACCTGGCAGGGCCAGACCTGGGACACCCAGTACCAGCCGGCCATCCAGCCCGAGCCCCGGCCCGCCCCGCCGGCGGACCCCGCCGGCCCCACGCCCCTGCCCCCGCAGCACGCCTCCGCTCCCGGGACCGGCTCGTACCCGCTGCCCCCCGAGGTGCGGGCCGCACCCGCCCCCGTGCCCGCCGGGGCTCCCGGCGACGACGGCTACAGCGCACCCACCACCCTGGGCAACGCCCGGATCACCGACGCGCAGCGCGCCCGCGCCGAGGGGCGTTCCCCGATCATCGCGCCGGGAATCCAGCCGGCCGCGATCACCGCGGGGCTCGGGCTGCTGCTCGCGCTCGGCGCGGCCATCGGCTCGTACGCCCTGGCCGTCCCGCTGGTGCTGCTCCAGGCGGTGACGGCGGCGGGCTGGTTCCGGCTCAACGGCATGTGGCCGGCCCGGCAGGGCATCGCGCTCGCGTTCGCCGGCGGACTGGTCGCCGATGTGGCGCTGCTCGCGGCGGGCCGGGAGAACGGTCCGGCCGCGATCATCGGCACACTCGGCGTCTGGGTGCTGCTCACCGTCGTCCTCCAGCTGCGCAGCCGGGCCGGTGCCGACGAGCGGATGCAGGGGCTGATGGCCACCGTCGCGTCCGCCGCGCTCGCGGTGCTCGCGGCCGGGCACCTCGCGGCCGTCCCGGACGCCGTGACGGTCGGCGCGGTCGCCGTCGCCGCCGCCGTGCTCGTACGGGCGCTGCCGCTGCCGGGAGCGGTCTCGGTCGTGGCGGCGCTGGTCGTCGCGGCGGGGGCGGGCATGGCGGCGGGGGCCGCCACCGACCTGGGCGCGAAGGGCGCGCTGCTCGGCCTCGCCGCCGGTGTCTGCGCGCTGATCGGGCTGCGGGTGGCGAGCTATGACTACCCGTCACGATTCGTGCACATGACCGCGGGTGTGGCCCTGCCGCTCACCGCGGCGGCCCCGGCCGTCTACCTGCTCGGCCGTGTGCTGACGTAAGTCCGTACGGCCGGAATCGGTACCGCGTCACCCGCATGGCGAAGCCCTCCACGGGGAACCGTTGGGGGGCTTTCGCACGTCGATCACCGCGGGGACGTGCCGTGCGGTCGCAGAGGGCTCACGGGCGCCAGGGTCCGTGCGGACGGCAGGTGGGGGAAGGACAGGCATGCGCGCACTGCGAACAACGCTCGTCGTCTTGGTGGTCCTGGCGGCGGTGTTCGTCGCCGTGGACCGGGTGGCGGTGTACGTCGCCGAGTCGCGGGTCGAGAGCCGGGTGGAGCTGCCGGGGGCGCGGATCGGCTCCACCGACGTCTCCATCAAGGGCTTCCCGTTCCTGACCCAGCTCGCCGGATCGGAATTCGACGAGGTCGAGGTGAAGATCACCGGGATCGAGACGACCGCCGCCGGCCGCACCCTGCGGATCTCCACCATGGACGCCGAGCTGCACGACGTGCGGCTGACCGACGGCTTCTCGGACGCCACCGCCGCCCATGCCACCGGGACCGCCGTCATCTCGTACGAGGACCTGACCAAGGCGGCCAGTGACGGCGTCGCCGTCGAGTACGGCGGCAAGGGCAAGGTGAAGGTGACCGGCGCGGTCAACATCCTGGGGCGCACGATCTCGCGCAGCGTCCTGTCCTCCGTCACCCTGATCGACGGCCACACCGTCCGCGTCCACGCGGACAAGGTGCCGGGCGAGGGCATCCCCGGCCTGGAGGGGCTGATCCGCGAGCAGACCGACTTCGAGCGGGAGGTCGGCGGACTGCCGAACGGCCTGAAGCTGGAGAAGATCCAGCCGACCGCGGACGGCCTGGAGATATCGGTGTCGGGCACCGACGTGCGCCTCGCGGGATGATCCGGCCCGAGACCGGGTAGGCCTCAGGCGCGTCGGCCCCGTCGCCTCGCCACATACTGAGACAGTCGAGTCCGGTCCGCAGATGGGCGGTCGGCGCCGTGACCTCGGAGGTGGCGCGGGGGCTGTGCGCACCCGTCCTTCATCCCACATCACGGACGATCGTGTCTCAATATGCGACACAACGGTGACATGTCCGCCCGTACGTCCCTACGATCGGTCCCATGCAGTGCTCTATTAGCGGTCTCCCGCAGCGGGGACAGGCGGATCTCACGAAGCGGCGGGCAGTGGACCTGTGCCGCGTCGCCGCCATGCTCTGTCGCACTGTCTGAGCGGGACGTCCGGTTTCCCGCATTCCCAGGCCCTTCGACCGCACGTCGGGGCCATCCGCATGTTGCCTGTGCTCGCGGGCCCGGCCCGCGCCCCGTACATCCGCATCACGCACGATTCGCATCATCTCGCCGCAGACTGCCCCGGAGGAGAAACACAATGAGCCGCAGTGACGTCCTGGTAGACGCCGACTGGGTCGAGGCCCACATCGATGACCCGAAGGTCGCCATCGTCGAGGTCGACGAGGACACCTCCGCGTACGAGAAGAACCACATCAAGAACGCGATCCGGATCGACTGGACCAAGGACCTCCAGGACCCGGTCCGCCGTGACTTCATCGACCAGGCCGGCTTCGAGGAGCTGCTGTCGAAGAAGGGCATCGGCAACGACACCACGGTCGTGCTCTACGGCGGCAACAACAACTGGTTCGCGTCCTACGCCTTCTGGTACTTCAAGCTCTACGGCCACCAGGACGTCCGCCTGCTCGACGGCGGCCGCAAGAAGTGGGAGCTGGACTCCCGCGACCTGGTGGACGGCGACCAGGTCCCGTCCCGCCCGGCCACGCAGTACAAGGCCAAGCCGCAGGACGAGTCGATCCGCGCCTACCGCGATGACGTCGTCGCCGCGATCGGCAACCAGAACATCGTCGACGTGCGTTCGCCCGACGAGTTCAGCGGCAAGCTGCTCGCCCCCGCCCACCTCCCGCAGGAGCAGTCGCAGCGCCCCGGCCACGTGCCGAGCTCGCGCAACATCCCGTGGTCGAAGAACGCCAACGACGACGGCACCTTCAGGTCGGACGAAGAGCTCAAGGCCCTCTACGAGGCCGAGCAGGTCGACCTGTCGAAGGACACCATCGCGCTGTGCCGCATCGGTGAGCGTTCGGCCCTGACCTGGTTCGTGCTCCACGAGCTGCTCGGCGTCGACAACGTCAAGAACTACGACGGTTCGTGGACCGAGTACGGCTCCCTCGTCGGCGTGCCGATCGAGCTCGGCGCCAACAAGTAAGGCCCCGTGCCACTCCGCCCGCGCGAGCCGGCGGACTCCCGACCAGCACGACTCCGACCAGAAGGACAGAACACCATGTGTGGAGCAAAGGCCGGCGGCCCCGACGCTTCGACCATCAAGCCCGGTGAGACCACCATCCAGGGCAGCGTGACCCGTGACGGCGAGCCCGTCACCGGCTACGTCCGCCTGCTGGACTCGACCGGCGAGTTCACCGCCGAGGTCCCGACCTCGGCCACCGGACAGTTCCGCTTCTACGCGGCCGAGGGCACCTGGACGGTGCGCGCCCTCGTCCCCGGCGGCAGCGCGGACCGCACGGTCGTGGCGCAGACGGGTGGCCTCTCCGAGGTGGCCATCGCCGTCTAGCAGTGGTGCCGGCGCAGCCGGCGACCGGCCGAAGGGCCGTACCCCAGGGGGTTGGACGCTTCCTTGGCGCGGGTACGGCCCTTCGGGCTGTCCGGACGGGGGTTCCGGTTCCGGTTTCTCCGGACCGGCCGCGCGGGCGAATCCGTCCTACGCTGGACTCATGTACCGCCGACGCCGGCGCGCCTACTTCGTACTGATGGGCGTATGCATCGTCCTCTTCGTCTCGGCCTGGGCCTTCGTGAGGCTTTGGTCGATTCCGGCCGCCATCGCGATGTGCGTGGTCGCGATGGTGATCCCGCCCGTCGCGGCCATGGTCGGCAACCGGAAAGGGCCGGAGGACCGCTGGTGGGACGAACCCGCCCCGCGGCCGGGGCCCCCACCCGGTGAGGCACGGTCCGGCAAGGACGCTGCCCCCGGCGCCCCCGGGCCCGCCGGCCGCACCGGCGATCCGGAGTCCGACGCCTGGTGGGACGAGCTGGACGGCAGGAAACGACGCGGCTGACGGCCGCCGCGCTCAGTAGACGAGCGCCTGCACGCCGTCGGCCATGATCTCGCTGACGAAGACCTGCGCACCGGCGATCCGCAAGCCCTCCAGGACGTCCTCCTCGGTGATGTCGCGCCGGGCCGCGCACTGGGTGCACAGCGTGATCCGGCCGCCCGCCTGAATCGACTCGATCAGGTCCGGCAGCGGCGCGGAGTGCGGCAGTTCGAACTCGGCGGCGCGCCCCGGCAGGGCGAACCACGCGGATTCCCCGGTCAGCCAGAGCGAAACCTCCACCCCGCTGGCGACGGCGACGGCCGCCACGGTGAACGCCTGCGAGCAGCGCTCTGCGGAGTCGGCACCTGCGGTCACCTTGATCACGAGCTTCTTCGACATATACGGAACTGTAATCGTCGGCCGCACAACCCCGTCGGCAACCTGTGGGTCAGTTGTGTGCGCGGATAACGGAATCCGCGCTTCAAGGTCTCGTGGGGGGACCCCATTTTGCATCCGAAAGACAGCATTTCCGCCGGGCAGCCCGAGCCGCCCGCCGACGCCGGTGCCGACAGCGGCGCCGAGGGGGAGGGCACACCGGAGCCCGTCGCCGCTGGGAAGCGGCGCCCGCGCGGGCGTACGACGCTGATCATCGCCGCCGCGGCCCTGCTCGGCATCGCGGGCGGCGTCGCGGTCGGTTACGGCGTCCAGGCCGGACGCGCACCGACGCCGCTCACCGCGCTCTCGCAGCCGGATCTCGCGTACCCGGCGAAGGCGCTGCCCGCCGGACAGCTGCCGGACCCGCTGCCGGCCTCGCAGGACCGCAGGGTGCGTACGGACGGCGACCTGCGCAAGCTCATCGCTCCCTGGCCGAAGGGCTGGGAGGAGGAGAAGCTGCTGAGCACCCTCGGATGGGACGGGTGGCTGGGGGTCGAGGACTACGCACTCGACTTCGAGGACGAGGACTACATGTACGGCAGCCTCCTCGACCAGGGCATCCGCCGGGTCGCGGGAGCGGCCTGGAAGAAGGGCGAGTACCGCACGGCCACCGTCTGGCTGGTGCAGTTCCGCTCGGGCGCCGCGGCTGCCGATCACGCGGAGGCCCAGCGCTCGTACATGCCCGAGGCCGACCACGGCGCGGGCAACGACGGCACCGCGCTCAAGGGCAGCGGGAACGGCCGGTACTACGTTTTCGCGGCCGACCGGAAGGCCGGGTACATGCCCGTCTACCAGGCCAGGGCGATCTTCCAGCGGGGCGACGTCATGGTCGACATCAACGTCTACGACACCGCGCCGATCAGCAAGAAGGACATCCGGACGCTGGCCGAGCGACAGCTGGAGCGCCTGTGAACGACGAGGAAACGCCCACGCCCACGCCCGCACCCACGCCCGAACCGGCACCCGCACCAGAGCCCACGCCCGCACCCGCACCGGAGTCCGCACCCGCACCGGAGCCCGTGGCCGCGTCCGAGCCGGCACCCGCGCCCGAACCGGCACCCGCGCCCGAACCGGCACCCGCACCCGAGTCCGCACCCACGCCCGAACCGGCACCCGCACCAGAGCCCACGCCCGAGTCCGCACCCGCACCCGCACCCGCACCGGAGTCCGCACCCGCACCGGAGCCCGTGGCCGCGTCCGAGCCGGCACCCGCACCCGCCCCCGTGGCCGACCCCGAGCCCGCCCCCGTGCGGAAGGGCCGGGCGCGGCGGGTGGTGCTCACGGCCGTCCCCGTCGTGCTGGTGCTCGCCGCCGTCGCGGGCGCCGCCGCGTACACGAAGGTCACCGTCGACGACGCGGACCGGACCGTCGCGACCCAGCTGTGGGAGAAGCCCGCGCACGACCCGGGCAAGGACCCCGCCGGTGACATGGCGCGGGGCCGGGCCTCCACCGAGCTGAGCAAGCTGCTGCTGCCCGTCCCGGCCGGCTACCGGCTCGGCCCGGACTCCGGCACCTACGGCAACGACGCCGAAGTCAGCGGCCGCGCGGCCGCCGCCGAGATGAAGGAGGGCGGCCGCGGCCTGTCCGGCCGGCAGCGGCGCGACTTCGAGAAGCGCGTCGACAAGCTGCGCATCCAGGGCCTGGCCGTCCGCACGTACGCCTCGGACGACAACGACCTGGTCGTCGCCACCCAGCTGGTGCGGATGAAGGACAAGAAGGCCCTCCGGGACCTCTACACCTTCCGGGCCGGCCTCTTCGACAGCATCGGCGTCCTGCGCGACGGGCCGGCGATCGAGGGCCACAAGAAGAACGCCAAGTGCTTCCGGGACCCCAAGAACGGCAAGCAGCGGATCGAGGGGATGTTCTGCATGGCCTACGAGGGCGAGGTGATGGTCACCTTCTCCGCCTCGGGGGTCAAGCCGTTCGACAAGGCGGCCGTCGCCGAGCTGGTGAAGGACCAGCTCAACCACATCACGTCCCCGGGGGAGTACGTATGACCGAGCAGACGGCCACACCGCCGACCGAGCCGGGACCCGAGGCGGCGGCGTCAGCGGCCGAACCCGGCCCCACCCCCGCCCCAGCCCCCGTCGCCCCGCCCATGCCGCTGCTGCCGCCGGCCCCGCCCCCGGCCCCCGCCCCGCCGTCGCCCCGGCCCCCGCGCCGGGCGCTGCGGGCCGTGGCGCGGTGGACCGTCGCCGTGCTGGTGTTCGGCGCGGTCGGGGCGGGTACGGCGTACGGCATCACCTCGATGGAGCGTACGGACGTGCCCGGGCTGGCCACCGAGGCCGACGGGCGCTGGGAGTACCCCCGGCTCACCCTGCCCGCGCTCCCGGCCGGCGAGCCGCGCCCCTTCAGCGCCGGCAACCCGTCCGAGATCCACCACGCCGACCTGCGCGAGCTGCTGCTCCCCGCCCCGGCCGGGGCCACCGAGGACAAGAAGCTCAAGGGCGGCTGGGTCGGCACGGAGCAGTTCGCCTCCGAGTACGCGAAGGACCGGCGCGCCGGCCTCGGCGAGACCCTGCGCGACGGGGCTCTGCGGCACATCGCGGCGCGCGGCTGGACCATGCCGGACGGCACGTCGAGCCGGATCTACCTCCTCCAGTTCAACTCGGCGGAGGACGCCGACGCGTTCCGCGACGACCGTTACATCGGGGCGTCCTCGGCCGGCGACTCGCTGCTCGGCACGCAGGACCTGAAGCTCGACGAGAGCTGGAGGGGCGGCGGCAACGTGGAGAACACCGCGTCGTACGTCTTCAGCGAGCCGAAGCCGTTCGGTCCCGCACAGGTGCGGGCCGGCTATGTGGTCGCGGGTGACACGGTCGCCCTGGTCGTCCAGTCCCGCAAGGGCGACGGCGGCACGCCCCGCGTCCCCTTCCACCAGACGGTGATCCTGCAGAACCAGCTGCTGGGCTGAGCCACCCCGCAGGACGCCCCGGACCGGCGGGGCCGGGCCCCACCCATTAGGCTGGGACCCGGTCCTGTACTGCCCTGTACTGCCGCCATACCGCTCGTTCGAGGAGCCCCCCGTGCTTGAGGCATTCTTCTCCGCCCTGCTGGTCCTGGTCTGCGTCGGCGTCCTCGCCTTCGCCGGCGTGACCGTGAAGAAGCTGTACCAGGGTCAGCGCTGACCACCTCTCCGTTCCCGGCGTCCCCGCCTCCCGCCTCACAGATCGACTGAGCCGCTCATGATCGAGATCCCGTCCGACCTCCACCCGGACCTCGTGCCGCTGGCCTTCCTCCTGGGCAACTGGGTGGGCGCGGGCGTGTCCGACTTCCCCGGCGCCGAGAAGTGCAACTTCGGCCAGGAGGTCACCTTCAGCCACGACGGCCGGGACTTCCTGGAGTACACCTCGCACTCCTGGGTGCTCGACGCGGAGGGCAACAAGGTCAGCCCCCTGGAGTCGGAGACCGGCTACTGGCGCATCGACAAGGAGCGCAAGGTCGAGGTCGTCATGGCCCGTGACCAGGGCGTCATCGAGATCTGGTACGGCGAGCTGGCCGACAAGAAGCCGCAGATCGACCTGGTCACCGACGCGGTGGCCCGGACCGCGGCCTCCGGCCCGTACAGCGGTGGCAAGCGGCTCTACGGCTATGTGAACAGCGACCTCATGTGGGTCGGCGAGAAGGCGACGCCCGAGGTCGAGCTGCGGCCGTACATGTCGGCGCACCTGAAGAAGACCGTCACGCCCGAGGAGGTCGAGGCGATGGCCAAGAGCCTCGGCGACCTGCCGGACGACGGCATCGCCTTCTTCAAGTAGGCACTGCTCGAGGCGGTAGTCCTCGCTTTTCGGAGCAGTCGTGCCGCCCGGACCTACACTGGGGGCTGTGGTGAGCACCGACTGGAAGACCGACCTCCGTCAGCGTGGCTACCGGCTGACCCCGCAGCGCCAGCTCGTCCTGGAAGCCGTCGACACGCTGGAACACGCGACGCCCGACGACATCCTCTCCGAGGTGCGCCGGACCGCGTCCGGCGTGAACATCTCCACCGTCTACCGGACCCTGGAGCTCCTGGAGGAGCTGGAGCTGGTCAGCCACGCCCATCTGGGCCACGGCGCCCCGACGTACCACCTGGCCGACCGCCACCACCACATCCACCTGGTCTGCCGGGACTGCACCGGCGTGATCGAGGCCGACGTCGGCGTGGTCGAGGAGTTCACGGAGAAGCTGCGCGGGGCGTTCGGGTTCGAGACGGACATGAAGCACTTCGCGATCTTCGGCCGCTGCGCCGACTGCACGGCGAAGGCGGCGGACGAGCCGGGCACCGCAGGGCCGTCCGGCGGCACCGCACCGGCGGCCGGGGCCTGAACCAGTCGTACGCTGGTCGCATGAAGAGCCCCCTGCTGTCCCAGCCCGGCGCCGTCCCCGCCGAGGGCCGCGACGAAGGCGTCGCCGCACACTACGGCGACCTGTTCCGCGAGCAGCGCGCCCTCGCCGACGGCTCGGGCCTGGTCGACCTGTCGCACCGCGGCGTCGTCACCGTCACCGGGAGCGACCGGCTGGCCTGGCTGCACCTCCTGATCACCCAGCACGTGACCGAACTCGCCCCGGGGCAGGCCACCGAGGCCCTGATCCTCAGCGCGAACGGCCACATCGAGCACGCCCTGTACCTCGTGGACGACGGCGAGACGGTGTGGATGCACGTCGAGCCGGGTACGCAGGGCGAACTGATCGCCTACCTGGAGTCGATGAAGTTCTTCTACCGGGTGGAGGTCGCCGACCGCACCGAGGACTACGCGGTGGTGTACCTGCCGGCCGGTTCCATCGCCGAGGTCCCGGACGGGGCCGTCGTACGCGAGACGCCGTACGGCCGCGACCTGTTCCTGCCGCGTGCCGGCCTGGAGGCGTACGCGGCCGAGCACGGCCCGCTCGCCGGGGTGCTGGCCCACGAGGCGCTGCGCGTGGAGGGCCACCGGCCGAGGCTCGGCTTCGAGACCGACCACCGCACCATCCCGCACGAGCTGGGCTGGATCGGCACCGCCGTCCACCTCCAGAAGGGCTGCTACCGGGGCCAGGAGACCGTCGCCCGGGTGCACAACCTGGGCAAGCCGCCCCGCCGCCTCGTCTTCCTGCACCTGGACGGCAGCGAGGTCCACCTGCCCGGCCACGGCACCCCGATCCGGCTCGCCGCCGACGGCGCCGAGGGCCGCCGGCTGGGCTTCGTCACCACCTCCGCCCGCCACCACGAACTGGGCCCGATCGCCCTGGCCCTGGTGAAGCGGAACGTGGCGGTCGACGCGCAGCTGCTGGCCGGGGACACTGCGGCGGCCCAGGAGACGGTGGTCGAGCCGTAACGGCCGCCGGACCGGCCGCCGTCCGGGTTCAGACCTCGACGATGAGGGTGAACGGGCCGTGGTTCGTGAGCGAGACCCGCATGTCCGCCCCGAACCGGCCCGTCTCCACCGTCGCCCCGAGCGCCCGCAGCTGCGCCACCACCTCGTCCACCAGCGGCTCGGCGACCTCGCCGGGCGCCGCGGCGTTCCAGGTGGGCCGGCGGCCCTTCCGGGCGTCCCCGTAGAGAGTGAACTGCGAAATCACCAGAAGCGGCGCATTCACGTCGGAGCAGGACTTCTCGCCCTCCAGAATGCGGACCGACCAGAGCTTGCGGGCGAGCTGCGCCGCCTTCTCCGCGGTGTCCCCGTGGGTCACTCCCACCAGCACACACAGGCCCTCGCCGACTATTTCACCGACGACCAAGGAGCCCCCGCCCTCGCCCGCGGCGTCCGCCACCGAGACGCTCGCGCCATCCACCCTCTGTACCACTGCACGCATACAGACCAACCTATCTTGGGCTGAACGGGTACAGAGCAACTCCACAAGGACCCTCGGGGTGGCACCATGCTCGGGAGGCGGTGCGCCGACGCACCGGTCGAGGGGATGGACACAAGCATGAGCACCCATGGAACCGGGCAGTCCCCGGGCGCAGTGCCGGTCGCGCGCCCCGGCGTCAACAGCAACACGAGTGCGGGCATCCGTACCGGCGCGAGTACCGGCACCAGCACCAGCACCATGCGCCCGCCCGTGCAGCGGACCGGGCAGGGCGGTGACGACGGCGACGGCGGCGGGCCCCGGTCCGAGCTGGGCGCCCTGAGACTGCCGGAGCTGCGCGCGCTGCGCCGCGACGCCCAGCGTGACGAGGCCGATCTCAGCTATGTGCGGCGGCTCGTCCAGGGGCGGATCGACATCCTGCGGGCGGAGCTGGCCCGGCGCCGGGGCCCGGAGTCGCCGGTGGTCGACCGGCTGTCGGAGATCCTTGCCGACGCCCCGTCGCCGCACCGTTCCTCCGCACGGCACGTCACGCTGTCCACGCCGCGCAGCGACGAGTACCGCAGGCTGGCGGCCGAGACGCTGGCCGAGGTCGAACTCTCCGACCTCGACGCCCGGACGGACGAGGAGCTGCACACCGCGATGGGGCGCCTGGTCCGCTACGAACAGCAGGTCTCCCGGCGCAGGCACCGGCTCCAGCGCACGGCGGACGGTTGCGGCGCGGAGATCGCCCGCAGGTACCGTGACGGGGAAGCACAAGTAGACGACCTGCTCGCCTGAGGCGATCCTTCCGGGGGCAGGTCCCGTCCGTCCCCGGAAGGCCGCCATGACGTCCAGCGCAGCCCGTACTCCCGCCATATCCGACCCGGCCCCCGGCCTGCCCGTGCTGGCCGAGGTCGTCCGGTCAGGCTTCGTGGAGGGCCATCACCGGGGCTCGCTCGTCGTGCTCGCCGCCGACGGCAGCGTGGAGCTGGCCCTGGGCGACCCGTCGGCGCCGGTCTTCCCGCGCTCCTCCAACAAGCCGATGCAGGCCGCGGCCGTGCTGCGGGCCGGTCTCGACCTGTCCGGTGAGCGGCTGGCGCTGGCCGCCGCAAGCCATTCCGGCGAGGGCTTCCACCTCGATCTCGTACGCAAGGTGCTCGCCGAGCACGGTCTGTCGCCGGACGATCTGCAGACCCCGCCGGACCTGCCGCTGGACCAGGTGGAGGCCGAGACGTACCTCGCCGCCGGCCGGGTCCGCGAGCGCATCACGATGAACTGCTCCGGCAAGCACGCGGCGATGCTCGCGGTCTGCGCCCGCAACGGCTGGGACCGGGCCGGCTACCTCGACCCCGCCCACCCGCTCCAGCAGCTGGTCCACCAGGTGGTCGAGGAGGCCGCGGGCGAACCGGTCGCCGCCGTCGGCACGGACGGGTGCGGGGCGCCGCTGATGGCGATCTCGCTGGTGGGGCTCGCGCGGGCGTTCCGTACGTTCGTCACGGCCCAGCAGGGCACGGCGGAGCGCCGGGTGGCGGACGCGATGCGCGCGCACCCGGAGTACGTGGCGGGCACGCGGCGCCCCGACACCTGGCTGATGCGGGAGGTGCCCGGCACGCTCTCCAAGATGGGCGCGGAGGCCGTGCAGGCGGTGGCCCTGGCGGACGGCAGGGCCCTGGCCTTCAAGATCGACGACGGCTCGACCCGGGCGCTGGGCCCGGTCCTGGGCCGCGCGCTCGGGCTGCTGGGGGTCGACGCCCCGGTGGTCTCACGGATCGGCCGGGCGCCGCTGCTGGGCGGGGCTGCGGAGGTGGGGGAGATCCGGGCGGTGTTCTGAGGCCTGCGTTCAGGGGTCCGGGGGTTCCGAGGCCCCGAGCTCCGAGGCCCGGGGTTCCGAGGCGCGGGGGTTTCGAGGTCTCGGCCCTTCCCGACCGTACGGCCGTCAAAACCATGCGACATCGCGCCCCGCGCTCTCCTAGCGTGGGGCGCATGACCGCCCTGGATGCCCGTACCGTCACCCCGACCGAGTTCCCCGACTGGCTGCGCGCCCTGAACACCGGCTTCCTGAGGCCGCCCACCCCGTCGGACGAGGAGGTCGCCGGACGCCTGGCGTACATGGACCTGTCCCGCACGCAGGGGGTGTTCGACGCGGGGCGGTGCGTCGCGACGTTCCGCTCGTTCGCGCAGGAACTGACGGTCGCCGGTGGCGCGACGGTGCCCACCGACGCGATCACCAACGTCACGGTCTCGCCCACCCACCGCCGCCGGGGGCTGCTCTCGCGGATGATGGCCACCGACATGGCGGCGGCGAAGGAGCGCGGTGACGTGGCGGCGACGCTGATCGCCGCCGAGTACCCGATCTACGGGCGGTACGGATTCGGCCCGGCGGCCGGGGCCACCGAGTGGGAGATCGACGTCCACCGGACCGGCCTCGACCCGCACCGCCCGGTCCCGGAGGCCGGGGACGGCGGCCGGATCGACCTGGTGGACGGTGCGGAGATACGCAAGCTGGGCCCCGCCCTGCACGACCGGCTGCGGGCCCGCCGGCACGGCGTGGTGAGCCGCAACGCCCGCTGGTGGGAACTGCTCACGGGCCAGTCGCTCTTCCCCGGCGACCACTGGACCGAACCCTTCTACGCCGTCTACCGGGGGCCCGACGGCGAGGTCGACGGGATGCTGGTCTACCGCGCCGACGAGAACTGGAACGACGCCAAGCAGCCGCTGAACCGTGCGACGGTCCGCAGCATGATCGCGGTGACCCCGGCGGCGGAGCGGGCGCTGTGGCACTTCCTGTGCTCGGTGGACTGGATCTCCACGATCCGCACCGGGTACCGCCCCGCCGACGACCTGCTCCCGCTGCTGCTCCCGGACCCGCGCGCGGCACGCGTCGTGACGCAGGCGGACTTCCTGTGGGTGCGCGTCCTGGACGTCGTACGCGCCCTGGAGGCCCGTACCTACGCGGTGCCCGGCTCCCTGGTCCTGGAGGTCCACGACTCGGCGGGCCCGGCGGCCGGCCGCTTCCACCTGGACGCCTCGCCGGACGGCGCCACCTGCACCCCGACGACGCGCTCGGCCGACCTGGCGATGGACGTACGGGAGTTGGGGACGCTCTGCCTCGGCGACGAGTCGGTCTCACGGCTGGCGGCGCTGGACCGGGTGGCGGAACTGGCCCCGGGCGCGGCGGCGTCGGCGGACGCGGTGTTCCGGACGGCTCGGCGCCCCTGGTGCCCGGACGTCTTCTGAGGCGGCGGGGGAGCGGGCCGGGCGGAGGGCTCAAGTCCGGTTGCGGTCAAGGGCGTACGCTTCAGGGTCATGAGCGCAGAGAAGGCCAGGTCGGGCGGGTCGGCGGGCAGGGACGCGGCCGGCGGGCCGCCCGCGCCGATGAGCCTGCGGGAGCGGAAGAAGCAGCTGACGTACCAGGCGGTCTCCGACGCCGCGATCACCCTGTTCCTGGAGCGCGGCTTCGACAAGGTGTCGGTGGCCGAGGTCGCGGCGGCCGCGGACATCTCCAAGCCGACGCTCTTCCGGTACTTCCCGGCCAAGGAGGACCTGGCCCTGCACCGGTTCGCGGACCACGAGGACGAGGCCGCGCGCGTGGTCGCCGCCCGCGCGGAAGGCGAGTCGCCCCTGGACGCGCTGCGGCGCCACTTCCTGGACGGCCTGGAGCGCCGCGATCCGGTCACCGGCCTGTGCGACGCGCCCCAGGTGCTGGCGTACCACGCCCTGCTGTACGGCACCCCTGCCCTGGTCGCCCGGCTCCACGCCTACCTGATCCGCTCGGAGGACGCGCTCGCCCGCGCCCTGGGGGGCGGCGCCCGGGACCGGCTGGCCGCGGGCCAGATCATCGCCGCCCAGCGCATCCTGGCCTCGGAGAACTGGCGGCGCATCAGCGAGGGCGCCGGCGCGGACGAGTTGTACGGGGAGGCGGCCGAGGCGGCGGAGCTGGGCTTCGCGCAACTGCGGTGGGGGCTGGAGGGCCCGGGGTCGGCGGGTTCGGCGGGTTCGGCGGGTTCGGCGGGTTTCACTGACGCGGCGGGCGCGGCGGGTTCGGCGGCTTCAGCGGGTTTCACTGACGCGGCGGGTTCGGCGGGTTCGGCGGGTTCGGCGGGTTCGGCGGGTTTCACTGACGCGGCGGGCGCGGCGGGCGCGGCGGGTTCGGCGGGTTCGGCGGGTTCAGCGGGTTTCACTGACGCGGCGGGCGGGGCGGGTTCGGCTGACTCGGTGGGTTCCGCTGACGCGGCGGGCGGGGCGCGGGCGTAATTCACTGGCCGGGATGCCGGGGCCCCCGCACAGTGACCGTATGACCCACCCCGAAGCCGCCTTCCTGCCCGGTCTTGAGCTCTCCCGCATCCTGTACGAGGAGGCGGTGCGGCCGCTCCTCGACGAGGCCTTCCCCGGGCTGTCGTACGCCGCCGCGCGGCTCGGTCCGGGTTCCGAGGTGCTGGGCTTCGACACCGCGCGCTCGGCCGACCACGACTGGGGCCCGCGCCTGGACCTCTTCCTCGCCCCGGCCGACGCGGCGGCGCACGGCGGGGCGATCCGGCGGCTACTGGCGGACCGGCTGCCCAAGGAGATCCGGGGCTGGCCCACGCACTTCCGTCCCGCCGGCGACCCGCTCGACCCGGCCGGGCACATGGCGGCGACCGAGGGGCCCGTCGATCACCGCGTCCTCACCCATGACCTCACCGCCTGGCTGACCGCGGAGGTGGGCTTCGACGCCACGGCCGCCGAACCGTCCGCCCGGGACTGGCTCGCGATTCCCCAGCAGAAGCTGGCCGGGATCACCGCCGGGGCCGTCCACCACGACGGCCCCGGCCTCCTCACCACCGCGCGCCGGCGTCTGGCCCGCTACCCCGAACAGGTCTGGCGCCACGTCCTGGCCTGCCAGTGGCAGCGGATCTCGCAGGAGGAGGCGTTCGTCGGCCGCTGCGCCGAGACCGGCGACGCGCTCGGCTCCGCCGTCGTCGCGGCCCGGCTGGTACGCGACCTGATGCGCCTGAGCCTGCTCCTTGAGCGGCGCTACGTCCCGTACACGAAGTGGCTGGGCAGCGCGTTCGCCCGGCTGGACACGGCCGAGGCGCTGACGCCGGCCCTGCTCGGCGCGCTGGCCGCGACGGAGTACCCGGAGCGGGAACGGCACCTGTGCACCGCGTACGAGGCGGTCGCGGCCCGCCAGAACGCCCTGGGCCTCATCGACCCGGTGGACCCCACGCCCCGCCCGTACCACAGCCGCCCCTACCTGGTCCTGCACGCGGAACGCCTCGCCCGCCCCCTGGCCGCCTCCGTCACGGACCCGGACCTGCGGGGCCTGCCGCTGACCGGGGCGGTGGACCAGTGGGCGGACAGTACGGACCTGCTGATGGGCCGGGACGCCGTGGCTCTGCGGGCGGCGAGTGAGGCGGTGAGCCGTTCCTGAGCCGCCCTCGGACGTCAGCCGCCGTGCCGCCACCACCGGACGGCCGCGTTGCGGGGGCGCCGGGGGCCACGGGCGCGGGGTACGCGCGGCAGCTCGCGCCGGTCGTGCAGGGGGCTCCACGGGTCGTCGGGCGAGGCCATCGGCGCCCGCCGGCGCACCTGTACGGCCACCCGGGCGAAGCATCCCATGACCGCCGCGAGGGCACCGGCGCAGACGGGGAGGGGCAGGAACTGGCCCATGCCGCCGAGCTAGGCGGTGCCGTGCCCGGCGTCGCCGCCCCTGAGCCGGTCGAGCTGGAGCCGGTCGAGCTGAAGCCGGTGGGCGAGGGCGCGGCGTACGGATGCCGAGCCGGCCGGGGCGGCGTCCGGCCGTGTCGGCACGTCGAGCGCGCGGCTGATCTCGTCGTACGCGGCCCGGTGCGCGGCCAGTTCATCCCCGTACCGCCGCAGATCCTCCTCCACGAGCCGCCGCAGCGCGTCGACGTTCTCCGGCGTGAAGCGCTTCCGGCCCCGGGTGAGGGCGTCGACGGCGGGGCCGCAGCGGGCGGTGGCGGTGTACGTCTCGGCGATGTCCTCGGCGACGCCCCACAGCCGCCCCTCCAGCCACGGCGGGTCGCCCTGGCCGAGGGAGAGGTCCAGCGGCTGCTGCGGTCCGGCGTCGCGGTGCTTGGCCACCTGCTTGGACACGGCGGGCTGGCTCATGTCGGTGAGCCGGGCGATGCGGTCCTGGGTCCAGCCGAGGCCGACGAACACCTTGATCATCCCGGCGCGGAGCCGGCGCATCTCCTCGCCCGCGCGAATGACCTCGTTCATCCCGGCGAGCATGCGCCCGGCCTGCTCCTCGGTGAGCGCGCCGGGGTCCTGCGGGGTGCCGCCTTCGCCTGCCATGACCCAGTTATACACCGCGAACGAGCGCTTATAACGAGGTTGTATAACCGGGTTGTATAACCAGGTTATGTGGTGCCACCCTTCCCCCATGAAGCCTCCAGTAACCGCGACGTTCCGCGCTCCCGACGGGACCCGGCTCGCCTACCGCACGTACGGGGACGCCCCCGGCGACCCGCTCGTCTGCATCCCGGGCGGCCCGGCGGACTCCCGTTACCTGGGCGACCTGGGCGGCCTGTCCGCGTACCGCCGTCTGGTCGTCCTCGACCTGCGGGGCAACGGCGGATCGGCGGTCCCGGGCGACGCCTCCACGTACCGCTGCGACCGCCTCGCCGAGGACGTGGAGGCGCTGCGCCGCCATCTCGGCCCGGCCCGTTCGGATCTGCTCGCCCACTCCGCGGGTGCGAACATCGCGGTGCGGTACGCGGACCGGCACCCGGAGCGGGTCGGCCGGCTCGCCCTGATCGCCCCGAGCACGCGTGCCGTCGGCATCGGGACCACCGGGGAGCAGCGCCGGGCCCTCGCGCGGCTGCGGTGCGCCGAACCCTGGTTCCCGCCGGCCTTCGCCGCGCTGGAGGCGATCACCCGGGGAACGGGCGCCGACTGGGAGGCCGTCGCGCCGTTCTTCCACGGCCGCTGGGACGAGTCCGCCCGCCGGCAGCAGGAGCTGGGCCGCCCCGGCAATCGGGAGTCCGTCACCCTCTTCGCCGCCGAGGGCGCCTTCGACCCGCCCGCGACGCGCCGGACCCTCGCGAAGCTCGCCGGCCCCGTCCTCCTGCTGGCCGGCGAGTACGACCTGAACAGTCCGCCGGGCGCGGTGGCGGAGTTCGCCGCCCTGTTCCCCGACGCGGCGCTCGCCATGCAACCGGGGGCGGGGCACTATCCGTGGGTGGACGACGCGGGGGCGTTCACGGCGGCGGTGTCGGGGTTCCTGGGCGCTGCCGAGGTGAGGCGCGGCCTTTGAGTGTCACGCCGGCGGCGGGGCGAGCTTGGCGGCCACGGCGTCGAGGACCCAGTCCAGGCCGGTCGCGAAGGATGCCTCGGCGTCCACGTCGGTGCCGTCGTACACGACCTTGGCCACCGCCGGGAAGCGGCCGGTGGCCAGCATTTCCGTCAGGTGCGGGCCGGAGGCGCGCTGCCAGTCGTGCTTGGACAGGCCCGAGGCGCGCTCGGCCCGCACGTGAGCGGTCTCGCGCCTGATCGCGCCGATGAAGTAGGCGCTGACCGTCTCCACTGCGCGCATGGCGGTGTCGACATCGGCGACGCCGTCGAAGGCGGACAGCGTGGCCTCGGCCACGGCAAGGCCGTTCGGGCCCATGGCCGGGCGGCCGCCGAGCAGGTCGGCGAACCATTCGTGACGCAGGGCGGCCTGCCTGGTGTGCTGGGCGAGGCCGCGCAATGCCTCCCGCCAGTCACCGGGCCGCTCCTCGGGGCGGATCTCGGCCTGGACCTCGTCCACCATGAGGTCGAACAGCTCCTCCTTGGTGGAGATGTACCGGTACAGCCGCATCGGGCCGGCGTCCAGGCGGGCGGCGACCTTGCGCAGGGACACCGCCGCCAGCCCGCCCTCGTCGGCCAGTGCGATGGCGGCGGCGACGATCCGTTCCCGGTCGAGCGGCACGGGTTGAGTCGGCGGCTCGGGCCGGTCCCACACAGTCATGCTCACACCGTACGTTGCGATACGCCGCCCTATGCCAATACAGTGTATCGACATGAGACAACGTATCGCCGTGGTCGGCGGCGGTCCCGCCGGCCTCACCTTCGCCCGGGCCCTGCACCGCCACGGCCACCCCGTCACCGTCCTCGAACGCGACCCCGCCCCCGACGCCCGCCCCCCGGGCGGCACGCTGGACCTGCAAGAAGGTCTGGGCCAGCTCGCACTGGACAAGGCGGGACTGCTGGCCGAGTTCCGGGCGCTGTCCCGACCCGAGGGGCAGGCCATGCGCATCCTGGACCCGGACGGGACCGTGCTGCGTGACTGGCGGCCCCGGCCGGACGACCGGGCCAACCCCGAGATCGACCGCGGGCAACTCCGTGACCTGCTGCTCGGCCCCCTCGACGTCCAGTGGGGGCGGGGCGTGACGCGGGTGGCGCCGGGGGCCAGAGGGGATGGTGCACTGGTCCATTTCGAGGACGGGCGGCAGGAGACGTTCGACCTGGTGGTCGGCGCGGACGGCGCCTGGTCCCGGACCCGCCCGGCCGTCTCGTCGGTGACGCCGCACTACACGGGGGTCACCTCGGTCGAGACCTCCCTCGACGACGTCGACACCCGCCACCCCGACCTCGCCCGGTTGACCGGCGACGGTTCCATGGCCGTGTACGGCGTGAACCGCGCTCTCGTCGCCCAGCGCAGCAGCGGCGGCCACGTCAAGGTGTACGCCCAGTTCCGCGCGCCGCTGGACTGGCACGCGAACCTGGACCTGACCGACGCCGAGGCCGTCCGATCGAGCCTGCTGGCCCTGTTCGACGGCTGGGCCGCTCCCGTCCTCGACCTCCTCCGCCACGGCACCGCTTTCATCCACCGCCCCCTTTACGTCCTGCCCGTGTCCCACACCTGGACCCACGTCTCCGGGGTGACGCTCCTGGGCGACGCGGCCCATCTGATGCCCCCACTGGGGGCGGGCGCGAACCTCGCGATGCTGGAAGGCGCCGAACTCGCCGAGTCCCTCGCCACCGGCCCCGGAGATCCGGACGAAACCGTCCGCGCCTTCGAGGAGCAGATGTGGGCGCGGGCCGGCAGGTGGGCGAAGATGACGACGGCCGGCCTGGAACGCCTCGTCAGCCCGGACCCCGCCGAAGCCCTGGCCCTCTTCGACCAGGTCCAGCCGTCCTGACCGCCTTCGTCCCGGTCCAGCTGTCCTGACCGCCTTCGACCCGGTCCAGCCGCTCTGACCGCCGAGCCCGAAAGCACCGGCTCATCCGCCCATGCGAGTGCCCTCGAACACTTTTGCAAGCAGGCGCTTGCAAAAGTTAGCAAGGCGGGTGCACCATCGACGCATGGCATCACTGAACGTCGGCAACCTCGGCGAGTATCTGCGCGAGCAGCGCCGCAGCGCTCAGCTTTCGCTGCGGCAGCTCGCCGATGCCGCCGGGGTGTCCAACCCCTACCTCAGCCAGATCGAGCGCGGGCTGCGCAAGCCCAGCGCCGAGGTGCTGCAGCAGGTCGCCAAGGCGCTGCGGATCTCCGCCGAGACCCTGTACGTGCGCGCCGGGATTCTGGACGAGCGGGAGCGGGAGGAGCTGGAGACGCGGGCGGTGATCCTCGCCGATCCGTCGATCAACGAGCGGCAGAAGAGCGTGCTGCTCCAGATCTACGCCTCCTTCCGCAAGGAGAACGGCTTGGACGACGAGCCCGGGGCGGAGGGAGAGGACGCGTCCGCACCGGACGCGCCCTTCAGTCCCGGTGGCGGTGCTGCCGATACAGCTTGAGAGCTTCCACCACCCTCACACTCAGTCTGATGATCCGGGAGGACCACAGTCATGGCCATCACCGATGACCTGCGCAAGACCCTCACCGACCCGACCCCCCTCTACTTCGCCGCCGGTACCGCCGACCTCGCCGTGCGCCAGGCCCGTAAGGTCCCGGCGCTGCTTGAACAGCTGCGGGCCGAGGCGCCCGAGCGCATCGAGGCCGTGCGCAACACCGACCCCCGGGCCGTGCAGGAGAAGGTCGCCGGGCAGGCCAAGGAGGCGCAGGCCACGCTGCAGACCAAGGTCGCCGAGGTGATCGGCGCGTTCGACACCGACCTGAAGAAGCTCGGCGAGAACGCCCAGGACCTGGCGCTGCGCGGTGTGGGCGTGGCCGCCGAGTACGCGGTCAGGGCCCGGGAGACGTACGAGAAGGTCGCCGAGCGCGGCGAGCAGACCGTGCGGACGTGGCGGGGCGAGACCGCCGAGGAGATCGTCGAGATCGCCGTCGTCGTCGAGCCGCGCAAGAAGTCCCAGCCGACCGTCGCCAAGCCGGCATCCACCACGAAGCCGGCCCCGGCCGCCAAGCCCGTCACCGCCGCGAAGCCCGCCGCCACCGCCAAGCCGGCTGCCGCCAAGCCCGCCGTCCCCGCCAAGAAGGCGCCCGCGCGCAAGCCCGCCGCGAAGAAGGCCACGCCGCCCTCCGCCAAGTAGCACCACGTGTCCGGCAGGAGTGCCGGGAGGGCGGGCGGGAACCTTTCGTTCGGGGTCCGGCCCGCCCTCCCGGTACCTTGGCCGGGAGGCGCTCACCCACTCACTAGGCGGTGCACATCATGTTGCTCGAAGGCTTCCAGACGTTCCTCGGGCTCATCTTCATGGTCATGACCCTTCTCGCCGTCGTGGCGCTGGTCATGGCCGCGATCGCCCGCGAGGACGCGTACCGCGCAGCGAACAAGCAGACGAAGGTCTTCTGGCTGATCATCCTCGGGATCGCGGTCGTCGTGAACCTCTGGGTTCCCATGGTCTTCCTCCAGATCGCCGGGCTCATCGCGTCCATCGTGTTCTTTGTGGACGTACGGCCCGCCCTCAAGGCCGTCTCCGGCGGTGGCCGCCGGCGCGGCGGCTCCAGCAGCGACGGCCCGTACGGTCCCTACAACGGCGGGCGCTGAGCCCCCGCGGGTGAGGCCCGGCCGGGGCGGGGACGCGGGATGTTCACGCTCCGGCCGCCGCCCGGGGGCCGCAGGCGCGCGGTGTCCTGGTCACGGTCGAGCAGCAGGACCGCGACGTCGTCGGTCAGCTCGCCGCCGTTCAGCTCCCGTACGCGGCTGACCGCCGCCTCCAGCAGGTCCTCGCCGGCCAGTCCCTCGGCCAGCTGACGGTTGACCATCGCGACCATGCCGTCCTGGCCCAGCCGCCGCGTGCCTTCGCCGACGTGGCCCTCGATCAGCCCGTCCGTGTACATCATCAGGCTCCAGGAGCCGCCCAGCTCCACCTGCCGGCGCGGCCACCGCGCCCGCGGCAGCAGGCCCAGGGCCGGCCCGCCGTCCTCGTACGGCAGCAGCTGCGCCGCCCTTCCGTGGCGGGCGATCAGCGGTGCGGGATGGCCCGCAAGGCACAGGCCCGCCCGGCGGCCGTCCGGGGCGATGTCGACCGTGCAGAGCGTCGCGAAGATCTCCTCGCTCTCCCGCTCGTGCTCCAGGACCTGCTGGAGGGTGGACAGCAGCTCGTCGCCGCAGAGCCCCGCCAGCGTCAACGCCCGCCACGCTATGCGCAGTTCCACACCGAGCGCCGCCTCGTCCGGGCCGTGGCCGCAGACGTCGCCGATCATCGCGTGGACCGTGCCGTCCGGGGTGCGGACCGTGTCGTAGAAGTCCCCGCCGAGCAGCGCCCGGCTGCGGCCCGGCCGGTAGCGGGCCGCGAAGCGCAGGTCGGAGCCTTCGAGCAGCGGGGTGGGGAGCAGTCCGCGTTCCAGCCGGGCGTTCTCCTGGGCGCGCAGCCGGGACTCGGTGAGCTGGTGCTGCGCGACGTCGGCGCGTTTGCGTTCGACGGCGTAACGGATGGCCCGGCTCAGCAGCCTGCTGTCCAGCTCACCGCGGAAGAGGTAGTCCTGCGCGCCCACCCGGACCGCCTCGGCGGCCAGCTCGGCGTCGTCCTCCGCCGTGAGGGCGAGCACCGCGTGGCGGGGCGCGATCCGCAGGACGTGCTTGAGCGTGGCGAGCCCGTCCTCCTCGCCCTCCGGGCCGCCGCGCGTTTCGGCGCCGGCCGGCAGCGCCAGGTCCAGCAGAATGCAGTCGACGTCGTCGGTGAGGAGCCGGCCCGCCTCGGTGAGGTTGCGGGCGGCACGGATACGGACCCGGGCACCGGCCGCGGCGGAGAGCTCCGGGGCGCTGAAGGTGCCCGCGGGGTCGTCCTCGATCACCAGGAGGGTGAGGCCGGCGCCGGAGCTGGTCTCCGCAGCGGGCGCGGAACACGGCTGCGGTACGGGTACGGGCATCGGTTCGGGTTTCCTTCCCTCCCCCCGAGGGCGCGGCGGAGCGACGATCGACGACCCGCCAGACGGGGACCATAGCGGTACGGGGCGCGGGAACGGAACGGCGACCCGCACGCGGCGCCCGGCCTATGCACCGCCATAAGCCGCGTCAGGTCACGGATCAGGCGCGATGGGCCGCTTCGGGGCCACTCATGACGGCATGACAATGCTCACCCCGGCCGGGGGCGGGAGGCGGAGTGGCGCTGCCCACCCCGGCCGGGGGAGGGAGGCGGAGTGGCGCTGCTCACGCCGAAGGCCAGGCGCCGGGGCCGGCGCGTACGCCGGGGCCCGCCGCCCTGTCCGCCTGTCCTGGCGCCTGGGCCCGCCGCCCTACGCGCTTGTCCGGCCACCTGGGCCCGCCCGCCCTGCCAGCCGTCCAGCCATTCAGCCGCCCGCCCGCCGCCCTGCGCGTGGCCGCCCGCAACGGTGGCGGCCAGCCGCCCCGCGCGTGGCCGCACCGCCGGGCGCCCGACGGCGGAGGCCTCGCCGCCCGGAGGCCCGTCGCCGGGCACCACGCACCGCCGCGTCCGCCCCGGGCCCGTACCGCCCGTCCGGGGCCGCCGTGCGCCAAGGACCACGTGTCCGGGGCCGCCGTGCGCCAAGGACCACGTGTCCGGGGCCGCCGTGCGCCAAGGACTACGCGTCCGGGCGGACCACGCCGAGTATCTGCATCGAGCCCGCGCCGGCCAGCGTGACGTTGCGGCCGGGGCGCGGCGCGTGGACGATCGCGCCGTCGCCGACGTACATCCCGACGTGGGTGGCGTCACCGTGGTAGATGATCAGGTCGCCGGGGCGCATGTCCTTGATCGCGATGTGCGGGAGCAGCCGCCACTGCTCCTGCGAGGTGCGCGGGATCGGCCGGCCGGCCGCCGCCCACGCCTGGGACGTCAGCCCGGAGCAGTCGTACGACTTCGGACCCTCCGCGCCCCACTGGTACGGCTTGCCGATCTGCGCGGTCGCGAAGGCCACTGCCTTCTTGCCGCTCGCGCTGGCCTCGCGGTTGATCTCCTTCAGCGAGCCGGAGCTCAGCCAGGCGGTCTGCGCCTGGTACGCCGCCTCCTGCTCCATCTCGAGGAGCCGGGCGCGCTCCTCCTTCTCCAGCTGGGACTCCAGCTTCTTCGCCGCCGCGATCTGCGCGTTTATCTTCTTCTTGGCCTTGGCCTGCTTGACGCGACTGGCTTCGAGCTTCGTCCAGTTGGTGCTGGCGTCCTTGGTGTACGTCTCCAAGTCGTTCTGGGTCCTGGTCAGTTCTCCCAGGAGCCCCTTGGTGGCCTGCTGGCCCTGGCGGGCGCGGCTCACCCCGTCCAGGAAGAGCTGCGGGTCGCCGCTGAGCATGAGCCGCGCGCCGGGCGGCAGTCCGGCGTTGCGGTACTGCTCGCGGGCCTCGGCGCCGGCCCGGCTCTTGAGGTCGGCGATCTTCGCCTGGCCCTCGACTATCGCCTGCGCCAGCTCGACCAGCTCGCCCGACTGCTTCTTGGCCTTCTCCTCGGCGAGGTTGTACGCGTCCGTGGCGGCACCGGCCTTGAGGTACAGCGCGTCGATCTCCTCGCGCACCTCTTCGAGGCTCTTCTTCCCGGGCTCCGCCGGCGCCTCGGAAGGGGCGGACGGCGAGGTCGGCACGGGCGGTGTCGGTGCGGCGAACGCCTGGACCGGCGAGGCGAGGACCGCCAGCGCGCAGACCAGAGTGAGCGCAGCGGCGGCACTGTGACGTCGGTACACGAGCTCCCCCTCCGAGCGGTTCCCAACTATCTGATTTACCGTCAGTAACATGTAGCGTCGACGAGATCGTGTCATGCCGTGCGGAAAAGCAACAGAGGCAGACACACCCCGACCTATGGACATCGCTCCGCTACTCCGTCGCTCCCCGCCACCCCCGCGCTCGCGATGTCCCCGCGCCCACGCTCGCGATGTCCCACTCACTCCGACGAACGATCCCGGGCCGGCGTTCCCACCGCAGGGGTGAATCCCGGCGCCGCGCGACACTCGCGCCCGCGCCGCGACCCCCGGCGCCGCGCAACACGCGCACCCGCGCCCCGCGCCGCCCCCCGGCGCCGCGTAACGCCCCGTCCGCGCCGCAAACCTCGGCCTCGACCGCGGCGCCTCACAGCCCTCCTGGCTCCAGCGCGCCCCACTCCACCGTCACTTCGCCCTGGCGCCACCGGCGTACGCCGTCCGTCAGCGGCCAGGTGCCCGACAGTGCCCGTACGGCCGTGATCCAGCGCTGCCGGGCCCCCAGGGAGGCGTACGGGGCCGCGGCCGCCCACGCCCGGTCGAAGTCGCGCAGGAACGCGTGCACCCGCTCACCCGGCACGTTGCGGTGGATCAGCGCCTTCGGCAGGCGCTCGGCGAGATCGGACGGCCGGTCGAGCGAGCCGAGCCGGGTCGCGAAGGTCACCGTGCGCGGCCCTTCCGGACCCAGCGCCACCCACACGTGCCGGCGCCCGATCTCGTCGCAGGTGCCCTCCACCAGCAGCCCGCCCGGCGCGAGCCGGTCGCACAGCCGCTGCCAGACGGCGGCCACCTCGCCCTCGTCGTACTGGCGCAGCACATTCGCCGCCCGGATCAGCACGGGCCGCTCCGGCAGCGGGATCTCGAAGCCGCCGTGCCGGAAGGTGAGGCCCGCGCGCGCGTACGGCTGGGCGGCGTCGACCCGCTCCGGGGAGATCTCGATACCGACCACCTGGGTGCGGGGCTCGGCGGTGCGCAGGCGCTCCAGCAGCTCGACGGCGGTCCAGGGCGCGGCCCCGTAACCGAGGTCGACCGCGACGGGGGTGCCGGCGCGGCGCAGGGCGGGGCCGTGCGTGGCGGCGATCCAGCGGTCCATGCGGCGCAGCCGGTTCGGGTTGGTGGTCCCGCGGGTGGCGGTGCCGATCGGGCGCATGACACAGAGCGTAACGATCCGCACGATCCGCGCGGATGCGGGTTGCCGGCGGGCGGGGGACCATCATGGCGACGCGCCGCAGCACCACCGCCGACGTGCCGCAGCACCGCCCCGACCCACCGCAGCACTGCCGCCGACGCGCCGCAGCACCCCCCCCCGTAATGATTTGGTAAAGCGGAAATGAAAGGAGGGATTCCGCTGTTCCCCACCTTCGAAGGGACCGTGCGCCCCTTCGGTGCCATGCCGTGAACCATGCCGGCACCAGGGCCCAGCGAGGAGGACGGACGACGTGAGCCAGTACGTCTCTCGGCTCGGCAGCAGCCGTGGCACACCGCGTCGCAGGTTCCCCGCAGGCCTCACCGGCTCCTTCTCCGGCGGCCACCGCAGACCGCGCCGCATCGCGATGCTCTCCGTGCACACCTCCCCCCTGCATCAGCCGGGGACGGGCGACGCCGGCGGCATGAACGTGTACATCGTGGAGCTGGCCAAGCGGCTGGCCGCGATCAACATCGAGGTCGAGATCTTCACCCGCTCCACCACCGGCGGGCTGCCCGAGGCCGTCGAGATGGCGCCCGGCGTCCTGGTCCGGCACGTCGACGCGGGCCCGTACGAGGGTCTGGCCAAGGAGGAGCTGCCCGCCCAGCTCTGCGCCTTCACGCACGGCGTGATGCAGGCGTGGGCCGGCCAGCGCCCCGGCTACTACGACCTGGTGCACTCCCACTACTGGCTCTCCGGCCACGTCGGCTGGCTCGCCGCCCAGCGCTGGGGCGTCCCCCTCGTCCACGCCATGCACACCATGGCCAAGGTCAAGAACGCGGCGCTCGCCGAGGGCGACACCCCCGAACCCGCCGCCCGGGTCATCGGCGAGACCCAGATCGTCGACGCGGCCGACCGGCTGATCGCGAACACCGCCGAGGAGGCCGACGAACTCGTCCGCTTCTACGACGCCGCCCCGCACGCCGTCGCCGTCGTCCACCCCGGCGTCAACCTGGACCGCTTCCGCCCCGCCGACGGCCGCGCCGCCGCCCGCGCCCGGCTGGGCCTGCCCCAGGACGCCCTGATCCCGCTCTTCGCGGGCCGCATCCAGCCGCTGAAGGCCCCCGACGTGCTGCTGCGCGCGGTCGCCGTGCTGCTGGACCGCGACCCCTCGCTGCGCTCCCGGATCGTGGTGCCCGTCGTCGGCGGCCCCAGCGGCAGCGGGCTCGCCAAGCCGGAAGGGCTGCAGAAGCTCGCGGCCCGGCTCGGCATCGCGGATGTCGTACGGTTCCACCCGCCGGTCGGGCAGGACCAGCTGGCCGACTGGTTCCGGGCCGCGTCCGTGCTGGTCATGCCCTCGCACAGCGAGTCCTTCGGCCTGGTCGCCATCGAGGCCCAGGCGGCCGGCACCCCGGTCGTCGCGGCGGCCGTGGGCGGCCTCCCGGTGGCCGTGCGCGACGGGGTCAGCGGCTTCCTGATACCCGGGCACGAGCCGGTGGCGTACGCGCAGGCGCTGGAACGGTTCGCCGGGGCGCCGGAGATGGTCGCCCGCATGGGCGGAGCGGCGGCGGAACACGCGCAGCGGTTCGGCTGGGACACGGCCGCGGCGGCGACGGCCGAGGTGTACACGGCGGCGGTGCAGGAACACCGCAGGCGGGCACGGACCCGCCACACATAGGGGCGCCGCCCCCGCCTCCGTGCTCCCGGCACCTGACGTACGCTCGAAACATGGCTGACGCACCCGAGGAAGCACCGAACAGCGAGGTCACGCAGGCCGCACAGGCCGCACCCGCCACCCAGGTCACCCCGGCCCCGGAGGCCCCCCGGGCCGCCCAGATCCTCGAAGCGACCTTCGCGGACGCCGGGCTCGACTGGGAGAGCCCCGCACCCGGCAGTTACGTCGTCCAGCTCCCCGGCACCCGCAAGCTCGCGACCACCTGCTCACTCATCGTCGGCGCCCACAGCCTCTCCCTCAACGCGTTCGTCATTCGGCACCCCGACGAGAACCACGCAGCGGTGCACCGCTGGCTGCTGGAGCACAACCTGCGCCTGTTCGGCGTGAGTTACGCGATCGATCCGCTCGGGGACATCTACCTCGCCGGCAAGCTGCCGCTCTCCGTGGTGACGCCCGAGGAACTGGACCGGCTGCTCGGCTCGGTCCTCGAAGCGGCCGACGGCGCCTTCAACTCCCTGCTGGAGATCGGCTTCGCGACCGCGATCCGCAAGGAGTACGCCTGGCGGGTGTCGCGCGGCGAGTCCACCCGCAACCTGGACGCCTTCGCCCACCTCACCCAGCGCCCGGCCCGCTGACCCCGGTCACCCCCGCGCCGCCGCCACCTCATCCAGGGCGGCTTCCAGCCGGGGCACGACCTCGTTCCAGGTCCACTCCAACTGCTCGCCGGACGAGCCGCGCGGCACCGTCTCCACCAGCATGATCAGATACAGGTACGCCCGGTAGAGCGCGAGCCGCAGCCGCAGCGAACCGTCGAACTCCACCGGCCCGCCTGGCGCCGAAGCCCCGTAACCGGCAAGGAAGTCCTCGTCGTCCGCGATGTCGCCGAAAAGGGCGAGCGACACGAAGTCGGCGGCCGGGTCGCCCCAGAACATCCGCTCCCCGTCGATGATCCCGCCGACCCGCCGTGCGCCCGGCTCGCCGGTGACCAGGATGTTGCCCTGCCACAGATCGAAGTGGACGAGCGCGGGCCGGGTGACGTCGTCCAGGACGTACGAGGCGGAGCCGAGCAGCCCGTCGATGTCCGCCGCCGGGCAGGGCAGCCGCGCCGCATACCGCCGCGCGTCGGCCAGCACCGCGTCCGTCATCGAGGTGAACGCCTGCCGCCAGGTGGGCGCGAGCGGGCCGAGCGCCCCGGAGGGGTAGCCGAACCCGCCCGGTGCGGGCAGACCGTGCAACCGGCCCACGATCCGGCCGAGTTCGGTACGCAGCCGCGCCTCCTCACCGTCGGCCATGGCCCCGGTCAACTCGTGCCAGGGCTGCCCGGGGCGCGCGGACATGACCACGTACGCCCCCGTGGCAGCGGCCCGGTCGAGCTCCTTGCCCACCACGTGGGGCACGGCGGTCTCCTCGGCGACCCCGGAGGCCGCGGAGTAGAACGTGACCTCGTTGACCAGCAGGTCGCGCTCGTACGCCAGGCAGTCGCCTGCGGCGGGCGGCGGGATCTTCACGACCCACTCCCGCCCGTCGTCCAGCGCCACGCGGGTGACGGCGTTGTACGTGCCCCCGGTGAGCGGCACGCACGAGGCGACCAGCTCAGGCGGTATGCCCGACGAGCTGAGCACAGCGGAGAGAACGGAATCGATCGGCACGGCCAACTCCCTCTGAGCGGTGTGAGCGAAGTGATCACAACGTCGTCACGATCACGTGCGATGCCCACAGTAAAGGTTTGTCAAACCACAGTGTCCTCATAGAGTTGGATCACCCCACGACCTCCTACCGGCCGCGCCGAACCCGGCGTGGTTGTTTTCGTGCGGGCGAAACACCTTGAGACAGAAGGACGGGCCATGCGACCCACTGCCATACGCCGAACCGCCGTTGCCGCCACCGTGATGTCCCTGGCCCTGTTCACCGCGGCCTGCGGCTCGGACAGCGACGACAAGGACAGCGGCAAGGCGGCGGGCTCCGCTTCGGCACAGCCCTCGGACAAGGGCGCCGACAAGGGCGCGGACCAGTCGTCCGCCAAGGCGCTGACCGCCGCCGAGCTGGAGAAGGCCTCGCTGAAGCAGGGCGACGTCAAGGCCCACAAGATCACCAAGGCCGGCCCGGCCGACGCCGTCGAGGGCAAGGACGTGACCGTGGACAAGGCGGCCTGCGACGTGTTCGCCGATGTGCTGATGGGTGCCAAGGCCGGCTCGCCCGCCGCCTCCACCCAGCGCAAGGTGATCAACGAGCCGAAGAAGGACGCCGCCAAGGGCGGCACCGACCCCGAGGCGTTCGAGGCCGCTTTCGACATCACGACGACCCTCGCCACGCTCTCCTCGTACGACGGCAAGGGCGCCGAGGAGGCGCTGGCCTCGCTGCGCACCGCCGCGACCGAGTGCGCGTCCGGCTTCACGTTCACCGTCGCCGGGGACAAGCAGAAGGTCGTCAAGATCGCGGAGGAGCAGGTCAAGGGCGGCGAGGAAGCCGCCGCCTGGACGGTGACGGTGGAGGCGGACGGCGAGAAGAGCGCGCTGAAGCTCATCGCGATCCGCCAGGGCACCACGCTGGCCTCGCTCGCCTCGCTGAACCTCGCCGCCGCGGGCAGCGGCGGCGACTTCGACATGCCGACCGCGGTGATCGACGCGCAGGCCGCCAAGCTGGCCTGACCTGGTATCAGGGGAGCGGGACGAGCCGTACGACGGTGACGGTCAGGACCGAACCGGAGACGTAATAGAGCACGATCGCCCCGGCGACCGTCGCCTCACGGCGATCGCGCTCCCCCTTGACGGCGGACGACCCGTGCCCGTAGGGCTCACGCCCCAGGGTGCCCGCCATCTCGTCCCGGAAGGCGTCACCGTCCCGCATCTTGGCCAGGGTGTCGTCGGCGGGCGGCGCGTAGGAGATCCGGAAGCTCAAGCGACGCTCCGCCTCTCGGCCTCGTCCTGCGCCAGCCGGTCCAGAATCCGTTCGGCCTCCGGATCGGGCACGGCCTCCAGCATCCAGTGCCGCATCACGGCCTGGATCTCATGCACCCCGGCCTCATTGATCGCCCGGTCGAACTCCTCGCGCCGCCCCTCGGGCAGCGCGTCACGGATCGCCGGAATGCTGTTGGGCACCTCGACCTCGGCACCCCCGACAAAGGTCTTCAGAGGCTCACCCATGTCCGCCCTCCCGATCTCCCCGCACGCCACAGAGTACGACGCGGGGTGAGGGGCGTCACACGGGGCGGGGGATTCGGTCCGGGCAACGAAGAGGCCCCCTGATCGCGGAACGTCCGCGATCAGGGGGCCTCTTCGTGGTCGGCAGGGCTGCGGCTACTTCTTGCCCTGGTTCTTGTCGGGGAACTTGGTGAGCTGGGGTTTGCCGGTCGGGCTAGTACCTGGTAATTGGACAGCGGTCGTCATTGGACGTTGTCGGCCACTGTTGAGCGCCCTCGGACGGCCCAGGCACGGCCCAGAGGCCCCGTAAACGGTGCATGACTTCAGGGCTTCGTCAGCGCCGGTTGACACTGCCGCGTAGCCACTCGAACCAGCTCACGAGGAGCCACCACAGCCTCCGCAACCAACCTCTTCGGCGGGGCCGCACCGGATGTCGGCGACGGGTGAATCGTGACCCTCTGACGGCGGATCAAAACTGACCCACCTCGTGGTCTACCGACCATCCTGATCTTGATCGAAGGTCAGGAGAAGAGGGTGATTTCCGTGGAGGACTGGGCA
>NZ_SSBK01000048.1 GCF_004795035.1 Streptomyces sp. A0958
CGTACAGGGCCACGGCATCGGCCTTGAACTCGTCCGAGTAGTCCTTCATCGCCATCGGCGGTGTTCTCGCTTCCTCCGGATCAAGCAGATCCAGTATCAGCGTGTCCACCACTCAGGGGGAGGCCCCCGCTGCTATTCCTGCGGCCTCAAGCCGCTTGAGCGGCTGTACGGCATCCCGTCGCAACTGCGCGGCGTAAGGCTCGTACTCCGGCGGTACGCACACCATTGGTGCACGTCCGACACAAGAAAGGCTGACGTCGCATGGCTCCATGGGATTGCTGTATCCCCAGCCGATCACGGCAGCGCGGCCTGCGACGACTGCAACGGTAAGCACGACCAGGGCAGTGATCACCGCCGCGCCGCGCGGGCGCATTTGCGCCAGCACCCAGAAGGCGAGGGCCAAACCTGTCACGACACCCCATGGCACGAGGTACACGGCTGGAGTCAGCACGTCGGTGACGGTCGACTCACCATCGATGAACCCTCCCAGGTGTCGTATCCAGGGGGCGGACATCGCATGCGGCATGGTCAGCCAGGCCCAGCAGCCGACCGCGGCAAGGGGCGCCGCTACGCTCCGGGGCAGGAGCACCCCCAACGACCAGCCGATGAACAACCAACCGCAGGAAATGACGAGTAGGTGCCCCACCGCGAGCCACCCGATTCCGTCGGGCAGCGTGCCGACCTCCCGCTCGGCCATGACAATCGCACCACCGACCAGGACGATCAGCAAGAACAGCACCGGGACGGCGGCTCGCATGAACTGCCGAACCGCGCCACGTCGGCTGGTCCTCCCCAGAGCACCCAGCAGACGATGGCGCCCTGCCTCCCACGCGCCGGCCGCCGCTACGGCCGTCGCTATGGCCGCGAGGCCCTGTGCGGCCAGTTCCCCGGCTTGAACGCCGTATCCCGACGGTACGGTATATACGGCGCCGTCGATATACACGCCCGCGAAGATTCAGAATGGGAAGCACGAGCCAGGGCGCAGAGGAGGCCCGGAGATTGGCCCAGGTGATCCTCATTCGGCAGCCTCCAGGAGCGACGCATAGGCGCTCTCCAGACGTCGGCCGGGGGCGCAGTCCGGGGCGGCATGGCCGGCGAATGCGTTGACGGTTCCCCTGAACCTCGGCTTTCCCGCTTCGAGGACCACGACCTCGTCGAAGGACTCGTCGAGGTCGCCGATGTCGTGGGTCGAGACGATCACATGCACCGTGCCGCGCAGGGAGACCAGCAGGTCGAGGAAGCGGCGACGCTGGCTCGGGTCGAGGCCGACGGTCGGCTCGTCAAGGAGCAGCAACTCGGCGTCGTGGACGAGTGCCTGCGCAATCGCGATGCGCTGCTGCTGGCCGCCGGACAGGGATGTGATCTTGCTCTGGCTCTTCTCGGTAAGACCGACGCGTTCGATCGCCGCGGCCGCCGCGTGCCATGCCTCGCGCTCTCGCATGCCCTTGAGCCAACCCACGTAGGCCACATGCTCCCTGCACGTCATCCCGGGAAGAAACCCGGGGCGCTGCGGTAGCCAGGACACCTTGCTCCGGTAGGCGCGCAGGTCCTTACGGATCGCCGGATCGAGCGACTGATAGCGGACGCGACCGGCCTCGGCCTTGGCGGCCCCGGCGCCCAGCGCGAGGAGCGTGCTCTTGCCCGCACCGTTCGGGCCGAGGAGGACGGTGTGCCCAGGAGCGAAATCCAGGTCGAGCCCGTCCAGGACTGAACGTGATCTGCGTCCGTAACGGAAACTGCAGGACTGATAACGCAAAGGCATGAGACACCTCGAGGCCGGAAAGGGAGAACCTCCCCCGCAGACGTCGCCACGCTTTGCGGGCGCGCTCCGGGGGAGGCGAGGAAATGACGCTCAGTAAATGGTCGTGATCGACGCGACCCAGACATGCACACCCACAAGGGCCCCATTGACATCGAAGTAGTAGGAACCGGAACCATGGTCCTCCCACCACCCGGAAGACGTCCCGCCACTGAAGCACTTCGAAAATGCCTGAGCCGAGTAATACGCGTCCGGCGCGAGCTTCCTATTCTTGAAAAGGGTGACTGCCGCCCTCTTGTTGGTGTAGTCATCCGTGCAACCGGAGAACTTGATGTTCGTCCTACCGCCGTCGTCGTCCCAGCGACGGGACTCATAGCCTGGACCAGCCCCCGTCAAGTGGCCGGTCCAGCTGGATGCCTGGGCGGGAGCGGCGATGAAGCCCAGGACGGCGGCGGCACCCAACGCCACCGCGCCTACGCGACGGCGGATTCGCGGGAGGCAGTCAGACGCAGACGGCTGGATCTCATGTCTGACCTCCGTAGTTGGAACGTGCAACCAAGGCGAGCAATCGCACACATGATCCACACACGAAGAGCACGTGAACAACAGGATCGGTATTTCCAGACAGACATTGGCCTGATCCTTCATTCGGCCCAACGCTTGTCCGCCCCGCCTTCCCGCTCCCACGTCACGAGCGTCCCACCCCCCGTACGCTCGTACGCATGACGACTGACGTACCCCTCCCCGCCCCCGGCCGCGAGATCCAGACGCTCGACGCCCTCTCCCCCGAGCAGGCGGAAGCCGTCTCCGGGCTCCTCGCCGAGGCGGCCGTCTCCGACGGCAGGCAGGCCGTGTCCGAGCAGGGGCGGTTGCAGTTGCGGGGCGGGCACCGGGAAGGCGTGCGGCACTTCCTGCTGAGCGCGGGCGGCGTGCTGGCCGGGTACGCGCAGCTGGAGGACACCGACCCCGTGGAGGCTCCGGCCGCCGAGCTCGTCGTGCATCCCTCGCACCGGGGGCACGGGCACGGGCGGGCGCTCGGGGCGGCGCTGCTGGCCGCCACCGGGAAGCGGCTGCGGGTGTGGGCGCACGGCGGCAGGTCCGCGGCGCGCCATCTCGCGCAGGTGCTCGGCCTCTCGCTCTTCCGCGAACTGCGCCAGCTGCGGCGGCCGTTGAGCCCGCTGAACATCGCGGAGCCGGTGCTGCCGCCGGGCGTCACGGTCCGTGCGTTCGTCCCCGGCCAGGACGACGCCGCCTGGCTGGCCGTGAACCGCGCCGCCTTCGCCCACCACCCCGAGCAGGGCTCGCTGACCCAGCGCGACCTCGACGACCGCAAGGCCGAGCCCTGGTTCGACCCGAAGGGCTTCTTCCTCGCCGAGCGCTCCACCGATGACGGCAGCACCGAGCTGCTCGGCTTCCACTGGACGAAGGTGCACGCCGAGGAGCAGCTCGGTGAGGTGTACGTGGTCGGCATCCGGCCCGACGCGCAGGGCGGCGGCCTGGGCAAGGCGCTCACCGCGATCGGGCTGCGCCACCTCGCCGCCGAGGGCCTGCCGACCGCGATGCTCTACGTCGACGCGGACAACACCGCGGCCGTGACGGTGTACGAGCGGATGGGTTTTGTCACCCACGAGGTCGACCTGATGTACCGCACGGAGTCCTGACCCCACGACTCGCTTCGGGGCGGCGTCGCTTGACGCCGCCCCTTCCTTACGCCACTCTTTCACTACTCAATTAGTGAAAGGGGTAAAGATGGCCGAGTCCGCAGCGGTCGAGTTCCGCATCGACCGGCGCAGCGGCGTCGCCACGTACCTCCAGATCGTCCAGCAGACCAAGCAGGCCCTGCGCCTGGGTCTGCTGGAGCCGGGCGATCGGCTGCCGACCGCGCGGGAGGTGGTCGAGGCGACCGCGATCAACCCGAACACCGTGCTCAAGGCCTACCGGGAGCTGGAGCGCGAAGGGCTCGTCGAGGCCCGGCGCGGGCTCGGCACCTTCGTCACCCGGACCCTCGGCGGCGCGGCGGCCGCCGACGACTCCCCGCTGCGCGCCGAACTCGCCGGCTGGACGAGCCGGGCACGTGCCGCCGGTCTCGACCGGGACGACGTGAGCGCACTCTTCACCGCCGTACTGGACAGCACATTCGAAGGGGACCAGGACCGATGACAGGGACCGCGCTGGAGGCCGACGGCCTCGGCATGAAGTACCGGAGCAGGGGCGGCGGCTGGGCGCTGCGTGACTGCTCGTTCCGGCTCCCCGCCGGCCACGTCTGCGCGCTCGTCGGGCCCAACGGGGCCGGCAAGTCCACCCTGCTCGCCCTCGCCGCGGGCTTCCTGCGGCCGGGCGAGGGGGCCGTACGGGTCCTGGGGTCGGAGCCGGCCGAGGCCCGGACCCGGATGGCCTTCGTGGCCCAGGACAAGCCGCTGTACCCGCAGTTGACGGTCGCCGAGACGCTCTGGGCGGGCGCCGAGCTGAACCCCGCCACCTGGGACCAGGACGCCGCCGAGCGCATCACGGAACCACTCCCGGCTGACGCGAGGGTCCGCGACCTGTCCGGCGGCCAGCGCACCCGGCTCGCGCTGGCCCTCGCGCTGGGCAAGCGGCCCGAACTGCTGCTGCTGGACGAGCCGATGGCCGACCTCGACCCGCTCGCCCGGCACCAGCTGATGGGCGCCCTGATGGCCGAGGCCGCCGAGTACGGCACCACCATCGTGATGTCCTCGCACATCCTCACCGAGCTGGAGGGCGCCTGCGACTACCTGCTCCTGGTCGACGGCGGCCGCATCCGCCTCGGCGGCGAGACGGACGACCTGCTCGCCGCGCACACCCTGCTCACCGGTCCCGTACAGGACCTCGCCCCGCACACCGTGGTCAAGTCCCGCACCACGGGACGGCTGCTGACCGCACTCGTACGGAAGGAGGGCCCGGTGGACATCACCGCCTGGGAGACGGCCGAGCCGTCGCTGGAGGAACTGCTGCTGGCGCATCTGCGGTCGCCCGAGGCGCCGGCGCTGCTGACGCCGAGCGCGACGGCCCGTGGGGCGGTGGCTGCCGCATGAGCACGCTCGTCGCGCCTGTCGCGCCCCGCACCACCCCGTCCGGCCCCACCCTGCGCGCCGGTGCCCGCGTCGTCGTGCTCCGGCACCGGCGGGCGCTGTGGATCGCGGGCGCACTCGCTCTGGTCTGGATCGGCACCCTGGTCGGTTTCACCCTGTGGGCCGACCACGTCGGCGACGCCTTCGCGGCCGACCCCTGTACGGCGCAGTCGGCCGACCACGCCTGCAATGAGCGGCTCCGGGAGTTCAGCGACTCCATGCACCTCTTCAGCACAGTGCTGAAGAACGCGGGACTCGCCCTGACCGTCCTGCCCGCGCTCGTCGCCGCGTTCGTCGCGGGCCCGATGATCGCCAGGGAGTTCGAGAGCGGTACGTACAAGCTCTCCTGGACGCAGTCGGTGTCCCCCGCCCGCTGGCTCCTGGCCGAACTCGCCGTTCCGGCCGCGCTGCTGGTCGCGGGGGTGTCCGTCCTGTCCGCCGTCTTCGCCTGGGCACGGGCGCAGGCCGGCGAGGAGTACCCGGTCGGCCAGTTCGAGCACACCGCCTTCGGCGCGATGGGAACAGCACCCGTCGCGTACGCCCTGCTCGGGCTCGCTCTCGGCGCGCTCGCCGGACTCCTGACGCGCCGCACCGTGCCCGCGATGTCCGCGGCCGTGCTCGCCACCGCCGCGGTGGGCGTGACGCTGAACCGGGTACGCAGCGGGCTGTGGCCGCTGAGCACGCAGACCAGCACCGGGACGTCGTACGTGCCACAGGTCCCCGACGACGCGTGGATCAGCGAGACCGGACGGATCACCGGCGACGGCACCCGCCTGCCGTTCGGCACGTGCTGGGAGGCCGGACCCGAAGTGGACCGCTGTCTCGCGGGCCACGGCGTCACCGGCTACTACATCGACTACCACCCCGTCTCCCACTTCTGGCCCCTCCAGCTCGTCGAGACCGGCATCCTGCTCGTCCTCGCCGCCGCCGCGGTCGCGCTCGCCTTCCGGGTGCTGCGCCGCCGCCACGGCTGAGCCGCCGACGGCCGTGCCCGGGGGCCGCGACCCCGGGCACGGCCGCGCCCAACCCCGTACGCACCCCACACACGGCCGCTCACCGCTTCCTGCACGTCATGTCGTCGTTACCGGGCATTCAGACGCCCTTGCGACCCTCTCAGGATGCAGCCAGCTGTGCCGACCCCCCGCAACGGGCGAAATCCCGGCGGAACGCGCCCCGACCGCGCCGCCTCCGCGATCTCGTCCTCCTCCGACGCGCCCCCTGAGCGCTCCGCGCGGAACAATGGGCTCATGAGCCAGCAGCCCAGCTCCGAGGTCCCGGTCCAGCCCGCCGCCCAGCCCTCCGTCGGCTCCCTCGCCGCACACCGGCCGCACGCCGTCGCCTCCCCCTCGTCCAGGGGGGCCGGTCTGTCCACCGCGGCGGATCTCGATCCCGACATCGACGCGGACGCCGACGCGTACGAACCCGATGTGGACGGGGACGAACTGCCCCAGGGCCGGTTCCTGGACCGGGAACGCAGTTGGCTCGCGTTCAACGAACGTGTTCTGGAACTCGCCGAGGACCCCGCCACACCCCTCCTCGAACGGGCTAATTTCCTCGCCATCTTCGCCTCGAACCTGGACGAGTTCTTCATGGTCCGGGTGGCCGGCCTCAAGCGCCGCATCGCGACCGGGGTCGCCACCCGGTCCGCGTCCGGTCTCCAGCCCCGCGAGGTCCTGGACCTGATCTGGACCCGCTCGCGCGAACTCATGGCCCGGCACGCCGCCTGCTACCAGCAGGACGTCGCCCCCGCCCTGTCCGACGAGGGCATCCAGCTGATCCGCTGGCCGGAGCTGACCGAGAAGGAGCAGGGCCGCCTGTTCACCTTCTTCCGACAGCGCGTCTTCCCCGTCCTCACCCCCCTCGCCGTGGACCCGGCGCACCCCTTCCCGTACATCTCCGGCCTCTCGCTCAACCTCGCCGTCGTCGTGCGCAACCCGGTCAGCGGCCACCGCCACTTCGCCCGGGTCAAGGTGCCGCCGCTGCTGACCCGCTTCCTGGAGGCCTCGCCGCAGCGCTACGTGCCCATAGAGGACGTCATCGCGGCCCACCTGGAGGAGCTGTTCCCGGGCATGGAGGTGCTGGCGCACCACATGTTCCGGGTCACCAGGAACGAGGACCTGGAGGTCGAGGAGGACGACGCGGAGAACCTTCTCAAGGCCCTGGAGAAGGAGCTCATGCGGCGCCGCTTCGGCCCGCCGGTCCGCCTGGAGGTCGAGGAGTCCATCGACCCGTACGTGCTGGACCTGCTGGTCCGCGAGCTGAAGGTGTCCGACGCCGAGGTCTACCCGCTGCCGGGACCGCTCGATCTGACCGGCCTGTTCGGCATGGCGTCGCTGGAGCGGCCCGAGCTGAAGTTCCCCAGGTTCATCGCCGGCACCCACCGCGACCTCGCCGAGGTGGAGTCCGCGTCCGCCCCGGACATCTTCGCCGCCCTGCGCGAACGCGATGTGCTGCTGCACCACCCGTACGACTCCTTCTCCACCTCCGTCCAGGCCTTCCTGGAACAGGCGGCGGGCGACCCGGACGTCCTCGCGATCAAGCAGACCCTGTACCGGACCTCGGGCGACTCGCCGATAGTGGACGCCCTCATCGACGCCGCCGAATCCGGCAAGCAGGTCCTCGTCCTCGTCGAGCTCAAGGCCCGCTTCGACGAGCAGGCCAACATCAAGTGGGCGCGCAAGCTGGAGGAGGCGGGCTGCCACGTCGTCTACGGGCTCGTCGGCCTCAAGACGCACTGCAAGCTCTCCCTCGTCGTCCGCGAGGAGGGCGACACCCTGCGCCGCTACTCGCACGTCGGCACCGGCAACTACCACCCCAAGACGGCCCGGCTCTACGAGGACCTCGGCCTGCTCACCGCCGACCCGCAGGTCGGCGCGGACCTCTCCGACCTCTTCAACCGGCTCTCCGGCTACTCCCGCCGCGAGACCTACCGCCGCCTGCTCGTCGCCCCCAAGTCGCTGCGCGACGGCCTGATCGCCCGAATCGCCAAGGAGGTGACGCACCATCGGGCCGGCCGCCCCGCCTACGTACGGATCAAGGTCAACTCGATGGTCGACGAGGCGGTCATCGACGCCTGCTACCGGGCCGCGCAGGCCGGGGTGCCGGTCGACATCTGGGTGCGCGGCATCTGCGCGATCCGCCCCGGCGTCGCCGGTCTCTCCGAGAACATACGGGTCCGCTCGGTCCTCGGCCGCTTCCTCGAACACTCCCGGGTCTTCTCCTTCGGCAACGGCGGCGAACCCGAAGTCTGGTTCGGCAGCGCCGACATGATGCACCGCAACCTCGACCGCCGCATCGAGGCCCTGGTACGGGTCACCGACCCCGCCCACCGGGCCGCGCTCAGCCGCCTCCTGGAGACCGGCATGGCCGACACCACCTCCTCCTGGCACCTGGGCCCCGACGGGAACTGGACCCGGCACTCCGTCGACGCGGACGGCCGGCCCCTGCGGCACGTACAGGAAATGCTCATTGACGCCCGGAGGCGCCGGCGTGCGACGCCCTGACCACCAGACCCAGGCCGGCCCGACCGGCGCGGCCGGCACCACCGGCGTGAGCGCCGGAGCGGTGCTCGGCCCTTACCTGCGCACCCAGGCCGCGGACTTCCTGCGCAGCCTGCGCCTGCACCGCGAGAACACCGCCCCCACGGACGCCGGTTCCCGCGCCGCCGAGCAGGCCGCCGCGGCGCTGCGCCGCTCGTCGCGCCGGATCGGCTCCACCCTGCGCACCTTCCGCGCGGCGCTCGACCCGCTCTGGGCCGAGCAGCTGCGCACCGAACTGGCCTGGCTGTCCGGCACGCTCGCCCGCGAGCACACGTACGCGGACCGGCTGACCCGGCTCCTCGAAGCGCTGCACGGGCTGTCCGGCGACCCCGCACTCCCCGCCGCCCGCACCTCCGGGGAGCCCGCCGGCGAGGGGCGCCCGGTCCTCGGTGTCGGGGCGGCGCGCGCCGGAGCGCTGCTGGAGCGGCAGCTGACCCTCGCCCGGACCCGCGCCCACTCCGCCGCCCTCCAGGCGCTGGGCTCCGCCCGCTTCCACGCGGTGGCCGACGCGGTCGCCCTGCTCGCCACCGAGGTGCCGCTCTCCGCCGCGGCGGCCGGTCCCGCCGGTGAGCTGCTGAGCGGCCCCGCGGACCTGGCGGAGCAGCGGCTGCTCGGCGCGGTGGCGGCGCTGCCGTCGGACGAGTCGGCCGAGCCGTACAACGAGGCACACGACGCGCCCTGGCACCAGACCCGGCTGCTGCTGCGGCTGCACCGGTACGCCCTTGAGGTGGTGCGCGGCGCCCCCGATCCGGTCCTGGCCGCCCCCGGGCACGCGCTCGATCTGCACCGGGACGCGGTGGAGGCGGCCGGTGCGGCGGCCACGGCCGCCCGTACGCCGAGGATCGCGCCCGCGACCGCGTACGCCCTCGGTGTCCTGCACGCCGACCAGCGCCACGAGGTGGAGGGGGCGCGCGCGGTGTTCCGGGAGAGCTGGCCGTACGCGACGACGGGCGCGGTCCGGTCGTGAACGGCACGGTGCGGGCGGCGGGCTGCGTGCTGTGGCGCCGCCCGCCCGCCCCTGCCGGGGGCGTGCAGCTGTGCCTCGTGCACCGGCCGCGTTACGACGACTGGTCGTTCCCCAAGGGCAAGCTGAAGCGCGGCGAGTCCCTTCGGGAGGCGGCGGTCCGCGAGGTCCTGGAGGAGACGGGCCACCACTGTGTGCCGGGGGCCGTGCTGCCCATGGTCCGGTACGTCGCGAACGGCCGCCCGAAGGAGGTCACGTACTGGTCCGCCCAGGCCACGGCGGGCTCCTTCGTCCCGAACAGCGAGGTGGACGGCGTGCTGTGGCTGCCGCCGGACGCCGCCCGCGCCCGCCTGTCGCAGGACCGCGACCGCGAGGTGCTGGACGCGGCGCTGGGGACGTTGCCGGGCGCGTAGGGCGGCCCACCAGCCCGTCCGGCGTTTGAGGACGGAACCGACGCCCACGGCCGGGCCGCCCACGCGTGCGTGCCGCCCGCCGCGCCCGGAACCCAAGGGCCCGCCACGGTTCACCCCCCGTTCACCCACCCCCGCAAACCACGTCACCTGTTCTGCCTAATTTCAGACCTACCGGGTGCAGCGATCAGCCACTGCACCACTCGCGTCGCACGCCGCCCGCAACAGCAGCCGCGGCGGCTCCTGGAAGGAACACCCGAAAGTGAAGCTTCAGCGCAAGAACCGGCTTCGTGCCACCGCGCTCGGTGCCCTCGCCGTCTCCGGCGCCCTGGTCCTCACGGCGTGCGGTTCGGACGACAACAGCGGCGACACCTCCGCCACCGGCGGCACCAAGACGAAGGCCGCGTCCAACGTCGCGTGCGACGGCGCCAAGGGCCAGCTGCGCGCCTCCGGCTCCAGCGCGCAGAAGAACGCCATGGACCTCTGGGTCAAGGAGTACATGGCCGCCTGCTCCGGCGTGGAGATCAACTACAACTCCTCCTCGTCCGGCGAGGGCATCGTCGCCTTCAACCAGGGCACCGTCGGCTTCGCCGGCTCCGACTCGGCGCTGAAGCCCGAGGAGGTCGCCGACTCCAAGAAGGTCTGCAAGACCGGCCAGGGCATCAACCTCCCGATGGTCGGCGGCCCGATCGCGGTCGGCTTCCACCTCGAAGGCGTCGACAGCCTGACGCTGGACGCCCCCACCCTCGCCAAGATCTTCGACACGAAGATCAAGAAGTGGAACGACGAGGCGATCGCCAAGCTCAACCCCGACGCCAAGCTCCCGGACAAGGCGATCCAGCCCTTCCACCGCTCGGAGGACTCCGGCACCACGCAGAACCTGGGCAAGTACCTGGGCGCCGCGGCCCCGTCCGACTGGAAGTACGAGGCCGAGAAGAAGTGGCCGGCCCCCGGTGGCCAGGCCGCGTCCGGCTCCTCCGGCGTCGCCACCCAGGTCAAGCAGGTCGACGGCTCGATCGGCTACTTCGAGCTGTCCTACGCCACCTCGCAGCAGCTCAGCACGGTCGACATCGACACGGGCGGCTCCGCCCCGGTCAAGGCGTCCTCCGAGAACGCCTCGAAGGCCATCGCCGCCGCCAAGGTCAAGGGCACCGGCAAGGACCTGGCGCTCGACCTCGACTACACCACCAAGGCCGACGGCGCCTACCCGCTGGTCCTGGTCACGTACGAGGTCGTCTGCG
The DNA here is from genome assembly GCF_004795035.1 of Streptomyces sp. A0958. Classification (GTDB taxonomy): domain Bacteria; phylum Actinomycetota; class Actinomycetes; order Streptomycetales; family Streptomycetaceae; genus Streptomyces. Next base: position 11,003 of record NZ_SSBK01000048.1, read on the forward strand.
ACACCGGCAACAAGGCCGACACCCTCGGCACGGTCAAGTCCTTCCTGACCTACACCGCCTCCGAGGACGGCCAGAAGCTCCTCACCGAGGCCGGCTACGCCCCGATCCCCGCGGAGATCAACGCCAAGGTCCGCGAGACCGTCGCCGGCCTCTCGTAACGAGAACAACGCGCACAGCACGTACGAAGCAACCGGCGGCCGGTCCGGGACACCCCTCCGGACCGGCCCGCCACCAGCCCATCCGGTGCACCGCCGCCAGGGGAGCCCCCGCTCCCCCACACAGACCGGAAAGACCATGGCTTCCACCACACCACAGATACAGACCCCGCCGGCCGGGCGGTCCCGCCCCCGGTCCACGGGCCGCGCCGGGGACCGGATCTTCCTCGGCCTCTCACGCGGCTCGGGCATCCTGCTCCTGGTGATCATGGCGTCGATCGCCGTGTTCCTCGGCTACCGCGCCGCGGTCGCCATCTCCGAGGACGAGGGCAACTTCCTCACCACCTTCGACTGGAACCCGGCCGGTGACCCGCCCGTCTTCGGCATCGCCGTCCTGCTCTTCGGCACCGTCGTCAGCTCCGTCATCGCGATGGTCATCGCGGTCCCGGTCGCCGTCGGCATCGCCCTGTTCATCTCGCACTACGCCCCGCGCAAGCTGGCCGGCGTGATCGCGTACGTCATCGACCTGCTCGCCGCGGTGCCCAGCATCGTCTACGGCATCTGGGGAGCCCTCGTCCTGGTGCCGTACCTGGAGGGGCTGAACCTCTGGCTCGACCAGTTCTTCGGCTGGACGTACGTCTTCGAGAAGACCGAGATCGGGGTCGCCCGCTCGCTGTTCACCGTCGGCATCCTGCTCGCGGTCATGATCCTGCCGATCGTGACCAGCGTCAGCCGCGAGGTCTTCCTCCAGGTCCCCCGGATGAACGAGGAGGCCGCCCTCGCCCTCGGCGCGACGCGCTGGGAGGTCATCCGCCTCTCGGTCCTGCCGTTCGGCCGCTCCGGCGTGATCTCCGCCTCGATGCTGGGCCTGGGCCGCGCACTCGGCGAGACGATGGCCGTCGCCACGGTCCTGTCGCCGAGCTTCCTCGTCTCGCTGCACGTGCTCAACCCGGGCGGCGGGACGTTCGCCCAGAACATCGCCGCGAAGTTCGGCGAGGCCGACGCGTTCGGGCGGGACGCCCTGATCGCCTCCGGCCTGGTCCTCTTCGTCCTCACCCTGCTGGTCAACGGCGCGGCGCGGCTCATCATCGCCCGCCGCAAGGAGTACTCGGGGGCCAACGCATGAGCCACGCCACCACCGGCGTCCAGGAACACCCGACGCCCGCACCGCCCGCGCCGACGAGCAGCCTCAGCAGCCGCACCCTGCCCCGCCTCGCCCCGCTCGGCTTCGCCGCCGTCGCGGTCGCCCTGGGCGTCGGCGCCGGCCTCGCCGCCGGCTGGCAGAGCCGCGTCCAGTGGGGCCTGATCTCCGCGCTGCTCTTCCTGGTGATCTCGTACGTCACCACCAGCGTCGTCGAGAACCAGCGCCAGGCCAGGGACCGCCTCGCCACCAGCCTGGTGTGGGTCTGCTTCCTGCTCGCCGTCGTCCCGCTCGCCTCGCTGCTCTGGACCACCATCAGCCGCGGCTCCGAGCGCCTGGACTTCTACTTCCTGACCCACTCCATGGCCGGCGTCCTCGGCCCCGAGGCCGGGGGCGGCGTCTACCACGCCCTGATCGGCACCCTGGAGCAGGTCGGCATCGCCACCCTGATCTCCGCCCCGCTCGGCCTGCTCACGGCGGTCTACCTGGTGGAGTACGGCAAGGGCGCGCTCGCCAAGGCCGTCACCTTCTTCGTCGACGTGATGACCGGCATCCCGTCCATCGTGGCCGGTCTGTTCATCCTGTCGATCATGCTGCTCGCGGGCCTGGAGCCGTCCGGCCTGATGGGCGCGCTCGCCCTGACGATCCTGATGATCCCGGTCGTGGTCCGCTCCACCGAGGAGATGCTCAAGCTCGTGCCGAACGAGCTCCGCGAGGCGTCCCTCGCCCTCGGCATCCCGAAGTGGCGCACGATCCTGAAGGTGGTCCTGCCGACCGCGATCGGCGGCATCGCGACCGGCGTCATGCTCGCCGTCGCCCGCATCGCCGGGGAGACCGCGCCGATCATCCTGCTGGTCTTCGGCAGTCAGCTGATCAACACGAACCCCTTCGAAGGCGCCCAGTCGTCACTGCCGTTCTACATCTACGAGCAGTACAAGGTCGGCGAGACCGCCTCCTACGACCGCGCCTGGGCCGCGGCCCTGGTCCTGATCGCCTTCGTCATGATCCTCAACCTGGTGGCCCGCGGCATCGCCCGCTGGAAGGCCCCGCAGACCGGCCGCTAGGCCCGGCGGAAAGCAGCAGTGATTCAGATGGCCAAGCGCATAGACGTCAGCGGACTGTCGGCCTACTACGGCAGCCACAAGGCGATCGACGACATCTCCATGACCGTGGAGCCCCGCTCGGTGACCGCCTTCATCGGCCCGTCCGGCTGCGGCAAGTCCACCTTCCTGCGCACCCTGAACCGGATGCACGAGGTCACCCCCGGCGGCCGCGTCGAGGGCAAGGTGCTCCTGGACGACGAGAACCTGTACGGGACGAACGTCGACCCGGTCACCGTGCGCCGCACGGTCGGCATGGTCTTCCAGCGCCCGAACCCGTTCCCCACCATGTCGATCTTCGACAACGTCGCGGCCGGCCTGCGGCTCAACGGCTCGTACCGCAAGAGCGCCCTGACCGACATCGTCGAGAAGTCGCTGCGCGGCGCGAACCTGTGGAACGAGGTCAAGGACCGGCTGAACAAGCCCGGCTCCGGTCTCTCCGGCGGTCAGCAGCAGCGCCTGTGCATCGCCCGCGCCATCGCGGTCGAGCCGGACGTGCTGCTGATGGACGAGCCGTGCTCCGCGCTCGACCCGATCTCCACCCTCGCCATCGAGGACCTGGTCGGGGAGCTGAAGGAGCGGTTCACGATCGTCATCGTGACGCACAACATGCAGCAGGCGGCCCGTGTCTCGGACCGCACGGCGTTCTTCAACCTCGCGGCGGTCGGCAAGCCCGGCAAGCTCATCGAGATCGACGAGACGGAACGGATCTTCTCCAACCCGTCGGTCCAGGCCACCGAGGACTACATCTCCGGCCGCTTCGGCTGAGCCCGGACCGCCCCCCCCCCTGGACGGCCTTGAGGTGCTGCATGGCGGTGCCACCACAAGGCGAAGGGTCCGCCCCGCCCTCCGGGAGGAGAGCGGGGCGGACCCACACACGCATACGACCGGGGCGGCTCCGGCCTCAGCCGAACAGCAGGAAGACGATCCCGTAACTCGCGGCAGCCACCAGCGCCGCGGCCGGCATCGTGATGAACCAGCCCAGGATGATGTTCTTCGCGACGCCCCACCGCACGGCGTTCACCCGCTTCGTGGCGCCCACACCCATGATCGCCGAGGTGATCACGTGCGTCGTCGAGATCGGCGCGTGGAACAGGAACGCCGATCCGAACATGATCGACGCGCCCGTCGTCTCGGCGGCGAAGCCCTGCGGCGGGTCCAGCTCGATGATCTTCCGGCCGAGCGTACGCATGATGCGCCAGCCGCCCGCGTACGTACCCAGCGACAGCATCAGCGCGCAGACCAGCTTCACCCAGACCGGGATCGGGTCGCTCGGGGACTCCACGTCGGCGATGACCAGGGCCATCACCACGATGCCCATCGTCTTCTGCGCGTCCTGGAGGCCGTGCCCGAGCGCCATGCCGGCGGCCGAGACCGTCTGCGCGATACGGAAGCCGCGCTTGGCCTTGTGCGGGTTGGACTTCCGGAACATCCACATGATGGCGACCATCACCAGATAGCCGACCACCAGGCCGATCACCGGCGACACGAACATCGGGATGACGACCTTGTCGAGCACCCCGTCCCAGTGCACCATCGTCCCGCCGGCCAGCGCCGCGCCGACCATGCCGCCGAACAGGGCGTGCGAGGACGACGAGGGCAGCCCGAAGTACCAGGTGACGAGGTTCCAGATGACCGCGCCGACGAGCGCGGCGAAGAGGATGCCCATCCCCTTGTGACCCTCGGGCGTCGCGATCAGGCCCTCGCTGACGGTCTTGGCGACCCCACTGCCCAGGAACGCACCGGCGAGGTTCATCACCGCCGCCATCGCCAGGGCCGCACGCGGGGTCAGCGCCCGGGTGGAGACCGACGTCGCGATGGCGTTCGCCGAGTCGTGGAAGCCGTTCGTGTACGTGAAGCCGAGCGCGACGCCGATGGTCACGATCAGTACAAAGGTGTCCACGTGGTTCAGGACTCCTTGACCGCGATGGTCTCCACCGTGTTCGCGACGTGCTCGAACGCGTCGGCAGCCTCTTCCAGCACATCCACGATCTGCTTCAGCTTCAGCACCTCTATGGCGTCGTACTTGCCGTTGAAGAGGTGGGCGAGCAGCTTGCGGTGGATCTGGTCGGCCTGGTTCTCCAGACGATTGACCTCGATCCAGTACTCGGTGAGGTTGTCCATGGTGCGCAGACCCGGCATGGCCTCGGCGGTGAGTTCGGCCGCCCGCGCCAGCACCTCGACCTGCTGCTCCACACCCTTGGGAAGCTGATCGATCTGGTACAGCACGACCAGGTCGACGGCCTCCTCCATGAAGTCCATGATGTCGTCGAGCGACGACGCGAGGTTGTAAATGTCCTCACGGTCGAACGGCGTAATGAAGGAGGAGTTCAGCTGGTGGAAGATCGCGTGGGTCGCGTCGTCCCCCGCGTGCTCCGCTGCCCGCATACGCTCCGCGATCTCGACTCGGGAGGCAGAATCCGCCCCGAGCAGTTCCATCAGGAGTTTCGAGCCCGTGACGATGTTGTCCGCGGACGCGGAGAACATGTCGTAGAAGCTCGTCTCCCTGGGGGTCAGACGAAAGCGCACGTGGGGTCCTCGGGGTGCTTTGGATTCGGTCAGGCTGATGCTAGGCGCATCATCCGGCCACGGCTAACCGGCATTCTTCAGTGTCGCGCATCAGGCACAGTGATCAGCACGGGGCCCCGGTCACGTTTCAGCTGAATTCGTTAGGATATACCCGCCAGGGGTATATAAACGGCAGGGTAAAGGGAAAACGGGAGACAGCAATGACGACCACCGAGGCCACGGGGACACACCCCTCACCGGACGCGGCGTCCGGCACCGACCCGGCGGACGCCACGGCCCCCGTGGAAGCGATCGTGACCGATCACGACCGGGGAATACACGGCTACCACCACCAGAAGGCCGAGCACCTCAAACGCCTGCGCCGCATCGAGGGCCAGATCCGCGGCCTCCAGCGCATGGTCGACGAGGACGTCTACTGCATCGACATACTCACCCAGGTCTCGGCGTCCACCAAGGCGCTCCAGTCCTTCGCGCTCCAGCTCCTGGAGGAGCACCTGCGGCACTGCGTCGCCGACGCGGCCGTCAAGGGCGGCGACGAGGTCGACGCGAAGGTCGAGGAGGCCACCAAGGCCATCGCCCGCCTGCTGCGCACCTGATACCCGGCCGCCCCCGCCGCTTCGAAAGGCCCGTCAGCCCCGGTGCTCGCCCTGCCGGGGGACGGTGGTGCGGTCGGTGCTCACCTTCACATCGAGCACCTCGTCGATACGGTCCGCACTGAGCCGTTCCCCGATCGCCGCCGATGCCGCGATCATCAGTTCCCCGCACAGCTCGATCTCGGCGAGCGCCACATGGTCGGATACGGTCGGGGCGCTGAGCGTCACCACGTCACTCACCTCTCACTGCCGTCACCGGCTTCCTAGGGTAGAGAGCCCGATACGCGCCGCGCATGGCACGGACGGACCATTTCGATGCCACCGGATGGCTAGGGGACATCCCGGATCTCACGGGACGCCCGGCCCTCGCGGAACGCCCCGGTCCTCGCGGAACGCCCCGGTCCTCGCGGAACGCCCCGGTCCTCGCGGAACGCCCCGGCCCTCGCGGAACGCCCCGGCCCTCGCGGGATGCCCCGGTTGTCTGCCGTGGGGCGCCCTGTCCTCGTGGGGTTCACCTCACGCGCGCCCCTGCTCGATCTCGCCGGTGTAGATGTCCCGCTCGTCCGGCAGCCGTACGGTGACCGGCACGCCGAACCCGTACAGCAGCGTCGTCGACACGACCTCCACCGACGGGCCCTCGTTGGCGAAGCTGAAGCGGTGGCGCACCTTGCGCAGCCGCCCCTGCTCGTCCAGATACGCGTCGAACGGCACCACGGCCGTGCGGAACCCCTTCGCCGCCGCCGCCAGCGACGCCCGCGAGGGGGCGGCCGCCAGCCGGGCGGCCCGGCCGATGTCGGCGGTCCCCCGGTAGTGCCGTACGGTCACCCCGGCCAGATCCGTCTCGCCGACGTACGTCACGACCCCCGCGCCGCGCAGCAGTTCGGCGGCGACCATCGGGTCGGTCACCCCGCCGGTGACCAGGTTGCCGTCCTCCAGCGCCGTCGTGTCGATCCGCACCCACTTGCCCTCGGGCACTCCGGCGCCGCGGTTCATCATGTAGAGGGCACCCGGGGCCAGCAGCTCCGTGATGGGCCGGTACTCCTCCTCGCCCGCGGCGTCCGGCGGCAGCACGACCTTGAGCCGGCCGGAGCCGGCGCGGAAGTCGTACGCCCCCGTCCCCCTGATCGTGACCCGGGTGCCGCCCGCCGCCGTCTCCATCGACGTACTCACCTCGGCGCTCGCGACACCGTCCCCGGCGAGCACCGCCGCCGCCCGCCGCACCACCTCGACCGCCCCGTCCCGGGCGTCCGCGGCGGTGGCACGGTCCCCGCCGCCGTCGCCGGCGCACCCGGCGGCCGCCGCGATCACGCCCATCACGGCGAGGGCACGCACAGCGCGCACCCCGCCTCCGGACCTGTGCTGCTGCACCACCATCGCCTGCCAACCCCCAACGACGTACCGCCTGCCCGATCCCCCACCCGCCCCGCATAACGACGGCCCCGGGCGGCTGTAACGTCCTCACCCCCGATTGGCACCCCCCGCGCGCCCCGGGGCCTTCGCACAGCCCGTCCACCCCTGCCGGCCGGGCGGCCCCGCCCAGTACCGTGGTCGCGTGTACGACCAACACGCCGCCGAGGTCCCGCGGGACCGGCCCGCCCATGAGCCCACCACCGCCGAACGCGGCTCGTTCTGCACCGCCCGCTGCGCCTGCGGCTGGTCGGGCCCGGCCCGCAGGTCCCGCGACCGGGCCCGCGCGGACGCCGAGGAACACCGCACCACGGCCTGAGCACCGGCCCTCCCCTTCCTCTCCCCCCACTCCGGAGGTCCGATGACCCAGCCGAACCGGCGCACCCTCCTCGCCGCGGGCGCCGCCGCCGTCCTCACCGGCGCCACGGCCACCGCATGCGACTCCCCGGACCCGGCGCAGGGCGCCGCCGGCCCCACCCCGGCCTCCTCGGGCTCCTCGGGCTCCGCCTCCGCGTCCTCGACGAAGTCCGCTTCCGCCGCTGCCTCCTCGGTACCGGCGGACTGGTCCGCGCTGGCCAAGAGCCTGGAGGGGTCGCTGGTCCGGCCCGGCGACACGGCGTACCCGACCGCCCGTCAGCTCTACAACACCCGCTTCGACGACCAGAAACCGGCCGCCGTCGCGTACGTCACACACGAGGACGACATCCGCGAGTGCCTGGCCTTCGCCCGCCGCACCTCCGTGCCCGTCGCGATCCGCAACGGCGGCCATTCCTACGCGGGCTGGTCGAGCGGCAACGGGCGCCTGGTCGTTGACGTCTCGTCACTCTCCCGCGTCGAGCGGGACGGCACGATCGGCGCCGGCGCCAAGCTCCTCGACGTCTACCAGGGGCTCGCCGCGCACGGCCTGACGATCCCCGGCGGCTCGTGCCCCACGGTCGGCATCTCCGGCCTGACCCTCGGCGGCGGCCATGGGGTCGCCGCCCGTGCTTACGGCCTGACCTGCGACAACCTCACCTCCGCGACGCTCGTCACCGCCGACGGCAGCACGGTCACCGCCGACGCCAAACGCCACCCGGACCTCTTCTGGGCGCTGCGCGGCGCGGGCAACGGCAACTTCGGCGTCGTCACCGAACTCCGCTTCCGCACCCGTCCCGCCCCGCAGACCGTCACCGCGTACATGTCCTGGCCGTGGTCGCGCGCCCGTGCCGTCGTCACGGCCTGGCAGGAGTGGGGCCCGGACCAGCCCGACGAGATCTGGTCCGCCGCACACCTCGCGGCCGGCCCGGGCGGCATCAACCCGACGGTCTCGGTCTCGGCGTTCAGCCTCGGTACGTACGGGGACCTGCAGAACGCCGTCGACCGCCTCGCCGACCGCATCGGCGCCTCCGCCACCTCGGTCTCGCTGCGCCGCCGCAGCTACCAGGAGGCGATGCTCGTGTACGCGGGCTGCTCGGGCATCACGGACGCGCAGTGCCACCTGCCGGGCACCACGCCGGGCCGCACCTCGCAGGGCACCCTCCAGCGCGAGACGTACGCGGCGGCCTCCGACTTCTACGACCGCTCCCTGCCCTCGGGCGGCGTCTCGGCCCTGCTCACCGCGGTCGAGGCGTTCACCCGGCTCGACGCGGGCCAGGGCGGCGGCGGTTCGGTCGCACTGACCGCGCTGGGCGGAGCCGTGAACCGCGTCGACCCGCAGGCCACGGCGTTCGTCCACCGCCGCTCCCGGATGCTCGCCCAGTACATCGGCGCCTGGCGCCCCGGCACGGCGGGCACCGCCCAGCAGAACTGGCTGAAAGACACCCACACGGCGATGCGCCCGTACGCCTCCGGCGCGGCGTACCAGAACTACACGGACCCGTCCCTGACCGACTGGCGCCAGGCGTACTACGGCACGGCGACGACGCGCCTGGCCCAGGTGAAGAAGCAGTACGACCCGGAGGGGCTGTTCACGTACCCGCAGGGGGTGTGAGGGGGGCGGGGGGTGGAGGGCCGGACGTGGGGTGCGTGGGGCCGGGAGTGGGGCGCGGGGCGCGCACCTCGCGGCGGGGGTGGGGGTGGGGCGCGGGGCGCGGGCCCGCGGAGTTGGGCGAGAGGCGCGGAGCGCGGGGCTCGGGGAACGGGCGCGCGGAGTTGGGCGAGAGGCGCGGAGCGCGGGGAACGGGCGCGCGAAGTTGGGCGAGAGGCGCGGAGCGCGGGGAACGGGCGCGCGGCCCGTGGCGCGCGGCGGGGAGGGGGCGCGCGCGGCGAGAAGCGGAGCGCGGGGCCGGGGCGCGCGGCGAGAAGCAGAGCGCGGGGCCGGGACGCGCGGCGAGAAGCAGAGCGCGGGGCCGGGACGCGCGGCGAGAAGCAGAGCGCGGGGCCGGGACGCGCGGCGAGAAGCAGAGCGCGGGGCCGGGACGCGCGGCGAGAAGCGGAGCGCGGGGCCGGGACGCGCGGCGAGAAGCGGAGCGCGGGGCCGGGGCGCGCGGCGAGGGGTGAGGCGCGCGCCGCGCGGCGGCGGGCCCGCCCCCCGGGTCCGCGCCGCGCGCCTAAGCCCCCGTCAGGCGGCCAGATTCGCGGGCCCCCTCAGACGGCGAGGCCCGCCGGCTCCCTCAGGCGGCGAGGCCCTTCTCGCCCTCGGAGCCGCCGCCCGAACCGGGCCGGGGCTCGGGAATCCCGAGCGCATCGTCTTCCCGGCCGTCGGATGCCGCCGCCCGGGGTCGGCGCGAGCGGACGAGCGGACCGAGGCGGGCGGACCGGGAGACGGCACCCACCAGGGGCGTCAGCACCATCATGGCGAGGGGCGCGAGGAGCAGCGCGACGGCCGTGCCGAGGGCGAAGCCGCCGATGACGTCGGTCGGGTAGTGCACGCCCATGTAGATCCGGCAGAAGCCTTCCAGCAGGGCGAGCCCGATGGCTGCGATGCCGAACTTGCGGTTGGCCACGAAGAGGCCGACGCCGAGGGCCATCGCCATGGTGGCGTGGTCGCTGACGAACGAGAAGTCGTTCTTGCCGTCGACGAGGACGTCGAGCCCCTGGTGGTCCTTGAACGGCCGGGGGCGCTCCACGAAACCGCGGATCGGGATGTTGATGAGCAACGCGATCCCGGCCGCGAGCGGCGCCCAGACGAGCCCTGCCACCGCCGACACCGATTCCTCGGCCGTGCCGCGCCGGCGGACGCTCCACCAGCACCACAGGACCACGAGGACCATGCCGAACATGATCCCGTACTCACCGACGAACTCCATGACCCGGTCGAACCAGGTGGGAGCGGCCTTGGCGAGCCCGTTGATGTCGTAGAGCAGGCTGACGTCGGGGTTCGACCCATCCAGTGCGAGTCCAGCCATCTGCTGCGGCCCCTTGCCTTGTCTGCTGCTGCGACACACGTCCCTGTGCGCCGCGCTTACGAACCCCCGTATTCGGTCCGTCCACGTCGATCACTCACGCGCCCACCAGAGAACGACGCACCCCGTGCGTACGTTCCACTCTCCACCGAATGATCACCATGACGTTATCGAAGAGTGACACGTCGTCGCTGCTCAGGGCTCGGGCTTCACGGACAGTTCCGGCCACTGGCCCACGGCGGTCAGGCCGCGGGCTGCGCGCTCGGCAGGGCCGCGGCACCGTCCTTGGTCACGCGGGTGGCGCCGAAGTAGTCGGGCGTGTCGATCTTGTCGAACCGGATGACCGCACCAGTGTACGGAGCGTTGATCATGTAGCCGCCCCCGACGTACAGGCCGACGTGGTGGATGGCGCGCGAATTGGTCAGATCGTCGGAGAAGAACACGAGGTCGCCGGGGAGCAGTTCGTCGCGGGCGGGGTGCGGCCCGGCGTTGTACTGGTCGTTCGCCACGCGGGGCAGCTCGATGTCGACCGTGCGGTACGCGGCCTGGGTCAGCCCGGAACAGTCGAAGCGCCCGCCCTGCTCGGGGGTGCCGTTGCCGCCCCACAGGTACTTCGTGCCGAGCTTCTTCTGCGCGAAGTAGATGGCACCGGCCGCCTGCTGAGAGGGCTGGACGCGGCCGACGGGCTGGGCGAAGCTCTTCTCCAGGGAGCGGATGATCTTGACGTAGTTCTGGGTCTCGGCGATGTCCGGAACACCGCCCGCCTTGATCACGCGGTAGGCGCCGGCGTTGTAGGCGGCGAGCATGTTGTCGGTGGGGTCGCCGGAGACCTTCTTCACGTACCCGGCGAGCTCGCAGTCGTAGGAGGCGGCGGAGGGGATGGCGTCGGCGGGGTCCCAGACGTCCCGGTCCCCGTCCCCGTCCCCGTCGATCCCGTGCCCGGCCCAGGTCCCGGGGATGAACTGCGCGATGCCCTGCGCGGCGGCTGAACTCTCGGCGCGGGGGTTCCAGCCGCTCTCCTGGTAGAGCTGGGCGGCGAGGAGGGCCGGGTTGATGGCAGGGCAGAGGTCGCCCCACTTCTGCACGAGCCCCTGATACTTGGCGGGCACAGCCCCCTTGGCCAACGCAACGGCCCCGCCGCCGCCACCGAGGCCGGCTGCGGCGGAGTACGTACCGACGACGAGCAACGCCACGAAGCACATGGCGGCACCGATGCCGATCCCCGCAGCCAACCAGAATTTGCGCACCCGTCAACCATCCCCCATCGGAGGCGGGTTCGTGAGTGTTTTCGACGGTGCGTACGAGTCATCGGGCGCACTGACGAGCGCTCAGGTGGCTCCGGCAGACCAGAAGTCGGAGTGGACGTTGGGTCGGGGCAGCGGATAGACACCGTCGTAGGAGGGCCCGTTGGGCGGCGTCGTCGACTCCACCACCTCGGATTCCTCCACGCAGGGACTGTCGACCTCGAAGAAGGCTTGGCCACCCCCAAAGATGAGGCTCACTCCGAAACCACCGCTTGTTTGAGCGTAGATTGCCGGCGAGTCTTGATCATTGTTGATCCCCTTGATCCTGTAGCCACGCTCTTTCCAATCTCGCTCGACGACCCCCAGAAAACTTCCTCGGCGTTCATCGGAAACAATGGTCATCACCGAGCGCCGACGCGTCACGTCACAGCTCCCGGTAGTCGTGGGACCGTGAGCCCACTGAACAGCCGGATCAATGCTCGCTAGCGTCGCATTCATAATTTCGTCCGCGTGATCAGCAGCGGCCTGCATGTCCATATCTGCCCTCTTTCCGCTTCCAAGACATCCAGAAAGTGACATCCCCAGGATCAGCGCCACCATGCGTACTGCGAGGCGGTGCCTCATCTATACTCCTCAGCCTTCACTCTCTGCGATTTACCGGCACCAACTAGAGCGATGCTGTTGGCAGACGAAGCATCACGCACTGGATCGAAGTACTGCCCGTGAGCATCGACAGACAATTTCCCGCCGCTTACAAGTGCGGGACCTTCGTCCACCGGAAACCGCCTTGCACCGAACGCCTCGCTCGCTGGGTCCTTACCGAACCACAGATCATCATCCCCCTGGTCAGCCAATTCACCGAAGAGATGCGCACCCGCAGGCCCCAAATTGGTCAGCCCAATGAACCCGACAACTGCCTGCATTTTCGATGGGGCCTTGGTGACGACGTCGTTCTCTGCCGCGCCTACAAATACGTGATCCTTCCCCACCCCGAGGTCCTCTGCCCGGTCTACGCCGACCCCTGGGCTACCGACCAAAACGATATCGTCAACCCCAGGGATTCCACCATCTTGCTGTGTCGCAGCCCCGACCGTGCGTGATCCATACGAATGCCCGATTGCCGTCATATGCGGGTTCTCGTTTTCGTTCGTAGCCGACAGGCCACCCATGAACTGATTGAAGGAAGCACCACCCTTCACGGCTCGCTCATCCCCAGACACATCCAGGCTGTCGAGTCCGTCCAGGAATTGAGGCGCGTCATACCCAAGCCAGACAATCGCGGTGCTCGAAGAATCGTGTCTTTGCATTCCGATAGCCGTATCCCTGGCCCGCTTGAGGTCCCCCGTAGCGAACTCCTCATCCAACGCCGTATTCAACCCCGGCACATAAGCCGCAACATTTCGCGCCGTATCCGGGTTCCCGAACGACACGATCGCTCGGCCGTTCCCCTCATCCCCGATACCGAGTAGGTACATCGGCGGTTGGCCGTCCTTCCTCAGCTGGCGGTCGATCTCCCGCAACCCCGCCAGCTGCGTGCGTGACGTCTCGTCGTCGCGGCCCTCCAGCTTGCCGATCAGGAGTTGGAGGTTGTCGCGGTTCGCCGTGTCGCGGACGAGCGACGGGATGCCGTCCAGGTTGCCGATCTGGTCCGGGTACACCGCGAGGTATTCCTCGCGCTGTTCGTCCGTCAGGTGGGCCCACCACTCGCGGCGGGCCGCAGGCGTCGCGTCGCGTGGGATGCGGGACTTCAGGTAGCCGCGCGCGGCATCCCGGACCGCGGCCGCGTCGCCCGCCGCGTCCGTCCACGTGCGGTCGGGGACCTTCAGGCCCTCCTCCGCCTTCAGACGTCGCAGGGTGCGGGTGAACCGCCAGTCGATCTCGGCGGCCGTGCGCACCGCCTTCGTCACCCGGTCCGCGATGTCCTGCGCCTTCGCGGCGTACGGGTTCGGGGCGACCAGCCCCGGCGGAGGAAGCAGGTCGGGCAGCGCGTTGCCCCTCGCCGTCCCGCCCGACAACGGCTTGCCGTCGATCAGGCCCTCGCCCGCCGCCGGGTACGTCACCGAGCCATCCGCGTGGACGGTGAACTTCAGCGCCTCCGCGTCGTCCAGCGCGTTCCGCAGGGCCTTCTGCTGGGCCCGCATCTCGTGCGCGAGGCTGTTCAGCGCGGTGCGGACGAGGCCGCATTCCGTATAGACGTACTGCAGGTTCCGCCCCAGCTGCCGCAGCCTGCTCACCGCCGCGTCGGCCGCCGCACCCTGCTGGGTCTCGCGCAGGCCGGTCAGCAGCTGCTTCTCGATGCGGTCCCGGCCGGCGTCGGCGCGGTTGCTCGCCTTGCCCCAGCCGTCGGCCGCGTCCTCCAGCTCGGCGCACTTCAGGTCGCGTAACTGCGCCCACGTCAGAGTGGAGGACGACAGCGTCATCGCTCGACTCCGTGCGTCAGCCGGGCCACGAGGGCGAAGGACGACCGTACGGACTCGTTCGTCTCGCCCTGGGCCCGGGCCACGGCCCGCAGGTTCCCCGCCAGCGCCCCGCACTCGTGGCGCGCGCACTCGAAACGCCGCACCCAGGATTCCCGTACCGCCCCCAGCTCGGCCAGTGCGTTCAGGCCGACGGTGCCGGCGAGCAGGCCCTCGTGCGCCGTCGCCAGTTCCGTGCGCACCGGGCCGAGGTGCGCGCCCATCCCCTCCGCGCCCCCGGCAGCCCGCAGCCACGCCCCGTCGCTGTGGCGCAACTCGCCCCCGGCGGAGAATCCGCCCCCGGCAGGGTCTCCCCCGGCCCCGTCGCCCGCCAGGTCGCTCAGCCTCAGCCGCACACCGCTCACACCGCTCACCCCGTTCCTTGATCGTGGAGCGGCACTGTGCCAAACCCGGCAACCGCGACACGCCGCACGCCAAGGCGCCGGGGCGCGGGCATCAGCCCGCTCCCCGGTGCTCCCAACGCATCGCCCCCGCCCACGGATCACCCGAACGGTGGACCGGTACCAGGGGGCCTCTAGGCGGTCCTCGGGTCCACCGTGACCAGCCGGTGCAGCGCGGCCGCCGCCCGTTCCTCCGGTGGGGTGCCGTCCTCGGGGAGGCGCCACAGGAGCTGCTGGGGGAAGCCGTCCTCGGCGTCGTACAGGAGGCTCAGCGTCGTCTCGTCGGGGTTCAGGAAGTCCGTACCGGACCAACCGAGGCGCAGGCCCCAGCGGGTGAGCAGGTCCGGACGGGCGATCAGCCGGGCCACCTGGCGGGCCGGCCACGCCCACGTGCCGTCGCCCTCCGCCCGGGCGACCTCGGCGCCGTACGCAACGGCGTCGAAGCGGAGTTCGGGCAGTTCCCGTACGACCGGCGACTCAAACGGGGGCCCGGTGGGGGCGGGCAGCGCCAGTCGGACCAGACGACCTCGTCACCGTCCCGCTGGGCCCCAGTCGTGCAGCATGCAGGAGCCCGTGCGGAGTTCCTGGACCGCCGTCACCAGGAGGCCGTAGTGGTCGAGCGTGGGCGTCAGGAGGCCGGCGCACCGCGCGAGCGCTTCGTACGTGCGCGTGGCGTGCGGGTAGGAGAGGATTTCGGAGCGGTAGTCCCGCACGCTGGTCATACGGAACAACAATCGGCCCGCCTGCGCGACCAATGCGGCGGCCTGCGGGTCCGGAACCTCCGGAACCTCCTGTACCGCGGACAGCAGTTCCACCGTCCGGGTGGCCTCGGCCACCCTCCGTGCCACATCGGACGACACGTCCCCCGGCAGCGCGATCAGGTGTTCCCGTACCGCGGCCTCGTCATGTGCCGTCAGTTCTGGGATGAGCGCGGCGAGTTCGGGCGGCCCTTCCTGGCTATGAAGGGCGAGCAGGGCCCCGGCGGGTCTGTCGACGGCGTCGAGCGCGTGGATGACGGGGCGTACGAGGGGCCGGAGCAGGCCCAGCGTCTTGAGGTACGGGGCGTCCTGCGGTTCACCGAGCCGGGCCAGCAGGGCGAGGCCGAGGCTGACGGGCAGGTAGCTGACACCCGTGCGCACCAGGCACCGTGCGAGGGCGCGTGCCCGTGCATCGTTCTCCAGTGGCAGCGCGCGTACGAACAGGTGGACGCACCGGTGCCGGAGGGGCGGGTCCATGGCGTCGAGCCGCCGGCCGGCTTCGTACGCCGCCTCGGCGGCGTCCTGGGCGATCAGCGGCGGGCCGAGGAGAAGGGCCAGTTCGTCCTGGGTCTCCGCCCAGCGCCGGCTGGTCCTGTTGCCCTTTCGGGACCGGCGTTCGGGAGGTGGTGCCGCGTGCTCCTGGGACCACGGTCCCCCGGGCTCGGCGTCCTGGACGCGCAGAGCGCAGCCGTACAAGGACGAAGGCCTGGGAGTGAGCGCTCCGCGCTCTTCCGGGGCGCTCAACGGGCGGGGCGGGTCTCGATTCCATAGGTCATGGACGGAGGGTGGCAGTGCGGCGACACCGCGGGCCAGCGAATTTCCGCCGGGCACGGCCCGCTCGTCGTACCCGGTTCAGCCGGAAGAGTGCGCCCCCATGAGCTGCTCATCCCCCGTCACCAGCTTCTGGCACCGTCCCATGGTGGCCCGCCGCGCCGACGAACAGCACCGCGCCTCGACCATGCTGGAGCTGTTCTTCGACCTCTGCTTCGTCGCGGCCGTCGCCCACACCGCCGGTCACGGCCACATCTCCGACCGCGCGGCGGCCGCGGCCTACACCGTTCCGGTCGCCGTGTTCATCACCCTCGTCCGGCTCCTGCACCACCGCTCCGCCGGGCTCCGCCGCGCCGCGGACGTCCTCCACCCGGTCGCGGTGCTCGCCGTCCTGGCGGCCACGTTCGCCCCGTCGCCGATCCTGACGACGGGCATCATCGCCGCACTCCTCATCGCCGCAACGCTCCTCCTGGGCCCGCGACGCCGGGCGCGAGTCCGCCGCCCACTGAACCGCCGCATGCACAGCGCCGGACCGCCTACCGCCGCACGCACCACGCCGGACCGCCTACTTCAGCGAGGTGGTGTCGCGCACCACCGGGGCACGCCTGGGCGGAAGTACTCGTAACGGCGGCGAACGACCGCCGCTGCCGTCCCGTCGTTCCCGGCATCCCCCTCCTTTCCCCTCGTTCAGCGCCCGCCCCGCGCCGCCTGCCCGGGCAGGACGACGCCCTGCGCATGGGCGGTCTTCCCCGGCCGCAGGGTCCACGGCACCGGGGGCGTGGCGGTCAGCCAGCCCTCCGCGAGGAGGCTGCCCACCACGATCCCGCGCAGCGCAGACGACAGCTTCTTCCAGCGCAGGCCCCTGCACAGCTGGTTGTACGAGGGGCCGTGGCCGTGCTCGGTACGGAACGCCACGGTGAACAAGGCGGCCTCGCGCCCGCAGTCGGGGTGCGCGTCCCGCCAGGTGCCGTAGGCATCCAGGACCGTGCGGGGCGCGGGTACGGAGGAGGGTGAGGCGAGGAACGCGTTTGCGACCCGACCGAAGGGGAAATGGCACAGCGGGCACTGCTCCACCGCCTCCACGTGGCGCAGCAGCGCGGGGCTGATACCGGACTTCCACTCCGCCCAGCGCTCCCGAGTCACCTCCTTCGGCTGTAGGGCGGACGCGGCCTCCCGCGCCGCCCGCCGCTCCTCTTCCTCCTGCGCGAGTGCGGCCAGCTCCTCCGGCGTACGGAACATGCCGGCGAGATGCCCCACCGCCGTGCCGAGCCGATAGGTCTGCCCGGACACCTCGGCGAGGAACCCCTTCTCCAGGAGCGTGGGCACCGCCCCGTAGCAGGCGCCGGGCAGCTCGGCGGGCGCGTGGCCGACCAGCTCGGCGGAGCAGTGGGCCGCCAGGAACAGGGCGGCGAGCCGTACCGCCGGCGAGCCCTTTTTCACGGGTTTGGCCAGCCGTGTACGCATCGACCACCCCGAGACCCGCGACCGCGCCTCCTTGCCGAGGGGCAGCACGTGGCCGGGGCCTGGGGCCATGTCCGGTACGACGATGCCGACCGGCTTGTCCGGGTCCCCGTCGATCAGCGGGCCCGGCACCTCCCAGCCTGCGGCGACCAGTTCGGCCAGGGCGCCCTCCGGATCGTCCAGACGCAACGAGCGCAGGTCGGTCCCCGTGAGGTTGCCGACCCCGGTATGCGCGGCCCGGATCGCCACGACGACGGCGAGTAGCTGCGCGTCGACGGAGGTCAGCGGCAGGGAGGCGACGTACGACAGGAGGGCGCGCGCGGCCTCCCCCTGGTGGTGCGTCAGCAGGAAGGGCAGCGGCTCGGGCGGCGGGGCGACGGCCTCGGCGGGGACAGCGGCAACAGCGGCAACAGCGGCAACAGCAGGCTTGGGCACATCACATCTAACGGTGATCTGACCGCCGAAGTCACGCGTGACCTGACGCACGCCCCGAGGGCGTCAGCGGGACGTCAGGGAGGCGTTAGCAGAACATGAGCGGCAGGCGGGAGGCTTCCTGTGCCAGACGGTCAGGAGGGGGAGCGGTTCGCCGCAAGTTCCGGGCTTGTCTGCACCGAACCGACCACTCCACCGCCACACACTTCGGGGATTCACATGCGTACGAACCGCAACCGCAAGCGCACCGCCGCCCTCGGCGCCGCCGTCACCGCCGTGCTCGCTCTCGCCCTCACCGCCTGCGGCGGGGACGACGGCGGTACGAAGTCGGCCGGCCCGGCGGACAGCCCCGCCTCGGCCCCCGCGTCGGCCGACGCCACCACGGCTGCGGACACCGCCAAGGACAAGGACGCCGCGACGACCGACGGCTCCGCGACGACCGGCGGCGCGTCGACGGCCGGCGGCTCCACGGACGCGGTCAGCTCCAGCACCGGCACTTCCAAGGGCGGCGCCGCGAAGACCGGCGGCTCCACGGGCAGCACCGCGGGCGGCGACACCAGCGACAGCTACGCCTACAAGCACCCCTGCAAGAGCGGCGACCTGTCGGTGCGCGTGTACGCCCGTGAGGGTTCGTCCACCCAGCACGTCATCGAGGTCAACAACACCGGCACCAACTCCTGCGGCCTGAGCTACTTCCCGCGCGTCAGCCTGGGCGCCGCGAACGCCGCGGACCACAGCGGCGACATCAGGCCGCTGATCCCGGGCGGCCTGGGCGGCGCTCCGGCGTACCCGGTCAAGCCGAAGACCGCCGCGATCGCGGTGATCGACCTCAACCCGAGCGGCAGCGCCAACGCCCTGACCTGGATCAACGAGCTGAACGTCCTGGCCGACGGCGACCACATGCCCAACGCCGACCAGCTCAACTTCGCGCTCGGCCCGAACGTCAAGGTGCGCGACCCGAAGCTGGGCCTGTACGAGAACTCGGTCGCGGACGCGGTGAGCTCCATGAAGCAGGCGGACACGAAGTCCTGACCCGGACCGGGACGGGAAAGCCCTCGGACGGACCGCGACGGTCCGTCCGAGGGCTCTGCCGCGTCAGCCGGCTGCCAACTGGGTGAAGCGGAGGCGGTTGCCGAACGGGTCGCGCAGGCCGCAGTCCGTTCCGTAGGGGCGCTCGGTGGGCTCCTCGGTGAACTCGACGCCCTGGGCGAGCAGCGTCTCGTACGTCTTGCGGCAGTCGTCCGTGGTGAGGATGAGCCATCCGCCCATCGCCCCCTTGGTCACGAGGTCGCGTACCTGCGCCGCGGTCTCCTCGGACATCGCCGGCGGGCCCGGCTTCTCCAGGAGTACCTGGTGCTCCGGGTGGCCGGGGACGTTCACGGTGAGCCAGCGCATGGGGCCCATGTCGACGTCGGCGGCGACCTCGAGTCCGAGCTTGCCGACGTAGAAGTCGAGGGCTTCGTCCTGGTCCAGAACGTAGATCTGTGTGTGCGTGATGGCGTTGAACATGACGTTCACGCTACGGGGGAAGAGGTGCGAAAACTTATCCGGAACTGCTCAGTCGGCGCTGGGCCGGCTCCACGCCATCGTGAAGCAGGTGGGCACGCCTCGGGCGGGCGCTTCCTTGCGGTAGGCCCGGGGTGCCCGGCCCACGATGGCGCGGAACGTCCGGCTGAAGGTGCCCGTACTGCCGAAGCCGACCTCGAAGCAGATGTCCGTCACGCTGCGGCCGGTCTCCCGCAGCAGGAACATCGCCCGCTCGATCCGGCGCCGCTGCAGATAGTGGTGCGGCGTCTCGCCGAACGTGGCGCGGAAGGTGCGCGAGAAGTGCGCCGGTGACACATGGGCGATGCGGGCGAGCGCGGGCACGTCCAGCGGCTGGGCGTACGCCCGGTCCATCGCGTCCTTGGCCCGCAGCATGCGGCGATTGGACTCCTCCGTGGCGCGGCTCACCCGGCCATCAGACCACGTCCCGGCGCGCCCGCGCACCGCCCCAGCGGCGTACTCGCGCGAGGTGCCCGGATACGTGTTCGGAGACGTGTCCGGAGACCGGCCGACGGGCATGATCAATTACATGAAAAAGGACAAGAGGGGCAGCGCGAGCGACGGCCAAGGGCAGATCCTGCACTGGAACTTCTTCATAGGCGGCCATCTGAGCGCCTCCGTACCCGTGCGTCTCGTCGAACGCACGGAAGCCGGTCAGCTGGTGTGGATGGAGTCGGGCACACCGATGTGGCACACCGCCCTCCCACGCGGCGTCACCCACTTGCGGGACCTAGACCCGAACGAGCGTCCGGCCGGGGGCTTCCCCGTCGTCGCGGGCCGCTGGCCGATGGGCGACGCGCTCTTCTACCAGCCGACGGGGGCCGCACACTCGGTGCTGTGGCTCTTCGGCCGCAGACACACGTTTCGCGGCTGGTACGTGAATCTCGAACGCCGCGTGCACCACGGCGACGACATCGACATCACGGACCACGAACTGGACATCAACGTGGCGCCGGACCGGACCTGGAGGTGGAAGGACGAGCAGTCCTTCGCGGAGAAGACCGGCCACCCCGCGTACTGGACGGCCGAGGAAGCCGTCGCCATCCGGTCCGAAGGAGCGACGGTCGCACAGCTCGCCGAGGCCGGAACCTTTCCCTTCGACGGCTCCTGGTGCGATTTCCGGCCACCCTCGTGGTGGAAGACCCCGTCCCGCCCACCGAACCCCCGCCACCCGCTCCTGCGCCCGCTGGATGAACCCGCCTCACGCCCCATGCCCTGAGCAGCGCGGTCGGACACCGCGAGAGATCCCGGCCAGGGTGGCCTGATGACGATCATTGCTCGACGTCACTCTCCGTGATACACAGAGTGACCATACGTATTTCGCCCACACACCGATTCGATCCGCAGGTCAGGGCGGCCAGACCGGTCAAATGTGCGAGATCCGGGTAAAGAGAGCCGTCAAGCCGTCGTACGAAAGCAGTTTCATCAGCGAAGATAGAGGGTGACCCGTGCCGTGCGGTGCGGGCGCCGAACTACCCAACAGGGGCGGTGACTTACATGATCCTGGCAGCGGAAAAGGGCGACATCACCACCATCATCGGCGGAATCGCCCCGAACTGGGGGCCGTTCGGGACCCTGGGCAACGAGGCCCGCGTAATGATCGAGGTGGTGATGGCGATCGCCATCCTGCTGTGCCTCGGCATCGCGGTCTGGGGAGCGGCCAAGCAGCGGATCGGCGCGACGGCTCTGCGTGACACGTTCAGCGCGGAACAGGGCAAGGGGCTGATCGTGGCCGGCCTGACCGGTGTGTTCATCATCGGATCGCTCGGGACCCTGTTCACCATTGTCTACGGGATGGCTGTCTGACCGGCCGTCATCCCACGCCCCGGGGCCGTCCCGCCCCACCCCTCCCATCCGTCCGTCGTGCCCACCGGCAGAGGTTGCGTCTCCCTGATGTCGAGTCACCACACCGCGTCCGCGCGGAGAGCAGCACGGCTACCGTCGTACTACGACGCGATTCGAGCAATGGTTGAGGGGGCGTACGCGGCATGAGCCTCGGCGACGAGAACGGCTACGGCAACGACGCGGGACGCGGCGACGCCTACAGCACCATCGGCGGCACGCGCCAGACCCGCACCCGCCTCCCCGACGGCCCGGCCGGCGACACCTACGGCCCCCGCCGCCCGCCGCGCAGCTCCCGCTCCCTCATCACGGTCGTCGGCGTGGTGGTCCTGCTGCTGGGCGCCATCGCCTTCGCGAACATGGGCGGAGGCGACAGCGGCAACGGCGGCACGTCCGGAGGCAGCGCCAACAACAAGACCGGCGCCGCCCCGACCGCAGCCACGGGCACCAAGCCGGTGACGGGCAAGAACGGCACGATCCCCTCAGGCTTCGCGCACGACGAACAGGGGGCGGAGAGCGCGGCGGCGAACTACGCGGTGGCGCTGGGCTCCGCCGGAATGTTCGACAAGGACCAGCGACGCGCCATCGCGGGCGCGGTCTACGCGCCAGCGGTCGCCGCTGCCCGCCAGGGCGCACTGGACAAGGTCTACTCCGACGCCGACTTCCTCGCGAACATCGGCTTGAGCCCTAATGGGACCGCACCTGCCGGACAGGCATTCATCTCACGCTCCAACCCTGTCGGCACCAAGGTCGTGAAGTTCAACGGTGACACGGCCAGCATCGCAGTCTGGTACTCGGCTCTGTTCGGCCTGGCCGGAGACGGCTCGAAAAACCCCGTCTCCGAAAGCTGGTTCACCAACACCTTCGACCTCGAGTGGACCAACGGAGACTGGAAGGTCACCGACTTCACACAGAAGGACGGCCCGGCCCCAGTAGGCCGGGACCAGGCTGCCGCCTCTGCTGAGGAGATGGCCGACGCGGTCGAACAGTACGGAGGGTTTACGTATGCCCGGTAGTCATCGCACCCGTGCCCTCTCGTTGACAGCACTTGCGAGCTCCGTACAGATCTTCCTGGTCCTGACATCCACTCGCACTTTTGCCGCGCCGTCACCGACCCCGACTCCCAGCGGGAACAACAACGCCTGCGACCTCATTCGCGGCCCCGCCAAGGACTACTGCGAAGGCGGCAGCGCCAACGCGCCCAAGTCCACCCCGCCCTCCAGCACCGACCCCGCTCTCGACCCGCTCACCTCCCTCGGCCGGGGCTGCGCCGACGCCGCCGCGTGGATCGTGGGCAAGCTCAGCGACGCAGTCAAAAGCACCGCCAACGTCGACTTCACGAACACCCGCTTCCTCCAGCAGTACGCAATCGTCTTCGCCGCCTCCACCGTCCTGACGCTCGTCCTGTGGCTCCTCGCCGTCGCCAAGCGCGCGATCCGCGGCGTGCCGCTCACCACCGCGATCTCCGAGGCCATCGGCTTCCTCTGGCTCACCGTCCTCGCCTCCGCGTTCACTCCGCTGATCCTCTACACGATCGTCTCCGCGACCGACGGCGTCACCGACGTGATCGCCTCGTCCTCCGGCGGGCAGACCGACGTCTTCTTCGGCTCCTTCGCCGAGGCTCTCAAGAAGGACTCCGACATCGGCGGCGGCCCGATCATGCTCATCGTCGTCTCGCTCGTGTCGATCCTCGCCGCCGGCATCCTCTGGCTGGAGCTCGTCATCCGCGCCGCCCTGCTCTACGTCGGCGCCCTCCTGGGAACCGCCGTGTACGCGGGGCTCGTCGACAAGAACATGTGGGGCCACGTACGCCGCTGGGCGGGCATCATGGTCGCGGTGATCATGGTCAAACCCGTCATCGTCGTCGTCCTCGGCCTGGCCGGCGCCCTGTCCTCGGACGACGGCCCCGACGCGTTCTCCGCCGTGGTCTCCGGCCTCGCCATCATCCTGCTGGCCATCTTCGCCTCCGGGATGATCTACCGCTTCGTCCCCGGCTTCGGCGACGAGATCCAGGGCGCCCGCACCAACCGCAAGCAGGCCACCGACGGCTCCCAGGCCGCCGCCATGATCAGCTCCCCCGCCGCGCTCGTCTCCCAGGGCATCAAGACCCACAGCAGCCGCGGCGGCCAGAACGGCGGCGACACCAGCAGCGGCGGCGGCCGGCCCGCCAACCCGGTCAGCGGCGGAGTCGCCGCCCACAGCTCCCGTAACCCCGGGAGCGGGGTCGGCGGCGGATCTGTCCCCTCCGCCGCACCTCCGCCCCGCAGCGGTTCGGGCCCCACCTCCGGCACCCCGCACAGCAGCCGCGGCTCACGCGGCGGTCCGGGCAGTCCAGGCAGCACAGGTAACAACCGCACAGGAGGTGGCGGGCGTTGAGCACTCAGTCCCATCCGATCACGCCCCGCCGTACGTATCTCATCGGCCGCGCCCGGCCGAACGCGATCGTCGGCAAGAACCGCGAGACGGGCGAGATCGCCCTGATCATCGCCGGCGCGTTCCTCGGCATGATGAGCGGCCTGCTCGTCCCGGTCCTCTCCCTGCGCATCGTGCTGCTCACCGGCTTCCCGCTGCTCGCCCTG
The DNA here is from genome assembly GCF_004795035.1 of Streptomyces sp. A0958. GTDB lineage: Bacteria > Actinomycetota > Actinomycetes > Streptomycetales > Streptomycetaceae > Streptomyces. The sequence continues at coordinate 34,740 of NZ_SSBK01000048.1, forward strand.
GCCGTCGTCTACGTCCCGTACAAGCACCGGACCTTCTACAAGTGGTTCGAGATCAACCGCAGCTACAAGCGCTCCCTGCGCCGCGGCACCACCTACCGCTCCCCCGCCATGGAGGCGGGCACCCGCGCCGACGGGCGTGAGGTCGAGATCGGGCCGCCCCCCGGCATCGGCCGGATCAACTGGATGGCCGCCCCCTTCGGCCCGGACGAGATCGCGGTCCTGCTGCACGCCGACCGGCGCACCGTCACCGCAGCCATCGAGATCGAGGGCCCCGGCGTCGGGCTGCGCGACAGTGAGGACCAGGAAGCGCTCGTCGACCGGTTCGGCACCCTGCTCAAGCACGTCGCCAACGGGGACGGCTTCGTCACGCGCCTCCAGATGCTGGCCCGTACGCTCCCCGCCGACCCCGACGCCCACGCCAAGGACGTCGCCCAGCGCGGCGACCACACGTCCCCGCGCTGGCTGCAGGACTCCTACGACCAGCTCCAGTCCATGGTCTCCACCTCCAGCGAACAGCACCGCGCGTACCTCGTCGCCTGCATGCACTTCACCCGCGAGCTCGCCGCCGAGGCCAACGCCATGGCCCGCGCCGCCCGCCCGCATGCCGGCCGCAAGCTCGACCGGGACGCCGGGCTGGCCGTCGTCATGGCGCGCGAGCTCACCGACATCTGCGCCCGCCTCGCCGAGGCCGACATCCGGGTCCGCCAGCCCCTCGGCCAGAGCCGGCTGGCCTCCCTCGTGCACTCCATGTACGACCCCGACCACCCCATCGACCACATCCAGGCCATGACCAAGCGCAACGCCTGGCCGGCCGAACTGGACGCGGTCGAGCCGACGTTCCTCCAGGCCAAGACCCGCGAGTCCTCCACCCGCGCCCCCTGGTGCCACTCCACGGCCTGGGTGAAGGAGTGGCCGATGACGCCCGTCGGCGTCAACTTCCTCGCCCCGCTCCTCGTCCACACCCCCGACGTGATCCGTACGGTCGCCGTCTGCATGGACCTCGAACCCACCGAGCTCGCCATCGAGCGGATGCTCACCGAGAAGACCAACGACGACGCCGAGGCCAGCCGCCAGGCCAAGATGAACCGGACCGTCGACCCCCGCGACATCGCCGCCCACGGCCGGCTCGACCAACGGGGTGAAGATCTCGCCAGCGGCGCCGCCGGGGTCAACCTCGTGGGGTACATCACCGTGTCGTCGCGTTCCCCCGAAGCCCTCGCACGCGACAAGCGGACGATCCGGGCCTCGGCCGGAAAGTCGTACCTGAAGCTGGAGTGGTGCGACCGCGAGCACCACCGCGCCTTCGTGAACACCCTGCCGTTCGCCACCGGCATCCGCCGCTAGCCCCCGCACCAGCACCAGCACCAGCACACAGAACACCAAGCACACCAAGCACACCAAGCACACCAAGCACACCAAGCACCGAGCGCCAAGCACACCGAGCACCGAGCACCGAGCACCGAGCACCGAGAGAGACGAGACGAAAGGGAGGTCGGTCACGCCATGCGAGATCCGCTGTCCGCGTTGTCGGACGCCTTTACCGCCTTCCTCTTCGGGAAGGTGGAGACGACCCGGCTGCCCGTCCGGACCTCGACCGGACAGGCCCAGGCGGTCTACCTGCCCACCGCCGCCCCCGGCCTCGGCGACTCCGGCGTGATCATCGGCCGCGAGGTGTACTCCGGCAAGGGCTACATCTACGATCCCTTCCAGCTCTACGGGCAGCAGCTCCCCGCCCCGCACTGGCTGGTCCTCGGCGAGTCCGGGAACGGCAAGTCCGCGCTGGAGAAGACGTACGTGCTGCGCCAGCTCCGCTTCCGCGACCGCCAGGTCGTCGTCCTGGACGCCCAGGGCGAGGACGGCGTCGGCGAGTGGAACCTCATCGCACAGGAGCTCGGCCTCACCCCCATCCGCCTCGACCCCACCTCCGCCCTCAACGGCGGCATCCGGCTCAACCCGCTCGACCCGGCGATCACCACGACCGGCCAGCTCGCCCTGCTGCGCACCATCATCGAAGTCGCCATGGGCCACGGCCTCGACGAGCGCTCCGGCTTCGCGCTCAAGGTCGCACACGCCTACGTGAACGAGACGACGACCGACCGCCAGCCCGTGCTGACGGACATCGTCGAACAGCTCCGCCACCCCGAACCGGAATCGGCCCGGGCGATGAACGTCGACATAGACGACGTACGCGCCTGGGGCCTGGACGTCGCGCTCGTCCTGGACCGGCTCGTCGACGGCGACCTGCGCGGCATGTTCGACGGCCCGACGTCCTTCGGTATCGACCTGGACGCCCCGCTGATCGTCTTCGACCTCTCGCACATCGACCGCAACTCGATCGCCATGCCGATCCTGATGGCGATCGTCGGCGTCTGGCTGGAACACACCTGGATCAGGCCCGACCGCAAGAAGCGCATCTTCCTGGTCGAAGAGGCCTGGCACATCATCAACTCGCCTTTCGTCGCACAGCTCTTCCAGCGCCTGCTGAAGTTCGGCCGACGGCTCGGTCTCTCGTTCGTCGCCGTCGTCCACCACCTCAGCGACGTGGTCGACGGCGCCGCGGCACGGGAAGCGGCGGCCATCCTGAAGATGGCGTCGACGCGCACGATCTACGCCCAGAAGGCCGACGAGGCGAGAGCCACCGGCCGGGTGATCGGGCTGCCCCGCTGGGCGGTCGAGATCATCCCCACGCTCACCCCCGGCATCGCGGTCTGGGACGTCAACGGCAACGTACAGGTCGTCAAACACCTGATCACCGAGGCCGAACGCCCCCTCGTCTTCACCGACCGCGCCATGACCGAGTCGTCCACGAGCGACCTGCTCCCGGACGACGTACGGGCCGCCGACCTCGAAGCAGAGCAACGCGCGGCCAGGATCGAGAACCAGCAACGGCTGAACGAGTCGTCCGAGTCAACGGTGGCATGACATGGCGGGGAGCGGAGGGGCACGGTCCGGTGGCGGCCGAGGGGGCGGCATCCCCGACGGCCTGCTCGTCGGTCTGCTCGCCTTCCTCCTCGGGCTCACCCTGCTGGTCTGGGTGGCCACCGGGCTCGCCGGACTCCTCGCGCACGGAGCCTGGCCCGACGGCGTCACGCTGACCGAGACCCCGCTGGCGCTCCGCCGGCTCATGGGAGCCCCGCACGACCTGCCCACCGCCTGGCCGAACACACCGCCGGGCGAGCTCTCCGGGTACGGGCTGTTCTGGGGCCTGCTCATCGGCGAACTGATGGTGCTCGTGGTGCTGGTGGTGTTCGTGATGGGCGTTGTCACCCGCTGGCGCGCCGTACACGCCCGCCAGCGCGCCGAATGGCTGGAGCAGCAGGAGCAGCTGCGCCGGGCGGAGCGTTCGCAGCACGGGGAGCGGCAGGCGGAGGGGGCGGCGCGCAGCCGCCGTGGCAAGCGCGAGGAGTACGCCCACGAGGCGGCGCTCCCCGCCCCCGGACCGCCCCCGGAGCCCACCCTCGCAGTCCCCGGCCCCACAGTGCCCGCCCCCACAGAACACGTCACCGAAGCCGCGCCGAAGTCAAAGGCAGCGACAGAGACGGCATCCCTGAACGCCCCGAAGCCCGGCAACCTCACCACCCCCATGCCGACCGCCATCCCCGTGACGACCGCCGTCCCCTCCCCGCGCACCCCGCTCGTCGTCTACGGCCCCGCCGCCACCCGTCGGCCCACCGCCGTCCAGGCCATCCACGAAGCCGACGGACCCGTGCTCGTCGTGACCTCCGACCCCAGCGTCTGGGCCGAGACGAAGGACGCGCGCGCCAAGCTGGGCCCGGTCCTCGTCTACGACCCCGGCCACTTCTGCGACACCCCGGCCAGGCTGCACTGGGCGCCCACCGCCGGATGCGAGCAGCCCGACCGGGCGGCGGCCCGCGCCACCGCGCTGCTCGCCCCGGTGCGGCCGCAGGCCCGTATCGACGCGGCGACGGCCGACACCGCCGAGACCCTGCTGCGCTGCTGGCTGCACGCCGCCGCCATCGACGGCCGCCCCTTCCGCCAGGTCCACCGCTGGGCCCTCGGCGGCAGCGCCCACGAACCGGTCCGCCTGCTCCGCACCCACCCGAAGGCGGCGCCCGGACTCGCCGGGCTGCTGGAGTCCGCGCTCACCGCCCACCCCGAACGCCGCGAGATGGCACAGGAGCTGAACGTACGGGCCTTCGGCGCCCTCTCCTCCGTCCACATCCGGGATGCCTGCACACCAAATCGAGCAGATACGCTGGCATTGAATTCTTTTGTGGACGAAGGGGGCAGCCTCTATGTGGTGGGTGAACCCATCGAGACCCCGCGATCCGGTCCGGGGGCCATGCCCCTGCTCACCGCGCTCGCCTCAGACGTGGTCGAGCACGGCCGCCGCATGGCCGCACGGTCATCCGACGGCCGGCTCGACCCACCAATGACACTCGTCCTGGACGACGTCGCGGCCGTCGCGCCGCTGCCCCGACTGCCGGAGCTGCTGACGACCGGCCAGGCCCAGGGCCTGTCGACCGTAGCGCTGCTCCGCTCCCCCGAACAGGCCCGCTCCCACTGGCCGCAGCAGCTCAGAACATCCCCGACCCTCTGACCGAACGGACCCCACCGGAGAGCCCTCCCACCGGACAGGCCTTCCGCCAGGCCGCCCCTCCGACCGGCAACCCACGTCGGCGAACGGCGCACTCAACAGGCGACGCACTCTCACAGACGGCGCACTCCCACAGACGGCACACCCCTACGGGCGCGCCACCGCGTACTCCAGCTCACGGGCCGTCGGGTCGCCCGGCATGGGCACCGTCTCCCCGGTCGGCGTGAAGCCGATCCGGCGGTAGAAGGCCGCGGCGCGCGGATTGTCCTCGTGCACGTACAGCCGTACGCGCTCCAGCCGCGGATCGTCCAGCGACCACGACCACTCCAGAGCGGCCCGGAACAGCGCATCGGCCACGCCCGCGCCCCGCGCCTCGGGCCGTACGAACACACCGACCACGTGGCCCTGGTTGATCGGGGCCACGTCACCGAACCCCGCCTCGTCGTCCGGCCGTTCGACGAGCACGGTCACCGAGCCCGCCCAACGGCCGTCCGGGTCCTCGGCGACGAACTGCCGCACCGCGCCCGCACCCTCATCGGACGCATCGGCCGTCTGTTCCCGCCAGGCGTCGTCGGAGCGCTTCAGGCCCTGTTCGTACGTCTCCAGGAACGCCACCGGAGCAACCGGGTCCTGCAGGGCGGCCAGCCGGAGCTCCTTCGCCGGCTGCCAATCGTCGGCGCGCACCGGCCGTATCACGTAGTCCATGCAGTGATCTTGGCCCGCACTCCTGTGACCGCGCAAACGCATTGCCCCGGGCGGCCGATGTCGTACCCCGGTACTGCGCGGGCCCGCATGTCCCGCCCCCGGTCCGACGCCCGGGCGCCCGCCCGCTCCGTAGCGTCGGCCGTATGATCAGGGTCCACGCACTCACCAAACGCTACGGCGACACCACCGTCGTCCAGGACCTCGACTTCACCGTCCGCCCGGGCACGGTCACCGGCTGCTCCGTCGCCGGGTAACGGATCAAGGGGTTCTCACTCGGCATGGGCCAACGCCTCGGCATCGCCGCGGCCCTGCTCGGCGACCGGGCGGCCCTGATCCTGGACGAACCGGTCAACGGCCTCGACCCGGAGGGCGTCCTGTGGATTCGCAACCTGCTCAGGTCCGGCCCAGGCACTGGACGCCATCGGCACCACCAGCCGCCAGGCCCTGGCGGAGCTCCGCCGCCTGCTCGGGGTGTTGCGCGACCAGCCTGAGGACGCCGAGCGCACTCCGCAGCCGACTCCGGACGACATGGACGCGCTGCTGGAGGGCGTACGGCGGGCCGGTCTGGCCGTGCGTCTACGGGTGGGCGGGACGCCGCCGGCCGTACCGCCCACCCCGGGGCGTCAGCTAACGGTCTACCGGGTGGTGCAGCGGCGGCGACGCAGTGGTCGCCCCGAGCCTGACTCGCCGTCTCCTGGACGCGTACGTACAGCACTCGCCGGCCGCCCCGGGCGAACCGGCCCCGCACGATCCCCGTATCGCCGCTCTCACCGGCCGCGAGCGGGGAATCCTCACGGTCATCGGCCGGGGCTGGGCCAATTCCGAAATCTCCGAGCGCCTGCATCTCGCCGACTCGACCGTGAAGACCCATGTCTCCCGCATCCTCGCGAAGACGGGCTCCAGAGACCGCGTCCAGGCGGTGATCCTGGCGTGCGACACGCACTTGGTCACCGCAGGGTGAGACCCTGGTAAACGCAGAAAAGCCCCGTGCCAGAGGCACGGGGCTTTTCCACAATGATTGTTCGGCGGCGTCCTACTCTCCCACAGGGTCCCCCCTGCAGTACCATCGGCGCTGAAAGGCTTAGCTTCCGGGTTCGGAATGTAACCGGGCGTTTCCCTAACGCAATGACCACCGAAACACTATGAA
>NZ_SSBK01000049.1 GCF_004795035.1 Streptomyces sp. A0958
GCGGGCCCTTCGGCGCCGGGGTGGGCGCGGCCCGCCTCGTCGACGCGGCGGCCCCGGTCGGCGACCAGCGTCGGCGGCCTGCGGCGGCGGGGCAGCGGCCGGACGCCCTCGGGGCGCAGCGGCCGGACGCCGTCGGAGTCCGCGAGGTGGTCGGCGGCCTGCTGGTGCTGTTCGCGGTCGCCGTCGCGGCGCAGTTCGCGGGCACGGAAGATGCCGCCGCGCTCGCTCTCGGTGTCCTCCAGGTCGCAGACGCCGTCGAGTACCGGATCGAGTCCGGTTCCGGCGACCGCTTCGAGGACCGGGTCGCGGGTGAAGTCCAGCGGCTCCTCGGGGCCTTCGAGCTCGACGGGTCCGTCCAGCAGGGCCGGGTCGACCAGGCCGGTGGGGACCGGGGAGAGGCCGCCGGGCCGGGCCGGTACGGGTTCGCCGCCGGCCTCCTGGAGCGGCGTGTCGCCGTCCGGCCCGCCGGCGGCGATGGCCTTCTCGGACCTGCGGTCCAGGCGGAAGCCCGTGCCGTGCGATTCGGGGGCGTCCGTGAGGAGCGCGGCGGGGATGAACACCACCGCGGTGGTGCCCCCGTACGGGGATGTCTGGAGGGAGACCCTGACGTTCTGGCGCTGGGCGAGCCGGCTGACCACGAAGAGGCCGAGGCGGTCGGTGTCGGAGAGTTCGAACTCGGGGGTCTCGGCGAGCCGGAGATTGGCGTCCAGGAGGACGTCGGGGGACATGCCGAGCCCGCGGTCGTGGATTTCGAGGGTGAAGCCGTTGGCGACCCGTTCGCCGTGCACCTGGACCGCGGTGTGCGGGGGTGAGAACACCGTGGCGTTCTCCAGGAGTTCGGCGATCAGGTGGGTCAGGTCGGCGACGGCGGGGCCGCCCACGCCGATGCGGGGCAGCCGGCGGACCTCGATGCGTTCGTAGTCCTCGACCTCTGCGACGGCGGCCCGCACCACGTCCATCAGCTGGATGGGCTTGCGCCACTGCCGGGACGGCGCCGCCCCGGAGAGGATCACCAGGCCCTCGGCGTGGCGGCGCATGCGGGTGGTGAGGTGGTCGAGGCGGAAGAGGTCGGCGAGTTCGTCGGTGTTCTCCGTGCGCCGCTCCATCGCGTCCAGGAGCGTCAGCTGGCGGTGCAGCAGGACCTGGTTGCGGCGGGCGAGGTTGACGAAGACCTCGGAGACGCCCCGGCGCATGTCGGCCTGTTTGACGGCGGCTTCGACGGCGGCGCGTTGCAGGGTGTTGAGGGCCTGGCCGACCTGGCCGATCTCGTCGCGCTCGTACTGGAGGTGCGGGGACTCGGTCTCCACGTCGACGTGTTCGCCCGCGGCGAGCCGGCGCATCACGCTCGGCAGCCGTACCCCGGAGACCTCGTGGGCGTCCTTGCGCAGGCGGGAGAGGTCGCGGACGAGTTCGCGGCCGATGCGCACGGAGACGAAGACGGAGACGAGCAGGGCCAGGAAGCCGAGGACGCCGGCGATGCCCGCCTTGATCAGGACCCCGTAGCCGGCGGGTTTGCCGCGGTCCTGGAAGCGGTTGTTCATCTCGGTCGAGTCGTTGGCCAGCCGGTCCAGGGCGGGCGGGGCGACTTCCTGCCAGCGGGCGGCGTCGACGGTGCGCGGGCTGGTGGTGGGGCCCTGGCTGATGATCTTGTCCTCGGCGGAGCGCAGCGGTTCGCTGTCCGGGCCCTGCCAGAACTGCTGGACGCGTCGGCGCTCGGAGGCGGGGAGCATGTCGAGGTTGATCTCGTTCAGCAGTCCGCGCTGGGCGACGAGGTCGGATATCTGCCGGAGTTCGGGGGCGGTGAGGCGGCCCGCCAGAAGGCCCGAGGCGACCAGGGCGTCTTCCCTGGAGAGCATTTCGCGGGCGCGGGAAAGTCCGGTCAGCGCGCGGACCTGCCGGTCCATGGAAACGTTTTCCATGGTGTGCAGGCCGGTCAGGAAGCGATAGCAGGGGTCGATGAGGCGGTTGTAGTAGGCCATTGCCTTGAGGCGGCCGATGGTGCGTTTGTCGACGGAGTCGCGCAGGGCGTCCAGTCCATCGACGGCGCCGAGTATCGAGCTGAGCTGGGTCTCGGCGCCCGGGCCGAGCGCGTCACGGATGTCCTTCTGCTTCGCGCTCCGGCTGACCTCGGCCACGACCCGGTCGGTGGCGGCGCGCCGGCTGCGCAGCACCGGCAGCGCGTTGGAGGCGCGCGGGTCCGCGAGGAAGACGAGGGTCTGGCGGCGCTCGCTCTGGATGACCCGGACGGTGTCCTCCAGGGGGTGGCCCACCTTCTCCACGACGGTGCTCGCGCTCAGCAGTTTCCCGGCCTCGCGCCCCGTGAGGTAAGTGGCGAAACCCCACAGCGCGGTGAGGGAGACGAGCGGCACGAGAAGCAAGGCCACGATCTTCCTGCGGATGGACTTTCCGCGAAAGCGCATGGCCTCCCCCAGCTCGCCCCCGCGGGGCGGGGATGGTGTTTCGTCAACAAACGGCGTGAGCCTACTACCGACAGACAGACAACTCGAAGGCATGTCCGGACGATTTTCGGCCGCCTTACCGGGAGTTGACCATGACTTGTCCCGGTATTCCTGGAGATGAAATTCACGAAAGTGGCAGAAGAGGCCCCGGCGACCGGCACGTTCCTTCCCGTCCCGGTTGGCTGGAATTCTTCGCTTCGTGACGACTGGGAGGAATCTTCACCGTAGGCCACTCGTCTGTCTGTACGGGGGTAGGGGGGGCTGCGGGGGCACGCTCGGCAGGACGGGACGGACCGTCCGCGTAGAAAGGGTGTATGCCGGGCAGCAACCCTGAAGTCGGACAGCGGTGGGAGTTGAAGGGCCTTGGACACACAGGAGCGTGATGACGCGGTGGAACCGGCGGAGTCCGGGGCCACGGAAGGCATGAGCGAGCACGAGTACGCGGCCGTTCCGCGCCGGCCGCTCTGGGTCGAGGAGCCCGCGCTGCGGCGGCGGATGCCGGACCCGGTGCGCACGGCCGCGGTGCGGGCGGTGCTCATCATGTCGTTGACGATGATTCTGGCGATGGTGGCGTTCCTGACCGCGCTGGCCGGGTCCTGGCTGTCCTTCCCGATGGTGCTCAGCGGGGTGGCTGGCACGGTGGTCGCGACCTGGTCGGTGCTGGACGTCTGGGTCACCCGCCAGGTGTGGAACCAGCGCAACGGCGTGGTCTCGGAGCCCAGCAGCTCCGCCCGGCAGCTGCGTCGCGAGCGGCGCAGGGCGAGGCGGGCGGCCCGGGCCGCGCGGCGGGACGCCTCCCGGATACGCCACCAGGGCGCCGACCGCCGCCTGTCCCGGGCCTGACCGGGCCCCGCCGCCTCTGGTTCTACGGAGCCGTGCGGGTCTCCCCGGCGGGTTGGGCCTCGGCGGCCGGTGCCTCGGGTGTCCGCGGGGCCGGAGCGCTGCGCTTGAACATGCGCGTGGCGGTGATTTCGCCGTGCACGGTCTCGGTGCCCGGGTCCTGCTGCGGCAGCCCGGGGCGCAGGTGCTCCTCGACGCTGATGTACTTCAGGCCCGCCCGCAGGTCCGCGTCATTGCGCAACCTGATCACCAGCGGGAATTCCGCGAGGGCCGTCGTGTCGAACAGGCCCGTGGTGTACAGCAGTTGTACGCCGAGCGCGTCGGACACGGCGCGCTGGAGCTCCAGCAGATAGGTGGCGTTGGCCCGGCCGATCGGATTGTCCAGGAAGAGCGTGCCCGCGTGGCGGTGCTGGGCGCGGTCGCGTCCCCGGTCGTTGCTGCGCAGGGCGGCCATCGTGCAGTAGAGGGCGATGGCCGCGGTGAGCAGCTGGCCGCCGGAGAAGACGTCGCCCATCTGTCCGACCGGTACGCGCTCGGCCCGCAGGACCGCGTCCGGCTTCAGGATCTCCACGGCGATGCCCCTGGGTTCCAGGGCCGCCTGCACACCGCGCAGGAGCAGCGACATCCCGTCCCGGCGCAGGTCGGAGTTCTTCCTGAGGGCCGCCCTGGTGGCCTCGTCGATGACGTCACCGAGCCGTTCGGTGAGCGTGGCCTGGTCGGGTTCCTCGAAGCGGATGCGGAGGAATTCCTGCCCGGACCACTCCCCCAGGCCCTCGGGGAGCCGGGAGAGCCGCTGGGCGGAGCGGAGCGTGGTGAGCGCGGATTCCACGAGGCCGCGCAGCCGGTCGACGATGGAGTCGCGGTTGCGTTCCAGCTGGGCCAGTTCGTCGGTGAGGACGCGCAGCCGGGGCGCGAAGGCGGTGGCCCACTTCTCCGCGTGCTCGGGGAGCGCGGCGGCGGGCAGCTCGCGGATCTGCTGGCGGGCGGGCGTGCGGACCTGTTCGTAGCGGGTGGAGTTGGCGTGCCGTACGAGGATGTCGCTCGCCTCCCGTACGGCCGCTTCGGCGGCGGACAGGTCGGCGGCGCAGCCGCGCAGGGAGCGGCGGGCCTCGGCGGCGGACTGCCGGGCCTCCTCCAGGCTGCCGGGGTACGGCTCGGGGCTCTCCGGGTCGTCCTCGGCGCCGTGGTCCCTCAGCAGGTCGCGCAGCAGTGCCGCGGTCTCCTCGAAGCCCCCCGCGGCGTCCTCGGCGGCGCGGTGGGCGTGGAGGAGTTCGGCGTGGGCGGCCCGGGCGGTGTCCAGGGCGGCGGTCGCGGAGGCCAGCTCGGTGGTGGCGGTACGCAGGAGGGCCTGGGCCTGTTCGGCGTCGGCGGGGACCTGCTCGTCGGGCAGTTCGGTGTGCAGGCTCTCGCCGTCCGCGGGCGCCAGGCGTTCGGCCTCGCCGCGCAGCCGGCCCAGTTGCTCGCTGGCCGCCGACGCACGGGTCTCCAGGAGCTGGACGAGGGATTCGGCGCGGGCTGCGGCCGCCTGCCGGGACGGGCCGTCGGCGCCGTCGGTCCCCTCCAGGAGCTGGGCGGCCCGGGTGCGGACCTTGTTGGTGAGCCGGTCCAGCTCGGCGAGCGCGGCGCTCTCGTCGCTCTCGGCGCGGGCCTGTTCGGCGCGCAGGTCGGCGCCGACGCCGACCTTCTCGTAGAGCTGGGACGCGGCTCGGTAGGCCTCGCGCAGGGCGGGCAGGGCCTGGCGCGGGGCGTCCTCGCCGAGGTCCGGGAGGTGTTCGGGGGCGCCGGCGATCTCGGCCCGTTCGGCGCGCAGGGCGCGGGCGGTGCGGCGGGCGTCGTCGGCGGCGCGCTGGGCGGCCCGGCGGTCCTCGTCTGCGGCCCGGGCGCGCTCCAGGAAGACGGTGGCGCGGGCCTCGGACTCCGCCGCCTCGTCGGTCAGTTCGCGCAGCTTGGCCTGCCAGCCCGCCCGTTCGCGGAGTCTGAAGGCGAGTCCGGCGAGCGCGTCGGCCGCCCGGCGGGCGCGCTGGGCGGTCTCCTGGCGCTCCTCGCGGACCCGGGCGGTGTCGGCGGCGGCCTCGTCGGCCTCGGCCCGGACCGTACGGGCCTCGGCGAGGGCGGCCTCGGCCGTCTCGGCGGCCGTACGGGCGGCGCGGGCGGCTTCGGCGAGCTCGGTGAGCATGCCGGGCGGACAGTCGGCGCGCCAGGAGCCGATGCGGGCGGCGAGCGCGCGGTCGGCGCCCAGGCGGGCGGCGAGCACGCGGATGTCCTCGTCGCGGGCGGCGGCCCGGCTCCGCAGGGCGTGGCGCTCCTCGTCGGCGGCGTGCTCGTCGTGCATGGCCGGGTTCGGCGGTACGAGGAAGACCCCGTCGGTGCCGGCGGACGGGCCGGTGCCGGGGTCCGGCACGGGGGCGAGCAGGGCGGCGGCGGTGCCGACGGCGACGGCGGAGCGCGGCAGCAGGGCGGCGGCGCCGAGGACGTCACGGGCGCGGGCGTGCGCGTCGGCGTCGGTGATGACGACGCCGTCGACGAGCTCGGGCCGGGCGGCGAGGACGGCCGCGTGGTCGGCGGGGTCGACGGCCTGGGCGAGGTAGCGCCAGCCGGGCAGGGCGGGGATGCCCTGTTCGCCGAGGTATTCCACGGTGGCGAGGACGTCGGGGCCCGGGGGCAGGAGTCCGCCGTCGCCGAGCGCGCCCAGGATGCGGGAGTCGTCGGCCGCCGCGGTGCGCAGTTCGAACAGGCGTCGTTCGGCGGCGGCGACGCTCTGGTCGAGCAGGTCGCGCAGCTCGTCGGCGCTGCGGTCGAACTCGTCGGCGGTGAGGGCCTGTTCGGCGTTCCGGGGGTGGGCCGCGGTGGCGGTGTTCGCGCCGTGCGGGACCGGTTCGGCGCCGTCCGGGGCGGCCGGTCCGGAGCCGGGCCCCTCGTCGTGGCGGTGCGGGTCGTCGGCGGTCCGCTCGGTGCCGGGGGCGGCGGCCTGCCGGGGGCGGGGCACCCCGCCGGTCCGGTCGGCGGCGGGCAGCCCGAGGAGTTCGGCGAGGCGGGGCTCGGCGGCGATCGATTCGGCGGCCCTCAGCTCGGCCTCGTAGGCCTGTTCGGCGGCGCGGGCGCCGTCGGCGGCGCGCGCCGCGGCCAGTTCGGCGCGGCTCTCGTCGGCGGTGGCCTGCCTGGCCCGGTCCGCAGCGGCGCCGGCGGCCTCTCGGGCGGTGTCCCAGGCGGCCACGGCGGACTGTTCGGCGTCGTTGGCGGCGAGGGCGGCCCTGGCGGGGTCTGCGTGGGGTGCGGTGTCGTCCAGCCAGCCGGCCCGGACGGCTTCGGCGGTCTCCTGCTCCACCTCCGCCAGGCGCTGGCGCAGGTGGCCGGCCTCGCTGCGGGCGCGCTGGGCCTCGGTTGCGGCGGTGGTGGCGTCCCGGTGGGCGGCCTCGCCCGCGCTCTGCAGGGCGTCGGAGCGCTCCTCCTCCTCGTTGGCCCGGCTCTCGCCCGCTTCGGCGGCGGTGTGCAGGGCCCGTACGAGGTCGGCTGCCGCGCTCGCACGGGCGGCGAGGGCGGGGGCGGCGTCGCGCTCGGCCTCCCGGATCGCCACGGCGACGCGGGCGGAGCGGTCGGCGGCGGCGCGGTGGCGCAGGACGGCCTCGGCGGCCTGCCAGGCGGAGTGCAGGGTGCGGGCGTCGCCCAGCTCACGGCGCTGGGCGGCGGCGCTCTTCTCGGCGGCGGTCAGGGCCAGCGACGCGTGCCGGTAGGCGAGTTCGGCGGCGATCAGGGCGCGGCGGCCGCGGGTCTCCTCGGCGCCGGTGACGGTGTGGGCGGCGCCGGTGACCTGCTGGGCGAGCTCGGCCGCCCGGCCGCGCTCCTCGCCGGCGCGGGCTGAGAGCCTGCGGGCCAGGGTGCGGGTGCGGCGCTCGGCGCCCGCGTGGATGTCGCGGGTGCGGGCGCGGGTTCCGGCGGCCTCGACGATGCGGCCGAGCAGGTCGACGGAGCCGGCGGTGAAGTCGCGTTCCGCGGTGAGTTCGGCGCGGCGGCCCAGTTTGTTGCCGAAGCCGCTGACGAGGTCGGCGAGGCCGTCCGTGTCCCGGGTGTCGGTGACGGCGCGCAGCAGCAGGTCGGTGAAGTCGGAGTCCTTCTTCACCGCGAAGAGGCCGGCCGCCTCGCCCTCGTCGGCGTTCATCTCGCGCTGGTAGCGGAAGAGTTCGGGGTCGAGGCCGAGTTCGCCGAGGTGTTCGTTCCAGCGGTCGTGGATCTCCTCCCAGTGCACGTCGAGGTGCTGGTAGAACTTGCCGGCCTCGGTGAGCGCGTCCCGGAAGCCCTTCATGGTGCGCCGCCTGCCACGGGCGCCCGAGACGCCTTCGGCGGTGCGGCCGACCGCGGTGGACTCGGCGACGGGCAGCGAGTCGAGGCCGAGTCCGGGGCCGGGCCGGAAGGAATACCAGGCCTCGGCGAACTTCCGGGGGTCGTTGGAGACCTGGCGTCCGCGCCACTCGCTGACCTTGCCGACGACCACGCACTCGCCGGTCAGGGTGTGCTGCCACTCCAGCGCGACATGGCCGCAGTCGTCGGCGAGCAGGAACTTGCGCAGGACGCCGGAGCTGGCGCCGCCGAGGGTGTTGCGGTGGCCCGGCAGCATCACCGAGAAGATCAGCTTCAGCAGGACGGACTTGCCTCCGCCGTTCTCCAGGAAGAGCACACCGGCCGGGGCGGGCCGGCGCGGCGGGCCGACCGGCTCCTCCTCGAAGAACTCCGCCTGCGCCGGCGCGGGGTGGGGCACGGGCTCGCCGACCCCGCGCAGGTCGAGCACGGTGTCGGCGTAGCGCGCGCCGGCAGGCCCGATGGAGTAGAGGCGGACCCGGGACAGCTCGTACATGGCGGCGGACTCTCGTCGTTCAGGGAGCGGGGGGAGGGCGTCGGGGCGGCAGGGCCCGGCGGTGGTCAGCCGTGGAACGGCAGGCCCGCGTCGGCCGCCAGTTCCAGGTCGTCGGGGTCCGGGGGCGGCAGCAGGGTGGCGCTGCCGTCGGTGACGGGGACGACGCCCAGTTCCAGGAGTTCGGCCATGGCGGCGCTGCCGGCCATGTCGCGGACCTGGAGCTGGTAGCGGGCGGTGGTGCGGTAGGTGCCTCCGGCGTCGTCGCCGGTGCGCTGGAGGAAGCCGGAGTCGGTGAGGAAGGCGACGGCCTTGCCGATGATGCCGGTGGTGGAACCGGCGAGCCGGCGGGCGTCCTTGGTCGCGCCGGTGGCGCTGCGCCGGGCGTAGACGCGCCAGCCGGCCTCCAGGCCCGGGGCCTCGCTGGCCGGGTCGGTGTTGTCGCCCTGCTCCTCGGCGCGCTCCTCCAGGCGGTTGCACGCCTGGCGGACGAAGGCGTCGACGCCGTTGACCGTGATCCGGCCGATGTACGCGTCGTCCGCGAGGTCTTCGGGGCGCGGGAAGGCCATCGCGGCGACGGCGAGGTGGGCGAGCCCGTGCAGGAAGCGGTCGGCGGAGTCCGAGGAGGCGCGGCGGGCGTAGTCGCCCATGCGGACGGCGAAGACCGAGTCCTCACCCGCCGTGACGGCCATGCCCGCCCGGGGGGAGACCTCCAGGACGATGAGGCCGAGACCGGTGGCCACGGCGTCGGCGAGCCGCGCGAAGGCCGTGTCCTCCCGGTAGCGGCGCAGCAGTTCGGCGTACTCGGCGTCGCGGGCGGGCAGCAGCTTGGGCTGGAGGCCGAACGCGACGAGCCGGGCGGCGTCGGCCGCGTCCGCCGGGGTGACGGCGGCCGGCGCGGGCGCGGCCCGGTCGGGCTCGTAGGCGGAAGCGGGCCGGTCGGCGGCGGGCTCGCTCCACGCGTCGGTGTGCTCTGCGCGGTGGTCGCTCACGACACTCGCTCCTTGCTGCGGAAGGTCATGCGAAAAGTGCTGAGGGAAGTACTGCGGGAAGTCCTGCGGGAGGAAGCGCTGAGGGAAGTCCTGCGGGAGGAAGTGCTGAGGGGAGTCCCGCGAAAGGGCCCGCGGAGGGTTCTGCTGGTGGGCCCGGGGAGAGGCGGGCGGGACGTCATGGCGCCTCCGAGCGGTCCGCCGCCATGCCGGCCGCGTCGAGCAGGGCGGTGCCCACGATCAGGTCGGCGCCGCCGAACTCGTCGTCGTCCAGCGGGGTGCCGTCGTCCACGGAGAACAGCAGGCGGCGCTCGCCCTGGCGGTAGGCGGTGCCGACCGGGGGGCTCGCGGCGTGCACCGCGAGCAGGGCGACCAGGTAGGGCAGGTCCGGGTCGCGCCGCCGTGCGTCGGCCAGGAGCCCGGACAGGCGGCGCGGCGCGTCGTGCTCCAGGTCGAGCAGTTCCATCGCGGCGGCCAACTGCTCCTCGCTGAACCGGCTGTCGTCCGGGGTGGCGATCAGGTCCGGCTCGGGCATTTCGGCGCCGAGGTGTTCGCGGGCCGGCGGCGGGCTCAGGAGCAGGTCGACCAGGTCGCCGACCCGGACTGAGACGGGGGTGCGCAGGCCCGTGCCGTGGGCGAAGAAGGCGTCGGTGGCGCGGGTCGCCTGCTCGACGGGGAGCGGCAGCAGCGGGGCCAGGAGCTGCCCGTACAGGTCGAGGCCGGTGCGGGCGGCGGGCGCGGCGAAGGCCTGCCGGTCCTGTTCGGCGCGGAAGAGGGGGCCGGCCTCCAGCAGCCGGGACTGGAGCTGGGTGTGGCGGCGGATGCAGTCCTTGACGATGTCGACGAGCTCGGCGGCGCGGCGCTTGTGCTCGGGGTCCTCGGCCTCGTCGCGGGCCTTGCGGATGTTGGTGAGGATCGCGTTCTCGTGGCGGTAGCGGTCGGCTACGTGGTCGAGCGCCTCGGCGATCATGTCGGGCACGGCGTTGAGCCAGTCGACCGCGCGGACGTTGCGCCGGGTGGCGTCGAGCGTCTTGCGGAGGGTCTCCGCGTACTGCACGGTCCGGTAGCGGGCCTGCTCGGCGGCGAGCTGGGCATCGGCCAGCCTGCCGCGGCTGATCAGGACCTCCAGCTTCACCTCGGCGGCGATCTGGGCGCTGGTGACATCCGTGTCGAGGGCGCCGACCAGGACGTTGACCGCTTCGTCGGTGGCCCTGAGGTAGACGCTGCCGCCGTGCCCGGGGACCTCCTCGATGAGCTTGAAGTCGTAGTCGCGGCGGACGTAGACGCCGTCGGGCCCGAACGTGCCGTAGACGGCTCGGAATCCGCGGTCCACGCTGCCGACGTTGATCAGGTTCTCCAGCACCCAGCGGGCGACCCGTTCGTGCTCGGCGGCCGGGCGGCCGGGGGCCTGGGCGGCGACGCGCGGGAGGAGTCTGGTCACTATCTGGTCGTGGTCGGCGCCGGTGTCGAAGTCCATGTTCAGCGTGACGTGGTCGATCGCCGCGAGGGCGACCTCGGCCATGGCGTAGCCGCTGTACTCGCCGGCGAGGTTCGCCTTGCGCACGTCCAGGTCGTGCAGCGGCGCCGTGCAGGCGAGCGCGCGCAGCCGCCGCGAGAGCCCCTCGTCGGCGGCCGGGCCCGGTGCGGGCCGCGGCCCCGCGCTGAGCTGGGGCGCAGCGTTGTCCGTGTAGGCAGGCGAAGTCACGCTGCACAGATTAGGCCCTCGCACTGACAACGGTCGAAACGGCGCAGAAGGGCCCGCCCGCCCCGGAGCCGGTCACGCCCAGCCGCCCACCTGTCCCGGAGTTTGGTCACGCCCCGCCGTACGGCCGCGCCGGAGCCGGCTCCCCGTATCCCCCACCGCCGGGGGTGCGCAGGACTAGCACGTCCCCGGCGGCGATGTCCGCGCTGTCGCAGCCCTCCAGCGGGGTGCGGCTGCCGTCGGGGTGCTCGATGTGCTGGCTGCCCAGTGCGCCGGGGTCGCCGCCCGCCATGCCGTACGGGGGCACGCGCCGGTGTCCGGTGAGCAGGGCCACCGTGACCGGTTCGAGGAAGCGGATGCGGCGCTCCACCCCGCAGCCGCCGCGGTGGCGGCCCGCTCCCCCGCTGCCCTCCCGTACCCCGAAGCTCTCCAGCAGGACCGGGTAGCGCCACTCCAGGGTCTCGGGGTCGGTGAGGCGGGAGTTGGTCATGTGGGTCTGTACGGCGTCGGTTCCGTCGAAGTCCTCGCCCGCGCCCGATCCACTGGCCACCGTCTCGTAGTACTGCACCCGGTCGTTGCCGAAGGTGAGGTTGTTCATGGTGCCGGAGCCCTCGGCCTGGACGCCGAGGGCGGCGTAGAGCGCGCCGGTGACGGCCTGCGAGGTCTCGACGTTGCCGGCGACCGTGGCGGCGGGCGGGGCCGGCGCCAGCATGGAGCCCTCGGGAACCCTGATCTCCAGCGGGGTGAGGCAGCCGCTGTTGAGCGGGATGTCGTCGGTGACCAGGGTGCGGAAGACGTAGAGGACGGCGGCCATGACGACCGACTTCGGGGCGTTGAAGTTGCCCGGCTGCTGCGGGGATGTGCCGGTGAAGTCGATCACCGCGCTGCGTGCCTCCCGGTCGACCGTGAGCGTCACCTCGATCACGGCGCCGTTGTCGGTCTCGTACCGGTAGCCGCCGTCGTGCAGCCCGGCGATGATGCGGCGCACCGACTCCTCGGCGTTGTCCTGGACATGGCCCATGTAGGCGTCCACCGCCTCGGGCCCGAACTGGTCGACCATGGCGCGCAGTTCGGCGATGCCCTTCTCGTTGGCGGCGATCTGGGCGCGCAGGTCGGCGAGGTTGGTGTCAGGGTCGCGGGAGGGGTGGGTGGCGGTGGTGAGGAGTTCCCGGGTGGCGTCCTCGCGGAAGGTGCCGTCCCGCACGAGGAGCCAGTTGTCGAAGAGGACGCCCTCCTCCTCGACGGTGCGGCTGAAGGCGGGCATGGAGCCGGGGGTGATGCCGCCGATCTCGGCGTGATGGCCGCGCGAGGCCACCAGGAACTTCAGGACCGGGGTGCCCCCGCTCTCGTCGAACACCGGCGTCACGACGGTCACATCGGGCAGATGGGTGCCGCCGTGGTACGGGTCGTTGATGGCGTACACATCACCGGGGCGCATGGTTCCGGCGTTGCGGTGGAGCACTTCCTTGATGGACTCGCCCATGGAACCGAGGTGCACCGGGATGTGCGGGGCGTTGGCGATCAGGTTGCCGTGCGCGTCGAACAGTGCGCAGGAGAAGTCGAGCCGTTCCTTGATGTTGACGGAGCGGGCCGTGTTCTCCAGGCGTACGCCCATCTGCTCGGCGATCGACATGAAGAGGTTGTTGAAGACCTCCAGCATCACCGGGTCGACGCGGGTGCCGACGGCCTGGCGGGCGGGGCGCGGGCGGGCACGGGTGAGGACCAGGTGCCCGGTGGCGGCGAGTTCGGCCTGCCAGCCCGGGTCCACGACGGTGGTGGCGTCGGCCTCCGCGACGACCGCGGGTCCGGTGACGGTGTCGGTGGCCCTGAGGTCGGCCCTGCGGTGGAGCGGGGCCTCCTGCCACTGGCCGTCCGCGAACATCCGCGCGGTGTCGTGGGGATGGGGTGTGGTGGGGGCGCCCTTCTCCCGCTCGGCCGGCCGGATCTCGGCGTGCTCGCCGGCCGTTCCGGTGGCCTCGACGGAGACCGTCTCCACGACCAGTTGCCGGTCCGCCGTGAAGCCGTAGCGGGTCCGGTGCTCGCGGGTGAACGCCTCGGTCATGGCGGCCACCGTGTCCAGGGCGACGGGCAGGCTCGCGTCGGTGCCCTCGTACCGCAGCAGCACCCGGGCCCGGGTGCTGATCGCGTGGTCGGGGACGCCGTCGGCGCGCAGGTCGGCCCGGGTGCGGGCGGCGAGTTCGTCGCAGAGTTCCCGTACCCGGGTCAGGGCCCCGGCGTCCAGGACGGCCTCGAAGGACTGCTCGCGCATGGCGGTGGCGTCGGCGAGTCCGATGCCGTAGGCGGACAGCACACCGGCCAGCGGGGGTACGAGGACCGTGTCGATGCCGAGCGCGTCGGCGACGGCGCAGACGTGCTGCCCGCCGGCTCCGCCGAAGCCGGTGAGGGCGTAGCGGGTGATGTCGTGTCCGCGCTGCACGGAGATCTTCTTGACCGCGCCCGCCATGGAGAGGACGGCGATCTCCAGGAAGCCGGCGGCGGTCTCGGCGGCCGTCCGCTTGGTGCCGGTGGCGCGGGCCACCTCCTCGGCCAGCGCCTCGAAGCGTTCGCGCACGATGTCCGCGTCGAGGGGCTGGTCGCCGTCCGGCCCGAAGACGGCGGGGAAGTGCGCGGGCCGGATGCGGCCCAGCATCACCTGGGCGTCGGTGACGGTCAGCGGCCCGCCCCTGCGGTAGCAGGCGGGGCCCGGCACCGCCCCCGCCGAGTCGGGGCCGACCCGGTAGCGCCGGCCGTCGAAGTGCAGGACCGAGCCGCCGCCGGCCGCGACGGTGTGGATGTTCATCATGGGGACGCGCATCCGCGCACCCGCCACCTCGGTGCCCAGATCGCGTTCGAACTCGCCCGCGTAGTGCGAGACGTCGGTGGAGGTGCCGCCCATGTCGAAGCCGATGACCCGGTCGTGGCCGGCCTGTACGGAGGTGCGGACCATGCCGACGACCCCGCCGGCGGGCCCGGAGAGCACCGAGTCCTTGCCCCGGAAGTGCGCGGCCTCGCGCAGGCCGCCGTTGGACTGCATGAACATCAGCCGGATGCCGGGCAGTTCGGCCGCGACCGAGTCGACGTACCGGCGCAGGATCGGTGAGAGATAGGCGTCCACGACGGTGGTGTCGCCGCGCGGGACGAGCTTGATCAGCGGGCTGACCTCGTGGGAGCAGCTGATCTGGGTGAATCCGGCCGCCCTGGCCTCGGCGGCGACCGCCTGCTCGTGGGCCGGGTGGCGGTAGCCGTGCATCAGGACGACGGCCGCGCTGCTCAGCCCGTCCTCCCGGGCGGCGCGCAACCGCCCGGCCACGGCCTCCCGGTCCAGCGGGGTGACGGTCTGGCCGTGGGCGTCGATGCGCTCGGGGACCTCGATGACCCGGTCGTACACGGCTTCCGGGAGCAGGATGCGGCGGTCGAAGAGGCGGGGGCGGTTCTGGTACGCGATGCGCAGGGCGTCCCGGAACCCTTCGGTGATGACCAGGACGGTCGGCTCGCCGCGCCGCTCCAGCAGGGCGTTGGTGGCGACGGTGGTGCCCATCTTCACGGCGGCGACCCGGTCGGCGGGGACCACCTCGTCCGGTCCGAGCCCCAGCATGAGCCGGATTCCGGCCACGGCGGCGTCCCGGTAGCGGTCCGGGTCGTGCGAGAGGAGCTTGCGGGTGACGAGTTGCCCGTCGGGGCGGCGGCCCACCACATCGGTGAACGTGCCGCCACGGTCGATCCAGAACTCCCAGCGCCCGGTCATGCCCCCATACTGGCCCGCCGCCGGGTGATCACGGAACAGGGCGCGGCGCCGGGGCCGAGGGAAGGGGGCCCGGTGGCGTGGAGCGGCGCGCCCCCGACGCGCCGCACTCCCACGGGGCCGTACGCGACGGCGCCCGTCCCTCGTAATCGCTCGCGACGGCTCAGACCGCCGGGGCGTCCGGGCCGATCCTGCTGCGTACCGCCGACTGGACCTCGGCCTCCTCGGCGGGGTCGGCGGCCAGCCTGCGCAGTCGCTCGGCCACCCTCAGGTCACCGGTCTCGGCGTGGCGTGCGGCGACCTCGCGGGTCGTCTCCTCGCAGTCCCACAGGCACTCGACCGCGAACCCGGTGGCGAAGGACGGGTCCGTGGCGGCCAGTGCGCGGGCGGTCCTGCCGCGCAGTTGGGAGGAGGAGGTCTCGCGGTAGACGTGGCGCAGTACGGGAGCGGCGCAGGCGATGCCCAGCCGGCCGGCGCCGTCGACCAGGGCCCACAACCGGGGCGCGTCCGGTCCGTCGCCGCGTACCGCGTCGCGCAGGGCGCCGAGCACCGCAGGGGCGTCCTGCGGTCCGCCGCGTCCGGCCAGCACACCGGCCGCCGAGGCGCCGAGCGCGTCGGGCCGGCGGGCCCAGCGGCGGGCGCGGTCCACGGCCGCCTCGCCGCACATCCGCTCGAAGGCGGCGACGGCGGCGTCGGCGACGGGGCCCCGGGGCCCGGCGGCGGCCGCCTCGATGAGGTCGAGCACGACGGGGTCGCGGACCTCGGCGGCGAGATAGTGGAGCGCCGCGCACCGGGCGGCTTCCGTGCCGCCGCGGGCGGCCTCCACGATCACGGGCCGGTCCTCGGGGCCCGCGACGGCGGCGAGGCAGCGGGCGGCCGGCACGTGCAGGACGCTGCCCCGGTCCAGTCCCTGCTGGGCCCAGTCGAAGACGGCCTGGACGCTCCAGCCGGGCCGGGGGCCGCCGGGGCGCATCTGGCGCTGCCAGCGGTCGAAGGAGCCCTGTTCTGATGCGGCCCGGACCCGGGCGCCGACCGCTTCGCGCGGGTCGTCGGCCCACAGGCGCCAGGGGCGGGGTTCGTAGGCGTCGCGCACGGTCGTGGCCAGTTCGGCGCGGCCCTCGGCGTCGTCGGGGAACCGGGCGAGCACGGGCACGGCGAGGGAGCGGAGCCCCGCGTCGTCGTCGCGCAGGGCCAGCTCGTCGAGGGCCCAGGCCCAGTTGGAGCCGGTCGCGGCGTAGCGCCGCAGGAGGGCGAGGGCGTCGTCACGTCCGTAGGAGGCGAGGTGGCCGAGGACGGCGAGGGCCAGGCCCGTCCGCGAGTCGTCCGTGTCGAGGTGGTCCTCGGGGTCGGACAGGTGCCGCTCGATCTCCTCGATGCCGCCGTCGAGGTCGAGATAGAGGCGCGCGTAGTACAGGGAGCGGTTCTCCACCTGCCAGTCGTGGCGCGGGTCGCTGAGGACGCAGTGGTTGAGAGCCGCCAGGGCCTCGCAGCGCGGTGCGGCGAGCGCGTGGAGCGTGCCGTCGCCGCGGCCTCTCTGCAGCAGGCCGAGCAGGGTGCCGCTCGGCGCTATGAACGGATCAAACATGGGGAAAGCCTCACATCAAGCTGTCGACGCAACCGGGACTGTGCAGTTCCACGTGCTGGAGGGAACTAGGCCGCGCAGCAACATGATCGGCCGACCGCCGTCTTCTGCCTGGTGTAGAGCATCTTCCTCTGCCTCTCGTCGGGTGGCCCGAATCGGACCCGCGACGTCATGATGACCCAGCCATTTCGCCACCGCGACCACATTTACGGCGAACCCGTTCAGCGGGCGCCGAAGAGTTCCAGCAGGTCGTCCTTGCCGAACATGCGCGCGGTGTCCAGCGCGGAGGGTGTTCCGGCGGCCGGGTCGGCCCCGGCGTCGAGCAGGGCCCGGACCACCGCTTCCTCGCCCTTGAAGACCGCTCCGGCGAGCGGGGTCTGACCCCGGTCGTTCGCCCGGTCCGGGTCGGCGCCGCGGGCGGCGAGGGCCGTGACCGCCGGGGCGTGGCCGTGGTAGGCGGCGAGCATCAGCAGCGAGTCGCCCCGGTCGTTGGTGAGGTTGGCGGGCACCCCGGCGTCCACGTAGGCCGCCAGCGCGTCGGTGTCGCCGCCGCGTGCCAGGTCGAAGACCTTGGACGCCAGCTCCACCACCTCGGGATCGGGGGTTTCACTCATCGGGTGGACCGCCTTCCTCAACCGTTCGCGCCGCTGTCGGGCTGCCGGGACATGCACGGCGGGCGCCGTACGAGTGAACCGACAGGGTACTGCCCGGACGGGCGCATGACCGGCCCGGGCATCCCCATCTGCCGGTCGAGTGAATAATCCGCCTTTTCACCCGCTTGCGCCTTTTATCCTATGGATACTTGGGGTGAGCCTGGAAGGACTCATGGTGACTGTCCCCCCGACCAGGAGAACCACTCATGATCCTTTCCATGTCAGGCGTCGTCATCCTCGGCATCATCGTCTTCCTGTTCTTCAGGAAGGACGGCCTCAAGGCGTCGCACGCCCTCGTCACCGCCCTGTTCGGCTTCTACCTGGCCGGCACCGCCATCGCACCGAGCATCACCGCGGGCGGAGCGAGCCTGGCCGGCCTCCTGGGCGGGATCAAGTTCTGACCCTCCGCCCCCGCACCGACCTTCAGGAGACACAGGAGACAGACGTGGCCCGGCGACCACTCCCCCGCATTCTGAGCAGCGGCAGCGCCTCGATCACTCGCAGTCGCGAGTTCGCGCGCACGGCCGCCGACAGCGCCACCGACGTGCTCCATCCGCTGATCACGCTCACGCGCGGTCTGCGGCTGCTGGCCGGCGCAGGACGGCACAAGTGGGCCGCGACGCCCAAGGACCGGCGTGGTCCCACGCTGTTCCTCGTCGCGGCCTGCGTACTCGTGGTCGCGCTCATCCCGTACGGGCCGCTGCTGGCCCTCGTCGCGGTGATGGGCGCCGCCGCATGGAAGGGACGGGTGCGCACCCCCGTCAAAACCGGCCCCGACGAGGCGGAGACCGCCCGCCTGCGGGCCCTGTACGAGGCGCTCGTCCCCTACTTCTCCGCGGCCGAGGACCCCAGCCCGCTGTTCACCCACGGCGGCGAGTGGGAAGAGGTCTTCAGCGGTTACGAGTTCGACGGCGACGGCCGCGTCTCGCGGCTCCATGTCACCTACCCCGCGTACTTCACCGACTCCGAGCCCGAGTCCCGGGCCCGGATCGAACAGCTGCTGCACGCCAAGTCGGGTCGCGGCCGGGAGCACCACTTCAGCTGGGACGAGGAGGGCAACCGGCTCGTGATGAGCGTGCTCGACTCGTTGCCCACCTCCCTCACCGCCCAGCGCTTCGTCACCGCCCCCGGCGAGACCGTCCTCGGCTTCACGGACGAGGACGCGGTGCAGCGCACGGTCCCCGTGAACGACGGCACCGGCACCCGCGACGCCCCCGGCGTCGTCTGGCGCACCGGCGCGCGCTCCACCGAACCGCACCTGCTCGTCGCGGGACAGCCCGGCAGCGGCACCACGACGCTGCTGCGCTCCATCGCCCTCCAGGCGCTCCAGCAGGGCGACATCCTGATCATCGAAGGCAGCGGCACCGGCGAGTACGCCTGTTTCACCGGGCGCGAAGGCGTCCTGGCCGTCGAGTGCGGGCCGGCCGGCGCGCTGTCGACCCTGGAGTGGGCGGCCGACGAGACGGAACGCCGGCTGGTCGAGGCGAACCGGGCCCGGCAGGCCGGTGACCCCGTCCCGGAGGACGTCACGCGCCCGCTCTGGATTCTGCTGGACCGCCCGAGCGCGCTCCGCCGTCCGGCCGGCGACAACGGGCCGGGTCCGCAGGAACTGCTCCAGGTGCCGCTGCGGCACGGCAGGGCCGCCAACGTCGTCGTGGTGCTCGCGGAGGTGTTCGACAGCCTGGACGGCCTCGGCGAGACCGTCCGCACCCACACCCGGGCCCGGGTGGTGCTCGGCCGCTGCTCCCCCGGCCAGATCGAGTCCGTGCTCGGCACGGGGCCGCACACCACCCCGCCCCCGGACGCCCCGCCCGGCCGCGGCTACGCCCGGTTCGGCGCCGGCCCGGTCCTGCGCATCCAGGTGCCGGCCACGCCCGACCCGTACGACGACGCCACCAGCGAGGCGCAGCGCACGGCGGTACTCGGCCTGCTGCCGGAGCGGCGCCAGGCGGTCGAGGCGGGCGCGCCGGACCCGGCCATGGCGGAGGCTGTGACCGCGTCCGCCGGGATGGAGAGCGTGACCGCGCCCGCGGGGGTGGAGGCTGTGACCGCGTCCGCCGGGATGGAGAGCCTGACCGCGTCCGCCGGGGCGGAGGCTGTGACCGCGTCCGCCGGCGTGGAGAGCCTGGTCGTCAGCGACTGAGGCGTGGGACCGGCGAAGGAGGGCCCGGCGGTGGAGCCAGCCCTCCTTCGCCGGTCAGGCCACGAAGGTGCGGGGGGCCTCGGCCCCGGCTCCGGCACCCGCACCGACCAGCCGGGCCGCGGCGGCGAGCCGCTGGGCCGCCTCGTCCGCCAGGGGACCGCCGACCGTGAACGGCAGCCGCACGTATCCCTCGAAGGCCCCGTCGACCCCGAACCTGGGCCCGGAGGGCACCCGCACCCCGACCCCTTCGCCGGCCACCGCGAGCCGCGAGCCGGACAGGCCGCCGGTGCGCACCCAGAGCGTGAGTCCGCCCTTCGGTACGGAGAACTCCCACCCCGGCAGCTCGCGGCGCACGGCCGCCACGAGCGCGTCGCGGTTGTCCCGGGCCTGTTCCCGGCGCAGCCGCACGGCCTCCTCCCAGCCGCCGGTGCGCATCAGCCAGTTGACCGCCAGCTGTTCGAGGACCGGGGTGCCCATGTCGGCGTAGGCGCGGGCGGCGACCAGGCTGCGGATGACGTCGGGCGCGGCCCGGACCCAGCCGATCCGCATGCCGGCCCAGAACGCCTTGCTGGCCGAACCGACGGTGAGGACGGTGCTGCCGGCCGGGTCGAACGCGCAGACCGGGCGCGGCATCCGCACGTCGTCGTCGAGGTGCAGCTCCCGCATCGTCTCGTCGACGACCAGGACCGTGCCGGCCGATCGGGCGGCGTCCACCAGCGCCCGGCGGCGGTCCTCGCCGGCCAGCGCCCCGGTCGGGTTGTGGAAGTCGGCGACGACGTACGCGAGGCGGGGCGCCGCGTCCCGCAGGACCTGGCGCCACCGGTTCAGGTCCCAGCCGCCGAGCCCCTCCTCCATGGCGACCGGCACGAGCCGGGCGCCCGCCTCCCGCATCAGCTGGAGGATGTTGGCGTAGCTCGGGGACTCCACCGCGATCCGCTCGCCGCGGCCGGCGAAGAGATGGCAGATGGCGTCGATCGCGCCCATCGCGCCGGTGGTGACCATGATCTGCTCGGGCATGGTCGGGATGCCGTCCGCGGTGTACCGGTCGGCGATCATCTGCCGCAGGGCGGGCAGCCCGGCCGGGTAGTCGCCGTGCGTGTGCGCGTACGGGGGCAGTTCCTCCAGCGCGCCCTGGACGGCCCGGGTCAGCCAGGGCTCGGGTGCGGGCAGCGAGGCGCAGCCCAGGTCGATCATCGAGCCCAGCGCCTCGGGCGGCAGCGGTTCCAGGCCGCGGGCCGGGAGCGGGTTGCCCGCCGGGACCGCCGTCCAGCTGCCGGCCCCGCGCCTGGATTCCAGGAAGCCTTCGGCCCGCAGCGCCTCGTAGGCGGCGGCGACCGTGGTGCGGCTGACGGAGAGGGCGAGGGCCAGCTCCCGTTCGGCCGGGAGCCGGGCGGCGACCGCGACCCGGCCCTCCAGGACGAGCAGCCGGATACCGTCGGCGAGTGCGCGGTAGGCCGGCGGCCTGCGGCTGCCGGGGCCGGCCGGCCGGGGCTGCTGGGCGTGGAGCTGGCGGGCCAGCTGAGCCGCCCCGACCGCCGAAGTCCACTGCGCCATGAGAATCAGTCCACCTTCCTCGGATTGGCCATGGTTGGCTGCCAATCACCTGCCACAGAGTGTCACGGAGCGGTCCAACACCACCACACCAGGGGGCACCACTTGTCCGTCACCCTCGTCCCGCAGGGGGCGCACCTCACCCGTCGGCTGGTCCAGCTGTACGCGGGGCTCGCGCTGTACGGGGCGAGTTCGGCGCTGCTGGTCGTCGCCGGCCTCGGCCTGGAACCGTGGGGCGTGCTGCACCAGGGGCTCGCCGGACGCACCGGGATCAGCATCGGCGTGGTCTCGATCATCATCGGCGCGATCGTGCTGCTGCTGTGGATACCGTTGCGGCAGCGGCCGGGTCTGGGCACGGTGTCGAATGTCTTCGCCGTGGGCCTCGCGATGGACGGCACGCTCGCGCTCGTCCCCGAGGTGCACGGGCTCGTGGCGCGGTCCGGGGTGATGGTGGCCGGGATCGTCCTCAACGGTGTGGCGACGGGGCTCTACATCACCGCCCGGTTCGGCCCCGGCCCCCGGGACGGGCTGATGACCGGGCTGCACCGGCGGACCCGCGGGTCGATCCGGCTGGTCCGCACGGCGATCGAGGTCGCGGTGGTGATCACCGGATTCCTGCTCGGCGGCTCCCTCGGCGTGGGCACGGTCCTGTACGCCCTGGCCATCGGCCCGCTCGCCCAGGTCTTCCTGCGTCTCTTCGCGATCCCGGACACCAAGGCCACCTCGGCCGATGCCCCGGCGGCCGGGCGGTCCATACTGCGGCGGTGACTTCCGAACGCCACCCCTATCTGGAACATCCCGCCCCGCTCGCGTTCGCCCACCGGGGCGGTGCGGCGGACGGGATCGAGAACACGGCGGCCGCCTTCCGCCGGGCCGCCGACGCCGGGTACCGCTACTTCGAGACCGATGTGCACGCCTCGGCGGACGGCCGCCTCGTGGCCTTCCACGACGCCACGCTGGACCGGGTGACGGACGCCGGGGGCAGGCTGGCGGAGCTGCCGTGGAGCGAGATACGCCGGGCCCGGGTCGCCGGGCGCGAGCCGCTGCCGCTGTTCGAGGAGCTGCTGGAGGCGTTCCCGGAGGCCCGGTGGAACGTGGACATCAAGGCGGAGGCCGCGCTGGAGCCGCTCGTGGAGCTGATCCGGGCGACGGACTCCTGGGACCGGGTGTGCGTGGGTTCGTTCTCCGAGGCGCGGGTCGCCAGGGCGCACCGCCTGGGCGGCCCGCGCCTCGCCACGTCGTACGGCGTGCGCGGCGTCCTCGGGCTGCGGCTGCGCTCGTACGGAATCCCGGCGGCGCTGCGGGCGGGGGCGGTGTGCGCGCAGGTCCCGGAGAGCCAGGGCGGCATCCGCGTCGTCGACCGGCGCTTCGTGCGCGAGGCGCACGCGCGCGGGCTCCAGGTGCACGTCTGGACGGTGAACGAACCGGAGCGGATGGCCGCGCTTCTGGACCTCGGTGTGGATGGCATCATGACCGATCACATCGAGACGCTGCGCACGGTGCTGAGCGAGCGGGGGGCCTGGGCCTGACCGCCGGCCGGGTGACGTCTCCACGGGGAGATTTCGAGGGGGCGCCATGACCGCCGAGACCGCGGACACCGCCGAACCGGCCGACGGCACGACGGGCCCCGGCGGACCCGACGGCCCGGCCGAGCGACGCCGGGAGCGGCGCGGCTGGTACTTCTACGACTTCGCCTGCTCCGTCTACTCGACGAGCGTCATCACGGTCTTCCTCGGCCCGTATCTGACGTCGGTCGCCAAGGCCGCGTCGGACGCCGACGGCTTCGTCCATCCGCTCGGCATCCCGGTGCGCGCCGGGTCACTGTTCGCGTACGCCGTCTCCGCGTCGCTCGTCCTCGCGATCGTCCTGATGCCGATCGTGGGCGCCGCGGCCGACCGTACGGGCCGCAAGAAGCCGCTGCTCGCGGCGGCGGCCTACACCGGAGCTGCCGCGACGACAGCCATGTTCTTCCTGGACGGCCACCGCTATCTGCTCGGCGCCTTCCTGCTCATCGTGGCGAACGCCGCGACGGCGATCGCGATGATGCTGTACAACGCCTATCTGCCGCAGATCGCGGAGCCCGACGAGCGCGACGCGGTCTCCTCCCGGGGCTGGGCGTTCGGCTACACCTCCGGGGCGCTGGTCCTCGTCCTCAACCTGATCCTGTACTCGGGTCACGACTCCTTCGGCCTTACCGAGTCCGAGGCCGTGCGGATCTGCCTGGCCTCGGCGGGCGTGTGGTGGGGCGTCTTCACCGTCGTACCGCTGCTCCGGCTGCGCGACCGCGGGGTGGCGGTGGCGCCGGGCGGCCGGGGGGCGGTGGGCTCCGGCTGGCGGCAGCTGAGGGCGACCCTGAGCGACATGCGGCGCCATCCGCTGACCCTGTCCTTCCTCCTCGCCTACCTCGTCTACAACGACGGCGTGCAGACCGTGATCTCGCAGGCGTCGGTGTACGGCTCCGAGGAGCTCGGCCTCGGCCAGACGACGCTGATCACGGCGGTGCTGCTGGTGCAGGTGCTGGCGGTCGCGGGGGCGCTGGCGATGGGGCGCCTGGCCCGGGTGTACGGCGCGCAGCGCACGATCCTCGGCTCGCTGGTCGTCTGGACGCTGATCCTGGTCGCCGGGTACTTCCTGCCCGCCGGCTCGCCCGTCTTCTTCTACGTGCTGGCCGCCGCGATCGGCCTGGTGCTGGGCGGCAGCCAGGCGCTGTCCCGCTCCCTGTTCTCGCATCTGGTGCCGCGCGGCAAGGAGGCCGAGTACTTCTCGGCGTACGAGATGAGCGACCGCGGGCTGAGCTGGCTGGGGCCCCTGGTGTTCGGCCTCGCCTACCAGCTGACCGGCAGTTATCGGGACGCGATCGCCTCGTTGGTGGTTTTCTTCGTCGTCGGTTCGGTGCTGCTCGCGCGGGTGCCGCTCAGGCAGGCGGTCGCGGCGGCGGGAAATCCCGTACCCGAACGGATTTAGACGTTGAAGTAAAAGGCCGGTAGTGTACGCCTTTGGCCTGCCCCGGATGACCGTTACTGCGAGTGGAAGTCTCCGAACCGTTGGGTGACAACTTCCTTCAAATGTGACAAACCGGGTATGGGCGGGTACCTGAACCCTGGGAAACCTGAAAATCAGCGGCACGACGGCCGACGTATGACCGGCAACGGGAATCTTTGCCGCCGACCGGACGTTGACCGATTGACGACGACAGCGACACCTGTCCTGTGGGCGACAAGCCCGGGAGGCACGATTCATGAGTGAGCGAGCTCTCCGCGGCACGCGACTCGTGGTTACCAGCTACGAGACGGACCGCGGCATCGATCTGGCCCCGCGCCAGGCGGTGGAGTACGCATGCCCGAACGGACATCGATTCGAGATGCCGTTCTCGGTAGAGGCGGAAATTCCGCCGGAGTGGGAGTGCAAGGCGTGTGGCGCCCAGGCACTCCTGGTGGACGGGGATGGCCCCGAGGAGAAGAAGGGCAAGCCTGCGCGCACGCACTGGGACATGCTCATGGAGCGGCGCACACGCGAGGAACTGGAAGAGGTGCTGGCCGAGAGGCTGGCGGTCCTGCGCTCCGGAGCGATGAACATCGCCGTGCATCCCCGGGACAGCAGGAAGTCTGCCTGACCCGGTAGCACCGCACCGAGACAAAAGCCGAGGGCCGCGACACACTGTGTGTCGCGGCCCTCGGCTTTTGTCGTGGCCCTCGGCTCTGTCGTGGGCTGGCTTGCGGCGCCGCCGGATTACGGGGTCAGCGGCGGGCGGGGGTTGTCGTCCGGGCGGGCGTCCCGCTGCGACGGTTCGTCGCGGATGACCTCGCCCTGGACCACCTTGCCGTCCGGGCGGTGGATACGGGCCTGCTGGAAGGCGTCCGAGAAACCGCCGGGGGCCGCCGCGCGCACGCGCCGCTCCAGCGAGTTCTCCGCGTACCTGCTGAGCGCCGAGCGGACCGGCGGCACCAGGAGCAGCAGTCCGGCCACGTCCGAGATCATGCCCGGGATCATGATCAGCAGCCCGCCGAGCATCAGGAAGCCGTTGCCCCGGCTCGAAGGGGCGGGCGAGGAGCCGTCCGCGCCCGGCTGCCCCGGCATCTGCTGAAGCGTCTGGGTGAGGTTGCGGAAGGCGCGGCGGCCGGCCCGCTTGATCACGGCGGCGCCGAGGACGATCCCGGCGGCCAGCAGGATCAGGACGGTGAGCCCGCCCGCGACGTCCGCCACCAGGATGAGCAGCCAGATCTCCAGCACCGCCCAGGCGGCGACGGCGAGGGGTACGAAGGTCCGCGCGCGCGAGCGCCTGCGGGCGGTCGGGGGCGGTGTGCCGGTCGTCATGCCCCCAGTGTGCCTGGCCCCGCGTCCGTACGCCGTAAGGGGGTGGGGCGCAGGTGGCGGGCGTCAGGGCGTGCGGCGGCCGAGAGCCCGGTTGGTACGGCTGGTGACGCCCCAGGCCGTCACGCGCCAGAGCGCCTCGACGAGGATGTCCCGGCTCATCTTGGAGTCGCCGACCTCGCGGTCCACGAAGGTGATCGGCACCTCGACCACATGGAAACCGGACTCGACCGCCCGGCGGGCCAGGTCGACCTGGAAGCAGTAGCCCTGCGAGGCCACCTCGTCCAGGCCGATGCCCTTGAGGGTCTCGGTGCGGAACGCCCGGTAGCCGCCGGTGACGTCCCGCGTCCGCAGCCCGAGCATCAGCCGGGAGTAGGTGCTGCCGCCGCGGGAGATGATCTCGCGGGACTTGGGCCAGTTGACCACCCGGCCGCCGGGCACCCAGCGGGAGCCGAGGACCAGGTCCGCGCCCTTGAGCGCGGTGAGCAGCCGGGGCAGTTCCTCGGGCTGGTGGGAGCCGTCCGCGTCCATCTCGACCAGGACGCCGTACTCGTGCTCCATGCCCCACCGGAAGCCGGCGAGGTAGGCCGCGCCGAGCCCCTCCTTGCCCTGGCGGTGCAACACGTGGACATGGTCGTCGGCCGCGGCCAGCTCGTCGGCGAGCTTGCCGGTGCCGTCGGGGCTGTTGTCGTCGGCGACCAGGATGTCGGCCTCCGGCACGGCCGCGCGCACCCGGCTGACGATCGGCTTGATGTTCTCGGCCTCGTTGTAGGTCGGAATGATCACCAAGACACTGCCGAGCGGGCCGAATCGCCGCTGACCGCCGTCGTTCACTTACTGCCCCTCACGTCCGTACGCAGGTGCACACCATATCGAGCGCGGAGGCGCGGAACGCCGTCCCGGTCGGGGTGGCGCGGGAGTCGTGGCGGACAGAAGAGCGGAAGTAGGGACAGAAGTGCGGATCGGGGCCCGGTGTCCTTCGGGCCGACCTGGAACCCGCTGGCTGCGGGTCGACCTAGAGCCGTTGTCTACTGAACGTCCGGGCCCCACCCGGGTCGCACCCTCCGTCCGGCTGAGACCTTCCCTCGCCCCCGAGGCGCGGGCGCTGAACCTGGCTGTCAGTGGTGGTGCGCCGGTGCGGCACACCACCCCATGACCCAGCGGCGTTCGACGACTGCGTGGAGGTTTAACCGGTCGGACGTCCTGTGGTGGACTCGGCCGAACCTACCGGCCGATGGCCGCATTCTGTCAATAGTTGCCTGACCTGCATCGTTTACCGAACTTGCCTGGTCAGTCCTGAAGATCCCCAGGTAGCGGGAGAGCCGGGCCGCCTTCGATCGGCGGTACGAAATGTCCGCACGTCACTCGTTCGGCCTTACGTAGACAGTTTGTCCGAACACGACCGTGCGCAGGCACACCGGGAGGTCGGCGCCGGGGCTCAGGTCCGGCAGCCCCGGCGTCCCCGACCTGGGGTCCGTCGACCAGCGCGCGACCCGGTCGTCCGGGGCCTGGACCACCAGGTCGTCGGTGCGCCAGACCGCGTAGTCGGCCGGGGCGCCGGGCACCAGGGTGCCCGCGTCGTCGCGGCCGACGGCCCGCCAGCCGCCCCGGGTGTGCGCGGTGAACCCGGCCCGCACGGAGATGCGGTGCTCGGGCGTCCGGTGGAAGGCGGCGGCCCGTACGGTCCCCCACGGGTCCAACGGGGTCACCGGGCTGTCGGAGCCGAAGGCGAGGGGCACACCGGCCCGCAGGAGGGCCGCGTACGGGTTCAGGGTCCTGGCCCGCCCGACGCCCAGCCGCTGGGCGTACATGGCCTCCTCACCGCCCCAGGCGGCGTCGAAGGCGGGCTGGACGGAGGCGGTGAGGCCCAGCTCCGCGAAGGCGGCGACGGTCTCGGGGGTCAGCATCTCCGCGTGTTCGACGCGGTGCCGGGCGGCCCGCACCCGGCCGAGGCCCACCTGCTCGGCCGCCGCCCTGACGCCGGCGACGACCGCCGAGAGCGCCGCGTCCCCGATGGCGTGGAAGCCCGCCTGCAGCCCTGCCTCGGTGCAGGCGGCGACGTGGGCGGCGATCTGCCCGGCGTCCAGGTGGGCGGTGCCGGAGTGCGGGGCGTCGGCGTACGGCTCGTGCAGGCAGGCGGTGTGCGAGCCGAGCGAACCGTCCACGAAGAGGTCACCGGCCGCTCCGACCGCGCCCAGCTCGCGGATGCGCAGGGCGTCCTTCTCGTCGCCCACCTGCTCGGCCCAGTAGCCGAACACCCGGGGCCCCGGGTGCCCGGCGGCCAGCTTCAGCAGCCCGGTGAAGTCGTCCTCGTCGGAGATGTCCGGGCCGCCGCACTCGTGGACCGTGCCGATGCCGAGGGACGCGGCGTGGCGCAGCGCGGCCCGCTGGGCGTCGGCGCGCTGGGCGGGCGACACGGCGTCGTGGGCGGCCGCGCGCACCGCGTGGTGGGCGGCCGCGGTCAGCGCTCCCTCTGGGTGGTAGCCGGCCATCGCGGTGACGCCGGGGACGAGGTCGAGCAGTGCGGTGGTGACGGCCGCGGAGTGCACGTCGATCCGGGGCAG
Organism: Streptomyces sp. A0958; assembly: GCF_004795035.1. Classification (GTDB taxonomy): domain Bacteria; phylum Actinomycetota; class Actinomycetes; order Streptomycetales; family Streptomycetaceae; genus Streptomyces. The sequence goes on from NZ_SSBK01000049.1 coordinate 27,383, forward strand.
GTAGACGGGCCGGCCGCCCGCCGCCTCGTCCAGTTCGGCGCGCGAGGGCGGACGCTGCTCGGGCCAGCGTGTGGCGTCCCAGCCGTGTCCCAGGACGACCCGGTCGGCGGGGTGGGCGGCGATGTGGGCGCGGACCTGGGCGAGGGCGTCGCCCAGGGTGCGGGCGCCGGAGAGGTCGAGGCCGGTGAGGGCCAGACCGGTCGAGGTGGTGTGGACGTGGGCGTCGGTGAACGCGGGAGTGACCAGGGCCCCTTCGAGGTCGATCACTTCGTCGACGCCGCTCGCGAAGGCGTCGGCCGCCCCCTCCGATCCCACCCAGGCGACATGGCCCCGTTCGACCACCATGGCGGTGGCGAAGGGGTCGGCGGGGCTGTGGACGTCTCCACCGCGCAGCAGCACGGTGCGGTGTTCGCTCTGGGGGGCGGCGCTCTCGGTCATGGGGACCAGTCTCCCGCCTGCCGGGAGCGGTCCGGTGCGCGCCCCCCCGAAGGGGGTGTCCGACGAATCCCCTCAGATCTGCGGCGGGCGCGCCTCGTAGGGGGTCGAGAGGACGACCGTGGTGCGGGTGGAGACTCCGGCGAGCGAGCGGATGCGCGTCAGCAGGTTCTCCAGCTCCAGCGGGGTCGCGACCCGGACCTTGAGGATGTAGTTCTCGTCGCCGGCGACGCTGTGGCACGCCTCCAACTCGGGGACGCCGGCGAGTCGTTCGGCGATGTCGTCCGGGGCGCTCGGGTCGAAGGGCTTGACCGAGATGAACGCGGTCAGGGGCAGGCCGACCGCCTCGGGGTCGACGACCGCGGCGTAGCCCCGGATCACCCCGCGCTGCTCCAGCCTGCGGACGCGCTGATGAACGGCCGAGGTGGACAGGCCGGTGGCCTTGCCCAGGTCGGTGTAGCTCATCCGCCCGTCCTTGACGAGCAACTCCACGATGTGACGGTCCAGCTCCTCCATATGGATCAATCTATGGCCAGGAGTCCTTCCAGGCACAGCTGCCCAGCCCTTGGGATGGCACCTGCGTCGGGCATGTGACCAACGCCACATGTTTACGGACCAGTAGTCGGACACGAAATGGTTACGGCCGATCGGCGGCGGGAAGTGCTTGCTGTGGCCGAGGCCACGGCGCCATGTCGGCCCACCCGAGGGGGGATTTCCCATGCAGAGCCTGAAGCTCACCGGACGTACCGAACCGGAGCCCGTCGATCCGTTCGAGGACGCCGCTCCCGACGCGTACGACACATTCGAGATGTACCGGGTCCTCTGCCCGGACTGCACACAGCCCATCGCACTGCTGGCCGACGAGGACGTGCTGCCGGAGCACGCGCTGTGCCCGTCCCCGTGGAACCCGTTCGTGCTCACCGTGTGCGCCGGTACGGGGCGTGCGGCGGCCGGGGCGCGGCCCGCGGACGAGACGGCCGGGTCGCAGGAGCAGGAGACCGCGCTGCTGTTGACGCTCCCTCAGGGGCTCGACTGGAGGATGCAGCCGTTCTCGCACGCCGGTGGCGCCGGCTCCCGTCCGATCAGGATGCCGAGGCAGCCGCGGCGCGAGGCCGCCTGAGCCCGAGCCCGTCCGGCCGGGGTGCGCGAGCGGCCCGGCCACCGCGGAGAACCGGGTGAACACTCGCCCGAATCGAACAGCCAGTGACCCGGCCGCGCCCTTCGGCGTTGGCCCGGTATGACCCCGCCGCACTCCACAGCCGCCGGCCCCGGTCGCCGCAGGCTCGCCGCTCCGACCCCCGAAGAATCGGTTCCGCAACCCGGTTCCGTACCGGCGTCGCAGTCCGAACCGCCCCGCTCCACGCCGCGTCCGATGCCCCATTCGACCGATCCGCCGATCTACCGGGCGCTGCTGCGGCACTGGGAGAGCACCGGGCGGACCCTGCCGGGCCGCCATGACCAGGACTGGAACCGGGTCATGGCGACGCCCGTGTGGTCGGACCGGCCGCTGCGGGTCAGCGGGACTCAGGGCCCGCGAGGTGACGGGCGATGACCATCCGCTGAATCTGGTTGGTGCCCTCGACGATCTGGAGCACCTTGGCCTCGCGCATGAGGCGTTCGGCGGGGAAGTCCTGCGTGTAGCCGTACCCGCCGAGCACCTGCACCGCGTCGACGGTCACCTGCATCGCGGCGTCCGTGCAGAAGAGCTTGGCCATGGCGGCCTGGCGGGAGAAGGGGCGGCCGGCGTCCCTCAGCCGGGCGGCCTCCAGGTAGAGCGCCCGGCCCGCCTCGATCCGGGTGGCCATGTCGGCCAGCATGAACCGCAGCCCCTGGAAGTCCGCGATGGGGCGGCCGAACTGCTTGCGGCCGGTGGCGTAGCCGAGGGCCTCGTTCAGCGCGGCCTGGGCGACGCCGATGGCGCAGGCGGCGATGCCGAGCCGGCCGGAGTCGAGGGCGGACAGGGCGATCGCGAAGCCCTGGCCCTCCTCGCCGATCCGGCGCGCGTCCGGGACGCGTACGCCGTCGAAGTGGAGCTGGGCGGTGGGCGAGCCCTTCATCCCCATCTTCTTCTCGGGGACGGCCGCGCTCAGTCCGGCGGCGTCACCGGGGACCAGGAAGGCGGTGATGCCGCGCGGGCCCTCGACGCCGGTGCGGGCCAGCACGGTGTAGAAGTCGGCGATGCCGCCGTGTGTGATCCATGCCTTGGTGCCGGTGATGACCCAGTCGTCGCCGTCCCGTACGGCCTTCGTGCGCAGGGACGCGGCGTCGGAGCCGGACGCGGGCTCGGAGAGGCAGTAGGCGCCCAGCAGGCCGCCGGAGAGCATCGCGGGGAGGTGTTCGGTCTGCTGGTCCTTGGTGCCGTAGCCGGCGAGCGCGTGACAGGCCAGGGAGTGGACGCTGACGCCGAGGCCGACGGTGAGACGGGCGGCGCCGAGTTCTTCCAGGACCTGGAGGTAGACCTCGTAGGGCTGGTCGCCGCCGCCGTGGGCGGAGTCGTAGGGGAGCCCGAGCAGGCCGGACTCGGAGAGCAGGGTGAAGACCTCGCGGGGGAACCGGCCCGCTTCCTCCTCCTCGGCGGCCCGCGGCGTGATCTCCCGCTGGGCGATGTCGCGGACGAGTGCGATGAGCTGGCTGGACTCCTCGGTGGGCAGACGGCGTTCGACCCACTGCGGGGCACGGTCGGACATGACGGCGCTCTCCTCCCTGTCGGGCGTTGCGGCGGTCGCGCGCGAGGGGTGTGAGCGGCGCCGCCGGGGGATCTCCGGGCGATGCCCGAAATCACAGCTCCCCAGCCGATGTTGCCCTCCCGGATTACGAGAGGCGCAGGCAGGCGGCTGTGGCGGGTCGAGTATGCCCGATCGGACGGCATCCGTCATCGGTTGACCGAACATACGGATCAGGGCCTGTGGGCGGCCGTGGAGATCATCGAGCTTGGTCCGAACCATTGACCCGACTGGTCTAGTCCACCTACCGTTCCCAGCGAACCGACTTTCCGCGTTCATGCCAATTTCGTTCGAGCGCCGAAAGCCGGTCGTCCACTGGCACGTCCCCTCCCCCACGAGGAGCAACCATGACCGGACCGCACCGCCCGGGAGCCCGCCTGCGGGCTGTCGCCGCCGCCGCGTGTACCGCCGCCCTGGGCGCCGCCCTGCTGGGCGTCGCGGGCACCGGCTCCGCCGGCGCGGCCCCCGCCGCACCCCGGGCCACCGCACCGGCAGCAGCGCCCGCCGCCCCCACAGCGGCCGGCGACAAGGTGGTCGGATACTTCACCAACTGGGGTGTCTACGACCGCGATTACCACGTCAAGAACATCGAGACCTCGGGCTCCGCCGACAAGCTCACACACATCAACTACGCCTTCGGCAACGTCCAGGGCGGCAAGTGCACGGTCGGCGACTCCTACGCCGACTACGAGAAGACCTACACCGCCGACCAGTCCGTCGACGGGGTCGCGGACACCTGGGACCAGGAGCTGGCCGGCAACTTCAACCAGCTGCGCAAGCTGAAGAAGCTGCACCCCGACCTCAAGGTGCTCTGGTCCTTCGGCGGCTGGACCTGGTCGGGCGGCTTCGGTGAGGCCGCGCAGAACCCCGCCGCGTTCGCCGAGTCCTGCTACGACCTGGTCGAGGACCCGCGCTGGGCCGATGTCTTCGACGGCATCGACATCGACTGGGAGTACCCCAACGACTGCGGCCTGACCTGTGACACCAGCGGCCGCGACGCCTACGGCAACCTGCTGTCGGCGCTCCGCTCGAAGTTCGGCCCGGACAACCTGATCACCTCCGCGATCAGCGCGGACGCCTCGGAGGGCGGCAAGCTCGACGCCGTCGACTACGGCGGCGCGGCGCAGTACGTCGACTGGTACAACCCGATGACGTACGACTTCTTCGGCGCCTGGGACGAGAAGGGCCCGACGGCCCCGCACTCCCCGCTCACCTCCTACACGGGCATCCCCAAGGAGGGCTTCGACAGCGAGGCCGCCATCGACAACCTGAAGGCCCAGGGCGTCCCGGCCTCGAAGCTGCTGCTCGGCATCGGCTTCTACGGCCGCGGCTGGACCGGCGTCACCCAGGACGAGCCGGGCGGTACGGCGACCGGCGCGGCGGCGGGCACGTACGAGGCGGGCATCGAGGACTACAAGGTCCTCAAGAACAGCTGCCCCGCCACCGGCACCATCGCCGGCACGGCGTACGCGCACTGCGGCACCGACTGGTGGAGCTACGACACCCCGGCCACCATCGGCACCAAGATGGAGTACAAGAACCAGCAGGGCCTGGGCGGCACCTTCTTCTGGGAGCTGAGCGGTGACACCACCGACGGCGAGCTGATCAAGGCGATCGACTGACGTCGTCGCGCCGGACCTGACGGGGCGGGGAGCCGGTCGGGCTCCCCGCCCCGTCAGGTCGCGTCCGGGGAGGCCGGAGCAGTGTCGTCGTGTCCGGGAAGGCTAGAGCAGGTGGAGCTGGGTGACGAGCATGGCGACGACGACCACGAGCGTCCAGCCCAGGACGTGTTCCAGCAGCTTGGGGCCGTCGTCGGGCCCGCCCGTCCGGGCGCGGCGGCGGGCGGCGGTGAAGGTGGCGGCAGTCGCGCTCATGGCATCTCGTTCGGTCGGCCGGCAGTAGGTGTACCCAGCACCCGGCCGGGACCCGACCACAGTGCCAGCCCGAAGGGCCCCGGGGGTAGAGATGTCCGTCACTTCCCCTCAGGCCCGGGCGTGCCTCAGCGGACGCCGACGGCCGCGAGAGCCCTGCGCTGAGCGGTGTTCGGGTGCGCGGGGAAGTACAGGTAGCAGACACCGCCTGTGCCCGAAACCACACTGCCGCTCGCGTTGAGGCGCTTGGTGCGCAGCCAGATGGTCTCCAAATGGGAGGGCGCCGCATATCACGCGGCACCCTCCTGCACGAACACGCACCTACACCGTCTTCGGCAACGCCGAGATCAAAGTCGACAACACCATGCGCCCCGTTGCGCCCCCGATCCGATGGTGCTGGTTGGGCCAGATCTTGATGCCGCCCGCTGTTTCCGGGGCGGGCAGAAGCTGATCGAGGCATGGGCTCCCCCTCGGCGTGGTGGCCGACCCCAAAAATTTGCGGATTTCTGATTCATTTTTGCGTAGACACTGTACGGTGTGTTGGCATGAAGAAGAGGCTGATCGAAGTCGCAGAGTTTGCCGGTGTCAGCGAGGGGACCGTGCGCAGGGCGCTGAACGGCAGTCCGTTGGTGGCGCAGGCGACGCGGGAGCGTGTGCTGAGGGCGTTGGACGTCCTGGGGCTTCCCCGGCCGTCGGCGGTCGAGATGGAGCGGAGCCCGCTGATCGGCGTGGTGGTGCCGGATCTGCAGAACCCCGTCTTCCCGGCGTTCGCAGAGGCGATTGCGGGGCGCCTGAACAAGCGGGGACTGGTGCCCGCGCTCTGCACCCGCACCGCCGATGGCGTGTCGGAGGCGAACTACATCGAGATGCTCCTCGGGCAGAACATCGGCGGGATCGTCTTCATAGGGTCCAGCTATGCCGACGCGGGGCCGGAGCAAGGTAGGGCTCTGAAGTCCCGCGGGGTGCCGATGGTGCTGGTCAATCCCGCCGACGAGAACGACGGTTCGGTACAGATCAGTGCTGATGACGGCGATGCGGTGATGCAGTCGCTCACCCATCTGACGGCGGTGGGGCACGAGCGGGTGGGGCTGTTGATCGGCCCGTCGGGGCATGTGCCCTCAGCCCGTAAACTCGCGGCCTTCGCGGCCTTCTGGGGGGCTCGCGGGGTCGTCTCGAAGGGGTGGATGCCCCTGGTCGGGCACGCCCTGTTCTCGCTGGAAAGTGGAGCCGCCGAGACGGTGAGGCTGATCGGGCGCGGAGCCACCGCGATCGTTTGCGGCAGTGACGAGCTGGCATTGGGGGCCATCCGCGGGGCGCGTCGCCTGGGTCTCGACGTTCCCCGTGATGTATCCGTGACGGGCTTCGACGACTCGATGTTCATGGTGGCCGTCGATCCGCCCCTGACCACGTGCCGCCAGCCCGTGTCCCGCATGGCGGACGCCGCAGTGGAGGCGCTCACCCAGCAGATGAACGGGCAGACCCTCACACCTGGGATCACCCTCTTCCGAACCCAGTTGATCCTCCGTAACTCCACCGGCAGGCCCCACGCCCAGACAAGTCAGTAGATCTTTTGCGTTAGTTCATTGACTTCTTACATTCACGACTCCTACATTCTGCGTGTCCGCTGTAGCTGAGGGCGACGGAGTCCACAGACGCGGGTGCATCGTAGGAAGGCTGATCTGTCATGGCTGGTATCCAGAGCCGCCGCCGGCTCATCGCCGCAGGCATAGCCTGCGTTCTCTCCGCAGGGCTCGCCGCATGCGGTGGAGAGTCCTCGTCCGCCGGTGGGGACGGCATCGTGACTATCACGGTGAACGGCATGCCGCCGAAGACGCAGCCGGTGGACCGCAAGTACTTCGAGGAGGATCTGAAGGCCTTCGAGAAGGAGCACCCCAAGATCAGGATCGATGCCCGCGAGGGCCAGATGGACCCCAAGACCTTCTCGGCGAAGCTGGCCGGGGGTCAGCTCGAAGACGTCTACTACGTGTACTTCACCGACCCGGCGGGGCTGATCCAGCGCCGCCAGGGCGCTGACATCAGCGAGTACGTCAAGGACATGCCGTACTACAAGGACCTCAAGCCGGAATTCCTACAGGTGTTCACCGGACCGGACGGAAAGATCTACGGCCTGCCGAACGGTCAGTATTCCCTGGGGCTTGTCTACAACCGCGACCTGTTCAAGAAGGCCGGCCTTGACCCGGACAACCCTCCTGCGACGTGGGGCGAGGTCCGGGCCGCGGCCAAGAAGATCAGTGCCCTGGGGAACGGCACGGTCGGCTACGCCGACTACAGCAAGAACAACCAGGGCGGCTGGCACTACACCGCATGGGTGTACTCCATGGGCGGCGACATCGCCGTGCGGCAGGAAGGCAAGTGGAAGGCCGCCTTCGACAGCGACGCGGGGCGCGAGGCACTTCAGATGCTGCATGACATGCGCTGGACTGACAACACCATGGGCTCACGTCAGCTGCTGCAGATCGAAGACGCTCAGAAGATGATGGGCGCGGGCAAGCTCGGTATGTACATGGCCGGCCCGGACAACATCCCCACCATCGTCAAGCAGTTCGAGCGCACGTACGAGGAGTACGGGGCCGCGGCCATGCCCGGCCAGGCGACCCTCGGCGGCGGCAACGGCTTCATGTTCAACCCGAAGAACTCGCCGGAGAAGATCAAAGCCGGCATCGAGTGGATCCAGTGGAAGTACCTCAACCCGGACCGCACCGCGTTCGAGGACAAGCGCGCCTCCTCCAGCGACGTACCCATCGGGCTGCCGCTGGACCGCCTGTTCACCGGGCAGGCCGAGACCAAGCGGGATGCCGCCCACGCCAAGTACGCCAATGTGCCGACGAAGAACTACGAACCGTTCATCGAGCGCAACGGGAAGATCGACCAGAAGGTCGAGCCGCCGAACGCCCAGCAGATCTACACCGTCCTGGACGGAGTGATGCAGGCGGTGCTCACCAAGAAGGACGCGGACATCGACCAGCTCCTGAAGGATGCGGCCAAGAAGGTCGACAGCATCCTCGCGACGGTCAAGTGACATGGCGGCTCCGACCCTGGCCAGGGCACCCGAGCGCACCACCGAGCCCCAGAAGGACAGCAAGCGCCTCGTCAGGCGCCGGCGCCGCATACGCGAGAACCTCACCGCCTACGTGTTCCTGGCGGCAGGGCTGATCTGCTTCGCCCTGTTCTCCTGGTACCCGATCGTGCGGGGGCTGCTGCTGGGATTCCAGCAGGTCAACTTCTCCCAACCCGCCACCTGGGTGGGCTGGGAGAACTACCAGCGCCTCTTCGACGATCCCCTGTTCACCACCGCGTGGAAGAACACCGGCTACTTCACGCTGCTCGCACTGGTCTTCGGCTTCGCCGCACCGTTCGCGACCGCGGTCGTCCTCAACGAGTTCCGGCACGCCCGGTCCTATCTGCGGATGACGGTCTATCTGCCGGTGATGCTCCCGCCGATCGTGACGATGCTGCTGTGGCGCTGGTTCTACGATCCGGGCCCGGGCCTGTTCAACAACGTCCTGAAGATCTTCCACCTGCCGGCACAGCAATGGCTGGAGTCGGAACACCTCGCCATGGTCTCCCTGGTCCTGGTCTCGACTTGGGCCAACATGGGCACCACCACCCTGATCTACCTAGCCGCCCTCGGCTCCATCCCGGGCGAGTTGTACGAGGCGGCCGAGCTCGACGGAGCGACGATCCGCCAGCGGCTGACCCACGTGACCATCCCGCAGATGCGGTTCATCCTGATGATCACCCTGCTTCTACAGGTCATCGGCACTATGCAGGTCTTCATCGAACCGTTCGTGCTGACCGGCGGCGGTCCGGACGACGCCACGGTCACGGTCCTGCTGCTTCTGTACCGCTACGCGTTCATCTACAACGACTTCGGCATGGCCAGCGCGATGAGCACGGTGCTCTTCCTCGTCCTTGGCGTCTTCGCCGCCGTCTACCTGCGGCTGAGCCGTAGCAAGGGCTGAGAGGAGCCATCATGTCCACATCGCGTACCCTCATCGCCCCCGGCGAGATGAACCGGCGCACCGGGCGCGTCCTTTACCGCTTCGTCCTCGTCCTGACGGTAGTCGGTTTCACCCTCGGGTTCGTTTTCCCGCTCTACTGGATGGCCAGCGGAGCTCTCAAGTCTTCCGCGGAGCTGGCCGACCCGAACCCCACGCTGCTGCCGCATTCCTGGCATCCGGAGTCCTACAGCGAGGCGTGGACCAACGTCGGCCTGGGCCAGTACTTCCTGAACACCGCACTGCTGGCCGTCGGCGCCTGGCTGATCCAGCTCGTCGTCGACGTGGCCGCCGCCTACGCACTGTCGAAACTGCGACCGGTGCTGGGCAACGTCGTCCTCGGCATGATGCTCGCCACACTGATGCTGCCCGTTTCCGCACTGCTGGTGCCGACCTACCTGACCGTCACCGACATCCCGCTGCTCCACATCAACCTCATCAACACCCCCTGGGCGATCTGGCTGCCGGCCTGCGCCAACGCCTTCAACATCTTCATCCTCAAGCGATTCTTCGACCAGATCCCCGGCGAACTCCTCGAATCCGCACGCATGGACGGCGCAGGCCCCTTCCGGGTGCTGCGCTACGTGGTACTGCCGCTGTCCAGGCCGGTACTCGCGGTCGTATCCATCTTCGCGGTCGTCGGAGTCTGGAAGGACTTCCTGTGGCCGCTGCTGGTCCTTCCCGACCCGGCACGCCAACCGATCACCGTGGCACTCAACCGTCTCGCCGAGTTCATGCCTGCCAACCAGCTCCTGGCCGGCATGGTCATGGCCTCCATCCCGCTGCTGGTCATCTTCCTCATCTTCCAGCGGCACATCATCGCCGGTCTGACCGCGGGCAGCCTCAAGGGCTGAAACACCCCACCCCGCACTGTCCCGGCACGCGTACCTCCCCTTCGACCGGCACGCGCACCCCTCACGGTCCTGTGTACCGGCCACTCACCGCCGTTCCTGGGCTCCCCCTGCCCAGCGGCACATCCAGCCGGCACCCGCCGGCCACCCCCAGGGCTGAGCCGCCCCTGCACCGGAAGGACACACAGCTGTGTCGATCCACCGCGCCAACCCGCGTCCCAAGAACTCCGCCGCGATAGCCGCTCTCCTCCTGGCCCTCACCGGCGCCGCCTCCTACACCATCGCAGTCCCCACCCCCGCCCACGCCGCCACCTCCGTCCTGCAGTCCGAGTCGTCCGTGCTCTCCGGCGGCGCCAAGGTGGAGAACGAGCACGCCGGGTACACCGGCACCGGCTACGTCGGCGGCTACACCGACGACAACAAGGGCTCCGCGCAATCGGCGTACACCGTGTCGTCCTCCTTCGCCGGTTCGGGGACCGTGGCGGTGCGTTACGCGAACGGCACCGGGTCGGCCAAGACGCTGACCCTGACGGCAGGCGGGTCCGCACAGCAGATCGTCCTGCCGGCGACCAGCGGC
>NZ_SSBK01000004.1 GCF_004795035.1 Streptomyces sp. A0958
GACGATCGTCGCGGTCAACAAGGACCCGGAGGCCCCGATCTTCGACCTCGTGGACTACGGCGTCGTCGGCGACCTCTTCGACGTCGTCCCGCAGCTGACCGAGGAGATCAACACCCGCAAGGGCTGACATCCGGACAGCACATGAGCAACGGCCCGGGGCCGCACGGTGAACCACCGTGCGGCCCCGCGTCGTTCCCGATCACCGTTGACGCCGGTGCGGCAGCCTTATAACTTCACTATACGGATTGTTGATTCCGGGAAGCGGAAATTATCACAGCGTGGAGGGTGCGGACATGGGTCAGCAGGAGAAGGTGGCGACGAGCCTCGCCGGTGCGGTCAGCGACGGGATCAGCGCCTCCCTCACGGCGGTGGACGCCGAACTCGCCCGCCGCTACCCGGGCGACCCCGGCACCCGCCAGCCCGTGCACACGGTCTACGTACCGGGCGACACCTTCACGGCCGGCACGCTGCGCTCCTGGGGCGACGAGGCGCTGAAGGCGCTCGACGAGCACGCCCCCGACGCGGCCGCCCTCGCCGCGGTCCTCGGCATCCCGGACGAGCTGGCCGGTCCCGTCCACGACCGCGTACGCGCCAAGCTGGAGCGCGAGCCGGTCGAGGACCTGCGGATCGACTTCGAGGACGGCTACGGGCCCCGCTCCGACGCCGAGGAGGACGAGGTGGCGGCCCGCGCGGCCCGGCTCGTCTCGGAGGCGTACGCGAACGGCACGGCGGCCCCGTACATGGGCATCCGGATGAAGTGCATGGAGGCCGCCGTACGGGACCGGGGCATCCGCACCACGGACATCTTCCTCACCGGTCTGATGCGGGCGGGCGGCCTGCCCGAAGGGCTCGTCCTCACCCTCCCCAAGGTGACGTACCCGGAGCAGGTCACCGCCTTCGTCCAGCTGCTCGAAGCCTTCGAGCAGGCACACGGGCTGCCGTCCGGGCGTCTCGGCTTCGAGATCCAGATCGAGACCAGCCAGTCCATCCTCGCCGCCGACGGCACCGCCGCCGTGGCCCGGATGATCGACGCCGCGCAGGGGCGCGCCACCGGCCTGCACTACGGAACGTTCGACTACAGCGCGTGCGTCGGCGTCAGCGCCGCCTACCAGGCGAGCGACCACCCGGCGGCCGACCACGCCAAGGCCGTCATGCAGGTGGCCGCCGCCGGCACCGGCGTACGCGTCTGCGACGGCTCGACCAACGTCCTGCCCGTCGGCCCCGCCCACCAGGTCCACGAGGCGTGGCGGCTGCACTACGGCCTCACCCGGCGCGCCCTGGCCCGCGCCTACTACCAGGGCTGGGACATGCACCCGGGCCACCTGCCGACCCGGTACGCGGCCGTCTACACGTTCTACCGCGAGGGCCTGGAGCCGGCCGCCTCCCGGCTCGCCGCGTACGTGGCCAAGGCGGGCGGCGACGTCATGGACGAGCCCGCCACCGCCAAGGCGCTCAGCGGCTACCTGCTGCGCGGCATCGACTGCGGTGCCCTGGACACCGCCGAGGTGGCCCGTCTGACCGGGCTGACCCGCGCGGACCTCGACGCCTTCGCCTCGCCCCGGCGCGGCACCCTGACGGTCACCGCGCCCTGAGGGGGAGCCGTTCAGGCCGGGGGCAGCTCGCCCGAACCCCGTGCGATCAGCCGGGTCGGGAGTTCCACGCGCGCCGGTGTGTGGTCGGCCCCGTCGAGGCGCCGGAAGAGGTGTTCGGCGGCGGTGCGGCCCACGGCCGCGGCGTCCTGTGAGATGACGGTGATGCCGAGAAGGTCGGCCAGCTCGATGTCGTCGAAGCCGACGAGGGCGACCGGCCGCTCGCGGTCCGCCAGGACGCGGACCGCTGTCACCGTCACCCGGTTGTTGCCCGAGAAGAGGGCCGTCACGGGCTCCGGACCACCGAGCATCGCCTCGGCGGCGGCGCGGACCCGGTCAGGCTCCGTGGAGCCCAGCGACACCCAGGAGTCCTCGACGGTTATCCCGGCGTCCGCCATCGCGGCGTGGTAGCCGCGCAGCCGCTCGGTCGCGGTGTGGATGCGCGGCTGGTCGCCGATGAAGCCGATCCGGCGGTGCCCGTGCGCGATCAGATGGGCGACGCCCTCGCGGGCGCCCCCGAAGCTGTCCGAGAGCACCATGTCCGCCTCGATGCGCCCGGCCGGGCGGTCGACGAAGACCGTCGCGACCCCGGCCTTGATCTCCGGCTCCAGATAGCGGTGGTCGTCGGCGGCCGGAATCACGATCAGCCCGTCGACCCGGCGCGCGCACAGGGCGAGGACCAGCTCCTGTTCGCGCTCCGGGTCCTCGGCGCTCGAACCGTTGATCAGCAGGGCGCCGTGCGCGCGGGCCACCTCCTCCACCGCGCGGCTCAGCGGCCCGTAGAAGGGGTCGGCCAGGTCCTCCAGGACCAGGCCGATGGAGGCGGTGCGGCCCTTGCGCAGCACACGGGCGCTGTCGTTGCGGCGGAAGCCCAGCGCGTCGATGGCCTCCTGGACCCGGCGCTCGGTGTCGGACGTGACACCCGGCTCGCTGTTGACCACGCGCGAGACCGTCTTGAGGCCCACTCCGGCCCGGGCGGCCACGTCCTTCATGGTCGGCCGGTTGCCGTAACGGGGCTCGGGATGACGGGTGGTCTCGGCCACGGTGAGCTGTCCTGTCGTCGGTGCGGGCTGTCCTGGGCCCTCCACGACGGCTGTCGCGGAGGGCCCGGAGGTGTGGCGTCGAGCATAGGCCCTGGACAACGTTGTCAAGGGAATGGAGACTGGGCAGACTGTCTGCCTGAGCCGCAGGTCCCGCCCACACCAACCGGAGCCACACCGATGCATACCGACCTCGTCGCCGCCCTCGATATCGGAGGCACCAAGATCGCCGGCGCGTTGGTGGACCAGGACGGCACGCTCGTCGTCCGCGCGCAGCGTCCGACGCCCGCCCGGGAGAGCGGCGAGCGGGTCATGGAGGCGGTGAGCGGCGTCCTGGCCGAGCTGGCCGCCTCTCCGTGCTGGGATCGGGCGACGGCCGTCGGGATCGGCAGCGCGGGCCCGGTGGACGCGGCCGGCGGGACGGTCAGCCCGGTCAACGTGCGCGGCTGGCGGGGCTTCCCGCTGGTGGACCGGGTCAGCGACGCCACGGGCGGGCTTCCGGTCACGCTGGTCGGCGACGGCGTCGCCATCACCGCCGCGGAGCACTGGCTCGGCGCGGCCCGCGGTCACGACAACGCGCTGTGCATGGTCGTCTCGACCGGGGTCGGCGGCGGGCTCGTGCTCGGCGGCGCCCTCCACCCCGGCCCCAGCGGCAACGCCGGCCACATCGGCCACATCAGCGTGGACCTCGACGGCGACCCGTGTCCGTGCGGGGCGCGCGGCTGCGTCGAACGCATCGCGAGCGGCCCCAACATCGCCCGCCGTGCGCTGGAGGGCGGCTGGCGGCCGGGCCAGGACGGGGACGCGTCCGCGGTGGGCGTCGCGGCGGCGGCACGGGCGGGCGATCCGGTCGCCCTGGCCTCCTTCGAGCGCGCCGCGCAGGCCCTGGCCGCCGGGATCGCCGCGACGGCGACCCTGGTCGAGATCGACATCGCGGTGATCGGCGGCGGCGTGGCCGGTGCCGGTGACCTGCTGTTCGCACCGCTGCGCACCGCCCTGTGCCGGTACGCCACGCTGTCGTTCGTGCAGCAGCTGACGGTGGTGCCCGCCGTCATGGGCAACGACGCGGGGCTGGTGGGCGCGGCGGCGGCCGCCCTCGCCACACGCACGGGCGCCGACGAGGGCGTACCGGCCCGGGCGCACTGAGTACGGGCGCCGGGCCGGCCCCTCACGCTCACGGCCGGTCCTGGCGCCCCGCCCCCGGGCGGGGCGGGTTCTATTGATCCCCGCAACACCCTGGAGTTTCAGGGAGGCGATTTCGCTCGGAGCGCCCCGTCCTCTGCCCTGTTCGCAGGCGACGCCGTCCCCGTCACGGCCGAGGTGGCAGCCGTAGCCGGGCTCGCCCCGGTGGATGGGGGCCGCGCCGGCCGCGCGCACGGCGGTGCAGTTCGCGCAGTACGCCGAGCCGCCGCCACTGCTGCCGCTGCCCGAACCGGAACCCGATCCGGAACCCGATCCGGAACCCGATCCGGAACCCGAACCGGAACCGTCCGAGGTGTCGGCGGGGGCCTCGGGCGCGACGGTGACCTTGACGGTCTTCGTCCTCGTGACGGTCGGCACCGGCTTCGGGCTCGCGGTGACGGTCTCGGTCACCGCCGGTTCGGGCGCGGCGGTTCGCGTCACCGTCGCCGTGACGGTCGGCGCGGGGGAGGACTTCGCCGCGGCCTCGGTGTCCGAACCGGAGTTCTCACCGGCACCGCCGAAGGCCACGCCGATGATGAACACGACGGCGGCGGCCGGAATGACGATCCGCTTCCTCGCCCAGCGGTGCGCGCCACCGGGAGGCGCCGGAGGGCCGAACGGTGTGGGCTGCGGTGGCGGCCCCCAACGCGGCGGCTGCGGCGGCGGATTGTGCGACACGGGCGCCCAAGCGATGTGTGGAGAGACGACCGTAGTCATGCCGCCGGACGGGTGGGAGGCAGATCCTCCGCCAGTGATGGAGTTGTGACCGAAGCGTGAAGCACGTGACCCGCCACGGCCCGTGTGCCGCCGTCGATGTCAGTGGCGGGTGCGATCCTGCATGCATGGACGAGATCATGCGACGGCGGGTGTACGGCGCCGACCACGACGACCCCGATCCGGGCCCCCGGCCCGGGCGGGAGTACCGGGAGCTGGTGGGCGGGCCGCTCGACGGTCTGCTGCTGGACGTGACCGGCTGGACGCCGGTGGCCCTCGCCGATGGCTCCGCCCTGGTCACCGAGATCGGCGCGTACGGCCCGGGCGGCCGCGCCGAGTACGGGCCGCGCGCCGACGAGCCGGACAAGTGGGACTGGCGTGGCGACACGCCCTGAGGCCGTGCCCGCGTCGCCGTTCCCGGACGCACGCCGACGACGCCGTGCGTCCGGGCTTCAGCGGCCCCGGTCCGACGCCTGCTGCGGTACGACCACGAGGAACGCGTCCTGCTCCAGGTCCATCACGACCTCCGCCGCGACCCCTTCACCCCGGCGGGCCGCCGCGAACTCCTCCGCGGGCCAACTGCCCCGCGGACCTCCGGCGGGGAACTGCTCGAGCACGGTGCGACGCATGGTCCACCCCCTGTCGTTCATTTCTGCTGTCCGCTCCAACGACGCGCGGCCCCCGCCGTTACGGTCCGGCGCGCATCCTCCCCCGTACCCCGCAGCAACCCGGGGAGGGCGTTCGGTGGTCGGTTCGTACAACGCATCGCCTCCGCCGTGTTTTCGCGGCAGGGTGTTGCGGGCAAGCCACAGGGGGCTACGGAAGAGGGGGAACCGTGATCGTCTGGATCAACGGTGCGTTCGGCGCGGGCAAGACCAGCGCCGCGCGTGAACTGATCGATCTGATCCCGAACAGCACCTTCTACGACCCGGAAACGACCGGGACGGGGCTGCGGAACCTGCTGCCCCAGAAAAAGCTCGCCGAGGTGACCGACTTCCAGGACCTGCGGATCTGGCGGCGCCTCGTGGTGGACACCGCGGCCGCCCTGCTCGCCGAGCTGGGCGGGGTGCTGGTGGTGCCGATGACGCTGCTGCGACAGGAGTATCGAGACGAGATATTCGGCGGGCTCGCCGCCCGGCGCATATCGGTGCGCCATGTCCTGCTCTCACCTGACGAAACGATCCTGCGTCAGCGCGTCGCCCCCCGGGCGGAATTCCCCGGCGACACGCAGGACGTGGACCCGACCGGCCGCTGGGCCTACGACCGCATCGAACCGTACCGCTCGGCGCTCGCCTGGATCACCGGGGACGCCCACACCATCGACAACAGCGCGCTCACACCCCGCGAGACGGCGGAGCGCATCGCGGAGGCCGTACGCACCGGGGCGGCCCCGGCCTGCGAGATCGTACAGACCCCCGAACCGACCGCGGAGACCGTCGCCGCCGGGGTGCTGCTCTTCGACGAACACGACCGGTTCCTGCTCGTCGACCCCACGTACAAGCCCGGCTGGGAGTTCCCCGGCGGCGTGGTGGAGGCCGGCGAGGCCCCCGCGCAGGCCGGGATCAGGGAGGTGGAGGAGGAGATAGGCATCCGCCTCGAACAGGTCCCCAAGCTCCTCGTCATCGACTGGGAGGCGCCCGATCCCCCCGGATACGGAGGGCTGCGGCTGCTGTTCGACGGCGGTCTGCTGCCGCAGGCGGACGCCGCGCGGCTGCTGCTGCCCGGCTCCGAACTGCGCGGCTGGCGGTTCGTCACCGAGGCGGAGGCGGCCACCCTGTTGCCGCCCACGCGCTACGAACGGCTGTGCTGGGCGCTGCGGGCCCGGGAGCGTTCAGCCGTGCTCAATCTGGAGGCGGGCGTCCCGGTCGGCTGAGGTCCGCATGACCGCGGCGGCGTCCTTCGTGAGGGGACCGCCGTGGCCGAAGCAGACCGTGGCCGCCTCCAGCGCTGCCAGCCGCCGGAACGAGGCCACGGCCTGCTCGCGGTCGATGTTGAAGACGCCCAGCATCACCCGCCCCGCCTCGGCGACGCAGTCACCCGTGAACAGCACCCCGTGCCGAGGCAGATGGACACCGATGGCCCCGGGGGTATGGCCGGGGGAGTGGACCACCCGCGCCCCGCCGCCGAACGGCAGGACCTCACCGTCGGTCAGTTCGGTGTCGACCCGGGTCGGCGGAGCCACGGGAACGGTCAGCCCTTTCTCGTACAGAGGGCGTTCCCAGTCGAGCAGGACCGGCTCACCGATCTCCTCCTCGCCCCGGATCACCGGTGCGTCCAGCCGGTGCGCCAGGATCTCGGCGCCGTGGCGGTCCGCGAGCTCCTGGGCCGCGCCGTAGTGGTCGCGATGGCCGTGCGTGATCACGATTCGGGCGATGCGGGCGGGGTCGTGGCCGAGCCCCCGCACCGCCTCCTCGATGGCGGGCGCCGCGTGCAGGTCGCCCGCGTCGATCAGGGTCAGCTCGGTC
Organism: Streptomyces sp. A0958; assembly: GCF_004795035.1. Lineage (GTDB taxonomy): Bacteria > Actinomycetota > Actinomycetes > Streptomycetales > Streptomycetaceae > Streptomyces. Next base: position 6,991 of record NZ_SSBK01000004.1, read on the forward strand.
CCGTCGCGCCAGAGGTAGGCCTGACCGATCGGGAAACGGAACATGTGCAGCTGGGGAAGCACCTCGATGAGATCCATGCGGCGAACGTACGCGGCGGCGTCCGGCCACCGCATGGATCTACGCTCTCGGCGAGCTTCGCTCAACGCGTAGCCCGGGACACACCGGGGCAGGCGGTCTCAGACGGCCTTGGACGCGGCGTAGTTGCGCAGGAACAGCGCTTCGGTCACGGAGAGCCGCTCCAGCTCCTCGGGCGACACGCTCTCGTTCGCCGCGTGGATCTGCGCCTCGGGCTCGCTCAGCCCGATCAGCAGGATCTCCGCGTCCGGGTACAGATCGGCCAGCGTGTTGCAGAGCGGGATCGAGCCGCCCATGCCGGAGGACTGCATCTCCTGGCCCGGGTAGGCGGCCCGCATGGCGTCCGCCATCGCCGTGTAGGCCGGGCTCGTGAGGTCGGCGCGGAACGGCTGCCCCTGGCCGACCTGCTCGACGGAGACCTTCGCGCCCCACGGGGTGTGCGCCAGCAGGTGCGCGGTCAGCAGCTTGGTCGCCTCGTCCGTGTTCCGGCCCGGCGGCACCCGCAGGCTGATCTGCGCCCGCGCGCTCGCCTGCACGGACGGCGTCGCGCCGACCACGGCCGGGCAGTCGATCCCGATCACGGTGACGGCGGGCCGCGCCCAGATCCGGTCGGCGACCGTGCCCGTGCCGATCAGCCCGACCCCGTCGAGGACCTTGGCGTCCTTGCGGAACTCCTCCTGCGGGTACTGCAGACCGTCCCACCGCGTGTCCGTGGTCAGGCCGTCGACGGTGGTCGAGCCGTCCTCGGCGCGCAGGGAGGCGAGCAGCTGGATCATCGCGGCCAGCGCGTCGGGGGCGGCGCCGCCGAACTGCCCGGAGTGGAGGTTGCCCTCCAGGGTGTCGAGCTGGACCCGCAGCATCGTCATGCCGCGCAGCGTCGAGGTGACGGTCGGCAGCCCCAGCCGGAAGTTGCCGGTGTCGCCGATCACGATGGTGTCGGCGGCGAGCAGTTCGGGGTGCGCCTGCGCGTACCGCTCCAGCCCGCCGGTGCCCTGCTCCTCCGAACCCTCCACGATCACCTTGACCGAGACCGGGACCCCGCCGTCCGCCTTGAGGGCGCGCAGCGCGAGCAGATGCATGATGAAGCCGCCCTTGCAGTCGGCCGTGCCCCGGCCGAACCAGCGGCCGTCACGCTCCGTCAGTTCGAACGGCGGGGAGAGCCAGGCGGACTCGTCCAGCGGCGGCTGCACGTCGTAGTGCGCGTAGAGCAGCACGGTCGGCGCACCGGCCGGGCCGGGCAGGAAACCGTAGACGGACTGGGTGCCGTCGGGGGTGTCGAGCAGGGCCACGTCCTGGAAGCCCTCGGTGCGCAGGGCGCCGGCGACCCACGCGGCGGCCGCCTCGCACTCGCTCTTCGGATACACCGCGGGGTCCGCCACCGACTGGAAGGCCACCAGCTCGGTCAGCTCCGCCTTGGCGCGGGGCATCAGCGAGGCGACGGTCTCGGAAATCGGCTGGCCGGTCATGGGGCACGCTCCTGGTAGGTGCGACGTTATGTGTACGTTTCCGGGTACTTGCCCGCCTGGAGTGTGGCGTTGCGGGTACGTCGGAGACTCGGCCGATCCTCCCACAGCAGGGGTCGGCCGCAACGCGCCGTAGGATGCCGTGAGCAGCTTGGGCCACTGGTCGGATCGGGAGCAGAAGCACATCGTGAGCAGCGAGAACGCAGACGCCGGACATGAGCACGAAGAGTCGTCCGTGTGGGACGTCGTCGTAGTCGGCGCCGGACCGGCGGGAGCCTCCGCGGCATACGCGGCGGCGGTCGCCGGCCGCAAGGTACTGCTCCTGGAGAAGGCGGAACTGCCCCGCTACAAAACGTGCGGCGGCGGCATCATCGGGTATTCGCGCGACGCGCTGCCGCCCGGGTTCGAACTGCCCCTGCAGGACCGGATTCACGCGGTCACCTTCTCGCTCAACGGCAGGCTGGCGCGCACGCGCCGTTCCAGGCGGATGCTCTTCGGGCTCATCAACCGCCCCGAGTTCGACGCGGGGCTGGTCGAGCAGGCGCAGAAGGCCGGTGCGGAGCTGCGCACCGGGGCGACCGTCACCCGTGTCGAGCAGCACGGTGCCGCGGTGCCCGACCGGCGCACGGTCGCGGTGGTGCTGTCCGGCGGCGAGACCGTCCTGGCCCGCGCGGTGGTCGGCGCGGACGGCAGCGCCGGGCGGATAGGAGCACATGTCGGGGTGAAGCTCGACCAGGTCGACCTGGGTCTGGAGGCGGAGATCCCGGTCCCGCCGACGGTCGCCGAGGACTGGGCGGGCCGCGTCCTCATCGACTGGGGCCCCATGCCCGGGAGTTACGGATGGGTCTTCCCCAAGGGTGACACCCTGACGGTCGGCGTGATCTCCGCCCGTGGCGACGGTGCCGGCACCAAGCGGTATCTGGAGGACTTCGTCGCGCGGCTCGGCCTCGCCGGCTTCGAGCCGAAGATCTCCTCCGGCCACCTGACGCGCTGCCGCAGCGACGATTCGCCGCTCTCGCGCGGCCGGGTGCTGGTGTGCGGTGACGCGGCGGGCCTGCTGGAGCCGTGGACCCGCGAGGGCATCTCGTTCGCGCTGCGTTCGGGACGGCTCGCCGGTGAGTGGGCGGTGCGCGTCGCGGAGTCGCACGACGCGGTGGACGCCCGCCGCCAGGCGCTCAACTACGCGTTCGCCATCAAGGCGGGGCTCGGCGTCGAGATGAGCGTGGGGCGGCGCATGCTGAAGCTCTTCGAGCGGCGCCCGGGCCTGCTGCACGCGGTGCTCACGGGCTTCCGCCCGGCGTGGAACGCGTTCGCGGGCATCACCCGCGGCACGACCTCGCTGGCCGAGCTGGTCCGTTCGCACCCGCTGGCCCAGCGGGCGCTGTCGGCGATGGACCGGTAGCAGCCACCGGGGGCTGACGCGTCGGCCGGTGCGTCAGCCCGCCCTGGTGATCCGGAAGACGGGGTGGTCGGGGCAGGCCGCCAGGATCTCGGCGTCCGTGGACTTCACGGTGATGCCCTTGAAGTACTGGTTGACCTCCCAGCCCCAGCGCTCCAGGTAGGTGCGGATGACGATCGCCTTGTGCTCGTCGTCCGCGATCTCCACGGCCGTGAAGGCGCGGGTCCTGCGGCCCGTGCGCAGCTCCCCGCCGCCGGCCGCCCGCATGTTGCGCACCCACTGCGAGTGGCCCCGGGCGGAGACCAGGTACTGCGCGCCCTCGTAGGTGTGCAGGTTGACGGGGATGCGCTGCATCTTCCCGCTCTTGCGGCCCCGCACCGACAGTTCCTGCAGGCCGAGCAGACTGACGCCGTGCCGCGCGAGCCAGCCGACGACGCTGTTCAGACGGACGTTGAGCGGGCTGCCCTGCAGGTAGTACGGCTGCGACTGCGTCATGGTGACGACCCCCACGATTTAAGAGAGCGGTGCTCTCGCTTGAGATCAGTGTGCACGGAAGTGGTGCTCAAAAGCAAGAGCACTGCTCTCGTTATTGGTCGCTGCTCTGTTCACGTGGCAGACTGGACCCCATGAGCGCTATCCGGGGGGCCAGGGAACGGGCCCGTATCGAGGTCACCGCCGCCATCAAGGACGAGGCGAGGAAACAGCTCGCGGAGGAGGGCGCGGCGAAACTGTCGCTGCGCGCCGTCGCCCGCGAGCTGGGCATGGTCTCCTCCGCCCTCTACCGCTACTTCCCCAGCCGCGACGACCTGCTGACGGCCCTGATCGTCGACGCCTACGACGCCATCGGCGAAGCCGCCGAGCGCGCCCACCGCCCCGCTGCCGCCGGCACCACGAAGACGCCCGCGCCCGCCACCGGCCTGGACCGCTGGACCGCCGTCGCCTGCGCCGTACGCGACTGGGCGCTGGCCCACCCCCATGAGTACGCGCTGATCTACGGTTCGCCCGTGCCCGGCTATACGGCCCCGCAGGACACCGTCGCCCCCGCCGCACGCGTCGGCCTCGTGCTCATCGCCATCGTCGAGGAGGCCCACCGGGAAGAGGGCATCGCACTCCCGCCGCTCGCCGACGAGTTGCGCCCCGAGGCCGAACGGCTGGCCGCCGACCTGGCCCCCGGCCTGGCCCCCGCGGTCGCCGCCCCGCTCGTCGCGGCCTGGTCGCAGCTGTTCGGGCTGATCTCCTTCGAGGTCTTCGGCCAGTTCAACCGGGTGGTGGAGGCCCGCGAGGTCTTCTTCCGGCAGGCCGTCACGGAACTCGCCCGCACGGTCGGCCTCCTCGGCAAGCGCGGCTGAGGACGCGGCCCGCAGGCGTACGGCACCCACTTCGCCGTACTCCCCGGGGAGTACGGAGGACCACCACGCCCGGCGGACGCCCGCGCCGCGGTCCGCCGTCTAGCGTGGACGGTATGGAAGAGCAGCGCCCGAGGACAGGCGGCGGCCCCCGGGGCATCAGGCACCAGGACGAGCCGCCGCGCTGGGGCCACCGGGGCGAGCCGCCGCGCTGGGTCACCGGCGGGTACGGGCGGTCCACCGCCGGGCTGCCCTGGCCGTCGACGCTGCTGATCGGCGCCGTGGTCATGATCGGCTCGAACATCGCGGCCCGCGGCCAGCTCCATGACAAGGTCCCGCTCGACCTCGTCGGCCGGCTGCTCCTGCTCGCCGCCGTCGCGGTCCTGCTGCTCCGTCACCGCCATCCCTCCCTCGCGGTCTTCGGCGCCTCGGCCGCCACGACCGCCTATCTCGCCGCCGGTTACCCGTACGGTCCGGTCTTCCTGACCGTGGCCGTCGGCTGCTTCAGCGCCGTGGTCGCCGGACACCGCAGAGCGGCCTGGTCGGCGGTCGGCCTGATCTGGGTGGCGCATCTCCTGGTCGCGCACTGGCTCTACCGGTGGCTCCCGCCCGGCGACGACACCGCGGCCCCCTGGGGGCAGGAGGTGGGCGCCGCGGCCTGGGTGGTGGCCGTCGTCGCGGCCGCCGAGTTCGTCCGCGTACGCCGCGAACAGTGGGCCGCCCAGCGCGCGGAGCGCGAGGCGGCGGAGAAGCGGCGGGCCGACGAGGAGCGCCTGCGCATGGCCCGGGAGCTGCACGACGTCCTCGCGCACAGCATCTCCGTCATCAACGTCCAGGCGGGCGTCGGGCTCGCCCTGCTCGACACCGACCCCGAGCAGGCCCGCACGGCGCTCATCACCATCAAGGCCGCGGGCAAGGAGGCGCTGGGCGAGGTGCGGCAGGTCCTGGACACCCTGCGCGCCCCCGGCGACGCGCCGAGGACCCCGGCCCCCGGGCTCGACCGGCTGCCCGAGCTGGTCGAGCAGGCGGCGATCACCGGCCTCACCGTCACCGTGGAGACCGACGGCGCGCGCGGGACCGTACCGCCCGGGGCCGACCTGGCCGCCTTCCGGATCGTCCAGGAGGCGCTGACCAACGTGGTGCGGCACTCGGGCTCACGTACCGCTCGGGTCCGGATCGGTTACGAGCCCGGCCGCATCCTGCTCCACGTGGACGACGACGGACCGGCCACCGGCACGGACGCCGGGGGCAGCGGCAACGGCCTGTCCGGGATGCGGGAACGGGCCGCCGCGCTGGGCGGCACCGCCGAGGCGGAAATCCGGCCGGACGGGAGTTTCCGGGTACGGGCCGAGCTGCCGCTGCCCGGAGCCGGGTCCGGCCGGGCGGGCCGAGGGAAGGGGACAGTGTGATGCGGGTACTGCTGGCCGACGACCAGCTGCTGGTCCGGGCCGGGTTCCGGGCGCTGCTGGACGCCCAGCCGGACATCGAGGTGGTGGGCGAGGCCGCCGACGGCGTGGAGGCCGTCCGCCTGGTGCGGGAACTGCGGCCGGACGCCGTGCTGATGGACATCCGCATGCCGCACCTCGACGGTCTCGCCGCCACGCGCGCCATCACCGGCGACTTTGCGCTCGACCGGGTGAAGGTGGTCATCCTCACCACCTTCGAGCTGGACGAGTACGTCTTCGAGGCGATCCGCTCCGGCGCCTCCGGCTTCCTGGTCAAGGACGCCGAGCCGGACGAGCTGCTGCGGGCGGTGCGCGCGGTGGCCGCGGGTGACGCACTGCTCTCGCCGAGCGTCACCCGCCGTCTCATCGCCGAGTTCGCGGCCCGGTCCAAGGAGCCCGCCGCCGCGACCGCGCTGGGCCAACTCACCGAACGGGAGCGGGAGGTGATGGCGCTGGTCGGCATCGGCCTGTCCAACGAGGAGATCGCCCGCCGCCTCTTCGTCAGCCCCCTCACCGCGAAGACGCACGTCAGCCGGACCATGGTGAAGCTCGGCGCCCGCGACCGGGCCCAACTGGTCGTCCTGGCCTACGAGTCGGGCCTGGTCCGACCGGGCTGGCTGGGCTGACCGCACTCGCCCGGCCACGCCCACCGCCCTGCCGCAGTCCGTCAGGACCAGGTGATCGAGGAGTGGTCGCGCCACAGCCGGGCCAGGTCCGCGTCACCCGTCACGGTGAGGGCCGTGAGCGGGAGCCGGTTCCAGAGCGTGAGGTAGAGCGTCTCGGCAGGGGCGCTCAGCTCGCAGTCCGCGGGCGTAGCGGGCACCGGGCCCTCCTCGCGCACCGCGGAAGGCGGCTCCGGCGAGAGACGTACGGTCCATACGGTGTCCGTGTCCGTCGCCCGGACCCGCAGGGCGCGTGGTGCCTCGGGGCGCACCCTGCTCTTCGGGCACGGATTGTGCCAGCGGATCACGCGCCATGGGGGTGGGCCGTGCGGGTCCGGCCGGAGCCGCCGCGGACGAGCCGCGCGAACCAGCCCAGCGCGAGCGACTGCACCAGCACGGACACCACCAGCGCCAGATACATGAACCAGGTCGGCCCGAACGACTCCGCCCCCGCCGCCGAGCTGCCGAGAAGGAAGACGAACACGGTCGGCGCGGCGAGGAGGAACAGCCAGATACCCGCGAACGAGGCGTCCTCGTGGGCGACGAAGAGGGTGTCCACGGTGACGAACACCGCCGTCGCGGCGACCGCACCCAGGTAGACGAGGGATGTGGCGTTCCCGAAGGCGAGCCGTGCGAGTGTGCGGAGGTACCGGTGGTTCATGGTGGGCCTGTTCATCGTGTGCTCCCCGTGGACGACTGTCTCTCCATCGTGCGGCCGGGGAGCCGCGCCTGCCTGAGTACCGCTACTCATTCGATCAGGTGTGCGCCGTCTTGCGGGCGCCGTACCCCAGGGCCGCAGCCGCACCGGCCAGCACGGCCACGGTGGTCAGAGCCACCGGCAGCGAGAACCAGTCGGCCAGGAAGCCGATCGCGGGCGGCCCGAGCAGCATGCCGCCGTAACCGAGCGTCGAGGCCGCGGCGACCCCGCCGGGGCCGGCCAGCTCGCCCGCCCTGCCGACCGCCACCGGGAAGATGTTAGCGAGGCCGAGACCGGTGACGGCGAAGCCGAGGAGCGCGAGCCAAACGGTCGGGGCGAGCGAGCCCAGGAGCATGCCGGCGCCCGCCGTGACGCCGCCCGCCACCAGCGTGCGGGTCTGGCCGAGCCGTTCGAGGAGGGTGGTGCCGCTGAGCCGGCCCGCCGTCATGGCGAGCGCGAACAGCGAGTAGCCCGCGGCGGCCACCCCGGGGCGGGCGTGCAGGTCCTGTTCCAGGTGGAGCGCGCCCCAGTCGGCCAGGGCGCCTTCGCCGTACGCGGTGCAGAGCGCGATCACGCCGAACAGGAGCACCACCTTGCGCGCCCGCCCGTTCAGGCGCTGGGCCGGCTTCCCGGCATCGGCCGGTGCCGGTGCCGTCCCGGGCGACCGGTGTTGCAGCAGGACCGGGCCCGCCAGGGCGGTGACGACCAGACCGATTCCGGTCAGGGAGAAGAGGTGCAGGGCGGGTGAGAGACCGCCCGCGACGAGCCCGCCGAGCCCTGCGCCGATCATCCCGCCGAGGCTGAACGCGGCGTGGAAGCCGGGCATCACGGGGCGGCGCAGGGCGGCGACCAGGTCCACCGCCGCGCTGTTCATCGCCACGTTCATCCCGCCGTACGCGGCGCCGAAGACCAGCAGCACCAGACCCAGGGAGAGGGCCGAGTGCGTCTGGGCGGGCAGCGCGATGCTGAGGGACAGCAGGACGCCGCAGACCACGGTCACCGCGTGGCTGCCGTACCGGTGGCAGAGCCGGCCGGTGAGCATCATGGTGATCACGGCACCGGCGGATACGCCGAGGAGTGCGAGGCCGAGGGTGGAGGCCGAGGCGCCGGTCTGGTGCTTGATGGCCGGGATGCGGACCACCCAGCCGGCGAAGAGGAAACCGTCGAGGGCGAAGAACACGGTCAGCGCGGTGCGGAGACGGGCCGACGGGAGTGGAGCGGTGTTGCCGCCCGGTCCCCCCGGTAGTGCCGTCCGCAGTTTGTTTAGTTGCGGCACAAACTCAGCATAGGGGCCCGCCGACGACCGGCGCAAGACACGTGTCCCGCCCGGCCCGAAGCGTGCGGCCGGAAGGCGAGGCAGGGCCACGCACCCGGAGCAAGTCGGCCACCACGGCGTCGGAACCACCTCCGGATCATGGGAGACTCGCCCCCATGAACGGCAAGGTGACCACCACCCGGACGAAGCTGGAGAGGGGCCGCAGCGCGCTCGGGCCCGCCCTGGAACTGGTCCATACCGGACGCGCGCCCACGCGCGCCGTCCTCACCTCCGAGCTGGGCGTCACCCGGGCCACGGCGGGTGCGGTCGCGGCCGAGCTGGAGGCGCTCGGCCTGATCCGGGTCGACTCCAGCCCCGGTTCGGCGGCGGGCTCCCAGGGCCGGCCCTCGCACCGGCTGGCCGTGCGGGAATCCGGCCCGGTGGCCGTCGCCGCCCAGGTGCACGCGGACGGATTCCGCGCCGCGCTCGTCGGGCTCGGCGGCCGGCTCGTCGCGACCGCCCCCGGCTGCGTCACCGTCACCGCGGACCCCGCCCAGGTCATCGGCGAGGTCGTGGACGACTGCGCGCGGCTGCTGCGGGACAGCGGACTGCGGTGCGTCGGGGCCGGTCTCGCGGTGCCGTCCGCCGTCGCCGAACCGGAGGGCACCGCCCTCAATCCGCTCCACATCGCCTGGCCCGCCGGTGCCCCGGTCAGCGAGATCTTCGCCACATGCGTCCGCGAAGCGGGCATCGAGGGACCGGCGTTCACCGGGAACGACGTCAACCTCGCCGCGCTCGCCGAACACCGGCACGGGGCCGGGCGCGAGGCCCAGCACCTGCTGTGCGTCGCCACCGGCCACCGCGGTGTGGGCGGCGCGCTCGTCCTGGACGGCCGCCTGCACACGGGGAGTTCGGGCCTCGCTCTGGAGGTCGGTCACCTCACGGTCAACGCCGAGGGCCGCCCCTGCCACTGCGGCGGCCGCGGTTGCCTGGACGTCGAGACCGATCCGCTCGCCTTCCTCACCGCCGCAGGGCGCACCCCCGGCCCCGAGGAATCCCTGCTCAAGCAGTCCGGCGACCTGCTGCGCAACGAGTACGAGGACGCCACGGTACGCAACGCCGCCGAGGAGCTGATCGACCGGCTCGGCCTCGGTCTCGCCGGTCTCGTCAACATCCTCAACCCGGACCGGATCATCCTCGGCGGGCTGCACCGCGCGCTGCTCGACGCCGACCCGGAGCGGCTGCGGGCCGTGGTGGCCGACCGCAGCCTGTGGGGGCGCAGCGGGAGCGTGCCGATCCTGCCCTGCACCCTCGACCACAACAGCCTGGTCGGGGCGGCGGAGCTGGCCTGGCAGCCGGTCCTGGACGACCCGCTGGGCGCGCTCACCTGAGGTCTACCACTGGCGTCCCGCCCCGAGCCGGTCCCGTTCCGGGCGGCTGATGTGCAGCACCTGGTACCGGTCGCCGGGCGCCTCGGGGGCGGGGTGGTCCCAGAGCGTGAAGTGCAGGAGTTCCCAGTGGCGGGGATCGGCGGCCAGGGCCGTGGCGACCGCGCCGGGGGCCTTCGCGAGCCGGCGGCTCTCCTCCAGGGCGGCTTCGACCGCGTCCGCCGGGGGCACCGAGGCGGGCGCGGGGGCGCGGTGGCGGGTGGCCGAGCGGGGGAGTGCGGTCCGCGCCGGGCCCTCCCCGTACGAGAGGCCCGTCCAGTGCTGCACCTGCGGGCGCCCGAAGTCCTGGACGATGCCCTGGAAGCCGGGGCCCCAGAGGAAGGCGTTCATGCCCTCGGGCCGGGTCCACAGATAGAAGGGGGCGTACTGGTTGACCGGCGAGTCCTCGCCGCGCTCCCGCATCAGATACGCCTTGAGGCCGAGCCCCGGGAAGTCGTCCAGGAGATGGCCCCTGGTCGCCACCCGGTGGCGGATGACGCCCATGTCGTAATCGGCCGGCAGGGTGATCTCGTACTGCATGGCATGCATCGGGGGCTCCTCAGGACGCGGGGTGGTGGGAGACAACGGCATCGGTGTGCCGGGCTGTGCCGGCGGGTGGGGCCAGGAGGGTGAGCAGGCCGCGCACGCCCGCGTCGAAGGCGTCCGCCGAGCCCGCGGCGCGGGCCAGCACATAGCCGCCCTGGACCGTCGCGACGATCGACGCCGCGATGTCGTCGGGTGCGATGCCGGGGGTGAACTCGCCCCGGTCCAGACCCTCCCGGACGATCGTGGCGAGCCGTTCGCGCAGCCAGGTGATCGTCTCGGCCACCGGCGCCCGCAGCGCGTCGCTCGCGACGACCTCCGGGTCCATCGTCAGCCGCCCCACCGGGCAGCCGCGCAGGACATCGCGCTCACGCAGCAGGTAGCCCGAGATCCGCTCGTACGCCGACCCCGGCGCGTCGAGCACCCGGCCCGCCGTCTCCCGCATCTCCTCGGCCGTACGGCGGATGGCGGCGAGCGCCAGGTCGGGCTTGCCGGCGAAGTGGTGGTACATGCTGCCCTGGCCCGCACCCGCGTGCTGCTGGATGGCCTTGGGGCTCGTACCCACATATCCGCGCTCCCACAGGAGCTCCCGAGTGGCTTCGATCAGACGGTCCGGAGTGCTCATGCGAGGAGTGTACATACTAGTAGGTACAGAAAGGGGCGACAGCGGTACTCCCGGCGCGGTACGCGTGGCGCCGCCCGCCGTACGACGCTTCTCAGCCTGTCGCGGCTAGGGGGTGAGGGGCGGTGCCGGGTGACCGGGGGGCGTGACGGACCGGAGCGGGGCGCCCCCGTGGGGATGCCCCGCTCCCGTCGCGTCAGCCCATCGCGGCCGACCGGGCCGTCGAGGGTGGCGCCCCCTCCGGCATCGCGAGCACGCTCAGGTCGAACGGCCCGTCGGTCGTCGCCCCGTACAGCAGATGCGACGGCTGTACGAGCCGGGACGGCGTGGGAAGCGTGAACCAGACGACCTTCCCCGCCCCGTCCCGGGGGCGGACGCCCCAGCTCTCGCTGACCGCGGCGATCAGTGCGAGTCCGCGCCCCGACGTGCTGGAGTCGTCGGCCTCGCGCACGGTCGGCATCCGTGGGTCGTGGTCATGGACGGACACCGTCAGCCGTTCGAGCAGCAACTCGATCTCGACGGTGCAGGATTTGTCCGGCTGTGCGTGCCGGTGGACGTTGGTCAGGAGTTCGGTGACGCCCAGCGCTGTCTGGTCGATCAGAGAATCGAGATGCCAGTAGCGCAGCTGCGCCGAGATGATTCTGCGGACCTGACCGATCCGCGACGGCAGGGCTTGGAGCTCCACCGTGCAGTGCCTGCTTGGCTCGCTGATCACGGCTGCGACTCCCCGAAATAGGTCCGGAAGAAGACGAAGGGACGGATTCGGCAGATGGCTCGCTGCTGAGTCCGGGCCGGCGGTCTGGGTCACAGTGTGACCGCCGGTACACCATGAGTGACGTGACTCCAATGTCGCTCAGGGCCCACCGCTCCGCAACTCGCGGTTTCCCCACCGCGCCGCCGCGTCAGCCCCGGCGGCCCCCCGCGCTGTACAGCGCCTCCAGGAACCGGTGCGCGGGTGCCGTGTCACCGGGCTTGCCGTCGGGCTGCCGCATCGTCAGCCGGTACCGCGTCCCGTTGACCCGCGCCACCGTCGCGTCCGCCCCCGCGAACCACGGTCTGCCCGCGCTCACCGTGCCCACCGGCGCGCTGTCGATCTCCCGCCCGTAACTCGTCAAGAGGGCCACCCGGCCGTCCTTGACGGTCACCTGTCCGGCCCTGGTGACCGAGCGCGCCCATCGGTCGATGCGTACGCCCGTCGCGCTGAACTCCGTTTCGGACATGGCCCCTTCGCCCCCTTCGACATGCCTCTGAGACGAAGTGTGCCCATCCCGCGCCCTGTGCACCAGAGCGGGGCGGTACGTGAACGGCGCATTCCGGCCGAGCGGCACCGCCGGCGCCCGCCCATGACACCAAGGCAGGGCTATGGACCATCAAAGTCAACGTTTGCGCAGGTGGGGGGCTTATCGTGGGCCCCGCCGAGACCGGTCGTACAAGGAGAAGCGCGCAGATGGACACCAGTGAGCACAAGCACGACGACAAAGCCGCGGCGACCGTGGACATCGACCGTTCCGACCCGGCCTACCGCGGCTGGCTCAAGGAGGCCGTCCGCAAGGTCCAGGCCGACGCCAACCGCTCCGCCGACACCCATCTGCTGCGCTTCCCGCTGCCGGAGACCTGGGGCATCGACCTCTACCTCAAGGACGAGTCCACGCACCCCACGGGCAGCCTCAAGCACCGGCTGGCGCGTTCGCTGTTCCTCTACGGGCTCTGCAACGGCTGGATTCGGCCCGGCAAGCCGGTCATCGAGGCGTCGAGCGGGTCCACCGCCGTCTCGGAGGCGTACTTCGCCAAGCTGATCGGGGTGCCGTTCATCGCGGTGATGCCCCGGACCACCAGCCCGGAGAAGTGCCGGCTCATCGAATTCCACGGCGGGCGCTGTCACTTCGTAGAGGACTCGCGTCGGATTTACGAGGAGTCCGCACGGCTCGCCGCGGAGACCGGCGGCCACTACATGGACCAGTTCACCTACGCCGAGCGGGCCACCGACTGGCGGGGCAACAACAACATCGCGGAGTCGATCTACCAGCAGCTGCGGCTCGAACGGTACCCCGAGCCCACCTGGATCGTCGCCACCGCCGGCACCGGCGGCACATCGGCGACCATCGCCCGCTACGTGCACTACATGCAGCACGACACCAGGATCTGTGTGCCGGACCCGGAGAACTCGTGCTTCTTCGACGGCTGGACCAACCACGACCCGCTGGCCGGCAGCGACCGGGGCTCGCGCATCGAGGGCATCGGCCGGCCGCGCATGGAACCCAGCTTCGTGCCCGGCGCCATCGACCGGATGATGAAGGTCCCGGACGCGGCGAGCGTCGCGGCCGTGCGCGCCCTGGAGCGGGCCATCGGGCGCAAGGCGGGCGGCTCGACCGGCACCGGGCTGTGGAGCGCGTTCAAACTGGTCGCCGAGATGGTCGCCCGGGGCGACAGGGGCAGCGTCGTCACGCTGATCTGCGACCCCGGCGACCGCTACCTCGACAAGTACTACTCCGACTCCTGGCTGGCCGCGCAGGGCCTGGACATCGCCCCGTACACCCGGACCATCGACCACTTCCTCGTCACCGGCGCCTGGCCGGAAGCCTGACAGCGGTGGTCAGGCGGGCGCCGCCGTCAGCCGCCGGTCCAGGTTGCGCACCGCGTCCCGGAACGAGCGGCCCACCGGCCCGCGGGCCCGCCGCAGGATGAACCGGAACAGCGGCGAGCCGTCGGCGGCGAAGGTCCACCGCACCCGCGTGCCGCTGCCGGCGGGGGTCAGCCGCCACTCCTCCACCAGCGCTTTCATCCCGGGGGCGGTGGTGGTGGTGGTGTCGACCCGGTACGCGTACCGCTCGCCGGGCTCCGTCGCGAGGACCGTCTCGCGGAACACGACCCCGCCCCGCAGCCGCACCTCACGCCCCGCGCCCGCCCCCACGGGCACGGCGGCCGTCACCGCGGTGAACCAGCCCGGCCAGCCCTCGACGTCGTCGGCCAGCGCCCGGTACACGACGTCCGGGGGAGCGGACACCTCGGCGGCGAAAACCAGCCGCACCGGAGCGGTCTCGGCGAAGCCGAGGTTCTCGGAGCGAAGACGATGTGCCATGGATCGCACCTCCCGTACGGTCGGCGGCAACGGGGCCGCGCACACCATAGCTGGCAGGCCGTCAGATGTCCGTACCCGTACCGGAGGAACACCGGCCGTCGCCTCAGCCGTACCGCCGGCCCGGCCGGTCCAGTACGGAGTCGAGCACCCGGCCGAAGACCCGGCGGCCCGCACCGGCGATCACCGGGTCGGCCCAGCGCGGCAGCAGCCGCACGCTCAGCTCCTCCACCCACACCACATGGGAGCCGGCCCGGTTCGGATACACATCGATCGACGCCCGGCCCAGCACCACCCGGCCGCGCTTCTCCAGCCGGCACAAGCCCGCCCGGCCCCCGGCCGGCGGCGACCAGCGGACCACTTCCATCGGATCGTCGAACGCCAGCGGCCCCACTCCGGTGCGCGCCACGAACACCGTCCCGACCCGGGTCGGCAGCCCCGTCGGCACCATGATCGTCGTCAGCGGCACCTGCGCGGCATGCCGTTCCCAGTCCGTCACCCGGCGCCAGGACTCGGTTGCGGGCAACGGGGTGAAACGCTCGATCCGGAAGACTGCCACACCACGATCCTAGGCCGTGACCGGTCCGTCGCGAGCGGAGCGGAACCAGGGCCTCAGCCCTCGGCGGGCTCCTCGCCCCCGCCCCGGCCCGCGACCAGCAGACCGGGCAGATGCTCCTCGATCTCCTCGCGGGCGCCCGCGGACAGGCCCGCGTCCGTGACGAGCGTGCTCACCTGGTCCAGCGCGGCGAAGGAGCTCAGCCCCACCGTCCCCCACTTCGTGTGGTCGGCGACCACCACCACCCGCCGCGCCGACTGCACGAACCGGCGGTTCGTCTCCGCCTCCGCGAGGTTCGGCGTGGACAGCCCCGCCTCCACCGAGATCCCGTGGACACCGAGGAAGAGCACATCGAAGTGGAGCGAGGCGATCGCCCGGTCCGCGACCGGTCCGACCAGCGAGTCGGACGGCGTACGCACCCCACCGGTGAGCACGACCGTCGCCGCCCCCGGCCGGCCGGCCGGCGCACCCGGCCGCTGCGCCGCATGGAACACATCGGCGACCCGCACCGAATTCGTCACCACCGTCAGGTCCGGCACGTCCAGCAGATGCTGGGCCAGCGCATACGTCGTGGTGCCGCCGGACAGGGCGATCGCACTGCCGGGCACGGCCATCGCGGCCGCCGCCCGCGCGATGTCCTCCTTGGCGGTCAGCTCCAGCGTCGACTTCGCCTCGAAACCGGGCTCGTGCGTGCTCGCCTCGACCACCGGCACGGCACCGCCGTGCACCTTCTCGATCACACCCTGCCGGGCCAGGGCGTCCAGATCCCGGCGCACGGTCATGTCGGAGACGTTCAGCCTCCGCGTCAGCTCGTTGACCCGCACCCCGCCGCGCCGGCGCACCTCGTCGAGGATCAGCGCACGCCGCTGCTCCGCGAGCAGATTCTGATTCTCGCTCAAGCCGGGCCTCGCCCTTCCCTCTGGCCGTACAGGAGTCCGTATCGACGGAGTCATCCTGCCACGCGGTGTCGCGGGCCGTCGCACGGGGGAGATTCGCTGGGAAGGACCCGCGGCCACCCGTGCCCGGCCGCGATCGCGGTGACCGGGCATCAGCCGCCTTTCCCCTGCGAGAGCGAGTCGCCCGTGCCACCTCCCACTGCATCCCCGCGTACCACCGGGCCCGCGCTGGAATTACTGGTCCACGGGGTCGGCGGCACCACCCCCCAGGAAATGCTCGTCGACCCGCGCACGGTGAGGGTCACCGGGGACACCACCGCGGCCATCTACCGGCGCTCCGCCGACGTCGACGCCGAACAGCACCCCGAACGCTACCGCGAGGAGCCCATCGCCGAGGCCTACTGCTGGTCCAACCTCACCTCCGGCAACGGCTCCCGCGCGCTGTGGCTGCTGCTGCTCCCCTTCATGGTGATCAACCTCGCCCACTGGATGCGCCCCACCGCCCGGCGCCGCCCCCGCGCGATCCGGCTGTACGGCGTCCTCGTACGGCTCATCGCGCTCAGCCTCACCGTGCTGCTGACCGCCGCCGCCTGCGAAGTCGCCCTCGACCTCACCGCCTGGCAGTGCGCCGGCGTGCCCGACTGCTCCGACCAGCGCTCGTGGCTGGGGTTCCTCTCCGCCGCGCAAGGAGGCTGGTGGTCCCAGCCCGGCCGCCGCCTCGCCTTGGCCGCGCTGGTGCCGACCGCGCTGGTCGGGCTGCTCTGGTTCCTGTCCAACCGGACCTGGAGCGCCTACGAGTCCCAGCGGCCGCTGTCCGGGCCGGACCCCGACGACGAGGCACCGCCCCCGGAACCCGCGCGCCCCGCGCTGGGACGGCCGGGATTCTGGTACGGACGCCGGCTCGTCGCACGGCTGCGCGCCGCCCACACCGCCGCCGGCTTCCTGACCGTCACCGCCTGCGTCACCGGCGCCGCCGCCCGCCACGACCGCGCCGTCACCGGACCCGTCCCCGCGGTGTTCGGCCGGCTGATCGAGGCGGCGCTCGTCCTCGGCGCGATCGTCGTGCTCTGGGTGGTCTGCCGGCGGGGACGCAGCGAACGGCGCCTCGACAACCAGCTCGACCGGGCCGTCATCACCTGCCTTCCCGGCACCGCGCTCACCCTCCTCGTCCTCGCCGCCGTGCACGCCGCCTGGTCGCGCCCCGGCTGGACCTCCTCGGGCCCGCTCCCCCGCGACGTCACGTTCCAGGCGGTCACCCTCGCCCAGGGCACGCTGGTCGTCGTCCTCGCCGCGGTCTCCCTCGACCTGTACCGGCGCTGCCCCGAGCCGCGCACCGTGATGCGCGGCCTCGGCGGACCGGCCGTCGCGATGCTCGCGTGCGCGCTCGGCGGAGTGATGACCGGCGGAGTGGCCCAGCGCGTCGCCGACTGGCTCGACGGACCCGGCAGCCCGGGCATGGGGCGCAGCGCCCTCATAGAGGGGCCACCGGTCCTGCTCAGCTGGCAGGCCTCCGTCATCCCCGTCCTCCTCGCGCTGCTCCTGGTGCCGGGCATCGCGCTCGGCGTACGGACCTGGCTGACCGCCCGCCGGCTGGGACCGGTGATCGACGCGGAGTACGGGGAGACGTGCCCCGATCCGTCGCGGACCGAACGGATCGCCCGCATCCGGGCCACGGCCGCGCTCACCGACTCGGCGCCCGGCATGGTGGGCCTGGTCTCCGGCGCCACCCTGCTGCTGGGCGCGGCGGCCGTGGGCGGGGCCTGGGCCACCGGAGAGGTGCCGGGACTCGCCCTGGACGGCAGCGGCCCGTTCCTGGAATCGGTGGCCGACGCGGCCCAGTCCACCGGCTCCTGGCTCGTCGGCTTCGGCTTCCTCGTCTTCGTCGCCTGTGGCCGGCGCGCCTACCGCGACCCCTCCGCCCGGCGCACGATCGGCATCCTGTGGGACGTCGGCACGTTCTGGCCGCGCGCCGCCCACCCCTTCGCCCCGCCCTGCTACGCGGAACGCGCCGTTCCCGACCTGGCCTCCCGCATGTCCGGCTGGACCGCCCGCACCCGCGGCCGACTCGTCATCTCCGGCCACTCCCAGGGCAGCGTCCTGGCGGCATCCGCGGTCTGGCAGCTCCCCGCCCGGACCCGCGCCCAAGTCGCCCTGCTCACCTACGGATCACCGATCGAGCGCCTCTACGGGAGATGGTTCCCCGCCTACTTCGGGCCGGGGCAGCTCCACGGGCTGCACCGCTCGGTGCACTGCTGGCGCAACCTGTGGCGGGCCACCGACCCGATCGGCGGCGAGATCAGGCTCGGTCGTGAATCCGGCCCCGAGGTGGACCGCGGCCCGCTCAAGGACCCGCTGGTCTACGGCCGGACGCCCGAACACCCGCTGCCCGAGCCGGTGCTCGGCCACTCCGACTACCAGGCCGACCCCGTCTTCGCCGAGGAACGCACCGCGCTCCTGGAACGGCTCCACCCCGTCCTGCCCCACCAGGCGGACCCGCCGCGCGAGGACGTCAGGGCAGCTCCGGCAGGTCCTCCGGATACAGCAGAGTGAGATCGTCCGTGCTCGGATCGGCGAGCTGGGCGACCCGGCCGGCGTGCCGTTCGACCATCGACTCGAAGGTCTGGCGGGCGGTGCGCCCATTGCCGAACGCCGGCCCCTTCGGCAGCTCCGTGAAGTACTTCAGCAGCGCCTCACCGGTACCGGACGCCAGGCTGTACTCCTGCTCGCGGGTCTGCTGCTCCACGATCCGCAGCAGCTCGGCCGGCGCGTAGTCGCTGAACGTGATGGTCCGCGAGAAGCGGGAGGCGACCCCCGGGTTGACGGTGAGGAACCGCTCCATCTCGTGGGTGTACCCGGCGACGATGACGACCACCGCGTCCCGGTGGTCCTCCATCAGCTTCACCAGCGTGTCGATCGCCTCCCGGCCGAAGTCCCGGCCGGAGTCCTCGGGGGACAGCGCGTACGCCTCGTCGACGAACAGCACCCCGCCGCGCGCCCGGTCGAACGCCTCCTGGGTGCGGATGGCGGTCGAACCGATGTGCTCACCGACCAGGTCGACCCGGGAGACCTCGACCAGATGCCCACGCTCCAGCACCCCGAGCGCGGCCAGGATCTCGCCGTACAGCCGGGCCACCGTGGTCTTGCCGGTGCCGGGGGAGCCGGTGAAGACGAGATGGCGGCGGACCGAGGCCGCCTTGAGGCCCGCCTGCTGGCGCCTGCGCCCCACCTCGATCATGTCAGTGAGGGCACGCACCTCGCGCTTGACGCTGTCGAGCCCGACCAGCGCGTCCAGTTCGCCCAGCACCTCCCCGGAGGTGCGCGCGGGCTCGGCCGGCGCCGCCACCGCCGGCGGTTCCACGGGGCGCGGCGCGGGGACCGACCCGAGCAGCCCGGGGGCCGACTGCGTCGCCGTCAGGACGGCGGCCGGCGGGGGAGTGGCGGTCCGCAGACCGCTCTCGTCGCTCGTGCAGTCCTCCACGACCGGCCCGCCTCCCGTACCGTCCCCCGGCCCCGCGCCCTCGGGGAACTCGTACCCGCCGCGGGCGCAGCGCTCGGTGCGGCACCGGGTCAGCGTCGTGCGGCAGCCCTCCATCACATGGAAGCCGTACCCCTCGCTGCCCGTGACGCGGCAGCCGTGGAACGTCCCCCGGCCCTCCGCCGACACATAGAAGCCGGCCTCCGCGGGCGAGGTCACCGTGCAGCGCTCGATCACCGGATCGGCGCCCTTGGTGACGATCACGCCGGTCTGCGCGGCGTCGATGGTGCAGTTGTTCAGCGTGCCGCCGCTTCCGTGGTCGCGGAACCAGGCGCCGGTCGACGCCTCGCGGATGCGGCAGTCGTCGAGCTGGGCGGTCGCCCCGTCGCTGACCGACACCGCCGTGTTGCGGACCTGGGAGAGATCGCTGTCCACGACGTCGGCGCGCGAGCCCCGGTCGAGGACGAACAGGGCGTCCGGCACGTCGTGGACCCGGCAGGAATCCAGTATCACCGTCGCCCCGTCGCTGACCCAGACGGCCGGGTAGTCGCCCGTACTGTCGTGGATCTCGCACTGGTTGGCGTCGACCCGGGTGCCGGGGTCCCAGACGGATAGCCCGTTGCGGCCGAAGCGGCGCACCGTCGAGCGGGTCAGCGTGAGCACCGCCCGCGAACGCAGGTCCACCGCGTTCTCCGGGATGTCGTGGATGTCGCAGTCGGCGAGCGTGAGCACCGCGTCGGTGTCCAGGGTGACGCCGTCCGCCGAGGTGCGGTGCACCGTGCAGTCGGTGAGGTGGGCTGCGGCGCGGGCGGTCACCTGTATCCCGCTGCCCTTGATCTCGTACATCTCGCAGCCCACCGCCTCCAGGCCGCTGCCCTCGCCGGTGACGGACAGACCCGCGCCCGAGGCGTGGTGGACCCGGCAGCGCTCCAGCCGGGGGTGCCCGCCGTCGCGCACGGCGACCCCGGACTGACCGGCCGATACGATCTCGCACTCCTCGAACACCCCGCCGGCGCCGTCGAGTACGGCGATGCCTACGCCCGCCGGATTGTCGACCGTGCACCGGCGCACGGAGGGCCGGGCAGCGCCCCGCACCTCGATGCCGGCGGCCGAGCGGGTCACGATCCGCACGTCCGCTATCTCCGGGGCGCCCTCCTCGATCAGCAGCGCGGGGGCCGCCGAGTCCTGCCCCTCCACGTGGAGGTCCTGGACGACGGCCGAGGCGCGTAGCGTCAGCGGCACCCCGTCGACGGGGGCGATGCGCACGGAACCGAGGGAGCCCTCCGGCCCGCGCAGCGTCACGGCGCGGGCGATGACCAGATTCTCCCGGTACGTTCCGGGGGCGACGGTGAGCACATCACCGTCCGCCGCCGCTTCCAGCGCAGCGGTGAGGGAGGCGTATTCGCCCGTGCGGCGCCGCCACCGCGATGTGCCGGTGTGCGTCACCTGGACTGTGCCCTGTGCCATGGCGCTGTCGTGCCCCCGCCTCGTGCGTGTGTGATGCCCGGGTCACCGGCTTCGCGGCAGCGACCATCCGGGGTCCGCCTGCCGGAGAGCGACGGGCGGGCCGGTCCACCGTAGCGCGCGCGGAGGTCGGGAGTTGACCCGATCCGCAGGTCCCGGCAGCCGCCCCGGCGAGAGTGCGTGCATGGCGTCGCGCGGCAAGACGGGAATCTGACGACAGGACCTAGCTCCCGGTGCCCGTCCTGCCCCAGTCCGAACCGGCCTCGGCCCAGGCCCGGTCGAGCTGTTCGTACCGCCGCCGCGTCATGCGCCGGACGATCAGGCGCCGGCCGCACTCGATCAGCAGGGCGGCCAGCATCGCGGCGCCGAACCCGGCCAGTGCGGCATGGGTGTGCGCCGTCGGCGCGTCCATCGGCCGCAGCGCGGGACCGCCGTCCAGGTCGGTCCAGACCCGGACCTTCGCCCCCGGCTTCGCGTCGCGCGATCCGGTCGACACCACGGCGCTGCGCGCGGCCCCGTCCGGTGCGTGCCACCGGGCGAGCACGGCGGTCTGCGTGATGCCGCCGGTGGATACCTCGGGGTCGGTTGCGGAGCGGGGGGCGGCCACCCGGCGCACCACGACGGCGGTGGTGAGATGACGCTCCGCCCGCTGGGCGCGCACCGACGCCTGCAGCGCGCCGTCGGTGCGCGATCCGCAGAACCAGCCGAGCGCCGGCGCCGCCAGCACCAGCAGGAGGAACGCGGTCAGCGCCAGCCACGCCTCGCGCCGGTCCGTGGCACGGCACAGAGGATTGCGCCGCCAGCGCAGGACTCCGGCCATCGCTCGCACGGTTCTGCACCCCCTTCCGTGACCGTCCTGCCCGGTACGGTGCCCGTCACGTGCCGAGGCCGCGAGGAGCCGGCGGCCTCACCCCGACCAACGCGTCGCCCACCGCCGTGGGTTCCCGGCCCTGAGGACGTACTCGGCCGAGAATACGTGGACGAGTCCGTCGCCGAGGAGGGATGCCTGGGAGACCGTATGCGGACCGGGCCGCCGCCCCGGATGACGGCCCGTGCGTCGGGGAGCGGATTCCGGCCGAAGGCGCGCTCGACCACCCGTCCGGCGCGGGTGCTCGGGCGGGTGCCCGCTCGCCGCGCAGCAGCGCGCCGTCCGTCTCCCCCGGTTTCGGGACCTCCACGGTCGGCGTCGCTCTTCCCGGCGCGAACAGGGCGATGCCGCCGTCCGGCAGGGGACGGCGGACACCGGGGCCCTTCGCGGTCGTTGACGCGACGACCGTGCCCCGGGCCCCTGAGCGGCTAGTAGCCCCGGCCGCCCTGGTAGGGGCGGCCGTACGGGTCCTCGTACGGCGACTGCGCGGGGGCGGGCCGCGGCGCCGCCGGACGCATCGACTCGTAGCCCGTGCTCGGCGCCGGACGCTGCTGCTGCGGCGGGGGCGCCTGGTACATCCCGCGGCCGCCGGCCGGCTGCTGCGGGATGTAGGGCGCCGGCGCGTGCTGCAGTTGCGCGGGCTGCATCGGGGTGTAGCTCTGCTGAGCCGCCGGCTGCGGGTAGCCGTACGACTGCTGGGGCTGGGACGGCGCCGCGGGCAGCGCCGGCAGGGCCGAGGGGAGCGCCGGCAGGTAGCTGTTGCCGGTGTCGTACGCGGCAGGCACTCGGATCGGTGCGATCTGAGGGGTGCCCCGCTCCGCGACCAGGGAGTCGTAGATCGGAGTGTCGGGGAACGACGGCGCGGCGTAGTATCCGCCGCCGTAGGTGGAGCGGGGGGAGGTCATGCCTCCTAAGTTAAGCCCACGATGTGCGAATTGGGGAGTCCCAATTTCCCGGTCATCGGATTTACTGTGGTTCTTGCTGCCTGAGCTGCTGAAACATCGGCAAAGCCCCCTTCGGGAGAGGCCTTTCCGCAGTGGTGCCCGCCGGCTCATGATCCGGGCGTGTCGCTCGGCGGAACCCCCCGCGTACCGCCGCCGGGGGCCGCACTCATTCGGGCCACCGGGCGCGCGGGGCGGACGAGCCGACGGCAGAGTGGTGGCACCACCGTCGCAGCGCGCCCGTCCGCTTCGCCCGCAGCGCTCCCTCAAGGCGTCCACCAGGAGGTTCCGTGCACGACAAGCCGCTCCTCGGGAGCGCCGGTGAACTGTTGCGCCGACGACACGGCTCCCCGCACACATCCGTGGCGGAGCCCGACCGGTTCGGGGTGGACAGTCCGCTGGTGGGCGGGTTCCTTTCCGGCACCCTCACACCGGACGACGAGGCACGGCTCGCCGACGAAGTCGCCCAACTGCTGCCGCACCACTGGGACCTGCCCAACAAGTCCGTGGAGAGGCTGACCCCGCTCATCGACCACCTGGGCGGTCAGAAGGAGCTGATGGTCTGGCTCGACCGCCACCCGGGGCGGCCCAGGCGCGTGGCCCGGATCTACGTACTCATGGGCAACCTGGACCGGTACAGCGACGACGCCGAGGTCCTGGGAGCGGTGCGCCGGGCCAGGGCGCGGAACCCGTTCCCGGACGGCCTGCGTGAGCACCTGACGCCGGCGACCACGGACGCGACGCTGGCCGGGCTGGCCCCCGGGATCGAGGGCCTGCTCAGCGAGGGGCGCGAGGACGACGCCACCAACCTCGCCCTGGCGACCGCCGACTGGTTGCGCGGCGCGGTGCGGGATGTCGAGAACCCGGACGCGGACTTGCGCGACGTGGGCGAACTCATGGAACACCTGCACCAGGACATCAGCGAGTCCGACGCCCGCCCCTGACACGACCGGCCCGCCCCCTCATCCACCTGTCGGCCCGTTCGAGCCGGGCCCTTCGGACTGCGGTCCCTCACACGGCGGATGGCTGACGAGGAGATCGTCGCCGTCGCCGTCGCCGTCGCCGCCGGCAGCCGGCAGCCGGCTCGCGAACGAGGCGAGGGCCGTGGTGGTGGGGAACGGAGTGGTCGGGGCCAAGGGGCGCCTCGCCGCCGGTGAGCGCGGTGAGCCCCGCCGCCTGGACGCCGAGCCCCGCCCTTCGGATGCCCACCTCTTCGGGTGCTCGATCCGTTCACCTCAGGCCGGACGGTCCGCGGCTGCCGAACCTCTGGGCCGTCAGCGGCGGGATGATGCCGATGTGTTCGCCGCCGGTGGTGCCGATCGCGATGCCGGCGAGCAACGAGCCGCCACCACGCCACAGGGGCGAAGCCGCCCGCGAAGCCCCCGGCAGACACGGATGATCCGGCCCGTCCACTCCATCCGGTCACCTCTTTGGGTCCGGACCGCGCGGGCATTAGGTTGAGCCGGAAAGGTCTCGGCAGCGGACTCGCGATGGGGGCGAGCATGACCATGCAAAAGGGAACCAATGTCCCAGTGGCGGCCCAGGCCGTGCGCGTCGAACTGGGATGGCAGACCGCCCCGGGGACGCCGGACGTGGATGCCTCCGCGCTCCTTCTCCTCGGCTCGGGAAAGGTGCGCGACGACGCGGACTTCGTCTTCTACAACCAGCCCGCCCACGCCTCCGGCGCGGTGCGCCACGAGGGGAAGCGCACCGACGGCGGGGCGGCGACCGACACCCTGGCCGTCGACCTGGCCCGGGTGGAGTCAGCCATCGACCGGGTGGTGCTGGTCGCGTCGGCGGACGGCGGCACGTTCGGCCGGGTGAGCGGGTTGTACGTACGGCTCATGGACGCGTCCAGCGGTGCCGAACTGGCTCGCTTCGACAGCTCCGACGCCACCGTGGAGACGGCCTTCATCCTCGGCGAGCTCTACCGGCGCCAGGGCGCCTGGAAGTTCCGCGCGGTCGGCCAGGGCTACGACTCCGGGCTCGAAGGGCTCGCCACCGACTTCGGGATCTCCGTCGACGAACCCCAGCAGCCCCAAGCGCCCCAGGCACCGCAGCAGCCGCAGCCGCCCCACCCGGACACACGGGTCGCCGCCGCGCCGCCGCCTCCGCCGTATGCCCAGCAGCCCCAGCCGACGCTCGCCGCACCGATGGCCCCGCCCATCCCGCCCGCGCCGCCCGCCCCGCAGCCCGTCCGGCTCACCAAGGTGACGCTCACGAAGGAAGCGCCGTCCGTCTCGCTGGCCAAGCAGGGCGGGACCTCGGGAGCGATGCGCGTCAACCTCAACTGGGAGGTGCACAAGCAGTTCAAGGGATGGGGCAGCAAGCTCGGCCGGGCCGTCGCGAACCACTCGGACCTCGACCTCGACCTCTGCGCGCTCTACGAACTGACCGACGGCCGCAAGGGAGTCGTGCAGGCCCTCGGAAACGCCTTCGGCTCCCTCAACCAGCCGCCGTTCATCCACCTCGACGGCGACGACCGCACCGGTGCCGTCGCCTCCGGCGAGAACCTGACGATCAACCTCGACCAGAAGGCCAGACTCCGCAGGGTCCTGATCTTCGTCACCATCTACGAAGGGGCCCGGAGCTTCGCCGATCTGCACGCGACCGTCACGCTCCAGCCCCAGAACGGCGCGCCGATCGACTTCTCGCTGGACGAGTGCACGGTCCCGTCCACCGTCTGCGCCCTCGCGCTCATCACCAACACCGGGAGCGACCTCACCGTGCAGCGCGAGGCCCGCTACCTGGTGCCGCAGCGCGGGGTGAGCCCGCAGCGCACCATCGACCAGGCCTACGGCTGGGGCATGAACTGGACCCCCGGCCGCAAGTGAGCCCGCGGGGGCGTCAGCGGGTCACTGATCCGGTGCGGCCTCGGGACGGGCGTACGTACGCCCCTTCCAGGCCGCACCGCGCCCCCGGTAGTGCTGCACCGCGGAATCGACCGTCATCAGGAGATACAGCAGCGCCGTGAACGGCAGCAGCGGGGCGAGCCACAGCGACTGCCGGTAGTACCCCAGCATCGGCATGTACGTCCCGGCCATCACGGCCCACGCCACGCCCCCGGCCCACGCCGCCACCGGACCCGCGCCCAGCACCCCGGCGACCAGCGTCACGGGCGGCGCGAGATAGACGAGCGCGAGCCCGAGCACCGTACCGAGCAGCACCAGCGGATTGTGCCGGAGCTGGGCGTACGCGCTGCGCGAGACCATCCGCCACAGATCGGCCAGGCGCGGATAGGGCCGCACACTGTCCACCCGCTCCGCGAGCCCCAGCCAGATCCGGCCCCCCGAGCGCCGCACCGCCCGGGCCAGCGACACGTCGTCGATCACCGCCTGCCTGATCACATCGGGCACCCCGGCCCGCACCGCCGTTTCCGTCCGCAGCAGCACACAGCCGCCCGCCGCGGCCGCCGTCCGCCCTCCGGCCCGGTTCACCCACCGGAACGGATAGAGCTGCGAGAAGAAGTAGACGAAGGCCGGCACCACGAGCCGCTCCCAGACGCTCGCCACCCGAAGCCGCGCCATCTGCGAGACCAGGTCGAAGCCGCCCGTCTCCGCGGCGGCCACCAGCTCCCGCAGGCTGTCCGGCTCGTGTGCGATGTCCGCGTCCGTCAGCAGCAGGTACTCCGGGTCCCGGGCGCGCGCCAGGGCGATCCCGTGCCGTACGGCCCAGAGCTTGCCCGTCCAGCCGGGCTCGGGCTCCCCGGGCGAGACCACCGTCACCGCAAGCCCGCCGCACCGCACGGACAGCGTGCGGGCGATGTCCCCGGTGCCGTCCTTGCTGCAGTCGTCGACCAGGAAGATCTCGGCGCTCCCCGGATAGTCCTGCGCCAGCAGCGACGGCAGGCTCACCGGCAGCACGGCCGCCTCGTCGCGGGCGGGCACGACGACGGCGACCGACGGCCAGTGCTCCGGGTCCGCACGGCTCGGCAGCCGCTGGTCGGTGCGCCAGAAGAACCCCTGGCCCAGCAGCAGCCACACCCATGCGACAAGCGAACCCACGGCGATCCAGGCAACGGCGCTCATTGGGCGAAGTCTGCACCACTGAGCGGGGACCGCAAGGGCGGTCGACTATGGTGACCGGGTGAAGATCGCGCTCATGGACTCCGGAATCGGCCTGCTCGCCGCCGCCGCCGCAGTACGCCGGCTGAGGCCGGACGCCGATCTCGTGCTCTCCTGCGACCCCGACCACATGCCCTGGGGCCGCGCGCCCGAGGGCGTGACCGCCCGCGCCCTCGCGGTGGCCCGAGCCGCCGCCGCCCACCGGCCCGACGCGCTGATCGTCGCCTGCAACACCGCCTCCGTGCACGCGCTCGCGACGCTGCGGGCCGAACTGGAACCAGGGCTGCCGGTCATCGGCACCGTCCCCGCCATCAAGCCGGCCGCGGCGGCCGGCGGGTCCGTCGCGATCTGGGCAACCCCGGCCACCACCGGCAGCCCGTACCAGCGCGGACTGATCCGTGACTTCGCCGGGACCGCCGCCGTCACCGAGGTGCCCTGCCCGGGCCTCGCCGACGCCGTGGAGCACGCCGACGAGGCCGGGATCGAGAAGGCGCTCGCCGCCGCGGCCGCGCTCACCCCGCCCGATGTGCGGGCCGTCGTCCTGGGCTGCACCCACTACGAGCTGGTCGCCGAACGCATCCGCGACGCCGTCCGCCGGCCGGGCCGCCCTCCGGTCGCCCTGCACGGGTCCGCCGGGGCCGTCGCCGCCCAGGCACTGCGCCGGATCGGGGCCGAACCCGCTCCGTCGGCCGAACCCTCCACCTCCGTCGCGGTACTCCTCAGCGGACGTGCCGCGGAGCTGCCGCAAGCCGCGCTGACCTACCCCGAAGGACGCCGGCTGGCCGCCGTCGACTCCGTGCGCTGACCCTCCGGCGACCCGGCCGGGGCCTTCGGACCCGTCCCCCCGCGCGCTTTCTTCAGTACGCTGCTCGGCATGAGGGAGCACGCCGGAGAACCGAAGCGCACCGGAACCGGAACCCACTCGGCGGTCTGGGTCGGCCGGGCCACCAACCGCACGCAGTGGGTCCTCGCGGCCATCGGCGCCGCCTGCCTGGCCCTGGGCATCCAGCTCGCCGTCAGTTCCACCTGGGCCTCCGGCATCGCCCCGCTGCTGATGTCGGTGATCGGCTGCGTGGCCGCGGGCCTGCTCATGCTGTTCGGCACCCTCGCCTTCGTGAACGTGGCCGTCCGCATCGACGGCGACGCGCTGGAGGTGCGCTGCGGCCACATGGGGCTGCCGCGCCGCCGCATCCTGCTCACCCATGTGGTGGCCGCCGACTTCGCGCCTCAGGTGACCCCTCGCCAGTGGGGCGGCTGGGGCTACCGCTGGCGGCCCGAGAAGGGCACGGCCGTGGTCGTGCGCCGGGGCGAGGGGCTGGTGCTGCGGCTCGGCGACGGCCGCACGTTCACCATCACGGTGGACGACGCCGAGGCGGGCGTCCGGTTCATCCGCGACCGCCTGCACCTGCCGTCCACGGGCGCGCCGGCCGGGGCCTGACCTCCGGGCCCGGGACCGCGTCCGGTCCGCAGGGCTCGCCCGCCCCGATCGGCCGCCTGGCCGACGCCAGCCCGGCCAGCAGCCCCGCCCCCGCCGTCACCGGCGTGAAGCTCAGCGCGTTGCCCACGCTCGCCAGCGCGGCCAGTGCCGTGAGCGCCGCACCCGCCGTCAGCGCCACCGACGTGGTACGAGGCGAGCGCCACAGTACGTACAGCAGCCAGCCGAACGCGGCGCCCAGCAGCACCACCCCCACCACGCCCTGCTCGGCGGCCTGCTGCCACGGGGCCGAGTGCGGCTTTCCGTCCGAACCGAGGCTCTGCTGCGCGGTCGGGCTCAGCTCGGCGAAGCGGCCGGGCCCGACGCCGAGCACGGGATGCTGCCCGGTCAGCCGCGCGGCGTCCTGCCAGAGGTCGACCCGGTTGCGGGTGAGCTGGCCCTCCAGGGAGACGGTGAGTCCATCGGGCAGCGTCGCCTCGGCCACGGCCCAGGAGGTGCCGACGATCAGCCCGGTGGCCAGCGCCAGACCGGTCAGGCCGAGCAGCCGGCGGCGCGTCCGGGCGGCGGCCAGGGAGCACAGCAGTACCCCGAGCGCCGCCGCGAACCCGGCCACCGAGCCCTGGTCGAGCGCGGCCCCGGCCGTCCCGAGGGCCAGCAGCCGCAAAGCTGTGCGCAGCGGGCCACGCCGGGACGCGGCGGCCGCACAGCAGGCGGCCCCGGTGGCGAGGACCAGCAGCGCGGCGGCGGCCCCGGTCTGGCCGGGCGCGGTGTCCGCGGTGGCCGTCGCACCCGGCATGCCGTGCCGCCAGACCAGGGCCATGAGCACGGCGACCAGCGCCGCGCCCGCCGCGGTGGCCACCGGCAGCAGCGTGCCGCAGATACGCCCGCAGGCGAAGCCCGCCGCGACCGCGAGCAGGGCCAGCAGCACCCCTTCGGGCCTGGTCTCACGCCCCGCCGCGCTGATCAGTGACCAGATCGCACAGGCGGCGAGGATCAGGGCTCCGGCGGCATCGGAAGCCGTGCCGCCCTCGGGCCCCCGCCCCGCTGATTCAGTCATCACGTCCGTCCCCCGGCCTGTGACCGTCCCGTACGCGAGGGCCGGAACCGGCCCGTCGGCGGGGGACTGGCGCACAGGCTAACGGCCACGGCGGGCATCTGCGCGGAAGATGCGGAGATGCGATCCGGTAGTCATGATTCCGCCACCGGGACAGGGCTCCCCGGTGGCCCGCCCGTCACCGTAGACTCCGCCGGGTGAGCACCACCATCGCCCAGGCCGGCGAATCGCAGAAGCCCGCCCCCGCGCCCCGAACAGGCCGCTTGCCGGCGCGCCTCGCACGCCCCGGGGCCGCCGTGCTCTCCGGCGTGATGCTGTACGCGAGCTTCCCGCCCCGGCCCCTGTGGTGGCTGGTTCTGCCCGGCTTCGCGCTGCTCGGCTGGGTCCTGTTCGAGCGCAGGGCGCGCGCCGCGTTCGGGCTCGGTCTGCTCGCCGGGCTCGGCTTCATGCTGCCGCTGCTGCACTGGACCGGTGAGGAGGTCGGCCCGGTGCCGTGGCTGGCCCTCGCCACGGCCGAGGCGCTGTTCATCGCGGTCGGCTGCCTCGGCATCTGCGCCGTCTCCCGGCTCCCCGGCGGACCGCTGTGGGCGGCCGCGGTCTGGACACTGGACGAGGCGGTCCGCGCCCGGGTGCCGTTCGGCGGCTTCCCCTGGGGCAAGATCGCCTTCGGCCAGGCGGACAGCGTGTTCCTGCCGCTGGTCGCGCTCGGCGGCACCCCGCTGCTCTCCTTCGCCGTGGTGCTGTGTGGCTTCGGCCTGTTCGAGGCGGTACGCCGCTTCGCCCGCTACCGGGCCACCGGCGAACTGCCCCGGGGCGCCGTCGTCGCGGCGGCGGCGACCGTCCTCGTACCGCTGGCCGCCGCCTTCGCGGCGCTGCCGCTGGTGGACGACTCGGCCGAGGACGGTACCGCCACCGTCGCCGCGATCCAGGGCAACGTGCCCCGGCTCGGCCTCGACTTCAACTCCCAGCGCCGCGCCGTCCTGGACAACCACGCCCACCGTACGGAGCAGCTCGCCCGGGACGTGAAGGCCGGCAAGGTCCCGCAGCCGGACTTCGTCCTGTGGCCGGAGAACTCCTCCGACCTCGACCCCTACCGCAACCCGGACGCGCGGATCGTCATCGACGACGCGGTCAAGGCGATCGGGGTGCCGACCGTGATCGGCACGGTCGTCGAACCCGACACGGGCGGCCTGCGCAACACCCTCATCCAGTGGGACCCGGACAAGGGCCCGGTCGACACCTACGACAAGCGGCACATCCAGCCGTTCGGCGAGTACATGCCGATGCGTTCCTTCGTACGCCTCTTCAGCTCGGACGTCGACCGGGTGCAGCGCGACTTCGGACCGGGGAAGAAGGTGGGCGTCTTCGACCTGGCGGGCACCTACACCGGGCTCGTCACCTGCTACGAGGCCGCGTTCGACGACGCCGTACGCGACACCGTCGAGCACGGCGCCCAGCTGATCGCCGTCCCCAGCAACAACGCCACCTTCGGCCGCAGCGAGATGACCTACCAGCAGCTGGCGATGTCCCGGGTGCGCGCCGTCGAGCACAGCCGGTCCGTCGTCGTCCCCGTCACCAGCGGGGTCAGCGCCGTGATCCGCCCGGACGGCACGGTCGTGCAGAAGACGAAGACGTTCACCCCGGACGCCCTGGTGGACGAGGTGCCGCTGCGCTCCTCGCTGACCCCCGCGACCCGGATGGGCCCGCTGCCCGAGGGCGTGCTGGTGCTCCTCGCGCTCGGCGGACTGGGCTGGGCGGGCGCGCGGACGGTGCGTGCCCGGCGCGTGCGCTGAGCGGGCTCGCACGCCGCGTAGGGTCGGCATATGGCAATCCCTGACTTCATCCGCGAGATCCGTGCCACCGCCGGGCAGCAGCTGCTCCTGCTGCCCGGCGTCACCGCCGTCGTCTTCGACGACGAGGGCAGAGTGCTGCTGGGGCGGCGTGCCGACACCGGCAAGTGGTCCGTGATCGGCGGCATCTCCGAGCCGGGCGAGCAGCCCGCTCAGACGGCGGAGCGCGAGGTGTACGAGGAGACCGCCGTGCGCTGCGTGGCGGAGCGGGTCGTCCTCACCCAGGCGCTGCCGCCCCTGCAGTACGCGAACGGGGACCGCTGCCAGTTCCTGGACATCACCTTCAGCTGCCGTGCCATCGGCGGCACGGCCCGGGTCAACGACGACGAGTCGCTGGACGTCGGCTGGTTCCACGTGGACGCGCTGCCGGAGCTGGCCGAGTTCTCGCTGCTCCGGATCAAGCAGGCGCTGACCGACGGACCCACCTGGTTCGAGTCCACCGTCCCGCAGTGAACGCGAGGAGGCGGGCGGGCCGTATACGGCCCGCCCGCCTCCTCGCTCCCTGGCTGATCAGACGCTGCGGGCGGTGTCCGCGACCACGCCCCGAGCCGCCCGCGTCCCCGTCACGGCCCCGGGTTCGACGCCGGCGAGGTCCCGGTGCCGGGTCTCCTTGGCGGCGCACCGGTCTGCGGCCACGACGCCCAGAACCCGCGCCGCTTCGCGCCCCCGTGCTCCGACACCAGCAGCACGGCCCCGCCCCACTCACCGCCCGGCGCGGACCCCCGCACCGGGCGGAACAGGGTCAGCATCACCGGAGCGGTCACCCCGGCGGTGGTGTGCGTCGGCAACGTGGCCGGTGACCGGGAGCCGAAGCCGGCGACATCTCCGGCGCTCCTTCCGTATCCCGTCCGCCCGCCCGGACCTGTCCTTCACCGCGTTCCACCGGATGAACCGGGCCGGCCGCGTCCGCTGCGCCGAGGCATGTCTCCGCCACGGCAGGACGCTGTGACCGCCGGCCACCCGGGCAGCTGCTCGGGCCGGCGCCTGATCCCCGTTCGGTGGCGTGGACCAGCGGGACTCGTTTGCGGCAAATCTGTCCAGCCGGGATGGAACTGACGCCGTTATGTGGGTAGTTGCCGTCTTCTCTTTCTCTTCGTCAATGACCCTTGAGTGTTTTTTAGGTTAAGACCTCGCCAAGATCATGTGATGCGTGATTATATTTCGCCGCTAACGATCAAGCGCGCCGTTGCCGGGGGGCACGTCCGAAGGCGACTTGGCGCACCCTTGGAGAGAATCACGATGAAGAACACATTGCGTGCCAGCGGTATCGCGATGCTGACCGCGGGAGCGGTCTTGCTGGCCACGCCGAACGTCGCCGTGGCAGCGGGGCAGCCGACTGTGGACGAGTCGGCCGGCGCCGGGACCGAGCAAGCTCTCTCAGCTCTCTCGGCTCTCGCGGAGTCGATGGAGTCGCTGCAGGCTCATCCGATCACGGAGGCGGAGAGTGCCGAAGCGGCGATGACGGCCGCGAAGGTGCAGGAGCGGCAGGTAGAGATCCTGCAGATGCGGACGGAGACGGACACCGTCTACGCCAACCCGGACGGGACGCTGACCCGCAAGACGGCTGCTGGACCCATCCGGATGCTCCAGGACGGTCGCTGGGTGGACGTGGATGTCGACTTGCAGCGGGGCTCCGATGGTGACGTGGTCGCCAAGGCTCACCCGGAAGGGCTCAGGCTCGCAGGCAAGGGGGGTGCCCTGCCGCGCTCGCTGAGGGCCGTGGCGGCGGCCCCGCAGGAGTCGGCGCGCGATTTGGTCTCGTTGGGCAGCGGCGATTCGCGAATCGCGGTGCAGTGGAAGGGCGGACTGCCCGCTCCCGAGCTGTCCGGAAACGTCGCGACCTACGCGAACGCCGTTCCCGGCGGCGACCTGATCGTCGAGGCGACCCGCACCGGCTTCGAGCAGTACCTGAAACTGCGGCAGGCCCCGCAGGACGGCGCCCCGGTAACGCTTCCGATCGTCCTGCCCGACGGCATGAGTGCGATACCCGACACCGGTGGCGGCATCGACTTCGTGGACGGTTCCGGCGAGACCATCGCCGTCATGCCCGCGCCGACCATGTGGGACGCGCAGGTCGATCCTCGCTCCGGTGAACACACCAACCGGCGCAAGGTGGCCATGGAGGTCACCCAGTCCGGGAACGTGGCACAGCTCGCCCTGCGGCCGGACACGCAGTGGCTCGCCGACACGGCAACCCAGTACCCCGTCACCATCGACCCCGCGACGGACGCACTCGATGTCCTCTTCGATACGTTCGTCCAGGGCGGTGACACGACGGACCAGTCCGCGAACATCGATCTGAAGGTCGGCTGGCCCGGCGACTACGAGGGAACCACCAAGCGCGTCGCGCGGTCGTTCCTGACCTTCCGCACGGAGAACTTTTCCGATGCCCTGGTCTCGAAGGCGTCCCTGAAGCTGTGGAACTACCACGCGTGGTCGTGCGAGAAGCGGGGCTGGGAGGTGTGGGCCTCCGGAGCAGCGGACAAGAACACTCGCTGGACCAAGCAGCCACAGCTCTCGGAGAAGATAGCCACTTCCACCGACACCAAGTCAGCCACCTGCAACAACGCCGGATGGGCCACTGCGGACATCACCAAGCTGGCTCAGACGTGGGCCTCGGCCAAGGCGGAGACGGGCTCCATCGCTCTCAAGGCCGCTGACGAGTCCGACACCTACGCCTGGAAGCGGTTCTACTCGGCCAACGCCACCAACCAGGACCAGATCCCGACGCTGGAGGTGACCTACAACTACCGGCCCTTCAACGGCGCCAACCTGCAGGCCGGTGCTCCGTTCATCTCCACCGGCGGCGTCTTCAAGGTGAACACCACCACGCCGATCCTGCGGTACTCGACCGTCGACGCCAACGGCGAGGACGAGGTCACCGGTACCTATGAGATCACTGACACGGCCACGGGTGAGGTTGTGGCCATGCTCAACGCCGCCCCCGTCCCTGCTAACAGCACCTCACAGGTGACCGTCCCCGCCGGCAAGCTGACCTCCGGCAAGACCTACAGCTTCCGCACCACCAGCTACGACGGCACCCACTACGCCAACGGCTGGTCGGACCCAGTGCGGTTCACCGTGGACACATCGTGGAAGCCGACGGCCGCCGAGAATGCGCTGGGGCTCGCGAACACCTATTCCGACGCTGCCGACGTCACCGCGGCAACGTCCTCGGACTCCACCTACGCCTCCATCGCGGTGACCGAGGAGAACGTCGTCTCCGTGCCCTGGGACGGCCAGAACAACGCCATCAACGTTCAGAATGAACTGATGCCCAACAAGCTGACCATTCCCGCGGCCGGCACCAAGGGCACGCCGGTCGGCGGGAACGTCGTCTACACGTCCTCCGGCCCGGTGGACACCGTGGTCCAGCCCACCGTCGACGGCGCCTCCCGCACCCTGAACATCCTCAAGAACAGCAGCGCCCCCCACGACTACGAAACCGGCTTCACCATCCCCGCAGGCATGTCGGCCGTCACCCACGACGACGGATCGGTCTCGCTCTACGCACCGGGCGACGTGGACGCCGACAAGGCCCCCACCACGGACGCCGCTGGATTCTTCGACGCCCCCTGGGCGAAGGACGCCAACGGCAAGGATGTTCCGACCAGCTACAAGGTTGTCGGCAACAAGCTGGTGCAGCACGTCGACTTCGACGCCAAGAGCGCCTTCCCCATTGTGATCGACCCCTCGTGGTGGTCGACAACCAAGAAGATCATCAAGTGCTCTGCGGCTGTTGCCGGGTTCATCTTCACCTTCACCCCGGCAGGAAGCTCCAAGCGCGTCATCACAGCCGTCAAGCTGATCAAGAAGATCGGTGTCAAGAAGGCCGCAAAGCTCATCCAGACCTACGCCAAGCGGCGCAAGCTGACCTCGGCGCACCGCAAGGCAGTGGCCGCCTTGCTCGGAATCCCCGCCGTCAAGAAGGCCTGCAAGTTCTGATTGGCAGGACACCCGTGATCGCCATAGCAACCGCCGTCGCGCAGATCATCGTGATCCTGCTGCACCGCAAGCGGACATACGCGACAGCCAGATCCACCACCACGCCCTGGGCCTACATGGCTGCGTGCCTGATTGCCTGCGCAGCAGGATGGCTCATCATCGGACGACCCACCGTGGGATGGGGGGACCTCTTCCTCGCCATCGTGTTCGGTGTGCTGCTCGGCTCGGAGACCGCAAAGGCGGTCAAGGAACTCTCCACTCGCCACTGGGCAGCCTGGGCAGCGGCCTGCGTCTCCGGCGCGGGTGCGGCCACCTGGCTCTCCCAGAGCCCCTGGCCCTTCACCTGACCCGAGAACAACATGCCGCTGACCTGAGAACAGCATTCCGCCATCACCGCGGGAACATGTCAGCACGAAGGTGAGTGAGGGGACTTGTCACCGCACGGTGGCAGGTAACGCCGATCTCACACGAGGCCCGGGACCATCACGGTCCCGGGCCTCGCACATTCCAGCTCAACGCCAGTGCCGCCATGCCCAGGCGATGCTCAGCGCCCGCAGCGCTTCCACCTCAGGGGCGTGGACGACGGGCAGCAGTCGCCAGGGGTCTCGCGAGTGTCTCTGCGTCACCGTCCCAGTTCCCTCGCCCCTCCCCGTAACCCCTGCCCTGTCGGCGGTGTGTGCCCTGGCGACGGGGGTGCGCCTCGAAGGCGGGGGTAGGGGGGAAGGAGTAGGAACGGCGGAGTGAGGGAGGGAGCCATGACAAGGGACACGTCACTACGTGCGGTGGGGTGGGCACAGTCGTTTCCGGTGTCGCAAGGTGCGCGGGCCGGCCGTCGGTGGACGCGGGAGCACCTGGCCTCCCTGGCGTGGGCCAAGGACGCCCCCGAGACGGTGGACGCGATTCTGCTCAGTGTTTCCGAGCTGATCACCAACGCGCACGAGCACGCGCACAGCGAGGCGCAGCTGGTTCTCACCTGGGACAGCCACTGCCTGCACGTGAGTGTCCACGACTGCGACCCCCTGCTTCCCGAGAAGCAACCCGAAGACCTCACGACGACCGGGGGGCGTGGGCTGGCCATCGTCGACACGCTCGCCGACTCCTGCAGCACCCACCCGCAGGCGTCGGGCAAGACCGTCACCGCATGCTTCGTACCACCGGGCGTTCCGAAGCCCCGGCACGACGGGCCCGTCAGCTGAGCCGTGGGGCCGAATCGCCCCGAGCGGATCGGCGGACCGGGCGGTCCACCCGGATCAGGCCAGGGCCCGGCAGTTCCACGGCGAAGGCACCCTGGCGTTCAGGAAGGACGACCGCGGTTCGCGGTGGCAGTCGCGCCCCAGTTGGAGCGCTGCACTAATTTGGTGCGGCGCTCCAATCGTGTCGTGGTGGAGGCGTGGCAACGAGACCCCCCAGCCCCCAGCGGCGTAACCAGGTGCTCTCCCGGGAGCAGATCATCGAGACGGCCATCGAACTGCTCGATGCGGGCGGCGAAAGCGCACTGACCACACGGGCGCTCACCCAGCGCCTGTCCACCGGGTCGGGGGCGGTCTACTACCGGGTGGGCGGCCGGGACGAGCTGCTGGACGCGGCAACGGAGACGATCGTCACGGCCGCGCTGGCAGCCGGGCCTGTACAGGCATCGTCCTCGCCCGAGGACGAGATCCGCACCGTGGCGCTGGCCCTGTTCGATGCGATCGCAGAACACCAGTGGCTCGCGACGCGACTGACCCTGCAGGTCGTCCGGAAGCCGTTCGCCCCGGTGGCGGTGGGGATCTTCGAGAGGATCGGTCGTCAGGTGGGCGCGCTGGGTGTACCGCAGACCGCCTGGTTCGACGCTGCCTCGACGCTGGTGCACTTCATCCTCGGGGCCGTCAGCCGGAACGCCCGGATCGAGGGTGACACCCCGACTGCCGAGCCCGACCGCGCCCAGTTCCTCGACGCCACTGCGGCGGCCTGGCAGGACCTCGACCCCGAGGACTACCCGTTCATGCGCGCCATCGTCGGCCAGATGAACGAGCACGACGACCGCGAGCAGTTCCTCACCGGCATCGCCGTCGTCCTCGACGGCCTCACCCGGCTCGGTTGACCCGCCCGGTCGGGCCGGGCACCCCAGCGTGCGTTTCGGAAAGGAATCCTCCATGCATGACGTGGTGATTGCCGGCGGCGGTCCGGTCGGCCTGTTCACGGCCACCGAGCTCGCCCTGGGCGGCTGTTCCGTCCTGGTCCTGGAGCGGGACGAGGAGGCAACATCTCAGTGGAAGGCGCTCCCGCTCGGATTGCGCGGCCTGAGCGCCGGATCGGCCGAGACGTTCTACCGCCGCGGCCTGCTCGAAGCCGCGGTCAGCGCCTCCGGCGCTCATGGCGCAGAGATCGGCGCGGCCCCCGACGCGGTCGAAGCGCCGGAGCCCCGGGATGTGAGCCATTTCGCGGGCATGGGCCTCAACGCGGTCGACACCGACGTTTCGGCTCTCCCCTTCCGGCTGCCCAGCCCGGCGATGGAAGGCTTCATGACCAGCCTCGAAGCGGTCAGCACGGTCATGACCGAGCGCGCCACCGCGCTCGGCGTGGACATTCTGCGTGGCACGCCCGTCACGGGCGTCACACAGGACGAGAAGTGCGTCACCGTCACGGCCCGCGGCCAGGAACACCAGGCGCGCTACCTGGTGGGCTGCGACGGCGGGCGCAGCACGGTGCGGGGCCTGGCGGGCTTCGACTTCGTCGGCACCGATCCACTTTTCACCGGCTACGTCGCCGAGGTGACCTTCGCCGACCCCGGGCAGCTGTCGCTCGGCTTCGACCTGACGCCCAACGGCATGTACCTGCGCACACCCTTCGAGGGGCACCTGGGCATGATGGACTTCGACGGCGGCGCGTTCGACCGCTCCCAGCCACTGACCCGCGAGCACCTTCAGGAGGTCCTGCGCCGCATCACCGGGACCGACGTGACGCTGACCGATGTGCATCTGGCGTCGAGCTTCACCGACCGTGCGATGCAGGCGACGACCTACCGCAAGGGGCGAGTGCTGCTCGCCGGCGACGCCGCGCACATCCACTCCCCTCTCGGCGGCCAGGGGCTCGACCTCGGCATCGGTGACGCCGCCAACCTCGGCTGGAAGCTTGCCGCGACCGTGCGCGGCACGACAGCCGAGGGTCTGCTCGACACCTACACCACCGAGCGCCACCCCGTCGGCGCCGCAGTGGTCGACTGGTCGCGCGCCCAGGTGGCGACCATGGAGCCGGGCCCCAACGCCCCTGCGCTGCGGCAGTTGGTCCACGAGCTGCTGAGCACCACGGACGGAACAACCCTCGCCCACCGGCGGACAACGGGGCTTTTCAACCGCTACGACCTGGGCAGCGCGCACCCGCTCGTCGGCAGCACCGCCCCCGACTTCCACTTCGAGGACGGCACCCGCCTCGACGACCTGCTGCGCCGGGGCCGGGGCGTCCTGCTCGACTTCCGCGCCGACCACGCACTGCGGCGTGCGGCCAAGAACTGGGACGGCCATGTCCAGTACGCGGCCGGCCCGGCGCGCAACGACCTTGGACGCGCTGCCGTACTCGTACGTCCCGACGGCGTCGTGGCCTGGGGGAGCGGAGAGTCGCTGGACCCCGGCACGTTCGAGCGGGCCGCGGCCCGCTGGTTCGGCAGCCCGCAGAACCAGGGTCCGTCCGGCGTATCCTCGTGGGCCCGCGACGCCTGGCACGCACTCTCGCCGCACGCCCGAATCACCCAAGTACGTCCAGTACGGGGGAGATCCGGGCGCAGGCCCAGGAGGGCCCGGCCGGGGCGCCGACCGTCCCGGAGCATGGAGCGTTCCGTCATCTGGGGAGCGGCACACCGGTGGTCCGGGTCTGATTGCGCCGACGC
The DNA here is from genome assembly GCF_004795035.1 of Streptomyces sp. A0958. Lineage (GTDB taxonomy): Bacteria > Actinomycetota > Actinomycetes > Streptomycetales > Streptomycetaceae > Streptomyces. The sequence continues at coordinate 45,414 of NZ_SSBK01000004.1, forward strand.
CGGCGCCGACCGGGCCGGCTCGGTGGGCCGTGCGAGGCCGGGAGCATAGGCCGCGGCGGCCATGCGCTGCGGCGCCGCGCGCCGGGCGCCGGCGACGTCGCGCTTCCCCCGTACGGCCCCAAGAACGCCGGCCGGCGGCTTGATCGTCCGTGCTCGGGGTAGCGCAATGGCATGGCCACTGACAACACACCCCCCGCCGAGAGTGCCGAGAGCGGTTACGTACAGCCCGAGGTCGACGTACGGGCCCTGACCGAGGTGCTCGACGGTGAGTACGCCGGGATTCGCGACCTCGTCCGGACCAATCTGACGGCGTACGCCTCCGTCCTGGAGGAGGCCGAGGAGCTCGGCTTCGACGCGTACCGCGATCGGGTGCGTGACATCGTGGTCGAGATGGCAGCGACGGGCCAGACCGGTATGGGCTTCCCGAGCGAGTACGGCGGGGGCGGCGACATCGGCGCCTCGATCGCCGCGTTCGAGACGCTTGCCTTCGGTGATCTGTCCGTGCTGGTGAAGGTCGGTGTGCAGTTCGGACTCTTCGGCGGCGCGATCCTGCAGCTGGGCACCGCACGCCACCACGAGGCCTACCTGCCCGACCTGATCACCGGACAGCTGATGGGCTGCTTCGCGATGACCGAGACCGGGCACGGCTCCAACGTGCAGGCGCTCGGCACCGTCGCCAGGTACGACGCGGCCGGCCAGGAGTTCGTCATCACCACCCACGGCGACGAGGCGTGCAAGGACTACATCGGCAACGCGGCCCGCCACGCGGAGCTGGCGGTCGTCTTCGCCCAGCTGGAGGTCGGCGGGAAGGCCGAGGGGGTGCACGCGTTCGTCGTGCGGGTCCGCGACGGGGGCGAGGTGGTGCCCGGCGTCCGGATCGAGGACGACGGCCGCAAGATGGGCCTCAACGGCGTGGACAACGGCCGCATCCGGTTCGACGGCGTGCGGGTGCCGCGCGAGGCGCTGCTCAACCGGTTCGCCGACGTCACCCCCGACGGGGTCTACGAGAGCCCGATCGAGAGTCCCGGCCGGCGCTTCTTCACCATGCTCGGCACGCTGGTGCAGGGCCGGGTCAGCGTCGCCGGGGCCGGGGTCAACGCGGCCAAGGTGGCCCTGGCGGTCGCCACGAAGTACGCCGTGCGGCGCCGGCAGTTCGCGGCCGCCCCCGACACGGACGAGCAGCTGCTCCTCGACTACGGCCTGCACCAGCGCCGGCTGCTGCCCCTTCTCGCCCGCACGTACGCGCTGCACTTCGCGCAGGACGTCGTGCGCACCCAGCTGCACGACGTCCTTTCCGGCATCGAGGACGACGCGCACGCGCGGCGCCGGCTGGAGTCACGGGCCGCCGGCGCCAAGGCCCTCGCCACCTGGCACGCCACCCGGGTCGTCCAGGAGTGCCGCGAGGCGTGCGGCGGCGCCGGCTACCTCAGCGTCAACCGGTTCGCCGCGCTCAAGGCCGACAGCGACATCTTCACCACGTTCGAGGGGGACAACCACGTCCTGCTGCAGCTCGTGGCCAAGGGGCTGCTCACCCATTACGCGAGCGAGTTCGAGGACCTGGACCAGCTGGGCACGGTCCGCCACGTCGCCGGTCTCGCCGTCGAGACGGTTCTGGAGAAGACGTCGGCCCACAAACTGTTCGAGCGGGTACGGGACCTGCTGCCCGGCGGCGACGAGTGGGACCGCGAAGCCGGTCTGCTCGACCCGGAGTACCAGCTCGCCATGCTCCGTTTCCGCGAGGAGCACATGCTCGCCGGTGTGGCCCGCCGGCTCAAGCGCGGAATCGATGCGCGCCGCGACCCCGGCGCCGTCTTCTCCCAGGTGCAGGACCACGTGATCGCGGTCGCCCACGCACACGTCGAACGGCTGGTCCTGGAGGCGTTCGTCGACAAGGTGCGCGAGCAGCCCGAAGGCGGCAACAAGGCGGCGCTGGCCCTGCTGTGCGACCTGTTCGCCCTGTCCACGATCGAAGCGGACCGCGCCTGGTTCATGGAGCACGGCCGCCTCACCGTCCAGCGCTCCAAGGCGATCAGCCGCGAGGTGAACGACCTCTGCCGCAGGGTCCGGCCCCTCGCGGTGGACCTGGTCGACGCCTGGGGCGTTCCGCCCGAGATGCTGCGCGCGCCGGACCTGGTGGGCTGAGCCGGAGCGGGCAGCGGCCGCCGACCGTTCACCCGGCGCGGGGTGCGCACCGTCGACGGGCCGCCGTCACCCCGCAGCGGGCGCGGGGGCTGGTCGAGGATGTCGCGGGCCGACCACGACCCCCGCTGCCACGCCGGCCCCGGCACGCTGGACCCCGGCCGCAGCACCGCGAGCCGCCACCTGAGCTTCGGCCCGGGCCCGCACTACTGCCCTGGATCGGGGATCGCCCGGCTTGAGCTCACGGTGGCCCTGACCCAGCTGCTCGGCCGCCGGCTCCGGCTGGTCCCGGCGGTGCCACCGTCCCAACTGGCCCGGGGCGGCGGCCACCTGCACCGCCGCCCGGCCGCACTGCCCGTCCTGCCGGCCGGGCCCGCGTAACGCGTGCGATCCCCGGTCAGCTGCCCCAGCGCAGGGCGACCGTGTCACCCACGTCGATCACCTTGCCCCGGGTCGCCAGACCGCCAAGATCCTCGCACCGCTGCCCTTCCTCACCCTCGACCAGGTGACAGCGGTCCTGGAAGCACCCGAGGACGGGGACCGGACATGAGCGCCGCCACCACCACGGCCATCCGGCTCACCCCCAGGGTCTCGCTGGTCATCGCCCTGGCCGCCTTCCTCGGCCTGGTGGCGTTCTTCTGGCCCTTCGTCGTCGCGCCCGGGAAGTTCGGATCGAACTACGCCCCGCCGCTCATCTTCGGCGTGCTGCTCGTCCTCGTGCTCTGCGTGGTGCTCTCCGAGATCGCCGAGGGCGGGATCAGCTCCAAGGCGCCGGCCATGCTCGGCGTCCTGTCCGCCGTCAACGCCGCCCTGCGCCCGCTCGGCGTCGGAGCCGCCGGCATCGAAACGGTCTTCTTCGTCCTGGTCCTCGCCGGGCGCGTCTACGGACCGGGCTTCGGCTTCACCCTCGGCTGCACCTCGCTGTTCACCTCCGCGCTGATCACGGGCGGCGTCGGACCCTGGCTGCCGTACCAGATGTTCGGCTGCGCCTTCGTGGGCATGCTCGCCGGATTCCTGCCGCGCCACCGGCCGCCGCGAGGTCCTGCTCCTCGCCGTGTACGGCTCGCTCTCCGGCTACCTCTTCGGCTTCCTGCTCAACCTGTCCTTCTGGCCGTTCTCCCTCGACCCGAACAGCTCCATCGCCTGCCTGCCCGGGCTGCCGTTCACCGAGCAGTGGCACCGCTACCTCGCGTTCGACCTCGCCACCTTCCTCGGCTGGGACACCGGGCGGGCCGTCACCGACTTCGTCTGCGTCACCCTGGCGGGCGCGGCCGTGCTCACCACGTTCCGGCGCGCCGCCCGGCGCGCCCGTTTCCGGGCACCGGTCCGCTTCACCCCGGCCGGACCCGCCGGCCCCGACGGCCGGGACACCTGAGCCTCGCTCGCACCCAGGTGCCCCGGCCGTCCGCTCAACTACCGGTCAGGAGGCGGGCAGTTCGGCGCGGACGGTACGGGCCGCGGCGACCAGGTTCTCCAGGGAGGCGCGGGTCTCGGGCCAGGCGCGGGTCTTCAGCCCGCAGTCGGGGTTGACCCACAGCCGTTCGGCGGGGATGGCCTTCAGACCGGTGCGCAGGAGTTCGGCGGCCTCCTCGGCGCCGGGGACGCGCGGGGAGTGGATGTCGTAGACGCCGGGGCCTGCCTCGCGGGGGTAGCCGTGCGCGGCCAGCTCGTGGGCGACCTGCATGTGGGAGCGGGCGGCCTCCAGGCTGATGACGTCGGCGTCGAGGTCGTCGATGGCCTGGACGATGTCGCCGTACTCGGCGTAGCACATGTGGGTGTGGATCTGGGTGTCCGGCCGCACCCCGGAGGTGGTGAGGCGGAACGACTCGGTGGCCCAGGCCAGGTAGTCCGCGTGGTCGGCGGCCCGCAGCGGCAGGGTCTCGCGCAGGGCGGGCTCGTCCACCTGGATGACGGAAGTGCCGCTCGCCTCCAGGTCGTGGACCTCGTCGCGCAGGGCGAGGGCGACCTGCCGTGCGGTGTCGCCGAGGGGCTGGTCGTCGCGGACGAAGGACCAGGCGAGCATGGTGACCGGGCCGGTGAGCATGCCCTTGACCGGGCGCCCGGTGAGCGACTGGGCGTACGAGGTCCAGCGCACCGTCATCGGCTCGGGCCGCGAGATGTCGCCCGCGAGGACGGGTGGGCGGACGTAGCGGGTGCCGTAGGACTGGACCCAGCCGTGCTGGGTGGCGAGGTAGCCGGTGAGCTGTTCGGCGAAGTACTGCACCATGTCGTTGCGTTCGGGCTCGCCGTGCACCAGGACGTCGATGCCGGTCTTCTCCTGGAAGGCGATGACCTCGCCGATCTCGGCCCGGATGCGCTCCTCGTAACCGGCCGTGTCGATGCGCCCGGCGCGCAGGTCGGCGCGGGCGGTGCGCAGTTCGCCGGTCTGCGGGAAGGAGCCGATGGTCGTCGTCGGCAGCAGCGGCAGGCCCAGGTGGGCGCGCTGGGCGGCGGCGCGCTCGGCGTAGGGCTGGGAGCGGCGGCCGTCGGCGTCCGTCACGGCCTCGGCGCGTGCGCGGACCACCGGGTCGCGGGTGAGGGGCGAGCCGGCGCGGGAGGCGAGGGCGGCGCGGTTGGCGGCGATCTCGGCGGCCACCGCCTCGGTGCCCCGGGCGAGCCCCTTCGCCAGGGTGACGACCTCGGCGGTCTTCTGCCGGGCGAAGGCGAGCCAGCGAAGGATCTCCGGATCGATGTCCTTCTCCGGCGCGGTGTCCAGCGGGACGTGCAGCAGGGAGCAGGACGCGGCCACGTCGACCCGGCCGGCGAGGCCGAGCAGCGTGGCGAGGGTCGCGAGGGACTTCTCGTAGTCGTTGATCCAGATGTTGCGGCCGTTGACGACGCCCGCGACGAGCCGCTTGCCCGGGAGCCCGCCGACGGCGGCGAGGTCGTCCAGGTTGGCCGCGGCGGCGCCGGTGAAGTCCAGTGCCAGGCCCTCGACGGGGGCCTTCGCCAGGATGGGAAGGGCCTCGCCGAGCCGGTCGAAGTAGGAGGCGACGAGCAGCTGGGGCCGGTCGGTGAGGGCGCCGAGGTCGCGGTAGGCGCGGTTGGCGGCGTTCAGCTCGGCCGGTGTGCGGTCCTGGACGAGAGCGGGCTCGTCCAGCTGCACCCACTGCGCACCCGCCGCCCGCAGATCGGCCAGCACCTCCGCGTACACCGGAAGCAGCCGGTCGAGCAGGGTGAGCGGTTCGAAGTCCGCGGCCACCCCGGGGGCGGGCTTGGCCAGCAGGAGATAGGTGACGGGACCGACGAGCACGGGCCGGGCGGTGTGTCCGAGCGCCAGGGCTTCCTCCAGCTCACCGACCTGCTTGGTGGAGTCGGCGGTGAAGACGGTGTCGGGGCCGAGCTCGGGGACCAGGTAGTGGTAGTTCGTGTCGAACCACTTGGTCATCTCCAGCGGGGCCACGTCCTGGGTACCGCGGGCCATCGCGAAGTACCCGTCGAGCGCGTCGGAGGCAACGGCCTCGCGGTGCCGCCCCGGGACGGCACCGACCATGACACTGGTGTCCAGGACGTGGTCGTAGTACGAGAAGTCGCCGGTGGGAACCTCGTGGACGCCGGCGTCCACCAGCCGCCGCCAGTTGGACCGGCGCAGCTCTGCCGCCGTCTCCCGGAGGGCGTCGGCGGTGACCCGGCCCTTCCAGTAACCCTCGATCGCCTTCTTCAGTTCCCGGTCCGGGCCCTGTCGGGGGTAGCCGTACACGGTGGCCTGTGCTGCCGCGGCTGCGGGCTTGGATGTCACGGAAATCTCCTTCGCGAGATGACTCCTGAACATCCCGGGACGGGACGCGGACGCGAAGGGGTGACGGACCGGACGGGCCCCGGACACACGCGGTGCGGGTTCTCCGTCAGGTATGTACGCCGACCCGCCCACGAGGTCACCGGGATATCCGCACACGAGTGGTCGTGCGCGGGCAACAGGCAGGTCTTCGGACTCGCGGGCACGTCCGCCAGGGGCGGATTCCTACTGGCCGTCGCTTCCCGGATCGGACTCGGTCCAGTGCGTATGACGGCGGTCGTTCCCACTCACCGCTGCGGGGCAGTCCCGGATTCCCACCGGGTTCCCTCTTACGACGCGCCTGTCTGGCGGACAGGGCGAACCAGCTGCACCGGCCAGCCTAAGGGGTCGCCACCGTCCGCAGGGCCCCGGTTCACATGCCGGGACGGAAACCGTACGGGAGGGGCGCGGGCTTCACTCGGCCTGACCTCCTACGCTAGGTTAGGTGAGGGTAGCCTAAGCTGCGAGTGCCCGCCTGCCTGAACTCCGGGCCGAGAATGTCCGGTTGGCGAAAGGGGCGCCTGGCTCTCTCGCGCGACACCCCTTGTCCGGTGCGGCTGTTCGCGCTGCCCGCCGCCTGGCCGTACCCACCGCCACCGCCGCTCCGACCAACCTGTCGGTGCCCACCCCCCGAAGGAGTCGTCCGATGAGCCAGACCTTGTCGCCCGAGCGTGTCCGGGCCGACATCGCGGAACTACTGGGCTGCGAGCCCGCCGAGATCGCGGCCGACGAGAATCTCGTCGACCTCGGGCTCGACTCGATGCGCATCATGGCCCTGGTCGAGCGCTGGCGTGCGGCGGGGGCGACGACGCTGGAGTTCCCCGACCTCTTCGAGCTGCCCGAACTCGGCCACTGGCAGACGCTGCTGGCGGGTGAGGCCGCATGAGCCGCATCGATCACCGGGGCCGGCACCTGGAGCGGATCGCGGAGGTACGGGCCGGTCTGCACTCCGAGAAGGTCGGCTACCCGATCGGCATCCGGGAGGCCGAGGTCGTGCGTACGGCCACGGTCGGTGCGGGGCTGCTGCGGGTGACCCTGGGCGGCTCGGCCACCGAGGGATTCGAGGCCCACGCACCCGACGAACACGTCAAGCTGATCTTCCCGGAGGCGGACGGCACCCTGCGCCTGCCCGAGCGCAACGGGGCGATGCTGCGCTGGCCGAGGCCGGCGCCCACCTCGCGCGAGTACACCGTGCGCCGCTACGACCCCGTCACCGGCGAACTCGACATCGACATCGCCGCGCACGACGGCGGTCTCGCCTCCGACTGGGCCCGCAAGGTCCAGCCCGGCGACACCATGCACATCGCGGGACCGCCCGGCGGGCTGATCGTCCCGCACGCCTACGACCGCTACCTGCTGGTCGGGGACATCACCGCGCTGCCCGCCATCGCGCGATGGCTGGAGGAACTGCCCAGGACCGCCAAGGGCTGGGCGTTCGTCGAAGTCGCGGACGCCGAGGAGGAGATCGAGCTGACCGCGCCCGAGGGCGTCGAGGTGCACTGGCTGCACCGCGGCGGCCGGCCGGCCGGGTCCGGTGACGCGCTCTCCCGCGCCGCGATGGCGGTCACCGTGCCCGAGGGCGAGCGCGCGTACGTGTGGGTCGCGGGGGAGGCGGGGCAGATCAAGCCGCTGCGCCGCTGGGTCCGCGACGAACTGCGCCTGGAGAAGGCCGACTACGACATCACCGGCTACTGGAAGCGCGGCGTCGCCGACTTCGACGAAGACGACCACAGCCACGACCACTGATCCACCGGCCGGACCGCGTGGTGCGCCACCCGCGAGTTGTCCTGCCGAAAGGCCATCAATTAAGGTGAGCCTTACCTAAGTAGCAAGGAGTTCGGAATGTCCATACGCAGATCGTCCGGTCTGGTCGGCGCCCTCGCGCTGGCCCTCGTTCTGACCGGATGCGGGTCATCCTCGGACGGCGGGTCGGATTCCGCCTCGGAGAAGAGCAGGACCCGGGTGTTCACCGCGGACAACGGCAAGATCACCATCCCGGTGAACCCGAAGCGTGTGGTGGCCACCGGTTACGCCGTACCGGCCCTCATCGAGGCCGACGCACCGCTGGTCGGCATCTCCTCGTGGAAGCGCGGCGAGCCGATGATGAGCAAGGAAGACCTCGCCACCTACAAGAAGCTCACGAAGATCGCGGGCGAGCAGGCGGCCGAGACCAACTACGAGGCCGTCGCCGAGGCCGAGCCCGACCTGATCGTCATCGGTGTGCCGGCACCCGTGCTCGGCGACATCGACGTGAAGCGGCTGGAGTCCATCGCCCCCGTCGTCGCGATCGGCCCCAGCCTGCCGTCCGCCTGGCGCGACCTCTCGCGCAAGCAGGCCGACGCCGCGGGCGCCCTGAAGCAGTTCGACGCCTCGAAGAAGACCTACGACACCAAGGCCGCCGAACTGGCCGCCAAGTACGAGGACGTTCTGCCGAAGCTCAAGCTCGGCCACGTCGGCGCGTACGGTGACGCCGCCAAGGGCACCTTCCAGCGCGAGTTCAACGGCTCCTGGGGCACCAACATCGCCGAGGACCTGGGCGCCACCTACTACGGCAAGGTCAAGAAGGCCGGCCCCGGCTCCCAGGCGGTCAGCGAGTACCCCTCCATCGAGGAGCTTCCCGACGCCTACCGCGAGGCCGACGTCCTGACCTACTCGGTCAACGCCGACGGCAGCGTCCCGAAGTCCGTCCAGTACGTCCTGGACTCCAAGCTCTGGAAGAACCTGCCCGCCGTCAAGGCCGGCAAGGCCTACCCGTTCCGCTACACCGAGGCCGCCACCTACGGCGAGGCCCTGATGACCCTGGACGCGATCGACAAGTCGCTCGCTCCGCTGCTGAACCGGTGACCGTCGCGGGCCGCGCGTCCAAGACGGCGGGAAACCGGCGGGCGGTCCCGCAGACCGCCCTGCTCGTCGGTGGACTGGTACTGCTGGCAGCTCTCGCCGTACTCAGCATGGGCGTCGGGGCCCGCCACGTCGCACCCGGCGAAGTCGTGCGCGCACTCTTCGACTACCAGGGCACCGACGACCACGTCATCGTGCGCGACGTGCGGGCACCGCGTGCGATGCTCGCCGTCGCCGTCGGTGCCGCGCTCGCCGTGGCGGGCGCGCTCATCCAGACGCTCGCCCGCAACCCGCTGGCCGAGCCCGGCATCCTCGGGGTCACCGCGGGCGCCGGGTTCGCCATCACCATCGGCTCCGCGCTCGGCCTGGCCGGCGGACAGGCGGGCGAACTGGGCTTCGCGATCACCGGTTCCGTGGTCGCGGCCCTGCTGGTCGCCGCGGTCGGCCGCCGCTCGCCCCTGCGCCTCGTGCTCACGGGGGTGGCGCTGACCGCGGTGCTCAACGGCGTCGCCCTCGGCATGAGGCTGATGCTCCCCGACGTCTTCGACGTCTACCGCTTCTGGTCGGTCGGAACCCTGGCCGGACGCGAACAGGCTTCCCTCGCCCTGCCGTTGACCGCGATAGCCGTCTCGCTGGCCGGTGCGCTGCTGCTGAGCAGGGCGCTCAACGCCCTGACGCTCGGCGAGAACGTCGCCCACACCCTGGGCGCCGACGTGGGCCGGGTGCGCATCGCCACCCTCGTCCTCATCACCGTGCTCAGCGGTGCGGCGACGGCGGTGGCCGGGCCCATCCTGTTCGTCGGACTGATCGTGCCGCACCTGGTGCGCAAACCGGCGTCCGGATCGGTGCCCTGGCTGATCGCCTACACCATGGTGCTCGGCCCGATCCTGCTGCTCGTGGCCGACATGGCCTCTCGCGTGCTGCTGCCCACCGGCGAGGTGCCGGTGGCCATCGTGACCGCGTTCCTCGGCGGCCCCATGCTGATCTGGGCGGTCCGCCGCTACGGGGCGGGGTCACTGTGAACGTACTGAGATTCCGGGTGGAACGCCGCACGGTGGTGCTCGTCGTCGTGCTGGTCGCCCTGATCCTGGGCCTCGGCCTGCTCGGACTGTGCTACGGGGCGTCATGGTCGTCCCCCAGCCGGGTGTTCGCCGTCCTCACCGGCTCCGAGCACTCCGTGGTGATCCGGGACTGGCGGCTGCCGCGGGTGCTGGCCGGCCTGGTCTTCGGCGCCGCCCTCGGCGTCGCCGGCGCCATCTTCCAAAACCTCACCCGCAACCCCATGGGCAGCCCCGACGTCATCGGGCTCGACGCCGGCGCCTACACGGGCGCCCTGGTCGCCCTCACCGTACTGTCGGGCACCTCCGCCCAGCTCGCCGTCGGCTCCGTGCTCGGCGGACTGGTCGTCGCGGCCGCCATCTACCTGCTCTCGCTCGAACACGGCTTCTCCGGCCTCCGGCTGGTCGTCATCGGTATCGCCATCAACGCGATGGTGACCGCGATCAACTCCTGGATCGTGCTCCGCGCCGACCTGGAGGTGGCGATCGCCGCCGTCGGCTGGAGCGCGGGCTCGCTCAACGGCGTGGGCTGGGACGACCTCGGCATCCCGTTCACCGTGATCGCCGTCCTGCTGATCCTCATGACCACACGGGCCCACGCCATGCACCAGGCGGCACTCGGCGACCCGATCGCCGTGACCACCGGCGTCGGACTCGACCGGCTGCGGCTGCTGATGGTCCTGGTCGGCGTCGGCTGCACCGCAACGGTGACCGCCGTGGCCGGGCCCATCGCGTTCATCGCACTGGCCGCCCCGCAGATCGGCCGCCGGCTCGCGGGCGCCGCCGGAGTACCGCTGCTCCCGGCCGCACTGACCGGGGCGGTGCTCCTCCAGGGCGCCGACCTGCTGGCCCAGATGCTGCTGGCACCCGTCGCACTGCCCGTGGGCGTCGTGAGCACCGCGATCGGCGGTTGCTACCTGATCTGGCTGCTGACCAAGGAGGTGAGGCGCGCGTGACCGCACGCCTGACAGCGCGGGACATCACCCTGCGCTACGGAGACCGGGTCGTGTCCACCCGGCTGACCCTCGACATCCCCGACGGCGCGTTCACCGCCATCGTCGGCCCGAACGCCTGCGGGAAGTCCACCCTCCTGAGCGCGCTCGTACGGCTGCTGCGACCGCACTCCGGGCAGGTGGAGTTCGACGGCCGCGAGGTCGGCGGCTTCGCCACCAAGGCGCTCGCCAAGCAACTCGGCTTCCTGCCGCAGGACCCGACGGCCCCCGAGGACATCAAGGTCCGCCAGCTCGTGGGCCGGGGCCGCTTCCCGCACCAGTCGATGCTGGCCCTGTGGTCGGCCGACGACCAGGAGGCCGTCGACGGGGCGATGGCCGCCGCCGGCGTCGCCGACCTGGCCGACAGGCCCGTGCAGGAACTGTCCGGCGGACAGCGCCAGCGGGTCTGGATGGCCATGGTGCTCGCCCAGCAGACGCCCTACCTGCTCCTGGACGAACCCACCTCGTTCCTCGACATCACCCACCAGTACCAACTGCTCGGCCTGCTCGCCAGGCTGCGCAACGAGGGCCGCACCGTCGTCGCGGTCCTGCACGACATCAACCAGGCATGCCGGTTCGCCGACCACCTGGTCGCCATGAAGGCCGGAACGGTGGTCGCCGAGGGCGTCCCCGGGGACATCGTGGACGCCACGCTGATCAAGGACGTCTTCGACCTGCCCAGCGTCGTCGTCCCGGACCCCGTGACCGGCACCCCCATGGTCGTTCCCACACTTCAAGGAGAGTAAGTTGAGCACCGCGAGCGTGTCCTCGGACGGCCTCCTGCCCCTGACCGGTGCCCAGTCGGGCATCTGGAACGCCCAGCGCATCGAACCCGACTCGCCGTACTACGTGGTCGGCGACGTGGTGGAGATATCCGGCGGCGAACCGGTCGACGTGGACGCCCTCGCGCAAGCGGTCCGGGCCACCACCGAGGAGGCCGAGAGCCTGCGGCTCAGGGTCCACGAGACCCCCGACGGGCCACGCCAGGCGGTCAGCGACGAACCCGTCCCGCTGCCGCCCCTGGCCGACGTCAGCGCCGAGGCCGACCCCGCCGCGGCGGCCCAGGCACTCGTCGACGCCGAACGGGCCCGCCTGTCCGAGGCCTGCCGGGGCATGACGGACCGCCCGCTGTACTCACGTACCGTCATCAAGCTCTCCGACCGCGAGGTCTGGTACACACAGCTCGGCCACCACCTCGTCTTCGACGGCTACACCGCCGCCCTGCTCGCCCGCCGCACCGCCGCCCACTACACCGCCCTGGTACGCGGCACCGAGCCGCCGCGTTCCACCTTCGGCGCGTTCGCGCGGCTCGTCGCCGACGACCTGGCCTACCGCGACAGCGACCGGGCCGCCGAGGACCGGGCGTACTGGGTCGAGCGCTTCACCCCGCTGCCCGACATCGGCGACCAGGACGGCCCCGACACCGCCGGCGCCCCCGGCCGCACCCTCACCGCCCGGGCCGTCCTCACCCCCGAGGAGACCGCCCGGCTGCGCGCCTTCGCGGACGGCGAGGGCGTCACCTGGGGCGAGGCGCTGATCGCCGGCTACGCGGCCTTCCTGCACCGCATGCTGGGCCGCACCGACGTGGTGTTCGCGCTGCCGCTGATGTGCCGGGCAGGCTCGGCCGCGCTGCGCACCCCCTCCATGGCGGTCAACGTGCTGCCGATGCGGGTGACCGTGCACGGCGGCGACGGGCTCGGCGAACTGAGCCGCCGGGTCGCCACCGCCATGCGCGAGATGCGCGACCACCAGCGCTACCGGGGCGAGGACCTGCCCCGCGACCTCGGCGTGCCCGGCGCCGGCGCGCTGCTGCACGGGCGCGGCATCAACCTCAAGGCGTTCGACCTGGCGCTCGACTTCGCCGGGGCGGCCGGCGTGCTGCGCAACGTCGCGGGCGGACCGCCCGAGGACATGGGCCTGAGCGTCCTGCCGACCCGCGACGGCGGGCTGCTGCTCGGCTTCGAGGTCGACGCCCGCTCCAAGGACCAGGCCGCCGTCGACAGCCTGATGAGCGGGCTGCGCGCCCTGCTCACCGGGCTGACCGGGGGCCTGCCCGTCGGCCGGATCGCCCTCGCCGACGACGTCGACGGGCTCCTCGCCCAGTGGAGCCCGCCCGCCCTGCCCGGCACACCGGCCGACGTGCCCGCCGCATTCGACGCGATGGCCGCCGCCGGCCCCGGGCACACCGCGCTGGTCTGCGGTGAGGAACGGCTGACCGCCGGCGAACTGGCCGACCGGGTGCACCGGCTGGCCCGCGCCCTGCGCGCCAGGGGCGTCGGCGCCGAGGACGTCGTGGCGCTCGCCCTGCCGCGCTCGGCCGACTCCGTGGCCGCCCTGCTCGCGGTGCTGGACGCGGGCGCCGCGTTCCTCCCACTGGACGCCGCCCACCCGCCCGAGCGGCTCCGCGAACTCATCGCCGACACCCGCCCCGTCCTCGTCCTCACCGACGGCACGGTCGACGGGCTGCCCTGGAAGACCCTCCTGGACGAGGCCGCCGGCCTGTCCGGCGCGCCCCTGACGGCCGCCGAACTCTCCCGGCCCCGCAACCCCGAACACCTCGCCTACGTCATCCACACCTCCGGATCGACCGGGCGCCCCAAGGGCGTACTCGGCCGCGCCGGCGGCCTCGCCGCGCTCCTGCACCACCAGCGGGCCACGGTCGTCGCGGAGGCCGAACGGGCCACGGGCCGCCGGCTGCGCGCCGCCCACACCTACTCCTTCGCCTTCGACTCCGCCTTCGAACACCTCGTATGGCTGCTGTGCGGGCACGAACTGCACGTCTACGACACCGAGACCGCCCGCGACGCCGACGCCCTGCTCGCCGCGTACGCCCGCGACGGCATCGACATCGTGGACACCACCCCCTCGATGGCCACCCCCCTCATCGACGCCGGCCTGCTCGACCTGCCACCGGCGATGCTGCTCCTGGGCGGCGAGGCCACCCCGCCCGCACTGTGGCGCCGCGTCGCCGCATCAGGAATCACCGCGCGCAACATGTACGGGCCCACCGAGGCGACCGTGGACAGCACCACCGCCCGCATCGACGACGGCGAACCGACCATCGGCCACCCCCTCGCCGGCACCCGGGTCCACGTCCTGGACAACGCGCTCCAGCCGGTTCCGTACGGCACGGCCGGCGAACTGTACCTGGCCGGCCCCCACCTGGCCCGCGGCTACCTCGGCCGCCCCGGGGCGAGCGCCGAGCGCTTCGTCGCCGACCCCTTCGGCGCGCCCGGCGAACGGATGTACCGCACCGGCGACCTGGCCCGCTGGGTACCGGGCCGCGGCCTGGAGTACGGCGGCCGGGGCGACGGACAGGTCAAGATCCGCGGCCACCGGGTGGAGACCGGCGAGGTCGAGGAGGCGCTCGCCGCCCTGCCCGGCGTCACCGCCGCGGCCGCCAGGGTCCTCTCGTCCCGGCTCGTCGGCTACCTCGTGTCCGCGTCCGTCACCGGGGACGAGGCACGCGCCCGCCTGGCCGAGCGGCTGCCCGAACACATGGTGCCGTCCGCCGTGGTGGTGCTGGACCGCCTGCCCGTCACCCCCAACGGCAAGCTCGACCGCGCCGCCCTGCCCGCACCCGCCCTGCCCGGCGGCGGCCGGGAGCCGAGCACCGAGCGCGAACGGCTGCTGTGCGCCGTCCTCGCCGAAGCGCTCGACGTCGAACGGGTCGGTGTGGACGACGACTTCTTCGCCCTCGGCGGCGACAGCATCACCGCGATCACCGTCAGCAGCAGACTGCGCGCGCTCGGCCTCGGGCTGCGCCCGAGAGACCTGCTGGCACGCCGCACCTTCGCCGCGCTCGCCGCCTCCGCCGAACTGCTGGACGAGGCCGCGGGACCGGCGGACGAGCCGGTCGGCCCGGTCCCCGCCCCGCCCATCGTGCGCGGCCTGCTCGACCCGCACCCGGACATCGACACGGTCGCCGGATACGCCCAGTGGACCGCCCTGCACGTCGACGCGCTCACCCGGGACGACCTGACCAGGGGCGTACAGACCCTCCTCGACCACCACGACGCCCTGCGGCTGCGCGTGGCCGACGGCCTTGAGGTCCTGCCCCGGGGCACGGTCCGGGCCGCCGTGGAGGAGACCCGCGGCGAAGAGGTGACCGCCCTGGCCGAGCGGCTGGCCGGCCGGCTCGACCCGCGCACCGGCGACCTCGTGCGCGCCGCCATCCTGCGTACCGGGGACGGCACGGCGGACCGGCTGGTCGTCGTCGTGCACCACCTCGCCATGGACGGCGTGTCCTGGCGCATCCTCCTGCCCGACCTGTACACGGCCTGCGCGGGCGGCACCCCCGACCCCGTCGGCACGTCCTGGCGGCGGCACGCCACGGTCCTCGCCCAGCAGGGCGAGACCGGCGCCCGGCGCGGCGAACTCGGCCACTGGCGCACCGCGCTGGACTCCGCGACCCGGCTGGGCGCCCGCCCCCTCGACCCCGCGCGCGACACCGTGGCCACCGCCCACCGGTCGGTCACGACCGCCACGCCCGAGGCCACCGAGGCCCTGCTGACCACCCTGCCCACCGCCTACCGCGCCGGCGTCGACGAGGTCCTGCTCGCCGCACTCGTGCTCGCCCTGCGCGGCTGGGGCCTGCGCGGCGACGCACTGACCGTGTCCATGGAGGGCCACGGCCGCGAACACCTCGACCTGTCGCGCACGGTCGGCTGGTTCACCAGCGAGTACCCGGTACGCGTGCCCGCCTCCGACGACGTACGCGAAACGCTGCGCGCGGCCAAGGAAGCCCGGCGCGCCGTCCCCGACGCCGGAGTCGGCTACGGCGTGCTGCGCCACCTCGACCCGGAAGCCGGCGCCGAACTCGCGGCGACCCCGCCGCCGGACGTCCTGCTCAACTACCTGGGCCGGTTCGCCCCGCTGCCCGCCACGGGATGGCGGCTGCCCGAGCACGACGCCTTCTCGGTGACCGAGCCCGCCACCAAGGCCCTGGAACAGGTGCTGGCCCTCAACTGCTTCGTCCACGAGGGCGACGAGCCCCGGCTCGCAGTCGAGTGGACCGCCGCGACCGAGGTCATCGGCCCGGACGCCGTCGCCGCCCTCCAGGACGCCTGGGCCGCCGCGCTCGACGCGCTGGCCGCGCACGCCCTGCACACCGCCGGCGGGCTCACCCCCTCCGACCTGCCGCTGGTCGGCCTCGGCCAGGACGCCATCGACGCCCTGGAACGCACCGGCCGGGTCAGCGACGTGCTGCCCGCCACCCCGCTCCAGGTCGGGCTGTCCTTCCACACCCTGGTCCGGGACGACGCGGACGCCGACGTCTACGTCGTCCAGGCCGTGACCACCCTCTCCGGCGAGCTGGAA
Source organism: Streptomyces sp. A0958 (assembly GCF_004795035.1). Taxonomy (GTDB): domain Bacteria; phylum Actinomycetota; class Actinomycetes; order Streptomycetales; family Streptomycetaceae; genus Streptomyces. The sequence goes on from NZ_SSBK01000004.1 coordinate 61,538, forward strand.
CCGGACCGGATGGCCCGCGCCGCCCGTGAACTGCTGCGCCGTCACCCCGCCCTCCGCGTCCACCTGGGCACGGCCGGCGACGAGGTGGTCCAGGTGATCCCCGCCGAAGTCGCCCTGGAATGGCGGCAGGACGACAGGTTCCCCGAAGCGGCCCGCGCCGATCTGGAGCGCCCCTTCGACCCGGCCCGCCCACCGCTCATCCGCTTCCTGCTCTCCCGTGTCGGGCCCGCCGAGCACAAGCTCGTGATCACCAACCACCACGCCCTCCTCGACGGCTGGTCGATGCCGATCGTCGGCCGCACCCTGCTCGCCCTCTACGCCGAGCTCGGCGGCGGCCCCGCCGCACCCGTCTCCCCGCCGCTGTCGGAGTATTTCCGCTGGCTGGCCGGCCGGGACGAGGAGGCGTCGCTCAACGCATGGCGCCAGGCGCTCGCCGGGGTGGACGACGCGACCCGGCTGGCACCCGCCAGCTCCGGCACCGGTGTCGAACGGCCCGGCCGCGAGACCGTCGAGCTGGGCCGCGAGTTCAGCGACCGGCTGCGCGCCTTCGCCCGGGAACAGGGCGTCACCCTGACCACGGTCCTCCAGACGGCGTGGGGGCTGCTGCTGGGCAGGCTCACCGGGCGCCGCGACGTGGTGTTCGGCTGCCCCGTCTCCGGGCGGCCCGCCGAGGTCGACGGCGTCGAGTCCATGATCGGCCAGTTCGGCACCACCGTCCCGGTCCGCGTCAGGTACACCCAGGACCGCACCGTGCGCGACCTCATGGCCCAGGTGCACGCCGAGAGCGTCGCCCTGGCCGAACACCACCACGTCGGGCTGCCCGGCATCCAGCGGGCGGCCGGCATCGGCGAACTGTTCGACACGATGCTCGTCATGGAGAACTTCCCGCTCTCCAGCCGGACCCGCACCCCCCTCGCCCCCGGGCTCGACCTCACCGGCGTCGACATCACCGACGCCACGCACTACGCCCTCACCGTCATCGTGATCCCGGGCGACGAGATCACCATCGGCCTCGGCTACCAGCCGCGCGCCTTCGACCGGGGGACCGTACGCGACTACGGCCGCTGGCTGCACAACCTGCTCCGCGAGATCGTCGAGGACCCGGCCCGGCCCGCACTCGTGCTGCCCGCCCTCGACGCCGGCGAGCGCGCCCGGATGCTGCGTACCGGCACCGAGACCGTCCCCGCCAAGGACCGCGGCCACTGGCTGGACGAGTTCGCCGCCTGGGTGCGGCGCAAGCCCGACGCCGAAGCCCTGGTCTGCCGCGACCGCGGCCTCTCCTACGCCGAACTGGACCGGCGGGCCAACCGGCTCGCCCACGCGCTGATCGCGCACGGGGTACGGCCGCAGGACCCGGTCGCGGTCCTCATCGGCCGGGACGTCGAGATGACGGTGGCCCTGTTCGGCGTGGCCAAGGCGGGCGCGGTGTACGTGCCGATGGACGCGAGCTACCCGCGCGAGCGGCTGGCGTACATGTTCGACGACATCGCCCCGGCGGCGGCCGTGACGACCGGCGCCGCACTGCCCGTCGACCGCGACATCCCCGTCCTGCGCCTCGACGACCCGGCCACCCTCGCCTCCGTACCCGACACCGACCCGGCCACCGCCCGGACCCGGCTCACCGACGACGCCCTCGCGTACGTCATCTACACCTCGGGAACCACCGGCCGCCCCAAGGGCGTCGGCGTCACCCACCGGGGTGTGCCCGACCTGATCGCCCTTCAGGAGGAGGTCGTCGGGGCCACCGAGCACGACCGCTACCTGCACTTCGCCTCGACCGGCTTCGACGTCGCGTTCTGGCAGACCATGGTGCCGCTGCTGTCCGGCGGCACGTCCGTCATCGCGCCCGAGGAGGTGCGCGTACCCGGCGACGAACTCCTGGACTACATCGTGGAGCACCGGGTGACCGGGGTGAACCTGCTCCCGTCGTTCCTGGCCGCGATGCCCGACGACCGCACCGTCGGCCCCGACGTGTTCTTCGTCGTCGGCGCCGAACGGCTCGATCCGGAACTCGCCCACCGCTGGGGCCGGGGCCGCAGGGCGCTGTTCAATGCCTACGGGCCCACCGAGGTCACCATCAACTCCACGACCTGGCACTACGACCCGGACGACGCCGGGCCGCTGCCGATCGGCCGCCCCGACCCGAACGTCCGCGCCTATGTGCTCGACGGCGGGCTCCAGCCCGTCGGCGTCGGCGTCACCGGCGAGCTGCACCTCGGCGGGCCGAGCCTGGCCCGCGGCTACCTCGGCCGCCCCGGCCTGACCGCGGGCGCCTTCGTCGCCGACCCGTACGGCCCGCCCGGGACGCGCATGTACCGCACGGGCGACCTGGTGCGGTGGCGGCAGGACGGACAGCTGGTGTTCCTCGGCCGCGCCGACCACCAGATCAAGGTGCGCGGCTTCCGGGTGGAGCTGGGCGAGATCGAGACCGCCCTCACCGGCCACCCCGACGTCCGCGCAAGCGCCGTCGTCATGCGCGAGGGCCGGCTCGTCGGCTACGTCATCCCGACCGACGACGCCGATCCGGACCCCGCCGAGGTGCGCGCGTACCTGGCCGAACGGCTGCCCGACCACATGGTGCCGACGGCGTTCGTCCCGCTCGACCGGCTGCCGCTGAGCCCCAGCGGCAAGCTCGACGCCTCGGCCCTGCCCGCCCCCGCCACCGCTGCCGCCGCCCGCCGCGAACCGGCCACCGAGGCGGAGGCGATGCTGCTCGCCGTGTTCCGGGACGTCCTGGGACGCGACGACATCGGCCCCGACGACAACTTCTTCGACATCGGCGGCGACAGCATCGTCTCCCTCCAACTGGTCTCACGCGTGCGCCGCCAGGGGCTCGGACTGACCCCGAAGGACGTGTTCGACGGCGAGACGGTCGCGGGCATCGCCGCCCGCACCCGCGCCCTGGACGGCGAAGCAGCCCCGGCCGTCGGGGACGCCCCGCTGACCCCGGTCATGCGGGACCTGCTGCGCCGCTCCGGGAAGGCCGCCGACGGGTTCTGCCAGTGGGTGGAGGTCTGCGTACCGCCGGGCGGCGACGAGACGGCCTGGCAGGCCGTCCTCGATGCCCTGCTGGCCCGGCACGACGTGCTGCGGGCCCGCCTGGGCGACGACGTGCTGCACATCCCGCCGGCCGGCGAGGTGACCGGCGGCGAGGTCCTGACCCGGGTACCGGCCGGCGGCGACCCGCGCGCCGCCGCCGACGCCGCCATCGACGCGGCACGCCGGGCGATGGACCCGCGCACCGGACCGCTGCTGCGCGCCGTGTGGGTGGACGCGGGCCCGAGCCGGCCGGGCCGGCTCGTCCTGGTCGCCCACCACCTGGCCGTCGACGGGGTGTCCTGGCGCATCCTCCTGGACGACCTGGAACACGCCCACGGCGGGGGAGAGCTGACCCGGCACGGCCAGTCGTTCCTCGGCTGGGCCCGGACCCTGCGCGACGCCGACCGGCGCGGCGAACTCGCGCACTGGCGGCGGACGGCGGCCACCGAGCCGCTCACCCGCCCGCTCGACCCCGCCCGGGACACCGTGGACACCGCCGCGCACCACGAGATCCGGCTCGACGCCGACACCACCCGCGCCCTGATCACGACCCTGCCGGCCGCCCACCGCACCACCCCGGACGCCGTGCTCCTGACGGCGCTCGCCCAGGCGGTACGGGACTGGCGCGGCACACCGCGGCTCCTGGTCGCCCTGGAGAGCCACGGCCGGCCGCGCGAGGTCGACCTGTCCCAGACCGTCGGCTGGTTCACCGCGATCCACCCCGTGCGGCTCGACGCGGACGACGACGTGCGGGCGGTCCGGGAGCGGCTGCGCGCCCAGGGCGACGGCCTCGGACACGGCATCCTCACCACGGCGGGCCTGCTCGACCCGGTGCGGCCGGAGATCGCCTGGAACTACCTCGGTCAGTACCCCGGCGCCCCGGACGGTGAGACGCCCTGGCAGCCGGCCCCGGACGCCGACCCGCTCGGCTCCGACGGCTCCGGTGCGATGCCCCTGCCGTACAGCCTCATGGTCAACGCCCTGGTGCGCGACGACGCGCTCGGGGTGCGGATCACCTGGCCGGCCGCGCTGTTCACCGGCGCGGAGATCGAGGACCTGGCGGAGCACCTGCGGACCGCGCTGCTGCGGGTCGCCGCCGCACCCGAGATCAGTGCGCTCGGGGACCGGCCGGGCGCCGCCGTCCAGCCGCTCACCCCCTTGCAGGAGGTGATGCTGCGGCACTCGCGCACCGAGCGCCCCGACCCGTACACCGTGCAGTCGGTGTTCTCGCTCGCGGGCCGGCTCGACACCGAAGCGCTGCGGGCCGCGGGCGACGACCTGCTGGCCCGCCACCCGAACCTGGGCGCGGTGTTCCCCGCCTCCCTGGCGGTGATCCCGCAATCGCCCCGCCCGGAGTTCCGTGTCACCGACGCACCGGCCGATGAGGTTCTGGCCGCCGACCTCGCCGAACCCTTCGACCTGGCGCAGGGCCCGCTCTACAGGATCACCGTGATCCGGCTGGGCCCCGAGTGCGCCGACCTCGTCCTGACCAGCCATCACGCGCTCTCCGACGGCTGGTCGGCCCCGCGCATCCTCGGTGAACTCTTCGCCCTGTACACGGCGAGGACGCGGAACACGCCACCGGAGCTGCCGGCCCCCGTCCCGTTCGCCGACTACCTGAGCTGGTCCGCCGGCCACGAGCCCGACCTCGACGCCTGGGCGGCCGAACTCGACGGACTGCCCGAAGGCGACTACCTGGGCGACGGCGAGAGCGGCCCCGCCTGGCAGGAGCCCGAGGTCATCGAGTTCGACGCGGCCCTCGTGGACGGTCTCACCCGGCTCGCCGCCCGGCGCGGCCTGACCCCGAACACCCTGGTGCAGGGCGCGTGGGCGGTGCTGCTCGCCCGGCGGTCGGGCCACCGGGACGTGTGCTTCGGGGCCATGGTCTCCAGCCGCCCCCCGGAGCTGGAGGGCGTGGAGGAGATCATCGGGCTGCTGGCCAACACCGTGCCGGTGCGGGCGAGGCTGGAGGGCACGCTCGCCGACGTGCTCGCCGACCTCCAGACCCGCCAGCGGGGACTGGTCGAGCACCACCACGTGGCCCTGTCCGACCTGGAGCGGATCACCGGGCGGCGCAGGCTGTTCGACAGCATGGTGGTGTTCGAGAACTACCCGGTCGACCCGGACCGCCTCCGCGAACCGGCCCCCGGCCTGACCGTGCTCGCCACCCGCTTCCGCGAGTCCACGCACCACCCCGCCACCCTGACCGTCATGCCGGACGGCGACGGCTGGACCGGCGTGCTCGCCCACCGGGCCGGCACGGACGTCGACGGACTCGCCGGGCAACTGCTCGACCTGCTCCGCACCCTGGACGAGCACCTCGACGAGGACGTGCGCGGCCTCCTGGAGAACCGATGAGCGGGCCGAGCGCTCCGCCCGCCGACCGGGTCGACAAGAACCTGCTGCGGATCGCGTTCATCCTGGTCCTCGGCACGTTCATGGCCTCGCTCGACGCCACCATCGTCAGCGTCGGACTCGACCGCCTGACCGAGGAGTTCGACGCGTCCGTCGCCGAGATCCAATGGGTCTCCACCGCCTATCTGCTGGCGATCGTCGCCGCCGTACCCGCGTCCGGCTGGCTGGCCGACCGGTTCGGCGGCCGGCGGACCTGGCTCGCCGCGGTGGGCGTGTTCCTGCTCGGCTCGGTGCTTTGCGCCTCGGCCTGGTCGGTGACCAGCCTCATCGTGTTCCGCGTGGTCCAGGGCCTGGGCGGGGGACTCCTGCCCGCGACCGGGCAGGCGCTGCTGGCCCGTGTCGCGGGGCCGGGGCGCACCGGGCGGGTGATCAGCGTCGTCGCCGTCGTCCCGCTGCTCTCACCGGTGTTCGGGCCGCTGGCCGGGGGCTCCGTCCTCGCCGTGGCGCCGTGGCCCTGGCTGTTCCTGATCAACCTGCCGATCGGTGCCGCGGCGGCGTTGCTCGCGCGCCGCCATGTGCCGGCGGTGGAGCCGGCGAAGCGCCGGACGGCGTTCGACCTGCGCGGCGCCCTGCTGCTGTCACCGGGTCTCGCGGTGCTGGTGTTCGGGCTGACCGAGGTCGCCCACAGCCGCCCGCTCCCGGCCACGGCCGGGGTGTCGGCCGGCCTGGTGATGCTGGCCGCCTTCACCGTGCACGGGCTGCGGACCCGGGGCACCCCGCTGGTCGACCCCCGGCTGTTCGCCCGGCCCCCCTTCGGCGCCGCAGCCCTCGCGCTGCTGGTGCTCGGTGCCTCGGTGTTCGGCACGATGTTCCTGCTGCCGCTGTACTTCCAGTCCGGCCGGTCCATGTCGGCGTGGGAGGCCGGGCTGCTGCTCGCCCCCCAGGGGCTGGGCGCGGCGGCCGGGTCGGTGCTCGTCAACCGGACGATCAGCAAGGTCGCGCCGAGGACCCTGGTGGTGTCCGGCATCGTGCTGATCCTTCTCGGGACGGCTCCGTTCACCTGGCTCGGCCACGGGGTCGCGGACGCGGTGATCGCCTCGGCGCTGGTGGTCCGGGGCTTCGGGATGTCGATGGTGGGCGCGCCCGTGATGAACATCGTCTACAGCCGGATCGAGCCCGAACACCTCCCACGGGCGGCCGGAGCGCTCAACCTGCTGAACACCGTGGGCGGTTCCGTCGGCACCGCGGCCCTGGCCGTGATCCTGCAGAACCGGCTCGCCGCCCACGGCACGGATGTCTCCTCGGCCTTCGGCGACACCTTCTGGTGGGTGCTCGGCTTCTGCCTGTTCGCCGCCGCCGCGGCGACGAGACTGCCCCGTACCCAGCCGAGGAGGGCGTAGCGCCTTGCGCGGTGGGGGAGTTGAGCGGGGGCGGCCATGCGGCCGTCCCCGCTCAACCGGTTCTGCCTCCCGCCGCCGGAACGGTCCGGGCGAGCAGCCCGTCGACGGGGATGCGCAGCGCCTCGGGGTAGACGTCCCGCGCGGCCAGCTGCGCCCAGCGGCCGCCGATGGCCGCCAGATGGGGGACCCGGGCGGCGTCGAAGGCATCCCGGAAGACCACGCGCCCCGCCCCGGCAGGCGTCGTGACCGCTCCCGGGTCAGGGACGGCTGGTCAGGTAGCCGCCCATGGACGTGAAGTACTCCGTCGCCGGCAGTTCCCGGCCGTCCTCGGTCCGTACGCGCGTGATGGCCAGGCCGTGGTTGCGGCCGGTGCGGGCATCGGCTCCGGCGACGATCACCACACCGTCCCCCTCGCGGTAGAAGATCCGGCCGGGTGTCCCGCCGTAACGGCCCTCGGACACCACGGCGGTGACGACCTCGATCCGCCGGCCCCGGTGGAAGGCGAAGGCGCTGGGGTAGGGCGCCGACTGGGCGCGCACCAGGCGTTCCAGGTCCTCGGCGGGCCAGTTCCAGTCGATCCGGATGTCCTCCTCGGACCGCTTGTGGAAGAAGGTCGCCTGCGAGCGGTCCTGCGGCGTGAACTCCGTCTGCCCGTCGGCGATCCTGGCGAGCGCCTTGGTGGTGACCGGGGCGATGAGGTCGACGGTCTTGTGGAAGAGATCGGTGGCGGTGTCCTTCGGGCCGACCGGGACGGACTCCTGGCGGACGATGTCGCCGGCGTCGAGCTCGTCGTTCATCATGTGCGCGGTGACGCCCACTTCGCTCTCGCCGTTGATGAGCGCCCAGATCAGCGGCGAGAAGCCCGCGTACTTCGGCAGCAGCGAATCGTGGACGTTCAGGGTGCCCCGGCGCGGAAGCGCGAAGATCCGCGGCGGAATCCACGTACGCCAGTTGTTGGCCACGATGACGTCGGGGTCGGCCTCCTTGAGCCGCTCGTACAGCTCGTCGTCGTCGGGCCGGTTGCGGATGAGCACCGGAACGCCGTGCTCCTCGGCGAGGTCGGCGACGGAGTCGCTCCAGATCTTCTCGTAGGCGTGCTCGCTCCTGGGATGGGTCACGACCAGCGCCACGTCGTGTTCGGAGTCCAGGAGGGCTTGCAGGGTGCGGTGCCCCCAGGTCTGGTAACCGAACATGACGACCCGCATGGGGGTTCCTCCTCAAGGTAGAAACAGAGCGGGCTCAGTAAAGCAAGGCTTACCTTATCTGGCAACAGACGCATAAGGTGCCCCAGTTGGGGTGGTTCGGTGGCCGGGGTGTCCGAATCCGGCCTGTCGACAGCATTGACGGATTAGCTTAGGCTCACCTAAGTTCATCGGGTCGCTCCGTCGGCGTGCCCGTATCTTCGCCCGTTCCCCACATCCGACAGGCGGCTTCCCCGCACGAATGGGAGTGACATGTCACAGGCTCGTCCTGGCGACGCACCAGCGGTCCACGACCTCATTGGTATCGGCTTCGGCCCGTCCAACGTGGCCATGGCGATCGCGATCAGTGAGCACAACGCGCGCTCCGGGACGCAGAGAGCGGTGACCGCTCAATTCTTCGAGCAGCAGCCTCGCTTCGGCTGGCACCGCGGGATGCTCATCGACGACGCCACCATGCAGGTCTCCTTCCTCAAGGACCTGGTGACGCTCCGCAACCCGTCCAGTGAGTTCAGCTTCCTCTGCTACCTGAAGAGCAAGGGGCGCCTGATCGACTTCATCAATCACAAGAACCTCTTCCCGCTGCGGGTCGAGTTCCACGAGTACTTCGAGTGGGCCGCCGCCCAGGTCGCCGGCATGGTCTCCTACGACCACGAGGTCGTCGGCGTCACCCAGGTCGTCCGGGACGGCGCCGTGGAGTTCCTGGACGTCACGGTCCGCTCGGGGGAGGGGCTCACCGTCCACCGCGCCCGCAACCTCGTCATCGGCACCGGGCTGCGCCCCCTCGTACCGGAAGGCGTGGAGCGCGGCGACCGCGTCTGGCACAACTCCGAACTGCTGGCGCGGGTCGGCGAACTGGAAGGCACCTCGCCCTCCCGCTTCGTCGTCGTGGGCGCCGGGCAGAGCGCCGCCGAGAACGTCGCCTATCTGCACCGCCGCTTCCCCGGCGCCGAGATATGCGCCGTCTTCTCCCGCTACGGCTACAGCCCCGCCGACGACAGCAGTTTCGCCAACAAGATCTTCGACCCGGACGCGGTGGACGAGTTCTACGCGGCGCCGGAGCCCGTCAAGCGCAAGCTGATGGGCTATCACGGCAACACCAACTACTCCGTCGTCGACATCGACCTGATCGACGACCTGTACCGGCAGATGTACCAGGAGAAGGTGCTCGGCACCGAGCGGCTGCGCTTCCTCAACGTGTCCCGGCTCGCCGAGGTCAAGGAGACCCCGGACAAGGTCCGCGCCACGGTGAAGTCCCTCGTCACGGGCGAGGAGACCTTCCTGGACGCCGATGTCGTGGTCTTCGCCACCGGCTACAGCCCCGCCGACCCCCTCGGCCTCCTGGGCGAGGTCGCGGAGCACTGCCTGCGCGACGACGAGGGCCGGGTCCGCGTCGAGCGCGACTACCGCATCGCCACCGACGACGCGCTGGACTGCGGCATCTACCTCCAGGGCGGTACGGAGCACACCCACGGGATCACCTCCGCCCTGCTGTCCAACACCGCGATCAGGGTCGGCGAGATCCTGGACTCGCTGCTGGACCGGAGCGTCAAGTCCGCACCCGACGAGGCCCGTCCGCTCACCGACGGGACCAGCAGAACCTAGGCGAACCGGCTACGGGTACGGCCCCGCGGGGTTGCGGTGCCCGGGCGCCGGCCCGATGGATCAGAGGGATAACGTACGTCGACATGAGCACGACTGCAGTGGAGCTCCCCGCGCCCAGCGGCATGGCCCGGGCCCGTCACCGACGGGTCGTGGGTCTGGGCGCGCTCGCGGTGACCCTCCTGGTCGTGGCGGCGCTGTCCCTGGTCGTCGGGGCGCGTTCGCTCACCCCCGCCGAGGTGTGGCACGGGCTGTTCGCGGCCCCGGAATCCGATCAGCGGCTCTCCGACATCCGGCTCATCGTGCAGACCGTACGGGTGCCCCGCACGGTGCTCGGGATCGTGGCCGGCATCGCGCTCGGCGTCGGCGGTGCGCTGATCCAGGGGTACACGCGCAACCCGATCGCCGACACCGGGCTGGTGGGCGTCAACGCCGGCGCCTCGTTCGCCGTGGTGTCGGTGATCGCCGTGTTCGGGTTCACCGACCCGCTCCAGTACGTCTGGTTCGGCTTTCTCGGGGCGGCGGTCGCCGGCGTCGTCGTGTTCGGTCTCTCGAGCATCGGCAGGGGCGCCGGCAACCCGCTGACGCTCGCTCTGGCCGGGCAGGGGGTCACGGTCTTCCTCGCGGCGATGACCACGGCCGTGGCGCTGTCCGACACGAAGTCCCTGAACGCGCTGCGGTTCTGGAACGCGGGCTCAGTGGCCGGTGTCGGCTTCGACGTCATCTGGCCGGTCACCGCGTTCGTCGCGGCCGGGCTGGTGCCGGCCCTCGTCATGCTGCCCTCCCTGAACCTGCTCAACCTCGGTGACGACGTGGCGCGCGGACTCGGCGTCAACATCGCGCTGAGCCGGACGGTCGGCATCGTCGCCATCACCCTGCTGGCGGGCGCGGCCACGGCGGCCTGCGGCCCCATCGCGTTCCTCGGGCTCATGGTCGCCCACGTGGCCCGGTATCTGACCGGGCCCGACTACCGCTGGCTGGTGCCGTACGCGGGTCTGCTCGGAGCCGTCGTCCTGCTGGTGTGCGACATCGTCGGGCGCCTGGTGGTGCGGCCCGGCGAACTGGACGCGGGCGTCGTCGTCTCCCTGCTCGGCGCCCCGTTCTTCGCGGCCCTGGTCTGGCGCGGAAAGTTCAGGAGCGCATGAACGGCACGGAAATGAAGCCATCCATGGCGGCGGGCGTCCGCGTCGGCCGGGTCTCGTTCGTCTGGCGGCCCTGGCTCGTCCTGGTCACCCTGCTGCTGGCTGCGGCGGCCTTCCTGGTGTTCTGCCTGTCCATCGGCGTAGGCGACTTCCCCATCGGCCTGTCCCGGGTGATCGCCACGATCTTCGGCCGGGGCGAGCAGGTCGACGAGTTCGTCATCATGGACCTGCGGATGCCGCGCGCCCTGGCCGGGCTCGTCGTCGGCGTCGCGCTGGGGGTCTCCGGCGCGATCACGCAGTCCGTCGCGCGCAACCCGCTGGCCAGCCCCGACATCCTAGGCATCACCGGAGGCGCGAGCGCGGTCGCCGTGTTCCTGGTCACCGTCTCGGGCGGGGCCGCCGCGGCGGTCGTCGACTCCGTCGGCCTGTCGGCGGCGGCGCTCCTGGGCGGTCTCGGTACGGGGCTGCTGGTGTACTTCCTGGCCTGGCGGCGCGGGATCGACGGCTTCCGGCTCATCCTCATCGGCATCTCGGTGAGCGCCGCGATGGAGGCGATCACCACCTGGCTGCTGGTGTCGGCCGACATACGCGATGTGGCGCGGGCCCAGGCGTGGCTGGTCGGCTCCCTGGACAACCGGTCGTGGGGCGAGGTCCGGGTGGCGCTCTGGTGCACTCTCGTCCTCCTGGCCGTGGTGACCTGCCTCGCGTTCCAGTTCAAGCCGCTCCACCTCGGTGACGAGGTCGCCGCGGGGCTCGGGGTCCGGTTCACCAGGGTGCGGGCCGTCATGCTGCTGTGCGCGGTCCTGCTGGCCGCCGCCGCGGTGAGCGCGGCGGGCCCCGTCCCCTTCGTCGCGCTCGTGGCACCCCAGGTGGCGATGCGCCTGGCGAGACACCCGACGCCGCCGATGGCGGCCTCCGGCCTGCTGGGCGGGGTGCTGCTGACCGGGGCCGACCTGATCGCCCGTACGGCCCTGCCCATCGGCCTGCCGGTCGGTGTGGTCACCGCCGCGATCGGCGGGCCCTTCCTGGTGTACCTGCTGGTCCGGGCGAACCTCAGGTAAATGACAGACGAGTCGGACAACCCGAGCAGAGGGGGGCCTGTGGCCGCGCACAGCACCATCACCCGGACCGAGGCGGTGGGCGGCGACGTCCCACGGCTGGCGGCCAGAGGCATCACGGTCGGCTACGGCGGCCGGACCGTCATCGACGGCCTCGACGTCGAGATCCCCTCCGGGGTGATCACCACCATCATCGGCCCCAACGGCTGCGGCAAGTCGACGCTGTTGCGCACCCTGACCCGGCTGCTGAAGCCGGCCGGCGGCGCCGTCGTGCTGGACGGCGAGGACATCGCCGGGCTCCGGACCCGGGACGTGGCGAAGAAGCTCGGCCTGCTGCCCCAGGCGCCCGTCGCGCCGGAGGGGCTTACGGTGTCGGACCTGGTCGCCAGAGGGCGCCATCCGCACCAGGGCTGGCTGCGGCAGTGGTCGTCGGACGACGCCGACGTCGTGCGGCGTGCGCTCGCCATGACCGGCGTGTCCGGCCTCGCCGACCGGCCCGTCGACTCGCTGTCCGGCGGGCAACGTCAGCGCGTGTGGATATCGATGACCCTGGCTCAGGGCACCGACCTCCTGCTGCTGGACGAGCCCACCACCTATCTGGACCTGGCGCACGCGATCGACGTGCTCGACCTGGTGGACGACCTCCACGAGTCGGGGCGCACCGTGGTGATGGTGCTGCACGACCTCAATCTCGCCACGCGCTACAGCGACAACCTCGTGGTCATGCGCGAGGGTTCGATCCTGGCGCAGGGGCACCCGCGTGACGTGATCACGGCCGAGCTGCTGGACGAGGCGTTCGGGCTGCGCGCCATGGTGATCGACGACCCGGTGGGCGACCGGCCGCTCATCGTGCCCATCGGACGTACCCACGTCCAGGTCAACTAGGGTCCGGATCAAGGAAGTAGGAGAGTAAGGCTAGGCTGGCCTCACTTGGTCGGGGTAAGGTTTGCCTGCCCTTGTGAAGGGCCTCGACGGACAGTGTGAAAGCAAGGGATTCGGATGCTCCTCGACAGAACGGCGCCCACCAGGTCTTGGCGGCGGCTCGCGGCGGTACTGACCGCGGCGACCCTCGGCGTCGGCCTTCTCGCGGGCTGCGGCTCCGACTCGGACGACAAGGCGGGCGACAAGGCCCCGGCGTCCTCCGCCGGCGGCGCCTTCCCCGTCACCGTGGAGCACGCGTTCGGAGCCACGAAGATCACCAAGGCCCCTGAGCGGGTCGTCTCCGTCGGCTACACGGACGACCAGGACATCCTGGCGTTCGGCATCAAGCCGGTCGGCATGGTCGACCAGTACCCGAACCCCGACGGCAAGACCCCCGACATCAACACCCAGTGGCCCTGGGTGAAGGACAAGTGGGGGGACGCCCGCCCCGAGGTCATCATGAAGAACGGTGACGCCGGCCCCAACTACGAGAAGATCGCGGCCCTGCGCCCGGATCTGATCATCGCCGTCTACTCCGAGATCGACCGGGCCGCCTACGACAAGCTGTCGAAGATCGCCCCGACGGTGGGCCGCACCAAGGCCGAGAAGGAGCCCTTCAGCGCGCCGTGGCAGGACAACGCGGTGCACATCGCCAAGGCGCTCGGCAAGGAGAAGGAGGGCAAGGAGATGGTGGCCGGCATCCAGGAGAAGCTGGACGCCGCCGCGAAGGCGCACCCCGAGTTCGCCGGGCAGACCGCCGTCCCGCTGTCCTGGTACGACAACTCGGTGGCGCCGTTCACCACCACCGACGTACGCGGACGCCTGCTGACGGGCATCGGCTACAAGGGCGACACGGAGATCGACAAGATCGCCGGCGGCAAGTTCTACACCAAGCTGTCCCCCGAGCGCATGGACCTCGTCGACGTCGACCGCGTATTCGTCATCAACGACAAGGCCGACCAGGAGGCCCTGAAGAAGTCCAAGCTCTTCAGCAACCTCAAGGCGTTCAAGGAGGGGCGCGTGTCCTACCTCCTCGACAGCGAGGGCCCGGCGGTCGGCGCCGCCATCTCCCAGGGCACGCTGCTGTCCATGCCGTACGCGATCGACGAGCTCGTGAAGTCGGCGGCCGCCCAGTGACTGCGCCCGCCCCGTCCCGCCCCCGGCCCGCCCCGGCGTCCGGGTGAGCACCACCGGCACCCGCGCCGACTCCCCGTCGGCCCTGCGTACGGCGACGGGCGGTGAGGCCGGCCGCTGGCTCGCGGCGCACTGCCGCGCGGTGCCGTGGCTGACGGCCGCGACCCTCCTCACCACCGTGGCCGGGGCGGCGCTCCAGGTGCTCCCGGTGCTGCTGCTCGGCCAGGTGGTCGACGGGGTCGTGGACGGCGAGTCGCATGCGGTGCTGGTCAGGGTCGGTGTGCTGATGGTGGCCGCCGCGCTGTTCGGCGCGGCGGCCACCGCGGCTTCGACGTATCTGATCGGACGGCTGGGCGCCGACCTGCTGGCCACCCTGCGGGAAGGTGCCGTCCGGGCGGTGCTGGGCATGCCGAGCGCACGGCTGGAGCAGGTCGGCCGCGGTGATGTGCTCTCCCGGGTGGGCGACGACGTCGCCGTGCTCTCCCGGGGCATCCGGAGCGCGATCCCCACCGTGTTCTCGGCGGGTGTGCTCGTCGCCATCGCCACCGTCGGCATGTTCGGCCTGGACTGGCGGCTCGGCCTGGCGGGCGCCGGTGCGCTGCCGGCGTACGCGCTGGCGCTGCGCTGGTACCTGCCCCGCTCCGCCCCGCTCTACCGAAAGCAGCGCACGGCGCAGGCCGATCGCGCCCAGGCGCTGATCAGCGGCCTGAACGGGATCGACACGGTCCGGGCTTACCGCCTGGAGGACGCGTTCCGCGAGAAGGTCACCGCCGAGTCGTGGCGGGTGCGCGAACTGGGCATCGAGGTGTTCCGGTTCTTCGGCCGGTTCGTCGGCCGGGAGAACCGTGCCGAGTTCATCGGCCTGGTCCTGATCCTGCTGGTCGGCTACGCCCTGCTGGAGGGCGACGCGGCCACGCTCGGAGAGGTGTCGGCCGCCCCGCTGATGTTCCACCGGCTGTTCACCCCGCTCGGCGCGATCATGTTCACCTTCGACGAGGCGCAGAAGTCGGGCGCGAGCCTGACCCGCCTGGTCGGGGTGGTGGGGGAGGACGCGGAGGACCGGCTGGTGGGCGACCCCTCCGTGACAGCGGCCCAGGAGGTGCCGTACCCGGTGAGTGTGGAGGGGCTGACGTTCCGCTACCCCGACGCCGAGGAGCCGGTTCTGTACGACGTGAGCCTGTCGATCCCGGCGGGCGGCTCCCTCGCGCTGGTGGGGGCGACGGGCGCCGGCAAGTCGACGCTGGCGGCGCTGATCGCCGGTATCGGCACGCCGCAGTCGGGATCGGTGCGCATCGGGCCGACGGACCTCGCGGACCTGGACGAGGCGGGCGCGCGGGCCCTGGTGAGCATCCTGACGCAGGAGACCCATGTGTTCTCCGGTCCGCTCGCCGACGACCTGCGGCTGGCCGCGCCGGAGGCGAGCGACGCCGAACTGCTGGACGCCCTGCGGACGGTCGGCGCCGGCGGATGGGTGGAGGCGCTGCCCGAGGGGCTGCACACCGCGGTCGGCGAGGGCGGTGAGCGGCTGGACGTCACCAAGGTGGCCCAGATCGCGCTGGCCCGCCTGGTGCTGGCCCGTTCGCCGGTGGTGGTGCTCGACGAGTCCACCGCCGAGGCCGGCAGCGAGGGCGCCGCGGAGCTGGAACGCGCCGTGCTGGCCGCCTGCGCGGGACGTACCACGCTGTTCGTGGCGCACCGGCTGACCCAGGCCATGGCGGCGGACCGGATCGCCGTCCTGGACGCGGGGCGTGTCGTGGAGCAGGGCTCCCACCAGGAGTTGGTCGCTCTGGGCGGCCGTTACGCACGCCTGTGGCGGGCCTGGCGAGAAGGCAGTTAGGCCCCTCTCGGTTAGGTTAGGCTCAGCTAAATAACTCGGAAGAGAAGCGGAGTCCTCGATGTTGCAACCGAGCGATCGCCTCGTGCGGCTCTCTCTCCAGGGCCTGGCCGCCCTGCGGCGGCGGACCGGTGACCGGGACGACCGGGCCCTCACCGAAGCCTGCGCCATCGGGCTGGCGTACTGGGCGACCGGCCGGAGCCCGGAGGGGATCGAGCTGACCTCCGCCACCCTCTTCGCCGACGTGCTGGCCTGGGCCGACAACGGCGGTGCCGCGCCCGCCGGCTGGGAGGTCGGTGCCGACGGCCGGAGCATCACCCTCCCCGAGGGTGTGGTGCGGGCCGACGCGCAGCTCGCCCTGGACGACCTCGCCGACTTCCCCGACCGGCCGCTGGGCTCCATCGCCCCGGCCGGCCCCGCCGCCCGCATCGCGGACCTGGCCCGCTGGAACGACACCGCGGCGGACCGCGCCCGCCCCACCGTCGTGGAGCTGTTCTGCGAGCAGGCGCGGACCCGGCCGGACGCCGTCGCGATCGTGGACGAACACCGGACCCTGACCTACCGTCAAGCAGACGATCTCTCCAGTCAGTTGGCCCACCACCTCATCGAGCGCGGGCTGACCGCCGAGCAGGTCGTCGGGATCTCCCTCGGCCGCTCCGCCGACATGGTCATCGCCCTGCTCGGCGTGCTCCGGGCGGGGTGCGCGTTCGTGCCGTTCGACCCGCTGTGGCCCGCGGAGAGGCGGTCCGTCGTCGCCGAGGACGCCCGGATCGTCCTCCAGCTCAACAGCTCGGGCGAGCACGCCCCGGGCGAGCCGGAGGCCGTGGCCGTCGACCTCGATGCCTGGGCCTTCGCCGCCCACCCCACCGAGGCGCCGGACGTCACCGTCCCCGGAGCCGCCCTCGCCTACGTGATCTTCACCTCCGGCTCGACCGGGCGGCCCAAGGGCGCGATGATCCGTCACGAGTCCATCAGCGAACGCCTGTTGTGGCAGGCCCACGAGATCCTCGGCTTCGGCCACGACGACGCGTCACTCTTCAAGGCGCCGCTGTCCTTCGACATCTCCGTCAACGAGATCTTCCTGCCACTGGTCACCGGCGCCCGGCTGGTCATCCTGCGGCCGGGCGGCGAACGCGACCCGCACCACCTGCTCAGCGTGATCGCCGAACACCGGGTCACCTTCACCTACCTGGTCTCCTCCATGCTCGACGTACTGCTGGAGATGACCGGGGAATCGGGACGGCTCGACAGCCTGCGGCACGTCTGGTGCGGCGGCGAGGTGCTGACCCCCGAGCTGTACGAGCGGTTCCGCACCCGCCTCGACATCCCCCTCTACCACGGCTACGGCCCCGCCGAGACGACGATCGGGGTCTCCCACGTCGTCTACCGGGGCGAGGCGGAGCGCCTGTCGACCTCGATCGGCAAGGCCAACCCCAACACCCAGCTCTATGTGCTGGACGACGAACTGCGCCCGGTGCCCGTCGGGGCCGGGGGCGAACTCTACGCGGGCGGCCTGCTCCTGGGCCGCGGCTACGTCAACGCCCCCGGGCTGACCGCGTCCCGGTTCGTGGCCAACCCCTTCGCCACGGACGGCTCCCGGCTCTACCGGACCGGTGACCTCGCCCGGTTCACCCCGGACGGCTCGCTGGACTTCCTCGGCCGCGCCGACAACCAGGTCAAGATCCGGGGCATGCGCCTGGAGATCGAGGACGTGGAGGCCTCTCTCGCCGAGCACCCGCGCGTACGCCACACATGTGTCGTCGCCCGGAAGAACACGGCGGGCGGCACGTACCTGGTGGCGTACGTGATCCCGGCCGCCGGGTCCGGGGAGCTGACGCCGGACGACGTCAGGGCGTGGGCCGAGGCGCACATGGTGGAGTACATGGTGCCCGCCCACACCGTCGTCCTGGACGCGTTCCCGCTCACCGCGAACGGCAAGATCGACCGGGCCGCGCTGCCCGAGCCGGTGGTCACCACCGGACCGGTCACCGCGCCCGCCACCGACGACGAGCGCGCCGTGTGCGAGGCGGTGGCGGCGGTGCTGCGGCTGGACACGGTCGGCGTCGACCAGGACTTCTTCCGCCTCGGCGGCGACAGCATTCTGGCCATATCCCTGCTGAGCGCCCTGCGCAGGGCCGGCCTCCATGTCACGGCACGCCAGATCTTCACCCACAGCGTCATCGGTGAACTGGCGGCGGTGGCGAGCCGCGAGGACGTCTCCACGGCCTCGGACGAAGACGAGCCGACCGGGCCCGTCGTGGGGACGCCCATCGTGCGGTGGCTCGGCGAGACCACGGACGCCATCGACGGATTCGTACAGTCCGTGGTGGTGAACACCCCCGTGGAGCTGACCGCCGGCGCACTGGACGACATCCTCACCGCCGTGATCCGCCGGCACGACATGCTGCGCGCGCGACTGGTGCGGGGCGAGCGCTGGAGCTTCCACGTACCCGAGGCGGACGGGGCCGTCGCCGCCTGGCAGGAGAGCGGGGAACCGATCGACGCCTGTGTCGCCCTCGCCACCGCCGGGCTCGACCCGGACAACGGCGTGATGCTGCGCGCCGTCTGGCGCCGAGAGGCACACCAGCTGGTCCTGGTCGCCCACCACGTGGTCGTCGACGGCGTCTCCTGGCGGGTCCTGATGGACGACCTGGCCACCGCCTGGCGGCAGCTGAACTCGGGCACACCCGTCCAACTGCCCCGGGAGGGCACCTCGTTCCGCCGGTGGGCCGAACTGCTCGGCCGCACCGCCTTCGACGCCGACCGGGACCACTGTCTGCGCCCCCTGCCGGGACCGGACCTGCCGCTGGGCCGCCGCCCCCTGTCGAAGGACGACACCGTCGCCCGGGAACGCGCGCGGACCTTCACGGTCGGCCCCGACGCCACCTCCGCACTGCTGGGCGAGATCCCCGCGAGGTTCCACGCGGGCGTCAACGACGTCCTGCTCACCGCCCTCGCGGTCACGCTCGCCCGGTGGCGGCGCGACCTCGGCCAGGACCAGACGTACGCGCACATCGAGCTGGAAGGACACGGCCGCGAGGGGCAGGCGGTCGCGGACACCGCCGGATTCGAGCCGGACCTGTCGCGGACCGTGGGCTGGTTCACCACCCTCTTCCCGGTGACCGTGGACCCCGGCCCGGCAGCGGACCCCGCCGTCCCCGACCACCTGGCCGCCGCCCTCAAGGCGGTGAAGGAGGGCCTGGCACAAGTCCCGGGCAACGGCCTGTCCTACGGCGCCCTGCGCCACCTGCACGGGACCGCGCCCACCGCGCCCGCACCCCAGGTGCTGTTCAACTACCTGGGCCGGTTCGACGCGGGCACCGGCGGGGACTGGCAGCTCGCCGGCACCACCGGCCAACTGGGCGAGAAGCGCGACCCGAGGATGCGGCTGCCGCGCGCCCTGGAGTTCAACGCGATCGCCGAACCCGACGCCGACGGCGCCTACCGCCTCGTCACCACCGTCTCCTGGCCCGAGGGCATGTTCACCGACGAGGACATCGACACCCTCGGCGGCCACTTCCGTACGGCCCTGACCGCCCTGGCCGCGCTCGACGGGGGCGGGCACTCGCCCAGCGACTTCGCCCCCGTCCCGCTCACCCAGGCCGACGTCGACGCCCTGGACGGGCCCGCGCTGCGGGACATCCTGCCGTTGACCCCGTTGCAGGAGGGCCTGTACTTCCACTCCGTCTTCGACGACGACTCGGCGGGCAGCTACGTCGAGCAGCAACTCCTCACCCTTGACGGCGAGGTGGACCCCGGACGGCTGGCGGCGGCCGCCACCCGGCTGCTCACCCTGTACCCCAACCTGGCCGCCCGCTTCGTGGCCCTCGCCGACGGCCGGGTCGTCTCCGTGCTGGAGAGCGGCACCGAGGCCCCCTTCACCGTCCTGGACCGGCCCGGCATCACCGACGACGAGCTGCGCGACCTCGCCGAACGGGACCGGCGCGCCGGATTCGACCTCGCCGCCGGCCCGCTCATGAGGTACACGCTCGTGCGCGGCGGCACCGGCCGCACCGTGCTGGTGCAGACCGTGCACCACCTCGTCGCCGACGGCTGGTCGGTGCCCCCGATGCTCCGCGCGCTGCTGGCCGAGTACCACCGGCCCGGGGCCGCGTACCGGACGGGCGGCTTCCCCGACTACGTACGCCTGCTCGCCGCACGCGACGAGGCGGAGAGCGACCGGGTCTGGGGCGAACAACTCGCCGGACTGCCCGGCCCCTCGCTGGTCGCCGAGGGGCACACCCCGTCCGACCGGTTCGCCGACACCGTCGCGGAGCCCGCCTACGACATCGACACGGCCGTCCGTGAGGCCGGTGTGCCGCTGAGTGTGGCCGTGCACAGCGCCTGGGCCCTGACGTTGGGCGGGCTGCTGCACGGCAGGGACGTCGTGTTCGGCTCCACCGTCTCCGGCCGCGACGCCGACGTGCCCGGCATCGCGGACATGGTGGGCCTCTTCATCAACACCATCCCGGTACGCGCCCGTTGGACCGCCGCCACCACGGCAGGTGACCTGCTCGCCGCCGTGCGGGAGCACCAGAGCGCGGTGCTCGCGCACCAGCACGTCTCACTGGCGAGGATCGTCCGCCGGGCAGGCCCCGGCGCCCGCTTCGACACCCTGGTGGTGTTCGACGTCGCGACCGACGTGGCCGCCCTGCGCGGCCCCGGCGACGAGCTGGTCATCACCGGCATCGTCAACGAGGGAGCCCCGCACTACCCGCTGACGCTGGTCGTGGAGCGCGCACCCGACGGCCGCCCCCGCTTCAACCTGATCCACGACGGCGCACTCCTGCGGGAGACGAGCGCCCGGCAGATCCTGGACACGTTCACCCGCACCCTCACCGGCCTGCTCACCCGGCCCGACACCCCGGTGGCGGAGCTGGCCGCCGAGGACACCGCGCGTCCCGCGCCACTCACCCAGACGACCCTGGGCGCCCTGTTCGACGCCGCCGCCCACCGCGACCCGGCCGCCGTCGCCGTCACCCGCTGCGCGCTGGACGGCGCCACCGCCTCGATGACCTACGGCGAACTGGCCACGGCGAAGGACGAACTGGCCGCGACCCTGCGGGCGGCCGGTGTCGGCCCCGGCCGCCGCGTCGCCGTCGCCGTTCCGCGTTCGCTGGAGCAGGTCACCGCCCTCATCGCCATCGTCTCCGCCGGCGGGGCCTACGTACCGCTGGACCTCGCCCACCCGGACGAACGGCTGGAGTACATCCTCGCCGACGCCACCCCGCAGGCCGTCCTGGTCACGCCCGAGCAGCAAGAACGCTTCACCGCACTGCTGGACCGGGCCGGCGTCCCGGCCCGGGTGCTCGTGCTCGGCGGCGAACCGTCGCGGACGGACGAGCCGCCGGCCGACCCGACGGGGCCCGGCCCGCACGACCCCGCCTACGTCATCTACACCTCCGGGTCGACGGGCCGGCCCAAGGGCGTCGTCGTCCCCCACTCCAGTGTGGTGGCGCTGCTCGCGAACACCCGGTCCGCCATGGGGTTCGGACCCGACGACGTGTGGGTGCAGTTCCACTCGTACTCCTTCGACTTCGCCGTCTGGGAGCTGTGGGGCGCGCTGGCGCACGGCGGTGAGCTGCTGGTGCCGGACTACGGGCTGACCCGCTCCCCGGTGGACTTCCACCGGCTGGTGCGCGAGCGCGGGGTGACCGTGCTCAACCAGACCCCGTCGGCCTTCTACCAGTTCATCGAGGCCGACCGGCACGCCGGTGAGCGGGCCACCACGCTGCGCCGGATCATCTTCGGCGGCGAGGCGCTGGACCCCGCACGGCTGCGCGACTGGGCGGAGCGGTACGGCACCGCGTCGCCCGAGCTGGTCAACATGTACGGCATCACCGAGACCACCGTCCACGTCACCCACCGGGTGCTCACCGACGAGGACTTCGGCGCCGAGGCCAGCCCGATCGGCGGCCCGGTCCCCGGCCTGACCACCTACCTGCTCGACGACCGGCTCCGGCCGGTGCCGCCCGGCCGGGTCGGCGCCATCTACGTGGCCGGCGACCAGGTGTCGCTCGGCTACCTGGGCCGGCCCGGCCTCACCGCGGGACGGTTCGTCGCCAACCCCTTCGCGGACGACGGCTCCCGGATGTACCACACGGGCGACCTCGCCCGCCGCACGCTCGACGGAGAGCTGGAGTTCGCCGGCCGCGCCGACGACCAGGTGCAGCTCAAGGGCTTCCGCATCGAGCTCGCAGAGGTCGAGGCGGCGGTCAGGGAGCTCGACGGTGTGGTCGACGTGGCCGTCACACCGGCGCCCGGCGGTGACCACCTCGTCGCACACGTCGTGGGCCGGGCCCCCGGCGACCTCGCCGTACTGCTCTGCGCGAAGCTGCCCGTCCACATGGTGCCGGCCCGGGTCCGGACGGTCGACGCGCTGCCGCTCACGGTCAACGGCAAGCTGGACCGCAAGGCACTGGCCGAGCGCGCCGCCGCACCGGAGGACACCCCCGTCGTGGCCGGCGCCCCCGCGCTCGCCGAGCTGACCGCGATCTTCGCCGACGCGCTGCCGGGCGCCGCCGTGGACGAGGACACCGACTTCTTCATGGCCGGCGGCGACAGCATCGTCGCGATCACCGTGATCAACCGGGCCAGGGCGCTCGGCCTGGCCATCGCGCCACGGGACGTGTTCCTGTTCAAGACCCCGCGCGCGATCGCGGAGGAGGTGCGCTCGCGCGCGCCGCAGACCGCCGCGCCCGAGCGGGAACGCCGCGAGGACGGACCCCTCGCACCGACGCCGATCATCCTGCGCGCGCGCGAACTGGGCGGCTCACTGGCCCGGTTCGCCCAGGCCAGGACGCTGGTGACGGCCGAGGGCACCGGGCTCGCCGACGTCGGACGCGCCGCGAACGCCGTCGTGGCCGCCCACCCGGCCCTGCGGATGCGGCTGGACACCACCCACGGGGTGTGGACCCCGCGCATCGAGCCCTTCCGCGAGGTCACCGTCACGCCGTCGGCCGGCGACGACGCCACGGCCGCCGCCGACGAGGCCGCCGGGCGCCTGGACCCCGAGTCCGGGGACGTCGTCGCGTTCACCTGGCTGCCGGCCACCCGGACCCTCGTGGTCACCGCGCACCACCTCGCGATCGACGCCGTGTCCTGGCTGATCGTCCTCGACGACCTGGCCACCGCCCTGCGCGGGGAACCCCTCGCACCCGCGACCACCTCCTACGCCGAGTACGCCGACGCGCTCACCGCCGGGGCCGCCCACGTGACCGAGAGCCTGGGCGACTGGATCACGGTGCTCGAAGCCCCCGCGCTGCTGCCCGAGGCCGGGGAACCCCGCGAGGCCGGGAAACTGCGCGGGAGGACCGTCGTCCTCGCCCCCGAGGTGAGCGACCGGGTGACGCGTACCGCACCCGCCGCGCTGGGCATCGGCCTCACCGAGCTGCTGTGCGGCGCGCTGCGCACCGCCCTGACGCGCATCCAGCCCGAGCCCGCCGATCTCGCGATCGACCTGGAGCGGCACGGCCGCGTCCCGGCCCTGGAACACCACGACTACACCCGTACGGTCGGCTGGTTCACCTCCATCGCGCCCGTACGGCTCACCGCGCACACCGACCCCGTCGCGGCGGCCAGGGAGGTCGTGGAACGCCAGCCCGACGAGAGCGGGCACGTCGTCTACGGCCGGCTCAGGTACCTCAACCCGCAGACGGCCCCCTTGCTGACCGCCCGCCCGCAGGTCCTGTTCAACTACCTCGGCCGCGGCGGCGAGTCCGACGTCCCGCAGCTCACCGGCGGCGACCGGGGCAGCCCGTACGCCGTCGAGGTCAACGCATGGACCGACGCGTCCACCGGCAGCCTGCACGCGGCCTTCACCCTCGCCGACGGCATACCCGACGACCTCACCGGGCACTGGCGGGCCGCACTCGAACGCATCGCGGACACCGCCGCCACCGCCGAGCGCACCGCACCGGTCACCCCGCTCCAGCGCGGCCTGTACTTCCAGGCCCAACTGGCAGGCGCGGACGGGCACTACGTCGCGCAGAGCTACTTCACCTTCGACCGGCGCCTCGACACCGACGCACTGGCCGAGGCCATGGCGTACGTCATCGCCCGGCACCCCGTCGTCGGGGCCGGCTTCACCACCGACGACGACGGCAACCCGGTCCAGATCCTCAGGGCCGGCACCCGGGTCGGAGTCCGCACGGTCCACCTGGAGACGGACGCCGAGGCCGACGCGCTGCGCGCCCGGGACCGCGACACCGGCTTCGACCCCGGCGAGCCGCCGCTGATCCGGCTCACCGTCGTGCGCCTGCCCGGCGATCGCGACGGCCTGCTGCTCAGCTACCACCTGCTGCTGTGGGACGGCTGGTCCCGGGAGATCCTGCTGCGGGACCTGTTCGACGCCTACCGGGCCCTCGTCGCCGGGGAGCCCCTGGACGACGCGACGCCGCGCACGCCAGGCTTCGAGGAGTACGCCCGGACGCTCGCCGCCAAGGACCCCGCCGAATCGGAACGCTTCTGGGCGGAGCACCTGGCCGGGCTCACCGGCCCCACCCTGCTCGCCGGGCCCCGGCCGTCCCGGACGGACGCACTGCCGCACGCCCTCGTGCACACCCTGTCAGCCGAGCGGTCCGAGCTGCTGCGGGACGCCGCCCGGGTGCACGGGGTCACGCTGAACACGGTGCTGACCGGGGCGTTCGGCCTCCTGCTGGGTGCGCACACCGGCCGCAGCGACGCGGTGTTCGGCGTGACCGTCTCCGGGCGAGAGGGCGAGGGCCTGTCCGACATCGTCGGTGTGCTCCTCAACACCGTGCCCCTGTGGACCCGCGCCCGGCCGCACGACACGGTCGGGGAATACCTCGCGACCGTCCAGGCGGCCCGGGTCGAGGCGATGGACCACGAACACCTGGGGCTCGGCGAGATCCAGCGGGCCGCCGGCCACGACACCCTGTTCGACAACCTCTTCGTGCTCCAGAACTTCCTGGACCTGGACGCCCTCGCCGAGATGAACGCCAGACACGGCATCACATCGGTGAAGGCCGACGACTCGACGCACTACCCGTTCACCTGGGTCGTCACCCCCGGCGACCGGCTCACCGTCAAGCTGGAGCACCGCGACGACGACCCCGCCGCCGCCCGCCACCTCCTCGACGGCTACCTGCGGGTGCTGGAGGACCTGGCCCGGTCCACGGGACCGCTCGGCACCCTGCCGGGGCAGGCACCGGCACCCGAACCCGCCGCGCGCACGGACGTCGGCACGGACACCGTCGTCGACCGCTTCGACCGGGCGGCGGACCGCCACCCCGAACGCGTCGCGCTCGTCGCCGGCGGCTCGACCCTGACCTTCGGCGAGCTGCGCGACCGCAGCCGTGCGGTGGCGGGGGTGCTCGCCGGGCGCGGCATCGGACCGGAGACGGCCGTCGGGCTCGCCGTCCCGCGTTCCCTCGACTCGATCGTGGCGCTGTTCGCCGTGCTGCGCACCGGCGCCGCGTACGTTCCGCTGGAGCTGGACCACCCCGACGAGCGGATCGCGGCGATCGTCGCGGACGCCCGGCCCGAGGTGATCCTCACCATCAGCACCGTCGCGCCCCGGCTGACCGGCGAACTGATCGAGCTGGACCGCCCGCTGCCCGCCGCCGAGCCGTACACCACCTTCGCGCCCGGGGACCCCGACCGCCTGCGGCACCCCGCGTACACGATCTACACCTCCGGCTCGACCGGGCGGCCCAAGGGCGTGGTGACCGAGTACGCCGGGCTCACCAACATGCTGATCAACCATCAGCGCCGGATCTTCGAACCGGTGCTGGCGGAGCACGGCCACCGCACCTTCCGCATCGCCCACACCGTGTCGTTCGCCTTCGACATGTCGTGGGAGGAACTGCTGTGGCTCGCCGACGGCCACGAGGTGCACATCTGCGACGAGGAACTGCGCCGCGACGCGCCCCGGCTGGTCGCGTACTGCCTCGACCACGGCATCGACGTCATCAACGTGACCCCGACCTACGCGCAGCAACTGGTCGCCGAAGGGCTGCTCGACGACCCGGAGCGGCGGCCCGCGCTGGTGCTGCTGGGCGGCGAGGCCGTCACCCCTGGGCTGTGGCAGCGGCTCGCGGAGACGGAGGGGACGGCCGGCTACAACCTCTACGGGCCCACCGAGTACACCATCAACACGCTCGGCGTCGGCACCTTCGAGTGCCAGGACCCGGTGGTGGGCGTGGCGATCGACAACACCGAGGTGTACGTCCTGGACCCGTGGCTGCGACCGCTGCCCGACAACGTCCCCGGCGAGCTGTACGTATCGGGCATCGGCATCGCACGCGGCTACCTCGGACAGCCCGCCCAGACGTCCCACCGGTTCGTCGCCTGCCCGTTCGGTGCGCCCGGCGAGCGCATGTACCGGACCGGCGACCTGGTGGCCCGGCGGCCGGACGGGAACCTGTCGTACCTCGGCCGCACCGACCAGCAGGTCAAGATCCGCGGCCACCGGGTCGAACCCGGGGAGGTCGAGGCCGCGTTCGCCGCGCACCCGGCCGTCCGTTTCGCCGCCGCGGTCGCCCAGCCGGACCCCCAGGTCGACGGGGCGTACCGGCTGGCCGCCTACCTCGTGCTCGACGGCGCCGACCTGGCCGCAGTCGCCGCCGAAGTGGGCGCCGTGCTCCCCGACTTCCTGCGCCCGTCGCACTACGCCGAGGTGGACGGCATCCCGCTCACCGTGAACGGCAAGGCCGACACCAAGGCGCTGCCGGAACCCAGGCCGCTCGGCGTACTGACCGGGGCGGAGGAGCGCGCACCGGAGACCGGGACCGAGATCACGGTGTGCGAGTTCTTCGCCGAGGCACTGGACCTGGACGACGACGAGGTGAGCGCGGTCAGCGACTTCGTGTCCCTCGGCGGGCACTCCATGCTGGCGGTCCGGCTGATCGGGCTGCTGCGACGGGAGTACGGTCCAGTGATCACCATCCGAGACCTGCTCACCCTGCGAACCCCCGAAGCGATTGCCGGCCACCTCGATGAACACTCCTGACACCCAGCGGCCCCGCCAGGGCGCCGACATCCTGCGCACCGCCCTGCGGCGCAACGTCGGCGCCATGGCCCGGGGCACCGCCCTGATGGGCCTGTACCAGGCCGGTGAGACCGCCTTCCCGATCGCGCTCGGCCTGATCGTCGAGCACACCCTGCAACACCGCAGCCTCGGTTCACTGGGCCTGTCGGTCGGCGCGCTGGCCGTGATCATCACGACGGTCTCGCTGTCCTGGCGGTTCGGGATGCGCGCCCTGCAGAAGGCCAACACGACCGAGGCGCACCGCTGGCGGGTGCGGGTCGCGGCCTGCGGCCTCCAGCCGGTGGCCCGGGACGTGGACCTGAAGTCCGGCGAGGTGCTGACCATCGCCACCGAGGACGCCGACCAGACCGCCGACATCATCGAGGTGGTGCCGCTGCTGATCAGCTCCACGGTCGCGGTCCTGGTCGCCGCCGTCGCGCTCGGCCTGGCCGACATACGGCTCGGACTGCTGGTGATCGTCGGCACCGTCGCGATCCTGTCGGTGCTGAGCGTGATGTCCCGGCGGATCGGTGCCAGCACCCAGGAACAGCAGGCCCGGGTCGCACGGGCCGGGGCCAAGGTCGCCGACCTGATCACCGGCCTGCGCCCGCTGCACGGCTTCGGCGGCAACCACGCCGCGTTCCGCTCCTACCGCCGGGTCAGCGCCGAGGCGAAACAGCAGTCGATCACCGTCGCCCGGGTCAACGGGGCGTACGCGGGCACCGCGCTCGCCCTCAACGCGGGCCTGGCCACCGCCGTCACCCTGACCGCCGGCTACCTGGCCTTCGCCGGCCGGATCACCATCGGGGAACTCGTCATGGCGGTCGGCCTCGCGCAGTTCATCATGGAACCGCTCAAGATGTTCTCGGAGATGCCCAAGTACGTGATGATGGCGCGCGCCTCCGCCGAGCGGATGGCGCTGGTGCTCTCCGCGCCGCCGGTCACCACCCCCGGGCCCGGGCGCCCGGCGGCGGGCGGGCCGCTGGAGATCGACGGCCTGCGGTACGGGTCTCTGCGCGGGCTGAAACTGGAGGTGGCCGCCGGGGAGTTCGTGGCGATCGCCGCCTACCAGCCGCGCGCCGCCGCCGACTTCGCGTCGGTCCTCGCCGCACGCGTCCCGCCCGAGGCGTACGAGGGGGTGGTACGGGTCAGCGGGCAGGCGTTCGCGGACCTGTCGGTCGAGGCGGTCCGGGAGCACCTGCTGGTGAACCCGTACGACGGGGAGATCTTCGCCGGCACCCTGCGGACCAACATCGACCCGCCGGGCACCAGCCGTTCGGTGCCCGAGGCCGTCGAGGCGTCCATGCTGACCGATGTCGTCGCCCTCCACCGCGAGGGGCTCGACTACGCCATCCGCGACCGGGGCGCGAACCTCTCCGGGGGCCAGCGCCAGCGCCTGTCCCTGGCCCGCGCCCTCGCGGCCGACACGGACGTCCTGGTGCTGCACAACCCGACCACCGCCGTCGACGCGGTGACCGAACAGCTCATCGCGCGCAACATCGCGAAGCTGCGCCGGGGCCGTACCACCGTGGTGATCACCAGCAGCCCGGCCGTCCTGGACGCCGCCGACCGGGTCCTCGTCCTGGACGACGGCGTCATCACGGCCGAGGACACCCACCGCAACCTCCTGGCCACCGACGAGGCGTACTGCCTCGCGGTGGCCAGGTGAGACGTGACCAGGGTCTGTCCGGCGGGCCCAGGAAGATCCGCCTAGGCGAGCGCCCAGGCGACGTCCCGGAGCAGGGCGTGCCGCCAGCCCGCACGGTCGTGGTCCGAGGCGGACCGTGACACCCGGACGGTCGCACCTGCCTGCTCGGTCAGGGACTCGACCGCCTCGCAGTGGGGGAGCATCCGTGTCTCGTGCTCCCCCACGTCGAAGGCGATCCGCAGGCCGGAGAGGTCGGGGCGCTCCCGCAGCCGGGCGGCCGTGGCACCGCCCGCCGGGCCGTCCAGCAGGTCCGTACGGTTGACGCGGTCGGGGGCCCACCAGAACGAGCCCGACTGGCAGGCGACCCGCGACACCAGGTCCCCGAACGCCAGCGCGGCGTACAGCGCGCTCAGCCCGCCGAGGCTCTGTCCGGCGACCACCAGCCGGTCGAGGTCCGCGGGCACACCGGACCCCGCGACCAGCGGCAGGAGTTCGTCCCGGACCGCCTCCCACAGCTCCGGCCTGCACGTGAACTCGCCCGCCCGGTCCTTGGCCGGCAGGAAGACGAGCGTGACCGGCGGCATCGCCCCACCGGCGACGGCCGCCTCGAACGCGGTCATGGCGGGGTGCAGATACAGCCAGTCGTCCCCGTCGAGCAGCAGCACCACAGGACCGCCACCGCCCACCGGGTGGACGCGCACGGTGCGGCGCCCGCCGAGCCGCGCGGACGCCCAGCGCAGCCGCGTACTCGGGACGGGCAGGACGTCGTCCGCGCCGACGAGGGGCCAGTACGGCTGCGCCGGGGCGTCCGGGGTGGCGGCGATCGAGCGGTCGCCACCGGCGGCGGACGGGTTGAGCGGGTCCGCGTGGGCCCCCTCGTCCGTGATGAACCGGTAGGTCACCCGCAGGCGCGCGGGCATGGGCACCTCGGCGTACCAGCAGTCCGTGGTGCCCCACCGGCGCAGGGGCACCGGCTGCGACCAGCTCTCGAAGGCTATGTCGGCCGGGGAGCCGCGCCGGAGGAACAGTGTCACCCAGCCGCCGTCCTCGCCCGGGCGCGATACGGGGCTCTGGGCCGCCGCCCAGAACGCGTCGGTGCCGGGTGCGTCGGGCAGCCCGAATCCGGCGAAGGGGTTCTCGGTTCCGGCCGCGCGGCCGGCGGCGAGGCCGGTCATGAACGGGGCCGTTCGATCACCGGGACCATGAAGGCTCTCCTTGTGCAGAGGGAAAGAGAAAGGCTAAGCTCGCTGATTATTAGGCGAGCCTAACCTAAGCTTGTTCTTTCCTGACGAACTGACGCGCACTCTCGACGCGGCCGTCACCGGCCCGTTGGCCCGAGGAGGTACTGCCCGCATGAGCACCAACCCGTTCGATGACCCCGAAGGCCGTTTCCTGGTCCTGGTGAACGACGAGGGCCAGCACTCCCTGTGGCCGTCCTTCGCCGAGGTGCCCGGAGGCTGGACGATCGCCTTCGAGGAGAACACGCGCGAGGCGTGCCTCGCCTACGTCGAGGCCAACTGGACCGATCTGCGGCCCCGGTCCCTCGCGGCATCGATGGACGCCTGACCTCCGTCTCCGACGCGCTCCGGCGGGACGACCCGCCGGAGCGCTCCTGTCTCGTGGAACCGAGGAAGGAACGTCTTGACCACGGCCACGCCGCGCCCCGCCCCAGCGCCGAACCCGCCCCTCCCGCCGGCGCCCCGCGAACCGGCGCCCCGTGTCCGTACCGCCGGGGCCGACGACGCCGCCGGGCTCGCGGAACTCTCCCGGCCCTTCGTGCGGTCGGGAGAGCTCCGCGAGCGGCCGGACGCCCTCTACGCCGCCCGCGCGACGGAATTCCTCGTCGCGGTCGAGCCCGGCGGCCGCATCGAGGGCTGTGTGGGCCTGCGGGTGTACGCGGCGGGGGAGCGGGGTTCCGCGGGCGTCCTGTACAACTTCTGCGTGGCCGGGCACCGGCAGGGGCGCGGCGTTGGAGGGGCGCTCCTGCGGACCGCGCTGGCCCTGGCGCACACCCAGTCGCTCGGCGCCCTGTTCACCGCGACCACGGGCGGCGGCCGGCTGTTTCGGAGGTACGGCTTCGCGCCCGCGACGGCCCGTCGGGCCCCGCGCCCCTGGGTGGAGTCCCTGGACCCCCGGCGCAACGCGCTGATCCTCGCCCGGACCGTGTGAGCCGGGACGCCGGGGCCGGACGCTCATCCGCGTCCGGCCCCGGCGCCTTGTGTGTCAGATCGTGCTCGTGGCGTGGTCCGCACAGGCGTCGGGGACCACGGTGGTGCCGGCACCGTTCTCGCCGAGGAGGCCCCTCAGCACCGCGTGCGGCACCCGGCCGTCGAGGACGTCCGCCTGGCCCACCCCGCCCCGCACGGCCCGCAGGCAGCCCTCCATCTTGGGCAGCATGCCGCTCGCGAGACCGGGAAGCAGCCCGTCCAGCGCGTCCGCCGTCAGCCGCCCGATCACCTCGGTGCTGCGTGGCCAGTCGGCGTACAGCCCCGCCACGTCCGTGAGGATCACCAGCCGCTCCGCCCCGAGCGCCACGGCCAGGGCGGACGCGGCCAGATCGGCGTTGACGTTGTAGACCTGCCCGTCCGCACCCCGGGCCACGGGGGAGACCACCGGTATGTGACCCCGTGCCAGCAGGGTGCGGACCATGCCCGGGTTCACCTCCACGATGTCCCCGACCTGACCGATGTCCACCGGCACACCGTCCACCCAGGCCGGCCGCCGTACGGCCGTCATCGTGTGGGCGTCCTCGCCGGTCATGCCCACGGCGTACGGCCCATGGTTGTTGATATGGCCCACCAGCTCGCGCTGGACCCGGCCGGACAGCACCATGCGGACGACCTCCATGGTCTCCGCGGTGGTCACCCGCATGCCCGCCTCGAAGCGGCTCTCCAGGCCGAGGCGGTCGAGCATCGCACTGATCTGCGGGCCGCCCCCGTGCACGACGACCGGGCGCAGACCCTCGCGCCACAACTCCACGACGTCCTGGGCGAAAGCCTGTTGCAGACTCGCGTCGACCATGGCGTGGCCGCCGAACTTGATGACGACGGCCGGTCTCAGATCCTCTTCCATTTAGCTTAGCCTAACCTTAATTGGCTCGGCGTTGGTGGCGAAAAGGCCCGCCGGTGGAGCTGTCGCTCGCGCCGGCGGGCCGGGCCGGGCGGAACCCGGCAGGGTGTTCAGCCGATCTCGATGAGCAGGTCGCCCGCCTCGACCTGCTGGACCCGTCCGATGGCGAGGCGGCGCACCGCACCGGCGGACTGGGCGGTGATCGACGCCTCCATCTTCATCGCCTCGATCGTGGCGACGGTCTGACCCGCCGACACCGAGACGCCCTCCTCCACCTGGAGCGTGACCACCCCGGCGAACGGAGCGGCGACATGACCCGCGTTGCCGCGGTCCGCCTTCTCCGCCGCCTTCACCTCGGTCGCCACCGACTTGTCGCGGACCGACACCGGCCTCAACTGCCCGTTGAGCGTGGCCAGTACGCTGCGGAACCCGCGCTCGTCCGGCTCGGAGACGGCCTCCAGCTCGATCAGCAGCGTGACCCCGCGATCCAGCGTGACGGTGTGCTCGGTCTCCGTCTCCAGCCCGTACAGGAAGTCCGGCGTCGGCAGGACCGAGGTGTCGCCGTACGCCTCCCGGTGGGCGTCGAACTCCTTGGTCGGGCCGGGGAACAGCAGCCGGTTCAGGGTCGCGCGCGGCGACTCGCGCAGCGCCTCGCGGTCCTCCTCCGACAGGTGCGGCGTCCGCGCCTTCTCCGGACGGCCCCGCAGAGCCCGGGTGCGGAACGGCTCGGGCCAGCCGCCGGGCGGGTCGCCCAGCTCACCGCGGAGGAACCCGATCACCGAGTCCGGTACGTCGAACTTGCCCGGGTCGGACTCGAAGTCCGCCGCCCCGACGCCCGCACCGACCAGGTGCAGCGCCAGGTCGCCCACCACCTTCGAGGACGGCGTCACCTTCACCAGCCGGCCCAGCATGCGGTCGGCCGCCGCGTAGCAGTCCTCGATGAGCTCGAAGCGGTCGCCCAGGCCGAGGGCGATGGCCTGCTGCCGCAGGTTGGACAGCTGGCCGCCCGGGATCTCGTGGTGGTAGATCCGGCCGGTCGGTGAGGCGAGCCCCGACTCGAAGGGGGCGTACACCTTGCGGGTCGCCTCCCAGTACGGCTCCAGGTCGGCGACCGCCTGGAGCGAGAGGCCCGTCGCGCGCTCCGTGTGGTCGGTGGCGGCCACCAGCGCGGACAGCGGGGGCTGGCTGGTGGTGCCGGCCATCGACGCGACGGCCGCGTCCACCGCGTCCACCCCGGCGTCGATGGCCGCGATCAGCGTGCCCAGCTGGCCACCGGCCGTGTCATGGGTGTGCAGGTGGACCGGCAGGTCGAACCGCTCGCGCAGCGCGGTCACCAGGGTGCGCGCGGCGGGCGGACGCAGCAGCCCGGCCATGTCCTTGATGGCGAGCACATGGGCACCCGCCTCCACGATCTGCTCGGCGAGCCGCAGGTAGTAGTCCAGCGTGTACAGCGTCTCGCCGGGGTCCGACAGGTCGGCCGTGTAGCACAGGGCCACCTCGGCGAGCGAGGTGCCGGTGGCGCGTACCGCGTCGATCGCCGGACGCATCTGCGACACGTCGTTGAGGGCGTCGAAGATCCGGAAGATGTCCATCCCGGCCGAGGCCGCCTCGGAGACGAACGTCTCGGTGACCTCGGTCGGGTAGGGCGTGTAGCCGACCGTGTTGCGGCCGCGCAGCAGCATCTGCGTACAGATGTTGGGCACCGCCTCGCGGATCTTGACCAGCCGCTCCCACGGGTCCTCGGCGAGGAAGCGCAGCGCCACGTCGTAGGTGGCGCCGCCCCAGCACTCCAGGCTCAGCAGCTGCGGGACGGTGTGCGCGACGTGCGGCGCGACGGTCAGCAGGTCGCGGGTGCGGACCCGGGTGGCGAGCAGGGACTGATGGGCGTCGCGGAACGTGGTGTCGGTGACGGCGACGGCCGACTGGGCCCGCAGTTCCGCGGCGAACGCCTCCGGCCCCAGCTCCGCGAGGCGCTGGCGCGAACCGGGCGGCGGCGTGCCCGGCGGCAGGGCGGGCAGCTTGTCGGCCGGGTCGATGACCGAGGGGCGCGGGCCGTAGGGCCGGTTGACCGTGGTCTGCGCCAGGTAGCTGAGCATCCTGCTGCCGCGGTCCGCTGAGGGGCGGGCCCGGATCAGCTCGGGATGGGCGTCGATGAAGCTGGTCGTGATGCGCCCCGCCCGGAAGTCCGGGTGGTCGAGCACGGCCCCCAGGAACGGCAGGTTGGTCGCCACCCCGCGGATGCGGAACTCGGCGATCGCCCGGCGCGCCCGGCGGGCCGCGTTGGCGAAGTCGTGGCCGTGGCAGGTGAGCTTGACCAGCATCGAGTCGAAGTGGGCGGACACCTCCGCACCCGTGTGGACGGTGCCGCCGTCCAGCCGGACACCGGGGCCGCCGGGGGAGCGGTAGGCGGAGATCGTGCCGGTGTCCGGGCGGAACCCGTTCGCCGGGTCCTCCGTCGTGATGCGGCACTGCATCGCGGTGCCGTTGAGGGTGATGTCGTCCTGGGAGAGGTGCAGCTGGGCCAGCGTCATGCCGGCGGCGATGCGCAGCTGCGCGATGACCAGGTCGCGCCCGGTGACCTGCTCCGT
This sequence comes from Streptomyces sp. A0958, assembly GCF_004795035.1. Taxonomy (GTDB): domain Bacteria; phylum Actinomycetota; class Actinomycetes; order Streptomycetales; family Streptomycetaceae; genus Streptomyces. The sequence continues at coordinate 95,517 of NZ_SSBK01000004.1, forward strand.
CACCGTGTGCTCGACCTGGATGCGCGGGTTCATCTCGATGAAGACGTGGTTGCCGCGCTCGTCGACGAGGAATTCGACGGTGCCCGCGTTGACGTACCCGATGTGCCGGGCGAAGGCGACCGCGTCGGCACAGATCCGCTCGCGCAGGGCCGGGTCCAGATTCGGGGCCGGCGCGATCTCGACCACCTTCTGGTGGCGGCGCTGGAGCGAACAGTCCCGCTCGTAGAGGTGTACGACGTTGCCCTCGGCGTCGGCGAGGATCTGCACCTCGATGTGGCGGGGGTTGATCACCGCCTGTTCGAGGAAGACCGTCGCGTCACCGAACGCGGACCGCGCCTCGCGCATCGCCGCGTCGATCGCCTCGCGCAGTTCCCCCGGCTCGGCCACCCGGCGCATCCCGCGCCCGCCGCCACCGGCGACCGCCTTGACGAAGACGGGGAAGCCGATGTCCTCGGAGGCCGCGACGAGGACGTCCACGTCCTCGGACGGCTCGGACGACTTCAACACCGGTACCCCGGCCTCCCGGGCCGCCGCCACCGCACGGGACTTGTTGCCCGTCAGGTTCAGCACCGACGCCGACGGCCCGACGAAGGTGATGCCGGCCCGCGAGCACGCCGCCGCCAGCTCCGGGTTCTCCGACAGGAAGCCGTAACCCGGGTAGATCGCGTCCGCCCCCGCCTTGCGGGCGGCCTCGATCACCTCTTCCACCGACAGATACGCCCGTACGGGGTGCCCGGGCTCCCCGATCCGGTAGGCCTCGTCGGCCTTGGCCCGGTGGAGGGAGTTGCGGTCCTCGTGCGGGTACACGGCCACGGTGGAGATGCCGAGCTCGAACGCCGCGCGGAACGCGCGGATCGCGATCTCCCCGCGGTTGGCGACCAATACCTTGTCGAACATCAAACTCCCCAGTCGTGTCATGAGCGAGTGGCGTCAAGGACGGAAGAACGGGCGGTACGGCAGGGACACGCGGAGCCGCGCCGCAGGGCCGCACGGCGGTGGCGAGGTGCTCCGTTACCCTCCGGGACCGAAGTGTTCGTCACCGTACCGGAGACTGCCCCGGAGATCGCGGGCACAGAAGATGGCCTGTGTCACGTCCCGGAAACCTTGCCCGGGTGCGGCTTTCCGGGACCGGGGCCATGCTTGGGGTCATGGCCGACCATGCCGGCTCCGAGCCCGTCGCCGCGGTCCGGCGCGCCCTCCGCCTGCTGGAGGCCGCCGGGGAGCACGAGGGCGAGGCCACCGCGGAGCAGCTGGCCCGGCAGGCGGGGCTCCCCCGGGCCGAGGCCGACGCGCTGCTGCCCATGCTGGTGCGGGACGGCTATCTCACGGAACCGGCCGACCACACCTTCGTCCTCGCCGGCACCGCCTCCGGCCAGATCACCGGGGCCGGCGGCCAGGAGCTGCCGGCGCGCGTCCGGCCCGTCCTCACCGCCCTGCGCGACGAACTGTCGGCCGCCTCCTACCTGACGCTGTACGAGGACGGCGAGATCCGGGTCATGGAGATCGTGGACAGCGCGCAGACCCCCCGGGTGGACTTCCGGGTGGGCGTCGAGGAGGCCGGGCACGCCACCGCCCTCGGCAAGAGCGTCCTGCGCGAACTGGACGGGGAGGCACGCGCCGACTACTTCTCCCGACACCCCCTGGCCGGGCTCACTCCCCGGACCATCACGGACCGGGACGAGCTGATCGGGCAGCTCGACGGCTTGCCCGCCCCCGTCGTCATGGACCGCGAGGAGTACGTCCGCGGCACCACCTGCGTGGCGGTGCCGGTCTACCACGGCGAGCAGGTCGGCTCCCTCGGCATCTCGTTCCGGTCGGACCGGATGTACCGGACCACCCACGTCCGGGAGCGCCTGCTGTCGGCCGCCCTGCGTGTCTCCCGGGGGCTCTCGCTGCCCCACTGAGCGGGCCGCGCTCAGCCCAGCCGGGTCAGATCCGGCCGCAGCCGCTGCCATACCGGATGACGCAGGCGCCCCGCGGCGGTCCACTGCGACGCGCTGACCTCCGCGACCAGCCGCGGCTCCACCCAGTGCGCGGCGGCCACATCGACCGGGCCGGCGAACGGCGACTCCGGGCGGCCGATCACCCGCAGATACGACCTGAGCTCACCGAGCTCCCGGTCGGACATCCCCGACCCGACGGACCCCGCGTACCGCAGACCGGCCGGGTCGTCCACACCGACCAGCACCGCCCCCGGCACACCCGCGGGCGCCCCCTTGCGCTGGGTCCAGCCGCCGATGACCACATCGAGCGTCTCGACCCGCTTCGTCTTGCGCCAGTCGGGTGAACGGACACCCGGCATGTACGGCGAGGAGAGCCGCTTGGCGACCACGCCCTCCAGGCCCCCGCGCACGACGGTCTCCCACGCCTTCGCACCGTGCCCGTGCACATAGGACGGAACCGACCAGTGCGGACCGGCGGACAGCAGAGCGGACAGGGCCGCGCGGCGCTCCTCGTAGGTCAGGGCCGACAGCGGGCGGCCGTCGAGGAACATCACGTCGAACACCACCAGATGCGCGGGGAGGTCCAGCGCCAGACGTGCGGCGCGCCGCGCGTTCATGACGCCCATCCGGCGCTGGAGCAGCCCGAAGTCGGACCGCCCCGACGCGTCCAGGGCCACGACCTCGCCGTCCAGGACGGCGCTGTGCCCCCGCAGCACGTCGGCCAGGGCGTGCAGCTCCGGATAGGTGGGGGTGACGTCGTTGCGCGCACGGGAGGTCAGCCGCAACGTGCCGTCGCCCGGTGTGGAGACGACGCAGCGGGCGCCGTCCCACTTGGCCTCGAACGCCCACCCCGTGTCGGGCACGGGCAGGGGACCTGGAACGGCCAGCATCGGTTCGATCGACGGGGGCGCGGCGGCGGCGTCCGGGGGGTGGGGAGCCATAGCCACCATGATCGAACGGCCGGCGGATCTTCGCAGTCCGGGACGCGCCCGCCCCGCCGCTCACCGGGACGGCTCAGCCCGGGGACTCGTCCGGCACCGGATGCTCGGGATGCACCCCCGCATTGCGCGGTGCGCCCCGCCCCGACCCGGACTCGTCGGGGTCGGGCGCCCCGTGGGCGTCGTCCTCGTCGGGGCCGGAGGACGGCGGCGGCGGCACGTCCATGGGGTCCTCGCCGTCCTGCACCTGCTGGTCGGGCATGTCGGCGGGCACCGGCGGGGGGCTCGGGGACGCGCCGCTGTGGACAGGTCCCTCTGGTCTGCGATCGGTCATGAAGATCCTCCGTCGTCGTCCCCGCGGGCAGGCGGCGGGGCATCGGCCGCCTCGCGCAAACGGGTACCCACGGCACGCCGGACAACTCATTGTGGGCCGGTCGGCGCCGGACGGCACCCCCGCCGTTCCGCGCGGTCCGGGGTGCCGACGGGATTCTCCGGCTGTCAGCGCCGCCGGGCGAGCAGGAACATCTGGGGCTCGGGGACGGCCGCCGGGAGGGCCGGGACGAACATGCTGCTCTCCCGCGACTGGACGGTGAATCCGGCCTTCTCCACCAGCGCCGTGAACTCGTTCTCACCGAAGCTGGTCACCTCCACCGGCTGGCCCATGAACGTCCCACTGACGCCCTCCACGTCCAGCGGCACCGTCGCCACGGCCAGATGACCCCCGGACCGCAGTACACGTGCGGCCAGGTGCAAAACCTCCGCCTGCTCCTCGCGCGACATCTGCAGCAGGGCGAAGTACATGCACACGGCGTCGAAACCACCCTCCTCCAGAGGGAGTTCCCGGATGTCGGCGCAGCGGAATTCGGCGCCCGGCACCTGGCGGGACGCGATGTCCACCATCACCGGCGAAACGTCCACACCCAGCACCGCGTGGCCGGCACCGGAGAGGGTCAGGGCCGTCGGCCGGCCCGTGCCGCTGCCGATGTCCAGCACCCGGCCGTGCGGGGGCAGGACCTCCAGCAGCTGCTCCAGCGAGGCGCGGTGCGCGGCCGAACCGGCGAACGCCTCCTCGTAGTCGGTGCCGAGGGCGTCGAACACCGCCGCCGCGGTGCGTGGTTGCTGTCGCGCTGACATGGCCCATCCCTTCCTGCTCCGGTACGGCTCCGGCGCTCCCCTACTTCTACTGCAACGCGTGCACCGCCGCACCGAAAACGCGCGGTACCCGCTGGGCGGCCGGCACGATCAGCCGGGCCGTGGCGGGGCGCCGGGCCGCCGCCAGCAGCCCCGCCGTCAGCAACCGGTGGCGCAGGGTCAGCCGCTGCCAGTGGGCGGGGTACGCCTGCGGCCGGCCGGCGGCCAGCGCGTCCACCGCCGCGGCGGCCGTCGCCACGGCCAGCGCGACCCCCTCACCGGTCAGTGCGTCCAGATACCCCGCCGCGTCCCCGACCAGCAGCACCCGCCCGGCCCGCCGCGCCCGCGCCCGCTGGCGCAGCGGCCCGGCACCGCGTACGGGACCGGCTTCCCGGCCGAGCAGGGAGGCGGCCAGGCGGGGGAAAGCGGCCAGGTGGCCCGCGTACGGCAGGCGCTCGCGGCTGAGCACGGCCACCCCCACCGAACCGTCCCCGAGCGGTGTCACGTACGCCTCGCCGTGCCGGGACCAATGGACCTCCACGAACCCGGTCCACGGGGCGACACGGTAGTGGCGCCGCAGCCCGTACCGGCGCACCTGCGTGGCGGGCCCGTCGAGCCCCAGCTCCCGGCGCAGCGGCGAGTGCAGTCCGTCGGCGGCGATCAGCCAGCGGGCCGTCAGCCCGCCCGCGTCCACCCGGTCCCGGCCCTGCCGCACACCGGAGACCTTGCCGGGGACGATCCGGACGCCGAGCTCCAGGGCCCGTTGGTGCAGCGCGCTGTGCAGTGCGGTGCGCCTGACCCCGAGCCCCGCCCCGCCCCGGAACGGGGCCACCGCGCTGCGGGGCCCCTCCACATACCGGATGCCGTGCAGCCGATGCCCCGCCACCGAGACCCCCAGGGCCTTCAGCGCCGCCACACCACTGGGCATGATGCCCTCACCGCACGCCTTGTCGATGGGAGCGGTCCTCGGCTCAACGACCACCGTCTCCATGCCGAGCCCGGCGGCCCGGATCGCCGCCGTCAGCCCCGCCGGGCCGCCACCCGCGACCAGCAGGTCGATCATGCCGGCGCGCCCGCCGGGGACGCGGAGGCGAGCGCCGCCTCCTCGCACCGCACCCGCACGGCCATCAGGACGGTGTTGAGCACCGTGAACCCCACGGCCGTCACCCACGCGCCGTGGACCAGGGGCAGCGCGATCCCCTCCGCCGCGACGGCCACGTAGTTCGGGTGGCGCAGCAGGCGGTACGGGCCGCCCGTCACCAGTGGCAACCCCGGGACGACGATGACGCGGGTGTTCCAGCGGGGCCCGAGCGTACGGATGCACCACCAGCGCAACGCCTGCGCGGCCAGGACCACCGCCACCATCGCCCAGCCGAGCAGCGGCACGAACGGCCGGCCCGCCGCCCCCGCCTCCACCAGACAGCCGGCGAGCAGCGCCGTGTGCAGCGCGACCATCGCCGGATAGTGGCCCCGGCCGGACTCGACGCCGCCCCCGGCCCGCGCCCAGCGGGTGTGGCGCACGGCGACGGCGAGTTCCGCGACGCGCTCACCGGCCACGGCCAGCACCAGCGCGGCGTACCAGATCATGTGTCCTCCGACCTACCAGCGCAGCAGCACCAGTTCGCAGCAGAATCCCGGGCCCATCGCCATCAGCAGACCCGGCGAGCCGCGCTCCGGGCGGCGCTGCTCCAGGGTGTCGCGCAGCACGTGCAGCACCGAGGACGAGGACAGGTTGCCCACCTCGGCCAGCGACCGCCAGGTGACGTCGAGCGCGCCCTCGGGGAGCGAGAGGACATCGGACACGGCCTCCAGGACCTTCGGCCCGCCCGGGTGGCACACCCAGTGCGCCACGTCCTTCGGCTTGAGCCCGTGCTCCTCCAGGAAGCCGTGCACATCGTCCGCCAGATAGCGGCGCACCACGTCCGGCACACCCGGGTCGAGCAGCACCTTGAAGCCCGTATCGCGGATGTCCCAGCCCATCACGTGCCCGGTGTCCGGATACATGCGGCTGCGCGTGGCCACCACCTCGGGCCCCTCGCCGGGTCCCCGGCCCGCGCCGAGCGCGACGACGGCCGCCGCCCCGTCACCGAACAGCGCGGTCGCCACCAGATTCGCGGGCGTCGCGTCCTGCCGCTGGAAGGTGAGCGAGCACAGTTCGACCGAGAGCAGCACCGCCACGTCGTCGGGCCGGCCGAGGAGGTAGTCGTGCAGCCGGGCCACCCCGGCCGCCCCGGCCACACAGCCGAGCCCGAACACCGGCAGCCGCTTCACATCGGGGCGCAGCCCCAGCCGCCCGACGAGCCGGGCGTCCACCGAGGGCGCCGCCACGCCCGTGACGGACGTGAACATCAGCAGGTCCACGTCCTCGGGGCGCAGCCCCGCCGTCCGCAGCGCCCCGCGCAGCGCTTCGGCGCCCAGCTCCACCGCCGCGCCGATGAACACGTCGTTGGCATCCCCGAAGCCGTCCAGCTCCCCGTACCGCTCCAGGGGCAGCACCATGTTCCGGGTGCGCACCCGTGCGTTCGCGTGCAGCCGGTCCAGGACACGCCGGTCGGCACCCGGCGGCAGACAGGTGCGGGCCACCATGTCGGTGACCTCCCGCTGGGTGTGGCGGTACGGGGCCGGAGTGCCGTGAACGGCTGCGATGCGGGTCATCCAAGGTCCCGCTGAGGAGGCGTCATGCGCTCATCCCTGCCCCACGAGGGGGATGATTCACCGCAAACAACCCGTGCGGGTGTCAATCCCGGCCGCTCCGGATGCCTACGATCACGGCATGGGTACCCCGGACCCCCCGCGCACCTGTGCCGCGTCCGCGTGGCCGTTCCCGCGCACGGTCGCGCTGGCCCGCTCGTGCCACCCGGGCCCGGCGGCCGCGGTGACCGTGATCGCGGCTGTCCTCGCCACGGGGGCGGGACTGGTCGGCGCGCGCCGCGCCCTCCTCGTCGCGGCGGTGCTGAGCGGCCAGCTGTCGGTGGGCTGGTCCAACGACGCGTTCGACGCCCGGCGGGACGCCGCGGCCGGCCGGAGCGGCAAGCCGGTGGCCGACGGGTCGGTGAGCCGGCGGACGGTGTGGGCGGCGGCGTTCACCGCGGCCCTGCTGTGCGTCCCCCTCTCCCTGGCCTGCGGCCCGCTCGCCGGAACCGTGCACCTGGCGGCGGTGGCCGCCGCCTGGTCGTACAACCTGAAGGTCAAGGCCACGGTCCTGTCCTGGCTGCCGTACGCGATCGGCTTCGCCGCCCTTCCCGCCCTGGCCGCACTGACCGTCCCCGATGGCCCGGGCCCCGCCTGGTGGCTGGTGACCGCCGGCGCGCTGCTCGGCCTGGCCGCCCACCTGGCCGACGTCCTCCCCGACATCGAGGACGACCTGCGCAACGGCGTGCACGGCCTGCCGCAACGCCTCGGCCCCACCGCCACCCGGCTGCTGCTCCCCGTACCCCTCGTGGCCGCCTCGGCGACCCTCGCCCTCGGTCCGCCGGGACCGCCCGGCCCCTGGGGAACGCTGACACTCGCCATCGCGCTCCCGGCGGCGCCAGCGGGCCTCCTCCTCGCCCGCCGGTGGCGCAAGGCCCCCCTGGCCGCCGCCGCCCTTGTCGCACTGGCCGACGTCACACTCCTGCTGGCGCGCGCCACGACCCCGACCTGACGGAGGCCTTACGCCGTCCGCAGCCAAGCGTCGATCAGCTGGAGGTCCGCGCCGGTCAGGCCGACGGCGGGATCGACGCGGTGCAACAGGGCCGGTCCCGTGTGACGGGCGCCCACCCAGCGCCGGTCCGTCGCGCTGATCTCGTCGTCGACCCAGACGAAGGCCCGCCCGGCCGCCCGGTCCACCAGCGTGCGCGTCTTCCAGTGCAGCCCCGCCCGAGCATCCCGTTCCTCCTGCTCGGGTGACTCGGGCCAGGCGATCACATCGAGGTCCCGGAGTCCGAGCCGGGGCGCGACGACCGTGTTGGCCTCGCCCGCCCACGTCGTCGCCCAGACCAGCTCGCAGGGCAGCGCGGCGAGCCGTGGCCCGAGGGCCGGATCGATCCGGGCCAGCAGGGGGTGTGTGCCCGCCCCGGGCGGGAGCGGGGCCTGCGGGTACGTCCGGTGGCCGCCGGTGCGCGGACCGAACGGGATGAGGGGGCCGTCGACGTCGAGGAAGAGGAGGGGGAGCGCATCCGGGGCGGTCACCGGAGCACCGTACCGGCGCCGGCCGTGGCTCAGCGTCCGCCCGCCACCCGCAGTACCGTTCCGGTGGCGTACGACGCGTCGTCCGAGAGCAGCCAGGCGACGGCGCCCGCGATCTCCTCGGGTCGGCCCGGGCGGCCCAGGGGGATGCCGGGGCCGAGCTTGTCGGGGCGCTCGGGGTCCGCGTGGAATTCGGTGCGGATCACGCCGGGGGCCACGGCGTTGACGCGGATGCCGGCCGGCCCGACCTCCTTGGACAGGCCGACGGTCATCGTGTCGACGGCCCCCTTGGCGGCGGCGTAGTGCACGTACTCGCCGGGGCTGCCCAACGTGGCGGCAGCCGAGGACACGTTCACGACCGCCCCGCCGCCCGTACGTGTCATGTCGCGCACCGCGCGCCGCGCGCAGAGCAGGTACCCGAGGACGTTGACCTCCAGGGCGCGCCGCATCCCGGCCGCGTCGGCGTCGGCCAGCGGGCCCACCGGGCCGCTCATGCCCGCGTTGTTGACCAGGCCGGTGACCGGGCCCAGCTCGGCGGCGGCGGTGTCGAAGAGGCGGTCGACATCCGCCTCGTCGGCCGTGTCCGCCCGGACCGTCACGCAACGCCGGCCGGTCGCGCGTACCGCCTCGGCGACGGACTCCGCGGCCGCCGAGTCCGAGTGGTAGGCCAGCGCGATGTCATGGCCCTCGTCCGCCAGCCGTACGCAGACCGCCGCACCGATGCCGCGGCTGCCGCCCGCGACCACGGTGACACGTTGGCTGTTCATGACAGGCCCCTCACTTCTCCGCCGTGCTCCCGTGCGGCCTGCGTGCCGACGGGGCGCTCGCGCGCGCAGCCATCGTAGGCGGGATGACCAACCATCCGGTGAGGGGCCGGGCCGCCTCGGGAAACGCGTCGGTGGACCGCCACCCACTCATGGAAGAGTGACAGTCCACCGGTCTGTGTGCGGTACCGCTACACGGGGAGGCCGCTGTTCTCCCGGCCGTCCTGCTGCTCGCTCTGCTCCCGCAGTTTCCGGGCCTTCTCCTGGAGCCGGCGACGCTGCTCCGGGTCGCTGGTGCGCTCCGCGGCCTCGGCCATGTGCCGGGCCTTCTCGCGCATCTGCTGGGCTCGGTCGTTCTCTCGTGCAACGCTCATCGTCACTCCTTGGGGACGGTAGGGAAGAGCGGGCTCCTTCAGAGAAGCAGCGCCCCGTGACCAACGCACGCCGAAGCATCACGCACCGTGATGGCTGCAGGTGGGGGAGGGTGGGGGAGCCGGGCCCGGGCGCTGGCATGATCGAGGGTATGAACGAGCGCATGATCGCCGCGTGTGACGGGGCGTCGAAGGGTAATCCGGGGCCCGCCGCCTGGGGCTATGTGGTGGCCGACGCCGAGGGCGGACCACAGCGGTGGGAGGCGGGGCCGCTCGGCACCGCCACGAACAACGTCGCCGAGCTCACCGCCCTGCGGGAACTGCTGGAGTCGGTCGGCACCGCCGTGTCGCTCGAAGTACGGATGGACTCGCAGTACGCGATGAACGCGGTCACCAAGTGGCTGCCCGGCTGGAAGCGCAACGGCTGGAAGACCTCGGCCGGAAAACCCGTCGCCAACCGCGAACTGGTGACCCGCATCGACGAACTCCTCGGCGAACGGACCGTGCGGTTCGTCCATGTGCCGGCCCACCAGGTGGACGGCGACCCGCTGAACGCCCTCGCCGACCAGGCTGCCAGCGAGGCCGCCGTCACCCAGCGCGCCGCCGGTACCTCGCACGGCTCGGCCACGCCCGTCCCCGCGCCCTCCCGCGCCACCGAGGGCCGGCGGGCCGGCGCGGCGGTGACGAAGAGCGGGAGCACGGCGAAGAAGGCCGGGGGTGCGGGGCGCTCGGGTGCCACCATCCGAGCCAGGTTCGCCGGCCGGTGCCACTGCGGAAAGCCGTACGCCGCCAAGGAAATGATCGCGAAGAACGACCACGGCTGGGGCCACCCGGAGTGCCGGACCGCCTCCGCCTGACCGCCCCCCTCGCGCGCCGGGGGAGGCCCGGCGTGCGGCGTCTTCCGGCCAACTGCCCCCGTACGCCCGGCCGGTGGGGCGATCCCGCCCGCGCGAGGGCCCGGCCCGTGCCATGATGCGGCTCCGGTGGTGGGCGGGGCCCAGCGCCGGAGCGGTGGGGAACGCCGACACGCTGGGGGGCGTATGGAAAGCACGTCGACGGTACTGCGCGAGCTGCGCGGGGCGCAGAAGCCGGCCAAGGGGGTGTCGCTCTACTCGCGGTACGTGAACCGGCCTGCCGGGCGGTTCTTCGCCGCCGCCGCGTTCCGGCTCCGGATGACGCCCAATCAAGTCACCCTCGTCAGTGCGGCGTTCACCTTCGCCGCGCTGGCGGGCGTGGCGCTGGTCCGCCCCGGCCCCTGGCCGGCCGTGCTGGTCTACCTGGGGCTCGCCGTGGGCTTCGCCCTCGACTCGGCCGACGGGCAGCTCGCCCGGCTGACCGGACGCGGCGGCCCCGACGGCGAATGGCTGGACCACGTCGTCGACTGCGCCAAGATGATCCTCGTCCACACCACCGTGCTGATCTCGTTCCACCGGTACTTCGCGCTGCCGTCCGACGGCTGGCTGCTCCTGCCGCTCGGCTTCCTGTTCGTCGCCGTGCTGACCTTCTGCGCCGGACTGCTGCGCGAACAGCTCGGCAAGGCGGCGGCGGCCCGCGGCGCGCCGAAGGGCCAGGGCGGCTCCGTGCCGGCCTCCCGGCTGCGGGCGGTGGCGCTGCTGCCCGCCGACTACGGGGTGTTCTGCCTGGTGTTCCTGCTGCTCGGCGACGAGACGGCCTTCCGGATCGGATACGCCGTGCTCGCCGCCGTGCACGCGGTGTTCCTCGCGCTGTTCCTCGGCAAGTGGTTCAGGGAGCTGAGAGCGCTCCGGGCGGACTGACCAGTGTGTCCAGCGCCCGGCGCAGCTGGGTGCTGGACGTGTGCACGGTGTACGGGAAGTAGACGACCTCCACGCCCACCTCGGCGAAGTCCCGTTCGAGCCGCCTGCCCTTGTCCGTGTCCCGCCAGTCGTCCCCCTTGAAGATCACGTCGAACCTGACCTGCTGCCACGTCTCGACCTTGTCCGGGACGGTCTCGACGAACGCGGCGTCCACGTATCGCACGCTCCGCACGATCTCCAGCCGCTCCGGCAGCGGGATCACCGGCCGGTGTCCCTTGGCGAGCGCGGCCATCTCGTCCGAGACGACCCCCGCCACCAGGTAGTCGCACTGGCTGCGGGCATGCCGAAGGATGTTGAGGTGACCCACGTGGAACAGGTCGTAGACCCCCGGCGCGTAGCCGACCCTGTGCACCATCCGTTCTCTCCCCCCACGGCGAACGTGATGTCCGCTGCCCACCGGAAGGTTTCCGGACATGGCATCCGGTCCGGTGGGATATCGGTATCGGTGTTGATGGTGCAACGACCTTACTGTGAAGACCACTTGCTCATCTCGTGAACGGATAAGCTCACTTTTGGGGCTGTTCCTCGGTGGAACACAGGTGGCTCCGGGGGGAAGGGCGATCGTCCGATGGCAGACGAAGAGCACCACAGGTCGTTCGAGCACCGCCGCCTGCTGGTGGTCTCCACCAACTACGCGCCGGAGCTGACCGGCATCGGCCCGTACGCCGCCCAGCTCGCCGAGCACTGGGCCGCGTCGGCTGCCGAGACCCATGTGCTGACGGGCATGCCGCACTACCCGTCCTGGCGGACCGAGGAGCCCTACCGGGGGGTGTGGCGGACCGAGGAGCACCGCGCCGGCGTCACGGTCCACCGGCGGCGCCACTACGTGCCGCCGCGACAGAGCGCGTTACGCAGGGCCGCGTTCGAGGCGAGCGTCCTCGCACACGGCCTCCTCGCACCGCCCGGGGTCCGGCCGAACGCGGTGGTCTCCCAGATGCCGAGCCTCGCCGGCGGTGTCATCGGTGCCCGCCTCGCCCGCCGCCACCGGGTGCCGTACGTCCCCGTCGTCCAGGACCTGATGGGCGCGGCCGCCGCCCAGAGCGGCATCCGGGGCGGCGGCCGGGCGGCGGCCCTCGCCTCCCGTGCCGAGCGGTACGCACTCGGCGCCGCCACCCTCGTCGGCGTCATCCACGAGAGCTTCGTCCCCCGCGTCACCGCCTACGGGGTCGACCCCGGGCGCATCCGCCTCGTCCCCAACTGGAGCCACGTGCGGGCGCCTTCGGCCGACCGGGCCGCGACCAGGGCCCGGCTCGGCTGGCGCGAGGGCACGCCCGTGGTCCTGCACTCCGGCAACATGGGCCTCAAACAGGGCCTGGAGGTCCTGGTCGACGCGGCACGGCTCGCCCCCGAGATCCGCGTCGTCCTGATGGGCGACGGCAACCAGCGCGCCACCCTGTGGGCCCGCGCGGCCGGGCTGCCCAACCTCGACTTCCTGCCGCCGGCCGACGCCGAGGAGTTCACCGACATCCTGGCCGCCGCCGACGTCCTCGCCGTCACCCAGCGCGCCTCGGTGCTCGACATGAGTGTGCCCTCCAAGCTGACCTCGTACTTCGTCTCGGGACGCCCCGTCGTCGCCTCCGTGGCCGACGAGGGCGGCACCGCCCAGGAGGTGCGCCGCTCCAAGGCAGGGCTCCTCGTCGCCCCCGAGGACCCGGCGGCGGTGCTCGGCGCGGTCCGCAAGCTCGTCGAGTCACCCGCCGAGGCCGACGAACTCGGCGCCCGCGGACCGCGGTACGTGGCACGCCACCTCGGCCGGGAGGCCGCGCTCGCCCGCTTCGACGCCCTGCTCGCCGAGGCCCTTCAGGACGACCGAGGGAGACCACGCCCGTGACCCATCCGATCCGCGCGCTGGACGACCAGGACGAACCCGCGCTGCTCAGGGACCAGTTCCGCCAGCTCCTGCGCTACCGGACGCTCCTCGTCATCGGTGTGCTCGTGGGGCTGCTCGGCAGTGCCTGGCTCGCCCTGAGCGGTGAGGACACGTACGCCGCGACCGGCGAGGTGTCCGTGCGCTCCGCCACCTCCGACCCCTTCGCCGCCGGCGCCTCCGCCGACAAGGGCATCAACATCGGCTCCGAACGCCAGACCGCCGTCAGCGACGCCGTGGGCACCGTGGCGGCCGGCACCCTCACCAAGCAGGGCGACACCGTGGAGGTCGGGAAACTGCTCTCCGGGCTCCAGGTCACCAACCCGCCCAACACCCTCGTCCTCAAGTTCTCCTACACCGGCCGCACCCCCGAACAGGCCAGGGCCAGGGCCCAGGCGCTCGCCGAGGCCTACCTGGAGATCCGCAGGGAGCGCACCGAGGACAGCATCGACAACATGGTCGACGGCTACCGCGCCCAGCTGGGGCCGCTCACCGAACAGCGCGACCGGCTCGCCGCGCAGGAGACCGGCACCGGGGGCGACGACGTCACCAGCGCCCGTGCCAACCTGATCGTCGCCATCTCCGCGCTCAACCAGAAGATCTCCGAACTGCGCGCCCTGGACACCACACCCGGCTACCTCAACAAGAAGCCCGTCGCCCCGCTGCACCCCACCGGGGCGGGGCTGCCCCTGCTCCTCGGACTCGGCGGTGTCGTCGGACTCGCCCTCGGCCTGCTGATGTCGTGGGTGCGCCTCGTCTTCGACCCGGCCGTCCGCTCCACCAGGGAACTCGTCCGCTCGCTCGGGGCCCCGCTGCTCGGCACCCTGCCCCGGGAGCGCGCGGCTGCCCGCACCCTGCTCGCGATCGGGCGCCCCGGCAGCAGGCTCGCCGAGGAGTACCGGGCGGTCGCCTTCCGACTCGCGTACGACCCCTCCTTCGCCGAACGCCGCCGCCTCCTGGTCACCGCCCCCCGGGGCGACAACGACACGGCGAAGGCGGCCGCCGTCAACCTGGCCGCCGCCTTCGCCGAGACGGGCCGGGACGTCCTGCTGGTCGAGGCCGATCTGCGGACCCCGTCCCTGGCCGGCGAACTCGGCGCCGCCGCCCCCGGCCGGGGCCCCCGCTGGGCGACGGGCAACGAGGACCGGAACTGGCCCGCCGACAGCCGCGGCAACGTGGACGTGCCCGGCTCGGGCGCCTTCACCCTGGTCGCCGGCCGCCCCACCGACAACGTGCCGCGCGCACTGACCTCCGCGCCCGTCACCCGCATCCTCGCCGAGGGCGGCAGACCCGGGGCGGTCGTCATCGTGCTCGCCCCGCCCGTCCTCTCGTACGCCGACGCCGTCGCGCTCATCGACCGCGTCGAAGGCGTCGTGGTCGTCTGCCAGCCGCGCGAGGTGCACCGCAGCGACCTGGAACGCATCCGCGAGATCATCGGCGCGGCGGGCGGCACGGTCCTCGGCACCCTGCTCCACCCCGGGTACGGCCGGCTGGAGCGGCGCGCCCGGCGCAATGCCGCCGCACGCCGGGTCCGGCGGCCGGCCGGGCCGGACCACGCCGACCGGGGCCGGTACGGCGAGGCCGACGGACCGGGCCTCACCGGCGACCCCGCCGAGACACTGGGCCTGCGCACCATGGACGGCGGCCCCGGACGCGGCGGCACCGGCCGCAACAGCGCCGCGGGCCGCAGATGAGGGCCCGTACCGCGATCGCCTGCTCGGTCGCGGACCAGGGGGTGGCGGCCCTCACCAACATCCTGGTCCTCGTGGTCGCCGCCCGGCTCTCCACCGTCGCCGGATTCGCCCGCTTCTCCGCCGTCTACCTCCTCTTCACCGTGCTGCTCGGTGTGTCCGGCGCCTACACCGGCCAGCCGCTCGTCCTGCGCCGGGGGGACGGCGAGGACACCCGCGGCGCCTGCCGGTCCGCCGCCGGGTTCACCCTGCTCGCCGCCACCGTCCTCGGCGGGCTGCTCGCCGCCGTCTGCGCGCTGCTGCCCGGCGGCACCGCACAGGCGCTGATGGCGCTGGGGCTCGTCCTGCCCGTCGTCCTCGGGCAGGACACCGCCCGCTACGCCTTCGCCACCCTGCACGCCCAGCACCTGGCCCTGGCCGCCGACACCCTCCGGCTGATCTGCGTCATCGGCGCGCTGGCCGTACAGCCGCACGGGGCGCCGGCCGCCCGGCTGATCGCCGTCTGGGGGCTCTCCGCCCTGCCCGCGTTCCTGCTGTCGGCGGCCGCACTGCACCGCAGGACCGCCGGCTGCCCGGTGGCGCTGCGGCCGCTGCTGCGGAAGGGGCACCTCGGCCGGCGGTTCGTCGTCGAGTTCGGCGTCGGCAATGCCACCTCCCAGCTCTCCGTGCTCGGCCTCGGAGCCGTCGGCAACCCGCTCGTCGTCGGTGCCCTGCGCGGCGCCACCACCCTCTTCGGTCCGCTCAACGTGCTGTTCACCTCCGCCACCGGCTTCGGGCCCCCGCTCCTCGGACGGCTCGCCACCGACCGGCTCAGGGTGCGCGCCTCCGCGGCGCTGGCCGCCGTCCTGGCCCTGACCGCGGCCGGCTGGGCCACCGTCCTGGCCCTGCTGCCCGGCTCCGTCGGCCGCCACCTGCTCGGCGCCACCTGGCCCACCGCGGCGGCGCTGCTCCCGGCCACCGGCAGCCAGTACGCGGCGATGGCCGTCGGCACCTGCGGGCTGCTCGCCCTCCGGCTCCTCGACCCGCGCACCACGCTCGCCATCCAGGTGGTCTTCTCGCTCGCCGCGGTCGCCTTCCTCACCGGGGGCTACCTGCTCGGCGGGGTGATGGGCGCCGCCTGGGGCCTGTGCCTGGGGTCCGTCTGCAAGGCGGTCGCCACCTGGGCCCGGGTCGCCCGGCTGGCCCGCGACGGTGCGGGGACCCGGGCCGCCGTCAGTGCGGGCGCCGCCCGGACCTGAAACTCGTGACCAGCGCCAGGCACAGGGCCGCGACGGCCGGCTTCCCGGCCGCCTGCAACAACGGGCCGCGCAGCAGGATGAAGGTGTACCCGGCGATCAGCGGCGCCGCGATCGCCAGCACACTGCCCGGCCCGGGACCGTCCCGGGAGACCGCTCGCGCGTAACGCCGGTCGGTGCGCGCCGCCCCGTACCCCGTCAGCGCCAGGCCGCCGATCACACCGGCCGCCCCGAAGTCCACCCAGAGCTCCGTCCACAGCGGCGCGGAGAGGTTGGTCATGTTCATTCCCATCCACTGCCCGACGCGCACCCCGGTGTCCTCCGGCTTGCCGCTCCACACCGCCCGGGGCACGAAGAAGAAGGCGGAGCCGGCGAGTTGCCGGCCGTAGGTGTGCCCACGGGTGCCGACCCAGGTGATGGTGTTGGCGAACATGACCGTCTGGTCGTAGTCCTTGGTGGCCAGCGGCTCGAACACGGACGACGACTGGACCGGCCGGTACCCGTCGTCGTCGTAACGGAACCGGTCCGCGTACGGGAACAGCACCAGCGCGCCGATCACCCCCAGCGCCAGCACCGACCGGTACATCGCCGCACTGCTCGGGAACGCCGTGAACAGCAGCGAGACGAGTACCGTCAGGAACCAGTAACGGGCGTTGGAGACCGGGTTGTTCACGACCAGGTTGACGAGCGCGAGCGCGCACCAGACCAGCACGGTGGACGGCGAGCGCCGCGCCCGGCGCGAGGTCACCAGACGGCGGGTGTAGAACAGCAGCGCCAGCAGGGCCGGCACCGTCCCGAAACCCTTCAGGAACGCCGAGCCCACATTGGACTCGCCCGACGCCACCCCGCTCTCGGCGACCGAGGCGCTGATCTCCTGTCTGCTGGAGAAGAAGACGGCGGGCCCGCCGAGCTTCAGCACGTAGTACCCGCTCGCCGCGAACGCGACCAGTACCAGCAGCCGCAGCCGCACCGGATGCGCGGTGGCACCACCGCCACCCCCACCGCGCGGCGCGGTCCGCCGCCGCAGCGGGCGCCGGGACGCCAGCAGCGCCCCCAGGTCGAAGGCGGCACACCCCACCAGTACCAGCGCGACCGCCGTCACCAGGTCGGCGCGCGGGCCGACCACCGGCGTCGGCGTCTGACCGATCACCGCCTGGGCGAACGGCGCCACCCCCATCGCGATGTACACGAACATCCAGAAGACGCCCTGGAGCAGCCGACGGCGGGTGGACAGGATCATCGTCGCGAGCCGGGCCCCGGCATAACACGTCAGGACGAGTTGCAGCCAGTACGCGGTGTCCCGGACCCCGGTGCCGGGCTGGGCGGCGATCAGTGCGGGAAGGAAGCACACCAGACCCAGGATCAGCGGCACGGCCAGCGCCCGCGAGAGCATCGCCCAGGACAGCGGCGCGGCGGGCGGCTCGACGGGAGGACGCGGACCGCTCTCCCGTACGGACGCGGACGGCGACCCCTCGTGCACGGACGTCATCGGTTCCCCGTTCGTCGAGCGAGTGTGCCGCCGGTCAACACCTTAACGAATCACCACACTTGAGGAGATCTGACGACTAGTCTGTGCAGGGCCGGACGAGGGGGACCCTGGTGAAGATCCTGCACATCGTCACGCTGCACACCCCGGACCACGCCTTCGGCGGTCCGACCCGGGTGGCCCTGAACCTCTCCAAGGTCCAGCGCGCCGGGGGCGACGACGCCAGGATCATGGCCTTGGGCGACGGCTTCGACGGCCCGCTGCCCGACGAGGTGGAGGGCGTACCCGTCCACCTCTTCCGCGCCCGCCACCTGCTCCCGGTGTTCGAGGTCAGCGGCATCACCTCCGGGGCCCTGCTGAGGGCCGCGCGCCGCATGATGCGCGGCGCCGACCTCGTCCACGTCCACCTGATGCGCGACCTGGTGACCCTGCCCGCCGCCCTGCTCGCCCTGGCCTCCGGCACACCGCTGGTCGTGCAGACCCACGGCATGGTGGACCCCACCGAGAAGCGGGCCGCCCAGCTGACCGATCTGCTGGGCGTGCGCAAGGTCCTGCGCGGCGCCGACGCGGTGCTCCACCTCACCGAGGCCGAGCGGATCGACGTCAACGCCGTCGCCGCCCCCGTGGCGCTCACCCGGACCGTGCGCCTGGTCAACGGGGTGCGCCCGCAGGAGTTCAAGCCCGCCCGTGAGCCCGGGCGCCCGCCGACCGTGCTCTTCCTCGCCCGCATCCAGGAGCGCAAGCGCCCGCAGGACTTCGTCGCGGCGATGCCCACCGTCCTCGCCGAGCACCCGGACGCTCGCTTCGTCCTGGCCGGCCCCGACACCGGCGCCCTGCCCGGCACGCTCGAACTGGCCGGCAGGCTCGGTGTCCTGGGCTCGCTGGACCACGTCGGGCCGCTCGGCCACGAGGAGGTGCTGGCGGCGGGGCGGCAGGCCGATGTGTACGTGCTGCCGTCGATCGAGGAACCTCTCGGTGTCTCCGTCCTCGAAGCGATGTCCGTCGGCACCCCGGCGGTCATCACCCGCACCTGCGGCCTGGGCCCCGATGTGGCGCGGGCCGGGGCGGGCCGGGTGATCGACAGCCGGGTCGGCGAGGACGGGGCCAACGCCCGGAAGGTCGCCCGGGCGGTCCTGGAACTGCTGGAGCCCGGTGCCAACGCGAAGGCCGGACAGGCCGCCTGGGACCTGGTCAACGAGCACTTCACCATCGAGGTCGTGACGGACACCCTCCGGCGGACCTACGAGGACGTGGTCCGCCGGAGAGCCGGGCGCCGCCTCAAGCAGATGGTTCCTCCCGCGACTTGAGCGCGATCTGCCACCGGTAGAAGCTCATCGCCAGGGCGAAGTCGAAGCCCGCCCGCCCGTCGAGGAAGCCCCGCCGGTACACGTACATGTACACGAAGGACACCAGCGGCTTGAACGGCGCCTTGTGGAACAGCTGGCCCTGCCGGGACTTGGCCCGGCGCACCTGCTCCTTGACCTGCGGATGGTGCTCCAGCCACGCCTCCCAGTCCGAGTACCGGTTGTGCCGCTCGAACCAGGCGGTCACCGGGTCCAGGTCCTGGTGCTCGATCGGATGGCGCAGGGCCGCCGTGCTCTGCGCGACCGGCTGGTAGTGGCCCTCCACCTCGCCGATCCCGGGAGCGTCCAGATCGCCGACCTCCGGGTAGTGGCTGCGGGTGCGGTCGGTCAGCGAGCGTTTGCGGATGGTGTAGCCGTGCCGCAGCCGCTTCCCCGAGAACCAGTACCCGAGCGGTATGTCGTACGCCGCGGGCTTCGGCGTGTCCGGATCGGCGAAGACCTCCCGCAGCTCGGCCAGCAGCCCCGGGCTGAGCCGCTCGTCCCCGTCGAGCAGCAGAATCCAGTCCAGGTCGGTGCGGACATGGTCCAGGCACCACTGCTTCTTCCGGGGGTGGCCGCCGTCCCAGGTGTACAGGACGACCTCGGCGCCGCACTCCGCGGCGATCTTCGCCGTGTCGTCGCTGCTGTGCGAGTCGACGACGACGACCGCCTCGAAGTGGTCGATGACCGACCGCACCGCCTCCGCGATGTTGAGCCCCTCGTTCTTCGTGGGGATGGCCACGGCTATCGGCAGCTTGTTCATCCGTTGTCCCCTTCGGGCAGCCAGGCGTAGCAGCCTGTGGAGGTGAAGGCGAGGGCCGCCTTCGGGATGGTGATCGTGGTCCGCTTCCCGTCGGCGGAGGAGCCGGAGACCAGGACCTTGCCGCCGGTCCCGGTGACCTCCCAGGTGCACTTCGCGGTGGGGGAGACGTTCCGGTAGCGGCCGGGCCGCAGCCCCTCGCTTCGGTGGATGCCGTCGGCGTACCCGTGCGAGGCGCGTTCCACCAGGCCCTCGTGCTGGGTGCACAGGTGTGCGACGGCGGGCTCCGCGTCGGCGATCTCACCCGTCACGACGGCACCGACCGCCGTGTCCCGGTCCACCTTGACCAGGTAGGTCAGCCGGTCGCAGGTCTCCTGCCCGGTCTGCAGCACCGCCGCCGGGTCCATGCCCACGGGCACCCGGTCGGCCAGGTACTCCTTCTGTTTCCTCGTGAACGTGCCGGTGGCCGGCGTCAGCCGGTCGCTGGGGATCTTGGGCGGCTCACTGCTGCGGGAGGCCCGCGGCCCGGCGGACGCGGAGCCCTGCGGCCCCGCCTCCGGCCCGGCCCCGGGCTCCGAGGTGGCCGCGGGCCCGGAGGCGGCGGCCGGACCGGCGACGGCCGCCTCCTCGGTCCCGCCCCCGCCGTCGGACGAGCCGCAGGCGGCCAGCGCCGCCGTCGCGAGGACGACGGCGGCACCGGCCAGGAACGGATACCTCATCCACCCGTCCTCAGCGCGTAGTGGGCGGCGATCTTCGAGCTGCTCAGCGCGGTCGGGTAGACCGCCGTCTCGTCGATCTGCCCGGCGAAGAAGTTGCTCGTGGGGCGGTTCGGCCAGCTGGCGAGGCTGTCCCCGCCGACCCGCCAGTAGCCCGGATAGTCCTCGTTGCTGGTGTAGAGCGGGTTCGAGGCACGCAGCTGCCCGTCCACGTACAGGGCGATCCCGCCGGAGCCCTGAGTGGCCACGACGTGGTGCCAGGCGCCGTCGTTGTAGGCCGCGGGCGTGGAGACGGTCCGGGTGCCGCCGCTGTAGACACCGAAGGTCAGCCGTCCGTTGTTGAGCATGTAGACGTGCTTGTCGTACTGGGCGCTGTTCTCCATGGTCATGTTGCCGAACCCGATGATCTTCCCGCCCCGGGTGGTCGTCGTCTTGATCCAGGTCTCCACCGAGAACGACGCCGGTTTCGCGTGCCGCTTGTTGCTGTACGCGTACTCGTCGGTGCCGTTGAAACCGATGGCGGTCGACGGCCCGGAGACCGCCGCCGGCGTCTGCCGGTAGGAGGGGGCGTTGCGCAGGAAACCATTGTCCAGGTTGCCCGTGGTGTCGGCGGCGAACGTCGAGGTGCCCTCGTCGTACCGCCAGTACAGCGACGCCCCGTCGGCGATGACCCTCGCCGGGTACGCCTCGGCCGCCGAGGTCACGACGGCCGTCGCGGCGGGCGACTTGGCGCTGGTGTTGATGCCGTCGCTCGCGCTGATCCGGTACGTGTGCGTCTCACCGGGCGCGACATCGGTGTCCGTCCACCGCAGCTGCGGACGGTCCCAGAAGACGGAGTAGCCCGTCGTGGTGTGGACCGGGGTGCTCGCCCCGTCCTTGTAGATGCGGTAGGTGAGTACGCCGTCGTCCGTGTCGAAGCTCGTCTGCCAGTCGACGTCCACCCGGCCCGGGACCACCGTGGACAGGCTGACGTTCGGCACCCACGGGGCCCCCGTGTCGGGGCCGTCGGCGAACCGGGTCAGCCCCTGCTGCGCCTTGCTGTTGACGGTGGTGAACTCGCCGCCCACCCACAGGTAGTGGTGGCCGCCCTTGTCCGTCTGCGCCATCACGCGCGGACCGACCGGCTCCCCGATCCCGTCGTTGGTGTCGGGGAACCACGGCAGCAGCTTCGGGTCGTTGACCGACTGCGCCAGCAGGTGCTTGCGCGGCTGGTCGGGGAATTCGCCCATGGACGCGCAGTCGTGCGCGTGACTGCCGCTGTACAGCACCCCGTTGTGCACGAGCAGGGCCTGCGTCGCGCCCAGGCAGGTGTCGCGCCACACCTGGTCGAAGGTGGTGAGGTCGAGTGCGATCCGGCCGTCGAACACCCCACCGCCCGTGCCCTCGTTGGCGGTGTAGAACTGCTTGGCGTCGCTGGTGAGGTCCTGCACCGTGGAGGCGTTCGGGATGAAGCCCGGGTAGCTCTTGGCGAGCGCGCCGGTGGTCGCGTCCACCACGGCGAGCGCGTGCGTGGTGGTGTTGTTCACGGTGAAGAAGTCCCCGCCGATCACCACGTGCCGCCCGTCCGGTGTGACCTCGACGGCCCGGCCCACCTCGTCGGTGTCGGCCTTCCACGGCTTCAGCGCGGCGCCGGTGGTGACGGCGGCGAACTTCTTGCGGGTCTGCCCCGCGACGGTGTTGAAGTCACCCCCGAGGTACACCGTGTCGTCGGTGACCGCGAGCGCCCGCACGGTGGCGGACACGGCGACCTTGAAGTTCTGGCGCGGGGTGCAGGTGGCGGTGTCGATGGCCGCGATGTTGCTGACGCCGACGCCGTTCACCGACCCGAACCGGCCGCCCGCGTACAGGGTCTTGCCGTCCGGCGACAGGACGAGGGAGCGTACGGTCGCGGTCCCGGAGGAGAGCGTGAACGACAGGGAGCAGTCGGTGGGCGCACCGGTCGCGGCGTCGAACGCGGCGAAGTTCACCGCGGGCTGCTCGGACGTGCCGGACGCGGCACCCGGCGGCCGTACGGTGGAGAAGGTGCCGCCCGTGTAGACCACACCGTCCTCGGACGCGGCCATCGACCAGACGATGCCGTTGGTCTGCCAGGTGGACAGGTCGTCCGCGGTGATCGTGATGGGTGGTGCGAGGGCGGCGGCGGGGGAACCGCCCGCCGCGGCGGCGCTCAGGGCCCCGGCGAGCAGGCAGAGCGCCGCGGCCGCGGCCCGCACCCGGCCGCGTCGGCGCCCCGTGGTTTCGTTCATCATTCAGCTCCGAAGGTGAGAACGAGCTGCGGCCGGTGGGCCGCGGTTGCTGCCCCGCCCGGCCGGCTGCGCGGACTTGCCGTCCCGCTTCCGGTGAGGGCGGGTGAGGGGGCGGGGCCCGGAGCCCCGCCCGGTACCGGCGCGTCCGTCCCCACCGGGTATCCGGTGGGGAGGGGGGTCGCGCCGGAGTTCGTTGCCGGGCCCGTCGCAGGGGGCGACGGCAGGGTGCCCGGCGGCCTGCCGTGGGCGCGTCCGGGACGCCCGGGACGCCTCACCGGTCCACCCGCACGGCGGCCCCGGCGAGCTGGTCGGCCAGCTGGCGGACATCGGCGTCGACCATGATCCGGGCCAGCTCCCGTGCCCGCACGGCCGGCTTCCAGCCCAGCAGCTGCCCGGCCTTGGAGGCGTCCCCGATCAGCGCGTCGACCTCGCTGGGGCGCTCGTACTTCGCGTCGTAGCGCACGTGCTCGCGCCAGTCGAGCCCCGCGTGCTCGAAGGCGTACTCCAGGAACTGCCGGACGCTGACCCCCTCACCGGTGGCCACCACGTAGTCGTCCGGGGTGTCGCACTGGAGCATCCGCCACATCGCGTCCACGTACTCGGGGGCGTAACCCCAGTCGCGCACCGCGTCCAGGTTCCCCAGGTGCAGCCGGCTCTGCAGGCCCGCCTTGATCCGGGCCACCCCGCGGGTGATCTTCCGGGTCACGAAGGTCTCCCCGCGGCGCGGCGACTCGTGGTTGAACAGAATCCCGTTCACCGCGAACATCCCGTACGCCTCGCGGTAGTTGACCGTCGCCCAGTACGAGTAGACCTTGGCGACGCTGTACGGGCTGCGCGGGTGGAACGGGGTCAGCTCGTTCTGCGGCGGCGGGTTCGCGCCGAACATCTCCGACGAGGAGGCCTGGTAGACGCGGGTGTCGATCCCGCTGGCCCGTACCGCCTCCAGGAGCCGGATCGTGCCGAGCCCGGTGACGTCCCCCGTGTACAGCGGGGCGTCGAAGGAGACCCGCACATGGGACTGGGCGCCCAGGTTGTAGACCTCGTCGGGCCGGATGTCCCGCAGCAGGTTCACCAGCGCGACCCCGTCGGCGAGATCGGCGTGGTGTAACACGAAGGACCGGTCCTCCTGCTCAGGGCCCTGGTAGATGTGGTCGATCCGCTCGGTGTTGAAGCTCGACGAACGGCGCACCAGGCCGTGGACCGTGTATCCCTTCTGGAGCAGCAGCTCCGACAGGTACGAACCGTCCTGTCCGGTCACGCCGGTGATGAGCGCGGTCTTCGCCACGTTTCCCCCTTCTCTGTTCGCCCCAGGGGCAGTTGGTCATGAAATTTCAAGGCCTGAGCGATCTGCGGCAAAACGGCACCGCGTCACTCGGCTGCTGGCACAATCCGAAAACATGACGACTGATCTCCTCGGCCCTCCTCAGGAACCCGTCCCGCCCCTGTTACGCCCGGGCGCCCGCGTATTCGTCGCCGGCCACCGGGGCCTGGTCGGGTCGGCGGTGGCCCGCCGCCTCACCGCCGAAGGCCACGACGTGATCACATGCGGCCGTGACCGTCTCGATCTGCGCGACGCCGAGCGGACCGGTGCCTTTCTGCGCCGGACACACCCGGACGCCGTCGTGCTGGCCGCCGCCCGGGTCGGCGGGATCATGGCCAACAGCGCGTACCCGGTGCAGTTCATCGAGGACAACCTGCGCATCCAGCTGAGCGTGATCGCCGGCGCGCACGCGGCGGGCACCGAGCGGCTGCTCTTCCTCGGCTCGTCCTGCATCTACCCGAAGCGGGCCCCGCAGCCGATCCCCGAGAGCGCCCTGCTCACCGGCCCGCTGGAGCCGACCAACGAGGCTTACGCCCTCGCGAAGATCGCCGGCATCGTGCAGACCCAGTCCTACCGCCGCCAGTACGGCGCCTCCTACATCAGCGCCATGCCGACCAATCTCTACGGCCCCGGCGACAACTTCGACCTGGAGACCTCGCACGTCCTGCCCGCCCTGATACGCCGCTTCCACGAGGCCCGGCACAGCGCCGCCCCGACTGTCACGCTCTGGGGTTCGGGAACCCCCCGGCGCGAATTCCTGCACGTCGACGATCTGGCCGCGGCCTGCGTCCTGCTGCTGGAGCACTACGACGAGGACGCACCCGTCAACGTCGGCTCCGGCGAGGACCTGACGATTCGCGAACTCGCCTCCGTCGTCGCCGACGTGACGTCGTATCAGGGCGAGGTCGTCTGGGACACGGCCAAGCCGGACGGCACCCCGCGCAAGCTCCTGGACGTCTCCCGGCTGGCCGCCCTCGGCTTCAAGCCGCAGATCCCGCTGCGCGAGGGCATCGCGGGGACCTATTCCTGGTGGCTCCGGCAGCGGGGAGCGTAGCTCCGGCCCCCCGGCCGGGTGGCCCGCCCCCACCAACGACGGGCGGACCACCCGGCCCCTATTCCTGGTACGCATCCGGCCCCCGCTCTCAGTACGCCCCGCGGCCGTCGGTGACGGCGCGCAGCGTACGGGCCATGAGCCCCATGTCCGTGGCCACCGACCAGTTGTCGACGTACCAGAGGTCGAGCGAGACGGTCTCCTGCCAGGAGAGGTCGGACCGCCCGCTGACCTGCCACAGGCCGGTCAGCCCGGGCTTCACCGCGAGCCGTCGCAGCTCGCGCTCGTCGTAACGGGAGACCTCGTCCGGAAGCGGCGGACGCGGGCCGACCAGGGACATGTCACCCTTGAGGACGTTGATGAGCTGGGGCAGCTCGTCGACGGACGAGCGGCGCAGCAGCCGGCCGATGCGGGTGACCCGGGGGTCGCGGCGCATCTTGAACATCGGGCCGTCGTTCTCGTTCGCAGCGGCCAGCCGAGCCCTGCGCTGCTCGGCGTCGGCCACCATCGTGCGGAACTTCCACATGGTGAACGGGCGGTTGTGCTGCCCCTGGCGGACCTGCCGGTGGAAGACCGGCCCCTTCGAGGTGAGCCGGACCGCCGCCGCGACGAGCAGCAGCAGCGGGGCCAGCGCGACCAGACCGCACACCGCGCCGGCCCGGTCCACCGCCGCCTTCAGGGCCGGCTGAAGCCCCCGGCGCAGCGGCGGCACGATGTGCAGCAGGGTCAGCCCGGCCGCCGAGGAGGGGCGGACCCGGTCCGCCGCCGTCTCCGAGAGGTGCGAGAGCACGGACAGCTCCAGCCCGCCGTCGTGCAGCCCCCAGGACAGCCTGCGTAATCGCTCCTCGGCGAACTGCGGGCCCGGCACCACCAGCGCGAGGTCCGCCTCGTGGGCGAAGGCCGCGCCCAGCACCGTGGAGGCGTCGTCGTCGGCGGGTGCCGGCGCGAGCCGCCCCGGCACCGGGGCCCCGCAGCTCAGCGCCGCCGTGCCCACCGGCAGGGCCGCCACGACGCGATAGCCGTGGTCCTCCCGGGAGGTGAGCACCCCCACCGCCCGGTCCACCCCCGCGGCCTCACCGACCACCAGCACCCGGCGCACCATCCTGCGGCGCCCCGACCGGATGAGCCGGCGCGCCCAGGAGGCGGCCGCCGCCGCCAGGAGGCCGGGAATCAGCGCCACCACGGCCGCCGCCGGGTCGATGGACGGATCGACGACGGTCCACAGCACCGCCAGCACGCCGATGAGCAGTAACCAGTCGCCGGGTGTGGTCAGCGCCCCCGGCGGACGGCCCGGGGCCCGTAACGCGTACCGCCCCCGCCCGGCCCGGACCCCGCACCACACCGCGGTGGCCGCGACCGCGCCGGCCAGGGCCTTCGGCTGCGCGTCGGCACGCAGGACGAGCCAGGCGGGTAACCCCAGGCCCAGTAACTCGACGCAGACGACCAGGGGCAGCAGCCGGCCGGGACCGGCGAGCGCCCGGGCGCCGCGTTCGCGCTGAACGGTCGGGACCTGCTGCGGCCGGTCGAAGCCCTGGCCGCGCGGCAGGTCGGAAGCGGTCCGCGGACGTGGCGCCCCCGCCAGTCCCACGGACCTCGATATGCCGGATTCGGGTAGCTCGACATGCCCCATGAACCCCCCAGTCACAGTTGCACCGCCACAAACGGGGCGCATCCGCCGATCCCGTGGACTGACGGATGCGCCCTCGCCCGGTGCACGATATCCACACACGTGGCATTTCGCTGGAGTTCCGGTGAAGTTCAGACAGTCGCGGTGATCCCGGACGTGTCCCGTTCCGTACCGGATCTCAGGTTCTGTGCGCACCTGTTGGTATGTGCGACCTCCCCCAATCGGTTGGTGTGCGGATATGTACCTCCGCCTCACCAACTACGGTACGTGGTTACGCGGTTGCGGGCACGGTGTATGGCCCTCTCGCCTCGGGGACGTGTCGTGCCGTCTGGGAGAATGCGGCGTCGGGAGAACGTGCCCGGCCACGAGTGGAAGAGGGACGCACGGTGACCCCCGCGGAGATCAACTGGGCCGGCAACATCACTTTCGGCGCGAGGCGGCTGTGCGTACCGCGGTCGGTCCGCGAGCTGCGCGAGACGGTGGCCGCCTCGGACGCGGTGCGCGCCCTGGGCACCCGGCACTCCTTCAACACGGTCGCCGACACTCCGGGAGACCTCGTCTCGGTCGCTGGGCTCCCGCGCGTCGTCGACATCGACCCGGTGGGGCGAACGGTCACCGTGAGCGCGGGGCTGCGCTTCGGCGAGTTCGCCGCCGAACTGCACGAGCGCGGCTTCGCCCTGCACAACCTGGGCTCGCTCCCGCACATCTCGGCCGCCGGAGCATGCGCCACCGGGACACACGGCTCGGGCGTGGGCAACCGCTCGCTCGCGGGCGCCGTCCGTGCCCTGGACCTGGTGACGGCCGACGGTGGGACGCGGACCCTGCGGCGCGGGGACGCGGACTACGCCGGCGCGGTGGTGTCCCTGGGCGCGCTGGGCGTGGCGACCGCTCTGACGCTGGACATCGTGCCCGCCTTCGACGTACGGCAGTGGGTGTACGAGGACCTGCCCGAGGAGACCCTGACCGCGGGCTTCGACGAGGTGATGTCGGCCGCCTACAGCGTCAGCGTCTTCACCGACTGGAGCCCCGGACCGGTCGGCCAGGTGTGGCTGAAGCAGCGGGTGGGGGACGAGGGAGCGCGGTGGATGCCGGCCGAGTGGCGCGGCGCCCGGCTCGCCGACGGGCCCCGGCACCCGATCCCCGGCGTCCCGGCCGGGAACTGCACCCGCCAGCAGGGCGTACCCGGCCCCTGGCACCGGCGGCTGCCGCACTTCCGGCTGGAGTTCACCCCGAGCAACGGCGACGAGCTCCAGTCGGAGTACTTCGTGGCCCGCCAGGACGCGGCCGCCGCGTACGAGGCCCTGGCCCGGCTGAGGGAGCGGATCTCCCCGGTGCTCCAGGTCTCCGAAATCCGCAGCGTCGCCGGCGACGACCTGTGGCTGAGCCCGGCGTACGGCCGGGACTCGGTGGCGTTCCACTTCACCTGGGTGCCCGACGCGGAGGCCGTCGCGCCGGTCGTCGCGGAGGTCGAGGAGGCCCTCGCGCCGTTCGGCGCCCGCCCGCACTGGGGCAAGGTCTTCAGCACGGCCCCCGAGGTCCTGCGCACGCTGTACGCGCGGTACGAGGACTTCGAGCGGCTGATGGCCCGCTACGACCCGTCCGGCACCTTCCGCAACGCCTTCCTGGACCGGCACTTCCCGGGCTGACGCGCACGCTCAGCGGCTGTCGCGCTCGTCCTTCGCCCGGGACGGCCACGCGGCCGCCGCTCTGCCGGGCGCGAGGCGATCCACCACGTCGGCCAGCTCCTCGCAGGCGCGCTCGATCCGGCGCCGGACGTTCTGCTGCTCGGCGACGATCGCGGCCAGCAGGAGCGCGGTGAGGGCCACCGCCCCGTTCAGGACGGTGAGGTTGATCATGACCTCCACGATGGTGTGGCCCGCGAACGGACCGACCCCGTCCGTTCCCGCCACGATCGCCAGGACGGACACCAGCAGGGCACAGGGCGCACTGCCCGCCAGCTGGAAGCGCAGGGCGGCCCAGACGAGGACGGGGAAGACCAGGTAGAGCATCGACAGCGAGCTGTGGGTGGCCACCACCGTCCCCACGACCGCGACGACCAGCAGCGCCCCGGCCTCCGCCCACCGGTCCGAGAGCCGGGGCATCCGCACCCGGCGCAGCACCAGCAGGACGGGGGTGACCACGAGCACCCCCATGGCGTCGCCGGCCCACCAGGCGGCCCAGACCGACCAGAAGGCGCTGAGGGGCAGCTTCCCGTCCACCACGAGCATCAAGGTCCCCGCGGTCGCGCTGACCACCATGCCGGCCATCGCCCCGAGGAACACCAGGACGACACCGTCGCGCAGCCGGTCCAGCTCCTTGCGGAAACCGGCCCTGCGCAGCAGCAGGTACGCGCACAGCGGGGCGAGTGTGTTGCCCGCCACGACGGCCACGGTGGACGGTGTCACCGCCCCGCCGAGCCCGGCGACGGCGAGCAGTGCGCCGAGCGCGATCCCCGGCCAGCTGCGCGGCCCCAGGCAGAGCAGGCAGCTCAGGGCGATCCCGGTCGGCGGCCACAGCGGCGTGACCGTCGCACCGTGCACGGTCACCTGCCGCAGCAGCCCCACGCGGGCCGCCCCGTAGTAGACGGCGGCGACGACCAGGAGGCGCAGGGCCGCCATGACGTGCCGGCGGGTCTTCTCACTGCGGATCACGGTCCTCATCAGACACCGGCCCCGTGGCGGACGGCGGCGTGACACGCATGCGCGGCCGGTGGCCGCCTCACCCCGGGGCGGCCGCGACGTCCTCGTGCCGCAGGACGAGCACCGCGGCGTCGTCCTCGTGCCCGGTGCGCCCGGCGGAGCCCAGGATCGCGTCGGCCAGCGCGTCCGCGTCGTCACCCACCCGGGAGCGCACCAGCCGCACCACCTCGTCCAGCCCTTCGTCCAGGGGGTAGGACGGGCCCTCCACCACTCCGTCGGTCAGGAGCACGAACGCGCCGTCGGAGGTGAGCCGGCGGGTGGTGACCGGATACTCCACACCGGCCTGGACCCCCAGCGGCAGCCCGCCCTCGTCGCTCGTGGTGCCTGCCCGGCCGTCGGCGGTGGCCCACACCGCGGCCACATGACCGGCCCGGGCGCTCTGCAGTTCCCGGGTGTCCGGGTCGAGACGGACGAACGTGCAGGTGGCGAGCAGGCTGGAATCCGCGGCGAGCAGCAGGTCGTTGGTGCGGCGCACGACCTCGCCCGGATCGGCCGCGGCCACCGCGAGGGCGCGCATCGCGATGCGGATCTGGCCCATGAAGGCGGCCGCCTCGACGTCATGGCCCTGTACGTCGCCGATCGCGAAGGCGAGCGAACCGTCGGGGAGCACGAACCCGTCGTACCAGTCGCCGCCGATGTCCAGACCGTTGCGCGCGGGTGTGTACCGGGCGGCGGTGCGCAGGCCGGGCAGCGAGGGCAGACCTGGCGGCAGCATCTCCCGTTGCAGCGCCTCGGCCAGCTCCACCCGCGCCTGGTGCAGCTCCACCTCGCGGCGGGCCCGGGAGGTCAGGTCCTGGAGGGTGATGAGCAGCTCTTCGGCGCTGGCCGACCGGGGAGTACGCCGGTTCATGGGCCGCTCCGCAGGGCTGGGGGTGGTGAGCCGCACCCCGAAGTCGTCGGTCGGGGCGCACGAGCCGGGTCGAGGCGCGGGGGCCGATGCCGCCGGGCTGCCGCGGTCGTCGCTGGGTCCGCATCGCTCTGTCCGCATCCTATTTCGGCGGGGGGCCGCGCGCAGGCCGGGGCGGCGGGCGGGCAGCGGCGGCCGGTTGGGGGGATGCTGGAGGCGGACCCGTGCGGCGGCCCGCGCCCGCCGGCCGGTGCGGGCCGGGAGGTATGCGATGAACCGCACGCTGGAATGGACGGTGCGTGTCGAGCTGTCCGAGCAGGACGGGACGACCAGGGCCGAGGCGGTGCTGGACACGGGCTCGGCGAAACTCACCGGCCAGGGCATCGCCCGTTGCAGCCCGCAGGACCCGGACGTGCCCACCATCGGGGACGAGGTCGCGGCGAGCCGCGCGATGCACGATGTCGCCGGTCAGCTGATGAGCGTGGCCGACCGCGCGCTGGGCCAGGCAGGCGCGGGCCGCGCGGACGGCCCCGCGCAGCCGCCCTACGCCTGGTCGGACGCCTCGGCCTGAGCGCCGGGCCCGCCGCCGGCCGCGGAAGTCCCGTAGCGTGAGCGGACCAGCGGCAGGCGTGGCGCCGGCCGGCGGAGACGACCCCCGGGTGGCCCCATGTGCTGGAGCGCGACCGCCGACCTGGTCGCCGGTACCGCGGTGGCCGCGATCGGCGTGGCCTGCGTGGCGCGTACGCGACGGGTCCGGGATCTGCCGCTCGCGGCCCTGCCCGTGGTCCTCGGGGCGCACCAGATCATCGAGTCCGCGGTCTGGCGCGCGGACGGCGGGGGCGGCCCGGCTACCGTGGCCTGGGCGGTCATCGCCCTGCCACTGCTGCCGCTGTGGGTGCCGCTCGGCGTACTGTCCGCCGCCCCTGCTCACGCCCGGCGACGCCTCGCCGCACCCGTGGCGGTCGGGGCGGCGACCTGCGCCGTCCTCGCGTACAGCCTGGCGACCCGGCCGGTGACCGCGCAGGTGCGCGGCCACACCCTCGGCTATGCGCTGGACCTGCCGCATCCGCGCCTGCTGGTCGCGGGCTACCTGCTGGCCACCGTCGGCGCCCTGCTCCTGTCCGGCGACCGGCGGCTCGCCTGGCTCGGCGTGCTCGTCGCGGGCGGGGCGGCGGTGTGCGCGGCACTGTGGCGGCTGGAGTTCATCTCCACCTGGTGCGCGTTCGCCGCTGTGTGCTCGGTGGTCCTCCTCGGCTGGTCCGGCCGGCCCGACGCGTCCGCGCCGCGGAAACCGGCCCGGTAGGGGAGAGGCCCGCTCGCCGGCTGTTCGAGGGAACACCCGTGCCCTCTTCCGGCGGTAGCGGAACGGGCGTTCAGGTGCGGGGGCGGGCCGTTTGTTACGTACGCGGGGGCCCGCCCGCGGCCCCCGCGTACGAGGAGGGGACGGGGCCACCCGTGCGGACGCCCCTCTCGGCCCGGCGGCGTACGGCTGGTTGCGGCGGACGGGAACCGACAGGTACCCGCAGGTTTCCCTACATGCCGACTACGGTCGCGTGTGACGGAAATGTCCGCACTTCGTAACACGCTCCGCCGCGGTCCCCACGCGGACCGTGACAGGTCCAAGGTATGGCTCCCGGCATCACGCCGGGACCGAACAACCGCCCGGACCCCACCGGCCCGGGCCTGCACCTGAGGGGTCTTCATGTCCCGTTTCGCACGGCGGATCACCGCCGCCGCTCTCGCTTCCGGCGCACTGGGCCGCCGCCGCGCTCCCGGCGGCCGCCGACGGCCACGGCCGCGGTCACGCCCCGCGCCCCACCGTCGTCCTGGGCAAGATCCAGTACGACAGCCCCGGTCGTGACAACGGCTCGAACCGGAGCCTGAACGCCGAGTGGGTCACCGTCACGAACACCGGCCGGCAGGCCGTGAACCTGCGCGGCTGGACGCTCAGCGACGAGAGCCACCGCACCTACCGCTTCGACCTGCGGCTGGCCGGCCGCTCCTCGGTGCGGGTGCACACCGGCGTCGGCCGCGACACCCGCCACGACGTCTACCAGGACCTGCGCCGCTACGTCTGGGACAACAGCGACACGGCGACCCTGCGGGACGCGCACGGCCACAAGGTCGACTCCAAGTCCTGGGGCCACCACCACGGCCCCCGTCGCTGACCTGACAGTGCCGGCCGCCCGAACCAGGGGCCGCCACCGGTGACCCGACCCGCGGCGCACCCCGGCCCACCAGGCCGCGGTGCGCCGCACCCGTGTCGGGTGCGGCCGGCCGCGGGAGGTGTCCGTGCGCCTGCGCCCATACTCCGTCCGCCCGCGCCGTGCGGGCGGAGCCGGCCCCTGGTGGTGCCGGGCCGTCAGGCCCCTTCGCCCGCCGGGATCTCCTGCTCGGTCCACAGCGCCTTGCCGTCGGTGCTGTAGCGGGTGCCCCAGTGGTTGGCGAGCTGCGAGACGATGAACAGGCCGCGCCCGCCCTCGTCGATCGTGCGTGCGTGGCGCAGGTGCGGGGCCACCGGGCTGGTGTCGTGGACCTCGCAGGTGAGAGTGCGCTCCAGCATGACCCGCAGTTGCAGCGGCGGTGTGCCGTAGCGGACGGCGTTGGTGATCAGCTCGCTCACGATCAGTTCGGTCGCCTCGATGGTGTCCTCGTCCAGGTTCCAGCCCTCCAGCCGGTCCCGGACCAGGGTGCGGGCGACGGCCGGCGTGGTCCGGTCGTGGGCCAGTTCCCAGGTCGCCACCCGCTCCGGCGGCACCACACCGGTCCGGGCGAGCAGCAGCGCGGCCCCGTCCGGGTCGGCCTCGGCCGGCAGGTTGTACACGATGGCGTCGCACAGCTCCCGCAGCGGGCGGTCGGGGAAGGCCAGGGCGTCCTGAGCCCGCTCCACCGACGGCTCGTCGCACAGCAGCGACCCCGTGAGGAACGCCAGCACGCTGCCCTCGTCCAGCTGGACCGAGCCGGTCGCGAAGGGCGCGCTGTCCTCGGAGAAGAGCGCGGGCCCCTCCGGGACGTCCAGGGCGAGCGGGCTGCCGTCGGGGGCGACGACGACCGGTGCGGGATGTCCGGCCCGCGCCAGCGTGCAGACCCGGGTGAACGGGTCGTAGACCGCGTACAGGCACGTCGCGGTCAGCGGCTGGCGGTGCAGCGAGTCGCCGGGCGGCAGCGACCGGCGCTCCTCCACCAGCCGGTCGGCCGTGTCGTTGAGCCGGGCCAGCACTTCGTCGGGTTCCAGGTCGAGACCCGCCAGCGCGTGGATGACGGTGCGCAACTGGCCCATGGTGATGGCGGTCTGCAGCCCGTGCCCGGCCACGTTGCCGATGATCAGCGCGGTGCGCGCGCCGGAGAGCCCGATGGTGTCGAACCAGCAGCCGCTGTTGCGTCCCGGCAGCAGGACGTGCGCGGTCTCGATGGCGACCCGGGCGCCGTCGCGCTGGGGCAGGAGCCGGCGCTGGACGGTCGAGGCGATCACGTGCTCGCGGGCGTAGCGCAGCGCGTTCTCGATGCTCAGGGCCGCGTGGGCGGCCGCGGTCAGCGCGAGGGTGAGGTCGTGCTCGTTGTACGGGTCGCCCCGGCGCCGGTACAGGCTCAGCAGGCCGAGCACGGCGCCGTGCAGCTTCAGCGGGGCCACGATCAGGGAACGCGCGCCGGTCTCCTCGACCGTCCGCCGGGTGGCCGGGTCCGCGTCCAGCCACGGGGTGTCCGGGCCCAGCTCGACGATCCGGGACCGCAGATCGGTGACGGCGAGGGCGAACGGGGTGGCCTCGGGCAGCCGGCGCAACTCACCGACCAGGTTGTCCGCGTTCGTCCCCGTCCCGCGCACGGCGGCCCGGCGCAGCGGGACATCCCGACGCAGCGGGCTGAGCGGCGGATCGGCGCCGCGCAGCACCTCGTCCACCACCTCGACCACGGCCAGGTCGGCGAACTCGGGCACCAGCGCCGAGACGAGCCCCTCGCAGGTCGCCGCCACATCGAGGGAGTGGCCCACCCCTCTGCGTACGGCCGCGAGCACGTCCACCCGGACGTGCGCCTTCTCCCGTTCGTTGACGTCGACCACGGCCGCCAGCACGCCGAGCGGCCGCCCGTCGGAGGCGTCCAGGCGGTGCAGGGTGACCGTCAGGCTGCGGGAGGGGCCCGAGGACTGCGCGAGGCGGCCCCGGATGACGTGGTCGAGCACGGGCGCGCCGGTCTTCAGCACCTGGCGAAGCATCCGGTCGGCCGCCTCGGGATCGTCCAGGTGGTACGCCTCGGTGAAGTGCAGGCCCACGATCCGCTCGGCATTCGCCGCCTCGGTCAGGGTGTTGACGCGCACCACCCGCAGATCCGTGTCCAGGACGTGCAGACCGACCGCGGACTGGCTGAAGAGGGTGTCCAGGAGCGCCCCCGCCATGCCGTCGTCCGCGACCGCACCGGGGGCCGTTGTACCGGTGTCCGACACGTCGCACCCCCAACAGGCTCCGCCACCCCTGACGATCGGCAGCTCTGCGGACAGCCTGCGGGACTCCGGGTCCGGCCCGCCACCGCGCTGCGGCGAACGGGTGAGACGGTGGCCGTACGGGACGGCGGGCGGCGGCAGCCCTTCCGGGACCGGCCGTCACTGGTCATGGCCGCGGCCACTACACGCGTACGGTCGTCGCCGCTGGGACTGGCGCGGCGGGGCCCTCACCCGGCGCCGGACCTTCGGCGCCAGCAGCTCGACCAACACCGGCCGCGGCTACGACGGCCGGGGCAACCACCAGCGGGCAGTCCGGTGATCTCCGGCGACCGCTCCGAGTCCCACGGTGTCGACGCCCTGACCGGGCGCCCGCCCCTCCCGGCGCACCGGTGCCGGGAGGGGCGGGCCCGCCGGATCAGGCCTCCAGCGCCGCCGAGACCACCGCCTTGGCCTCCTCCTGGACCTGGCCGAGGTGCTCGGCGCCCCGGAAGGACTCCGCGTAGATCTTGTAGACGTCCTCGGTGCCCGAGGGGCGGGCGGCGAACCAGGCGTTCTGCGTCGTCACCTTGATCCCGCCGATCGCGGCCCCGTTGCCCGGCGCCGAGGTCAGCACGGCGGTGACCGGCTCGCCGGCGAGGGTGTCCGCGCTGACCTGCTCGGGGGAGAGACGCGCCAGCACCGCCTTCTGCTCGCGGTCCGCCGGCGCGTCGATCCGCGCGTAGGCCGGTTCGCCGAACCGGGCGGTCAGCGCGGCGTAGTGCTGGGACGGCGACCGGCCCGTGACCGCGAGGATCTCGGAGGCGAGCAGGGCGAGCAGGATGCCGTCCTTGTCGGTCGTCCACACCGAGCCGTCGCGGCGCAGGAACGAGGCCCCGGCCGACTCCTCGCCGCCGAAGCCCAGCGATCCGTCGGCCAGCCCGTCCACGAACCACTTGAAGCCGACCGGCACCTCGACCAGTTCCCGGCCGAGATCCGCGGCGACCCGGTCGATCATGCCGGACGACACCAGGGTCTTGCCGACGCCCGCCCCGGACGGCCAGCGGTCCCGGTGCGCGTACAGGTAGTTGATGGCGACGGCGAGATAGTGGTTCGGGTTCATCAGCCCGGCGTCCGGGGTGACGATGCCGTGCCGGTCCGCGTCGGCGTCGTTGCCGGTGGCGATCTGGAAGCGGTCGCTCTGCCCGATGAGCGAGGCCATCGCGTACGGCGACGAGCAGTCCATCCGGATCTTGCCGTCCCAGTCCAGCGTCATGAACCGCCAGGTGGGGTCGGTCAGCGGATTGACCACCGTCAGGTCGAGCCGGTGCTGCTCGGCGATCCGGCCCCAGTAGGCGACCGACGCCCCGCCGAGCGGGTCGGCGCCGATCCGCACACCGGCCTCGCGGACCGCGTCCAGGTCGAGCACGGAGGGCAGGTCCGACACGTAGCTGCCCAGGAAGTCGTACCGGCCGGTCGTGGGGGCCGCCAGCGCCCGGGTGTACGGGATGCGGCGCACGTCCTTGAGGCCGCCGGTGATGATCTCGTTCGCCCGGTCCTGAATCCAGCCGGTCGCCTCCGACCCGGCCGGGCCGCCGCTCGGCGGGTTGTACTTGAACCCGCCGTCGCCCGGCGGGTTGTGGGACGGGGTGACCACCACCCCGTCCGCCAGTCGCGAGGTGCGGCCCCGGTTGTAGGTGAGGATGGCGTGCGAGACGGCGGGCGTGGGGGTGTAGCCGTCCTCGGAGTCGATGAGCACGCTCACGTCGTTGGCGGCGAACACCTCCAACGCGGTGACCCGGGCGGGCTCCGACAGGGCGTGGGTGTCGGCCCCGAGGAACAGCGGCCCGTCGGTGCCCTGCTGTGCCCGGTACTCGCTGATGGCCTGGCTCGTGGCCGCGATGTGGTCCTCGTTGAAGGCGGTGGCCGTCGACGAACCGCGATGTCCGGAGGTGCCGAACGCCACCCGCTGGCCGGGCTCGGCCGGGTCGGGGTGCAGCGCGTAATACGCCGTCACCAGCCGTGCCACATCGGTCAGGTCCTCGGGGCGCGCCTGCTGTCCGGCTCGTGCGTGCGGCATCTGCCACTCCTCCGTATCGGTCGGTCGGTGCGATCTGCCCGTGCGGTCATTTTCGCCGGTCGTGGCCGTGGACGGGTGCCCGCCCCGCCGTGCCGACGGCGACCGCCGCCGCGTACCCGGCGGGGACGGCGACATCCGTGACGTCCCAGCCCGGCGGGCCCAGGGGGCGCGGGCCGGTGCCCACGTGCTCGCGGTACAGGCCGCCCGCCAGGCCGACGCCCTCACCCTTGAGGTACGCCTCCTTGCGGGTCCACACCCGGGCGAAGGCGGCGGGCCGTTCCGCCTCCGGCAGTGCGGCCAGCTCCTCGGCCTCGGCCGGATGCAGCTGCCCGGTGATCTCGGCCACGATCCTGGCCTCGGGGACGTGTTCGACGTCCACCCCGACCGGTGCGTCCGCGAAGGCCAGCAGGGCGACGCCCCGGGTGTGCGAGAGCGAGAAGTGCACCCCGCCGCCGGTCGCGGGCCGGCCGTGCGGGCCGCCGCAGGTCGGGCAGGGCTCCCGCGTCAGCCGCACCGCCGCCGGGGCGACCCCTTGCAGCACGCCGAGGAGCACGCGCAGCGCCACATGCGCGGCCGTGTAGCAGTCGCGGTCGGGCTGGAAGACCAGCCTCTCCGCCCGGGCGAGCTCCGAGTCGTCGAGGACACCGGGAGCCAGCCGCCGGGCCGCCCCGACGGACCGGTCCGTGTCCACGAGCCACAGGGAGGGGACGCCGGGCCGCCAGGACGGGGCGGGCCCCCGGTAGCCGTCCTCGGTCAGTGCGAACTCGTGGGGCTGGTACACCGTTACGTCGTTTCCTCGGCAGGGGGCGGGCGCCGTGAGCGGACAGCGACGGCGGCGGGGCGCTCTTATCCTATGGAGGTCCGGACCGCGCCCGACGTATGTTCGATCACCGTGTGGCCGACCTCCCCCCAGGTCGTGGCCCTTCGGACAGGAGACAACGCATGTCGTCGGTCAGCCGCCCCGTCCTGCTGCGGGAGGCCCGCGCGGAGGACGCCGTCCCCCTCACCCGCCTCTTCCTCGCCTCCCGCGCCGCCGCCATGCCGTATCTGGCGCGGGTGCACAGCGACGAGGCGACCCTCGCCTGGATGACCCATGTGGTGCTGCCCGGCACCGATGTCCGGGTGGCCGAGATCCCCGAGGACGGGGGTGGGGCGCAGGTGGCCGGTTTCGTCTCGCTCGACGGCACGGAGCTGGAGCACCTCTACATCGCCCCCGGTCTGCGACGCCGTGGCATCGGCTCGCTCCTGCTGGACGCGGCCAAGCGGAGCGGCCCCGAGGAGCTCACCCTGTACACCTTCCGGCGCAACACGGGCGCCCGGGCCTTCTACGAGCGCCACGGGTTCACCGCGGTGGCGTTCGACGACGGCAGCCGCAACGAGGAGAAGGAACCGGACGTGCGCTACCGGTGGCGTCGCTCCGGGTGAGCCCTTCCGGCTGAGCCGAAGCGCGCCACGGAACGGAAGGACGAAGGGCGGGGTCCGCAGTCGTGGGCCCCGCCCTTCGTCGTGCCCGCACCGTCCGCTCCCCGCCCCTTGCGACCACCCCTCTCAACTGGCACCTTTCAGCGGCTTGCGTAGCTGCGCAAATTCCTTGCGGGAACCGGACGTTGCCGCTTGCGTGGGCGACGTGTCACCAAATGCCCCTGTTGTCAGGCGGGTTGACCCGGGCGATGTGGGCGCGTCCGGTTGCCTTCTTCTGCCGGAACGGTGGACTCCCCGTCAATTCTCTGCAACTCTCTGACCGCAAAACGCAAAAGGTCATCCTGTCGGTGCAGGAATTCATGTACTGGCAGGTTCGCAGATTGAGCCGCGCCTCGGCCGCCCCTGCGCCGAGGCCGCAGATCGGGGACACATGAGAACGCGACGATGGAGATGGCGGGTCCTTTCCGCGACCGTCTCCACCAGCCTGATGATGGTCGCCTGGCCGGCGCTGAACGCCTCGGCCGCCGCCGGCCCGAACATCGCCGCAGGCCACCGGGCGGCCGCGAGCAGTGGGAAGTCCGCCGGGAACATCGCCGACGGACAGCAGTCGACCTACTGGGAGGGGTCCGGCACCTCCCTGCCCCAGTGGGTGCAGAGCGACCTGGGCAAGGTCACCCGCATCGACCAGGTCACGCTGAAGCTGCCCGCCGACTGGGCGACCCGCCGCCAGACGCTCTCCCTCCAGGGCAGCATCGACGGCACCAGCTTCTCCACGCTGAAGACCTCCGCCGCCTACACCTTCGCGCCGGGCGACTCAAACAAGGTCACCATCAGCTTCCCGGCCACCCAGGCCCGGTTCGTACGGGCCGACATCACCGCGAACACCGCGTCCAAGAACGGACAGCTGGCCGAGCTGGAGGTCCGGGCGGCGGCGGAGTCCTCGGTGAACCTCGCCGCCGGGCGCACGCTCACGGCCAGCAGCTACACCCAGACCTACATCGCCGCCAACGCCAACGACGGCAACCCGGCCAGCTACTGGGAGAGCCGCAACAACGAACTGCCGCAGTGGATCCAGGCCGACCTCGGCTCGTCCGTACGGGTCGACCGCCTGGTGCTGCGCCTGCCGGACGGCTGGGAGACCCGCAGCCAGACGCTGAAGATCCAGGGCAGCACCAACGGCTCGGACTTCACCGACCTGACGCAGTCCAAGGCGTACACCTTCAGCCCCACGGCCGGCGAGACGGCGACGATCACCTTCGACGCCACGACCACCCGCT
This sequence comes from Streptomyces sp. A0958, assembly GCF_004795035.1. Taxonomy (GTDB): domain Bacteria; phylum Actinomycetota; class Actinomycetes; order Streptomycetales; family Streptomycetaceae; genus Streptomyces. Next base: position 134,745 of record NZ_SSBK01000004.1, read on the forward strand.
ACGTGCGCGTCCTGATCAGCGCCAACACCGTCCAGCCCGGCGCCCAGCTCTCCGAGCTGGAGATCTACGGCCCCGCGTCCGGTGACACCCAGGCGCCGAGCGCGCCGACGCAGCTGGCGTACACCGAACCGGCCACCGGACAGATCCGGCTGACCTGGAAGCCGTCGAGGGACGACACCGCCGTCACCGGCTACGACATCTACGCCGACAACACCCTGCTGACCAGCGTGGCCGGTGACGTCACCAGCTACACCGACACCCAGCCCGCCGGCACCACCGTGTCGTACTACGTCCGGGCCAAGGACGCGGCGGGCAACGTCTCGGGCAACAGCAACACCGTGACCCGCAGCGGAAGCACCGGCGACACCCAGGCGCCCACCGCACCGGCGAACCTGACCTTCACCGAGCCGGCCTCCGGGCAGATCAAGCTGGCCTGGCAGGCATCCACCGACAACAAGGCCGTCACCGGCTACGACATCTACGCCAACAACGTGCTGCGCAAGAGCGTCGCGGGCGATGTCACCACCTACACCGACACCCAGCCCGCCGGCACCACCGTGTCGTACTACGTCCGGGCCAAGGACGCGGCGGGCAACGTCTCGGGCAACAGCAACACCGTCACCCGCAACGGCAGCACCGGCGCGGCCTCCAACCTCGCCGTCGGCAAGCCCATCGCCGCCTCCTCCGTGGTCCACACGTTCGTCGCGGAGAACGCCAACGACAACCAGCTCTCCACCTACTGGGAGGGTGCCGGCGGCAGCTACCCCAACACCCTCACGGTGAAGCTGGGCGCCAACGCCGACACCCAGAGCGTCGTCGTCAAGCTCAACCCGGACAGCAGCTGGGGGGCCAGGACCCAGAACATCCAGGTCCTCGGCCGTGAGCAGAGCGCCTCGTCCTTCACCAGCCTGGCCGCGGCCAAGGACTACATGTTCAGCCCCGGCAGCGGCAACGCGGTGACCATCCCGGTCGACGCCAGGGTCGCCGACGTCCAGCTGAAGTTCACCTCCAACACCGGCGCGCCCGCCGGCCAGGTCGCGGAGTTCCAGGTGCTGGGCGCCCCCGCCCCCAACCCGAACCTCCAGGTCAGCGCCCTGACGGCGAACCCGGCCGCACCGGTCGAGTCGGACCGGGTCACGCTCACCGCGACAGTGCGCAACACCGGCGCCCTCGCCGCTCCGGCCGGCAAGCTCGAATTCCGGCTCGGCGGCTCCAAGGTCGCCACCGCCTCCGTGGGCACGCTCGCCGCCGGGGCCTCCACCCAGGTCAGCGCCGACATCGGGGCGCTCGACGCGGGCACGTACACCCTCAGTGCCGTGGCCGACCCGGACAACGAGATCATCGAGCAGAACGAGACCGACAACACCTACACCAGCTCGACCGCGCTCGTCGTCAAGCCGGTCGCCAGCTCCGACCTGGTGCTCTCGGCGGTCACCACCTCACCGTCCGCCCCGGCCGAGGGCGACAACGTCACCTTCTCCGTCGCCATCAAGAACCAGGGCACGGTCGCGTCCGCCTCGGGCGGCCACGCCGTCACCCTGACCCTGCTCGACTCCAAGGGCGCCACGGTGAAGACCCTCACCGGCAGCTACAACGGCGCGATAGCCGCGGGTGCCACGAGCGCCCCGGTGAACCTGGGCTCGTGGACGGCGGCCAACGGCTCGTACACCGTGAAGACGGTGATCGCGGACGACGCCAACGAACTCCCGGTCAAGCGCGAGAACAACACAGCCAGCAGCTCGTTCTTCGTCGGGCGCGGTGCCAACATGCCGTACGACACCTACGAGGCGGAGGACGCGGTCACCGGCGGCGGAGCGAAGGTCGTCGGGCCGAACCGGACCGTCGGCGACATCGCGGGCGAGGCCTCGGGCCGCAAGGCGGTCACGCTCAACGACACCGGCAACTACGTCGAGTTCACCACGAGGGCCAGCACCAACACCCTGGTGACCCGCTACTCCATCCCGGACTCCGCGGGCGGCGGCGGCATCGACTCCAAGCTGAACATCTATGTCGACGGCACCTTCCTCAAGGCCATCGACCTCACCTCGAAGTACGCGTGGCTGTACGGCGCCGAGACCGGCCCCGGAAACTCCCCGGGCGCGGGCTCGCCGCGGCACATCTACGACGAGGCGAACGTGATGCTGGGCCGGACCGTCCCGGCGGGCAGCAAGATCCGGCTCCAGAAGGACGCGGCCAACACCAGCACCTACGCGATCGACTTCGTCGGCCTGGAGCAGGCCACACAGATCGCCAACCCGGACCCGGCCGCCTACACCGTCCCCACCGGCTTCACCCACCAGGACGTCCAGAACGCCCTGGACAGGGTGCGGATGGACACCACGGGCAAGCTGGTGGGCGTCTACCTGCCGGCCGGCGACTACGAGACCGCGAGCAAGTTCCAGGTCTACGGCAAGGCCGTCAAGGTCATCGGGGCGGGGCCCTGGTACACCAGGTTCCACGCGCCCTCGACGCAGGAGAACACCGACATCGGCTTCCGGGCCGAGGCCAGTGCCAAGGGCTCGACGTTCGCGAACTTCGCGTACTTCGGGAACTACACCTCGCGCATCGACGGACCGGGCAAGGTGTTCGACTTCTCCAACGTCTCCGACATGGTCATCGACAACATCTGGAACGAGCACACGGTGTGCCTCTACTGGGGTGCCAACACCGACAGCATCACCATCAAGAACTCCCGCATCCGTGACACGTTCGCCGACGGCATCAACATGACCAACGGCTCGACCGACAACCACGTCGTCAACAACGAGTCGCGGTCCACCGGAGACGACAGCTTCGCGCTGTTCTCGGCGATCGACTCCGGTGGCTCGGACATGAAGAACAACGTCTACGAGAACCTCACCTCGCTGCTGACCTGGCGCGCGGCCGGTGTCGCCGTCTACGGCGGCTACGACAACACCTTCCGCAACATCCGCATCGCGGACACCCTGGTCTACTCCGGGATCACCGTCAGCTCGCTGGACTTCGGCTACCCGATGAACGGCTTCGGGACCACTCCGACGACGATCGAGAACGTCTCCGTGGTCCGCTCCGGCGGTCATTTCTGGGGGACGCAGACTTTCCCCGGGATCTGGCTGTTCTCCGCCTCCAAGGTCTTCCAGGGCATCCGGATCAACCACGTCGACATCGTCGACCCGACGTACAGCGGCATCATGTTCCAGACCAACTACGTGGGAGGCCAGCCGCAGTTCCCGATCAAGGACACGGTCCTGACCGACATCTCCATCTCCGGCGCCCGCAAGAGCGGTGACGCCTTCGACGCCAAGTCCGGCTTCGGACTGTGGGCCAACGAGATGCCCGAGTCCGGCCAGGGGCCCGCCGTCGGCGAGGTCACCTTCAACGGCCTCAAGCTCAGCGGCAACGCCCAGGACGTGAAGAACACGACGTCCACCATGAAGATCAACATCAACCCGTAACAAGCACCGCATACAGGGGCGCCGTCCGGTCCGCCGGGCGGCGCTCCGTGCTGCGCGCACGCGGAATCCCGCATGCCGCGTGCGGAGGACTGTCAAACTTTTACGAAAACTGCGCGAGATATTGCGTTCACATGTCGACGCTGGTTGAGTGTGCCTCGCCCCGGCAGTCAGTCGGCCGAGGGCCATCCACGCTCATGCCCAAAGGGGACCATCGATGAGAAGTGCTGGGTTGCGCCGCACACGCCGTATCAGCCGTGTTTCCGCGGCTGCCCTTGTCACCGCACTTGCCCTGACCTCGCTCGCGTCCTGCGGCACGAGCAGCAGCAAGGACGACGACTCGAGCAGTTCCTCCAAGGGGTCGTCCGACCCTGCGGCTCCGCTGGACCCGAAGACGAAGGTGACGATCTCGATCGACTGCATGCCGCCGGCGGCCAAGGCCGCGGAGCTGCGCGAGTGGAACGAGGACATCAAGACGTTCAACGAGAAGTACCCGAACGTCAAGATCAACGGGAAGTCGACCCCGGGCCAGTGCAACGAGCCCCCCCGCTTCACCGCCATGCTCAAGGGGAAGTCGCAGCCCGACGTCTTCTACGCGTACTTCAGCGACCTCCAGCAGGTCCTGGACAACGACGGGGCCGAGGACATCTCCGCGTACGTCACCGACAAGACGGTGCCCGCGCTGAAGGACATCCAGCCCCAGGTCGTCGACGTGGCCCGCAAGGACGGCAAGCTCTACGGCCTGCCGACCAGCAACTACACCATGGGCCTGATGATCAACCGGAAGCTGTTCACCCAGGCCGGTCTCGACCCGAACAAGCCCCCGGCCACCTGGGACGAGGTCCGGGCCGCCGCCAAGAAGATCGCAGGCCTGGGCAAGGGCATCTCCGGCTACGGCGAGTACAGCGCCGGCAACAACGGCGGCTGGCACTTCGCCGCCACCCAGTTCGGCCTCGGCGGTGACATCGTCGACGCCTCCGGCAAGAAGGCGGCCTTCAACAACGCCACCGGCAAGCAGGTCCTCCAGCAGCTGCACGACATGCGCTGGGAGGACGACAGCATGGGCAAGACCCAGCTGCTCAAGTGGGGCGACCTCCAGAAGCAGATAGCCAGCGACAAGCTGGGCATGTTCCTCGCCGCCCCCGACGACATCGCCTACATGGTGCAGCAGCTCGGCGCCACGTACGAGACCTTCGGCCTGGGCCCGATCCCCGGCGCCAAGGGCACCCTCTTCGGCGGCAACAACTACCTGATCAAGAAGGGCAGCTCGCCCGACCAGATCAAGGCCGCCATCGCCTGGCTCAACTTCAAGAACCTCACCCCCGGCAAGGGCCAGTTCGACTGGGCCCGCACCAAGGCCGACAAGCTCCCCGTCGGCCTCCCGCAGCCGAACTTCTTCCTCGGTGAGAGCAAGACCAAGGACGACGCGTCCCGCACCGAGAACGCGACGATGCCCGTCGAGAACTTCAAGGCCTTCATGGACAACCCCGTCCCCGGCAAGGCCGAGCCGCCGAAGGCCCAGGAGATCTACAAGATCCTCGACAACGCCATGTCCGGCGTCCTGACCAACAAGAACGCGGACGTCGACAAGCTGCTCTCCAACGCCGAGCAGCAGGTCAACCAGGTTCTGGCGAACCAGTAACGGACGCGCGGGGCCGGGTCACGCGGACCCGGCCCCGCATCCGCACCCCGTCCGCGTACTGCGCTCGACGTTCACCGGCACCGAGGAGACACCATGTCGGCCCCTACCCTGTCCTCCCGCAAGGCGACCGGGCCTCGCCCAGGACACCCAGGCCCCGCACGCCGGGACTCCGCCCGCGAGGAGTTCCTGCGCGCCGTGCGCCGCAACATCTCAGCCCACGGCTTCCTCATCGGAGCGGTCCTCTGCTTCACGCTCTTCTCCTGGTATCCGATGGTCCGGGAATTCATCCTGGCCTTCCAGAAGAACGAGGACGGCACCACCACCTGGGCCGGCTGGTCCAACCTGACGTACGTCTTCAACGACCCGGCCTTCTGGCAGGCCTGGCGCAACACCCTTCTGTTCACCGTCCTCGCGCTGCTGCTCGGCTTCGTCGTGCCCTTCGTCGTCGCCGTCGTGCTCAACGAGTTCCGGCACGGACAGGGCTACCTGCGGCTCCTGGTCTACCTCCCCGTGATGCTGCCGCCGGTCGCCTCGGTGCTGCTCTTCAAGTACTTCTACGACCCCGGCTACGGCCTGTTCAACCGCATCCTGGCCATCTTCCACCTGCCCGAACAGCAGTGGCTCCAGGACACCAGCACCTCGATGCTCTCCGTCGTCATCGCGGCGACCTGGATGAACATGGGCGGCGCCACCCTCATCTACCTCGCCGCCCTCCAGGGCATCCCGGGCGAGCTGTACGAGGCGGCCGAACTCGACGGAGCGGGGCTGCTGCGCAAGATCTGGCACGTCACCATCCCGCAGACCCGGCTCATCCTCTCGCTCCTGCTGCTCATGCAGATCATCGCGACGATGCAGGTCTTCACCGAACCGTTCCTGCTCACCAACGGCGCCGGCCCCGAGGGCTCCACCACCACCGTCGTCTACCTCATCTACCAGTACGCCTTCAACTTCAACAACTACGGCAGCGCGGCGGCACTCGGCCTCGTCCTGCTCGTCGTCCTCGCGGGCTTCTCCGCGGTGTACGTACGACTGAGCCGCAGCAGCGAAGACTAGGACGGGAGCACGACCATGGCATCGAACACGCTTGTCTCCCGGCGCGGGAGCACCGCACGCAAGTCCGCACGGCGCAGGACCGAGATCACCGCCGAGCGCGGCCGCCAGCGCACCCTGATCTCGCCGGCGCAGCTCGGCAGATCCCGCGGCAAAGCCCTCTACTGGATCGTCTTCGCCCTGGTGGTGATCCTGTTCACGGTGGTCTTCCTCGGCCCCCTGTACTGGATGGTCACCGGTGGCCTCAAGACCACCCAGGAAGTGGTGCAGAGCCCGCCCACCGCCTTCCCCAGCTCCATCCACACCGAGAACTACAAACAGGCCTGGACCGTGATGGACCTGTCCAAGCTGCTCTTCAACACCCTGTACTACGCCTTCGGAGCGCTCGCCTTCCAGCTGATCTTCGACGTCGCCGCGGCCTACTCGCTGTCCAAGCTGCGGCCGGTGTTCGGCAAGGTCATCCTCGGCATGATGCTGGCCACCCTGATGATCCCCGCCACCGTGCTCGTCGTCCCGCAGTACCTCACGATCCTGGACGTGCCCGTCTTCCAGCGGAACCTCGTCAACTCGCCCTGGGCGATCTGGCTGCCGTCGGTCACCAACGCCTTCAACATCTTCCTGCTGAAGCGGTTCTTCGACTCCATCCCGGGCGAACTCCTCGACGCCGCCGCCATGGACGGCGCCTCACCCCTGCGCACCCTGCGCTCGATCGTCCTGCCCATCTCCCGCCCGATCCTCGGAGTCGTCTCCATCTTCGCCGTCGTCGGCGTGTGGAAGGACTTCCTCTGGCCGATGCTCACCCTGCCCGACCCGAGCAAGCAGACCCTCAACGTGGGCATCTACTCACTGGCCAGCGGCGTACCCGAGAACGTGCTCATCGCCGCCCTCACCATCGCGTCGATCCCGACGCTGCTCATCTTCCTGCTCTTCCAGCGCAACATCATGAGCGGTCTGACCGCGGGCGGCCTCAAGGGCTGACATCCGCCCCGGGGGCACGCCCCCAAGCCGCCTTCCCCTCAGCACTCCGCCGCCGGCCCTCCCATCCTGCCCCGCTTGCCGGGCCGGCGGCGGAGTACCACCTGCCCGAAAGGAACGCCACGTGGCAGCCAACCGTCCGTCCGAGGCCACCGCACACTGGTGGCGCGACGCCGCCATCTACCAGATCTACCCACGCAGCTTCGCCGACGGCGACGGCGACGGCACCGGCGACCTGGCTGGGGTACGGGCCAAGCTGCCCTACCTCGTGGAACTGGGCGTGGACGCCCTCTGGTTCACCCCCTGGTACCTCTCGCCGCTGGCCGACGGCGGCTACGACGTGGCCGACTACCGCACGATCGACCCCGCCTTCGGCACCCTCGCCGAAGCCGAGAAGCTGATCGCCGAGGCCCGCGAACTGGGCATCCGCACCATCATCGACATCGTGCCCAACCACGTCTCCGACCAGCACGCCTGGTTCCGCGCCGCCCTCGAAGCCGGCTCCGGCAGCCCCGAGCGCGACCTCTTCCACTTCCGCAAGGGACGCGGCGCGAACGGCGAGATCCCCCCCAACGACTGGGTCTCCGAATTCGGCGGCACCCCCTGGACCAGGCTGGAGGACGGTGAGTGGTACCTCCACCTCTTCGCCACCCAGCAGCCCGACCTCAACTGGGCCCACCCCGCGGTCCGCCAGGAGCACGAGGACGTGCTGCGGTTCTGGTTCGAACGGGGCGTCGCCGGCGTACGCATCGACTCCGCCGCCCTGCTCGCCAAGGACCCCGCACTGCCCGACTTCGTCATCGGCACCGACCCGCACCCCTTCGTGGACCGCGACGAACTCCACGACATCTACCGCTCCTGGCGCGCCATAGCCGACGAGTACGGCGGGGTCTTCGTCGGCGAGGTCTGGCTCCCCGACACCGAGCGGTTCGCCCGCTACCTGCGCCCCGACGAACTGCACACCGCCTTCAACTTCAACTTCCTGGCCTGCCCCTGGGAGGCCGGGCTGCTGCGGACCGCCATCGACGACACCCTCACCGAGCACGCCTCGGTCGGCGCTCCCGCCACCTGGGTGCTGTGCAACCACGACGTGACCCGGACCGTCACCCGCTACGGCCGCGCGGAGACCGGGTTCGACTTCGCCGCCAAGACCTTCGGCACCCCCACCGACCTGGTCCTCGGCACCCGCAGGGCCCGCGCCGCCGCCCTGCTCTCGCTCGCCCTGCCCGGCGCGGCCTACCTCTACCAGGGCGAGGAACTCGGGCTGCCGGAGGCCGACATCCCGCTGGACCGCATCCAGGACCCGATGCACTTCCGCAAGAACGGCACCGACCCGGGCCGCGACGGCTGCCGCGTCCCGCTGCCCTGGGCGGCGAACGAACCGTACGCCGGATTCGGGGCCACCACGGACCCCTGGCTCCCGCAGCCGGACGGCTGGTCCGCGTACGCCGCTGACCTCCAGAGCCAGGACCCGGACTCGATGCTCAGCCTCTACCGCGAGGCCCTGCGGCTGCGGCGCACCGAGCCCGGCTTCGAGACCGCGGGGGAGCCCGGCATCCAGCGCCTGACCTGGCTGGACGCCGCGCCCGGGGTGCTCGCCTTCGCCCGGACCGGCGGACTCCTGTGCGTCGTCAACCTGGCCGCCGAGGCCGCGAGTCTGCCCCCGCACACCGCGGTGCTGCTCGCCAGCGGCCCGCTGGACGACACGGGACGCCTCCCGCAGGACACGGCGGTGTGGCTGCGCGCCTGACGGCGCCACCGCCGCACACCGGCGCACGGTCCCGGCCGCGTGGGAGCGCGACCGGGGCCGCGTGGCAGGTTCGCGGCCGACCGGGGGCTGCGGCACAGTGGGGACATGGACGCTCCGAACGATCTGAATGCCCTCGCCGCCGAGCACCTGGCCGCCGCCCGCACCTCCCCGCACGGCCGCAGCGCCCACCTCCTGCTCCACCAGGACCCGCTGCGCCAGACCGTGATCGCCCTGACCTCGGGGTCCGCGCTCGACGAGCACAACGCCCCGCCGGCCGCCTCGCTCCAGGTGCTGCGCGGCTCGGTCCGGCTCACCGCCGCGTCCGGGGACGTGGAACTGACACCCGGCCGCCTGCACCCGATCCCGCAGGAGCGGCACGGGCTGCTCGCCCTGGAGGACGCCGTCGTCCTCCTGACGGCCGTCAACCTCTGAGAACCGTCCGGCCCGTGGCCGCGCCCGTGACCGGGTGCGGCCACTCGCGGTGAAGCCTCCTTCCGAAGATCCCCCCGGCCCTTGTGGGAGCGCTCTCAGAATCGGCAGGATGAGCCCGTGACCCTGCTTCCCGGCCCACGGCCCTACCACCCCGACGACCGCGCGGCCCTCTCGGACATCTGCATACGCACGGCCGCGGGCGGCAGCGACGCCCGGCACCTGTACCCCGACCGCGAACTGGTGCCGTCGATCTTCGCCACGCCCTACGCCCTCCTGGAACCCGACCTCACCTTCGTCCTCGACGACGGCACCGGCCGCGCGGTCGGATACATCCTCGGCACCGCCGACACACCGCGCTTCGCGCAGCAGTTCCGCGAGGTGTGGCTGCCCCAGGTCGAGGACCGCTACCCACGCCCCGACGGCCCGCCGCGGAGCCCCAGCGACGAGATGACCGCCCTCCTGTACAGCCCCGAGCGGATGGTCCTGCCCGAACTCGCCCGCCACCCCGCCCACCTGCACATCGACCTGCTGCCCGACTGGCAGCGCAAGGGGTACGGCAGGGACCTGATGCGCACCTTCCTCGCGGCCCTGAACGCCAAGGGGGTCGCGGGCGTCCACCTGTCCATGCTCACCGCCAACACCCCGGCCAGGGCCTTCTACGACCGGCTCGGCTTCACCGAGATCGACGTTCCGGACCCGGGGCCCGTCACCTACCTGGTACGCGGTACGGCGGCGGATTTGTAGGACCTTTCGCCACACCGGAGGGTGCCGCCGGGATTTGCTGGGCAGGTACTCGGTGACCGCCGCCGCCGGGCGGCGCGTTCCGGGTGGGAGGCGTGTGACGTGAGGGAGCGGACCGTGTGGCAGTTCACCGACGACCGCGGGCAGTTGTCGGCCCGCGAGGAGCGCCCGCAGCGGGTGCTCGCCTATATCCAGGCCGGCGCGACCCTGTGGGACCACGGGATACGGCCGGCCGGGCTGTTCGGCTCCGGCCACGACGACCCCGCAGCGCCGGACGCGGCGAAGACCGGCTCGCTGCCCCTGGACGAGATCGCGTACGCCGGTGCGGGCCCCACCCTGGACGCGGACGCGTTACTGAGCGGCGCACCGGACCTCGTCGTCGCCGTCAGCTACGGCGGCGGCCAGGTCTACGGCCTCGACCCGGAGACCGCCAAGCACCTGGAGGGCCACGTCCCGGTCGTCGTCATCGACGTGGGCCAGGCGCGCACCCTCGCCGAGATCGGTGACAGGTTCGCCCAGCTGGCCCGCTCGCTCGGCGCCGAGGAGCCCGCGGCGGCGACCCGGGAGCTGGACGCCGCGAGGAACCGGCTGCGCGCGCTCACCACGGGCCCGGACCGGGCGGCGGTCCTCGCCCTGTCACCGGCCGGCCAGGATCAGGCGCACCTGGCCCGCCCCCGCATGTGGCCCGAGCTTCGGGTGCTGGGCGAACTGGGCGTCAACCTGCTGGAACCCGCCGACGGACCCGGGGCGAACTGGTCCACGACCGCCTACGCGCAGGCCGCCGCTCTGCGCCCCGCCGTGGTCCTCGCCGACATCCGGTCCAACGCCACACCGCTGGACGAGCTCCGGGACAACGTCGGCTGGGCGGCCGTCGCGGGCGAGGCCAGGGTGGTGCCGTGGAACCCGGAACCGGTGTGCAGCGCGCACGCCCACGCCCGGTTCCTGGAGCTCGTGGCCGACGCCCTGGACACCTGACGACACGGGGGCGACGCGGCGCGCGCCCGCCGGTGCGGCAGGACCGTGGAGCGTGCGAGGGTGCTCGGGTGTCCGGAACGCCGCGCGGCGCCCGGACGCCCCGATCAGCCCGCCACCGCACCCCGGGAGACCCCGCCCTCATGCCCGAGCGAACCGACTTCCTGGTCATCGGTGAATGCGTCGCCGACATCGTCCGGCTTCCCGGCGCCCCCGACCGGGTCCACCCCGGGGGCAGCCCGGCCAACGTCGCCCACGGCCTGGCCAGGCTGGGACACGAGGCGACCCTGCTCACCCAGCTCGGCCCGGACGACAACGGGCGGCTGATCCGCGCCCACCTGGCCGACGGCGGCGTCGAGGTGCGTACGGACGGGGCCCCGGACCCCACCCCGTCCGCCGTCGTGACCCTGGACGGCGAGGGGCGGGCCACGTACGCCTTCGAGGTCACCTGGACGCTCGGCCCAGTCGCCCTGGACCGGCAGCCCCGGCACGTCCACACCGGGTCGATCGCGGCGGTGACCGAACCCGGGGCGGCCACGGTCCTGGCCGCCGTCGACTCGCTGCGCACGGCCGCCACCATCAGCTACGACCCCAACGTGCGGCCCGCCCTGATGGGGGACCACGCCGCCGCCGTGCACAGGGTCGAGCGCTGCGTGGCCCTCAGCGACGTGGTCAAGGCCAGCGACGAGGACCTGGACTGGCTGTACCCGGGCCAGGACCCGGTCGGGGCCGCCGAGCGGTGGCTCACCACCGGACCGGCCGTCGTCCTCGTCACCCGGGGCGGCGAGGGGGCCACGGCGGTCCTGCCCGACGGACGGGTGGAGGTCGGCGCGCTGCCCGCCGAGGTGGTCGACACGGTGGGGGCGGGCGACGCCTTCATGTCCGGCGCCCTGCACGCCCTGGCCGCCCTCGGGATGCTCGGCGCGGCCGGCCGGCGGCGGCTGCGCTCCCCGGCCCGGGACGCCGTGGGCGACGTCCTGCGTCACGCGGCGGCGTCGGCGGCCGTGACCGTGGCCAGGGCCGGCGCCAACCCGCCCGACGAGGCGGAACTCCGGGACGCGCTCGGCCGGGGCTGAACGGCCCGCCACCCGGCGCCCCCGCCATCCGGAAGGACACGTTCGGGCCACCTGCCCGCACCCTCGGGGGTGCCTGCGGCGTTTCCCCGTCAGTGGAGTCGGACGAGGGGCAGGGGAGGTCCGCGGCATGACGCGGGACGAGAACACGACCGTGGTGACGGGCCTCGGCCTGGTGACGCCGGCGGGCGCCGACGAGCACACCTTCTGGGCCGGCCTGTGCGCGGGTGAGTCGGTGGCCCGGCGCTGCGGGGAACTGGCCGGGCTGCCCGCCGACTTCGCCTGCCGGGCCGACGGGACCGACCTGGACGAGGCCGTCGGCGGGCGGGCCGGGTGGCGGATGGCGCGGTTCGTGAAGATGGCCCTGGTCGCCGCGCGCCGGGCCGTCGCCGACGCCGGACTGCGTCCGGAGCGCTGGGACGGTGACCGGGTGGGCGTCGTGCTCGGGGTCGGCGTGGGCGGGGTCTCCGTCCTCGTGGACAACGTCCGCAGGCTCGACCACGGCGGGCCGCAGGCCGTCTCCCCGCTCCTCGCGCCGATGATGATGCCCAACGCGGCCGCCGGCGAGATCGCCATCGACCTGCGGGCGCACGGCCCGAGCCTCGCCCCGTCCACGGCCTGCGCCTCGGGCGCCACCGCCCTCGCCACCGCACACGACCTCCTGGCCGCCGGCCGGTGCGACATCGTGGTCGCGGGCGGCGCCGAATCCGTACTGACCCCCCTGGTGGTGACGGCCTTCGCGCAGATGGGCGCGCTGTCCCTGCGCACCGGCGACCCGGCCGCCGCGTCCCGGCCCTTCGCCGCCGACCGCGACGGCTTCGTCCTGGGCGAGGGCGCCGCCGTACTCGTCCTGGAGCGGGCCGGGCACGCGGCGGCCCGGGGAGGCAGGGCCCGGGCCGTCCTCGCCGGGGCCGGAGCCGCCACGGACGCCCACCACCCCACCGCGCCCGACCCCGGCGGCCACGGCGCCCGGCGCGCCGTGGAAGAGGCCCTGGACAGTGCGGGCTGGGCGGCCCACGAGGTCGACCACATCAACGCCCACGGCACCTCGACCCCGCTGAACGACGCGATGGAGGCCGGGCTGATCGCCCGACTCTTCCCCCACCGCCCCTCCGTGACCGCCCCCAAGGGTGTCATCGGGCACACCCTCGCCGCCGGCGGCGCGATCGAGGCCGCCGCCACCGTACTGACCCTGGAGCACGGCGTCGTGCCGCCCATCGCCAACCTGGACGCCCCGCCCGCCGAGTGGGACATCGACTGCGTGACCGAGCAGCCGCGACGCCAGCACGTCGAGCGGGCGGTCAGCCACTCCTTCGGCTTCGGCGGACACAATGTCGCGCTCGCCTTCGAACAGGTCCGGCACGCCGACAGGTGAACAACTGCGCGATCACGGTGTCCTGACGGTGTGCCGGTCGTTCCCCCGTGTATGACCACCACACTCGACAGCGCCGACGCCCCAGGGGCCGGCGCCGAACCCCTCGCCCGTCCGCTCACCTCCGTACTCCTCGGCCCGGACGCCCGCCGCGAGCACGGCTTCTGGCGCCGGCTCATCGCCACCGAACCGTTCCGCCTGCCCGCCGGCCCGGCGGCGGGCGGCACCCCCGAGGAACGCCTCGCACGCGCGTACGCCCGTCTGCACACGCTCAACGACGCCCTGGACAGCGCCGCCCGGCCGGCTTCCGACCCCCGGGCCCTGGCCGCGCTGCACGAATGGCTCGCGCCCGTCGACCCGGCGCTCGCCACCATCGCCGGAATCCACTACAATCTCTTCCTCGGCAGCCTCCTGGACCACGACACCGGCCGCCCCCGCGACCTGTCGGACTACCTCCTGCTGCGGCGCACCGGGACCTTCCTGTGTACGGAGGTCGCCCACGGCAACGATGCCGCCGCCGTCGAGACGACCGCCGCCTACGACCCCGTACGCGACGGGTTCGTCGTGCACACCCCGCACTGCGGCGCCCAGAAGTTCATGCCCAACACCGGCCCGGCCGGCGGTCCCAAGTCCGGGCTCGTCGCCGCCCGCCTCATCGCCGGTGGCACCGACCACGGGGTCTTCCTCCTGCTGGTGCCGCTCACCGACGCCACCGGTCCGCTGCCCGGCGTCCGCGTCCGCAGGCTTCCGGCACGGATGGGCAGCCCCGTGGACCACTGCCTGACCTCCTTCGACCGGGTCTTCGTCGGGCGCGAGGCCCTGCTCACCGGCCCGCAGGGGCGGATCGACGACGACGGGGTGTTCCGCAGCGCCACCGAGGGCCGCAGACGCCGCTTCCTCGCCTCGATCGCACGGGTCGTCACGGGCCGCATCTGCATGAGCGCCAGCGCCGTCGGCTCCGCCCGCGCCACGCTGGCCGTCGCCGTGCGCTACGGCGGCCACCGGTACGTCTCCGCGGGCCGCCGCTCCCCGCGGCTGCCGGTGATCGCCCACCGCAGCCACCACGGCCCGCTCGCCGAGGCCATGGCCACCGTCTTCGCCATGAGCCTGCTGCACCGAAGGGTCCTGGACCGCTGGGAGAAGGCCGCGACGGGGCCCGCGGCCGAACGCGAGGCGGTCGAACGTCTGGTCGACATCGCCAAGGGGTGGATCACCTGGCGGGCCCGTGAAGTGATCGTCGAGAGCCGGGAGCGCTGCGGCGCCCAGGGGCTGCTGGAGAACAACGGGATGACCGCACTCGTCACCGGGGTGGAGGGCGCCATCACCGCCGAGGGCGACAACCTCGCCGTCCACGCCAGGGCCGCCGCCGCCATGGTCTTCGCCGCCACGGCCGGGCCCCCCGGCGAGCCGGCCGCGAATCCGTCGACCGGCGACCTCACCGACCTCCGGTTCCTGGTCCGGCTCCTGGAGCGGGTGGAGGAGATCCGGTTCGCGCGCGCCGCGGCGCGGATGGCGCCGGTGGCGCACGGCGACCCGCTGGAGCGGTGGAACGCGGCGTCCGGGCCCGCGCTGCGCGGGGTCGAGGCGCACGCCTACCGGCAGGCGGCCGAGGCGTACGCGGACGCGGTCGACGCCCTGCCCGCCGGGGCGGAGCGCGACCGGCTGGACGAACTGGCCCGGCTGTTCGCCCTGGGCTGGGTCGCGCGCAACAGCGGGGACCTGCTCGCGGCCGGCCACCTGAGCGCCGGCCAGGTCGATGGCCTCACCGAGTGCACCGAACAGCTCGTCGCCGCGGTGGCGCCCCGGCTGCCGGAACTCGCCGAGTCCTTCGCCTTCCCCGAGGAGGTGCTCGCCGACTGGCCGATCACGGGGGCCCGTTACGCCGACGCGTACGACGACCCGGACGCCCACTGGCACACGGACGCCGCCCGGCGGGAAGCGGGGGAGGGGCGATGAGGGGCGCACGGCCGAGCCGCGTGGCGGACGCCGTCCAGGCCCTCGCGGCAGGCGCCGTACTCCTCGCCTACTGGACCACCGTCGCCCTGTTCGCGCGCTGGTGCGGGGCGCCGCGAGGGGGCGGTGGCGAATCGGTTCGCCGCAAGGCGTAACCGGAGCGGCGCCGCCCAGTTACTCCGGCGTCGGGCGGTGCGCGCCGCCGCCCGCACACCCCCACCGGATGGGCATGAGGAAAGGAAGACCATGAGCACGATTCACCCCCGGATCACCGACGTACTCAGCCGTACCTTCAAGGTGCCCGTGGCCGAGATCCTCCCGGAATCCACCATGGACAGCCTGGACATGGACTCCCTCGCGGTCGCCGAGTTCGCCGTCGTCCTCAGGGAGACCACCGGGGTCGAGCTGGACACCGCCACCCTGCACCGGCAGACCACCCTCGCCGGTCTCACGGAGTTCCTCCACGCGTCGGCCGACGGCGGGGCCCCGGTGAGCACCACCCGATGAAGACACCGGCCATCGCCGTCACGGGGCTGGGCATGATCACCCCGGTCGGCAACGACACCGAGTCCACCTGGGACGGCGTGTGCGCCGCGGTCAGCCCCGCCCGCACCGTCGCCGCCCTCGAAGGGTGCGAGATCGACTTCGCCTGCATGGTCGACGGCATCGACCTGGACGCGGCGGTCGGCCGCCGTACGGCCTTCCGCATGGGCAGATACGTCAAGTTCGCCGTACTCGCCGCACGCGAGGCGGTCGCCGACGCGGGGCTCGACCCGGCCGGCTGGGACGGCAGCCGGGTCGCCGTCGTCGTCGGCACCAGCAGCGGGGGCTCCGCGCACCTCACCGACCAGGCGCTGGTGCTGGAACGGCGGGGGCCGGACGCGACCTCGCCGGCCGGAGTCCTGCTGACCATCCCCAACATGCCCGCCGCCGAGATCGCCATCGAGATGCGGGCCACCGGCCCCAGCATGGCCCCCTGCACGGCCTGTTCGTCCGGCGTCACCGCGCTGTCCGTCGCCCGGGACCTGCTCGCCACCGGGCAGTGCGACCTGGCCATCGCCGGAGCCACCGAATCGACGGTCTTCCCGATCGCCATGACCGGATTCGCCAGGTCCGGGGCGGCCGCCCGCGCGGACGGCGACCTCTCCCGGCTCAGCCGGCCCTTCGCCGCCGACCGGGCCGGGCTCGTCATGGGCGAGGGCGCCGCCGTCATGGTGCTGGAACGCGCGGACGACGCCGAGGCCCGGGGCGCCGAACCCCGCGCCCTCATCGCCGGCACCGGCGCCACCACGGACGCCCACCACCCCACCAGTCCGCACCCCGACGGCCGGATCGCCCGGGCCGCCGTCGAGGCCGCGCTGCGCGACGCGGGCTGGCGGGCCGAGGAGGTCGAGCACATCAACGCGCACGGCACCGCGACCCAGCGCAACGACGCCGCCGAAGCCGCGCTCATCAGCCGTATGTACCCGCACCGGCCCCCCGTCACCGCACCCAAGGGCGTGCTGGGCCACTGCATGGGAGCGGCCGGGGCGATCGAGGCCGGGCTGACGATCCTCACGCTCCAGCGCGGGGTGATCCCGCCCGTCGCGAACCTGGACGCCCCCGCGCCCGGGTTCGACATCGACTGCGTCACCAAGCAGCCGCTGGTGCGCCCCGTCGGCCGGGCCGTCAGCCACTCCTTCGGCTTCGGCGGGCACAACGCCGTGGTGGCGCTCCGGCGCCCGTGACCGGCCCGCCGGCCGGTGGCGGACGGGGCCGTCCGCCACCGGCCGTACCGGGGCTGAGCTGCGCCGACGCTCGTGGTGGCGTGCCCGCAGCCAGTCGCACTCCACGTATGGGTCAGGGAATCCGGTGCGAAACCGGAACTGACGCACAGCGCTGAGGAGGACGGGCGGGCCACGGCCACTGATCCCGCACACGGGCGTGGTCACCCCCGACGGCGACCCACTGGCCGCCGTCGGTCGGCGCGCGGTTGCCCCCGGGGCGCGGTCGTCGGCCATCGCGCAGTCACACAGGACGAGCTGAGCGTCGGGACGTCGTACGCCTGGGCCGCATCCCGCCCCTGAGCCGGACCCGGCCCGGGGGGACACACGAGAGGGCGGACCCGGCTGCGGGTCCGCCCCTCGCTCTTCATTCACGCGGTACGGCCGGTACGGCGGCGGGGGTCAGCGGTGGCGTCCCCGGCCGAACTCGCCGCCCGTGTCCTTTCCGCCCATGTCCTTTCCGCCCTTGGTGGTGCCGTCCGCGTAGTCGATCTGCTCCTTGCGCAGTTCGGCGGAGACCTCCTTCTGCTCCGTCACCTTCTCGGTCTCCATCCGCACGCGTTCGACCGGGACGGCCTCCTTGCGCATGGTGGCGCGCTCGGCGTGCAGTGTGACCTCCACGTCCTGCTCCGCGAGGTCCTCGCGGCCGGTCGTCCTGTCGCCCGGCTGCAGAGGCTCACGGACCACCCGCACCTCTTCGTGCGAGACGGGCACGCTGCGCGTGACGTTCTCGGTGACGACGTACTTGTGCAGACGGGCCTTGCCGCTCTCGTACTCCTCGGTGCCGATGTGCAGCTGTTCCTCGGAGCGGACCAGTTCCTCCTTGCCACCCGGGTCGGCGGCGGACCGTGCGGTGCCCGCACCGGCTCCGGCCAGCGGACGGGACGTGCCCGCCGGGTCGGTGTCCCGGTGCTTCCCGGTGCCGGCCGCCTGCGTCCGGTCGTTGCCGGACCTGCCGGCCGCACCCATGGCCCCGGCCCCGGCTCCCGCAGCCGCGCCGGTGCCCGCCGCGCCCATGGTGCCGGTGCCCGTGGTGGTCGGTGCGCCGGCTCCGGTGCCGGTCCCGGCGCGGTCACCGAGGTTGCCCTTGGTGTTCCGGGTCAAGCCGTAGTGCCGGTACAGCTCCTCCTCCTCCGACACGGACAGATGCGCGTCCGCGTCGACCCGGGGAGCTTCCTTGACCTGGTCCTTCGGGTGGGAGATGTGCAGGTCGGAGCCCACTCGACGGGCTCCGGCGAGAGGCACGAAACTCTCCTTCATGCCGAACAGGCCGGTCTTCACCGTGATCCAGTCCGGGCGGCCGGTGTTGTCGTCGACATACACCCGGCCCACATTGCCGATCTTCTCGCCCTCGGTGTCGTACACCGTCAGGCCGTCGAGCTCTCCGGAATCCGTGAAACCGTCAGCGGCTCCCATGTCCGATTCCTCCTCGCCCGGGCGCGTCCTGTGGGTGGGTCCAGCAGAGAAGGCGCGTCCGGATTCCATCGCGCCTCACCCGGATGGGCGCTGCAACCGCCCGGCCACCGGAGTCGGCGCGCCACATCCGCCTCGGACGGGCGCAGGCCCCGCATCACGCGGTTGCGGGCCTTCCGCGCCCACTACGCCAAACGAGTGAACGGGCCGGGTCGGGGAGCGCCGGGAAACGGGGAGCGGGGCGGCACCCGTGGACCCCCTGCCCGGCACATATGATCGGCGGGACCATGCCGACCGACGTCCTGCCGCGCCACCGGGGGTGCCCCATCCGTTCCGTACGCATCCGGCTCCCCGAACAGCGCGGAGAGCTGCTGGCCCGGCGCGAGAACGGCTTGGACCTGCACCACCTCGTGTGGCGGCTGGGGCCGGGGTGGCGGGTGTGCAGCAGCGCGGTGCTGGGCGGAGGCATCGGCCCGCGCGACTGGATTCTCAACGCCCAGGTGCCCGGCGGTTACCCGCGCGTGGACCCCGACCGCCACCTGGCCGAGATCGCCGCCGCCGCGCACCTCACCGGCCCCGGCGCTGGACTGATGACCGCCGCCGACGTCACCGCGTACACGGTCGCCGCCGACGAGGGCGTGAGCGCGACCGCCACCTGCGGCCTCGGCGTACGCGGCTGGGCCGCCGTCCCCGCCGAAGGCATCGACGGTCCGCCGCCCCCAGGCACCGTCAACATCGTCGTCACGCTCCCCGTGCCGCTGTCCGACGCGGCCCTCGTCAACGCGGTCGCCACCGCCACGGAAGCCAAGGTGCAGGCGCTCCTGGACGCCGGGCTCGACTGCTCCGGCACCCCCACCGACGCCGTCTGCATCGCCGCGCCCGCCCCCACCCCGGCCACCGGCGCGGGCGAACCATTCGCGGGTCCGCGTTCCCGCTGGGGCGCGCGACTCGCCAGGGCCGTGCACGTTGCCGTGCTGGAGGGCGCGTCCCGGCAACCCTGAGAAGCCGAAGCCGCCGCGCACCGGGCCCGGCGCGCGGCCGACGAAGGGAACCCCATGACCTCAGCAGTCCCCGCAGCACCGCAGCAGCCGGTCGTCGCCGTACTCGGCACCGGGATCATGGGCGCGGCCATGGCCCGCAGCCTGCTCCGCGCCGGTCTGGAGGTCCGGGCCTGGAACCGTACGCAGGCCAAGGCCGCACCGCTCGCCTCCGACGGCGCCACCGTCACCGAGACCGCCGCCGAGGCCGTGCGCGGCGCTCACCTCGTGCTCACCGCGCTCAGCGACACGACGGCCGTCGCCGCCGCGCTCACCGCCGCATCGGAGGGGCTGCACCGGGGCCAGGTGCTGCTGCAGACCTCCACGGTCGGGCCGGACGGCGCCGTCGAACTGGCCCAGCGCGCCGCCGACCTCGGGCTCATCCACCTCGACGCCCCGGTCTCAGGAACCCGGCAGCCCGCCGAGCAGGGCGCGCTGACCGTCCTCGTCTCCGGACCCTCCGCCGCCCGCGCGGTGGCCGAACCCGTGCTGGAGGCGATCGGTCAGCGCACGGTCTGGGTCGCGGAGGAACCGGGAGCGGCCTCCCGGCTCAAGCTCGTGATCAACACCTGGGTGATCAACATGGTGGGCGGCGTCGCGGAGTGCCTGAACCTCGCCGAGGGGCTGGGCGTCGATCCGCGTACGTTCCTCGACGTCGTCAAGGGCGGGCCGCTCGACTCCGGTTACCTGCGGAGCAAGTCCGCCGCCGTTCTGGACGGTGATCTGACGCCGAGCTTCGCCCTGTCCACGGCCCTCAAGGACACCCGGCTCATTCTCGAAGCGGCCGGACAGGCCGGTGTCCGGCTGGACCTGACCGCAGCGTCGGCCGCCCGCTTCGAGCGCGCCGAGGCGGACGGACACGGCGGCGAGGACATGGTCGCCACCTACTACGCGGGCCGGGCCCCGGAGCGGGACGGCGGCTGACACGGCCTCGCGCCGCCCGGTCGCAGGAGACGAGGACCGCCCCACCGGTACGGGGGAGCCCGGTGGGACGGCCGCCACCAGACTGCCACAGGCCGGGGCGCCGCAGGAGCCGTCCGGCTCATATCCGGCTGTAGTTGAGTCGAAATCGACGGTCCGGGAATAGCCGCGCGCCACGCTTCCTTGCCGCAGCTGTGGCGTCTCACCAGGGCGCCGGAGCACGGAATAGGGGAGAAGGAACTCATGCCGAAGGCGTACGTGTTCACCCGCAGCGGCGGACCGGAGGTGGAGGCCCTCATCGATGTGGAGACACCGGTCCCGGGCCCCGGCGAACTGCTCGTCGCGGTCCGCGCGGCCGGCGTCAACCCGGTGGACTGGAAACTGCGCACGGGATACGCCAGGCCCGGCAGCGAGCCGCTGCCCTTCCCCACCGTCTTCGGCAGCGAGGCCGCCGGAGTGGTCCGCGCGGCCGGCCCGGGCGTCGCGGGGTTCGAGCCCGGCGACGAGGTGTTCGGCAATCCGGCGACCGGCGGCTACGCCGAGTACACGCTGATGCCCGTCGCGGTGACCGCCCACAAGCCGGCCGGTCTCTCGTTCGCCGACGCGGCGGTCCTGCCCGTCGCCGCCGCCACCGCCTACGACGGGGTGAGCCAGCTCGGGCTCGGCCCGGGAGCCACGCTCCTGGTCACCGGGGCGGGCGGTGGGGTGGGCAGCGCGGCCGTCCAGCTCGCGCGCCACGCCGGCATCCGGGTCCTCGGCGCCGCGAGCGAGGCCAAGAAGGACTTCGTGGAGTCGCTCGGCGCGGTGCACATCCCCTCCGGTCCGGGATTCGCCGACCGGGTACGGGCCGCCGCGCCCGACGGGGTCGACGCCGTCTTCGACCTCGTCGGCGGTGACACGCTGCGCGAGGCGGCCACGCTCGTCGCCCCCTCCGCACTGATCAGCGCCGGCGGGAAGCCGCTCGTGGAGGAGCTGGGCGGGGCGGCCGTCCGGCGGGCCCGCACCTCGGAAGTCCTGGACGAGGTGGCGCGTCTCGTCGTGGAGGGCGCCCTGCGGACCCATGTCAGCCGGACCTTCCCCCTCGACCGGGCGGGGGAGGCGCTGCGCGCGGTCGAGGACGGCCACGCGCTCGGCAAGACCGTGATCGAGGTGACCGCGTGAGCGAGCCCCTGATCCCCGCCGGCGGCCACCCGCTGGACGACCCGGTGGGCGCCGCGCTGACGGGCCCGCACGCCCACTTCGCCGAGCGCCGCGGCCGCGTCCTGCGCTACCCGCCGGACGTCACCTCCTGGGTCGCGCTTCCGCCGGACCCGCAGCCCGCCGACTGGGCCGCCGCGGCGGCCCTCGCCGGTCCCGGCGGAGCCGTCACCCTCACCGCCTTCCAGGAGCCCCCGCCCGCCGACTGGGAGGTCGTCTTCCACGCCGAGGGCGTCCAGCTCGTGGACGCGGGCGTGGCGGCGGCCCCGCACCCGGAGGCCGTACGGCTCGGCCCCGCCGACGTGCCGGAGATGCTCGACCTGGTCGCCCGCACCAGGCCGGGACCGTTCGAACCCCGTACCGTGGAACTCGGGACCTACCTCGGCGTCCGGCGGGGCGGAGCGCTCGTCGCCATGGCCGGCGAACGCATGCGGCCACCGGGCTGGAGCGAGATCAGCGGGGTCTGTACGGACGAGGCGGTGCGCGGCCAGGGGCTCGGCGGCGGACTCGTGCGCGCCGTCGCCCACGAGATCAAACAGCGCGGCGACACACCGTTCCTCCACGCCGCCGCATCCAACACCGGAGCTGTCCGGCTCTACGAATCGCTCGGGTTCGTGCTCCGCCGCCGGACCGCGTTCCTCGCCGCACTCGTCCCCGGCCACCCGGCGGTGCCGGCGCCCGGCCACCCGGCCGACACGGCGGCGGTCGGCCGCTGAACCGGAGCCTTCGGGCCCGGAGATCCGGGCCCGAAGGCACGGCTGCGGCGCTTTCCGGGACCTTCGGCGGGGGCCGTGAGGCCGTAAGCCTCGTGTGCCGCACCCGTCCGCCAGGTCGAATGGAAGGGAACGCCGGCGCCCGGCCGGCAGATCCCGGAAGGAGAGGGCCTTGACGATCGGACTCCTGCGCCGGCCTGCGACACGGCGAGTGTCGCTCCCCGGCACCGACGCGGTGGAGGCTGCCGTGCGCGCCCCGCGTGTCGGGAACGGGGCCCTGTTCGGTGGCCTGGCCCTGCTGACCGCCGTGATCGGCGGCCTCGACATCCTCTCCGGGGACGACCTGCGCCTGGTGCCGCTGCTGGTGGTCGTGCCCGCCCTCGTCTCCGTCTTCGGGACGATCGCGCAGACCGTGGGCGTCGCCTCCTGGGTCATGGTGGTGGCCGTCGTCTCGCGGCTGGTGGCCGGCGGGACCTTCTGGGACGTCGTCAGCAGCATCGTCTTCACCGTCCTGGCGTGCCTCCTCGGGATCGGCGCCTGCGCCCTGCGCATCCGGCACGCCACCGAGATCGCCAGACTCCGGTCCGCCGCCGTCGCGCTCCAGCGCCAGATCCTGCGTCCCCTGCCCATCCCCACCGACCAGATCACCGCCCACGGCACCTACACGCCGATCGAGGAGGACCGCCTGGTCGGCGGTGACATCTACGAGGTCGTCCAGTCGGCCTACGGCACCCGCGTGATCATCGGAGACGTCCAGGGCAAGGGCGTCCCCGCCATCGGGGCCGGCTTCGCCGTCCTCGGCGCGTTCCGAGAGGCGGCCATCCGCGAGCCTTCCCTGACCGGCGTCGTGGACGCCCTGGAGGACGCGGTCGTACGGCACAACGCCTTCTCCGCCCAGACCGGAGAGACCGAACGCTTCGTGACCGCCCTGGTGCTCGACTTCGACAGCGACGGCCGGGTCCAGGCCGTGAACTGCGGCCACCTGCCGCCCCGCCTGGTGCACGACGGCGTGGCCGTCGCCGTCCCGCTGCGCCGCACGTCGGTTCCCCTGGGCATGGCGGAGCTCAGTAACGAGGACCGTACGGCGGAACGGCTGGACCTCCCGCCCGGCGCGACGCTCCTGATGTTCACCGACGGGGTGACCGAGGCCCGTGACGCCGACGGCCACTTCTACCCGCTGGACACCCGGCTGGGCCGCTGGGCGCGCCTGGAGCCCCGGGAACTGCTCGACGCGCTGGAACACGACCTGGAGGAGTTCTCCGACGGGGTGCGGCGCGACGACGTCGCCGTACTGGCACTGCGCCGGGCCCCCGCCACCGCCCCCCGCCCGGCCGAGCCGTCGGGCCCCGATGCGACGCGGGCCGCCGAGGCGTTCAGCACGCTGTAGAGCAGGCGAACAGGCCTTGGAACAGGCGAAGAAGGCTTTTCATGTCCCGGCGAGACTCATGTCGCGTCGGGACATTTCCGGGTGTACGGTGAAGGACATGCAAGCGGAACAGAAGGTTCCGGAAAGGCGGAGCCGCAAGGCCCGCCGGACCCGGGACGCACTGGCCCGGGCCGCGTTCGAGCTCGTGCTCGACCGGGGCCTCAGGGACGTGACGGTCGAGGAGATCGCGGAACGCGCGGACGTCGACCGCCGCACCTTCAGCCGGTACTTCGCGAGCAAGGAGGCCGCCGTCCTGGACTCGGTCCGGGGCGACGGCGACCGGATCAACGACGCCCTGCGGGCCCGCCCGGCCGAGGAGCCCGCGCTCACCGCCTACCGCCGGGCCGTTCTGGACTGGCTGGCGGACCCCGCCGTGCCGGCCTGGCACCGCCGCCCCAGGATCTTCGAACTGCTGGTCCTCGCCGAGCGGGAGCCGACCCTCTACGCCGCGTTCCACCACATCCGGGTGGACGCCCAGGAGGACTCGGTCACCATCGTCGCCGACCGGCTCGGGGTCGACCCCCGCAGCGACCTGCGGCCCGCCGTCACGGTCGCCGCGGGAGCCGGCGCACTCCTCGCCGCCCAGGCCGCCTGGGTGCGCGGGAACCGCCCCGACGAGCTGCCCCGGCTCGTCGAGCGGGCCTTCGACGCCCTGGCAGGAGAACTGCTCGCCTCGCCCGCGTCACAGAGCACCACCAGCACCACGGAAGGAAACGGGACCTCATGAGCACCACCACCCCCACCCCCGCCGACCAGGAATTCGCCGGCCGCACCGCCCTCGTCACCGGAGGGGCCTCCGGCATCGGCCTGGCCCTCTCCCGCCGGCTCGCCGGCGCGGGCGCCTCGGTCGTCGTGGCCGACTACAACGAGGAGAGCGCCCGCGAGGCGGTCGCCGAACTGGAGAGCGCCGGCGGCCGGGCCGCCGCCGTGACCATGGACGTCACCGACCCCGCGTCCGTCGAGGCGGGCGTGCGGTTCGCCGTCGACACCTTCGGCGCGCTGCACCTCGCGGTGAACAACGCCGGCATCGGCGGCCCGAGCAACCCGACCGGCGAGTACGCCGTCGAGGACTGGGACCGGGTCGTCGCCACCAACCTCAGCGGCGTCTTCTACTCGATGCGCTACGAACTGCCCGCCATCCTCGCCGCGGGCGGCGGCGCGATCGTCAACATGTCCTCGATCCTCGGCACCAACGGCTTCGCCGGCTCGCCGGCCTACGTCGCGGCCAAGCACGGCGTCGTCGGCCTCACCAAGTCCGCCGCCCTCGAATACGCCGCGCAGAACGTCCGGATCAACGCGGTGGGCCCCGGCTTCATCGACACCCCGCTGCTGCGCGACACCGAGGGACCGGCCCGCGACCACCTGATCTCGCTGCACCCGGCCGGACGCCTCGGCACGTCGGAGGAAGTGGCGGAACTCGCCGCCTTCCTGCTCTCCGACCGCGCCTCGTTCATCCACGGCAGCTACCACCTGGTGGACGGCGGCTACTCCGCCTCCTGAGCGGCGGACGGGGGACAGCGGGGGACAACAGGGGAAAACGGGGGCTCGGGGGCCAGCGAAAGAGCGACAGAGGTCGACAGAGGTCGACAGAGGTCAAGGAGGACCCCATGAAAGCCGTCCAGTACCGCGAAATCGGCGCCGCACCCGAGGTCGTCACCGTGCCCGACCCGGAACCGGGCCCCGGACAGGTGCTGCTGAAGGTGACCGCGGCAGGCGTCTGCCACTCCGACATCGCCGTGATGAGCTGGCCCGCCGACCAGTTCCCCTACCCGCTGCCGCTCACCCTCGGCCACGAGGGCGTCGGCACGATCGCCGCGCTCGGTGACGGCGTCAGCGGCGTCAGCGGTCTGTCGACCGGCCAGTCCGTCGCCGTCTACGGCCCCTGGGGCTGCGGCACATGCGTCAAGTGCGCCGAGGGTAAGGAGAACTACTGCCTGCGCGCCCAGGAACTGGGCATCAACCCTCCCGGACTGGGTTCGCCCGGCGCCATGGCCGAGTACATGATCGTCGACGACCCGCGCCACCTCGTCCCCATCGGCGACCTCGACCCGGTACGGACGGTGCCGCTCACCGACGCCGGCCTCACCCCGTACCACGCCATCAAGCGTTCCCTGCCGAAGCTGGTGCCCGGCGCCACCGCCGTCGTCATCGGCACCGGCGGACTCGGCCACGTGGCCATCCAGCTGCTGCGCGCCCTGACGGCCGCCCGGGTCATCGCCCTCGACGTCACCGAGGACAAGCTCGCCCTCGCCCGTACGGTCGGGGCGCACGAGACCGTGCTGTCGGACGAGCACGCGGCGGACCGCATCCGTGAGCTGACGGGCGGCGTCGGCGCCCAGGTCGTCCTGGACTTCGTCGGCGCCCCGCCCACCGTCGCCACGGCCGGCGCGGCGGCCGCCATCGACTCCGACGTCACCATCGTCGGCATCGGCGGCGGAGTGCTGCCGGTCGGCTTCGGCGTACTGCCGTTCAACACGACGGTCACCGCCCCGTACTGGGGATCGCGCTCCGAACTGGCCGAGGTGCTCGACCTGGCCCACGCCGGTGCGGTCGACGTGCACGTCGAGACGTACACACTGGACGAGGCGCCGCTCGCCTACGAGCGGCTGCACGCCGGCAAGGTCAACGGCCGGGCCGTCATCCTCCCGCAGGGCTGACCCCGCGAGGAAAGCCCGGCACAGCAGTACAGAGGCGGGCCGCCGCACAGGACGACGGCCCGCCTCTTGCCGCCGTGCGCCCGGTTCAGCCCCCGCCACCCGTCAGACGCGCGCGCAGCCGTTCAACGAAGACCCGTTGCCCCTTCACCAGCCGATCGGCCGCGACCTGCGGGGTGCACCAGGCGAACCGGTCCATCTCCGGGAACTCCCGCACCACCCCGGACCCGCGCGGCCACTCCATGGTGAACGTGCCGGGCACGGCGGACGCCGGATCGATGTCGGCCCGAAGCGCCCACACCGTCACCGTCTTCCCGCTGGGCTGCCGGGCCTCGCCCAAGGGCAGCCACTCACCGTCCGGAGCTGGGTGGCCGAACTCTTCCTCGAACTCCCGCCGGGCCGCCGCCCGGGGCTCCTCATCGGGGGCGTACTCGCCCTTGGGCACCGACCACGCGGCCTGCTCGCGGCCCTCCCAGAACGGACCGCCCATGTGCCCGATGAGGACTTCCAGGCCGTGCTCGGCGCCGGTACGGAACAGGAGCAGGCCGGCGCTGCGGCGGGTGTTCTTCTTGGCCGTCATACCGCCGAGTGTGCGCGCCGGCCGCCCCCGGGGGCCGGTGACAGGGCCTACCCCTTGCGGTAGTCGTACGCCTCCGACGCGGCGGCCGCGACGGCGTCGAGGTCCGCGCCCACCGAGGCCGTGACCACGGCCGCCACCGCGCCCTCGACGAACGGGGCGTCCACCAGCCTTGCCCCGTCCGGGAGTTCGTCTCCCTCGGCGAGCATCGCCTTCACCGTCAGCACCGCGCTCCCGAGGTCCACGAGCACGGCGACCCCCGCCCCGGCGTCCACCGACCGGGCGGCCTCGGCGATGAGCTCCGCGCTCGTCCCGAGTCCGCCCGCCTGCGTACCTCCGGCCGCGGCCACCGGCGCGGTCGCACCGCCTGCCGCGAGCCCCCTGGCCAGCTCCGCGACGGCCTCGGCCACCGGCCCGCTGTGCGAGACCAGCACGATGCCCACCTGCGCGTCCGTACTCATGCCTCGCCCCCGGCCGTTTCCCCGGTGTCCGCGAGCGCGGCGATCAGGAGCGCGGCGGAGGTCGCCCCCGGGTCCTGGTGCCCGATGCTCCGCTCGCCCAGATAGCTGGCCCGGCCCTTGCGCGCCTGGAGTGGAACGGTCGCCTCCGCGCCCGCCCGGGCCGCCTCCCGCCCCGCGGCGAACGAGGTCCCGAGTGCGTCGACGGCCGGCAGCAGCGCGTCGAGCATCGTCTTGTCACCGGCCTGCGCCCCGCCCAGCTGGGCCACCGCGGCGACGCCCGTCCCGAGGGCCCGCGCCAAGTCGTCGGCCGACACGGCGGGGGCATCGCCGAGCGCTTTGCCCGTACGCCGCAGCAGTGTCCCGTACAGCGGTCCCGAGGCACCGCCGACGGTCGAGATCAACTGCCGTCCGGCCAGTGTCAGCACGGCTCCCGGGGTCTGCTGCGGTTCCTTCTCCAGGGCCGCCGAGACCGCGGCGAACCCGCGCCGGAGGTTGCTGCCGTGGTCGGCGTCCCCGATCGCGGAGTCCAGCTCGGTCAGACGCTCCGCCTCGCGGTCCACGAGAGCGGCGGCCGTGGTCATCCAGCGGTGGAAGAAATAGGCGTCGAGCACATCATCTCCTTGGTCCGTGGAACGTGCGGATCAGCGGCCCCAGCGCAGCGCCGGCGTCTGGACCGGCGCGTCCCACAGCCGTACCAGCTCCTCGTCCACCTGGCAGAGCGTCACCGAGCAGCCCGCCATGTCGAGCGAGGTCACATAGTTGCCCACGAGCGTACGAGCCGCCACCACACCCCGCTCACGCAGCACCCGCTGCACCTCGGCGTTGAAGCCGTACAGCTCCAGCAGGGGCGTCGACCCCATGCCGTTGACGAGGGCGAGCACCGGACCCCGCGGCCGCAGATCGTCCAGTACGGCGTTCACCGCGAAGTCGGCGATCTCCCGCGAGGTCATCATCGCCCGCCGCTCCCGGCCGGGCTCGCCGTGGATGCCCACGCCCAGTTCGAGTTCGCCGGCGGGCAGGTCGAAGGTGGGGGAGCCCTTCGCGGGGGTGGTGACGGAACTCAGGGCCACCCCGAAGCTGCGCGAGGACTCGTTCACCCGGCGGGCGATCGCGGCCACCCGGTCGAGCGGGGCGCCCTCGTCGGCCGCCGCACCGGCGATCTTCTCCACGAACAGGGTCGCCCCCGTGCCCCGCCGTCCGGCGGTGTAGAGGCTGTCGGTCACCGCGATGTCGTCGTCCACGAGCACCTGGGCGACCCGCACCCCCTCCTCGTCGGCGAGTTCGGCGGCCATCTCGAAGTTGAGGACGTCACCGGTGTAGTTCTTGACGACGAACAGCACGCCCTCACCGCTGTCGACGGCCGCCGCGGCCCGCACCATCTGGTCCGGCACCGGCGACGTGAACACCTCACCGGGACACGCCGCCGACAGCATCCCGGGGCCGACGAACCCGGCGTGCAGCGGTTCGTGCCCGGACCCGCCGCCGGAGACCAGGGCCACCTTGCCCGCCACGGGTGCGTCGCGGCGTACGACGACACGGTTGTCCACGTCCACGGTCAGATCGGGATGGGCGGCCGCGATGCCGCGCAGCGCGTCGGCGACCACGGTTTCGGGGACGTTGATCAGCATGCGCAACGGAATCTCCCAGGAGGGCTGTCGGACCCGGACGGCGTGGACACCACCGTAGGCCGTCATCGGTCCTGTGCGAAGAGTTGCCGGGCTACGCTGTCGGGCGTCTGCCGCACCCTCTCTCCCTGCCCCGTCCTCCTACGAAGAGGTGATCGGACTTGCTGTACATCGCGTTCCTGCGAGGAGTGAACGTACCGGGCCGTTCCGTGAAGATGGAGCGCCTGCGCGGACTGTTCACGGAGATGGGCCTCGCGTCGGTGCGCAGCTACATCCAGAGCGGCAACGTCTTCTTCGAGACCGACGAGACCGACGAGACCGACGAGACCGGCAGGGCCGCGCTCGCCACCCGCATCGGTGACCACCTCGCCGACGCCCTCGGCTACCACGTCGCGGTGTGCCTGCGTACGGTCCCGGAGCTGGAGGCGCTGATCGCGCTCGACCCGTTCAAGGACGTCACCGTCACCGCCGACATGCGCTGCTGCGTGGTGTTCACGACCGAGCGGATCGATCCGGACCTGGCGCTGCCGCTGCTCTCCCCGAAGAAGGACATGGAGATCATCGGTAGCACGGAACACGACGCCTTCGTCGTCTGGTACCTCATCAACGGCAAGGCGCCGGCCGCGAAGGGCTTCCAGGAAGCGGTCCTGGGGCGGGACGCCACGACCCGCTTCTTCCACACCGTGGTGAAGATCCTCGCCGCGGCCGAGAAGGGCGCGGCCTGAGGCGCGCCCTCCCGTGTCAGGCGCGCCCTCCCGTGTCAGGCGCGCCCTCCCGTGTCAGGCGCGGTCGATGTGCACGCTGGTCGACTTCACCCGGGCGGTGGCCTGCACGCCGACCTCCAGGCCCAGTTCCTCGACGGCTTCCCGGGTCAGCAGGGACACCAGCCGGTGCGGGCCGGCCTGGATCTCGACCTGCGCGGCCACATCGCCGAGCTTGACGGCGGTGACGATGCCCGGGAAGGCGTTGCGGGCGGAGGTGTACGAGACCTCCCCCTCGCCCGCGCCGCTCTGTGCGACCTCCACGGAGAACGCCGCCAGGTCGCGGCCGTCGATGAGACGCCGGCCGCCTTCCTCCCGGTGGGTCGCGACGCGCCCGGCGTCGGCCCAGCGCCGTGCGGTGTCGGGGCTGACTCCGAGGAGACGGGCCGCCTGCCCGATCGTGTAGGACTGCATGCGCCGTACCTTAACCGGCCCGCGCCCGGGCCATCCCGGCACGGCCGGGTGGGCCTGCCGGGATGAGGAATCGCGGCAAGCGCCCTAGGGTGCGAACCATGGCAGAGAGCGCGGCGGACCGGGGTTCTGCGGGGCAGGGGGCGGACTCCGCCTCCCACCATGACACGCCCGACCCCCGGCGATGGCAGGCGCTCGCCGTCTGCCTGGTCGCGGGTTTCATGACCCTCCTGGACGTGTCGATCGTCAACGTCGCGCTGCCGTCCATCAAGGAAGGGCTGCACACCCCGGAGTCCGACCTGCAATGGGTCCTGTCCGGATACGCCCTGGCCTTCGGCCTCTTCCTGATCCCGGCCGGGCGGCTCGGCGACGCGCGCGGCCGGCGCGCGGTGTTCATGGCCGGGCTGACGCTCTTCACCGTGGCGTCCGCGGCCTGCGGCGCCGCCCAGTCCAGCCTCTGGCTGGTGATCGCCCGACTGGTCCAGGGGCTGGCGGGGGGCATGGTCTCGCCGCAGATCTCCGCCCTCATCCAGCAGATGTTCCAGGGACGGGAACGCGGCCGGGCCTTCGGCATGTTCGGCACGGTGGTCGGCATCTCCACCGCCGTCGGCCCGCTCCTGGGCGGTCTGCTCATCCAGGCGGCCGGGGCCGACGAGGGCTGGCGGTGGGTGTTCTACGTCAACCTGCCGCTCGGCCTGGTCTGCCTCCTGCTGGCCCGCCGTCTGCTGCCCGACACCCCATCGGCCGGCCCCGTCCGGCTGCGGGACCTCGACCCGGTGGGGGTCCTGCTGCTGGGCGCGGGGGTGCTGGCGCTGCTGCTGCCGTTCGTCCAGGCCCGCCAGTGGCCCGGCGACGGCAAATGGCTGATCCTGATCCTCGCCGTGGCGCTGCTCGCCGCCTTCGTCGCCTGGGAGTCCCGGTGCGGCCGCCGCGGCACCCAACCGGTCGTCGACCTCAGACTCTTCCGGGTGCGCTCCTACTGGCTGGGCTGCCTGCTGATCCTGCTGTACTTCGCGGGATTCACCTCGATCTTCTTCATCACGACCCTCTATCTGCAGAGCGGTCTGCACTACACCGCCCTCCAGGCCGGTCTGGCCATCACCCCGTTCGCCCTGGGCTCCGCCGTCGCGGCGAGCCCCGGCGGCAGACTCGTCGGGAGGTTCGGCCGCCCCCTCGTCGTCGTCGGACTGGCCGCCGTGGCCGTGGGGCTCGCGGCCACCGTCCTCGCCGTGCACCTGGTGCCCGGCCGGGGCGCCGGCTGGGCGATGGCCGGCCCGTTGCTGTTCGCCGGACTCGGCAGCGGCCTGGTCATCGCACCCAACCAGACCCTGACCCTCTCCGAAGTGCCGGTGGCCACCGCGGGCAGCGCCGGCGGCACCCTGCAGACCGGCCAGCGCGTCGGCTCCGCGATCGGGATCGCCGCCGTCGGCTCGGTGTTCTTCGCCCGGGTCGGTTCCGACGGCTGGCCCACCGCGTACGACCACGGCCTCGTCGTCTCGGTCGCCTTCGTCGTCGCCGGACTGCTCGTCGCACTGGCCGACGTGGGCGGCGCCCGGCGGGGCAGAAGCCGTAGACGGCACTCCGGACCTCCCGCAGCCGCCTCATAAGCCTCGTGAAGGAGAACGCGATGAACGACTCCGCCGGCACCGGTTCCGACGGCAACAGCGCGTACGGGCACAAACCCTTCAAACGCTCCCGCAGCCACTTCGCCGACCGCGTCACCGCCGACGGCCGCGACGGCTGGCCCGTCGAGGCGGGCCGCTACCGGCTCGTCGTCAGCCGCGCCTGCCCCTGGGCGAGCCGCGCCCTGGTCTCCCGCAGGCTCCTGGGCCTGGAGAGCGCCCTCTCGCTCGCCGTGGCCGACCCGCTGCAGGACGACCGCAGCTGGCGCTTCACGCTGGACGCCGGCGGCCGCGACCCGGTCCTCGGCATCCGCTACCTGAGCGAGGCCTACGACGCCAGGGAACGCGGCTACCCGGGCGGCGTCAGCGTCCCGGCGATCGTCGACGTACCCAGCGGCAAGCTGGTCACCAACGACTACCAGCAGATCACCCTGGACCTCGCCACCGAGTGGACCGCCCTGCACCGGCCCGGCGCGCCCGACCTCTACCCCGAGCCGCTGCGCGCGGAGATCGACGAGGTCATGGAAGGCATCTACCAGGACATCAACAACGGCGTGTACCGGGCCGGATTCGCGGACGGCCAGAGCACCTACGAGGCCGCGTACGAGGCCCTGTTCCGCCGACTGGAGCAGATGTCGCAGCGGCTCGCGGACCGGCGCTACCTCGTCGGAGACACCATCACCGAGGCCGACATCCGGTTCTTCACCACCCTGGTCCGCTTCGACGCCGTCTACCACGGCCACTTCAAGTGCAACCGCCGGAAGCTGACCGAGGACCCGGTGCTGTGGGCGTACGTCAGGGACCTCTACCAGACCCCCGGGTTCGGGGACACGGTCGACTTCCACCACATCAAGCAGCACTACTACCGCGTCCACAGCGGCATCAACCCCACCGGCATCGTCCCCGCCGGCCCGGACCTGTCCGGCTGGCTGATCCCGCACCACCGCGAACAGCTCGGCGGCCGCCCCTTCGGCGACGGAACCCCGCCCGGCCCGGTGCCGGACGGTGAGGCGGTTCCCCCCGGCGGCCGTCCGTAGGACGTCTTCCGGCCGGTGCGGGGCAGGGCCCTGTCGAGTCGCCGCCGCTCACGAGATATCTTGATGTCAAGCAATGTTGCAGACGTGGAGCGGAGCACAGGGTGACTGACTCGACCATCATCTATACACACACCGACGAGGCCCCGGCCCTGGCGACGTATTCGTTCCTGCCCGTGATCGAGGCCTACGCCGCCAAGGCCGGGATCACCGTGGAGAGCCGTGACATCTCCCTGGCGGGCCGGATCATCGCCAGCTTCCCCGACCGCCTCCCGGAGAACCAGCGCATCGACGACGCTCTCGCCGAGCTCGGCGAGCTGGCCACCACCCCCGGGGCCAACATCATCAAGCTGCCCAACATCTCGGCCTCGATCCCGCAGCTGAAGGCCGCGATCGCCGAGCTCCAGGGCCAGGGCTACGCACTCCCGGACTACCCGGACGACCCGAAGACCGACGAGGACAAGGACGTCCGCGCCCGCTACGACAAGGTCAAGGGCAGCGCCGTCAACCCGGTCCTGCGCGAGGGCAACTCCGACCGCCGCGCCCCCGCGTCGGTCAAGAACTACGCCAAGACCCACCCGCACCGCATGGGCGCCTGGACCGCCGACTCCAAGACGAACGTCGCCACCATGGGCGTCGACGACTTCCGGTCCACCGAGAAGTCCGCCGTCATCGCCGAGCCGGGCAGCCTGCGCATCGAGCTCGCCGGCGACGACGGCACCACCACCGTCCTGCGCGAGTCCGTACCCGTCCTGGCGGGCGAGGTCGTGGACGCCTCCGTCATGCGGGTCGCCGCGCTGCGCGAGTTCATCACCGCCCAGATCGCCCGCGCCAAGGCCGAGGGCGTGCTCTTCTCCGTGCACCTCAAGGCCACGATGATGAAGGTCTCCGACCCGATCATCTTCGGTCACGTCGTGCGCGCCTTCTTCCCGAAGACCTTCGCCGAGCACGGTGACGCGCTCGCCGCGGCGGGACTGACCCCGAACGACGGCCTCGGCGGCATCCTCAAGGGCCTGGACGCGCTGCCCGAGGGCGCGAAGATCAAGGAGTCCTTCGAGGCCGAGCTCGCCGAGGGCCCCGCCCTCGCGATGGTCGACTCCGACAAGGGCATCACCAACCTGCACGTCCCCAGCGACGTCATCGTGGACGCCTCCATGCCGGCCATGATCCGCACCTCCGGCCACATGTGGGGCCCGGACGGCCAGGAGGCCGACACCGTCGCCGTCCTGCCGGACAGCAGCTACGCCGGTGTCTACCAGGTCGTGATCGACGACTGCCGCGCCAACGGCGCCTTCGACCCGTCCACGATGGGCTCGGTGCCCAACGTCGGCCTCATGGCGCAGAAGGCCGAGGAGTACGGCAGCCACGACAAGACCTTCGAGATCCCCGCCACCGGCACGGTCCGCGTCGTCGACGCCGCCGGCGACGCCGTGCTGGAGCAGGCCGTCGGCGCCGGTGACATCTTCCGGATGTGCCAGACCAAGGACCTGCCGATCCAGGACTGGGTCAAGCTCGCCGTCACCCGCGCCCGCGCGACCGGCAGCCCGGCCGTCTTCTGGCTCGACAAGGACCGCGCGCACGACGCGAAGCTCATCGAGAAGGTCAGGACCTACCTCGCCGAGCACGACACCGAGGGTCTGCAGATCGAGATCATGACCCCGCAGGAGGCCACCGCCTTCTCCCTGGAGCGCATCCGCCGCGGCGAGGACACCATCTCCGTCACCGGCAACGTGCTCCGTGACTACCTGACGGACCTCTTCCCGATCCTGGAGCTCGGCACCAGCGCGAAGATGCTCTCCGTCGTCCCGCTGATGAACGGCGGCGGCCTCTTCGAGACGGGCGCCGGCGGCTCCGCGCCCAAGCACGTGCAGCAGCTCGTCAAGGAGGACTACCTGCGCTGGGACAGCCTGGGCGAGTTCCTCGCCCTCGCCGTCAGCTTCGAGCACCTCGCGCAGACCACGGGCAACGCCCGCGCCCAGGTCCTCGCCGACACGCTGGACCGCGCCACGGCCACGTTCCTCAACGAGGACAAGTCGCCCAGCCGCCGCCTCGGCGGCATCGACAACCGCGGCAGCCACTTCTACCTGTCCCTGTACTGGGCCCAGGAGCTGGCGCAGCAGACCGCCGACGCCGACCTCGCCGCCGCGTTCGCCCCGCTCGCCAAGTCCCTGGCCGAGCAGGAGCGGACGATCGTCGACGAGCTGATCGCGGTCCAGGGCAAGCCGGTCGACATCGGCGGCTACTACCAGCCCGACCCGGCCAAGGCCGCGGCCGTCATGCGCCCCTCGGCGACGTTCAACCAGGCGATCGCGAGCCTCGCCTGACCTGACGCAGGTGCCTGCGGCGGGGCCGTGACCCGGTCCCGCCCCGAGCGCCCGCGCACCGCGCTGCCCCGGCCGGGCCTCCGCCGAGCCGGGGCAGTGTCGTTCCCGTGCGACCACCCTGACGGGTGAAAGTCGCGCCCCGGCGGGTGCCGGGCCGCGCGCGGGGGCCGCTTCACTGGTTTGCTGCATCCGGTAACGCGCGGATGACCAGACCGAAGGAGTGGCCCTGTGGCGACGACGGGCACAGCAGGTACGGCGGAGGACGAGGAATCGTACGCCAATGAGCTACCGGTGCACGGCAGGACGCCCGGCAACGTCGTCATCAAGTGGCTGACCACCACTGACCACAAGACGATCGGCACGATGTACCTGGTCACCTCGTTCGCGTTCTTCCTCGGCGGCGGGCTGCTCGCGCTCTTCATGCGGGCGGAACTGGCCCGTCCCGGCATGCAGATCATGTCGAGCGAGCAGTTCAACCAGGCGTTCACGATGCACGGCACGATCATGCTGCTGATGTTCGCGACGCCGCTGTTCGCCGGATTCGCGAACTGGATCATGCCGCTGCAGATCGGCGCGCCCGACGTGGCGTTCCCGCGGCTGAACATGTTCGCGTACTGGCTGTACCTCTTCGGCTCGATCATCGCGGTGGCCGGCTTCCTCACCCCGCAGGGTGCGGCCGACTTCGGGTGGTTCGCCTACTCCCCGCTCTCGGACGCGGTCCGTTCGCCGGGTGTCGGCGCCGACATGTGGATCATGGGTCTGGCCTTCTCCGGCTTCGGCACGATCCTCGGTTCGGTCAACTTCATCACCACGATCATCTGCATGCGCGCTCCCGGCATGACGATGTTCCGCATGCCGATCTTCGTCTGGAACGTCCTGCTGACCGGTGTGCTGGTCCTGCTGGCCTTCCCGGTGCTCGCCGCCGCGCTCCTGGCGCTGGAGGCGGACCGCAAGTTCGGCGCGCACGTCTTCGACGCCACCAATGGCGGAGCGCTGCTGTGGCAACACCTCTTCTGGTTCTTCGGCCATCCCGAGGTGTACATCATCGCCCTGCCGTTCTTCGGTATCGTCTCCGAGATCATCCCGGTCTTCAGCCGCAAACCGATCTTCGGCTACATCGGCCTGATCGGCGCGACGATCGCCATCGCCGGCCTCTCGATCACGGTGTGGGCGCACCACATGTACGTCACCGGCGGGGTGCTGCTGCCGTTCTTCTCGTTCATGACGTTCCTCATCGCGGTGCCGACCGGGGTGAAGTTCTTCAACTGGATCGGCACGATGTGGCACGGCTCGCTCTCTTTCGAGACACCGATGCTGTGGTCGGTCGGCTTCCTCATGACCTTCCTCTTCGGCGGTCTGACCGGTGTGATCCTGGCGTCCCCGCCGCTCGACTTCCACGTCTCCGACTCGTACTTCGTGGTCGCGCACTTCCACTACGTCGTCTTCGGCACGGTGGTGTTCGCGATGTTCGCAGGGTTCCATTTCTGGTGGCCGAAGTTCACCGGCAAGATGCTGGACGAGCGGCTCGGCAAGATGACCTTCTGGACGCTGTTCGTGGGCTTCCACGGCACGTTCCTGGTGCAGCACTGGCTGGGCGCGGAGGGCATGCCGCGGCGTTACGCGGACTACCTCGCCGCGGACGGCTTCACCGCGCTGAACACGATCTCGACGATCTCCTCGTTCCTGCTCGGGCTGTCGATGCTGCCCTTCCTGTACAACGTGTGGAAGACCGCCAAGTACGGCAAGAAGATCGAGGTCGACGACCCGTGGGGCTACGGCCGTTCGCTGGAGTGGGCGACCTCCTGCCCGCCGCCGCGCCACAACTTCGTCACCCTGCCCCGTATCCGCTCCGAGTCCCCGGCCTTCGACCTGCACCACCCGGCCGTGCGTGAGCTGGAGGAGGCGGCCACCCGCCCCGACCGTTCCGTGACGGTGGCACCGGGGGACAAGCAGGCGTGAGCGCCAGGGACGGCGGAAAGGAGAACCGGGCCGCCTCCGGCCCGGACACCGAGAGCGCCCGGGGGCTGGCCCAGATGGAGGGCTACCTGCTGTGGAACGCCGAGGTCGAGCAGGCACGCAGGCTCGCCCGCCGCTTCACCGACCAGCTGCCCTGGCTCACGACGGCCCAGCGCGAGGACGTGGAGCGGGTCTACACCGCGGAGCGGACGGCCGACTCGCGGGTGATCCTGGCCCGCATCTCCGCCCGCGCCATGCAGCTGCGCGGCGAGTACACCGAGCGCTACCGAAGGCTCCGCGCCCGCTGTGTCGCCACCGCTGTGGTGTGCGCGGGCGCGGCGGGCGGGGCCTGCGGCGTGGTGACATACCTGGCGAGATGAGCGGTGAGGTCGTCCGTTCTGCCGTCCCAGCAGGCGGACTCGCACCCCTGTCGTGAAGATGAGAGGTGACGGGCGCGTGTGACGGGGCAGGCGAACGGACGACCGTGCAGACCCCCAGAAGGGACGATCACTGTGGCACGACCCAGGATTCTCGTTGTCGGAGCCGGTTTCGCCGGGGTCGAGTGCGTACGCCGACTGGAGCGGGGGCTGCGCCCGGGTGAGGCGGACGTCGCGCTCGTCGCCCCGTTCTCGTACCAGCTCTACCTGCCCCTGCTGCCCCAGGTGGCCTCGGGTGTACTGACCCCCCAGTCCGTCGCGGTGTCCCTGCGCCGCAGCAGCCGCCACCGCACCCGCATCATCCCCGGCGGGGCCATCGGGGTGGACCCCAAGGCCAAGGTGTGCGTGGTTCGCAAGATCACCGACGAGATCGTGGACGAACCGTACGACTACCTCGTACTCAGTCCCGGCAGCGTCACCCGCACCTTCGACATCCCCGGGCTCCTCGACAACGCGCGCGGCATGAAGACGCTGGCCGAGGCCGCCTACGTACGCGACCACGTGATCGCGCAGCTAGACCTGGCGGACGCCAGCAACGACGAGGAGGAGCGGGCCTCGCGGCTCCAGTTCGTCGTGGTCGGCGGCGGGTACGCGGGCACCGAGACCGCGGCCTGCCTCCAGCGGCTCACCACCAACGCGCTCCGGCACTACCCCCGCCTCGACCCGAAGCTCATCAAGTGGCACCTGATCGACATCGCGCCCAAGCTCATGCCCGAACTGGGCGACAAGCTCGGCAACAGCGCCCTGAAGGTGCTGCGCGACCGGGGGATCGAGGTGTCGCTCGGGGTGTCGATCGCCGAGGCGGGGCCCGACACCGTGAAGTTCACCGACGGGCGGGTGCTGCCGTGCCGGACGCTGATCTGGACGGCCGGAGTCGCCGCCAGTCCGCTGGTGAGCACCTTCGACGCGGAGACCGTGAAGGGCCGGCTCGCCGTGACCCCCGAGATGGCGCTGCCGGGCAACGACGGCATGTTCGCGCTCGGTGACGTGGCCGCCGTGCCCGACCTGGCCAAGGGCGACGGCGCTGTCTGCCCGCCCACCGCCCAGCACGCCATCCGCCAGGGCCGCAAGCTCGCCGACAACCTCCTGGCGGCACTCCGCAACCAGCCGCTCCAGCCCTACGTCCACAAGGACCTCGGGCTCGTCGTGGACCTCGGCGGCAAGGACGCCGTCTCCAAGCCCCTCGGCATCGAGATGCACGGGATCGGCGCCCAGGCCGTGGCCCGGGGCTACCACTGGACGGCCCTGCGGACCAACGTGGCCAAGGCCCGCGTCATGGCGAACTGGCTGATCAACGCCGCCGCCGGCGACGACTTCGTGCGCACCGGGTTCCAGATGCGCAAACCGGCGACGCTGCGGGACTTCGAGTACACCGACAGCTACCTCACCCCGGAGCAGGTCCGCAAGCACACCGCCGCGCTGCACGCCCGGATGTGACCCGGGCGCGCCGGTCAGGAGGCCGGGACGGTGGTGTGGATCAGCCGCAGGAACGCGGCGTTGTCCGGGGTGCGCCGGACGCGGTCCAGCAAGGTCTCCAGGGACGTCTGCGCGTCCCGGCCGTGCAGGGCCCGGCGCAGCCCCCGTACAGCGGCCAACTCGGCGGCAGGTACGAGGAGTTCGTCGCGGCGGGTGCCGGAAGCGGCGATGTTCACCGCCGGGTGGACGCGCTTCTCGGCCAGTGAGCGGTCGAGCCGGAGCTCCATGTTGCCGGTGCCCTTCAGCTCCTCGAAGAAGTACTCGTCGGCCCGGGAGCCGGTCTCGACGAGCGCGGTCGCCAGGATGGTCAGGGAGCCGCCCTCCTCGGTGAGGCGGGCGGCCCCGAAGAGGCGCTTGGGGCCGAGCAGGGCCGCGGCGTCCACACCGCCGCTGAGGGTGCGCCCGCCGCTGCCCGCCGCGTTGTTGTGGGCCCGGCAGAGCCGGGTGAGCGAGTCGAGCAGCATGACGACGTCCCGGCCCTGCTCGACCAGCCGCTCGGCGCGTGCGAGGGCGAGTTCGGCGAGGGCGATGTGCTCCTTGGCGGGGCGGTCGAACGTCGAGGCGTAGACCTCGCCGCGTACCGAGCGGCGCATGTCGGTGACCTCTTCCGGCCGTTCGTCCAGGAGCACCACCATCAGATGGCTCTCGGGGTGGTTCTCGGCGACGGAGGCCGCGATCTGCTGGAGCAGGACCGTCTTGCCGGTCCTGGGCGGGGCGACGATCAGGCCGCGCTGTCCCTTGCCGACCGGGGCGACGAGATCGACGATCCGGGTCGACGGGCTGCCGGACGGGCTCTCCAGGCGCAGTCGCTGCCGGGGGTGGAGCGGGGTGAGGTCGCGGAAGTGCGGGCGGCCCCGAAGGGCTTGCGGGGGAAGGCCGTTGACGCGTTCGACGGTGCTCAGGGAGCGGGCGCGTTCGCAGTGGCCCTCGACGACGTCGCCCTTGCGCAGGCCGTGCCGGCGGATGAGCGCCGAGGAGACCTGTACGTCGCGGGGAGCGGGGTGCCCCTGGGGCGAGCGCAGGGCGCCGTTCCCCTGGGGCGTGACGTCGAGGATGCCGGCGGCGGCCGTGGGGGCCGCGGGCCGGGAGGTGACGGGGTGTTCGAGTGTGGTGGTCATGCGGGTGGTCCTTTCGCGGACATGCGAATGAAGGGCCCGGCAGAGACGGGGGCGGATGATCACGCCCCGGACGACGGGCGGGAAAGCCCGGTGGAGGAGTCCGAACCGGACTGGGAAGCGGTGTGACGAAGCTGGATCGCCGGTCGGAAGCGACGGGCGCGTCAGCGTGAGAGAAAATGAAACGGCACCGGCGTCTGCGGAACGAGACGTGCACAGGTACCGATGGCAATGTACCACGCCCACCGGGCGGGACCGCGAAAGCCGCCCGGCCACAGAGGGCCGGACGGCTTGGCGGTTCGGGTGTTCCGGCTGGTCAGGCCGGGGGCCCGGACCCCCGGAACACGTCCAGGATCTGTTCGGCGGCCAGGGTCGCCGGCAGCGTCCCCTCCCGCACCCGCTGTTCGAGCTCCGGCGCCAGCGCACGCACCCCGGCGTGGCCGCGCAGGCTCTCCAGCAGCTCGTCCCGCACCATCGTCCAGGTCCAGTCGACCTGCTGCTCGCTGCGCTTCCGCGCGAGCCGGCCGGTCGACTCCAGCAGCGTCCGGTGCTGTTCCAGCCGCTCCCACAGCGTGTCGAGCCCGCTCGACTCGCGGGCGCTGCACGTCAGGACCGGTGGGGTCCATGCCGCGTCCGCCGGGTGCATCAGCCGGAGCGCGCCCGCGAGTTCACGGGCGGCGGCGCGCGCGTCGCGCTCGTGGGGGCCGTCGGCCTTGTTCACCGCGATGGCGTCCGCGAGCTCCAGGACGCCCTTCTTGATGCCCTGCAACTGGTCGCCTGTGCGCGCCAGGGTCAGCAGCAGGAACGTGTCGACCATGTTGGCGACCGCCGTCTCCGACTGGCCGACACCGACCGTCTCCACCAGCACGACGTCGTACCCCGCCGCCTCCATCACCACGACGGACTCGCGGGTCGCCTTCGCCACCCCGCCCAGGGTGCCGGCGGTGGGGGAGGGGCGTACGAAAGCGGCCGGGTCCACCGCCAGCCGCTCCATCCGGGTCTTGTCGCCCAGGATGGAGCCGCCGGTACGGCTGGAGGAGGGGTCGACGGCCAGCACCGCGACCCGGTGTCCGAGCCCGGTGAGCATGGTGCCGAGCGCGTCGATGAACGTCGACTTGCCGACCCCGGGCACACCGCTGATGCCGACGCGCCGGGCGTTGCCGGAGTGCGGCAGCAGTTCGCGCAGCAGCTCCTGCGCCAGCGCCCGGTGGTCGGGGCGGGTGGACTCGACGAGGGTGATGGCGCGCGCGATGTGCGCGCGCTTCCCGTCGAGCACCCCCTTCACATAACTGTCGAGATCGATCCTCGGGGCCATCGGTCAGCGGCTCACAGCTCGTGACCGAGAGCGGAACCGAGGCGCGTCACCAGGTCGTGCGCCGCCTCCGGGATCACCGTCCCGGGCGGGAACACGGCCGCGGCCCCCGCCTCCAGCAGCGCCTCGACGTCCTGCGGCGGAATCACCCCGCCCACCACGATCATGATGTCCTCACGCCCCTCGGCGGCCAACTCCTCGCGGAGCGCCGGTACGAGCGTGAGGTGGCCGGCGGCCAGGGAGGAGACGCCCACGATGTGCACGTCCGCTTCGACCGCCTGGCGGGCGACCTCGCCCGGCGTCTGGAACAGCGGGCCGACGTCCACGTCGAAGCCGAGGTCGGCGAAGGCGGTAGCGATGACCTTCTGGCCCCGGTCGTGCCCGTCCTGGCCCATCTTGGCGACCAGGATGCGCGGACGCCGCCCCTCCGCCTCCTCGAACGCGTCGACCAGCGCGCGGGTACGGTCCACGGACGGCGACTCCCCTGCCTCGTTGCGGTACACCCCGGAGATCGTACGGATCTGGCCCGCGTGCCGTCCGTAGACCTTCTCCAGCGCGTCGGAGATCTCGCCCACCGTCGCCATCGCGCGGGCGGCGCTCACGGCCAGTTCCAGCAGATTGCCGTCGCCCTGCGCGGCCTGGGTCAGGGCCCGCAGCGCGTGCCGGCAGGCGGCCTCGTCGCGCTCCTCGCGCAGTCGGCGCAGTTTTTCGATTTGCTGGGTGCGGACGGAGGTGTTGTCGACTTTGAGGACGTCGATCTGTTCGTCGGTCTGGACGCGGTATTTGTTGACGCCGATGACGGGCTGGCGTCCGGAGTCGATGCGTGCCTGGGTGCGGGCGGCGGCTTCCTCGATGCGGAGTTTGGGGATGCCGGCGTCGATGGCCTTGGCCATGCCGCCGGCGGCCTCGACCTCCTCGATGTGCTGCCAGGCGCGGCGTGCGAGGTCGTATGTGAGTTTCTCGACGTAGGCGCTGCCGCCCCAGGGGTCGATGACGCGGCCGGTGCCGGATTCCTGCTGGAGGAGGAGCTGGGTGTTGCGGGCGATGCGTGCGGAGAAGTCGGTGGGCAGGGCGAGTGCTTCGTCGAGGGCGTTGGTGTGCAGTGACTGGGTGTGGCCCTGTGTCGCGGCCATTGCTTCCACACACGTACGTGTGACGTTGTTGAAGACGTCCTGTGCGGTCAGTGACCAGCCGGAGGTCTGCGAATGGGTGCGCAGGGACAGTGATTTGGGGTTTTTCGGTTCGAACTGTCTGACGAGTTTGGCCCAGAGGAGGCGGGCTGCCCGCAGTTTGGCGATCTCCATGAAGAAGTTCATGCCGATCGCCCAGAAGAAGGAGAGCCGGGGCGCGAACGCGTCGACGTCGAGGCCGGCGTCCCGTCCGGCCCGCAGGTACTCCACCCCGTCGGCCAGGGTGTAGGCCAGTTCCAGGTCGGCTGTGGCCCCGGCCTCCTGGATGTGGTAGCCGGAGATGGAGATCGAGTTGTAGCGCGGCATCTTCCTCGAGGTGTAGGAGAAGATGTCGGAGATGATCCGCATCGAGGGCTTCGGCGGATAGATGTAGGTGTTGCGGACCATGAACTCCTTCAGAATGTCGTTCTGAATGGTCCCGGCCAGCCTCTCGGGCGGCACGCCCTGTTCCTCGGCGGCCACGATGTACAGGGCGAGTACCGGCAGCACCGCGCCGTTCATCGTCATCGACACCGACATCCGGTCCAGCGGGATGCCGTCGAACAGCTGGCGCATGTCGTAGATCGAGTCGATCGCCACCCCCGCCATGCCGACGTCACCCGTCACCCGGGGGTGGTCGCTGTCGTAACCGCGGTGGGTCGGCAGGTCGAAGGCGACCGACAGGCCCTTCTGCCCGGCCGCCAGGTTACGGCGGTAGAAGGCGTTGGACTCCTCGGCGGTGGAGAACCCCGCGTACTGCCGGATCGTCCAGGGCTGATTGACGTACATCGTCGGATACGGACCGCGCAGATAAGGCGCCACACCCGGATACGTATGGAGGAAGTCCAGCCCCTCCAGATCATGGCCGGTGTACAACGGCTTGACCGCGATACCTTCCGGGGTCTCCCACAGCAGGTCGCCGTCGGAGCTGCCGGAGGACTCCTTGACCGCGGCACGCCACTGGTCCTCGGTCACCTCGGTGCCGCCGCCCGGACCGAGCTCGATGTCGGAGAATTCGGGGATGATCCGCATTACGCCACGCCCATACGGTCGAGAAGGGAAGAGAGCACGGCCACCGCGTCGCAGCCGGCGAAGACGTATGCGTCGACGCCGGTGTAGTCGGCGGGCCGCCCCGCCAGGTACACGCGCCGCGCACCCGCCGCGACCAGTGCCTGGGCGACCTCGGCGGCCTGTTCGGCGTAGAGCGCGTCGGTGGAGCACAGGCACGCCACGTCCGCCCCCGAAGCCGCGAGGGCCTCGCCCACCGACGACGCGTCCACCCGCACCGGCTCGTGCACGGGCTCGATGCCGCCCGCCTGGAACAGATTCGCGGCGAACGAGGCCCGCGCGGTGTGCGCCGCCGCCGGGCCGAGCGCCGCGATGAACACCCGGGGCCGGCTGCCGGTCGCCGCCAGATGGGCGTCCGAGCGGGCCCGCAACGCCTCGAACGCCTCGTCGCGCCGGACCACGGGAAGTCCGCCGCCCACGGGGGCCGACGGCGCGGGCTCGCGCTCCACCGGGCGTTCGTTCAGCAGCGGGAACTCGCTGACTCCGGTGATCGGCTCCTTGCGCCGCGCCAGGTCCTTGCTGCGCGCCTCCCACGTGGCCGCGATCCGCTCCGCGACCAGCCCCGAGCCGAGCGCGGCCGCCTGGCCGCCCGCCCGCTCGATCTCCTGGAAGAACGCCCAAGCGGCGCCCGCGAGTTCGTCGGTCAGCCGCTCCACGTACCAGGAACCGCCGGCCGGGTCGATGACCCGGGCCAGATGCGACTCCTCCAGCAGGATCGTCGAGGTGTTGCGGGCGATGCGCCGGGCGAACGCGTCGGGCAGGCCCAGCGCGTGATCGAAGGGCAGCACGGTCACCGCGTCGGCTCCGCCCACGCCCGCGCCGAGACTCGCCAGCGTGGTGCGCAGCATGTTCACCCACGGGTCGCGCCGCGTCATCATCACCGGCGACGTCACCGCGTGCTGCCGCT
This sequence comes from Streptomyces sp. A0958, assembly GCF_004795035.1. Taxonomy (GTDB): domain Bacteria; phylum Actinomycetota; class Actinomycetes; order Streptomycetales; family Streptomycetaceae; genus Streptomyces. The sequence continues at coordinate 179,515 of NZ_SSBK01000004.1, forward strand.
GAGCGCCCGCGCCCGGAGCCCCGCAGGCCTCGGCGACCCGCGCCCACAGCCGGCGCGCCGCGCGCAGCTTGGCGATCGTCAGGAACTGGTCGGCGGTGGCCGCGTACCGGAACTCCAGCTGCCCGCACGCCTCTTCGAGGCCGAGCCCCGCGTCGGTCAGCGCCCGCAGACAGGCGACACCGGTGGCCAGCGAACTGCCCAGCTCCTGGGCCGCCGAACCGCCTGCCTCGTGGTACGGCATCGCGTCCACGACGATCGCCCGCAGCCCGGGGTACTCCTGCGCGCAGCGCCGCGCCCAGCGGACGGCCTCCGCCCACTCCGGCTCGGTGCCGGTGCGCGCGGCCCGCCCCAGCGGATCGGCACCGAGACTGCCCCGCACCTGCTGCGCCGATACCCCGCGCTCCGTGTGCAGTCGCAGCAACTCGGTTGCCGCAGCGTCCAGTTCGGCGCCCGCGTCGAGGATGATGGGCGCCAGGTCGAGGAGGACGCCGTCCAGCGCCCGCGCCAGACCCGACACCGGTACGCCGTCGGCGCCGCCCACGGCCAGCCACAGCGAGGTGACGCCGTTCTCGAGATCCGTGAGCACGGCCTCGTTGAGCCGGGCGGGGTCCGTGGACGTGTGCCGCTGGCGTACTCCCCAGCCGTCCGTGGTGGACCCCTCGGGCTTGCTGCCGCGGGTGAAGGGTGCGAAACCCGGGAGACCGGCATCGGGCGCGTCGTCGCGCGAGGTGTAGAGGGGCCGGGTGATGAGCCCGTCCTCCACCGTGGTGGACAGCGCTTTCTCGGCGGCCGGTCCCGAGACGTCCTTGCCCGATTTGCGAAGCACACCCTCGACGAGGCTCTGCCATTGCTCATGGGCGGGGTCAGGGAATCCGGCGGCCAGCGAAAGCCCGTCAGCAGGCTGGACCGTCATGGCCCAGATGCTAGGTCAGGTCCTATGGGAGCAGCAGTGCGTCGGCCTGTGACCTTGCCCTCCCTCACCGCACTTGATCCTTCACGCACTGTCGCCCGGCCGCTCCTTTCCCTATGTGGCGCTTTGCCACAGTGCGCCACTGAATGCCCGAAGTTATGCTGCTGGCAGTCCATCCATCCGGAGGGGACACGCCCGTGGCTGTGGGACCAGTGGAGTGGTTCGCCGTCGCCTTTCCGGCAACGTGAGGGCTGCGCGGGGCGGGGACCGGCGTTTTACTTTGTCGATTTGCCGACATCATGCGATTTTTGATCCGGCCAGGCCGAAAATTCCATTCGGATTCGTGTCGGGGAAAAGGGGAAATCCATCGTGCAAACCGTCAGGGCCGTCCCGACCGCTTCCGCCCTCAATCTGCGCGATCTGGGAGGCATCACCCTGGGCCCCGGCCGGCAGGTGCGCCAGAGCGTGGTGCTGCGCTCCGGCCGGCTCAGCGGACTCGACCCGGTGGACGACGCGGCCGTGGCCGCACTCGGTATCCGTACGGTCGTCGATCTGCGCAGCGCGGACGAGCGCGGCTCGGCCCCCGACACCCTCCCGCCCGGCTCCCGGCTGTTCGTCGCCGATGTGTTCGGGGGCAACCCGGGCGTGGCCCCCGCCCGTTTCCGCGCGCTGCTCGCGGACCCGGTCGAGGCCGAGCGGCTGCTCGGGAACGGCAAGGCCGAGGAGATGTTCGCGCAGTCCTACCGGCAGATGGTGCTCTCGCCCGGTGCCGCGGCCGCCTACCGCGCCTTGATCGACACGGCCGCCGACACCGCGGCGCGCCCGGTGCTCTTCCACTGCACGACCGGCAAGGACCGCGCGGGCTGGGGAGCCGCCCTACTGCTCCTGCTCCTCGGCGCCTCGCGGGACGTCGTGCGGCAGGAGTTCCTCGCGGTGAACCGGGTGGTGCGGGCCGCCTACCGGCCGTACGTGCAGGGCTTCCTCGACGCCGGCGGCGACCCGGAGATCGCCTCCGCGATCACCGAGGTCCGCCCCCGCTACCTCGACACGGCGCTGGACGCCATGGACGAGCGCTGGGGCGGTCTCGACGGCTACGTGCGCGACTGCCTGCGCGTCCCCGGTCCCACGCTGCGGCGCCTGCGCAGCGAACTGGTGGTGTACGCCCGCCCGTAGCGGCGGTGCAGCACACTGCCCCCGGCACGGTTCCGTGCCGGGGGCAGTGTGCTGCCGTGTGGGGGCGCCGTGCCCCTCACACCTTCAGGAGCCGTTCGGTGATGTCGCGGTAGTGCTGGAGGGTGACTCGCAGCTCCTCGGTCCGCGTCCCGGGGTCCCCGCTGTCCCGCCCCGCCACGTGCAGGGTGCGGCGGCGCTCCTGCAGCGCGTCCGTGAGGCCGGTGACGACCGCGTCGAAGGTGGACTCGGCCTCCTCGACCGCCCGGTGCGGGCTCTCGACGAAGTCCGTCACTGCCTGCTGGAGGCGGAGGGCCAGCTTGTCCTGGTCACCGGTCGGGAGCAGCGGCTGCGCCGCGTCGGGCGCGCTGTGCCGCTGGGTGCCACTGTCCGGCTCATGCCCGGACGCCGTGCGTCCGGTGTCCGTTTCACCGGTGGGGGTTCCCGGTGCGGTACGTCCGGTGTCCGTTTCACCGGTCGCGGTGCCGTGTGGGGTGCGTCCCATGTTCGTTTCACCGGTCAGGGCTCCCGGTGCGGTGCGTCCGGTGTCCGCGGCGCCCGAGGGGGCGGTGGCGCCCGGGGAAGCAGGCGTCGTCATCTGCGGCGGGCGGGCCGGGGCGTCGTCCGAGGGGCGTGCGGCCCCCGTGCCGGCGTCGGCGGCCGGGCCCGGGACGACCGGGCGGTTCGTGGGCTCTCCGGGAGCCGCGGCGGGGGTCTGCGGTGTGCGGTCCGTGTCCTTCGTCATGCCGTGCCACTTCCTTCCGCGTGGTGGGGGTCCCGGCGGGCCGGGCCGTCCGTGCCGTTCGACACGAGGACATCGAAGAGGCCGCGGGCCTCGACCAGGGCCGCCCTCATCTCCTCGGTGTCGCCTTCGCCCCGCCGGGCCGCGTGGACGCGCCGGTAGCCGTCGACCTGTTCGGCGTGGTGGACGGAGAGCGCGTCGCTCTGCTCGCCGAAGTCCTTCCCGTCGGGGAAGCCCAGATCCCTGGCCAGCTCCGCGAGGAGCGCGTCGGCGTCGGCCACCGCCTGCTGCGGCGAGTCGACGAACCGGTCCTGGACCCGCGCCCAGCGGGCGGTGTACTCGGCCCGCGCCTCCGGCGTCAACGGGCGCTCGTCCAGCGAGCGGTGGCGCTTCAGCCGCTCGCTCAGCTCTTGCTCGGCTGCCTTGGTGTCGCCGTCGTGCCGGGCGACTGCACGCTCGTACTCCGGCCCGAAGCGGCGCCGCAGCCCGTGCCCGCCGGTCGTCCGGCCGAAGGCGAGGAACAGCCCGGCGGCCACCACCACGACGACCGCGAGGATGATCACGAGGGTCGTCATGGTCACCACCCCCGGCGGTAGTCGGTCCGCAAGTCGCTGTGTTCCACTCCCACCATCCCTTTCGGTTCGTTGCCCGGCTCCGTTCCGGCCGGGCGTGACGCTCGTGTACCCCTGCGGACGCGTTCGAGACGCGGTCGGCGCGCGTTCCTCGTTCGAGTGCCGTACGCGACCGCCGGGCACCGCCCGCCGCCAACGGGCCCCGCAGGGTGCCTCGGTAGGCTGGGAGGGCCGCAGCAGGAGCACTCCGAGAGGGGCGAATCACGGTGACCGAGCGCAAACCCGCGGGCGTCAGCTTCGAATCCTGGGTCGATCGGCAGATCCGCGAGTCCGAACAGCGTGGTGACATCTCCCGGCTGCCGGGATTCGGTAAGCCGCTCGACGCGCTGAGCGCCCCGTACGACGAGACGTGGTGGATCAAGGCGAAGATGCAGCGCGAGGGGGTGTCGGTGCTCCCGCCGGCGCTGGCGCTGCGCAAGGAGGCCGAGGACGTCGTCGCCCGGCTGCCCGAGATCCGGACGGAGGCCGAGGTGCGGCGGGTGCTGACCGAGGTGAACGAGAAGATCCGCGAGGCCGTCCGCCGACCGCCGCCCGGACCGCTGCTCAACCTCCAGCCGTTCGACGTATCGGCCCTGGTCGAGGAGTGGCGCGAGGCCCGTGCCTCCTGAGACCGGCACCGGCCACGGCCCGGCGGCGGATGCGTAATACTCGCTCCATGAGATCAAGCGTTACGCCGTCGGGCCACCGCGCGTCCGGCGGCCCGGTCCGCGTCCGGCGGGCGACCACGCGGGACGCGAAGCGTCTCACCCGCCTGGTCCGGTCGTCCCGCGCGTACGAGGGCCCGTACGCGCCCATGGTCGCCGGATACCGGGTGGGCCCCGACTACATCGAGACGCACGCCGTCTTCGCGGCCGTGCAGGAGGCGACGCAGCGGGTGCTCGGCTTCTACGCGCTGATCCTGGACCCGCCCGAGCTGGACCTCCTCTTCGTCGCCGACGACGCGCAGGGCGCCGGCATCGGGCGGCTCCTGATCGGTCATCTGCGCCAGGAGGCCGCCGCGCGCGGGCTGATCGCGGTACGCGTCGTCTCGCACCCGCCGGCGGAGGGTTTCTACCTGGGCGCGGGCGCGCGGAGGACCGGGACCGTACGGGCCACGCCCCCGGCGGTGATGTGGGACCGTCCCGAGCTGGTCCTGCCGGTCGGCTGAAGCGTCTCTCAGGCCGGGCCGGCTTCCGAGGCGCGGTGGACGTCCGTGACGGTGAACAGTCCGCCGTCCGGGTCGATCAGCGTCGCCTCCCGGCCCTCGGGGCGGGTCAGCTCCTCCACGAGCGAGGCCCCGCGCTCGCGTGCCGTCTCGATCGTGACGCCCACGTCGGCCACGGGGAAGTTCACCTGCCAGTGCGGGCGGACCAGCGGGTCGGGGGCAGCCTCGACCGCGCCCGAGCTGATCCGCGCCAGCTCGCGCCCCCCGCACTGCACGACCACCTCGTCCTTGGCGTAGGCCACCTCGCAGGCGCCCGGCAGCCCGCTCGCCCAGTCCAGGACCTCGCCGTAGAAGATCGCGGCGTCGAAGGCGCTCCGGGTGCGCAGCCGCAGCCACGCGTGGGCATGGCCGTCCGCGGCGGGCGGCGACGTCGCCGACTCGGTCCGCTCCCAGATGCCGAACCCGGCACCGTCCCGGTCGGCGGCCAGCGCGCCGCGCCCCTTGCCGAGCGCCAGCGGCCCCACCGCCACCGTGCCGCTGCGCTCCCGGATGCGGGAAGCGGCCACATCGGCGTCCCGTACGGCGAAGTAGGGCGTCCAGGCCACCGCGACGCGGAAGGCGGTGGCCACGGCACCGATGCCGGCGACCGGTACGTCACCGCGACGGGCCACCGAGAAGTCCTGGCCGAGCCTTCCGGGGCGGAAGGTCCAGCCCATCACCGGGCCGTAGAACTCCTGGGCGGACTCCAGGTCCCGGGTCATGAGATTGACCCAGCAGGGAGCCGCGGACCCGGTCAGAGCCGCGCGTACGGGCGCCGCGCCGGAGGTGCTTGGGGTCATGGTCGTACTGCCTTCATAGGGAGTGCGGCAGGTGTGCCGGGGCCTTCGGGGCCCTCACCAGCCTCACCGCGGGCGGCCGCTCCCGCAACACGCGGTGCCGCCGCCCGCCGCCACCGCACAGGCCCGAGCAGGGGGGTCAGTCGCGCTTGTCGTCGTCCTCGTGGCGGATCGGCTCGTTGCCGCTCTCCCCGAGCTCGTACGGCGAGAGGCCCCTGCCGTCGACCGGGAAGTGGTCGTCGCCGTGGACGTCGTTCTGCTCGGCGTGGCTGCGGTGCTCCGGCCCGACGGGCTGCTCGTCCGGCCGGGGCGGGGGCAGCTCCTGGTCGTGCCGTCGCTTGCCCAGCCAGAAAGCACCGATCAGCATGGCCACCAGGAGCACGCCGATCACGCCCAGCACGACTCCGGTCGCTCCGCGCCCGTCCGCGAGGGTGACTGCCAGGGAATTCAGGGCTCCATCCGAAACGTCCATGCTTGCCGGATACCCCAGGACGCAGGCGTCACTCGGGGCAGAGTATGAATTCATGTTTTAAGTGGATATAGCCATAAAAGATGTTTCGATCGGCGTGCGGTCCGGTCCGGCCGTCGAATGCGGGGGAGCGGGCCGCTCATGTCGCAGCCGCCCGCTGACGGGGTAAGCCTGGAGGTGACGGCATTGACCCCTTCGGAAGGAACAGCGTGAACAGCACACAGGAGCAGCAGGCGTCGGAAGGCCATCACGACCAGGAGGTGTCGGTCGTCGTCAGCGACTGCCCGGAGAACGACGCGCGTACGGTCTTCGACGTGCTGAGGGCCGCCTTCACCACGGACCGGTCCTCGGCCGACATCCCCCACGAGGCCGCGGCGAAGCGGCCCACCGCCTGGACCGCCACCGTCGATGTGTCCGAGGCCCGGACGGTCTCGGGCCCCGTGACCCTCGGCGCTCCCGTCACGGCCGATGTGCAGGGCGGCTACCTGGCCGTGGACCGGCTCCGCCAGGGCCTGGCGGACGCCTTCGCGGTCCAGGTCGTGGGCACCGTCTCGGGCGACCAGGAGGAAGAAGTCCGGCTGCGGCTGGAGAACAAGTAGGCCGAACGCCCGCGGCCGGTCCCGGCGGGACGCGGAACGACGACTCGCTATCTGGTAGAAAACAGACAAAGTGACTTCGTCGAAAGGTGCCGCACGTGGACCCGACCAGTGGGTGGGAGGGCGGCGCCGGACAACCGCAGGCGCCCGGCGACGTCCCCTCCGCCACCCTGACCCTGCGCATCAACGGCGCGCAACGGACCCTGACGCTGGACCACCGCACCACCCTCCTGGACGCCCTGCGCCACCACCTGGACCTGACCGGGGCGAAGAAGGGCTGCGACCACGGCCAGTGCGGCGCGTGCACCGTCCTGGTGGACGGCCGCCGCGCCAACAGCTGCCTGCTCCTGGCCGTCGCGCAGGAGGGCTCCCGCATCACCACGATCGAGGGCCTGGCGGACGGCGACCGGCTGCACCCCCTCCAGGAGGCCTTCCTGGCCCGCGACGCGCTCCAGTGCGGCTACTGCACACCCGGCCAGATCTGCTCCGCCGCCGGAGTCCTCGCCGAGGCCGACCAGGGCTTCCCCTCACACGTCACCCCGCACGACGCCCCGGTGGCCGCCCCGGCCCGGCTCGACGCCGACGAGATCCGGGAACGGATGAGCGGCAACCTCTGCCGGTGCGGCGCCTACCCCCGCATTGTCGAGGCGATCGAGGACGTGGCGCCGTGAAACCCTTCGCCTACCTGCGCGCCGAATCCGTCACCGACGCGGTCCGCGCGTGCGCCGCCCACCCCGGGGCCCGATTCCTGGGCGGCGGCACCAACCTGGTCGACCTGATGAAACTCGGCGTGGAGACGCCCGGCATGCTCGTGGACGTGAGCCGGCTGCCGCTGGACCAGGTCACGGACACCGCCGACGGCGGGCTGCGCGTCGGCGCCACCGTACGCAACAGCGACCTGGCCGCCCACCCCGCCGTACGCACCCGCTACCCCGCCCTGTCCGAGGCCCTGCTCGCGGGCGCCTCCGGGCAACTGCGCAACATCGCGACCACCGGCGGCAACCTCCTCCAGCGCACCCGCTGCCCCTACTTCCAGGACACGACCAAACCCTGCAACAAACGCGAACCCGGCACCGGCTGCCCCGCCCGCGAGGGCGCCCACCGCGACCTCGCCGTCATCGGCCACTCCGAGGAGTGCGTCGCCACCCACCCCTCCGACATGGCCGTGGCGCTGGCCGCCCTCGACGCGGACGTGATCCTGCACGGACCGGAGGGCGAACGGACCGTGGCGGTGACCGACTTCCACCGGCTGCCCGGGGACAACCCCGACGCCGACACGGTCGTCCGGCCGGGCGAACTCGTCACCGAGGTGCTGCTGCCGCCGCTGCCCGACGGCACGGCCTGCCTCTACCGCAAGGCCCGCGACCGCGCCTCCTACGCCTTCGCCCTGGCCTCCGTCGCCGCCGTCCTGCGCGTACGCGACGGGCACATCGAGCACGCCGCGCTGGCGTTCGGCGGACTCGCCCACCGGCCCTGGCGTGCCCGCACCGCCGAACAGATCCTCCGCGGCGCGCCCGCCACCGACGCCACCTTCCTGCGGGCGGCCGACGCCGAACTCGCCGAGGCCCGCCCCCTGCGCGACAACGCGTTCAAGGTCCGCCTCGCCCGCCACCTGGCCGTAGACGCCCTCGCCGAACTCGCCGCCCGACCTTGAGAGCCGAGGACCCGCCATGAGTCACGCCCCCCAGCCACTGGGCGCCCCCGCCGTCCGCCGCGAGGGCCGGGACAAGGTCACCGGTGCCGCGCGCTACGCCGCCGAGCGCGGCCTGCCCGGCTGCCTGTACGCCTGGCCCGTGCCCGCCGCCGTGCCGGCCGGCCGGGTCACCGCCGTCCGCACCGTCGACGCGCTGGCGCAGCCCGGCGTCCACTGCGTCCTCACCCACGAAAACGCGCCCCGCATCGAGGAACCGGACGACCCGATCCTCGCCGTCCTCCAGAACGACCGGGTGCCCCACCGCGGCTGGCCGGTCGCGCTCGTCGTGGCCGACACCCTGGCGAGCGCCCGGGCCGGCGCCCAGGCGCTGCACATCACCTACGAGACGGCCCCGCACGACGTCGTGCTGACCGAGGACCACCCCGGCCTCTACACCCCCGAGAACGCCAACGGCGGCTACCCGGCCGTCCGCGAACGCGGCGACTTCGACCGGGCCTTCGAGGCGTCCCCCGTACGCGTCGACGTCACCTACACCCTCGGGGCGCTGCACAACCACCCCATGGAGCCGCACGCCTCGACCGCCCACTGGTCGCCCGAGGGCCACCTCACCGTGTACGACTCCAGCCAGGGCGCCACCACGGTGCGCGACAGCCTCGCCGCCGCCTTCGGGCTGCGGACGGACCAGGTCACCGCCGTGTCCGAACACGTCGGGGGCGGCTTCGGCTCCAAGGGGACCCCACGCCCGCAGGTCGTGCTCGCCGCGATGGCCGCGCGCCACACCGGCCACCCCGTCGAACTCGCGCTGCCCCGGTGGCAGATGCCCGGGCTCGTCGGACACCGGGCACCCACCGTGCAGCGCGTCAGGCTCGGGGCGCACCCCGACGGCACCCTCACCTCGGTCGCCCAGGAGGTCGTCACCCACACCTCCACCGTCAAGGAGTTCGTGGAGCAGGCCGCCGTACCGGCCCGCGTCATGTACGGCTCACCGGACAGCCGGACCGTGCACCGGGTCGTCGCCCTGGACGTCCCCAGCCCCTCGTGGATGCGCGCCCCGGGCGAGGCCTCCGGGATGTACGCCCTCGAATCAGCCGTCGACGAACTCGCCGCGGAACTCGGCATGGACCCCGTCGAACTGCGGCTGCGCAACGACCCGGCCGACGAACCCGACTCCGGGAAGCCCTTCAGCAGCCGCGGTCTGGCCGCCTGCCTGCGCGAGGGCGCCGCACGCTTCGGCTGGCACGAGCGCGACCCCGCCCCCGGCACCCGCCGTGAGGGCGCCCTGCTGCTCGGCTCGGGCGTCGCCTCCGCCACCTACCCCGTCTACGCCAGCGCCTCCCACGCCTCGGCGCACGCCGCCGCCGACGGCTCCTACCGGATCGCCGTCAACGCGACCGACATCGGCACCGGGGCCCGTACCGTCCTCGCGCAGATCGCCGCGGACGTGCTGCGCACCGGGCTGGACAACGTGACCATCGACATCGGCGACAGCGACCTGCCGGACGCCCCGCTGGCCGGCGGCTCCTCGGGAACCGCCTCCTGGGGCTGGGCCGTGCACAAGGCGGCCTCCGGGCTCGTCGAACGGCTCGCCGCGCACAGCGGGCCGCTGCCCGACGGGGGAGTGACCGTCACCGCCGACACCACCGAGGAGACCGCCGAGGAATCCCCCTACGCCCGCCACGCCTTCGGCGCGCACTTCGCCGAGGTCGCCGTCGACAGCCGCACCGGCGAGGTCCGGGTACGGCGCATGCTCGGCGTCTTCGCGGCGGGCCGCATCCTCAACTCCCGTACCGCACGCTCCCAGTTCATCGGCGGCATGACCATGGGGCTCGGCATGGCGCTGACCGAGGGCAGCACCATGGACCCGGTCTTCGGCGACTTCACCGAGCGCGACCTCGCCTCCTACCACGTGCCCGCCTGCGCCGACGTGTCCGACCTAAGGGCGCACTGGATCGAGGAGGACGACCCGCACCTCAACCCCATGGGCGGCAAGGGCATCGGCGAGATCGGCATCGTCGGCGCCGCCGCGGCCATCGGAAACGCCTTCCGGCACGCCACCGGTGTCCGGCTGCGCACCCTGCCGCTCACCCCCGACCGGGTGCTCACCCATCTGCCCTGACCGCCGCGCGCACCCCGGAGGCGTGAACGCGCCGGTCACCGGGGGTGCGAGGCCCGACGTGTTGCGCGACCGGCTCAGCCGGGTCACCCTGTGGAGTGACCCAGAAGAGACATCTGCTCACTCTTCGTATTCGGGGGTCGTTGGTTCAACGGGGCGAAGTACGTGGGCCTCGATGTGAGGAGCCTCGACGATGACCGTTCCACTCGACCGGCACTATCTGGTCGAACTCCAGGTTTCCGCAGACCGTGTGGACCAGCTGCGACGGATAGTCGCCGCCCACCTGCGTCACTGGAGTCTCGAACTCCACGTCCGGCCCGTGTGCCGGGCCGTGGAGGAGCTGCTGACCAATGTCCACCGGCATGTCGGTGACGACAACCGCTGCGTCGTCGAACTCCGCTGGTCCGGACGGCATCTCACGGTCTCCGTCGCAGACAACGGTGCGCAGATGCCGCGCCTGCTCCACGAGGGCGGCGGCCTGAGCCGGGTCATGGCCCTCAGCGACAGCTGGGGCACCTGCCGGACCGCCGAGGGCAAGGTCGTCTGGTTCACCCGGTACGCCCAGGAGCCGCAGCACATCGAGCTGGTCCCGCTGCCGCCGCTGCCCGGCGTCCGCGAGTTCCGCCGCCCGCCGGCCGTGGCCGCGGAGATCCCCGAGCCCGCCCCGGCAGGCACCGACGAGCCCGTCCACGTCCCCGTCGTCCACGTCCCCATCCCCGACGCCGCCCCCGCCCTCGTCTGAGGCGTGCGGACCGGCACGGTGCCCACCGGCCCCCGCACCGCACCCCCGGGCGCGGATCGCATGTGCGCAGCACGCATGATCCGCGCCGGCCGGGTATGCGGTGGCGGGGGTCCGTGCCGTGCCACGGCCCGCGTTGCGGCCCGGCGCGCGGCGCGGCACGGTCGAAGTACCGAGGCAAGGAGGCCACAGTCATGCCCATCGCGACGGTCAACCCCGCGAACGGCGAGACACTCAGGACGTTCGACGCGCTGGAAGCCGACGAGATCGAGCGGCGGCTCGCCGCGGCCGACGCCGCCTTCCGCGAGTACCGCACCACCGGATTCGGTGAACGCGCCCGGCTGCTCAACCGGGCCGCCGACCTCCTCGACGAGGACCAGCAGGACATCGCGCGCACCATGACCCTGGAGATGGGCAAGCCCGTCGCCGCCGCCCGCGCCGAGGCGGCGAAGTGCGCCAAGGCGATGCGCTGGTACGCGGCCCACGCCGAGGAACTGCTCGCCGACGAGCATCCCGCGCCCGCCGACGTCGAGGACTCCGGCGCCTCCCGCGCCTTCGTCCGCTACCGGCCGCTGGGCCCCGTGCTCGCCGTGATGCCGTGGAACTTCCCGCTCTGGCAGGTCGTGCGCTTCGCTGCCCCCGCGCTCATGGCCGGCAACACGGGCCTGCTCAAGCACGCGTCGAACGTGCCGCAGACCGCGCTGTACCTGGGCGATCTCTTCCACCGCGCCGGTTTCCCGGCCGGCTGCTTCCAGACCCTCCTGGTGGGCTCCAAGGCCATCGAGGGCATCCTGCGCGACCGCCGGGTGGCCGCGGCCACCCTGACCGGCAGCGAACCGGCCGGACGCTCCGTCGCCTCCATCGCCGGCGACGAGGTCAAGCACACCGTCCTGGAACTCGGCGGCAGCGACCCCTACCTCGTCCTGCCGTCGGCGGACGTCGCCAGGGCCGCCCGTACCGCCGTCACCGCCCGGGCCCAGAACAACGGGCAGTCCTGCATCGCCGCCAAGCGGTTCATCGTGCACACCGAGGTGTACGAGGAGTTCGCCGAACGCTTCACCGTCGGCATGCACGACCTGGCGGTAGGCGACCCGCTGGAGGAGTCCACCGACGTCGGGCCGCTCGCCAGCGAACAGGGCCGCGCCGATCTGGAGGAACTGGTGGACGACGCGGTGCGCCGGGGGGCGAGCGCCCTGTGCGGCGGCGGCCGTCCCGAGGGCCTGGGCGGCGGGCTGGAGAACGGCTGGTTCTACGCCCCCACCGTGCTCGCCGGGGTCACGCCCGCCATGCGCGTCCACCGTGAGGAGACCTTCGGCCCCGTCGCCGCCCTCTACCGGGTGGACAGTCTGGACGAGGCCGTGGAGCTGGCCAACGACACCCCCTTCGGGCTCAGCTCCAACGTATGGACCCGCGACGCCCAGGAGACCGAGCGGTGCATCCGCGACCTGGCGGCGGGCGGTGTGTTCTTCAACGGCATGACCGCCTCGCACCCCGCGCTGCCCTTCGGCGGGGTGAAGCGCTCGGGCTACGGGCGCGAGCTCGCCGGACACGGCATCCGCGAGTTCTGCAACGCCACCACCGTGTGGTTCGGCTCCGAACCTCGGTAACCGCACGCGTGACGCCCCCGCATCCGCCCGCTGAGAGGTGACCATGAGCGACGCACCACCGTCCTCGCCGAAGGCCGGCCCTTCCGACGAGGAGATCGACGCGCTCGACGCGCACTGGCGGGCCGCCAACTACCTGGCCGTCGGGCAGATCTACCTGATGGACAACCCGCTGCTGACCCGGCCGCTCGCGCCCGAGCACATCAAGCCGAGGCTGCTCGGGCACTGGGGCACCTCGCCGGGCCTCAACCTCGTGTACACCCACCTCAACCGCCTGATCAGGGCGCGCGGCACCCACGCCCTGTGCATCTGGGGCCCGGGCCACGGGGGCCCCGCCGTCCTCGCCGGCTCCTGGCTGGAGGGCAGCTACTCCGAGACGTACCCCGACATCGGCCGGGACGCCGAGGGCATGGGCCTACTGTTCAAGCAGTTCTCCTTCCCCGGCGGCGTACCCAGTCACGTCGCGCCCGAGACGCCCGGCTCCATCCACGAGGGCGGCGAACTCGGCTACTCCCTGGGTCACGCCTACGGCGCCGCCCTCGACCACCCGGACCTCCTGGTCACCTGCGTCATCGGCGACGGCGAGGCGGAGACCGGACCGCTCGCGGGCTCCTGGCACGCCAACAAGTTCCTCGACCCGGTCCACGACGGGGCCGTCCTGCCCGTCCTCCACCTCAACGGCTACAAGATCGCCAACCCGGCGGTGCTCGCCCGCCTCCCGCAGACCGAGCTGGACGCCCTGCTGCGCGGCTACGGACACGAACCCCTCTACGTCGAGGGGGACGACCCCCGTGCCGTGCACCGGGAGATGGCCCTCGCGATGGACCGGGCCGTCGACCGCATCGAGGAGATCCAGGCCGCCGCCCGGACCGGCGGCGAGACGGACCGGCCCCGGTGGCCCATGATCGTGCTGCGCACCCCGAAGGGCTGGACCGGCCCCGCCGAGGTCGACGGGCTGCCCGTCGAAGGCACCTGGCGCGCCCACCAGGTCCCGCTGCCCGGCGTCCGCGACGACCCCGACCACCTGCGCCAGCTGGAAGCGTGGCTGCGCTCCTACCGGCCCGGGGAACTCTTCGACTCCGAGGGGCGCCCCACCCCGCAGGTCCTGGCCTGCGTACCCGAAGGCACCGCCCGCCTCGGCGCCTCCCCGTACGCCAACGGCGGTCTGTTCCTGCGCGACCTGCCCATCCCGGACCTGGACGGGTTCGCCGTCCCGGTGGAGCGGCCCGGCGCCGCCCTGCGGGAGCCGACCCGGGTGCTGGGCGGGCTCCTTGAGGCGGTCATGGCGGCGACGGCCGGCCGCAGGGACTTCCGGGTCGTCGGCCCCGACGAGACCGCCTCCAACCGGCTCGACGCGCTCTACGAGGCCAGCGGCAAGGCCTGGCAGGCCCGTACGCTCCCGACCGACGAACACCTCTCCCGCGACGGCCGCGTCATGGAAGTCCTCTCCGAGCACCTGTGCCAGGGCTGGCTGGAGGGCTATCTGCTGACCGGTCGGCACGGGCTGTTCTCCTGCTACGAGGCGTTCGCGCACATCGTGGACTCGATGGTCAACCAGCACATCAAGTGGCTGCGGACCTCGCGCCGGCTGGCGTGGCGCCGGCCCATCGCCTCGCTCAACTACCTGCTCACCTCGCACGTCTGGCGCCAGGACCACAACGGCTTCTCGCACCAGGACCCCGGCTTCGTGGACCACATCCTCAACAAGAGCCCCGAGGTCGTACGCGTCTACCTGCCGCCCGACACCAACACCCTGCTGTCCGTGGCCGACCACGCCCTGCGCAGCAGGGACTACGTCAACGTCATCGTGGCCGGCAAACAGCCCAGCTTCGACTGGCTCACCCTCGACCAGGCCCGGGTGCACTGCGCGCGCGGCGCCGGGGTCTGGGAGTGGGCGGGCACGGAGGACGGCACCCGGGAACCCGACGTCGTGCTCGCCTGCGCCGGGGACGTACCCACGCTGGAGATCCTGGCGGCCGCCGGTCTCCTGCGGCGCCACCTGCCGGAGCTGGCCGTGCGGGTGGTGAACGTCGTGGACATGGCCCGGCTCATGCCGCACTCCGAGCATCCGCACGGGATGCCGGACACCGAGTACGACGCGCTGTTCACCCGGGGGAGGCCGGTGATCTTCGCCTACCACGGCTATCCCTGGCTGATCCACCGGCTGGCCTACCGCCGGGCCGGCCACAGCGACCTGCACGTGCGGGGTTACAAGGAGGAGGGCACCACCACCACGCCCTTCGACATGGTCGTCCGCAACGACCTCGACCGCTACCGGCTGGTCATGGACGTCATCGACCGGGTCCCCGGCCTCGGCGTCCGCGCCGTGGCGGTGCGTCAGGAGATGGCCGACACCCGGACCCGCCACCACGCCTGGATTCGCGAACACGGCACCGACCTGCCCGAGGTGGCCAACTGGGTCTGGGAGGGCTGAGGCGGCCGAGCGCCACACGGCGAAGGCCCGGACGGAGCACACCGTCCGGGCCTTCGCCGTGTGCCGCCTCGTCGCCTCAGTAGCGCAGCTCCGCCGCGACCCGGCCGTGCTCCTTGAGCGAGTCGTCCGCGACGAAGACGACGTCGGCGCCGCTGTCCAGCGCCGCCTCGACCAGCTCGTCGACGATGTCCTCGCGGACGTCCGCGTCCGTCAGGTCCGCGCTGTCCCCGCTGACCGGCTTCAGGTGCTCCTGGTCGACCCGGACCGTCTGCTGGTAGTGCTCCTCCACCGCCACCAGACCGGCACGGCCCTCGCGCACGGCGGCCCACACCTCGTCGAGCCCACCGGCGAAGGTCTTCCGCCCGCGCGCCTCGTCCAGCTTCCCGTCGATCTCCGCCGCGAACCGCTCGCGCCGGGCCTCCAGGGCCGGTCGCAGCTCGGTCAGCAGGTCCCCCGGCCCCGCGTTCTCGGCCGGAGCGCCCTTGGTGACCCGGCCCGCCGCGCTCTTCGCGCTCTCGCCGACCTCGTCGAACAGGGCGAGCGCCGGGGCGAGCCCGACCAGGTACAGCGGCCGGGGGTCGGTGGCCAGGACGGCGCGCAGCTTCTCGTCCACATCGCGCAGGAAGTTGCGGGTGTCCTCATTGGTGAAATTGCTCGGCGTGTCGCCGATCCGCTCCACGCGCTGCGGGTTGGGGTCCCAGTGAGGGGCGGCCAGGGGGAAGCCGCCGATGTGCGCCTCCTGCGCGGAGTCGACCGTGCCGCTGTAGAGGGCGGCGTGGTCGGACGACACGGTGAGCGCCCAGAAGGGCTGGGCCTGCGCCTTCGCGGCGACGAGATTGCGGGTCAGGTAGCTGTCGCTCAGCACCACCCGTTCGGGCACGGTACGGGGCAGCCGCCAGATCTGGTACTCGTCGGCCGTCGCGAGGAGGACCAGCGCGTCCAGGGCCCGGCGCTGATCGAGCTCGCCCACCGCGCGGTCGAGCTGCTGCCTGATCGCGGTGCGCGCCTCACGGGTGACCTCCGGGTCGGCCTCCAGCCGGTTGTCGGCCTCGGAGAGCAGATTGCGCAGCCGTACGGCGTCCTGGGCGTTGTCCGGGGCGCGCCGGTGGGTCGGCATGGTCAGGGACAGGGCCGGATAGGGCTTGGCCGCGCGCAGTTCCTGCAGCAGGCCGGCGGTCAGGGCGTCCGTGTCCATCAGTTCCCTCCCGGGGAATTACGCGCACGGCGTGCGGAGCGGGTGGTCGTCCAACGAATCAATTCATACCTTTTGATCCCAACGTGGGCGAGTTGGTCGTCAGCACGCCACAGCCGCCACGGTCACCAGATGGCGTCGACCCACTCGGGGTGGTCGATGAACGGGTTCCGGTTGTGCTGGTACTGGTCGAATACGACGTCGTTGCGCCGCTTCTCGAAGGAGTCCGGCGGGTCCTGCTCGCTCCACGTCTTCAGTACGGAGAGCCGGCCGATGTGCGGGGCGGAGCCGTTCGACACGCTGTCGTTGGGCTCCAGGTCGGCGAACGAGTCGTCGCCCTCGTAACGCACCGCCATGTACAGGATCATGCGGGCCACGTCGCCCTTGACGGCGTCGCGCGGTTCGAAGGAGTCGCTGTCGGTGTGGTTGCCGGGCGCGTCGCTCAGCTCGGTGCCGCCGTTGTCGAAGTCCTTGTTGCCGCGCTCGGAGTTGACCTGGACGTCGGCCGGGCGCAGGTGGTGGATGTCGGTGCCGGGGCCGGTGGCCGTGCCGAAGCCGCCGTGGGACTTGGCCCAGACGTGCTCCCGGTTCCACTGGCCGACGTTGCCGCCGTTGTCGCTCTTGGGCTCGGAGCGGCCCGAGTACAGGAGGACCACGTTCGAGGAGTTGGCCGGGTCCTGGTCGGTGTCCTTCAGGGCGTCCCACACCTGGCTGTAGGTGAGCTTGCTCTGGTCGCTGATGATCGTGTGCAGTGCGCTCTTGAGCGCGGTGCCGGTCTTGCCGGCCGCGTCCTGGTAGTAGGTGTCGTCCAGCGGGGCGAGCGGCGGGGTGGCGGCGGGCGGTGGGGCGGGGGCCGGTGCGGCCGCGGCGGTGCCGGTGAGTACCGCGAGGACGGCGAGCGCGGCGGGCAGCGAGCGCCGCAGGGCAGAGTGACGACGGGACATGTGGGGTGTCCTCTCCGGAAATGCGCACACCGCGGCGCCGTCACGGGGTGGGGGGCGGCTCCGCGGTGGTCGTGTTCGCTATGTGGTACGCGGAGCTTTCCATGTGGTCCGTGACGATGCGTGAACAGGTCGTAGCGATCATGTGCAGGTCAAGTGAGGGCCCGGGGCCGCTTCGGCGGCCACCGCCCGGCATCGGATGCGCGTCCGGCGGCGGAGGGCGAGAATGACGGGAAGGACAAGGAGGCGGCATGAGCGACGAGTCCGAATCCGTATCCAGCACCCGTGGCGTGACCCCGGATGCCCTTCTGCACACCGGCGCCAGCGACGATCCGTCGGTGGAGGACCTGGTGCTCGCATCGGGGCGCGACCTGACACCGCAGAACATCGAGTGGGCACGGCGCACCCTGGCCAGGGAGGGCCGGGCGGCCATCGACAAGCGGCTGCCGTAGGCAGTGGCGCGGCGCGGCGGTGCGCGGCCGTCGCGCCACCGGCAGGTGTACGGGCGCCGGGCGCCGCTCGGTTAGCCTGAACGCACAATGAACCGTTTGACGACGTCAGGGGCCGGTTACGACCTCGCCCGATACCCCGAGGACCCCCGCGACCCCTTCCGTGCCTGGGACGCGGCCGACGCCTATCTGCTCCAGCACCTGGAGGGGGCCGACGGGACCGACCCGGTCGACCTCTCCGGGCGCGTCGTCGTGGTCGGGGACCGCTGGGGCGCGCTGAGCACGGTGCTGGCCGCCCGCCACCCCGTACAGATCAGCGACTCCTTCCTCGCGCAGCGGGCGACCGAGGCGAACCTGCGGCGCAACGGGGTGGACACGGACGCCGTGCGCCTGCTGTCCTCGCGCGACACCCCGCCGGACCGCGTCGACGTGCTCCTCGTACGCGTGCCCAAGAGCCTCGCGTTCCTGGAGGACCAGCTGCACCGGCTGGCGCCCGCCGTGCACGCCGGCACCGTCGTCATCGGCACCGGCATGGTCAAGGAGATCCACACCTCCACGCTCAACCTCTTCGAGCGGATCATCGGTCCCACCCGCACCTCCCTCGCGGTCCGCAAGGCCCGGCTCGTCCACTGCACGCCGGACCCCGCCCTGCCCCGCACCCCCAGCCCCTGGCCCCTGCGCTACGCGCTGCCCGACGACGCCGGAGCGGCCGCCGGGCACACGGTCACCAACCACGCCGGGATCTTCTGCGCCGACCGGCTCGACATCGGCACCCGCTTCTTCCTCAAGCACCTGCCGGCCCGCAGCGGCCCCGACCGGGTCGTCGACCTCGGCTGCGGCAACGGCGTCGTCGGCCTCGCCGCCGCCCTCGCCAACCCCGAGGCCACCCTCACCTTCATCGACGAGTCCCACCAGGCCGTCGCCTCGGCCGAGGAAACCTTCCGGAGCAACACCGGCCCCGACGCCCGCGCCCGCTTCGTCGTCGGCGACGCCCTCGTCGGCGCCGGACCCGGCAGCGCGGACCTCGTCCTCAACAACCCGCCGTTCCACTCCCACCAGGCCACCACCGACGCGACCGCCCGGAACATGTTCCACGGGGCGCGCCGCGCGCTGCGCCAGGGCGGCGAGCTCTGGGTGGTCGCCAACCGGCACCTCGGCCACCACACCGCCCTGCGCCGCATCTTCGGCAACTGCACCACGGTGGCGGGCGACCCCAAGTTCGTCGTACTGCGCGCGGTCAAACGCTGACCCGTCCGCCGCGGAGCCGTGCCCCTTCCGGATTCTTGCAACGCGTTCTACTGTGTGCGCCGCCGCACACGGGCGACGCGACCGCGAGCATCCTGGAGGGGCCGTGCACCTCGAATACACGCCGCAGCAGCAGGAGTTGCGCGCCGAACTGCGCACCTACTTCGCCGCCCTGGTCCCCGACAACGCCTACGCCCGCTACGGAGACCCGGCCGCCCAGAAGCGCTTCTACCGGGAGACGATCCGGCGGCTGGGAGCCGACGGCTGGCTCGGCGTCGGCTGGCCCGCCGAGTACGGCGGGCGGGGCCTGTCGCCGATGGAGCAGTTCATCTTCTTCGACGAGGCGGCCCAGGCGGGCGTGCCCCTGCCGCTGATGGCCCTCAACACCGTCGGCCCGACGATCATGCAGTTCGGCACCGACGAGCAGAAGGCCGCCTTCCTGCCCCAGATCCTCGCCGGCGAGACGGACTTCGCGATCGGCTACAGCGAACCCGGCGCGGGCACCGACCTCGCCGCCCTCAAGACCCGGGCGGTACGCGACGGCGACAGCTATGTCGTCAACGGGCAGAAGATCTGGACGACCAACGGCGACACCGCCGACTGGGTCTGGCTCGCCGCCCGCACCGACCCGGACGCCCCGGCCCACAAGGGCATCACCATGCTCCTCGTCCCGACCTCCGACCCCGGCTACTCCTGCACCCTGATCAACACCCTCGCCTCGCACGACACCACCGCCAGCTACTACGAGAACATCCGCGTCCCCGTCTCCCACCGGGTCGGCGAGGAGAACAAGGGCTGGCGGCTCATCACCAACCAGCTCAACCACGAACGCGTCACCCTCGCCGCCCACGGCACCATGGCCATCCGCGCCCTGCACGACGTCCGCCGCTGGGCGGCCGGCACCCGCCTCTGCGACGGCCGCCGCGTCATCGACCTCGGCTGGGTCCGCACCCGGCTCGCCCGCACCCACGCCCGGCTCGACGCGATGAAACTCCTCAACTGGCGGATGGTCTCCGCCGTCCAGCACCACACCCTGACCCCCCAGGACGCCTCCGCCGTCAAGGTCTACGGCTCCGAGGCGCGCCGGGACGCCTACGCCTGGCTCATGGAGGTCGTCGGCTCCGCCGGCCCCCTCAAGGAGGGCTCGGCAGGAGCCGTCCTGCACGGCGAACTCGAACGCGGCTACCGCTCCGCCGTCATCTTCACCTTCGGCGGCGGCAACAACGAGATCCAGCGGGAGATCATCTCCTGGATCGGCCTCGGGATGCCGCGCGTACGGCGCTGAGGCACCGCGATCACGGCGTCCGGTCCCAGCCCACCGGCGGCAGCGGCTCCCGGGCCGCGTGCCAGGCGGGCGGGAGAGCGGCGACGCCCGTACGAGCGGCGATCACCCCTCCCACGACAGCGCACGTCGTGTCGATGTCGCCGCGCCCCTCGACGGTGAACCACAGGCCCTCCTCCAGGTCGTCCAGGTGGCTGGCCGCACACCAGAGGGCGAAGGGGACGGTGTCGGGACCGGACATCCGGTAGCCGGAGCCCAGGACCTCCGCGGCGTGCCGGAGCGAGGTACGGGCCGGCATCCGCGCCGCGACCCGCACTCCCGACCGGACATCGCTGTCGGGGAGCCGTGCGGCGACGGCCTGGAGGAAGTTCGTACGCGCCGGTGCCGGCCCGCCCCGGCTGCGCGTGGCCAGCGCCGCCGCGAGGGCGACCGCCACCCCTGCCGCGACCGCCTCCGGGTGGTGGTGCGAGACCTCGCTCTGGCGGGCGGCCAGCTCGGCGGCGTGCCAGGCACCGAGCGGGGCGACGCGCATCGCCGCGCCGTTGCCCCAGGAGCCCATGCCCTCGAACTGGCCGGCCACCACGTCCCGCCAGGGCTCGCCCGCACCGATCCGGCGGAGCACGTCGTGCATCGAGGCGCCGTAGCCGCGGTGCGTGTCGGCGGCGTAGGCCTCGGCGAGGCGCAGGGCGAAGCGGTCCTGGTCCACGGTGCCGCCGCCCTCGACGAGTTCGCGGACGAGAACGATCGCCTGGGCGGTGTCGTCGCTCCACCGCCACACGGGCTCCGGCGGCAGGGTCCGTGCCTCCAGGGGCGCCAGGCCCTCGCGGCGCAGGATGCCGAACCAGCGGTCGCCGAAGGCATCACCGAAGGCGAGCCCGGCCAACGAATCCAGGGCGGGGACAGGGAGGTTGATCATCGGAGCAGTATGACAAGGCGAGGGGCACCTCCTCACCCGTCTGCGCACACCGCCGGCGTGACGGACCCGCCGCACGGGTGCCCACCGGGCGGCGCCCCCGGCCACACTGGGAGCGTCCGGCGGATCACCCCCGGGCCGTCACCGAGCCGGAGGTACACACACATGACGGAAGCCGACCCCGGGCTCTTCGGTCCCGCATCGGTCACCTGGCAGCTGCACGGCGACCCGATGATGTGGGTCGCCGGCGTGCGCGCCCTGTACCTCCAGGCGCTCCACCCGCTCGCGGTGCGCGGGGTGATGCAGAACTCCGACTTCCGCAAGGACGCCTGGGGCCGGCTCATGCGCACGGCGGGCTTCGTCGGCACCATCACCTACGGCACCACCGAAGCCGCCGAGAAGGCCGGGGCCCGGGTCCGCAGGATTCACCGGCTCCTGAAGGTCACCGACCCGGCGACCGGGCGGACCCACGGCGTCGACGACCCCGGCCTGCTGCTGTGGGTGCACTGCGCCGAGGTCGACTCCTACCTCCAGGTCCTGCGCCGCTCCGGCTACCCGCTCACCGACCGGCAGGCCGACCAGTACATCGACGAACACCGGCAGAGCGCCCGTCTCGTCGGCCTCGACCCGGAGCGCGTACCCGCGACGACCGCGCAGCTGGCCGCCTACTTCGCGCAGGTGCGGCCCCGGCTCGCGTGCTCCCCGGAGGCGCGGGACGTGGACGACTTCCTGCGCAGGCCGCCCGTCCACCCCCTGCTCGTACCGGCACGGGCCCTGCTGTGGCGGCGCGTCGCGACACTGGCCCATCAGTCGCTGCCGCCGTTCGCCCATGAGTTGTACGGCAGGCCCGTACCTCCGCCGGCCGCCGTGGACCGCCGTCTGCGGATCGCCGGCACGGTGCTGCGCGCCGTCCCGGCGCGGCTGCGTCGGCAGCTTCCGCCCGGTCACATCATGAACGCGATGGCGCGCCTCGGACCCGGCAGCCGCCCCACCCCGTACACACTGAAGAGGCAGGCAGCCATACTGGACGCACCGGGGAGGGCGCGGCGACAGCGGGCGGAATGACGGGGGCGGCAACAGGGATGGCGGAAACCAGGCTGATCCAGAGCCGGTACCGACTGCTCGACCTGATCGGGCGCGGCGGCATGGGCGAGGTGTGGCGCGCCCGCGACGAATCGCTGGGCCGCCAGGTCGCCGTCAAGTGCCTGAAGCCGATGAGCCCGCAGCACGACGAGGACTTCACCCGCATCGTCCGCGAACGCTTCCGCCGCGAGGCCCGGGTCGCCGCGGCCCTCCAGCACCGGGGCGTCACCGTCGTCCACGACTTCGGCGAGTACGAGGGCGCGCTCTACCTCGTGATGGAGCTCCTGGACGGCCGCAACCTCAGCCAGCTCCTGGAGGACAACGAGCAGCACCCGCTGCCGGTGGACGACATCGTCGACATCGCCGAGCAGGTCGCCGACGCCCTCGGCTACACCCACCAGCAGGGCATCGTCCACCGCGACCTCAAGCCCGCCAACATCATGCGGCTGTCCGACGGGACGGTGAAGATCTGCGACTTCGGCATAGCCAGACCCGGCCACGGCATCCCCGTCACCTCCCGGCTCACCGGCGTCGGCGTCGCCATGGGCACCCCGCACTACATGTCGCCGGAGCAGATCAGCGGCGGCCAGGTCGACCACCGCAGCGACCTCTACTCGCTGGGCTGCGTGCTGTACGAGATCGCGACCGGGGCCCCGCCCTTCGACCTGGAGGACTCCTGGGGCATCCTCGTCGGCCACCGCGACACGCCGCCCGAACCGCCGCGTTCCCACCGCGCCGAACTGCCCGGATTCTTCGACCGGGTCGTCCTGGACCTGCTCGCCAAGACCCCGGACGAGCGGCCGGCCGACGCCCACGACCTGCGCCGCCGCATCGCCGTCGGCCGCACCGGCGAGCAGCCCTTCCTGGAGCCGACCGGGCAGGTGCCGCTCGCCCCGCCCCACCCCGTGCCGCTTCCCGGCCCGCCCCCCGCCGTACCGCCGCTCCCCCCATGGGCGGGGGTGATGACCAGCGGCCACAAGGCGACGGGCACGGTGAACCCGGCCCTGACGCCGCCCGACCCCTCGGCCGGCCTGACCTGCGCCTGGACCACCGGTCCCGGCCCGCGCCCCGACCCCGCGCCGCCCGCCGCACACGGCACCCTCGCCGGCCACCACGAGCCGGAGACGAGACCGAGCCGCAAGGGCCGGGCGCAGGACGCGCTGCGCGAGTTCGGCCGGATCGCCGAGGCCCGCGAACGCGCCCTGGGCCCCGACCACCCGGAGACCGTCGCCGCCCGCCAGCAGATGGCGTACGCGCTGGGCCGCCTCGGCCGCCACGCCGAGGCCCACGAACTGCACGCGGCCGTGCTCGTGTCGCGGGAGCGCGCGATGGGCCCCGATCACCCCGACACCCTGCGCTGCCGCCACAACCTGGCCTTCAGCCTCAGCAGGCTGGGACGCCTGGAGGAGTCGTACCGCACGGCCCGCGACGTGGCGGCGGCCCGCGCCCGGGTGCTGGGGGCCGGCCACCCCGACACGCTGGTCACCCTCTACGAGGTCGGTTACGCGCTCGGGCGGCTCGGCCGGTGGACGGAGGCCCTGCACACCTACCGCCAGGTCGCCGACGCACGGACCCGGCTGCTGGGCGCCGACCACCCGGACACCCTCGCCACCCGCTACGAGGTCGGCATCAGCCTCGGGCGGCTCGGCCGCAGCACCGACGCGCTGGAGCTGTACCGCGCGCTCGTCACCGACCGCACCCGGGTCAACGGCCCGGACGATCCGGAGACCCTGCGCGCCCGCCACGGACTGGGCGTCAACCTCGGCCGGCTGGGCCGCTGGGACGAGGCCCTGGCCGAGGCACAGGCGGTGTACGCGACCCGCGAACGCGTCCTGGGCGCCGACCACCCCGACACCCTCGTCAGCCGCCGCGAGGTCGCCGTCGCCCTCGGCTGGCTGGGCCGGTGGACGGAGGCCCTGCACACCTACCGTCAGGTCGCCGACGTACGGACCCGGCTGCTGGGCGCCGCCCACCCCGACACGCTCGCCGGCCGCGACGACGAGGCGCACTGCCTCGAACAGCTCGGCCGCGGCCGTGAGGCGGCCGACATCTACCGCGAGGTGGCGGCGCTACGGCAGCAACGCGGCCAGCCGCCGCCCTGACCTGCCGCACACTCCGGCCGGGCCGCCCCCGCCGCGCCACAGACTCTGGCCGGGTCGTCCCCGCCGTGTTACCAAGGGGCATGACCGTACGGGACAGCTATGACGCGGTGATCGTGGGCGGCGGACACAACGGCCTGGTCGCGGCGGCCTACCTCGCCCGCGCCGGACAGACCGTCCTCCTCCTGGAACGGCTCGCCGCCACCGGGGGCGCGGCCGTCTCGACCCGGCCCTTCGCCGGCGTCGACGCCCGGCTCTCGCGCTACTCCTACCTGGTGTCGCTGCTCCCGCGGAAGATCGTCCGCGATCTCGGCCTGGACTTCGCCGTACGCAAGCGGACCGTCTCCTCGTACACCCCGGCCGTCCGCGACGGACGCGCCACCGGGCTGCTCGTCGGCGGCGACCGCACCCGCGACTCCTTCGCCGCGCTCACCGGCTCCGACCGGGAGTACACGGCGTGGCAGCGCTTCTACGCGATGACCGGGCGGGTCGCCGGGCGCGTCTTCCCGACCCTGACCGAACCGCTGCCCACCCGGGACGCGCTGCGCGAGCGGATCGGCGACGCGGACGCCTGGCGCACGCTGTTCGAGGAGCCCATCGGCGTCGCCGTCGAGAAGCACTTCGAGGACGACCTCGTCCGCGGCGTCGTGCTCACCGACGCGCTGATCGGCACCTTCGCCGACGCCCACGACCCCTCGCTGCTCCAGAACCGCTGCTTCCTCTACCACGTGATCGGCGGCGGCACCGGCGACTGGGACGTCCCGGTCGGCGGCATGGGCGCGCTCACCGACGCACTCGCCTCAGCCGCCCGGGCCGCCGGCGCACAGATCAGGACCGGGCACGAGGCGGTCCGTATCGACACCGACGGGACGCGCGCCGAGGTGACGGTACGGACGGACACCGGCGAGCACACCGTCGCGGCCCGCCGGGTCCTGGTCAACGCCTCCCCGCACGCCCTCGCCGCCCTCCTCGGCGACGAACCGCCCGCGCCCGCCGAGGGCGCCCAGCTGAAGGTGAACATGCTGCTCACCCGGCTGCCCCGGCTCCGCGACCGGTCCGTCGACCCGCGTGAGGCGTTCGCCGGTACGTTCCACGTCGCCGAGGGGTACGGGCAGCTCGCCGCCGCCCACCGGGACGCGGCGGCCGGCCGGCTGCCCGCAGCGCCGCCCTCGGAGATCTACTGCCACTCACTGACGGACCCCTCCATCCTCGGCGCGGACCTCGCCGCCCGCGGCTACCAGACGCTGACCCTGTTCGGCCTGCACACCCCGGCCCGCCTCTTCGCCGCCGACAACGAGGGCACCCGCGCCGCCCTGCTCCGGGCCACCCTCGCCGAACTCGACGCCCACCTGGAGGAGCCCGTCGCCGACTGCCTGGCGCTCGACGCGAACGGCGGGCCCTGCATCGAGGCGAAGACCCCGCTGGACCTCGAAGCCGACCTGCGGCTGCCCGGCGGCCACATCTTCCACCGCGACCTCTCCTTCCCGTACGCCACGCGGACGACGGGCCGCTGGGGCGTGGAGACCGCGCACCCCAACGTCCTGCTGTGCGGGGCGGGCGCGGTCCGCGGCGGCGGGGTGAGCGGTGTCCCCGGCCATAATGCCGCGATGGCAGCGCTCGGCCGCTGAACCGGGCACGCGCTGCCGACCGGACGCGCCACGCGCTGCCCCGACGCCCGCAACCCGGAGGAACTCATGTCCACACGCTGGAGTCTGACCATCGACTGCGCGCACCCCGCGCGTCTCGCGCAGTTCTGGGAGCTCGCCCTGGGGCACGCGCCGAAGCCCCCGCCGGAGGGCTTCGGCAGCTGGGAGGAGTGGCTCGAGCGGTTCGGCGTCCCCGAGGACGAGTGGGGCGACGGCGCCTACCTGACGGACCCGGACGGCCAGGGGCCCAGCCTGTCCTTTCTCAAGGTGCCCGAGGCGAAGGCGGGGAAGAACCGGCTCCATCTGGACGTGCAGGCGGGCGGCGGCCGTGCCGTGCCGTGGGAGGTGCGGTGGCCGCGCGTGCAGGAGGCGCTGGGGCGGCTGACCGCCGCCGGGGCGACGGTCCTCGGGGAGCACGAGGCGCAGGGCAGGCCCGACCACTACGTGCTGGCGGACCCGGAGGGCAACGAGTTCTGCCTGCTCTGAGCCCCTTGCCCCGGTGCGGGGCGGGCGGCCGGGCCCGTCCGCCCCGCGTACTTGGTGGTGTGCCGGTCAGTCGGCCGACGCGGCCCAGCCGTCCGCCTCGATGTGCCGGGCGTCCGACGGCCTGGCCTCGTCGAAGACCGCACGGTTGCCGTCCTCGACCCGGATGGCGTCCACGTACACCCCCCGGCCCACGTACAGCTGGTCCGTGGTGTACCGCCACCTGAGGCGGACCCGGTGGCCGCGCCAGTCCGCGAGGCCGGCTTCGAGGCGGTGCCAGACCCGGCCCGACCAGCCGGAGAGCGAGCCCGCCGGACGCGGCTCGGGCTGCGGCCGCCGGCCCTGCCCCGTGGGGGTGGTGGTGAACGGGACCGGCTGCCAGGTGGCCCCGGCGTCCGTCGAGGCCTCCAGGAAGAGGAAGTCCGATGCGGGTTCGGTGTCCCACCACAGCGCGCAGCTCAGCCGGGCGCGCGAGGAGGTGAGCGCCAGGGCCGGGAGCGCCAGGGTGGCGGTGGCGGCACTCTCCATCCCGGAGAACCAGGCCGTACGGCCCCGGGCCGGCCGGACCGCGACCGCCCGGGCCATCTGGTTGGCGGTGGCGACGCGCGGCGCGCTGCCGGAGCGCCAGTTGCGCACCGGGTGCACCGAGTTGCCGAGCACGATCAGGAACGAGTCCGTGCTCGGGTCCAGGACCAGGCTGGTGCCGGTGAAGCCGGTGTGGCCGGCCGTACGGGGCGTGGCCATGGCGCCCATGTACCAGTGCTGGTAGAGCTCGAAGCCCAGGCCGTGCGCGTCACCGGGAAACGCCGTGTTGAAGTCGGTGAACAGCAGGTCGACCGAGGCGGCCGAGAGGATGCGGGCCCGCCCGTAGACCCCGCCGTTGAGCAGGGTGCGGGCGAGGACCGCCAGGTCCCAGGCGCACGAGAACACCCCGGCGTGACCGGCGACCCCGTCGAGGCTGTACGCGTTCTCGTCGTGCACCTCGCCCCAGACCAGGCCGCGGTCGAGCCCGGACCAGGGGAGCCGGGCGTCCTCGGTCGCGGCGATCTTCGGCTTCCAGGAGGCGGGCGGGTTGTACCGGGTGCGCTGCATACCGAGCGGAGCGGTGATCCGTTCGCGGAGCAGTACGTCCAGGGTCCGGCCGGTCAGCTTCTCCAGCACCAGCTGGAGCGAGATCAGGTTGAGGTCGGAGTAGAGGTACACCGTGCCGGGCGGGTTCGCCGGGACCTCGTTCCACAGGAGCTCCAGCTTCCCTTCCCGGGTCGGCGCGCCGTAGAGCGGAATCCAGGCGGTGAACCCCGAGGTGTGCGTGAGCAGCTGACGGATCGTGATGTCCTGCTTGCCGCCGCCGGCGAAGTCCGGCAGATAGGAGGCGACCGTCGCCTCCAGCTCCAGCGTGCCGCGCTCGATCTGCTGCACGGCCAGGATCGAGGTGAACAGCTTCGACACCGACGCCAGGTCGAAGACCGTGTCCTCGGCCATGGGGATCTGCTGGTCCGCCGGGAACTCCACACCGGTGTCGGTCGCCTCGTCGTACGCCGCGTAGCGCACCGCCTTGCCGATCGGCCGGTGCAGCGCCACCGTGCCGCCCCGGCCCGCGAGCAGCACCGCCCCCGCGTACCACGGGTGTTTCGGTGAGGCGGCCAGATAGCGCTCCGCCTCCGTGACCAGTTGGTCGAGCGGTTCCCGCAGCAGGCCCGCACGGGCGGCGGAGCCGCGCCGCAGGGTCGGTCGTGCGCCGTGCCCCGGCCCGCTTCCCGCGCTCATGTCCGACGACCCCGCCCCCGACTCCGTGGCAGACGCCGTGCCCGCGAACGGGATGGGCGCCAGGGCGAGTGCTCCGCCCAGGGCCAGCATCCCACCCCCCAGCCGCCGCCGGCTGATGTCCCCGCCCGCCGTGTCCTCCGTCATCCACAACCCCTTCCCACTGCCTGAAAGTAACTTTCGAAATCTCTTCCGAGTGTGAAACTTCCTGCCGAGGCAGAGGGTACTGTCAGCACCCGCCGTCCCGTAGGGGCCGGAGCCACAAAGAATCTGACACTACATCAGAATATGTCTTCCCTCGGTTGCCGGACTGCGGCATCCTGCCGCCCATGGAGACGGAGCTGAGCCAACAACTGGGGATCGAGCACGCCATCTTCGGCTTCACGCCGTTCCCCGCGGTGGCCGCGGCCATCACCCGGGCCGGCGGATTCGGCGTGCTCGGGGCGGTCCGCTACACCGCCCCCGACGACCTCGCACGCGACCTCGACTGGATGCAGGAACACACGGACGGCAAGCCCTACGGCCTCGACGTCGTCATGCCCGCCAAGAAGGTGGAGGGCGTGAGCGAGGCCGATGTGGAGGCGATGATCCCGCCCGGCCACCGGCGGTTCGTCCAGGAGACCCTGGCCAAGCACGGCGTGCCCGCCCTCGCCGAGGGAGAGGCCTCCGGCTGGCGCATCACGGGCTGGATGGAGGAAGTCGCCCGCAACCAGCTCGACGTGGCCTTCGACTACCCCATCACACTCCTCGCCAACGCGCTGGGCTCACCGCCCGCCGATGTCGTCGCCCGGGCCCACGACCGCGGAGTCCGCGTCGCCGCACTCGCCGGAAGCGCCCGGCACGCCCGGCACCACGCGGACGCCGGCATCGACATCGTCGTCGCCCAGGGCTACGAGGCGGGCGGCCACACCGGCGAGATCGCCTCGATGGTCCTCGTCCCGGACGTGGTCGACGCGGTCGGACCGCTCCCGGTCCTCGCGGCGGGCGGCATCGGCAGCGGTGAGCAGATCGCCGCCGGACTGGCGCTCGGCGCCCAGGGCGTCTGGCTCGGCTCCCTCTGGCTCACCACCGAGGAGGCCGACCTGCACTCCCGGGCGCTGACCGCCAAGCTCCTCGCCGCCGGCTCCGGCGACACCGTCCGCTCCCGCGCTCTGACGGGCAAACCCGCGCGCCAGCTGCGTACCGAGTGGACCGACGCCTGGGACGACCCGGCCGGACCCGGCACGCTGCCCATGCCGCTCCAGGGGCTCCTGGTCGCCGAGGCCGTCTCCCGTATCCAGAAGTACGAGACGCCCGCCCTGCTCGGCACACCCGTCGGCCAGATCGTCGGCCGGATGAACACCGAACGCAGCGTGCAGGCCGTCTTCGACGACCTGACCCGCGGCTTCGAACGGGCCGTGGACCGCATCAACCGCATCGCCGGACGGAGCGCCTCATGAACCAGCCGCCCAACGGCTTCTGGGCCCAGGCCACCGCCGACCCCGACCGCACCGTCCTGACCGCGCCCGACGGGGAGAGCTGGACGGCGGGCCGACTGCACGCCGAGGCCAACCGCCTGGTCCACGGACTGCGCGCGGCCGGCCTGGAGGAGGGCGACGCCTTCGCCGTGGTACTGCCCAACGGCGTCGAGTTCCTCACCGCCTACCTCGCCGCCAGCCAGGCCGGGTTCTACCTCGTCCCCGTCAACCACCACCTCGTCGGCCCCGAGATCGCCTGGATCGTCGCCGACTCCGGCGCCAAGGTGCTCATCGCCCACGAGCGCTTCGCCGAGGCCGCGATCGCCGCCGCCGACGAGGCGAAGCTGCCCGCGAGCCACCGCTACGGCGTCGGCACCGTCGACGGCTTCCGGCCGTACACCGAACTGCCGGCCGGCCGGCCCGCATCGCCCCCGCAGGGCCGCACGCTCGGCTGGGTCATGAACTACACCTCCGGCACCACCGGCCGCCCGCGCGGCATCCGCAGGCCGCTGCCCGGCAAACTGCCCGAGGAGAGCTACCTCGGCGGCTTCCTCGGCATCTTCGGCATCAAACCCTTCGACGGCAACGTCCACCTGGTGTGCTCACCGCTCTACCACACCGCCGTCCTCCAGTTCGCCGGAGCCGCCCTGCACATCGGCCACCCCCTCGTCCTGATGGACAAGTGGACGCCCGAGGGGATGCTGCGCGCGATGGACACCCACCGCTGCACCCACACCCATATGGTCCCCACCCAGTTCCACCGCCTCCTCGCCCTGCCCGAAGAGGTCCGCGCGCGCTACGACGTGACGGCGATGCGGCACGCCATCCACGGCGCCGCCCCCTGCCCCGACCACGTCAAACGGGCGATGATCGACTGGTGGGGCCGGTGCGTCGAGGAGTACTACGCGGCCAGCGAGGGCGGCGGCGCCTTCGCCACCGCCGACGACTGGCTGAAGAAGCCCGGGACCGTCGGCCGGGCCTGGCCGATCAGCGAACTCGCGGTCTTCGACGACGACGGCAACCGCCTCGGCCCGGGCGCACTCGGCACCGTCTACATGAAGATGAGCACCGGCGGCTTCAGCTACCACAGGGACGAGGGCAAGACGAGGAAGAACCGCATCGGCGACTTCTTCACCGTCGGCGACCTCGGCCTCCTCGACGAGGACGGCTACCTCTTCCTCCGCGACCGCAAGATCGACATGATCATCTCGGGCGGCGTCAACATCTACCCCGCCGAGATCGAGAGCGCCCTGCTGACCCACCCCGCGGTCGCCGACGCCGCCGTCTTCGGCATCCCGCACCCCGACTGGGGCGAGGAGGTCCGGGCCGTCGTCGAAGCCGCCGAGGGCCACGAGCCGGACGACGCGCTCGCCGAGGAGATCCTCGGCCACTGCGCCGGGCAGCTCGCCGGCTACAAACGACCCAGGACCCTCGGCTTCATCACCACCATGCCGCGCGACCCCAACGGCAAGCTCTACAAACGCCGGCTGCGCGAACCGTACTGGGAGGGCCGCGGCTGATACGCACCGGGGCCCCGCCGCTCCCGCCCCGCACCCGTCAACGGCGCCGGTGGGATCAAGACCCTTGACCGGCGGGCCCCGGCCGCACAGGATCACGCCATGACCGGTGTACGCAGCAGCACAGTCGACGGCGTCGTGACCCGCAGCGCACGGCGCACCCCCGAGCGCACCGCCCTGCGGTACGCCGGCCGGACCTGGACCTACCGCGAGCTCGACGAGGCCGTCGGCACCGCGGCCGTGGCCCTCACCGAGGGCCACGGGCTGTGCCCGGGGGACCGCGTCGCCTCCTACGCCCACAACTCCGACGCGTACCTGATCGCCTTCCTCGCCTGCGCCCGGGCCGGGCTCGTCCATGTGCCGGTCAACCAGAACCTCACCGGCGACGACCTGGCGTACATCCTGCGCCAGTCCGGCAGCTCCCTGGTCCTCACCGACCCGGACCTCGCCGCCCGGGTCCCCGAGGGGTTCGCCGTACGGCCGCTGCGCGACGACGAGGGCTCCCTGCTGGCCGAACTCGCCACCCCGCGCCCCTTCAGCCGCGCCCACGAGCCGGCCGCGGACGACCTGGTCCAGCTGCTGTACACCTCCGGGACCACCGCGCTCCCCAAGGGGGCGATGATGACGCACGGCGCCCTCGTCCACGAGTACGTCAGCGCCGTCACCGCCCTCGACCTGCGCGCCGGCGACCGGCCCGTGCACGCGCTGCCGCTCTACCACTCGGCGCAGATGCACGTCTTCCTGCTGCCTTATCTGGCGGTGGGGGCCGAGAACACGGTCCTCGACGCGCCGGACGCGGGCCGGATCTTCGACCTGGTGGAGTCCGGGCAGGCCGACAGCCTCTTCGCCCCGCCCACCGTGTGGATCGGCCTCGCCAACCACCCCGAGTTCGCGGCCCGCGACCTCGGCGGCCTGCGCAAGGCGTACTACGGGGCGTCGATCATGCCCGTCCCCGTGCTGGAACGGCTCCGAGACCGGCTGCCGGGGCTGGCCTTCTACAACTGCTTCGGCCAGAGCGAGATCGGCCCGCTGGCCGCCGTCCTGGGACCGGACGAGCACGAGGGCCGGATGGACTCCTGCGGCCGGCCCGTCCTCTTCGTCGAGGCCAAGGTGGTCGACGAGGACGGCAAGGAAGTCCCCGACGGCACGGCCGGCGAGGTGGTCTACCGCTCGCCCCAGCTGTGCAGCGGCTACTGGGACAAGCCGGAGGAGAGCGCCGAGGCGTTCCGCGACGGCTGGTTCCACTCCGGCGACCTCGCCGTCCGGGACGCGGAGGGCTACCTCACCGTGGTCGACCGGGTGAAGGACGTCATCAACTCCGGCGGCGTCCTCGTCGCCTCCCGCCAGGTCGAGGACGCCCTCTACTCCCACCCCGCCGTCGCCGAGACGGCCGTCGTCGGGCTGCCCGACGAGCGCTGGATCGAGGCGGTCACCGCCGTCGTCGTCCTGCGCGAGGCGGCGACCGAGGCCGAGCTGATCGAGCACGCCCGCGAGCGGCTCGCCCACTTCAAGGCCCCGAAGCGGGTCCTGTTCGTGGACGGCCTCCCGCGCAACGCCAGCGGCAAGATCCTCAAGAGGGAACTGCGCGACCGCTTCGCCTGACGGCTGTGCGGCCGTGTGTCACCGGACGCGGCCGACACCGACGTGGAAGGTGTCGATGATCTCCCGGTCCTCCGGCGCGGAGGTGCCGTGGTGCCACTGCGGGGCGGTCACCAGGCCCGGATCGACCAGGTCGAGCCCGTCGAAGAAGCGGGCCACCTCCGCACGGTTACGGGGCCGCAGCGTGATGCCGCTCGACCGGTAGCGGTCGAGCGCCTCCTGGTCGGTGACGATGAAGTCCTGGGTGAAGTGGGAGAGCGCCAGGCAGCTGCCGGCGGGGAGCGCGTCCACCAGGGTGCGCGTGACGCCGTACGGGTCCTCCTTGTCGGCCAGGAAGTGCATCAGGGCGATGAGCGAGAGCGCCACGGGCCGGTCGAAATCAAGCACCGTACGGGCGTGGGCGAGGATCTTCTCCGGCTCGCGCACATCGGCGTCCAGGTAATCGGTGACGCCCTCGGGGGAGCTGACGAGCAGCGCCTCCGCGTGCCTCAGGACGATCGGGTCGTTGTCCGTGTAGACGATCCGGGCCGCCGGGTTGACCTCCTGGACGACCTGGTGGAGGTTCGGCCGGGTCGGGATGCCGGTTCCGATGTCGAGGAACTGGTCGATGCCCGCCCGCGCGGCCCAGCCGGCCGCACGGTGCATGAACGCCCGGTTCTGCGCGACCCCCGCCTTCGCCAGCTCCGGCATCTGCTCGCCCAGTTCCTGGTCGACGGGGTAGTGGTCCTTGCCGCCGAGGAGGTAGTCGTAGACACGGGCCGGGTGCGGCCTGCTGGTGTCGATCGGTGTCCTGTCCAGGCCTGCCGTCATGGTGTGCTCCCAAGTTCTTCGACGGGAGAACACGGGCCCTCCCTCGCGGACAGCGATCACTCAGGCCCATCTTGCCACAGCAACCCCGATGGCCAGCAGGGGAGTTGACCGCAGTTATCCGCGCTCGTCCACGACCCGCCGGAACTTGCCGACCGACCGCTCCAGCGTCTGCGGGTCGAGGATCTCGACGCCCACCGACACCCCGATCCCGTCCTTGACCGCCGCCGCGACCGAGACCGCGGCCGCCGCCCGCTGCTGCGGCGTCGCGCCCGGCCGGGCCTCCGCCCGCACCGTCAGCACGTCGAGCCGGCCCTCGCGGGAGAGCCGCAGCTGGAAGTGCGGCGACACCCCCGGCGTCCGCAGCACGACCTCCTCGATCTGGGTAGGGAAGAGGTTGACCCCGCGCAGGATCACCAGATCGTCGCTGCGGCCGGTGACCTTCTCCATGCGCCGGAAGACCCGGGCCGTACCGGGCAGCAGCCGGGTCAGGTCCCGCGTCCGGTACCGGATCACCGGCATGGCCTCCTTGGTGAGCGAGGTGAACACCAGCTCGCCCTCCTCCCCGTCGGGCAGCACCTCGCCGGTGAACGGGTCGACCACCTCCGGATAGAAGTGGTCCTCCCAGACGTGCAGCCCGTCCTTCGTCTCCACGCACTCCTGCGCCACGCCCGGGCCCATCACCTCCGAGAGCCCGTAGATGTCGACCGCGTCGATCGCGAACCGCTCCTCGATCTCGCGCCGCATCTCCTGCGTCCACGGCTCGGCCCCGAAGATCCCCGTCTTCAGCGAGGTCGTCCGGGGATCGACGCCCTGCCGCTCGAACTCGTCCAGGATGGTCAGCATGTACGAGGGCGTCACCATGATGATGTCGGGCCGGAAGTCCTGGATCAGCTGGACCTGGCGGGCCGTCATGCCGCCCGACGCCGGCACGACCGTGCAGCCGAGCCGCTCCGCCCCGTAATGGGCCCCGAGCCCGCCGGTGAACAGCCCGTAGCCGTACGCCA
Organism: Streptomyces sp. A0958; assembly: GCF_004795035.1. GTDB lineage: Bacteria > Actinomycetota > Actinomycetes > Streptomycetales > Streptomycetaceae > Streptomyces. The sequence goes on from NZ_SSBK01000004.1 coordinate 214,042, forward strand.
CATGGATCGCGTGCCCGGGACGTCCGCCGGCCGCCCGGATGGAACGGGCCACCACGTCCGCCCAGGTCTCCAGGTCCTTCGCGGTGTAGCCGACGACCGTCGGGCGGCCCGTCGTCCCGCTGGAGGCGTGGATGCGGCGCACCTGGTCCTCGGGCACCGCGAACATCCCGAACGGATAGTTGTCCCGCAGATCGGCCTTGGTGGTGAACGGGAACCGGGCCAGGTCGGCGAGCGAGCGGCAGTCCTCCGGGCGCAGCCCCGCCCGGTCGAACGCCGCCCGGTAGTGACCGACGTTCTCGTACGCGTGCCGCAGCGTGGCCCGCAGCCGTTCCAGCTGGAGCGCCTCCAGCTCGGCGCGGCTCATCCGTTCTGCCGCGTCCAGCAGAGCCGTCATGCGGGCCTCCCTCACTCGTGCGCGCCGTGCGGACGACCGACCATTCGGTCGCCCCCTCCGGGAGCAGTAATTCAAGATCTTCCACCGCCTGGCAAGAGGGGTGACGCATCTCGCCCGCCCACCCGGACACGCCCCGTACCGAACACGGCCGCATCACTCGGACGGCCCTGTTTGGATGGGACCATGCCGACCTTCCACACGTACGACGGAACCGAGCTGGCCTACCACCTCATGGGCGAGGGCACACCGCTGGTCTGCCTGCCCGGCGGCGCCATGCGGGCCAGCGCCTACCTCGGCGGCCTCGGCGGACTCGCCGCCCGACGGCAACTGGTCCTCCTGGACCTGCGGGGCACCGGGGACTCCGCCGTGCCCGAGGACCCGGCCTCCTACCGCTGCGACCGGCTCGTCGGCGACGTCGAGGCGCTGCGCGCCCACCTCGGCCTGGAACGGTTCGACCTGCTCGCCCACTCCGCGGCCGGTGACCTCGTCGCGCTCTACGCCGCCCGGCACCCGGACCGGCTGCGCAGCCTCGTCCTCGTCACCCCCACCACACGGGCCGCCGGCCTCCCCCTCGTCGAACGCGAGGCCCGCGAGACGGCCGCACTGCGCAGCTCGCAACCGTGGTACGAGGACGCGCTCGCGGCCCTGGAGGAGATCTGGGCGGGCCGGATGACGGACGAACTGCGTGCCAGGTCCCGGCCGTTCATGTACGGGCGCTGGGACGCGGCGGCACAGCGGCACGCCGCGGGGTCGCCCGCGCAGACCAACGCCGAGGCGGCCGGGCGGTATGCCGGGGAAGGTGCCTTCGACCCGGCCGCGACGGTGCCCGCCCTGCGCGAGCTGGAGGCACCGGTGCTCGTCCTGGCCGGTGAGTACGACCACCTCACCCCGCCCGACCGGGCCGCCGAACTGGCCGCGCTCTTCCCGCACGCGGAGTTCGCCGTGCAGCGCGGCGCCGCACACTTCCCGTGGATCGACGACGCGGGGGCGTTCGTCCGCACGGTCACGGCGTTCCTCGACCCGGAGGTGCACAGCGTCCGGGCCGGCGGGATACGCCTCGCCTACCGGGTGTGGGGCGACCCGGCGGCCCCGCCGGTCGTCCTGGTCCACGGCCGGTGCGGCGACAGCACCACCTGGACGCACATCGCCGCCCGGCTGGCCGCCACCCACCGGGTGTACGCCTTCGACTTCCGCGGCCACGGGCTCAGCGACTGGACCGGCCGCTACTCCTTCGAGCTGTTCCGCGACGACCTGCACGGCTTCCTGGAGGCCCGCAACCTCGCCGGCGCCACCGTCGTCGGACACTCCATGGGCGGCGCCGCGGCCTACCTCCTGGCCGAGCGGCAGCCCGGACTGATCGGCCGCCTGGTCATCGAGGAGGCGCCGCCGCCCCTCCCGCTCGACCCGCCCCGCCCCGTGCCCGCACGCCCGGACGGGGAGCTGGACTTCGACTGGCCGGTCGTGCCGTCCACCGACGCCCAGCTGGGCGCCCCCGATCCGGCCGGCCGCGGACTCCTCGGCGAGATCACCGCCCCCACCCTCGTCATCGGCGGCGACCCGAGGAGCCACAGCGCACAGGAGGACCTGGCCTGGATGACCCGCGAGATTCCCGGCGCCGAACTCGTCACCATCGACGCGGGCCACCTCGTACACACCGAACGACCGGAGGAATTCCTCGCGGCTCTCCGGTCGTTCGGCGTGGGCTGACCCCGAGGGGCCGATGACCCTCAGTCCCGGCGCAGCAGCGCCACCATCACCTCGTGCAGCGCCGCCTCGGCGTCCTCGACGCCCGACTCCGCACGCCAGGCGACGAAGCCGTCGGGGCGCACCAGGACCGCACCGTCCGGGTGCGTCCCGTGCGCCTCGGCCCAGTCGGCCCCGTCCTCCGGCACCAGATCCCCGCCCGGGCCCGTACCGATCCCGAACGCGTCCAGCCGCACGCCCAGCCGGTCACCGACCCGGGCCGCGGCCCGCCGCCACACCGTGTCCGCACCATCGGCGAGCAGCACGAACGAGCGCTCGTACAGATCGAGGGTCGAGATCCGCTCGCCGGCCCGCCGCACCCACAGGTGCGGCGCCCTGCTGCCCGGGTCACCCGCCAGCCGCATCCCCTCGGGGACGACCGGCTGCTCGGGGGGCACGCCCAGCACCGCGCCCCGCACGTAGCGGTAGCCCAGCGCCACGTTCAGCATCCCGCCCCGCTTGCCGCCGCCCACCGAGGGCGGCGGCGCGTAGCCGGGGTGGCTGTGCTCCTCGGACCGTGCCGAGGCGCGCTCACTGGTCGCCCGCGCCACCGGCAGCCGCTCCTCCCCGTATGTCTCCAGCAGCCCCCGGCCCGCCTCCCCGCGCAGCACCGCGGCCAGCTTCCACGCCAGGTTGTGCGCGTCCTGGATGCCGGTGTTGGAGCCGAACGCCCCGGTGGGCGACATCTCGTGCGCCGAGTCACCGGCCAGGAACACCCGGCCCCGCGAGTACCGCTCGGCCACCCGTTCAGCCGCGTGCCACGGCGCCTTTCCGGTGATCTCCACATCGATGTCCGGGGCGCCGACGGCGGTGCGGATGTGGCCGGCGCACCGCTCGTCCGTGAAGTCCTCCAGCGTCTCGCCGCGCTCCGGCTGCCACGGGGCGTGGAACACCCACTCCCGCTCGTTGTCCACCGGCAGCAGGGCCCCTTCCGCCTCCGGGTTGGTCAGGTAGCACACGATGAAGCGCCGGTCGCCCAGCACCTCGGCCAGAGCGCGCGAACGGAAGGTGATGCTCACGTTGTGGAACAGGTCGCCGGCCCCCGAACGGCCGATCCGCAACTGCTGACGGACCGGGCTGCGCGGCCCGTCCGCCGCGATCAGGTAGTCCGCCCGCACCGACGTGTGCTCGCCCGTCTCCCGGTTCTTCAGCACCGCCGACACACCCGAGGCATCCGGGTCGAACGACATCATTTCGGTGGAGAACCGCAGGTCACCGCCCTGCTCCCGGGCTCGGTCCAGCAGGACGGGCTCCAGGTCGTTCTGGCTGCACAGGCACCAGCCCGTCGGGCTGAAACGCGCCAGCGCCCCGCCCGGGTCGATTTCCCTGAACAGCCACTCCTGGTCGTCCCCGGTCAGCGAGCCGGCCTGGAGAATCCCGTGGTTCTCCGCCAGCACCGACGCCGCCGCCCGGATCTGCGGCTCCACGCCCGCCCTGCGGAACACCTCCATCGTGCGGACGTTGTTGCCGCGGCCACGCGGATGCGTCGAGGTGGCGGCGTGCTTCTCGACCAGCAGGTGCTCGACGCCGAGCCGGCCGAGGAAGAGGGACGCGGACAGGCCCACCAGCGAGCCGCCCACGATGAGGACCGGTACATGGAGGTCGACGTTCTCGTTCATGAGTTGCTCCAGCTCCGACGCCGTACAGATGCACTGTCCATGCCCGTGTCGCGGCCGTGTCGGAGCGCTTCGGACGCCTGCTCACCTGAACGGTTCATAAATCTCGCGTCGGGCGGACCAGCGTTTCACGATCGGTCACGGAGACGACGCCCTCGATTCCGGGCGGGCCGTGCGCGATCGCCCGGGAGACTCCCCGTTCCGATTCCCCTCGGCAGCCGACGGTTCCCCACCGGCCCGGCCGGCTCTCCCCGCGTCTTTGCCTCTCAGCGTCGAAGGAGTTCGCAAGATGACCACCACCCTCTCGGAACGGATCTCCCAGTCCGCCTTCGACGGATCAAGACTGCGTGTCGTGCTGCTGCTGGACCTGCACGACGGCGCCCAGACGCAGTTCCTGGAGGCGTACGAGCACATGCGCAACCAGGTCGCCTCCATCCCCGGGCACATCAGCGACCAGCTGTGCCAGTCCATCGAGAACCCCTCGCAGTGGCTGATCACCAGCGAGTGGGAGAGCGCGCCGCCCTTCCTCGCCTGGGTCAACAGCGAGGAGCACGTCGCCACCGTGCAGCCCCTGCACAGCTGCGTACGCGACACCCGTTCGCTGCGCTTCAGCGTCCTGCGCGAGACCGGCAAGGGCTTCGAGTCGGTGCCCGACCCGCTCAAGGCAAGCCTCCAGACCTCCCCGCGCCTCGGCGACGGCGTCGTACGCCACGCACTCACCTTCACCGTCAAGCCGGGCACCGAGGACATCGTCGCCGGGCTCCTCGCCGACTACGAATCGCCCCGGTCGCGCGTCGACGACCACACCCGGCTGCGCCGCACCTCACTGTTCATGCACGGCAACCGGGTGGTGCGCGCCGTCGAGGTCGAGGGCGACCTCATGGCCGCGCTGCGCCACGTCTCCCGCCAGCCCGAGATCCGCGCCGTCGAGGAGGCCATCAACCCCTACCTCGAACAGGACCGGGACCTCGCCGACCCCGACTCCGCCCGGATGTTCTTCACCCGCGCGGCCCTGCCCACCGTCCACCACGTATCGGCGGGCCGCCACGCCCCCGAGGAACTGCGCCGGCACGCGGTCCTCTACCAGGCCAAGGAGGGCTGCGGGATGGCCCTGGCCCGGCTGCTGGCCGGTCACGACGAGGAGGCCGCCGACGACACCGGCAGCCCCATCGACAGCAGCACCATCTTCCAGCGCGACGACGTCGTGGTCCGCCTCCTGGAGGCGAGCGGCCCGCTCGACGCGCAGCCCGCCCAGGCGCTCGGCATCCACGGCCCCGGCAAGGCGGCCAGGCTGGCCCGCCTCCTGGACGGGGAAGCGAACGCCGTACCGGCCACCGACCAGGACGCCGCACGCTTCCTCGCCCGGTCGGAGATGCGGCTGATCACCGACCGGCGGGCCGCGGATTCCTGAACCGCGCTCCGGCATCCGGGGGGTTCTCGCTCGACCCGTCACCACAACGCGCCCTGCGCCCAGGAGGAAAGCAGTCATGACCACGCACCGGCCACGCATCGTGGACCTCAGTGAGACCCAGCCCAACCGCAGGCGCGGAGGCGACCTGCGCGCCCTGCTCACCCCGACCGCGGTGGGCGCCACCAGCGGCTTCATGGGACTGGCCCTCGTCGAGCCCGGCGACCGCATCGGCGAGCACTACCACCCGTACTCGGAGGAGTTCGTCTACGTCGTGCAGGGGCTCCTGGAGGTCGACCTGGACGGGGAGACGCACGCGATGCGCCCCGACCAGGGGCTGCTGATCCCCCCGCACGTGCGCCACCGCTTCCGCAACGTGGGCGACACCGAGGCGCGCATGGTCTTCCACCTCGGCCCGCTCGCCCCCCGCCCGGAACTCGGCCACGTCGACACCGAGGTGACCGAGACCGCCGAGCGCGGCGCGCCGCCGGAACGAACCGAGGCCGCCTCATGACCCGGCGCGTGGCGGTCACCGGAGTCGGCGTCGTCGCCCCCGGCGGCATCGGGGCCCCGGCCTTCTGGGACCTCCTCTCCAACGGCCGCACCGCGACCCGGGGCATCACCCTCTTCGACCCGGCGGGCTTCCGATCCCGGATCGCCGCCGAGTGCGACTTCGACCCGGCCGCCCACGGGCTGGACGACGAGGAGACCGCCCGCGCGGACCGGTACGTGCAGTTCGCGATGGTCGCCGCCCGCGAGGCGCTGGCCGACGCCGGTCTCGACACCGAGCGGACCGACCCCTGGCGGATGGGCGTCTCCCTGGGCACAGCCGTCGGCGGAACCACCCGGCTGGAGCACGACTACGTCGCCGTCAGCGAGAGCGGGGCGCGGTGGGACGTCGACCACCGCCGGGCCGGGCCCCACCTGGAACGCGCCTTCTCGCCCAGTTCGCTGGCCTCGGCCGTGGCCGAGCAGGTCGGCGCGCACGGCCCCGTGCAGACCGTCTCCACCGGCTGCACCTCCGGCCTCGACGCCATCGGCTACGCCTTCCACTCCATCGAGGAGGGACGGGTCGACGTCTGCATCGCCGGGGCCTCCGACTCGCCGATCACCCCGATCACCGTGGCCTGCTTCGACGCGATCAAGGCGACCTCCCCCAACAACGAGGACCCGGAGCACGCCTCCCGGCCCTTCGACGCGCGCCGCGACGGATTCGTGATGGGCGAGGGCGGGGCCGTCCTCGTCCTGGAGGAGCTGGAGCACGCCCGGGCCCGCGGGGCGACGGTCTACTGCGAGATCGCGGGCTACGCGACCTTCGGCAACGCCTACCACATGACCGGGCTGACCCCCGAGGGCCTGGAGATGGCCGAGGCGATCAACCGCGCGCTCGGCCATGCCCGGATCGCCCCGCAGGAGATCGACTACGTCAACGCGCACGGGTCGGGCACCAAGCAGAACGACCGGCACGAGACCGCCGCGGTGAAGCGGGCGCTCGGCTCCCACGCCCACAAGGTGCCGATGAGCTCCATCAAGTCGATGGTGGGCCACTCCCTCGGCGCGATCGGGGCGATAGAGATCGCGGCCTGCGTCCTGGCCCTGGTCAACCAGACGGTGCCGCCGACGGCGAACTACGAGTCCGCGGACCCCGAGTGCGACCTCGACTACGTCCCGCGCACCGCCCGCCCCGTGAAGCTGCGCAGCGTGCTGTCGGTCGGCAGCGGCTTCGGCGGCTTCCAGTCCGCGGTGGCCCTGACCCGAACCGGTGGGAGGACACCATGAGCACCCGAAAGGCCAGGCGCACCGTCGTCACCGGCATCGGCGTCGTCGCCCCCAACGGCACGAGCACCGAAGCCTTCTGGAAGCGGACGCAGGAAGGCCTGAGCGTCCTCGACCGGGTCACCCGCGAAGGGTGCGAGGACCTGCCGCTGCACATCGCCGGCGAGGTCCGCGGCTTCGACCCGGTCGCGCTCATCGAGGAGCGCTACCTCGTACAGACCGACCGGTTCACGCACTTCGCGATGGCAGCCGCCGACATGGCCCTGGACGACGCCCGGCTGGGCCGCGCCGACTACGAGGACCAGCCGTTCGGCGTGGGCGTGGTCACGGCGGCCGGCTCCGGCGGCGGCGAGTTCGGACAGCGCGAACTGCAACGGCTGTGGGGCCAGGGCTCCACGTACGTCGGCCCCTACCAGTCGATCGCCTGGTTCTACGCGGCGAGCACCGGGCAGATCTCCATCCGCGGCGGCTTCAAGGGGCCGTGCGCGGTGGTGGCCAGCGACGAGGCCGGCGGCCTCGACGCGCTGGCACACGCCGACAGGTCCGTCCGGCGCGGCACCGACGCCGTGGTGGTGGGCGCTGCGGAGGCCCCGCTCGCGCCCTACTCCGTGGTCTGCCAGCTCGGCTACCGCGACCTGAGCGCCTGCGAGGACCCGACGCGCGCCTACCGCCCGTTCACCTCGGACGCCTGCGGATTCGTGCCCGCCGAGGGCGGCGCGATGTTCGTGGTCGAGGAGGCGGAGGCGGCGCAGGAGCGCGGCGCCCGGATCAGGGCCGAGATCGCCGGCCACGCCGCCACCTTCACCACCGCGGCGCACTGGGAGGAGTCCCGCGAGGGCCTTGCCCACGCCATCGAGGGCGCGCTGCGGGAAGCCGGCTGCGCGCCCGACGAGGTCGACGTGGTCTTCGCGGACGCGCTCGGCTCACCGGCCGCCGACCGGGCCGAGGCGCTGGCCCTGGCCGACGCGCTCGGTCCGCACAGCCGGCGTGTCCCGGTGACCGCCCCCAAGACCGGCACCGGCCGCGCCTACTGCGGGGCCCCCGTCCTGGACGCGGCGGCCGCCGTCCTGTCCATGGAGAACGGCCTCGTCCCGCCCACGCCCAACGTCTTCGAGGTCTGCCACGACCTCGACGTCGTCACCGGGCGGGCCCGCCCCGCCGAGCTGCGCACGGCGCTCGTGCTCAGCCGCGGCCTCATGGGATCGAACGCGGCGATGGTGCTGCGGCGCCCCGCGTGAGCCCCACCCACCCTCGTGAGAAGGAGAAGGCCCTCATGACCGAACGACTGACGTATGAAGAGCTCGCCGCCCTGATGAAGAAGGGCGCCGGGCTCTCCGTCGACCCCCGGGAGATGGAGAACCGCTCCGACACCGCCTTCGACGAGTTCGGCCTCGACTCCCTGGGCCTCCTCGGCATCGTCGGCGTACTGGAGAACCGGCACGGGCAGCCGCTGCCGGCCGACGCGGACCGGTGCAAGACGCCCCGCGAGTTCCTCGACCTCGTCAACAACACCCTCATGACAGGAGCCTGACGTGTCCGGACACACCGAGAACGAGATCGTCATCGCCGCCCCCCTGGACCTCGTCTGGGACATGACGAACGACCTGGAGAACTGGCCCCGCCTGTTCAGCGAGTACGCCGCCGTCGACGTCATCGAACGGGACGGCGAGCGCACCACCTTCCGTCTGACGATGAAGCCGGACGAGAACGGCAAGGTGTGGAGCTGGGTCTCCGAGCGCACCACCGACCGCACCGGGCGCACCGTGCGGGCCCGCCGCGTCGAGCCCGGACCGTTCCAGCACATGGACATCCGGTGGGAGTACTCCGAGGTGCCCGGCGGCACCCGCATGCACTGGACGCAGGACTTCGCGATGCGCCCCGACGCCCCGGTGGACGACGCCTGGATGACCGACAACATCAACCGGAACTCCAAGGTCCAGATGGAGCTGATCCGGGACAAGATCGAGCAGCGTGACCGCGAGCGCCGCTCCGCAGCCGTCCCGGCCAACTGACCCACCGTCGCAGGCCGGCCACCCGGCCTCCCGGCCGGGTCCCGGTCCGGGGTAGCAGAAAGGCACCACCGATGCACCACGCTCTGATCGTCGCCCGGATGGCGCCGGGATCGGCCCCGGACATCGCGGAGCTGTTCGCCGCCTCCGACAACAGTGAGCTGCCGCACCTGGTCGGCGTCACCCGGCGCAAGCTGTTCCAGTTCGGTGACGTCTACCTGCACATGATCGAGTCCGAGCGCCCGCCGGGCCCGGAGATCGCCAAGGTCACCGAACACCCGGAGTTCAGGGGCATCAGCGAACGGCTCACCGCCTTCGTCAGCCCCTACGACCCGCAGACCTGGCGGGGGCCGAAGGACGCGATGGCCCAGGAGTTCTACCGCTGGGAGCGCGACACCACCGCGTGAGCGACGACGACCGCCCCGGTTCCGGCCGCACAGCCGGAACCGGGGCGGTTCGCGTATGCCCCGGGGGTCAGTCCGGCACCACGCACTCGAACGCGTGGAGGTACGGGTTGACCGGCCGGATCTCGCCGATCCGCAGCCCCGCCTCGGACAGCCGGTCCACCAGGCTCTGCCGGGTGTGCTTGGCCCCGCCCACGTTCAGGAGCAGCAGCAGGTCCATGGCGGTGGTGAACCGCATCGACGGGGTGTCGTCGACGAGGTTCTCGATGACGACGACCCGGGCGCCCGGACGGGCGGCCGCGACGACGCAGCGCAGCGCCCGGCGGGTGCTGTCGTCGTCCCACTCCAGGATGTTCTTGATGATGTAGAGGTCGGCGGCCACCGGGATGCCCTCCCGGCAGTCGCCGGCCACGATGCTCGCCCGCCCGGCCAGCGCACCGCCGTCCCGCAGCCGCTCGTCGGCCCGGGCGATCACCCCCGGCAGGTCCATCAGGGTGCCGCTGACCGACGGGTGCTTCTCCAGCAGGCTCGCCAGCACGTGCCCCTGGCCGCCGCCGATGTCGGCGACGACCGAAACGCCGGTGAGGTCGAGCAGGGCGGCGACGTCCAGCGCCGACTGCACGCTGGAGGTGGTCATGGCCTGGTTGAACACCTGGGCCGACTCGTGGGCGTCCTGGTGGAGGTAGTCGAAGAACTCCTTGCCGAACGCCTCCTCGAAGACGTTGCCGCCGGAGCGCACAGCGTCCTCCAGCCGGGGCCAGACCTCCCACGTCCAGGGCTCCGTGCACCACAGCGAGATGGCCCGCAGGCTGTCCGGGTCGTCCTCCCGCAGCAGCCGGGACATGTCGGTGTGCGCGAAGGTGCCGTCGGCGTTCTCCGTGAAGACGCCGTAGCAGGCCAGCGCCCGCAGCAGCCGCCGCAGCGGCCCGGCCTCGGTCTTCACCGCCGCCGCCAGCCGCTCCGCGGTCTCGGGCGTCTCGCCCAGCGCGTCGGCGACACCCAGCCGGGCGGCGGCGCGCACGGCCGCGGAGCGGGCCGCGCCGAACACGAGCTCGCGCAGCCGCATGGCCGGCTGCGGGGTGGGAAGGGGCTGGACGGGAGTGGTGCCGGTGGTGGTGCTCACGGTGGTCATGCCGTCTCGCTTCTCCTCGTACGGGGGGTCACCGGTCAGCACATTCCGGCCGGTGCGGAGGTCGTGCAGACATTGCCGGTGAACCGGTTGCCCGTGCCGGTGTCCCGGTCGGCCAGGTCCGCGGGCCGGTTGCCGAGGACCACGTTGCGGCTGACGGTGTTGTCGGTGTTCTTCGCGCCCACGAAGCTCTTGAAGAGCACGACGCCACCCGACAGCGGTGTCTCGCCCACGTTGTCGCGGATCACGTTGGACCGCACCTCGGTGGACTCGGCGCCGGTCAGGACGATCCCGGAACCCTGGATCGCGGGCAGCCGGTCGGTGGCGGCGCAGAACTTGTTGTTCCCGGTGATCCGGTTGGAGCGCAGGGTCATGGCGCCGGCCTGCGGTGTCCCCTCGTCGCCGACGACGAACACCCCGCTGCAGTTGGCGGTGAGGGTGTTGTCGCGCACCGACAGGTTGCGCACCCGGCGGGCGGTGAATCCGATCCGGTTGTCGGTCAGGGTGTTGCCCCGGATCAGGGTGCCGCCGGTGTCGGTGGCCCCGCCCTCCTCGTCGACGCTGTTGGCGACGAAGATGCCCGCGTCACCGTTGGAGCGGGCCGTGCTGTCCCGGATGTCGGAGCGGGTGGAGCGCTGCTCGGCGATGCCCCACACGCCGTTGGCTTCGGCGGTCACCGCCCGGACGTCCAGCCGGTCGGTCCAGGACGCCCAGACGCCGCTGTTGGCGAACCCGGTGACGCGCAGGGACCTCACGGACACGCCGTCCACGGTGCCGCGCGCCGTGCCGAGGACGCAGATCCCGTTCCCCGCCTGCGCGCAGGCGTTGTCCGGCCGCGCCCGGCCGGTGGCGGGCATGATGACGGTCCGGTCCCCGTACCCGCGCAGGGTCAGGCCGGGCTTGGTGATGAGCACGCTCTCGCGGTAGGTGCCGGGCCGGACGACGATGGTGTCCCCGGGCCGCGCGGCGTCCACCGCCGCTTGGATGGACTGCCCCGGCGCGACCACGTGACCGCCGGCGGCGGCGGCCGGGACGGCCGGTGCCGCCGCGCCCAGTGCGGCGGCCGATGCGGCTGCGATGCCCACGAGGCGTGTGATGTGTCGTTTCCTCATGAGCCGAAGCTATGGGCGATCCCCCTCCCTTGCACGTACGGTGAGCGGTTGGACACGGGACGTGCCCGAATGGCTCACGCCCGCACCGCCGCCCCGCCTCCGCCGCGGACCCGCGACCGTCCACTCGGGTGAACCGGGCCGGGCGGCCCGCGCCCGGCTCAGTCCTCGGCCGAACGGGCGGTGGTGAGGACGGAGCGGGCCCACCGGTAGTCCGCCTTGCCGCTGGGGGAGCGCTGGATTCGCGGGGCGATCACCAGGTGCCGGGGGATCTTGTACCCGGCCAGCCGGGTGCGGCAGTGCGCCTGTACGTCGCCGAGCGAGGGCGCGTCGGCCCCCTCCCGCACCTGCACCACCGCCGCGACCCGGTTGCCCCAGCGCGCGTCGGGGGCGCCGGCGACCAGTGCGTCGTACACGTCCGGATGGGACTTGAGCGCCTGCTCGACCTCCTCCGGATACACCTTCTCGCCCCCGGTGTTGATGCACTGCGAACCCCGGCCCAGCACCGTGACGACGCCCTCGGCGTCGACCGTCGCCATGTCCCCGAGCAGCACCCACCGCTCCTCGCCCCTGCGGAAGAACGTCTGCGCCGTCTTGTCCGGGTCGTTGTAGTAGCCGAGCGGTACGTGGCCGCGCTGCGCGATCCGCCCCGGCTCGCCGGGGGCCACCGGTTCGTACGTCGCCGGATCGACCACCGCCGTACGGGAGTTGACCCGCAGCCGGAAGCCCTTCTCCGGCCCGGAGTCGTCGGTCGCGGTGCCGTTGAAGCCGGACTCCGACGAGCCGAAGTTGTTCAGCAGCATCACATGGGGCACCAGCGCCTGGAACTCCGCCCGTACCGAGTCCGACATGATCGCGCCCGAACTGGAGACGGAGAACAGCGCCGAGCAGTCGGTGCCTCGCAGCGGGCCCCTCAGCGCGTCGACCAGCGGCCGCAGCATCGCGTCGCCGACCAGCGACACACTGGTGACCTTCTCCTTCTCGATCGTGCGGAGCACCTCGTGCGGCACGAACTTGCGGTGCAGCACGACCCGCTGCCCGAAGTCGAAGGCGATGAACGCGGTGAGCGTCGAGGTGCCGTGCATCAGCGGGGGAGTGGGGAAGAAGGTGATGCCCTCCCCACCGGCCGCCACCCGCTCGGCCAGCTCCTGCGGCCGTTTCACCGGCTCGCCGGTGGGCGCGCCACCGCCGAGCCCGGCGAAGAAGAGGTCCTCCTGGCGCCACATCACCCCCTTGGGCATGCCCGTGGTGCCACCGGTGTAGATGATGAACTGGTCGTCCGCCGACCGTGGCCCGAAGCCGCGCCCGGGGTCCCCGGACGCCTCCGCCGCGGTGAACGCGACGGCGTCCGCCGGGGCCCCGCCCCCGGCCGGCGGGCCCACCCGCACCAGGTGGCGCAGCTTCGGCGCCTGCGGGGCGGCGGCCGCGACGCGCTCGTCGAACTCCCCGTCGTAGACCAGCGCGGCCAGGTCGGCGTCGCGGTAGAGGTAGACCAGCTCCTCCCGCACGTAGCGGTAGTTGACGTTGACCGGGACGATGCGCGCCTTCAGGCAGGCCAGCACCGTCTGGAGGTACTCCACGCCGTTGTACAGGTGCAGTCCCAGATGCTCGCCCGGGCCGATGCCCGCGGCGGCCAGGTGATGGGCGAGGCGGTTCGCGGCGGCGTCGAGCTGCGCGTAGGTGAGCCTGCGCTCGGCACCCGTGCCGGGATGGTCGACGTGGACGAGCGCCTCGCGGTCCGGGACGGCGTCGACCACCGACTCGAACAGGTCGGCAAGGTTGTACTCCACCGTTCCTCCTGACCCCGGTTGCTGAGTGACCCGGCGGTCATTAGAGCGCCGACCGGCACAAGTGTGAAGGGGGCCCGGGCAACAAAACTGACTGGCTGTCAGAAAACTATTGAACTGCCCACCCGTCTACTGCAACCTGTTCTGGGCCGTGTCCGCAAAGTCGCGTCGTACGCCCGAAGGGCGTGGCCTGCGGCGTCTGGTGAGTGCTCTCGGCGTGCCGGCCGGAATCCCTCGCACTGGACGTACTTGGGATTTCGGCCGGTGCGGCGAAGGCACTCACCAGGCGTCGTGGGCCAGGCGGGACTTTGCGGACACGGCCCAGCCTTGAGACGGGAGACGAACCATGGCCGGTACGGAACACCTCACCGTGCGGCGCGAAGGCGCCACACTGGTGCTCACCTTGAACAGGCCCGAGAGCAAGAACGCGCTCTCGTTGCCGATGCTCGTCGGCCTCCACGACGGCTGGCTCGCGGCGGACGAGGACGAGGAGATCCGCTCCGTCGTCCTCACCGGCGCGGGCGGCTGCTTCTGCGCCGGCATGGACCTCAAGGCCCTCGCGGGCGACGGCATGGAGGGCGGGCGCTACCGGGACCGGATGACGGCCGACCCCGATCTGCACTGGAAGGCCATGCTGCGCCACCACCGCCCCCGCAAACCCGTCATCGCCGCCGTCGAGGGCCACTGCGTCGCGGGCGGCACGGAGATCCTGCAGGGCACCGACATCCGCATCGCGGGCGAGAGCGCCGTCTTCGGCCTCTTCGAGGTCCGCCGCGGCCTCTTCCCCATCGGCGGCTCCACCGTCCGGCTGCCCCGCCAGATCGCCCGCACCCACGCCCTCGAAATGCTGCTCACCGGCCGCCCCTACAGCGCCGGTGAGGCAGCCGCGATCGGGCTGATCGGCCGCGTCGTCCCCGACGGCGCCGCCCTCGACGCCGCCCTCGCCGTCGCCGAACAGATCAACGCCTGCGGCCCGCTCGCCGTCGAGGAGGTCAAGGCGTCGGTGTACGAGACGGCCGAGATGACCGAGACCGAGGGCCTGGCCGCCGAACTGAAACGCGGCTGGCCCGTCTTCGCCACAGCCGACGCCAAGGAGGGCGCCCGCGCCTTCGCCGAGAAGCGCCCGCCCGTCTACCGGCGCGCCTGAACCCCTGGAGGCAACCGTGCCCGACATCCTCAGCGCACCGCTGGTCGTCGAATTCCCCTTCACCCGCTCCCTCGGCCCCGTCCAGAGCGCCTTCCTCACCGGGCTGCGCCAACGCACCCTGCTCGGCGTCCGCACCGCCGACGGCAAGGTCCTCGTCCCACCCGTCGAGTACGACCCGGTCACCGCCGAGGAGATCCGCGACCTGGTCGAGGTCGCCCCCACCGGCACGGTCACCACCTGGGCCTGGAACCCCGACCCCCGCCGCGGCCAGCCCCTGGACGCCCCCTTCGCCTGGGTCCTCGTACGGCTCGACGGCGCCGACACCGCGCTCCTGCACGTCCTGGACGCACCCGGCCCCGACGCCGTGCGCACCGGGATGCGGGTACGCGTCCGCTGGGCCCAGGACCGCACAGGCGCCATCACGGACATCGCCTGCTTCGAACCGTACGACGGCGAGCCCGGCACGTCCGCCCCGCACGACGGCACGTCCGCCCCGCACGACGGCACGTTCGCCGACCCCGTCACCGGCATCGTCACGCCCGCCCGCCTCGACTACACCTACTCGCCCGGCCGCGCCCAGAGCGCCTACCTCGAAGCGCTCGAAGGGCGGCGCGTCGTCGGCGAGCGATGCCCCTCCTGCCGCAAGGTGTACGTCCCGCCGCGCGGCGCCTGCCCCACCTGCGGGGTCGCCACCGCCGAACGCGTCGCGGTCGGGCCGCGCGGCACGGTCACCACCTTCTGCGTCGTCAACATCAAGGCGAAGAACCTCGACATCGAGGTCCCTTACGTCTATGCGCACATCGCCCTGGACGGCGCCGACCTCGCCCTGCACGCCCGCATCGGGGGCATCCCGTACGACCAGGTGCGGATGGGGCTGCGCGTCGAACCGGTGTGGTCCGAGGGCAGCCGCCACCCCGACCACTACCGGCCGACCGGCGAGCCGGACGCCGACTACGACACGTACAAGGAGCTGGTCTAGATGCGAGACGTAGCGATCGTCGCGTTCGCGCAGAGCGACCATCAGCGGCGCACCGACGAACTCTCCGAAGTCGAGATGCTGATGCCCGTCCTGCACCGGGTCCTCGACGCGACCGGCCTCAGGACCAGCGACATCGGTTTCACCTGCTCGGGCTCCAGCGACTACCTCGCCGGCCGCGCCTTCTCCTTCACCATGGCCCTCGACGGAGTGGGCGCCTACCCGCCGATCTCCGAGTCCCACGTGGAGATGGACGGCGCCTGGGCCCTGTACGAGGCCTGGGTGAAGATCCGCACCGGCGAGGCGGACACCGCGCTCGTCTACGCGTATGGCAAATCCTCGCCCGGCCAGGTCCGCGACGTCCTCACCCGCCAGCTCGACCCGTACTACGCCGCCCCGCTCTGGCCCGACTCCGTCGCCCTCGCCGCGCTCCAGGCGCAGGCGCTCATCGACGCCGGTGACACCGACGAGGCCGCGCTCGCCGCCATCGCCGCCCGCAGCCGGCAGGACGCGGCGGCCAACCCGCACGCCCAGCTCAGCGGCCCCGTACCGGCCGGCGACTACCTCGTCCGGCCGCTGCGCACCGGCGACTGCCCGCCCGTCGGCGACGGAGCCGCCGCCGTGATCCTCGCCGCCGGGGACACCGCCCGCGCCCTGTGCGAGCGGCCCGCCTGGATTCGCGGCATCGACCACCGCATCGAGGCCCACAGCCTCGGGGTGCGCGAGCTCACCGCCTCCCCGTCGACCCGCCTCGCCGCCGAACGGGCCGGCGCCTTCGACCGGCCCGTCGACACCGCCGAACTGCACGCCCCCTTCACCTCGCAGGAAGTGGTGCTGCGCAAGGCGCTCGGGCTCGGCGACGACGTCCGGGTCAACCCGTCGGGCGGCGCACTCGCCGCCAACCCGCTGATGGCCGCCGGGCTGATCCGCCTCGGTGAGGCCGCCGCCCGCATCCACCGCGGCGAGTCCGACCGGGCCCTCGCCCACGCCACATCCGGGCCCTGCCTCCAGCAGAACCTGGTCGCCGTCCTCGAAGGGGAGAGTGCACATGCCTAAGGAGCCCGTGGCCGTCGTCGGTATCGGCCAGACCAAGCACGTCGCCGCCCGCCGCGACGTCTCCCTCGCCGGACTCGTCCGCGAAGCCGCGGTCCGCGCCCTCCAGGACGCGGCCCTGACCTGGGCGGACATCGACGCCGTGGTCATCGGCAAGGCACCCGACTTCTTCGAGGGCGTCATGATGCCGGAGCTCTACCTCGCCGACGCCCTCGGCGCGGTCGGCAAACCCATGCTCCGGGTGCACACCGCGGGATCGGTCGGCGGTTCGACGGCGCTCGTCGCCGCGAACCTCATCGCGGCCCGGGTCCACCGCACCGTCCTCACCCTGGCCTTCGAGAAGCAGTCGGAGTCCAACGCGATGTGGGGGCTGTCGCTGCCCATCCCGTTCCAGCAGCCGCTGCTGGCCGGCGCGGGCGGCTTCTTCGCCCCGCACGTGCGCGCCTACATGCGCCGGACCGGCGCGCCGGACACGGTCGGTTCCCTCGTCGCGTACAAGGACCGGCGCAACGCCCTGAAGAACCCGTACGCCCACATCCACGACCGGGACATCACCCTGGAGAAGGTCCAGGCGGCGCCGATGCTCTGGGACCCGGTCCGCTACTCCGAGACCTGCCCCTCCTCCGACGGCGCCTGCGCGATGATCCTGACCGACCGTACGGGGGCGGCCCGTTCACCGCACCCGCCGGCCTGGGTGCACGGGGGCGCCATGCGCAGCGAACCCACCCTCTTCGCCGGCAAGGACTTCGTCTCGCCCCGGGCCGGCCGGGACTGCGCCGCCGATGTGTACCGGCAGGCCGGAATCAGCGACCCGCGCCGGGAGATCGACGCCGTCGAGATGTACGTGCCGTTCTCCTGGTACGAGCCGATGTGGCTGGAGAACCTGGGCTTCGCCGCCGAGGGCGAGGGCTGGAAGCTCACCGAGGCCGGAGTCACCGAACTCGACGGCGACCTCCCGGTGAACCCCTCCGGCGGTGTCCTGTCCGCCAACCCCATCGGCGCCTCCGGCATGATCCGGTTCGCCGAGGCGGCGCTCCAGGTGCGCGGGCAGGCGGGGGAGCACCAGGTGGACGGCGCGCGGCGGGCGCTCGGCCACGCCTACGGCGGCGGGGCGCAGTTCTTCTCCATGTGGCTCGTGGGCGCCGAACCGCCGGCCGGGTGACCCGGGCGCGCCGGGCCGGGGACGCGCGCACCGCCGCCGCCGCGCCCGCGTCGCACGCCACCACGGGCGGCATCGCACCCCGTGGGTAGCGTGGTGGGTGTGACAGCCGAGAGCGATCTTCGAGTCCTGCTGAGCAACCTGCGCCCCGAGCTGCACCCGGGCCGCTACGTCTACGCGACCGCCCCCGACGGTGCCCTGCCGGACGCCGTCACCCCCGTCGTCACCGTCCGGGAGACCGAGGGGCTCACCCTGGTGCTCCCCGAGGCCGAGGCCGCGGTAGCCGGGCTGCCCTACACGTACGTGGCGGGCTGGATCACCCTGCGGGTGCACTCGGCCCTGGAGGCCGTGGGGCTGACCGCCGCCGTCTCGCTCGCCCTGACCGACGCCGGGATCAGCTGCAATGTGGTGGCGGGGTTTCACCACGACCACCTCTTCGTGCCGTACGAACGGGCCGCCGAGGCCGTCACCGCGCTGGAACGGCTGGCCGCGGAGTCGCGCACCGGATGACGGTGTGCCTTCCCGCACGGCACCACCCGGCACCCGGCCGGTGTGCCGTGGTCGAGGGCCCTGCCCGGGCCCGGCTCGGCGAGGTGAGCCAGGACACGTAACATGTCTGCATGTCCTTCCTCCGCCGCCGTAGCGCCGCCACACCCGCGGGCCCCGACTTCGACGTCCTGGCCATGGACCCCGGTGACTGGCCCGGAAACCTCGGCGCCGGTCTGCTGCCCGCCCCCGACGGCAGCTGTCAGGGTGTGTTCCTGCGCTACGACCTGTTCGGCGGCCGCGGCCCCGCGATGATCATCGGCAACCTGCCGGAGGGCTCGCCCGCGCGCGAGACCGAGGAGGGGCAGATCCCCTTCGAGGTGGCCCAGCTGCTGCTCGCCCTGGAGAACGACGAGCCGGTCGAGGTCACCGGCACCGAGGACATGCCCGTGATGCAGGGCGACAACCTGCTGATCGTGCGCCGTGTGAAGCTCTCCGAGAGCCGGATCTCCTGCGTCCAGTTCGACCGCAGCGACGGTGTGCTCGTCACCATCGCCAGCTGGGACCGGCCCATCACCGACGACCTGTACACGCTCCTGAAGCCGCTTCCGGCCGAGCTCTTCCAGCAGGGCTGACCCTGACACCGTCACCGGGCCGCCCGGCCCGGTGATCACACTTCTGTCCAACTGCACGCGGCCTCTGTCCAAGAGGTCGCTTTGTCATGTCCCTTGCCCGGCAAGTCATCGGACCTCTAGCGTCTTCCGGCATGACATCCGGGATGACACGACGTACCACAGTGAAGACGGTGATGGGGGCAACCAGTGCGCTGGCACTGGGAGTTCCCGTACTCTCCGGCACCGCAGCCGCTGTCGGTACCTCCGATGAATCAGCGAACCGTGAGCGAGTGAAGGAGCTGCCGGACCCGGTGCTCCACTACCGTGCCCCGGCCGCCGGCTGGGAGGGCGAGTCCCTGCCCATCGGTGGCGGGGCCCTCGGCGCGAGCATCTGGGGCACGCTCGCCTCCGAACGCATCACCTTCAACGAGAAGACCCTGTGGACCGGCGGCCCCGGCTCCGCCGAGGGGTACGACTTCGGCAACTGGACCGCCCCCAGACCCGGCGCCCTCGACGGTGTGCGCGAACGCCTCGACAGCGCGGGCTCCCTCGGCCCCGACGCCGTGGCCGCCGAACTCGGGCAGGCCCGCCGCGGCTACGGCGCCTACCAGGTCTTCGGGGAGCTGCGGCTCGACATGCCCGGTGCACCGGCCGCCCCCGACGCCTCCTACCGGCGCGCCCTGGACCTGCGCACCGCGCTCGCCACCGTCACCTACACCCACGAGGAGGTCGTCCACACCCGGGAGTACTTCGCCTCCCACCCCGGCGCCGTCATCGGCGGGCGGCTCACCGCGGACCGGCCCGGAAAGGTCACCTTCACCCTGCGCCACACCTCGCCGCGCGACGACTGCACGGCCACCGCGACCGGCGACCGGCTCACCGTACGCGGCGCGCTGAAGGACAACGGCCTGCGCTTCGAGGCCCAGATCCGCGTCCGCACCAGCGGAGGCACGGTCACCGCCAACGCCGGCGGCAGCCTCACCGTCACCGGCGCCGACCGTGCCTGGTTCTTCCTCGCCGCCGGCACCGACTACGCGGACACCTACCCCGCCTACCGGGGCGAGGACCCGCACCGCAAGGTCACGGCCGCCGTCGACGCGGCCGCGTCGACCTCGTACGAGAAGGTCCGCGCCGCCCACACCGGCGACCACCGCGCCCTTTTCGACCGGGTCGTGCTCGACATCGGCCAGCAGCTCCCCGACCTGCCCACCGACCAGCTCCTGAGCACGTACACGGGCGGCTCCGGCGCCGCCGACCGGGCCCTGGAGGCGCTCTTCTTCCAGTACGGCCGCTACCTGCTCATCGCCTCCTCACGGGCCGGGTCACTGCCCGCCAACCTCCAGGGCGTCTGGAACAACTCCACCACCCCGCCGTGGTCCGCCGACTACCACAGCAACATCAACCTCCAGATGAACTACTGGCCCGCCGAGGTCACCAACCTCGCCGAGACCACCGCCCCCTACGACCGCTACGTCCAGGCCATGCGCGCACCGGGCCGGCGTACGGCGAAGGAGATGTTCGGCACCGCCGGCTGGGTCGTCCACAACGAGACCAACCCATTCGGTTTCACCGGCGTCCACGACTGGTCCACCGCCTTCTGGTTCCCCGAGGCCGCCGCCTGGCTCACCCAGCAGATGTACGAGCACTACCGCTTCGGCGGCTCCACCGACTACCTGCGCTCCACCGCCTACCCGGCGATGAAGGAGGCCGCCGAATTCTGGCTGGCCAACCTGCGCACCGACCCGCGCGACGGGCTCCTCGTCGTCACCCCCAGCTACTCGCCCGAGCACGGGGACTTCACCGCCGGGGCCGCGATGTCCCAGCAGATCGTCCACGACCTGCTCACCAGCACCCTGGAGGCCGCCCGCACCCTCGGTGACGCCCCCGCCTTCCGCAGCCGGCTCGAAACGGCCCTGGACCGCCTCGACCCCGGCCTGCGGACCGGGTCCTGGGGGCAGCTCCAGGAGTGGAAGGCCGACCGGGACGACCCGGCCGACACCCACCGCCACGTCTCGCACCTCTTCGCCCTCCACCCCGGCCGTCAGATCGAGGCGGGCACCGCCTGGGCCGAAGCCGCCAAGGTCTCGCTCGGCGCCCGGGGCGACGGCGGCACCGGCTGGTCCAAGGCATGGAAGATCAACTTCTGGGCCCGGCTGCGGGACGGCGACCACGCCCACAAGATGCTCGCGGAACAGCTGAAGGGCTCCACCCTGCCCAACCTCTGGGACACTCACCCCCCGTTCCAGATCGACGGCAACTTCGGCGCAACCTCGGGCATGGCCGAGATGTTGCTCCAGAGCCAGCACGACACCATCGACATCCTCCCCGCCCTCCCGGCCGGCTGGCCCGAGGGGTCGGTGCGCGGACTGCGCGCCCGGGGAGGATTCACCGTCGACATCGAATGGGCCCGGGGCAAGGCCCGCCGTGTGGTGATCACGGCGAGCCGCACCCGCACGGCGACCGTCCGCTCCACGCTGTTCGCGAGCGGCCGGAAGGTCATCCGGGCCCGCGCCGGGCAGCGCTACACGCTGACCCCCGACAGCTGACCGAACAGCGCCGCCACCTGCGCCGCCGAGGTGCCGAGCCCCGTGGGACCGTTCAGGTGCCACGGGGCGGCGGTGCCCCGCCGCAGATCCTCCTCGCGGTAGCGCCGGCAGCCCCGGTGCCAGATCAGGATGCCCGCGAGCCAGTGCTTCAGCTCCTGCACATAGCCCGCGAGCGTTTCCCGCGCCTCCGCACCGAGCCCGAAGTCGTCGTAGAGAACGGGCAGTTCGTTCTCGGCGACATGGAGGAACTGCCGCAGCCGCGACTTCATCAGGTCGTACAGGATCGCCATCCCCGTCGGGTAGTCCACCCCGAAGAAGTTCTGCACCACCAGGACCCCGTTGTGCACCTCACCCTCGTACTCGATCTCCTTCTGGTACGAGAACAGGTCGTTCAGCAGGGCCGCGTAGTCGGCGGCCGCGTTCTCCAGGGAGCGCAGCGGACCGCTCTCGTAGATCTCCTGCGGCACCTTCCTGCCGTGCCCGACCCGGCACAGACTCATCGTCAGGTCCGAGCCGAACGTCATACGCCGCATCTCGACGTAGTCCACCGGGTCGGGAATCCGGTTCTGCGCCTGGTTCGCCAGCTCCCACAGCCAGCTCGCCGTCATGTCCTCCACCGACTTGCGGAACGCACGCCTGCCGTCGCCGTCCATCGGTCCCGCGGTGCGCTCCCACAGGTCGCCCAGCCCGCGCTCCAGCGCGTTGACTGGCTCCGGCGTCGCGCCCCCGTCCAGCGGCATGAACAGCGACAGCCGCTCATTGGCCAGCCGGGCCCCCGCCAGATCACGGCTGCGCCCGTGCACCACGGGGAACCAGTCGTCGCCGTACGTCCCCCAGGCCAGCCACCCCGAGGACAGATCGAGCCCGTCGGGCGTCGCGTCCGGATGGATACCGGCCGCGCACAGCGGCAGGTCGATCGCCCGCAGCCGCTCCTCGTCCCAGATGTGCGAACCCGGCACCCCCGGCTGTGCCTGCAGGATGCCCATCCGGTCCGCCCAGACGACCAGCCGCTCCCGGGCCCCCTCCAGGTGCGGGCTGAGCGTCGTGCCGAACGGCAGGTCGAAGTCGGGCAGCAGGGACGGGCCCACGTGCTGGTAGGGCACATGGCTGTGGCCGCGCAGCCTGGCCGACTCCGAGCGGTTGGTGAACCGGATCGACGCGGCGGCCATCCCGAACCCCGGCGCGGCCTCGGCGGCCCCGCCGTCGTTCATGTAACGGCTGGAGCGCATGTGCCACTCGTGGCCGCCGGACTGCCAGTCCTGCAGCCCCTTGACGTACGCCAGCACCGCCGCCGTCTGCGCCGGGTCCAGGCCCTTGCCGGCGCAGAGCGGCCCCAGCTCGGTCAGCGCCGTGTTCTCGAACTGCTGGAGCCGCGACGTCAGCAGATCGTTCACCGCCTCGGCCGCCTCCTGTGTCGAGCAGTCGAGGAAGCGCTCCAGCACCAGCACACCATTGCTGTTCTCGCCCTCGTCCTCCACCTCGCGCTGGTACGAGAAGAGGTCGTTGCGCAGATGGACACCGTCGGAGAACGCGTCGCGCAGGACACGCAGCGCCCGCTCATCGGCCACCGCCTCCGGCACCTCGGCCCCCGCCGCGTACTCCACCAGCCCCGCCGACCAGGGGGCCCCGCCCACCTTGCGGCGCATCTCGATGTACTCGACGGGGTTCGCGATGCGGCCCTCGTTGATGTTGGCGAGCTCCCACAGCGACTCGTTGAGGAGGTTCCTCGTCGACTCCGCGAACCGCACCCGCCAGGCGTCCGACATCGCGGGCACCGTCCGCGCCCACAGGTCCGCCAGCCCCGCCTCGACCGGATTCTCCGGCTTGGGCGTCGGCGCACCGCGCTCCATCGGCATGAACGCCGGCAGCCGGTCCAGGTAGCGCTTGCCGCCCTCCCGGTCCGGGGTGCGCTTGAACAGCTCCAGGAAGTGGTCGTCGAAGAAGAAGACCCACACGTACCAGTCGGTGACGAGCGACAGCGCCTCGGCCGAGCAGTCGGGATGGGTGTACGCGCACAACAGCGCGTAGTCGTGGGAGTCGAGGTCCTTCTCCTCCCAGATACCGGACCCCTCCAGCATCCCTATGGCCCGCGCCCACGTCTTCGTGTGCTGCCGGGCCTCCTCCACATGGGGGTTGAGACGCGCCGGATACGGAACATAGAAGTCCGGCAGGGTGAACGGCTGAGCCATGTGCGTCCGGCCTTTCCGAAAGCCACCGCGTGGATGTCACGCGCATCGGTCCTGTCGGCGCCAGCACTACCCTTCGGCCGTTCGGGGCACGCACACCCGCCATTAGTCACACCGCAAGAGCGCCCGTTCGAGCGACATACGTGTAAAACCCCGGTAACACGCCACCGCCAGAGGCGCGTCGCTCCCCGCCCTTCGCAGGTCACAGCACCTGTCAGTGGTCTGGTCCAGTGGCTCAACGCGCCGCCGCCGCCGCGCTCTTGACGCCCCTTCACCTCAGGTCACAGAGTGTGCGCGCACGGCCGACAGCGGGACAGGAACACGCACGCATCTCGAAACGAACGGCTCCGGGAGCACCAGGCTCGACGAAGGGTTGTCATGACGTCCAAGCAGAGGACCAGGCTCGCACTCGCCTTCACCACCGCCGGAGCGCTGAGCCTCGCGCTGCTCAGCCCCGCCGCCCGGGCCGGCGCCGACGGGATGCGGCCCGAGTGCCCGCGCGGCCTCGCCTGCGACTGGGTCCCGGCGGCCTACCAGCAGACCGGCGACCCGGCCGACAAGGAGACGTACGGCAACTACGACACCGCGGACCGGCCGCACAGCAACAAGATCGAATTCATCGTGCTGCACGACACCGAGGAGGACTTCGACACCACGCTGAAGATCTTCCAGAACCCGCTGAAGCAGACCTCCGCCCACTACGTGGTGCGGTCCGCCGATGGACACGTCACCCAGATGGTGAAGAACAAGGACGTCGCCTGGCAGGCGGGGAACTGGTACGTCAACAGCCACTCCATCGGCATCGAGCAGGAAGGCGTCGCCGTCGAGGGAGCCACGTGGTACACCCCCGAGATGTACCGCTCGACCGCGGCCCTCGTGCGCTACCTCGCCGCCAAGTACGACATCCCGCTCGACCGCCAGCACATCATCGGCCACGACGGCGTCCCGCCCACCAGCGCCGCCGGCGCCCGGAACATGCACTGGGACCCGGGCACCTACTGGGACTGGAACCGATTCATGGCGCTCCTCGGCGAACCCACCGTGCCGACCGCCCGCAAGGACAGCCGACTGATCACGGTCAGCCCCACGTTCAAGGACAACGAACAGGCCTTCCGCGACTGCGAGAAGGGCGTCGACCTCCCCGTCCAGGGCTCCAGTGCGGTCCCGCTGCACACGGCACCCTCCGACGACGCGCCCCTCTTCTCCGACCCGGGAATCCACCCGGACGGGTCGCCCGGCACCAACTGCGCCGCCGACTGGGGCAGCAAGATCAGCGCCACCCAGCAGGCCGTCGTGGCAGGCCACGCACCCGGCTGGACGGCGATCTGGTGGTACGGCGAGAAGGCCTGGTTCCGCACGCCCGCCCGCACCCGCACCACCACCCCCACCTCCGGCTACGTCGTCCGCCCGAAGACGGGCAAGGCCGAGGTGCCGGTGTACGGGGTGGCGTACCCGGAGAAGTCCGAGTACCCGGCCGACTTCGCGGACCAGCGGGTGGGCACGCCACTCCAGTACACCATCAAGGCCGGCCAGTCCTACCCCGGAGGCGGACAGGCCCCCACCGGCTTCTTCTACGCGCCCACGATCGACGCCTCGTACCCCCTGGACCACGCTTACTTCAAGGGCAAGCAGAAGTACGTGACCGTCCAGATCGGCCACCGCGTCGCCTTCGTGAAGGCCTCCGACGTGGACATCCTGCGCGCACGTTGAACCGGGGGACGGGGACGCGGAACAGCGCGCCGCGGGCCCGGTGTGTCGGCACCGGACCCGCGGCGCGCCCCGTGGGGCCGGTCAGCGCGTGCCGACCGCTGCCCGCACGGCGCTCCGGGCCATCGCGCAGTCGTCGTGCAGCCGGCGCAGCAGCAGCCGCTGCTCCTCGCCGGGCGAGAGCGCGCCCGGCCGGTCCTGCCCCGCCCGGGCGGGACCGGGGTCCCGCATGGCCCGCTGCACGGCCGTCTCGTACGTACGGATCTCCCGGGTGAGCACGAGCATCAGGTTCACCAGGAACGCGTCCCGCGCCGCCGGGCCCGCCATCTGGGCCAGCTTGCTGATCTCACGCCGGGCCACCGGCGCGTCGCCCAGCACGGTCCACAGCGTCGCCAGGTCGTAGCCCGGCAGATACCAGCCCGCGTGCTCCCAGTCCACCAGCACCGGACCGGTGGGCGACAGGAGGATGTTGGAGAGCAGCGCGTCCCCGTGGCAGAACTGCTTCATGCTGTGCCGGCCCCCGGCGTGGGCGAGCCCGTGCAGCAGTTTCTGCAGATCGCCCAGGTCCCGGTCGGTGAAGAGACCCAGCTCGTGGAAGCGGGTGATCCGCGCCGCGTAGTCCAGCGGCTTGTCGAACAGCCCGGTCGGCGGACGCCAGGCGTTGACCCGGGTGATCGCCCCGAGCACCGCCCGCAGATCCGCCCGGGGCGGCGCCTCGGCCGGATGCCTGGTCAGCGCGGCCACCCGGCCGGGCATCCGCTCGATGACCAGGGTGCAGTTCTCGGGGTCGGCGGCGATGAGCCGGGGGGCCCGGACCGGCGGACGGTGCCGGACGAACGCCCGGTATGCCGCTATTTCGTGCCGGAACCGCTCCGACCACGCGGGGGAGTGGTCCAGTAAACACTTGGCGACCGCCGTCGCGCGCCCCGTCGATCCGACGAGCAGCACCGAACGCCCGCTGCGCCGCAGCACCTGCACCGGGTTGAACTCCGGGCAGATCCGGTGCACGGACGCGATCACCATCCTCAGCTGGGCGCCCTGCGGGCCCGACAGGTCCAGCCGCCCGCTGAGCGAAGGGGCACCCGGCCCCGCCGCGCGCCGGGGCCGCCCGATGCCGGGCGCCGGGACGGTGGCGCGGGGGTCGAGGTACGGTCCGCCGCCCGCTCCGAGGGGACGCAGCGGCCGGGGCGGGGCGGACACGGAGGACGATGCTGTGTACATGGGCTGGACAGATCCCTTCGTGCGCCGACAAGTTGCGTGCGCCGCCCCGGCCGACGGCCGTTCGGCACCCTGGGGAGTACCTAGGGCTGCCGGGCGGGGTTGCGCTTTCCTACCTGACACCGGAGCGCGGGTGGCAGACCATCTGGCGCACCCTGGCGAACCCTGGCGAATAGTCGCAAGGCACCTGACACGGGGTTACTGTCAACACAGCCGAGAACCTGGGGGCTTGACGTGACCGGAGAACCCAACACCCGCCTGTCGGACCTGTTCGGCCTAGCCGGCTGGTCCAAGGGCGAACTCGCGAGAATGGTGAACCGGAAGGCGGCGGCCATGGGCCATCCGCAACTGGCCACCGACACCTCGCGCGTGAGGCGCTGGATCGACATGGGGGAGTCCCCGCGTGATCCCGTGCCCGAGGTGCTGGCTGCCCTGTTCACCGAGCGGCTCGGCCGTGTCGTGACCATCGAGGACCTCGGGTTCGGCCGGCGCGGGCGTGTGGGGAAGCGGCGAGAAGCCGGGACGCAGGACAATCCCGACCAACTGCCGTGGGCGCCCGAGCGGACGGCAGCGGTCCTCACCGAATTCACGGGAATGGACCTCATGCTCAACCGACGCGGCTTGGTGAGCGCGGGCGCCGCGCTCGCCGCCGGCTCCACCATCGCAGGCCCCATGCACGACTGGCTGCACACCGACCCCGCACTGGCCGCCGACGCCCCGCGCGTCGACGGCCCCGTGCACGCGGACCCCGCCGGTTTCGACCGGTACGAGGCCGCTCCCATCGGCTCGGAGGAGATCGAGGCGCTGGAGCGGTCCGTGGAGGTCTTCCGCGCCTGGGATGCCTCCCGGGGCGGCGGCCTACAGCGCAAGGCCGTGGTGGGCCAGCTCAACGAGGTGGGCGGCATGCTCGCCTACCGCCACCCCGACCATCTGCAGCGGCGCCTGTGGGGCGTCGCCGCCAACCTCGCCGTACTCGCGGGATGGATGTCCCACGACGTCGGCCTCGAACCCACCGCCCAGAAGTACTTCGTCATCGCCGCACACGCGGCCCGCGAGGGCGGCGACCGCCCGCGCGCGGGCGAGGCCCTGTCCCGCGCGGCCCGCCAGATGGTCCACCTGGGCCGCCCCGACGACGCGCTGGACCTGATGAAGCTCGCCAAGTCCGGCTCGGGCGAGAGCGTCCTGCCGCGCACCCAGGCGATGCTGCACACCATCGAGGCATGGGCGCAGGCGTCCATGGGCCGGGGCCAGGCCATGCGGCGCACCCTCGGCCGGGCCGAGGAACTCTTCGTCTCGGACAAGGGCGACGTGCAGCCGCTCAGTTGGATGCAGATGTTCGACGAGGCCGACATGCACGGCATGCAGGCCCTGGCCTTCCGTACGCTGGCAGAGCACGATCCCTCGGTCGCGACCATCGCCCAGCGCCACGCGAAGCAGGCGCTCGAACTGCGGGTCAACGGACGCCAGCGGTCCAAGATCTTCGACTACATCTCGCTCGCCTCGGCCTGCTTCATCGCCGACGACCCGGAACAGGCAGACCGTTACGCGCGGCTCGCCCTGGTGACGATGGGGGAGACCTCCTCCCACCGGACCTGGGACCGGTTGCGCGAGATGTACCGGCTGACCGGGCAGTTCGCGGGTTACGCCAAGATCGAGGAGCTGCGCCAGGAGATCCAGGTCGCGCTTCCGCAGAAGAGCCGCGTCACGAAGCCGAGGAGTGCGGAGATCTGAGCAGCTCCGGGGTCCGATGAGCCCCGCAGGTCCATGAGCGGCGCGAGCTGATCCGCCGGCGCCTCGGCGAGTTCCGCCGTCGGTTCGCTACGCCCCGACGCGGGCGATCAGCACACACGCGTCGTCCAGTCGCTCGGCCCCGCCGAACTCCTCGACGACGGCCCGGACGCACTCCTGTGCCGAACGGGCCTCGCTGAAGCGTGGCGCCAGGGCGAGCAGCGTCTCCGTGCCCGGGTGTGCACCGCCGCGCCCGTCGGCCCTGTCCCGGGCCAGCCCGTCGGTGTACAGCACCAGCACGTCACCGGGCAGCAGACGCGCCTCGTCCTGCTCGTAGGCGACCCCGGAGGCCGCTCCGAGCAGCACCCCGTCCGGCGGGGGGAGCGGGCGCCCGGTCCCGTCGCGGAAGAGCAGTGGCGCGGGGTGCCCGGCCTGTGCCCAGTCCAGGGTGCGTGTCCGCGGGTCGAAGCGGCAGCAAACGGCACTGCCCAGAGCGGGCTGAATGGAGGTTTCCAGTAACTGGTTGAGGTGGCCCAGCAGCGCCCCGGGTTCGACGCCGGCCACCGCCATGCCGCGCAGGGCGCCCAGGACCACCGCCATCGCGGAGGTGGCCTGGATGCCGTGGCCGGTCAGATCACCGACCGTGAGCAGGGTCCTGCCGTCCGGCAGTTCCATCGCGTCGTACCAGCCGCCGCCGACCAGGGCACTCGTCTCCGAGGGCAGGTAGTGGGCGGCGATGTCCAGGGTGCCGGGGCCGTGGTCCGGGAGCCGCAGGGAGCTCTGCCACGGGGGGAGCACGGCCTCCTTCAGCTCCACCGCGACCCGGCGCTCGGCCCTGGCGATGTGCTGTTCGCGACGCAGGGAGTCATGGGTGCGGCGCACCACCTGCTGGCTGCGCCGCAGCGCGCTGACGTCCCGGATGACCGCCCACATGGAGGCGGTGCAGCCGTCCGTGTCGAGGACGGGTTCGCCCGCCATGTGCAGGGTGCGGATGCGCCCGTCGGGGTGCGTGATGCGGAACTCGCCGTCTATCGGCTTGCCGTCCACCAGGCAGTCCGTCACGAGCGCGGTGAGTAAGGGCTGGTCCTCGGGGAGCAGCAGCGAGGGCAGGTCGTCCAGCGACAGCCCGCCCGCCTCCGGTGCGCGGCCGAAGATCCGGAACAATTCGTCGGACCAGCTGACCTCGTCGGTCAGCAGATTCCATTCGGCGCTGCCCACCCGGCCGATGAGGGGGCCCGAAGCCTCATCGGCGGCGTCCTCCTCGCTCGTACGCGCGGGCGATGCCTGTTCGTCGGCGGGCTCTGCGGGCAGGCCCTCCCTGAGCTGTCCCAGGTGCGTGCCGAGGTCGTCGAGGTGGTGGACCGCCAGGTCACAGAGCGCGCGCTGCCAGCGCATCTGCGGATCGTCCTCGTCGATGCGCACGGCATCGCGCCGCACCGCGTCCACATCGCCGCGCAGCCGACGCGTCCGGTGGATCAACGCGTCGACGGCATCGCGCTCGGGCGGCTGGGGGGCGGGGCGGTCCGCAGAGAGGGGGGACGGCATGTCGTACTCCGATACAGGGCGGTACAACCAGTTCTGAAGGGTGGACCGCATACGACTTTCGCACAGCCGGAAGAGGCCCGTAAGTGATTTGGCAACACTCGATGCGTTCTTGCATCCGGCATATGCCAGCGGCTGACTGTAGCCCATTTTCTTCGAACAGCCTTGCTGTACGCGGTGGTTGGTGCAAGTCAGCGGGTGCGCAGAGGGAGTGGCGGGCGCGCGTGCGCCGCGTTCGCGCGGCGTGCGCGCCGGGCGCCGGGGCATATGCCGGGCGGGGTCGCGGCGGAGGGGGCGGGGCGGGAATGCGTGGCGGCACCCTCGCGTTACACCAGGCAGAACGAAAACGAATCCCGTTCCCACAAGGGTCCTGGGGTTCGTGATCCACGAGTCCGGAGGTGCCCATGGCCCGTAGCGAGATCCGTCCGGTAGTCACGCTCCGCTCGACCGCGGGGACGGGGCAGAGTTACGTGACGCGCAAGAGCCGTCGCAACAACCACGACCGCCTGGTCCTGCGCAAGTACGACCCCGCCGCCGGCCGTCACGTCCTCTTCCGTGAGGAGCGCTGACCGTCCGACCGCCCGTCCGTTCCTGTACCGCGTCAAGGAAGGAATGCTCATGAAGTCCCGAATCCACCCCGTCTCCCGTCCGGTGGTCTTCCGCGACCGTGCCGCCGGGACGGCCTTCCTCACCCGCTCGACCGCCGACTCCGACCGGCGTGTGACGTGGGAGGACGGCCGCAGCTACCCCGTCATCGACGTGGAGACCTCGTCGGCGAGCCACCCGTTCTACACCGGGACCCGGCAGGTCCTGGACACGGAGGGCCGGATCGAGCAGTTCCACCGCCGCTACGGCACCGAGGCGCCCTCCAAGGGTGAGTGAGACGCCCTCCGCCTCCCGGATCGTGCCCTGGATCACAGTTTGGGGCGGGTGTTGCCGGGAACAGCGCGCGATGGTTTATCGTTCACCTATATGTGGATGACGCACTGAGCGCCCACATTCAAGCCGCCCCGGCTGGATTCCCCCGATCCGGCCGGGGCTTCCCCTTGTCCGGGCGCCCGGCCCCGGCGGCACTGTCCTGCCCGTGCCGCGCCACCGTCTCGACCAGCAGCGCGGCCACCGCGAGCGCCGCGGCCGCCACGGCGCCGGTCGCGGGCCAGAGGCGCACCGCCAGGGCGGCGAGCGCCGCCCCCGCCACCACGGCGAGCAGCCGCCCCGCGACCCAGCCGTCACCGACGCGCCACCTCCCCACGGCGAGCCGGCCGATGAGAGAGGTCAGGGTGCCGGTGAAGTAGTTCGTGGGCGTGGCGCGCACCCGTCCCTGAATCCCCATCGCGAGTCCCATGAGCACCAGCAGCCCCAGCCGGGCCGCGTCGGACGTGATCAGCCGCGCCGCCCACAGCGCAGCCCCCGCCGCCAGCAGTACCACCTCCGTCAGCAGCATCACCGACACCCGCCGCCACATCCGCTCGCCCACCACGGCGGCCCCGGCCACCCCGCAGCCGTACGAGAGCAGTGCGGTCACCACGCGCAGCGCCACCCCCTCCTCGCCCGCCCCGGCCGCCGAGGTGCCCAGCAGCACCAGGTTGCCGGTCATCACCCCGGCGAAGACCTGGCCCACACAGATGAAGACGAACGCGTCCGCGGCCCCGGACGCCGCCGACAGCAGCAACAGCACGGTGTGACCGCGCGCGGCCCCCGCCCCCTCGGGGCCGGCCGGATCGGTGGATGACACGGAACGGGGAGTCGCCACTCCAGCATCTTCGCCGCCGCCCGGCCCGCCGGTCCTGTTGTGCCGCACGCGGCGTGGCGGCTGCGGCGCGCCGCCGTCAGTCCAGTCCGCGCGCCTGCCGGAACCGGGTCAGCCCCTCGGACAGGTCCACCACCGGCTCCGGGTAGTCCAGGCGCTCGCGCTCGGCGCCGCGCAGCTTCCACGGCTCGTGCACGGCGGCCCCGGACAGCGACGCCAGCTCCGGCACCCAGCGCCGGACGTAGTCGCCGCCCGGGTCCAGCCGCTTGGCCTGTACCACCGGACTGAGCACGCGGTTGGGCCGGCTGTCGGTCCCGGTTCCGGCCATCCACTGCCAGTTCAGCTGGTTGTTGGCGATGTCGCCGTCCACCAGGAGGTCCAGGAAGTGCCGCGCCCCGACGCGCCAGTCCACGTACAGGGTCTTGGTGAGGAAGGAGGCGGTGAGCAGCCGGCCCCGGTTGTGCATCCAGCCCTCGTGCCGCAGCTGGCGCATCGCGGCGTCGACCACCGGATAGCCGGTGCGCCCCTGCCGCCACGCGTCGATCTCGTCGGCCGCCTCCGCCTCGGAGCGCCACCGGTCGTGCTTGGTGCGGTAGTCCTCCCAGGACGAGGCCGGCCGGGCCGCGAGGACCTGGTAGTGGAACTCGCGCCAGCACAGCTGCCGTACGAACGCCTCGGCCCCGGCGCCGCCCCCGTCCCGCGCCCGGTGCACCAGCTCGACCGGGGACAGGGTGCCGAAGTGCAGGTGCGGCGAAAGGCGAGAGGTGGCGTCGCCCGCCAGGTCGTCGTGCCGGTCCTCGTACGCCGCGAGCCCGTGGCGCCGCCACGCCGTGAACGCCTTGCGCGCCGCCTTCTCGCCGCCCTCGGCCAGACCCTCCGAGACGCCGGGGACACCGGAGCGGGCCGGCACCTTCTCCGAACGCGGCCCCTTCGGCACCCGCACCGTGCGCGGCGCGCCGAAGACGTCGCGCAGACGCTCTGCCGACCAGCGCCTGAAGTACGGGGTGAACACGGCGAAGTGGTCCGACGAGGCGGGGGTCACCGCGCCAGGCGCCACCGCGGTGACCACCCCGTCGTGCACGCGCAGCCGGCGCCCGTCGGACTCCAGCGCCTCGCACAGCCGCTCCTCGCGGCGCCGGGCGTACGCGCTGACGCCCGCGGCCACGTGCACCTCGTCCGCACCGGTCTCGGAGGCGACCGCGCACACCTCGGCGGTCACCTCGCCCGACCGGATCACCAGCCGGCCGCCCCGGTCCCGCAGCCCGGCATCGAGGTCGCGCAGGCAGTCGGCGAGGAAGGCGCGCCGGTTCGGGGCGTCAAAACCGGCCGCCTCGATCGCGCGGTCCCGGACGAACAGCGGCACGATCTCGTCGGCGGAAGCGAGCGCGGCCCGCAGCGGCGGATGGTCGTGCAGGCGGAGATCGGCGGTGAACAGGACGACCGCTACGGTCATGGCGCAACTCCTGGTGAGGGGGGACTGCCATGCTGCCGTCGCCCGTACGCCCCGGTCCGCACCGCTCAGGACGACACCGCGGGTACCGCCCGTCCGGGTGACACGCCGGTCTCCGCCACCCGCGCGATGTTGCGGGCCATGCCGCCGAACACGAGGGCGTGGAAGGGCGAGACACTCCACCAGTACGCGTGGCCGAGCAGCCCGCGCGGATGGAACAGGGCCCGCTGCCGGTAACGCGTCCGGCCCCTCTCGTCCCGCTCCACGTACATCTCCAGCCAGGCCGGTCCCGGCAGCCGCATCTCCGCGCGCAGCCGCAGCAGACGGCCCGGTTCGATCTCCTCGACCCGCCAGAAGTCCAGGGAGTCACCCACCCTCAGCCGGTCGGTGTCGCGCCGTCCTCGTCGCAGGCCCACGCCTCCCACCAGCCGGTCGAGCCAGCCGCGCACCGCCCAGGCCAGCGGGAACGAGTACCAGCCGTGCTCGCCGCCGATGCCTTCGATCACCCGCCACAGGGCGTCCGGCGACGCGTCGACGGTGCGTTCGCGCACATCCGTGTACAGGCTGCCGCCCGCCCAGTCGGGGTCCGTGGGAAGGGGATCGCTGGGCACCCCCGGCACCGAGGCGGAGGACCACCGGGTCGCGACCCGGGCCTCCCGGACCCGTTGCAGCGCCAGCCGCAGCGCCGTCTTGAACGTGAACGGCTGCCCCGCACCGTCGGGGACGTACCGCGCGATGTCGTGTTCCCGGCACACCACCTCGTACCGCAGGGACTCCGCGAGCGGCCGGGCGATCGGCGCGGGCACGGGCGTGATGAGCCCGACCCAGTGGCTGGACAGCCCCGGTGTCAGCATCGGCACGGGCAGGATCAGCCGGTGCGGCAGCTCAGCGACCTCCGCGTACCGCTGCATCATGTCCCGGTAGGTCAGGACGTCCGGGCCGCCGACGTCGAAGGTGCGGTTCACGTCCCGGGGCATGCGGGCACTGCCCACCAGATAGCGCAGCACGTCGCGCACCGCGATCGGCTGAATCCGGGTCGACACCCAGCTCGGCGTCACCATGACCGGCAGCCGCTCCGTGAGATAGCGCAGCATCTCGAAGGAGGCGGACCCCGAGCCGATGATGATCGCGGCGCGCAACGCGGTGGTCGGGACGCCGGAGTCCAGCAGGATGCGGCCCACCTCCGCCCGCGAGCGCAGATGCGGCGACAGCTCACGCGCCGGCGTGCCGTCGGGGGTGAGGCCGCCGAGGTAGACGATGCGCCCGACCCCCGCCGCCCGTGCCTGCTCCGCGAACGTCGAGGCTGCCCGCCGGTCGGTGTCCTCGAAGCCGGCCCCGGTCGTCAGGGAGTGCACCAGGTAGTAGGCCACGTCGATGCCGCGCATCGCCGGGGCCAGGGACTCCGCGTCCGTGACGTCGCCCCGGACGGTCTCCACCTCCCCGGCCCACGGATAGTCCCGGAGCTTCTCCGGGGTGCGGGCCAGACACCGAACCCGGTGCCCCGCCGCGAGGAGTTCCGGCACCAGCCGGCCGCCGATGTAGCCGGTGGCGCCGGTGACCAGGCAGTTCAGCGGCGTGTTCGCGTGGTCGACCGTCATGAGACCTCCGCATCGGTTCGTGTCCTGCCGGATGCGCCGGGTCTTCTCCGACCGGCCCACTGCGACCAGTCTGACGTCCGGACCCGCGCCCCGCACGGCCGCGGCGGGTATGGCCCCTGCGCTCCCGGGGCATCCGAGGCCCATGGACGCAGAGGCCGCAAGAGCTGAGCGCGACGGAACCCCGTCCAGAGGATGGGGGCGGCTCCTGCTGCGCGTCTCCATACTGGTACTGGCCCTCCTGGCCCTGGTCGGATTCTCCGTCGTGCTGGCGAAGGTGACGCTCACGCCGTCGCCCGCCTCCGAGGACCTCGTCACGTCGAACCTGCGACCGGGACGCTCCCTGCGCCAGTACGCCGAGGACTACACCTTCCTCGCCGCGTGCAAGCAGGCCGGGGGCAACCTTCTGCTGGGCATGCCGTTCGGTGTCCTGCTGCCCATCCTGGTACCGCGGCGGCTGCGGATGATCCGCATGGTCCTGCTGACCGTGCTGGTCATCGCCGTCGTCGAACTGGTGCAGGGAGCGCTCGTCGCGGGCCGCGCCTTCGACGTGGACGACGTCATCCTCAACACCGCGGGCGCGCTCCTGGCCTATCTGCTGGTCGGGCGCCGCCTGAGCCACCGCTACCACGTCCTCGCGGACGAACCCGGCCGAACGACGGAGCCCGCCCCGGCCCGGCGCCCGGAGCCTGCCCTGCGCCCCGCCCGGCAGAAGGCACGGACCCCCTCGCGCTGGTCACGGCTGCGGCAGGGCGCACGGGCCAGGGCCGCACGCGGCCGCCCCCGCAAGCGCTGACGGAGACGAGCAGCCGGATACCCGATCGGCGTTGGCCCTCGGCCGGCTGCCCGCCCCCGTCCGTGACCCGCTGCTCCTCGGACGACACCGGCTACAGCATGCGGCCGTAAAGGACTCGTGCGAACGCCCGTTCCCCCGGCATGATCACCGGATGACATGGACAGCCCCTGAAGCCACGCGTACGCCCGGCTCGCTCGTCGCAGGCGAGCGCGAGATGCTCACCGGATTCCTGAACTGGTTCCGTTCCACCCTCCTGCAGAAGTGCGCCGGCCTGACCGGTGAGCAGCTCGCCGAGCGGACCGTCCCGCCGTCGAACCTCGCGCTGCTGGGACTCGTACGCCACATGGCGAAGGTCGAACGCACCTGGTTCCGGCAGCGGTTCGCCGGCCAGGAGCTGGGGTCGCTGTACGACCAGGCGAAGGGCAAGGACGCGGACTTCGAGGACCTCGACCCGGCCCGGGCCGCCGAGGACTACGCCCGGCTGGTCGAGGAGTGCCGGCTGGCGGACGAGATCGTCGCCGGCGCCTCGCTGGACGACACCTTCACCCACGACGGCGAGGTCTACTCCCTGCGCTTCGTCCACGTCCACATGATCAGCGAGTACGCGCGCCACATCGGCCACGCCGACCTGGTACGGGAGCGGCTGGACGGTGACACCGGGGCGTGAGAGAGGTGTGTGACGGCGTGCGGTGCCCAGGCCGTCCGTTCCCGCGTACAGCAGGCGGCGCAGCCGCTCCGGCCTCCGGAGTGAATCCGGCGGGCCGGGTCATACGGGCAGTATGACCTCCACCGACCCGGCGACAGAACCGCCGACGAAGCCCGCACCGGCCGACGACGGCGCCCGCGGCCGTCGCAACCGCCGCTGGGGCCGGGTTGCCGCCGGCTGCGCGGCCGCGCTGGCCCTGCTGCTCATCGGCACCCGCCTCAGCCTGCTCCCCGGATTAGGTGACCTGCTGGGCGAGGAGACGCACGACCGCTCCGGCCCGGCGGTGCTCAAGTCGATCCAGGACATGAGCAGGTACGAGGCGGCCGCCGGCAACTTCCAGGTCGTCGTCGACCTGGAGAAGGACACCAAGTTCGTCCCCGACGCCATCCGCGGCACCCGCACGCTGTACGTCGGCGCCGGCACCGTGTCCGCGTACGTGGACCTGGGGCAGGCGACGAGCGGGGGAGTCGTCGTCGACGAGGACCGCACCACGGCCGAGATCCGCCTGCCGCACGCGGTGCTGGGCAAGCCGGCGCTCGACCCCGACCGCTCCTACGCGGTGTCCAAGCAGCGCGGCCTCCTCGACCGGCTCGGCGACTTCTTCTCCGACAATCCCGGCAGCGAGCAGGCCGTCAACCAACTGGCCGCACGCCACATCGGCGAGGCGGCCAAGGAGAGCGGCCTGGCCCAGCGCGCCGAGAAGAACACCACCGCCATGCTGCGGGGCCTGCTCGGCTCACTGGGCTTCGAGAAGGTCACGGTCCACTACGCAGCCGCCCGCCCCTGACGCCGATGGGCCCAACTCGCTTCACTCCCACCACCCTTGACGCTCACGCCTCCCCGGGTATGGTCTAGTCCAAGTGCAGGGCCCGGCCCCGGCCACCCCCTACGCAGGGGTGTCCGGTCATGGTTCTGCCGCGCCCTTCGCCCCTCTTGGCCCCACACTCGAGAGGCTGGACTGCCGCTCCCGGGCTCCCCACAGTCCGCGCGTGCAGCGTCGCCTCATGTGAAGGAGAAGCATGCACGCGAAGAGGAAGACCGCCGCAGCTCTCGGAGCCGTACTCGCCCCGGTACTCGCGCTCACCCTGCCCACCGGCTCCGCCAGTGCCCACGGCTACATCTCGTCACCGCCCAGCCGGCAGGCCCAGTGCGCCGCCGGAACCGTCAGCTGCGGCTCCATCACGTACGAACCGCAGAGCGTGGAGGGCCCCAAGGGGCTGACCAGTTGCAGCGGCGGCAACAGCGCCTTCGCCGAGCTGGACGACGACTCCAAGGGCTGGCAGGTCACCCCGGTCAGCCGCAGCACGTCCTTCGAGTGGAAGCTGACCGCACGTCACGCCACCAGCACCTGGCAGTACTTCGCGTCCGGCCAGAAGATCGCCGAGTTCAACGACAACGGCGCCCAGCCCGGCGCGACCGTCACCCACCAGGTGGACTTCGGCAACCTCTCGGGCAAGCAGAAGGTCCTCGCGGTGTGGAACATCGCCGACACGGCCAACGCCTTCTACGCCTGCATCGACGTCGACGTCAGCTGACGACACCGCCGGCAACCGGAGCCCCCACCCCGCATAGGGTGGGGGCTCCAACGGCTGTACGGCGCGCGGCACGGGCGGAGGACGGAACATGACGGACCACTGGGTGCGGCTCGAACTCGACACCACGGCCTTCGACACCGAACGGTTCGAGGCATACGTGACCACGTGCCGGAACGAGGGCATCCGGCTGACCACGCTCGCGGAGCTGGGTGACACCCCGGAGCACCGGCGCGCACTGTACGAACTCAACAAGGAGTGCTCCGCCGACATCCCGGAACGGGGCGAGTTCTTCACGTACGAGGAATTCTGCGCGCGCCGGTTCTACGTTCCCTCGTACGACCCGCGCGGTGTCGTGATCGCCCTCGACGGCGACGTCTGGGTCGGCCTGGCGGCGACCTCCCGCCACGTCGGCTTCGTGTTCAACGAGATGACCGGGGTGAAGGCCACGCACCGGGGCCGTGGCATCTCCATCGCCATGAAGACGTTCGGGATGGACTTCGTGCGCCTGTGCGGTGTGCACCGGGTCCGGACGTTCCACCATCCGGCGAACGCGAGCGCGATCGGAATGAACCGGACCATGGGCTTCGTCGACACCGAATGAACCGGTGGGCGTGCGCGACACGTCGACCGGGGCGGATTTTCGCGGTGGCCGAAGTCGTTGAAGCCATGATGAGATGCCGCGGCCGATGAGATGCCCGGCTGGATACCGACGATGGGAATGACGCATGCCTCTGCAGGGCGAGTACGAACCGAGCCCCACACAGTGGGTCCGTGACCAGGTCGAGCAGTACGAGAGCTCGGGGGGAACGGAGGGGACGACGATGCGCGGCATGCCGGTCATCGTCCTGACGACCGTCGGCGCGAAGAGCGGGAAGATCCGCAAGACGCCCCTCATGCGCGTCGAGCACGAC
The DNA here is from genome assembly GCF_004795035.1 of Streptomyces sp. A0958. GTDB lineage: Bacteria > Actinomycetota > Actinomycetes > Streptomycetales > Streptomycetaceae > Streptomyces. The sequence continues at coordinate 252,522 of NZ_SSBK01000004.1, forward strand.
GGCCTGTACGCGGTGGTCGCCTCCCAGGGCGGTGCCCCGAAACACCCGGTCTGGTACCACAACCTCGTCGCCGATCCGCGCGCGGAGCTCCAGGACGGGCCGGTGCGCCGGGACATGACCGCCCGAGAGGTGACCGGCGAGGAGAAGGCGCTCTGGTGGGAACGCGCGGTCGAGGCGTTCCCCGACTACGCCGACTACCAGAAGAAGACGGACCGGGAGATCCCCGTCCTCGTGCTGGAGCCGGTGGACGGCAGCCACTGAGGCGTCGGGGACACCACTGCCGGTGGGCGGTGCTCCGCGCGGGGCACCGCCCACCGGCGCCGGACCCCGGATCGCGGGGCGAGCGGCTGCGGGACCTGGTTACGCGCGGCGGGATAGTGTCCAGCACGGCCCCTGAGGGGTGGGGCCGAGCGGAAGGATGCAGAACCAGATGACAGACAACTCCGACCTCGTCGCGTTCGTGCGGGCACGCCTCGACGAGGAAGAGCGGATCGCACGGGAAGCGGGCGGCGAGGGGTGGCGGTGCCCGGCCGAGGTGCCCGGCGAGATCCACGACCGCGGCGGCGCGATCGCCTTCACCCTGCGCACGCACGGCTACGACCACCACATCGCCCGGCAGGACCCCGCCCGGACCCTCCAGCGCATCGAGACCAACCGGGTCCTCATCGACGAGTACACCGAGGTCGCCGCCCTCGATGTCGACCGGCCGCAGCGCGATTTCGCGTCCGGCCGGGCCTTCGGCCTCGGCTTCGCGGTCCGGCAGATGGCCGCCGAACACGCGGGCCACCCCGACTACCAGGTGAAATGGCTGCCCCGCTTCACCCAGTGAACCCCGCTTCACCCAGTGACCCTCGGTCCGCCCGGTGACACCCCGTGCCGCCGGCCCGGGCCGGCGGCACCCCAGGTCAGAGCGGGTTCATCCCGTGATCGCCCTTGGTGGTCACCTGGTCGCTCCGCTCCTGGAGCCGGCGCGCCTTGTCCTGGAGGCGCTGCCGCTCCTGCGGGTCGGAGGCACGATCGGCGGCCTCCTGCATCTCCTGCGCCTTGGCCCGGATGCGCTCGGCGCGACCGCCGGTTTCGTCCGCAACGCTCATGATCACTCCTGGTTCTCGAAGGAGAGCCGACCACTCCAGCGAATCAGCGCCGCCCCGCACCTGCATCTCGAACGGCCACGGTCCGCTCGTCCGCCCCGCAACCGCCCGGCCCCTCTTTCGCACCAGCGAACGCCTTCTGGCAAGATCGTGCGCTCGAACGGAGAGCCCGGCCGGGGGAATTGCCTTGCTCGGCCGGACGAAACGAGCTTGTGGAACGGGGAACGAAGAATATGCGCACGTGGACTCGCGCCATGCCTGCGGCGATGGGCGCCCTGGTGCTGGCCGTGGTACTGACCGGCTGCAACGGTTCGGACGCGGACGACGGCGGGAAGAGCTCCGGAGCCTCGGACGACAAGACGACCTACCGCCTGGGCGAGGCGAGCCCGCCGCAGGAGAGCTCCATGCAGAAGTCGAAGGACGCCACCTTCACCGTCACGCCCACCAAGGTGGAGACCGGTACCAAGGCGGACATGGACAACTCCGGCCTGGACAAGGACAAGGACGACAGCCCCAAGATCCCCGTCTACGTGTGGGCCACGGTCACGCACAAGAACGGTACGGCCATGGAGGTGGGGGACATGGACGACGACCTGATCGTCAAGACCGACAAGGGCGAGCGTACGAAGGCGCTCATCGTCATCATGGGCGAGGCGAAGTGGCCCGACTGCCCGGCTCCGGACACGGAGAAGAAGCTGAGCCCCGGCCAGTCGGAGAAGATCTGCAAGGCCTTCCTGATTCCCGAGGGTCAGAGGGCCGCCGCGGTCGAGCTGAGCCGGGGCTTCACCAAGGAACCGCTGGAGTGGCCCGTCAACGGCTGACGAACGGCCGCGGGGCCGCCCGCGACATCGGCGGGTGTCCGGCTGCTCCCCGACCTGACCTTCGACGAGGTCGGCGGCCAGGTGGACACCCTGCTGGTGCCCGGCGCGGTCGACGTGAGGGACGACGGGCCCGCCGCCCTCAAGACCGCGGCCCTCACGGGCATCGCCGACCTCTTCGCCCGCGTCGCCCCCACGGTCGACTCGCTCCCCGCCTGACGGGGTAAGACTGCGCCGGGATGCCATCAGGCATCCCGGCGTCACGTCGAGGGCGAGGAAAGCGGGAGGACTAACCGTTACAAGGAGTGAGAAGGAAGTCCCCCCATGGCCTCGCCGCGACCGACGCTATCAGTTACGCCGGGATCAGGTCGCGCAGATTTTCCGGCGTGACGATCACCGAGTCCGGGTGCAGACCGTCCGGGCGCTCCAGACCGATGTACGTGACCGGGCCGTCCGGTACCGTCACCCCGTCCCACAGCGTGGTGGCCGCCCCTCGCCCCGCCATCAGACCGGTGAGGTACCCGACCGTCAGGTAGTCGCGCTCGACGATGCCGCGCACCAGCGTCGCCACGGACACCCGGTTGCCCTCGACGCGGTTGGAGTGCGGGTTGCCCGCCAGGTACAGGTGGAGCCACCTCGCCCACCAGCGGCCGTCGGGCCCGCGCAGGAACGCCAGCGGCAGGGCGACCTTGCCCGGCCCGCGCAGTTCCGACTTCATGCGGACCGTACGCGGCTCGAAGGGCCGGCCGGCCTGTTCGGCGTCACGGGTCATGAACCCGAAGAACGACTCCTTCACGGCCTCGAAGCTCTCCCCGGAGAAGATGTTGACCTGCGGGACGACGAAGTCGCCGCGTACGGCGTCCAGGCGCAGGTTGATGAACTCCGATGCCCCCTCGGGCGCTTTCGTGATGTCACCGGAGTGCTCGCCCCCGACCGCGGTGAGCGCCGTGTACGACAGCCAGCACACCGTCTCGTAGTCGGCGTCGAGCATCAGCGCCGACAGGTCGAAGTCGGTGTCGCACTTCGCCTGCTTCCAGTGGACGAAGAAGCGCAGCAGCTCGCCGTCGACGGGCGAGAGGGAGCCGCGGGGGAGGACCCCGAGACCCGCGGCCGTCGACTTGCCGCTGAGCGGGAGCGCCACATCGAGGATGTCCGGGTCGATCAGCAGGTGCCCGGTCTCCGGCAGACGGCGGCTCGTCTCCGCGTCCAGCGCGGCGATCAGGCGTTCACGGCCGGGCCGCGGCACCGGCGGACGGGTGTCGGTGGCCACCCAGGCACGGGCGCGCTGGTTGACGAAGACACGGCGCCCGCCCGGCACCCGTCCCCGGTTGTGCAGGTGCTCACGGACCGACAGCAGGACCCGGCCGGAGACGCGGGGGGCTGCCTGCTCGGCGGCGGCCACGACGGCGTCGCGTTCGCCGTCGGTACGGCAGGTGCGCAGCAGACGGTCAAGCGAGCGCAACAGCTTGCCCGGGGCGGCGGCCAGCAGCCGCGTCGCACCGGTGATGTCGTCGGCGCCGAGCAGTTCCTCGACGCGGCTGTCGAGGGACCGGGCCACCTGCTCGCCCCGGGCGACGGCGAACACCTCGGCGGCGTGCGGCCGGTTCGGGTACTCGTGCGGGTGAAGGCGCTCGCCGAGACGCTTGAACGCCTCACGATGGGCCGGGACATCGGCGAGCTTGGCGGGAGCCGCCGCGACGACCGCGTCCAGCCCGGCCAGCAGCGCCCGGCGCACCGGCCGCGACAGTGACCGGAAGCGCGTCGGCTTCACCAGGGTCACATCCCCGCCGCTCAGCGCGCAGGCCAGGCGGAGCACATCGGTGACGGTGTCCAGCAGGAGGTCCCGGCCGGCGGCGAGGTGGCCGGCGTTGACGACGGCCCTGTTCTCCCGCACGGGTATGGTCTCCGGCTGCGGCCCGTCCACGCAGTGTGCGGCCAGCACGCCGAGGTCGCGCAGACCCTCCTCGCCCAGCGGGGTGCTGCTGCCCGCGAGGGCGAGGTAGAGCGCGGTGACCTCCTCGTCGGACGTCCCGCCCAGGTGCAGGACCGTCATGCGGTCGCCGGCGGCAGCCGTCAGCTCGTCGTGTGCGGCGAGCATCTCGGCGTACGTGTGCCGGTAGTTGCCGTACGACGGAAGGGTCAGCAGGTCGACCACCCCCGTGCGCAGCTGCTCGATCGTGCCCGCGCGCGAGGCGTCGTCCCGGAGTGCGTCGGCGATGCACTCCATCCAGAAGTCGAACGTGTCGGGCACGCCCGCGGGGAAGTCACGGAAGTACGTGTTGTGCCGGACATGGTCGCCCACCAGCTGTCGCACGACGTCCAGCGTGCGCGTGGCGGTCTCGACCACGGTGTCCTCGGACAGCGTCGACAGGCGTTCCAGCACGGCGGCCGAGAGCTTGAAGCCCACGGACATCAACGCGGAGTCGAACTGCCGTGCCACGACGTCGCCTTGCCCGGCGGGCCCGGAGGGGGCGGGGAGGCGGTGGGAGTGCCGGATGACCAGAGGATCGAAAGGGTGGGCCATACGGGCATGATCCCAGAACCGTACGGGGAAGGGCATGCGAGTTTCGGGGTCGCCCCGCGGGCACCGGCACGACCCCACGCTGAAGGGGAGGATCGCGTGGGGCGTTCCGTCCTCCGCGGCCCGGCCGGCCGGGGTGGAGCGACGGCGCGGAGACCGGCCCCTGCCTGGCCTGTGCGTCGGGTCGATGACGGGCCCGCAGGCCGGAGCGCCGGCGGAGAGGCGGTCGAGGAGTCCTGCGCCTCCGGGCACGTGACCACACGTGCCATGCCCGCCTCCTCCGCGCAACGGCCCACTGCGAGGCGGTCTCCCGGGCGAAACCGTCCGGGCCGGTGAAGGAGTCGTCTTTGCCGCCGGTCAGCCCTCCACCGAGGTGGTCGTGAAGCGGTCGCCGCAGATGCGGAGCTGGGGGTCGCGCAGGGTGAGCGCCTCCTTGGAACCGGGCGGGTACACGCGGAGGTAGTCGGCCCGGTCCCAGCAGCCGGAACCCTTGACGCCCTGGTTGAGCGTGTGCAGGGTGGCGTTCGCCGCCTTGCCCGGGGCGATCACCGTCCGCCCTCGCGCCGCGCCTTCGTGCTTGGCCGGTACGCCGATGACGCTCCCGTCGCGCTTGATCAGGGACACCCCGGGGAAGCCGTTCAGGGTGCAGGAGTGCGCGGACTTGTTCACGAAGGTGAGCCGGTAGTAGACCTGGCCCGCGCCCGGGTCGGCACGCCCCACACTCATGGTCAGGCCCTCGGCCGTACACCGTGCGGAATCGGAGCCGGTGCCGGGCGCTGTGGTGTTCGCGGTGTCGGGGGAGGCCGGCTCCGTGGCGGGGGCCGAGGAGGCCGCGTCGGGAGGGGGCGCCGAGGTCTGCGGGGGGCCGGTGCTTACGGTGCGGGTCGCCGCCCCGGTCGGGTCGTCGGAGGACGAGGTGCCGCCGCAGCCCGCCGCGACGAGCGCGAACGACATCATCGCGACGGGTGCGAGGAGGCGTCGGCGGAGCGTGCGCGCTCTCCCGGCGGTCACGCTGCCCCGTCGGTGGGGCGTGCGCGCGAACGGTGAGGGGGTGGCGGGGGTGCGTGGAAGTGAGCCCATAACGGACAGCTGCTCGATTTCCGGCGGTCCGAACCTGTTGTCTCGCGGAATCGTCCCGGCCGGGCCGGTCGGACCCGTGGCGGCTGCAGTTCACTCCGGGGCCGGCCGTACCACGGGCAGCCCGGCCGTCTCCGCCGCCTCGGCAAGCACCTCGCGGAGCATCGCCGGGGTGAGCCGGCCGGTGAAGACGTTGCGCTGGCTCACGTGGTAGCAGCCGAACACCGTCAGCGCGTCGCCCGCCCCGTCGGCCGGTGCCAGCGTCGTACGGACACCGTGCCCGAACACGGGCCGCGGCCGGGGCACCTGCCGGCCGGCCAGGCTCAGGGCGGCGAGGGCCGCCTGCCAGCCGAAGCCGCCCAGCACGACGACGGAACGTACCGTCGGCCGCAGCAACTGCAACTCCCGGGCCAGCCAGGGCCGGCAGGTGTCCCGCTCGCCGGGCGTCGGGCGGTTGGCGGGCGGCGCGCAGTGTACGGGCGACGTGACCCGGACCCCGTACAGTTCGAGGCCGTCGCCCAGATGCGTCACCGTGGGCCGGGAAGCGAGGCCCAGCTCGTACAGCGTGGCGTACAGGAGGTCGCCGGCCCGGTCGCCGGTGAACATCCGGCCCGTCCGGTTCCCACCGTGCGCGGCGGGCGCGAGGCCCGTGATCGCCAGGGAGGCATCGGGGGGCCCGAAACCGGGTACGGGGCGTCCCCAGTACTCCCAGTCGCGGTACGCGGGACGCTTGGCGAGGGCGGTCTCCTCCCGCCACTCCACGAGGCGGGGGCAGGCGCGGCACCGGATCAGCTCCCCGTCGAGGCCGGCCAGCGTACGGGAGCGGGCCGCGGCCCGTACGGGGTAATCCTCGGCGGTGCACATGTTCGACCCGCTTCCACGTCCCTGCCGACGTTCTTCGGGGCTCGCCCCGGTGGCGGGCCCTTCGAAATGAGCGTACCCAGGGCGGAGGGGACCATGACCGTGGACCGGTCCCGCACTCCACGAGAAAAGAAAGGAAGCCGGACCATGAAGGATTTCGCCGTCGGGGACCATGTGCGATGGAACTCCGAAGCCGGTCACGTCGAAGGCGTCATCACCAAGAAGCACACACATGACGTCGAATTCAAGGGGCGCACCCGGCGCGCCGGCCCGGACGAACCGCAGTACGAGATCAAGAGCGACAAGACCGATCACATCGCCATGCACAAGGGCAGCGCGCTGACGAAGACCTGATCGGGCGGCCGGGTGACCTGGGCGAGGTGGCGTGGTGAACCGGATCTGCACGGTCGGGCATTCGACCCGCGAGTTCGACGAGCTGCTGGAGCTGCTGCGCAGGAACGACGTCACCTGCCTGGCCGACGTGCGTTCCTTCCCGTCATCGAGAAGGCTCCCGCAATGGAACCGGCAGGAAATCATCGATACACTGCCGCCCGACATCGGATACCGGTGGATGCCGAAGCTCGGAGGCCGTCGCCACACCCCGAAGGGGGTGCCGAGCGTGAATGGCGCCTGGCGGGTCAAAGCCTTCCGCGATTACGCCGACTACATGGCGACCGACGAATTCCGGGAAGGCTTCGACGCATTGCTCGAACTCGCCGAGCACGAACGGCCGGCGATCATGTGCAGCGAGGCGGTGCCGTGGCGCTGCCACCGCAGACTGATCACCGACGCACTGATCGTCGCGGGTGCGGAGGTCGTCGACATCCTGTCGCCCACGTCGACGCGGCCCGCGGTCCTGAACAAGGACGCGCGGGTCCGCGACGGCCGTTTGGCCTACCCGCCCCACGACTGAGGAGACCCGCCGGCGCTGGCTGCGCCGGGCCCGGCCCCGGGCCAGGGGCGGAGCTTCTCCGGGTTGCGGATCGCCCAGATGCGGTGGACGCGGTCCCCGGTGAGGCCGAACGCGGCCACGGTGACGGTGGCGCCCGCGTGCTGGGCGACCAGACCGGGCCGGCCGTTGACCGTCCGCTCCAGGAGCACGAGCCCGGGGACCTTGTCCGCGAAGTGGACCAGGTACTGGGCGACGCGCTCGGCGCCCTCCACCGGACGCAGGGCCGCCCCGGCCAGGCCGCCGCCGTCGGTGATCATCGCGGCCTCGGGATCGAGCAGCCCGACCAGGGCCTCGATGTCCTTGGCCTCCCACGCCTCCTTGAAGCCCCGCACCAGACCCGCCTGCTCAGCCGAAGGACCCGTCTCCGCCCGCGCCTCACGAAGGCGACGGCGGGCCGAAGCGGCGAGCTGCCGGCAGGCCGGCGTGCTCCGGCCGACGATGTCCGAGACCTCGGCGAAGGGGTAGCGGAAGACGTCGTGCAGGATGAACGCCACCCGCTCGGCCGGTGTCATCGACTCCAGCACGACGAGGAACGCCATGTTCACCGACTCGTCCAGGGTGACCCGGTCCGCGGGGTCCGCGGGTTCCTCCCGGCCACCCGCGGCGTGGCCGCCTATCCACTCCGCACGGTCGGGCAGCGGCTCGGGTATCCACTCGCCGACGTAGCGCTCACGCCTGACCCGCGCCGAGCCGAGCACGTCCAGGCAGACCCGGCTGGCCACCGTCGTCAGCCACGCGCCGGGGGACTCGATGGCCTCCTGCCGGCTCCGGGACATCGCGTACCAGCGGGCGTACGTCTCCTGCACGGCGTCCTCCGCCTCGGCGAGCGAACCGAGCATCCGGTAGGCGAGGTTGATCAGCTGGCGGCGCTCGCCGATGACCGCGCTCAGGCCCGGGTCCGACTGTGCCCCGGACCGCTCGTCGCCCGGCTCGGATGGTGTGCTCATGATCGTGACCGTCCCTGGTTCTTCTCGTGCGTTTCCACTCCCGGTGGTCCGACGGAACAGCGCACCGGAATGTGAGGCGGATGTCCACCCCGCATCCTGGGGATCTACGTCGTCGGACCGGGGCCGCCATTGATCCGGCCGATGGCGGGTACGCGCGGTGGACCCCCACGAAAGGACGACGCGTGTCCCCACAGCGCAAGAACATCTTCGTACTCGGCCTCGACGAAGCGAACCTGCCGACCCTGAACGCCGTACCGTACGCCGACACCTACCGCTTCCACCCCCTGCTCAGCATCGAGGAGCTGCAGGGCGGCGAGGTGTCGGTCTCCGATCTGCTGAGCCGGGCCCGGGCGATCCTCGACGCGCACGAGGGCAGCATCGACGCGATCGTCGGCTACTGGGACTTCCCCGTCAGCACGCTCGTGCCGATGCTCGGCAGCGAGTACGGCACCCGCACCACCAGCCTGGAATCCGTCGTCAAGTGTGAGCACAAGTACTGGAGCCGGCTGGAGCAGCAGAAGGTCATCGACGCCTATCCCAACTTCGGCCGGGTGGACCTCGACAGCGCCGACCCGCAGCCGCCCGAGGGCGTGAGCTTCCCCATGTGGCTCAAGCCGGCCCTCGCCTACTCCTCCGAACTCGCCTACGGCGTCAAGGACATGGCGGAGTTCCGTACCGCCGTCGAGACGATACGCCAGGGCATCGGCCGGGTCGGGAAGCCCTTCGACGCGGTACTCGACCTCCTCGACCTCCCCCCGGAGATGGAGGGCGTCGGTGGACAGGTCTGTCTCGCCGAGGAAGCCATGACCGGCATCCAGGTCGCCGTCGAGGGCTACGCGCACAACGGCGACGTCACGGTCTACGGGGTGCTCGACTCCATCAACTACCCCGACTCGCCCTGCTTCCTGCGGCACCAGTACCCGAGCACCCTGCCGCCCTCGGTGATCCAGCAACTGCACGAGGTGAGCAAGCGGACCATCCGGCAGATCGGCATGGACGCGGCGACGTTCAGCATCGAGTACTTCTACGACCCGCAGACCGAGGAGATCAGCCTGCTGGAGATCAACCCCCGGCACTCCCAGTCCCACGCGGAGCTGTTCGACTACGTGGACGGCGCCCCAAACCACCACCGGATGATCCGCCTCGCCCTCGGCGAGGACCCCGTGACACCCGGCGGACAGGGCCCCTACCGCCTGGCCGCCAAGTGGTACTACCGCTGGTTCGGCGAGGGAACCGTGCACGAGGTGCCCACCCCTGAGAGGATCGCGGCCATCGAACGGGACATACCCGGCGTACGCATCGACGTCGTGCCGTCCGAGGGGCAGAAGCTCTCCTCCGTCCCCGGGCAGGACAGCTACAGCTACGAGATCGCCCACATCTTCACCGGAGCGGACGACGAGGAGGGGCTGCGGCGCAAGTTCGACCAGTGCGTCGCCGCCCTGGGCCTCACGTTCGACGAGACCGCACCGGGCGGCCGCGACGTCAAGGCGTCGTGAACAGGCCGCAAGCAGGAAGGAGCAGAGCACAGGTATGCGACACGTCGACCGGCTGCCGTACGCGGTGCAGCAAGAGGACCACGTCACCATCACCATGTCGGACGGGGTCCGGCTGTCGGCGAGGATCTGGCGGCCCACCACCTCCGACCGGCAACCGGTCCCGGCGATCCTGGAGGCCGTTCCCTACCGGAAGAACGACCTGACCTCCACCCGCGACGCCATCCACCACCCCTACATCGCAGGCCACGGCTACGCCTGCGTGCGCGTCGACCTTCGGGGGACCGGCGAATCCGAGGGCGTCCTGCTGGACGAGTACCTGGAACGGGAACAGTGCGACGCCGAGAAGGTGCTCGCCTGGCTCGCCGGGCAGCCCTGGTGCGACGGCACCACCGGCATGATGGGCATCTCCTGGGGAGGCTTCGCCGCCCTCCAGGTCGCGGCCCGCCGGCCCCCGAGCCTGGGCGCCATCGTCGTCGCGTCCTTCACGGACGACCGGTACGCGGACGACATGCACTACGTCGGCGGCGCCATGCTGTCCGACAACCTGGCCGAGGCGGGCACCATGTTCGCCTACTCCACCTGTCCGCCCGACCCGGCCGCCGTCGGCGAGAACTGGCGCGACATGTGGCACGAACGGCTGGACTCCGCGCGCCCCTGGGTCCTCGAATGGCTGCGCCACCAGGAACGCGACGACTACTGGCGCCACGCCTCGCTCAGTGAGGACTACGGGGCGCTGCGCTGCCCCGTACTCGCCTCCAGCGGCTGGGCCGACGGGTACTCCAACGCCGTCACACGGCTCCTGAGCCGCGTCGACGTGCCGCGCAAGGGCCTGATCGGGCCCTGGTCGCACAAGCTGCCCCACCTCGGCGAACCGGGACCGGCCATCGGATACCTCCAGGAGGTCGTCCGGTGGTGGGACCACTGGCTCAAGGGCATCGAGAACGGCGTCATGGAAGGGCCCATGATCCGGGCCTGGATGCAGGAGAGCGTGCCGCCCTCCACGTCGTACCAGGAGCGGCCCGGCCGCTGGGTGGGGGAGCCGAGCTGGCCGTCCCCGCACATCGAGGAGGTGGCCCACCCCCTGCGGGACCACACCATCGTGAGCGGTGCGGGCGAGCGACCGGAGGCCGGGGGAGGGGAGGCGGTGGAACGCGTTCACACCGTCCAGTCACCCCTGTCCGTCGGGCAGTTCGCCGGGAAGTGGGCGTCGTACAACGCCCCGCCGGACCTGCCCTACGACCAGCGGGAGGAGGACGGCGGCTCACTCGTCTTCGAGACCGAGCCGCTCGCGGAACGCGTGGAGATCCTCGGCGCGCCCTCGGTGGACCTGCTGGTGTCCTCGTCCAGGGAGACCGCCCAGATCGCCGTGCGGCTGTCCGACGTGGCACCCGACGGCCGCGCCACCCGGGTCACCTACGGGGTGCTCAACCTCGCCCACCGCTCCGGCGACGGCCGGCCCGAGCCGCTTGAGCCCGGCGAGAAGTACCGCGTCCGAGTCCCTCTCAACGGGGTCGCCCAGGTATTCCCGGCCGGCCACCGCATCCGCCTCTCCCTCTCCACCTCGTACTGGCCACTGGTCTGGCCGGCCGCCGCACCGGCCTGCCTGAGCGTCCACGAGAGCGGCAGCGGCCTCACCCTGCCGATCCGCCCGGCCGACGCCCCCGACGAGATGCCGCAAATGCCCTTCGGCGAGCCCGAGGGCTGCGCGCCCCCCGAGGTCACTCAGCTGACCGAGCCCGAACAGGCGTGGACGGTGACGAGGAACCTGGTCGACTACCACTCCGCGCTCGACATCGTGAAGGACCGGGGGCTCCAGCGGTTCGAGGAGAACGGCATCGAGGTGGGGCTGCGCGCCTGCGAGAAGTACACGTCCGCCGCGGACGACTTCGGGTCGGTGAGCGGCGAGTCCGCCTGGACCATGCGGTTCCGGCGCCCCGGCTGGGACGTGCGCGTGGAGACCCGCACCATTCTGACCTCGGACGACACCGCGTTCCACGTGGACGCCACCCTGGACGGTTACGAGGACGGCCGCAGGGTCTTCTCCCGCACCTGGAACGAGAGCGTGCCGCGCGCGGGGGCGTGAGTGTTGGGCGTCGCGGCCTATCCGGCCGTGATCGGCGAGACATCCCTAGCCAGCGGGAGGGGTCTGACGCCACTCCAGCATCAGGATGGTGGCGTCGTCGCTCAGCCTGTCGTGCTGGGACTCCCGGATGGAGTGGATGAGCTGCCGGAGGGCTTCCGACGCGGGCTCGCCGACAGCGGTGGCCCGGATGACGGAGGCCGTGAAGCGGTTCAGCCCGAACTGGGTGCCGTCCGCCATGCGGGCCTCGGTCACCCCGTCCGTGTAGAGCAGGATGCGGTCGCCCGGCCGCAAAGGCACCTCGTGCACCATGCGCTCCGTCCCGGAGATCGTTCCGGGCGTGCCCATGGGGGGTTCGCTGGGGCGGTCCAGAGCGTTGTCCAGTACGCGCTGGTCCCGGATCAGCAGGGGAGGCGGGTGGCCGCAGTTGATCCAGCTCAGGACCCCGCTGGACATGTCCAGTTGCAGCGCGATGCCGGTGCAGAACTGGTCGGGCAGCCACTCGGCCAGGACGTCGTCGACGGTCTTGACGAGTTCCCGCAGCCCCGACCCCTTGCGGCGGGCACTTCGGCAGCCGGCCATGGCGATGGCGCTGGTCATCCCCGACGCGAGATTGTGGCCCATCGCGTCGAGGATCACGGCGTGCAGCGTGGACTCCGTCAGCGAGTGGTCGAAGGCGTCCCCGCCGAGCTCGTAGGCAGGTTCGAGAACCGCCGTGGACAGCGCGCGGTCCTCGCCCACCGCGCGCGGCGGCAGCAGGGCCCGCACCATTTCCGCGGGCAGCGTCATGGTCTCGGTGCGGGCCCGCTGCACGAAGCGGTCACTGAACGCGCGTTTCGACGTGATGGCCATCGCGAGGATGGACGCGAGACTGTTGCACCGCTCCAGCCGCGTCCTGTCCAGCGCGTCCACCTGGACACCGATGACGCCCAGCCGCTCCACCCCGTCCACGAGCGGGAGCCACGCGATCAGCGTGTCGGTGTCGGTGGTCTCGATGCGCAACGCCAGGGAGCGGAAGGCCGCACCGGCCAGTGACGCGTCCACACGCAGCTGTGCTTCGCCCGAGAGCGGTGTCAGACGCTGCTGCTGAAGGTCGACGAGGTAGATCTCGACCCGGCCCAGCCCCAGCAGTCCGGCGTACCGGTTGACCAGCCCGGGCAGGTTGGTCGGCGCGGTGGCGTGCACCTGCGCCAGGAACCCGTGCAGCAGCCGCTCGCCGTCACTGGTGGGGGAGCGTGTCATGGGTATCACCCGTCCGGCAGATGTGTGCGCACGGGAACAAGCCAACCGTCCAGGGACCTGTGGGTGCCAGTTCAGGACGCCATTCGGCTGATCGTGCTCCACATGGTCGCGGAGCACGTGAAAAGCCCGTGCATGCCGGTGCGATTGCCGGGCAGGCGGGGCGTGAAAAGTGTTCCGTGACGTGAGGAGAACCGTCGTGCTGTTGGCTCATCCCGTGGTGCTGTGGGGGCTGGTCAGGGAATACGAGGCGCTGAAAGTGCTGCACGGTGAGGACGGCGGTGCGGTGGCCCGCCAGCGGATGGACGACGTGGCGTACTCGCTGTGTCTCTCGACGGGGACACAGGATGTCGACGCCGCGCTCATAGCGGCCCGTTTTCAGCTGCCGGGAGCACGCATCGAGGACGACTCGGTTCTGGCCGAGTGAGCGCGCGGTACGCGAGAGGAGGGGTCGGCCGGGAAATTCCCGGCCGGCCCCTCCTCTTATGTACGGCCTCTTATGTACAGGCTCTCGCGTACGGAATGATCAGATGCGGCGGTGGCCGTGGTAGTAACCACCGATCTGCTCGTGATAGCCCGGGTCGTCGGTGTGCTCGTCCTTGTCGAACTCGGGCGAATTCTTGATCTGGTCCTTGGTGAGGTCGACGAAGATCTTGCGCTCGTCCGGGTCGACGCTGCGCACGGTTCCGGCCGGCAGCAGAACGTGCTTTCCGAAGATCCAGACACCGGTGTCCACCACCAGGTACGAGGAGTCGACTTCGTCCGAGTGCTTGTCGACCTTGCCGATGCTTCCGTCGGCGGCCTCGACCTTGAATCCGATCAGGTCGGTGCCCGCGCTGTGGCCCGCGGTCGGCTGGTAGCCCCAGATGTTGTCACTCATAAAACGGCTCCTTCGTCGAGACTTCGTGTTTCTCGGAACTCCGCGTGCCCGACATCCCGGGCGCTACACACCTGCGAGGGCGAGAATAAAAATGGGCTGGGCCACGACCCGGAAGTCGTGGCCCAGCCCATTTCTGTGAACTGTGGGACTGGCTTATTTACCAGCGGTACCAGCGACCGCGCTTCCCGCCACCACCCGCCGGGCGTACGACGAAGCCGAGCAGCCACACCACAAGCACGGCGATGGCAATCCACCACAGGGCCTTCAGGGCGAAACCCGCGCCGAAGAGAATGAGTGCGAGCAGAAGAACCAGAATGACAGGAACCATGGGTATCAACCTCCGAAGCTTCATATGCCCCGGCCCCCGGTCTGTATTCCCGAAAAGTTCATGACTTTCCTGCGGAAGTGTGGGAAGGCGATGTCACCGCCCTGTTGTGACGGGCGGACAACGCGCTGAACACCCATAGTGGAAAAGGACCCCACGCCGAAGGAGACCCATCATGACCCGAGCACTCGCGCTCGTCTGCACCCTCTCGCCGTCCCCGAAGCCGTCGAGCAGCCAGCTCCTGGCCGACCAGATCATGGCCGAACTCACCGATCTGGGCGTGCGGGGGGAGACCGTGCGGATCGTCGACCACGATGTCCGGCCGGGCGTCGCCCCTGACATGGGGGACGGGGACGAGTGGCCCCAGCTGCGCGAGAAGGTGCTGGCGGCGGACATCCTGCTGGTCGCCACCCCGATCTGGCTCGGGCATCCGTCGAGCCTGTGCCAGCGCGTACTGGAGCGGCTGAACGCCGACATCTCCGAAACCGATGACGAAGGACGGCAGTTGCCCTACGGCAAGGTGGGCATGGTCGCCGTCGTCGGCAACGAGGACGGGGCCCACAAGGTGAGCGCCGATGTCTTCCAGGGGCTCAACGACCTGGGCTTCACCCTGGCCCCCGGGGCGGTGAGTTACTGGGTCGGAGAGGCCCAGCACGGGACCGACTACCAGGACCTGGAGGAGACCCCGGAGGCCGTCAGGTCCACCACCCACTCGATGGCCGTCAACGCCGCCCACCTCGCGCGCGTCCTCGCCGACGCGCCCTACCCGCCGCGCTGACAGTCTGCCCCTCCCGCCCTTCCCCGTCGTTGCCGCTGCCGTTTCAGAGAACGGCGGCGGCACGGCATTTGTCCGCGGCGTGTGTGGAACGCATGGCTCCGGGTAGTCGCAGCTTCGCGCATGCAAGCACGTGCCGTCCGACGGAAGGGGAATGATCGCGATGACGATATCCGTATCTGTGCAGGTACCGGGGACCACTAC
The DNA here is from genome assembly GCF_004795035.1 of Streptomyces sp. A0958. GTDB lineage: Bacteria > Actinomycetota > Actinomycetes > Streptomycetales > Streptomycetaceae > Streptomyces. The sequence goes on from NZ_SSBK01000004.1 coordinate 267,788, forward strand.
AGGTGCGCCGGCGGAACTCCCGGAGATCGCCGATCCGCTGAAGGTCGCGCCGAAGGACGCCCGCGCGCTCAGCAAACTGTTCTTCGACCGGCTTCAGACGCTCGAAGAAGGTACGGCGGAGTACCAGTACGCCCGCAACACGCTGATCGAGATGAACCTCACCCTGGTTCATTTCGCGGCCGCCCGGTACCGCAACCGCGGCAACGGTCAGATGGAAGACATCATCCAGGTGGGGACCATCGGGCTGATCAAGGCCATCGACCGCTTCGAACTCTCCCGGGAGGTCGAGTTCACCTCGTTCGCGATCCCCTACATCGTCGGTGAGATCAAGCGGTTCTTCCGGGACACCACATGGTCCGTCCATGTGCCGAGGCGGCTCCAGGAGTTGCGGGTCACACTCGCCAAGGCCAAGGAGGAGCTGGCCACCGCGCAGGGCCGGGAGGCCACGGTCGCCGAACTCGCCGCACGCCTCGGGATCAGCGAGGAGGAGGTCATCGAGGGCCTCGTCGCCTCCAACGGCTACACCGCGCACTCGCTGGACGTACCCCTCGACGGAGCGGAGACCGACAGCCCCAGCGGGGTGAGCCGCACCCACGCGGACGTCACCGGCGAGTGCGACCCGGGCATCGAACTGGTCGAGAACCTGCACGCCCTGGCACCCCTCCTGGAGACCCTGGACGACAGGGAGCGCGCCATCGTCGAGATGCGCTTCGGGCAGGAGATGACGCAGTCCCAGATAGGCGAACGCCTGGGGCTGTCCCAGATGCACGTCTCACGACTCATCGCCCGCATACTCGGGAGGCTCCGCGCAGGCATCCTCACAGAGGACTAGCACCCGCCCTGCGGCCTCGTCGGCCTCATCGGATGGGCCTCATGGGCCTCACTGGACGCGCGAGGAGCCTCCGGACGACTCGTCCTCGTCGTCGTCCTCGTCGTCGTCCGACCCCGGCAGGTGGACGTCCGTGACGTTGATGTTGATCTCGACGACGTCGAGACCGGTCATCGTCTCGACCGCGTCCGTGACATGCGTACGGATGTTGCGCGCGGCCTCCAGGATGGGGAAGCCGTAGTCGACGACGATGTCGACATCGATGGCGGTCTGCTTCTCGCCGACCTCCACCTTGACGCCCCGCCCGGGGTCGCTGGAGCCGGAGACCTTGTCCTTGACGGCACCGAGTGCCCGCGAAGGGCCCCTGCCGACGGAATGGACACCGTCCGCCTCCCTCACCGCGATGCCGGCGATCGTCGAGACCACGTTGTCCGCGATGGTGGTCGTCCCTCGAGCACCGCCCGGAGTGCTGCTTTCCAGCCGGGTGCCGCTGCCGCTTTCGTTGGTCGCCATGAATTCCTCACACGGAAACTTGTCGGGGGAGAAGGGGCCTTCCCGGGCGGAAGACTTCCGCCACGATCCGCCCTCTTCCCCACTGTCCTCCGGCTCCCGCAGACCCGCCATTCGGGTGGCCGTCACCTGCGAGTGGCCGCCACGTCCGTTCCATAGACAGTGTCTACGCTACCCCTGGTAGACACTGTCTATGGAACATGGAAACCCCCTGCGGGAACGACTGATCGACGCCGGCGTCGAGCTCGTCATGACCGACGGCTCCGCATCGCTCGGGCTGCGCGAGATCGCGCGGCGAGCGGGCGTGTCCCACGGCGCCCCGCGTCGCTATTTCCCCACGCACCACTCCTTGCTCTCCGCCATCGCCCGCCGCGGTTTCACCGACCTCGCCCACCGCGTCGCGGCGGCGGTGGACGCGGTGGACTCCCCGCGCGCCCGGCTGCGGGCCCTCGCCGATGCCTACCTCGGCTACGCGTGGGAGCACCACGGCATGTTCGAGCTGATGTTCCGTCACGACCTGCTCGACAGCAAGACCCACGAGCCCGCCGGTGAGACCGAGGCACCGGAACAGCCCCGCCTGCGCGAGTCGACCCTCCCGCTGTTCGCGCACCTGGTCGGACTCATCGCCCAGGACCGGGAGGAGAACGCGGAACGGGGGACCGGCACCTCCGACGAGGCCGTCGCGCCACCGGCCGTGACCGCCGCCGCCCTGTGGACCAACCTGTACGGCATCGCCGAACTCCGGGCCCGACGCAGCCTCCAACTCGCCCTGGACGCCGCGTCCCCAGACGGCGGCGACCGGCTGGAACCACTCGTCGCCGCGGTGCTCGACGCCCACCTCGGCCGGGCGAACCCATGACGGCCACAGCCCCTGCGTCCCCTTCTCTTCGGCCACGGGTCGCGCTCGTGGCCTCGGTGGCGGGCGCCATGATCGTGGCGCTGGACGGCACGGTGCTGCTCGTCGCGCAACCGGATCTGCAACGCGACCTCGGGGCGGACGTGACCCACGTCCAGTGGACCAGCACCGGCTACCTGCTCGCGGTCGCCGCCTTCCTCGTCATCGCCGGGCGGCTGGGCGACCGGTACGGGCACAAGCGGCTGCTGTGCATCGGCGTGCTCGGCTTCGGCGCGGCCTCGGCGGGCATCGCCCTCGCACCGGGCGTCGGCTGGGTGATCGGCCTGCGCACCGCACAGGGCGTGTTCGGGGCACTCCTGCAACCGGCGACGCTCGCCCTGCTGAGACTGGTGTACCCGGCCGACCGGCTCGGCGCGGCGGTCGCCGTCCGCACCAGCGCGATCGGGGCGGCCGCGGGGGCGGGCCCGGTGCTCGGGGGAGCGCTCGTCGCGCACTGGGGCTGGCGCGCCGTGTTCCTGATCAACATCCCGGCCGCCGTCGCCATCGCCGCGCTCACCCTCGCCGTACGGACACCGGCGTCCCCGCGCACCCCGTTCCGGCGGTACGACCTGGTCGCCGGCGCCCTGCTCGCCGTCCTGGTCCACACCCTGGCCGGCATCCCGGACCACGGGTGGACGGGCGCCCGGACGCGGCTCGGGCTGGTGCTGAGCGTGGTGTTCGCGGCGGGGCTCGTCGCGCACGAACGCCGCAGCGCGCAGCCGGTCGTGCCAGCGGTGGTGACGCGCTCGGTGCCCGTGATGGCGTCGATGGCGCTCCTGCTCGTCACCTCGGGCGCAATGTTCGGCGCGCTGTTCGTCGCCACGTTCTTCCTGCAGGAGGGCCTGGGTCTCGGTCCGCTCACCACCGGTCTGCGCGTCCTCCCGCTGACCGTGCTCATGATCATCGGAGCGCCGGCCGCCGCGGCCGGGGTCCGCAGATTCGGGCCGCGCCGCACCGCCGTCGTGGGCCAGGTGGGCGTCGTCCTCGCCATAGCCGGCCTCTCGCGGCTGTCCCCGGCCGGTTCCTGGCAGGAGACCGGCGTCCTCTTCGCGGTGCTGGGCGCCGGATTCGCCACCGTGATGGTCACCGCCACCGGCACCGTCGTCGGTGACGCGCCACCCGGTCACGCCGGAGTCGTGGGTGGACTCAAACAGACGGCCATGAACGTGGGCCCGACCCTCGGGATCGCCGTCGCCGCCGGTCTGATGCCCCTCACCTCGCCCGCCGTTACCGCCTCGGCGGGGTCGGCCCCGGCCGTGTCGGGCCCCGCCATGGACCAGGCCCTGCCGGCGGTGGCGGCCCTCGCAGCGCTCGGCCTGGTCCCGGCGTGGGTGCTGCCCCGCCGGTGACGTCGCCCGAACGCGCGGTGTCCGGGCAGGGCGGCGGACCTGCCGGGCCCGGCCCGTACCCCGCCCGGCCGGCGCATGCGTGGGGCGGGTACCGCGCGGCGGCGCCCGCCCCACGCGGCGAAGCCGCTCGCGTCGTCGCCGGTGACGTGCGCCAGTACGCTGCGAGAAGATCGCGGCCCGTGGACGAGGAGCAGACCGATGGACCTCCGCTTGAGGACGATCAGCCGGGACGAGCACATGGCGTACATCGACGGCCTGCCGTCGGCGAGCCATATGCAGGTGCCGTCCTGGGGCGGAGTAAAACCCGACTGGCGGGCGGAGAGCCTCGGCTGGGTCGACGGCGAGGACCGGATCACCGGCGTGGCCCACGTGCTCTACCGGCCGCTGCCGAAGCTCAAGCGCTACCTCGCCTATCTGCCCGAGGGCCCGGTCATCGACTGGTACGACGACGACCTCGACCGGTGGCTGAAACCGCTGCTGGGCCACCTCAAGGAGCAGGGCGCGTTCACCGTGAAGATGGGGCCGCCCGTCGTCGCCCGGCGCTGGGACGCGGCCACGGTGAAGGACGCGATCGCCGACCCCCGGGCCCGCCGGCTGGGCGAGGTCGAACCCACGACGCAGGACCCCCGTGCCTTCGCGCTCATGGACCGCCTGCGCTCCCTGGGCTGGCAGCAGTCCGGCGGCCACAGCGAGGAGGGCTTCGCCGCCGGTCAGCCGCGCTACGTCTTCCAGCTCTCCCTCGCCGACCGCTCCCTGGATGACATCCAGCGCGGCTTCAACCAGCTGTGGCGCCGCAACGTCAGGAAGGCCGAGAAGGCCGGGGTCAAGGTCGTCCAGGGCGACTACGCCGACCTGGACACCTTCTACGCGCTCTACACCGAGACCGCCGCCCGGGACCGGTTCATCCCGCGCCCCCTGGCGTACTTCCAGCGCATGTGGAAGGCCCTGACCGCCGAGAACCCCGACCGCATGCGGCTCTACCTCGCCGAGCACGACGGGGAGGTGCTGGCCGCCGCCACCATGCTCACCGTGGGGCAGCACGTCTGGTACTCCTACGGTGCCTCCACCAGCCGCAAGCGCGAGGTCCAGCCCAACAACGCCATCCAGTGGCAGATGATCCGCGACGCCCACGCCATGGGCGCGCGCGTCTACGACTTCCGCGGCACGACCGACACGCTGGACGAGAGCAACCACCTGCTCGGTCTGCTCCGCTTCAAGGTCGGCACCGGCGGGGAGGCGGCCGAGTACGTGGGCGAGTGGGACCGCCCGCTCAACAAGGTCCTGCACAAGGCGTTCAACCTCTACATGGCACGGCGTTGAGCCCCGGGCCGTGGCGCAGCCGGTGACCCCGGAGGCGACGCGGCCGGGCCTCCGGCACGGCGACGTCCCGGTCAACGAGGCGTACCTCATCGGTGGCGGCCCATGACGCACACCACGGGCCGAACGTGCCCTGCGTCATACGGGCCCCGCGTGGCTGCGCAGTAGTCTGCACGGCGATCCAGCACCCCGAGGGGACGCCCCGATGCCCGCAGACCTTGCCCCGCTCATCTCCGCCACCACCCAGTGGCTGACCCGCGCGTTCCCCGCAGGCGGCGGCGCGCTCACCGCCGCCCTGGCCGAGGCGCAGGCCCGCCAGGCCGTCACCGTCGCCGCGTGGCTGCGCTACCCCACGGACCTGGACGCCGCCCTGGTGGCGCTGGTCGGCCCCGGCGGCTCGGCACGCCTCGACGCGGTCACCGGGGCCCACGGCCACGAGGCGACCGAACCGCAGGACCTGGCCTGGCGGAGCTGGGTGGACGAGGTCGTCGCCAGCTGGGCCGCCCACCTGCTCACCGCGCCCGACGCGGCCAGGGAAGCGGTGAAGGCCCTCGAAACGGGCGAGCACACCTGCCCCGGCCCCGCGGAGTTCCGCCGTCTGACCGAGCCGAGCGCCCACGACCTGGCGGCCACGGCACTGCTGCGCCACCCCGATCTGCTGGAGCCGATAGCCCGCCTCCACCACGCCGGACTGCTCGATCGCCTGCGCCTCGGCCCGGCCCGCGCCCGCTGACCGCCGGGAGCGGTGAGCGGGAGGTCAGCTCTTGCCGCGGCCGCTCAGAAGGTCGCGGGCCCGGTCGACCAGTCCGGCACCGGGGCCGAGGATCTTGTTGCCGGGCGGGGTGTCGGGGGTGGAGGGGTGCGGACGGGTCGGGGCGGTCTTCTTCGCCGCACGGACCTTTTCCCCCAGCTCGTCCAGGGTCTCGGGGGAGCAGGCTGCCGCGAGCAACGGGAACAGCCGGCCCTCCTCGTCGCGCACGTGCTCGCTGACCTCGAGCTTCAGCTTCGCCACCAGGTGGTCGAACTGCGGGTCGTCCGCCGGCAGACCCTCCAGCTCCTTGAGGTGCTGCTCCACCTCCGCGTGGTCGGACAGTTCCTTGTCCGCCATGTCGTCCCCGTCGTCCACGAACCTGCGCACGGCCGGGTAGAGGTGCATCTCCTCCGCCACGGAGTGGCGGACCAGCTCGATGGTCAGCTCGTCGGCCAGCTTCCTGCGCCGCTCGTCACCGACCGGCTGGGCCTCGATCTTCGCGAACAGTTCGTCGACCTCGCGGTGGTCGGTGGTGAGTTCCGCGATCACGTTTCCGCCGTGTCCCATCAGAGAAAACCCTCTCCGCCTGTGTGGTGTCCGTTGTGTGGTGCGAGCCGAAGTCAGCCCACCGTTCCACAGGGGTACCCCCGAACCCCTCCAAAACACGGAGCCACGCCTCACGCTGGGCAGCCTGGCGTAACCGCACCCGCCCAGGTCACATCTCCCCGCGTACGTGAGAAAACCGACGCAACGGGTACACAGCACCCCATGGCTCACATCAAACCCCTGGCAGTCGTCACCGGCGCTTCGAGCGGGATCGGCTTCGAACTGGCACGCCAGCTGGCCGAGCGCGGCTTCGACCTCGTCGTCAACGCCGAGGACCACGACCGTCTGCGCGACGCGGCCCAGCGGCTGCGCGAGGCGGGCGCCCAGGTCGAGGCCGTCCAGGCGGACCTGCGCGGCTACGAGGAAGCCGAACGGTTCTACGCGGCGGTCGCGGCGACCCGGCGGCCGGTCGCCGTGGCGGCGCTGAACGCGGGCGTCGGCCGGGGCGGGGCGTTCCTCGACACCGATCTGGCCGACGAACTGGAGATCGTCGACCTCAACGTGCGGGCCACCGTGCACCTGGCCAAACGGGTGCTGCGCGACATGGCCTCGCTCGACGCGGGCTACCTGCTCCTCACCTCCTCCATCGCCTCGACCATGCCCGGTTCCTTCCAGGCGGTGTACAACGCGTCCAAGTCCTTCCTGCAGTCCTTCGCGCAGGCCCTGCACAACGAGCTCAAGGACACCGGGATCTCGGTCACCGCCCTGATGCCGGGCCCCACGGAGACGGACTTCTTCCACCGTGCGGACATGGACGACACGAAGATCGGCCGGCAGCCCAAGGACGATCCGGAGGATGTGGCCAGGCAGGGCCTGGACGCGCTCTTCGCGGGCCGGGACAAGGTCGTCGCCGGATCGGTCAAGACGAAGCTCCAGGAGCTGGCCAACAAGGTCCTCCCGGACACCGCCAAGTCCGAGGCCCACCGCAAGATGGCGGAACCGGGCTCCGGCGAGGACAGCCCTTAGGGACGCGGGGCGGCGCCTGTGCGGTGGATCAGTGCCGGGCTTCGGCGTCCGCGGCCACGGCTTGCCTCAGTTCCGTGGTGACGGTCCGGAGACAGGACGGGAAATCGCTCTGTCCCCGGGCGTCGATCCACCGGCCGAACGCGCCCTGGAAGGCGACCGTGGCGATCCGGGCCACCAGCTCGGCCCTGTCGGCTTGTACGCCGCGCCGGACCAACGCGTCGCGGATGGCCGTGGTGACGGAGGCGATCTTGGTGCGCTCGCGTTCCTGGAGCTCCGTGCTGCTGTCGATCAGGGCGCGGCGTTCCGCCGAGTGATCGACGTGGGCGGTGAGCTGGGAGCCGACCCGGGAAAGGGCGTCGAGGGCCGCGGACAGCGGGGGGGCCGCCTCGTCGGCGTCGAGCAGCGCATCCGATACCGCGACGGGCAGCCGTTCGGAGCCTGCGAACAGGACCTCACGCTTGTCGGGGAAGTAGCGGAAGTACGACCGCCGGGTGATCCCGGCGCGCTCGGCGATCTGGGTCACCGTCACGCCGTCGTAACCGTGCTCCTGGAAGAGCTCCAGCGCGGCCTTCGTGAGGCGCTCCTGCGTACCCGGGTCCCATCTCGCCATGGCTCGACCTTAGCAAGCGATGTCTCACCGTGTCATCGGTGCTAGCCTGAGTGATGACACAGTGAGACATCATGGTCGGCTCGGGACGCATGCCGCCCGGACCGAAGGAAGGAGTCCCCATGAAGCCGGACACTCGGAGCGACGAGGTGTGGATTCTGGGAGCCACGGGCCGGATCGGCCGCGCGGTCGCCGCCCGCCTGGTGGCCGCGGGAGTCGATCCGGTCCTGGTCGGGCGGGACCGTGAGCGCCTGCGCGAAGCCGCGGCGGCCCTCGGCCGGGACGGCGGACCGAGGATCGTCCAGGCCGATACGGCGGAGCGCATCGGCGACCGGATCGGCGAGGAGCGGCCCGGGGTGGTCGTCAACACGATCGGCGACTACGCCGCGACGGCCGCCTCGATCGCCCGCGCCTGCATGCCGGGAGGCCACTACCTGGACCTCGCCGCCGACCTGGCCGCCGTCCCCCGGCTGCTCGGCCTGCACCAGGACGCGACGGTCGCGGGCAGCACGCTGGTGACCGGCGCGGGCTTCGGCGTCCTGGCGACCGAGGCCGTGGTGGTGAAACTGTGCGAGGACCGGCCCGCCCCGCGCGAGGTGCGCGTCGACGCGCTCGCTTCGGTGGCCATGGAAGCCGGGGTCGTCGGTGCCGCCTTCGCGACCACCTCCGTCGATGTGCTGACCACCGGCGGGCGCCGCTACCGTGAGGGCCGGCTGGTCAGGACCCGGCTCGGCGCCGGCCCGGTCACGCTCACCCTTCCGGACGGACAGACGGTGAAGTCCGCCGGCGTTCCCTCGGGCGAGCTGCTGGCCGCCCAGCGGGCCAGCGGGGCGCCTTCGGTCACCGTGACCTCCGCCCTCGCCCCCACCTCTCCCGCCGTGCGGGGCGCGCTTCCCGTGCTCGGGGCCCTCCTGTCCATCCCCGCCCTGCGGCGTCTCGCCGTCGCCCGGATGGCCGGGATGCGGATGAAGGCCGCCCCGATGCCCCGGCGGCACTCCTGGGGACACGCCGTCGTCACCTGGCCCGACGGCACCAGCCGTGAAGGCTGGCTGCGCGCCGGTGACGGCATGGACTACACGGCCGATGTCGCCGTCGAGATCGCCGTGCGGCTGGCACGGGGTGAGGGCCGGCCCGGTGCCTACACGCCGGCCGCCGCGTTCGGCCCGGACCTCGCCACCGCGGCCGGCGGCGACTTCATCCTCGACTGAAGCTCCAGCCAAGGGTGAGGCTGAGGTAGAGGGGGAGGTCCCTCGCGGGCGTCCGGCCGTCCGGCCGGCGCCGTGGGCCGGGCTGCGTGCCCGGCCCCTTGTTCTCTTGTCTCAGCCCTCAACGCCTTGCAGGCCGCCGAGCGGCCACGCCTCGATATCGCGGTAACGGATCTGCCCCTGGCCGCGCCCCGCGTTGCTGCCGACCAGGTGCAGTCGCTCGGCGGGCCAGGCGTGGCCGCGGAACCCGTCGAGCCGCGCGGCGATCTCCGCGGCCGATGTGTGGTCGCCCCGGCGGACCCGGGCCAGGGTCAGGTGGGGGCGCAGCGGCCGGTCCTCCAGGGGGACGCCGCAGTCCTTGACCACGGTTCTGACGTCGGCGGCGAGCAGATGCAACGCGTCGAGGTCTCCGGCGATCCCGCTCCACGCCACCCGCTCGTCGAACGTCCCGCCGCCGTGCAGCGACAGGCGGGGAGGGCGGTGGGACGCCGCGAGGTCCGCGAGCGGCGGGCGGAGCAAGGGAACGGTCCCCGTCGCAAGTTCGCCCAGGAACGCCAGGGTGATGTGCCAGTCCTCGACGCGGTTCCACCGCACGTGGGGGTGCGTGTCGTACGCGGGGCGCAATTCCTGGGTGAGCTCTTCCTTCGCCGTGTCGGGCGGGGCGAGGGCGATGAACACGCGAACGGTCGCGGGCGGGTTCTGTTCGTTCACACGGCATTCGTATCGCACGCGCGCCGGGCCGCCTCCGCCGGCCAGACGGCAACAACCAAGGCGATGTTACGCACGGTGATGAAGATGGCCATGGATTCGAGGCGGGGCGCGCACCCGGCGCACGGGAGCGCGATGCGATCGGCGCGCGCCCAAGGGCGTGGGGGCGTACGCCGGCGGTTATCCGGATTTACGCGGGTCGTATTCAGCGAAACGTGAACAATCGGGACACGGCGTGGCTGGATATTTCCGCAGAAGCGGACCTGGCATATGTCCCGGGCCGGCCTTCGTGCATGTCGCAGCCGTGCGGGCCCGTAAGTAATGGGCTGAATTTGTCTCTTTGGCCGTCGAGGGTCCTCTATGGTGATTGGCGTGAACGGGCGAAGCCGGGAAGCCCGGTTCGACCATCGGCGTGACGCCGGTATCCCGAGACGTAACGTATCTCCGCCCACGTGGCCGAGGTCGTGGCGGAAGGGGTGGGCGGCTCGGCGGTGGACTGCGGTAAATCCGTGCGGCGGGCCCGTATCTGTCTGAAGAACATGTCGTGGCATGTGTGAAACAAGTGGGGGACGGTCGTGGCCAATCCTTTCGATGACGAGTCGGGGCGGTTCGTGACGCTGGTGAATGGCGAGGGTCAGTACTCGCTGTGGCCCGCGCACATCGAGATCCCGGGCGGCTGGAGCGTCGGCGGCCCGGAAGGATCGCGGCAGGAGTGTCTCGACGCGATCGAGGCCGCGTGGACCGACATGCGGCCCGCCGGCCTGGTGCGGGCCATGGAGGTCGACGCCGGGTAGGGCGGGCTCAGGGGCTGTCGAGGGTCCGCAGACCACCCGGCCCGGGTCGGTCTCGCTACTCTCGCCTGATCCGATCGATAGTGCTCTCATCCGAGCAGAATCGATCAGGCGGGAGTAGTGATCGGTCGCACCTCGACCGAAAATGTTCACGCCGCCTTCATGCGGCTTTATCGAATCATTGATGGACTGCCCAAGGGCATGTCCGCAATGCGCGAAGACAGTGGAGTTCCCTTCCGAACACCGGAACCGGTAGGTGCTCCGTCGGCGCCCGATGCCATGGGCGGCGATGTCTCTCTTCGCTTTCACCCGCCCGTTGTCGGCGAAGGACGCCACACCGGCATGGTCGGCTTCGTCCTGCCCTCTTCCCCCCCGAAAACTCTCCCCAAAGGTGTGTCCCGGCATGCGCGAAAACGGCTCTGCCTCCTCGGAATCGGTTACCGAAGAGTTCTTCGGGACGACCATCGCCCAACGAGGCGTCTGGTACGGGCAACTGGTCGACCCCGACAGCCCGAAATACAACATCGGTGAATGCTTCGAGATCCGGGGCGACCTCGACGAGACGGTATTCGCCGCAGCGGTCGACCGGGCGGCCGACCTGTGCGACAGCCTGAACCTGGAGTTCGTCACGGAGGGCGACACCGTCCGCCAGCGCGTTGTCCACCGCCCCCAGGCCGGCGCCGGCCGGCTCCGTACCGTAGACCTGTCCCGCGCCGCCGACCCCGCCGCCGAGGTCGAACGCTATCTGGCCGAGGACATGGCATCCGCCGACACACTCCACCGCCCGCAGCACCACTTCGCGCTGCTGCGCGCCGGCAGCCGGCTGCACTACTGGTACGTGCGCTTCCACCACATAGCCGTCGACGGTCTCGGCGGAGCCGTCTTCACCCGCACCGTCGCCGACCTCTACGGGCGCGCGGTCCGGGGCGAAGACGTCGCCGAGGTCACCCTGCCCGCCGCACCCCTGCGCGAGCTCGTCGCCGACGAGGCGGCCTACCGCGACTCCGAGCGCTACGAGGCCGACCGCGCCTACTGGACCGGCAAGTTCGCCGACCTGGCACCCGGCAGCGCCGCGAACACCGCCGGGACCGGCGACGAGGCGCACAGCGGCAGAACGCTCATCCGCCGGCGCACCGACGCCCCCGCGACGGACGGCCCCGAAGGAGCGGACGTACGGCTGCACACCGGCGAGACACTGCCCGTCGGCGTCCTCGACGGCCTGCGCCGGCTCGCCTCCGCCCACCGCACCACCTGGAGCGCGGTCATGGTGAGCGCGGTCGCCGCCTACACCGCCAGGGTCACCGGAACCCGCGACGTCACCGTGGGCCTGGCCTCCAACGGCCGGCACGGCGGACTGCGGCACATCGTCGGCATGACCTCCAACATCCTGCCGCTGCGCCTGACCCTCACCACCGACATGACCGTCGGCGCACTCGTCCGCGAGGTCGCCGACGAGATGCGCGGCGCCCTGCGCCACCGCCGCTTCTCACGCGAACAACTCGCCCGGGAACTCAGCATGAACGACGACGCGAGCCGCCTCACCGGCGTCGTCGTCAACATCATGGGCTACGACTACGACCTCGACTTCGCCGGTGTCCCGGGCCCCTCCCGGGTCCTGTCCATCGGCCCGGTGGACGACGTGTCCCTCTTCGTCTCCGAACGGGCCGAGGGGAAGGGCCCGCTGATCGGGTTCGACGCCAATCCCGGGCTCTACCGCCCCGAGGACGTACAGCTGCACGAGCGGGCCGTGGTCTCCTTCGTGTCGGCCCTGGCCGATGCCGACCCCGGCCTTCCCCTGCGTGACCTGCCGCTCCTGGACGAGACCGCCGCCCGGGCGCTGCACGCGCGGGGACAAGGCGCCGCCCTGCCCGCACAGACCGTCGACACGGCCCTGCCGCAGGCGTTCCGCGCGCAGGCGCGCCGGACACCGGACGCCCCGGCCGTGGTGGACGGCACCCTCACCCTCTCTTACCGGCAGCTGGACCGCGCCGCCGACGACCTCGCGAGCGCCCTGACCGGCTGGGGCCTCGGGGCCGAGGGCGGAGTCGGCGTCCTACTGGGGCGTTCGGCCGCCGTGCTGACCGCCACCCTCGGCGCGGTCGCCGCCGGCGCGGCCTACGTGCCGATGGACGCCGCCTGGCCCGCCGAACGGCTCGACCGCGTCGCGGAGGCGGCCCGCGTCCGCGCCCTGATCGCCGACGAGACGACCGCCCGCTCGCCCTGGGCGCGGGAGGCGGCCGCCGCCGGCCTGCCGCTCCTCGTCGTGGACGCGCGCGGCCGTGTGCTGCACGGAGCCCCGCCCCGGCCGGGACCGCTGCCCCGGGTCGGCAGACCCGACCGGCTCGCGTACGTCATGTTCACCTCCGGCTCCACCGGCCTGCCCAAGGGAGTCGGCGTCACCCACGCCGACATCCTCGCGCTGGCCGCCGACCGCACCTGGACCGACGGCGTGTCCGACGCGGTGCTGCTGCACTCCGCGTACGTCTTCGACGCGTCCACCTTCGAGATGTGGGTACCGCTCCTCAACGGCGGCCGCGTGGTCGTCGCACCCGCCGGAGTCCTGGAGGCGCGGGTCCTCCACGACATGGTGGACACGTACGGTGTCACCGCGCTGTTCCTGACGACGGCCCTGTTCAACGTGATGGCCGAGGCGGACCCGGCGGTCTTCTCCGGGCTGCGCCTGGTCGCCGCCGGCGGGGAGGCCGCGACCCCCGACCTGATGCAGCGGGCCGCCGCCGCCTCGCCCCGCACCGTCGTCCTGCATGTGTACGGCCCCACCGAAACCACCACCTTCGCCGCCCGCCACCCCGTCACCGCCGACAGCACCGGTGTGCCGCCCATCGGCCGCGCGCTGGACGGCATGGGCCTCTACGTCCTGGACGACGCCCTCGCCATGGTGCCGCCCGGTGTCGTGGGGGAGCTGTACGTGAGCGGCCACGGTGTCGCCCGCGGCTACCAGGGCCGGGCTGCGCTGACCGCGGCCCGCTTCGTCGCCGACCCGTACGGCGTGCCCGGCGGACGGATGTACCGCACCGGCGACCTGGTGCGTTGGACCGCCGGGGGCGACATCGAGTACGTGGGGCGGGCGGACGGCCAGATCAAGCTCCGCGGCTTCCGCATCGAACCCGCGGAGACCGAGCACGTCCTGCTCACCGACCCCGACGTGCACGGTGCCTGCGTCGTCGTCCGCGAGGACACACCCGGTGACCGCCGGCTCGTCGCCTACGTGGTGCCCGCCCCCGGCGCCCGCCCGGATGCCGCCGCCCTGGCCCGCCGGGTCGGCCGCGCGCTGCCGGCGTACATGGTGCCCTCCGCGTTCGTGGCACTCGACGCCCTGCCCCTGAACCCCAACGGGAAGGTCGACCGCCGCGCCCTGCCCGCGCCCCGTACCGCCACCGGCGCGGGCCGGGCCCCGCGCACCGCGTACGAGGAGGTCCTCGCCGGGCTGTTCGCCGATGTCCTCGGCGTGCACGCGGTGGGCGTCGACGACAGCTTCTTCGCCCTGGGCGGCCACTCGCTGCTCGCCGCCCGCCTCACCGGCCGGGTGCGGGCGGCCCTGGGCGCCGAACTCGCCCTCGGCACGATCTTCGACCACCCCACGGTCGCCTCCCTCGCCGCAGTCCTGGACACCACCGGCGCGGCCCGGCCCGCCCTCGCACCGCAGCCGAGACCCGACGTACTCCCGCTGTCCTTCGCGCAACAGCGCCTCTGGTTCCTCAACCGGGCCGAGGGCCCCGGCGACACGTACAACGTGCCGCTCGTCCTCGAACTCGAAGGCCCCGTGGACGCCGACGCGTTGCGCGGCGCCCTGGCCGACGTGGTCGCCCGGCACGAGAGTCTGCGCACCGTCTTCGCCGAACACGACGGCGTCGCCCACCAGCACATCATCGACGCGGACTTTGCCGCCTCGCTCGTTCCCCTCCCCGTCGAACACCCTCCGGCCGAGGAGACGGCCGACGCCTGGGCGCGGGAAGAGGTACGCCGCCTGAGCACCGCCCCCTTCGACCTCACCGAGGACGCCGCCGTCCGCGCCCACCTGCTCCGCCTGGGACCGGCCCGGCACATCCTGGTCCTCGTCCTGCACCACATCGTCGCCGACGGCTGGTCCCTCGCCCCGCTCAGCCGTGACCTCTCGGCCGCCTACCGGGCCAGGAGCGAGGGCACGGGCACGCCCGACTGGGCGCCGCTGCGCGTGCAGTACGCCGACTACACCCTCTGGCAGCGCCGGCTGCTCGGCGACGAAGGGGCGGCGGACAGCCTGGCGGCCAGCCAACTCGCCTTCTGGCAGGAGGCGTTGCGCTCCATCCCCGACCTGCTCGGCCTGCCGCTGGACCGGCCCCGCCCGGCCGTGCCCAGCCACCGGGGCGCCTCCGTCCCCTTCGAGCTGCCCGCCCCCGCGCACGCCGCGCTCGTCCGGCTCGCGCGCGACGCAGGCTGCACCCCGTTCATGGTGCTTCAGGCAGCCCTCGCCGTGACGCTCAGCGCCCATGGCGCGGGCACCGACATCCCGCTCGGCACGGCGGTGGCCGGGCGCACCGACGAGGCCCTGGACGACCTGGTCGGCTTCTTCGTCAACACCGTCGTCCTGCGCACGGACCTCTCCGGCGATCCGACGTTCCGCGAACTGCTCGACCGCGTCAAGCAGTTCGACATCGCAGCCCTCGGCCACAGCGACCTGCCCTTCGAGCGGATCGTGGAGGCCGTCAACCCGGAGCGGTCCGGCGACCACCACCCCCTCTTCCAGACGATGCTGGTCCTCCAGAACCAGGAGCGGGCCGAGCCGGACCTGCCCGGCGTCACCGTCCACGACCGGTCCCGGCACCGCGGAGGCAGCAAGTTCGACCTGACCTTCTCACTGACCGAAACCACCGGAACCACCCGAACCACCGAGCCCACTGGAACCACGGAGCCCACCGGAACCTCCGAATCCGCAGAAACCGCCGGGGGCGACGAGAGGACCGCGAGCCTCGAAGCCCGGGGCATCGGCGGCTACCTGGAGTACGCCACCGACCTCTTCGACGCCGAGACCGCCCGCGCCCTGTGCGCACGCTTCGCGCGCGTCCTCACCCTGGCCGCGGCCGACCCCGGCCGCGCCGTCAGCACCCTGGACCCGCTCACCCCCGACGAGCGCGACGACCTCCTCGCCCAGGGACGCGGCGCGCTCGGTCCGCTCCCGGCGCAGACCGCCCCCGAGGCGGTACGGGAACAGGCCCGGCGCACGCCCGGCGCCGTCGCCGTGCGTGACGCGCACACCCACCTCACCTACGCCGAACTCGACGCCCGGGCCGACGCCCTCGCCCAGGTGCTGCGCGAGCGCGGCGCGGGCCGCGAGACCAGGGTCGCCATCGCCGCGCCGCCCTCCACGCACACCGTGGTCGCGATGCTGGCCGTGCTGCGGGCCGGCGCCGCCTACCTGCCGGTCGACCCGCAGTACCCGCACGCCCGCATCCGCCACATGCTGGACGACGCCCGTCCCGTCCTGCTCCTCACCACCGAGGACGTGCACGCGGACCTGCCCGCCCACGACATCCCGTGGCTCGCCCTCGACGACCCGGCGCCGCAGGCCGCGCACCCCGCCGCGCCGCTCCCGGACGCACCGCACCCGGCGGACCCCGCCTACGTCATCCACACCTCCGGGTCCACCGGCCGCCCCAAGGGTGTCGTCGTGCCGCACGCCGCCCTGGCCAACCACATGGCCTGGATGGCACGGCACCTGGCGATCACCCCGGAGGACCGCGTCCTCGCCCGCACCTCCACCAGCTTCGACGCGTCCGTGTGGGAGCTCTGGCTGCCCCTGATGAACGGCGCCGAAGTGTGCGTGCTGCCGTCCGGGGCCAACACGGAACCCGGCACACTGGTCTCCTGGATGAGCCGGTTCGGCGTGACCGTCGCCCAGTTCGTACCCTCCCACCTGAGCCTCGTCCTGTCCGAGGCGGCCCACGCCGCGCCCCTCCCTGGGCTGCGCGCCGTCCTGTGCGGCGGCGAACCGCTGCCGCGCGCCCTCGCGGAGGAGACGGCCACGCTGTGGGGGGCGGAGGTGCACAACCTCTACGGCCCGACCGAGGCCGCCATCGACGCGAGTGCCCACCGCGTCCCCGCCACCGCGGCAGGCGCCGCCACCCCGCACGACACGGTGCCCATCGGCCGCCCCGTCGACACCATGCGCGCCTACGTCCTGGACGACCGGCTGCGGCCCGTACCGCCCGGGGTCACCGGTGAGCTGTACCTCTCGGGCCCCAACCTCGCCCGTGGCTACCTGAACCGGCCCGGCCCGACCGCCACACGCTTCGTCGCCGACCCGTTCGACGGCACCGGCGCCCGCATGTACCGCACGGGAGACCTCGTACGGTGGAACCGGGACGGTCTGCTCGACTACGTCTCCCGCGCCGACGACCAGGTCAAACTGCGCGGATTCCGCATCGAGTTGGGCGAGATCGAGACCGCCCTGCTCGCGCGGACCGGGGTCACGGCCGCCTGCGCCGTCATCCGGGAGGACATACCCGGCGAGCGCCGCCTGGTCGCCTACGCAGTCACCGCCGACCCCGGCCTGCGCCCCGCCGCCCTGCGCGACGCCCTCGCCGAGACGCTTCCGCACTACATGGTGCCCGCCGCCGTCGTCGTCCTGGACGAACTGCCGCTCCTGCCCAACGGCAAGGCCAACCGGCGCGCCCTGCCCCCGCCCGAGGCGGATGCCGGGACCGGTGCCGACGCGACGGGGCAGCGCACCCCGCGCGAGGACCTGCTCGCCGGAATCTTCGCCGATGTGCTCCGACGCCCGGGCGTCCGCCCGCACGACAGCTTCTTCGACCTCGGCGGGCACTCACTCCTCGCCATGCGCGTCGTCAGCCGCGTCCGCGCCGTCCTCGGCGCCGACATCGCCGTACGCACCCTGTTCGAGCACCCGACCGTCGCCGGGCTCGCCCGGACCCTCGACACCCAGGGGCGCTCCCGCCTGCCGGTGCTGCCCGCCGCCGACCGGCCCGACCCGCTGCCCCTGTCCTACGCACAGCAGCGGCTCTGGTTCCTGAACCGGCTCGAAGGCCCCAGCTCCTCCTACAACATTCCGCTCGTCCTCGACATCGACGGCCCCCTGGACACCGACGCCCTGCGCGCCGCGCTGCGGGACGTCGTGGAGCGGCACGAGGCACTGCGCACCGTCTTCCCCGAACGCGACGGCGTGCCCCACCAGTCGGTCCTTCCCGCCGAAGCCGTCGCCCCCCGCCTTCCGGTGCTCCGCACGGCCCCCGCCGATCTGGAAGCGGCCGTACTGGACGCCGTGAGCGAGCCGTTCGACGTGCTCACCGACCCGCCGCTGCGCGCCCTGCTCCTGCGCACCGCACCCGGCCGCCACGTGCTCGTGCTCGTCCTGCACCACATCGCGGGCGACGGCTGGTCCCTCGCCCCGCTCGCCCGCCACCTCGGCGACGCCTACCGGGCCCGTCTCGCCGGCCGCGGGCCCGAGGCCGGCCGCCCGCTCCAGTACGCCGACTACACCCTGTGGCAGCACGCCGTCCTGGGCGACGCGGACGCCCCCGGAAGCGTGCTGCGCGAACAGCTCGACCACTGGCACACCGCGCTCGCCGGCCTGCCCGGGCTGATCGACCTGCCGCTGGACCGGCCGCGCCCCGTCACCACCGACCCCTCGGGCGCCGTCCACGGCTTCGACGTACCGCCCGAGCTGCACGCACGGCTCCTGCGCCTGGCAAGGGAGTCCGGCAGCACGCTGTTCATGGTGCTCCAGGCGGCGGTCGCCACCCTGCTGCACCGGCACGGTGCGGGTGACGACATCCCGCTCGGCACACCCGTGGCCGGCCGCACGGACGAGGCGCTGGAGGACCTGGTCGGCTTCTTCGTCAACACCCTGGTCCTGCGCACCGACCTCTCCGGAACCCCGACGTTCGGTGAACTCCTGGCCCGAGTCCGGGAGTTCGACCTCACGGCCTATGCGCATCAGGACGTGCCCTTCGAGCGGCTCGTCGAGAGCGTCAACCCGGTCCGGGCGCGCAACCACCACCCCCTGTTCCAGACCATGCTGGTCCTGCAGAACCAGGAGGCGGTCCGCCCCGACCTGCCGGGCCTCACCGTCGAGGACCGGCTCGTCCACAACGGCCTGAGCAAATTCGACCTCACCTTCGCGTTCGGCGAGGAGCGCGGCGGGGCCGGTCTGACCGCCGGAATCGAGTACGCCACCGCCCTCTTCGACCGCGCCACCGTCGAAGCCCTCGCGGACCGCCTGCTCAGGCTCCTCGGCCAGGTGGCGGCCGACCCCGCCCTGCCGCTCACGGACTACGACCTGCTGACGCCGGACGAACACGGCCGCGTCACCCGCTGGGGCACCGGCCGCGAACTGCCCGCCCCCGCCCCGCAGACCACCCTGCCCGCGCTCTTCGCCGCGCAGGCACACCGCACACCGGACGCCGTAGCCGTAGCGGACGGGGGCGCCTGCCTCACGTACGCCGAACTCGACCGTGTCTCCGCCGCACTCGCGCAGGCCCTGGCCGGCCTCGGAGCCGGCCCCGAGACCGGCGTCGGCGTACTGCTCACCCGCTCGCCGGCCGTCGTGACGGTCTCCCTCGGCGCCGTCCGCGCGGCCGCCGCCTACGTCCCGATGGACGCACGCTGGCCCCGGGAACGGCTCGGACAGGTCGCCGACGTGGCGGACGTGCGGGTCCTCGTCGTGGACGAGGCGGCCGCCGCCTGTGCCTGGGTCGAGGAGACCGCCCGCCGGATTCCGGTCGTGGTCGTGGACCGGTCCGGCCGCATCCTGCGCGGCGCGCCCCCGGCACCCGGCCGCCCCGCCGCCGTACCGGGGCCCGACAGCCTCGCGTACGTCATGTTCACCTCCGGCTCGACCGGCCTGCCCAAGGGCGTCGGCGTCACCCACGCCGATGTGGCGGCGCTGACGGCGGACTCCGCCTGGCGGGACGGCGCGGCCGACGCGGTCCTGATGCACTCCGCGTACGTCTTCGACGCCTCCACCTTCGAGATCTGGGCCCCGCTCCTGCACGGCGGCAAGGTCGTCGTCGCCCCGGACGGCGTCCTGGAGGCGCGGGTCCTGCGCGACGCCGTCCGCGAGCAGGCGGTGACCGCCGTCTTCCTGACCACGGCCCTGCTCAACGTGATCGCCGACACCGACCCCGGCGCCTTCGCCGGCCTCCGCCTCGTCTGCGCCGGCGGCGAACTGGCCTCGCCGGACGCCATGCAGCGGGTCGCCGGCGCCGCGCCCGGCGTACGCGTCCTCCACGTGTACGGGCCCACCGAGACCACCACCTTCGCCACCCGCTACGACGTGGCCGCCGACCTGCCGTCAGGACCTCCGCCCATCGGGCGCCCCCTGGACGGCATGCGGCTGTACGTCCTCGACGACTCCCTGGGCCCGGTCCCCGCCGGGGTCACGGGCGAGCTGTACCTCGCGGGGCGCGGGGTCGCCCGTGGCTACACCGGCCTGCCGGCACTGACCGCCACCCGGTTCGTGGCCGACCCGTTCGACCCGGCGGGCGGGCGCATGTACCGCACCGGCGACCTCGTCCGATGGACCCGTGACGGGCAGATCGCCTACGTCTCCCGCGCCGACAGCCAGGTGAAACTGCGCGGCTACCGCATCGAACCCGGCGAGATCGAATCCGTGCTGGCCTGCTGCGAGGGCGTCGCCGACTCCTTCACCGTCGTCCGCGAGGACGTCCCGGGCGACCGGCGGCTCGTCGCCTACGTGGTGCCCGCCGACACGGCAAACCCCGTACCCGCCGACCTCGCCGAAGCGGTCGCCAGATCCCTGCCCGCCTACATGGTGCCCTCCGCGTTCGTCCTGCTCGACGCGCTGCCGCTGACCGTCAACGGCAAGGTGGACCGCCGCGCCCTGCCCGCGCCCGAACACCGTGCCGCACCACGCGGGCGGGCCGCCCGCACCGCGCGCGAGGAGATCCTCTGCGGGCTCTACGCCGATGTGCTCGGCATCCAGGAGGCGGGCGTCGACGACGACTTCTTCGCCCTCGGCGGCCACTCCCTGCTCGCCACCCGGCTCGTCGCCCGCATCCGTACCGCGCTCGCCGTCGAGGTACAGGTCAAGGCCGTCTTCGAGCACCCCACGCCCGCCGCGCTCGCCGCCACACTGGACGGTGCCGAAGCGGCCGGCACCCCCCTGGAGCGCGCCCGGCACCGGCCCGATCCGCTGCCGCTGTCCTTCGCCCAGCAGCGCCTGTGGTTCCTCAACAGGTTCGAGGGGCCCAGCGCCACGTACAACGTGCCGCTGGTGCTGCGCCTGGACGGCCCGCTCGACGCGAAGGCCCTGGAGCGCGCCCTCGCGGACGTCGTGGAACGCCACGAGAGCCTGCGTACCGTCTTCCCCGAGACCGGTGGTGTGGCCCGCCAGCTCGTCCTCGACGCCGCCGGCGCCGACCTCGACCTGACACCCCGGCACACCGACCCGGCCCGGTTGGACGAGGTGCTGGCCGCCGAGGTGGCGCACGCCTTCGACGTGCGCACCGACCTGCCGGTACGGGCCCGGCTGCTCGGGCTCGGCGCCGAGTCCCACGTCCTCGTCCTCCTCGTCCACCACATCGCCGGAGACGGCTGGTCGCTCGCCCCACTGGCCCGCGACCTCGGCGACGCCTACCGCTCCCGCGTCCACGGCGAGGAGCCCGCCTGGCCGGGACTCCGCGTCCAGTACGCCGACTACACCCTCTGGCAGCGCGCCCTCCTGGGCGACGAGGACGACCCCGCCGGTCGGGCCGCCCGCCAACTGGACTTCTGGCGCACCGCCCTGGCGGGCGCCCCCGGCCTGCTCGCCCTGCCCCTGGACCGGCCGCGCCCCGCCGTCATGACGTATCGCGGGGACGCGTTCACCTTCCCCGTCGACACGGGTACGCACCTGGCCCTCGCGGAGCTGGCCCGCGCCCGGGGATGCAGCCTCTTCATGGTGCTCCAGGCCGCCCTGTCGGTCCTGCTCTCCCGGCACGGGGCCGGTGAGGACATCCCGCTGGGCACCGCAGTCGCCGGGCGCACCGACGAGGCCCTGGACGACCTCGTCGGCTTCTTCGTCAACACCCTCGTGCTGCGCACCGACCTGACGGGCGATCCCACCTTCACCGAAGTACTCGACCGCGTACGGGCGTTCGACCTGGCCGCCTACGCCCACCAGGACGTGCCGTTCGAACGGCTGGTGGACGCCCTCAGCCCGGCCCGGGCGCAGGACCACCACCCGTTGTTCCAGACCATGATCGTCCTCCAGAACCAGGCGGACAGCGCGCTCGGCCTGGACGGTCTCACCGTGACCGAACAGCCCGTGCACACCGGCATCAGCAAGTTCGACCTCACCTTCACGTTCACCGAGACCCGCGACGACGCCGGCCGGCCCGCCGGTCTCGACGGGGTCCTGGAGTTCTCCACCGACCTCTTCACCCACAACACGGCGCACGCACTGGCCGCGCGCCTGACCCGCCTGCTCGCCTCGCTCGCCGCCGACCCCGACGGGCGCGTCCGCACCGCCGCACTTCTGGACGCGGACGAACGCAGAGCCCTGGAGCAGGCCTCCCGGGGCCCTGTCCGGCCCGTCCACGCGCGCACCGTCCCCGAGGCGTTCCGCGTCCAGGCCGCCAGGACACCCGGGCAGACCGCCGTCCGGGCCGGCGCGCGGCGGCTCACCTTCGGCGAACTGGACACCCTGTCCGACGAACTGGCCGCGCACCTGCACGAGCGGGGCATCGGCCGCGGCGATCTCGTCGCCCTCGCCGCCGAAGGCACCGCCGACCAGGTCGTCGCGATGCTCGCGGTGGCCAAGGCCGGGGCCGCCTGCCTGCCCGTCGACCTGGACTACCCCGAGGCACGCGTCGCCCACATGCTGGACGACGCGTGCCCAGCGCTGTTCCTCGTCCACGGCGCCGCCCGCGCCTCCCGCGCCGCCCGGTTCACGACCGTGCCCCGCCTCGCCCTGGACGACCGGACCGCCTGGGCCACCGGACGCGCCGTGCCACCCCTGGCCGTGCCGGAGCCGGGCGACGCGGCGTACGTCATCTACACCTCGGGCTCCACCGGGCGGCCCAAGGGCGTCGTCGCCACCCACGCGTCCCTGACCAACCACATGGCCTGGATGGCCCGCCACCTCGCCCTCACCGACGAGGACCGGGTCCTCGCCCGGACCTCGCCGAGCTTCGACGCCTCGGTGTGGGAGACCTGGCTTCCCCTGCTGCACGGCGGCGCCACCTGCCCCGTACCGCCCGCGCTCAACCACGACCCGGCCGGCCTGCTGGCCCGGATGTGCGAGGAGGGCGTGACCATCGCCCAGTTCGTGCCCTCGCACCTCTCGCTGCTGCTCACCGAGACCGGCTCCGACGACGCGCCCACCACCCTGCGGGCCGTCGCGTGCGGCGGCGAGCCCCTGCCCCGGGCCCTGGCCGCACGCGCCGGCCGGGCCTGGCGGGCCGACGTGCACAACCTCTACGGGCCGACCGAGACCACCATCGACGCCACCGCCCACCACCTCGTCGCCGGGGGAGCGGACGGCACGGCGGAGGAAGGCGGTGTGCCCCTCGGCCGCCCCGTCGACAACACCCGCGCCTACGTCCTGGACGCCGCGCTCCGGCCGGTGCCGCCGGGGGTCACCGGCGAACTCCACATCGCGGGCGACGGCCTCGCACGCGGCTACCTGGGCCGCCCGGGCCTGACCGCGACCCGGTTCGTCGCCGACCCCTTCGGCCCGGCCGGAAGCCGCATGTACCGCACCGGCGACCTCGTCAGACGGGACACCGAGGGACTGCTCCACTACGTCTCCCGCGCCGACGACCAGGTCAAGCTGCACGGCTTCCGTATCGAACTCGGCGAGATCGAGGCCGCCCTCACCGCCGTCGACGGCATCACCGCCGCCTGCGCGCTCGTCCGTGAGGACCGGCCGGGCGAGCGGCGCCTGGTCGCCTACACCGTGAGCGGCACCGCCCGGCCCACCGACGGCGAACTACGCAGCCGGCTGACGGCGGCGCTGCCGCCCCACATGGTGCCCGCCGCCTTCGTGACCCTGGCCGCGCTGCCGCTCCTGCCGAACGGCAAGACGGACCGCGCCGCCCTGCCCGCCCCGGCACTCCCCGCCGCCGGCCGCCCTGGCAGGCAGCCGCGCACCGCGCAGGAACGCGCCCTGTGCGACGCCTTCGCCTCCGTACTGCGCGCCCCCGCCGTCCGCACCGACGACGACTTCTTCGCGCTCGGCGGCGACAGCATCCTCTCCATCCAGCTCGTCAGCCGGATACGGGAAGCAGGGCTCGGCGTCACACCGCGCGACGTCTTCGTCCACCGCACCCCCGAGGCCATCGCTGCCGTCGCCGCCCCGCTCGGCGGCGACACCACCGAACCGGCCGGCCACGGCACCGGCGAGATGCCGCCGACGCCCATCGCCGCCTGGCTCCTGGAACGCCCCGGCACGACGGACGGCTACAACCAGTCCGGCGTGCTCAGCACCCCCGCCGGAGCCGCCGAGGACACCCTCGTCGCCGCCCTCCAGCTCCTCGCCGACCACCACGACATGCTCCGCCTGCGCGTCACCCGCACCGCCGGGGGCGACCCCGTACTCGAAACGCTGCCGCCCGGCACCGTGCAGGCCCGGCGCCGCTTCACCCGCGTCGACATCACCGGGCTCGACGCCGACGCCGCCCGCGGCGTCCTCACCGAGGCGGGCGAACGGGTCCGCAGGCGCCTGCGGCCCTCCGCGGGGTCCGTGTTCGAGGCCGTCTGGTGCGACGCCGGACCCCGTGCACGCGGCCGGCTGCTCCTGGTCGTGCACCACCTGGCCGTCGACGCGGTCTCCTGGCGCGTCCTCGCCGAGGACCTGGCCCACGCCTGGCAGGCGGCCACCCGGGCCACGGCGGCCGGTACGGACGCCGTCGCGGACACCGCGCTGCCCGCCGCGACCACCTCGTACCGGCGCTGGGCGCAACTCCTCACCGCCCAGGCCAACGGCCCGGCACGGCAGGCCGAACTCCCGCTGTGGGAGGAGGTGCTGAGGACACCGGACCCCCAGCTCGGGTACCGGCCGCTCGACCCGTACCTGGACACCGCCGACGGGACGCGCACCCTCGTCGCCCACCTGCCCGCCACCTGGACGAAGCCCCTGCTCACCACCGTCCCCGGCGCCTTCCACGCCGGAGTCGACGACATCCTGCTCACCGGACTCGCCCTCGCCGTCAACGCCTGGCGCGCCCAGCGCCCCTCCGGCCCCCGGCCGGACACCGCCGTCCTGCTCGACCTGGAGAGCCACGGCCGCGAACAGATCACCGACCACGTCGACCTGTCCCGCACGGTCGGCTGGTTCACCAGCCTCCACCCGGTCCGGCTCGACCCCGGGCCGCTCGACGGACGTGACCCGGCACGCTTCGGTGCCGCGCTCGTTGAACGTGCAGTGAAGCGCGTCAAGGAGCAACTGCGCGGCATCCCCGACCACGGGGTCGGCTACGGGATGCTGCGCCACCTCAACCCCGCGACCGGCCCCCGGCTGGCCGCCGCCGCGCCCCAGATCGGCTTCAACTACCTGGGACGGTACGCCGCACCCGGGGAGGCGGCGGGCGGCGACTGGGACGTCCTGCTCGACGCGGGCGGACCGCGCAGCCAGGACCCGGACATGCCCGTCCACCACGTCCTCGACATCAACGCGCACACCGAGGACCTGCCGGACGGCCCCCGCCTGGTGGCCCGCTGGACCTGGCCCAGCGACCTCCTCAAGGAGGAGGACGTGGGCGCCCTGGCCGAGGCCTTCACGCGCGCCCTGCGCGCGATCGCCGAGCACGCCGAACAGCCCGGAGCAGGCGGCTACACGCCGTCCGACCTTCCCCTGGTGTCGCTCAACCAGAACCAGATCGACCGACTGCAGAACAAGTGGGGTGGACGCAAGTGAACGGGTTCCAACTGGAGGACGTACTCCCGCTGACGCCGCTGCAGGCCGGCATGTACTTCCACGCCCTCTACGACTCCCAGGCCGTGGACGTCTACACCGCGCAGTTCGTCTTCGACATCGAGGGCCCCGTCGACGTACCCGCCCTGCGCGCCGCCATCGGCGGCCTGCTGCGCCGCCACGCAAACCTGCGCGTCGGCTTCCTCCACGAAGACCTGGACGAGCCCGTGCAGGCGGTCGCCGCCGAGGTCCCCGTCCCCCTGGAGGAACTGGACCTGACCGGCCCGGACGCCCCGGACCCCGACGCCACGCCGGAGCGGCTGACCGCCTTCCTCGCCGCCGACCGCACCCGCCGCTTCGACCTGGCCACCCCGCCCCTGATGCGGTTCACCCTCGTACGCACCGCCCCGGCGCGGCACCGCCTGGTCATGACGAGCCACCACATCCTGTTCGACGGCTGGTCACTGCCCCTGCTCGTACGCGAGCTGTTCGAGCTGTACGCGGCCGGCGGCGACGACAGCGCCCTGCCGCGCGTCACCCCCTACCGCGCCTACCTCGTCTGGCTCTCCCAGCAGGACCGCACCGCCGCCCTCGACGCCTGGGCCGCCGCCCTGGCCGGAATCGAGACGCCGACCCTCCTCGCCGGTCCGGGCGGCGCGGACGGCCCCGGCTCGGCCGAACTGCCCGAAACGCTCGTCCTCGACCTGGACGCGGCCACGACGCACCGCCTGACCGAAACGGCCCGCGCCCACCGCCTGACCCTCAACACCCTGGTCCAGGGCGCCTGGGGGCTGCTGCTCGGCCACCTCACCGGCCGGCCCGACGTGGTGTTCGGCGCCACCGTGTCCGGGCGCCCGCCGGAGATCCCCGGCATCGAGTCCATGGTCGGCCTGTTCATCAACACCGTGCCCGTACGGCTCAGCCCCGCACCCGGCGAGACCCTGGCCGCGCTCCTGACCCGGCTCCAGGAGGAACAGGGCCGGCTGCTGGGCAGCCAGCACGTCGGCCTGAGCGACATCCGGGGCGTCACCGACCTGGACGAACTCTTCGACACACTGGTCGTGTTCGAGAACTACCCGATGGACGCCGAGGCCCTGCGCACCGCCCAGCGCGGACTGCCGGGACTCACCGTCACCGGGTTCAGCGGCACGGACGCCGCCCACTACCCCCTCACCCTCACCGTCGCCCCGGGGGACACCCTGAGGATCACCTTCGGCTACCGGGCCGCCGTGCTCGACCGGCAGGAGGTGGCCCACACCCTCTCCCGCATGCGCCACCTACTGACGGCGATGGCACAGGGCCTCGACGGCCGCGCCGACACCGCCCCCGTCCTGCTGGACAGCGAGCGCGAGCAGCTGATCGCCCAGGGCACGGGCGCCGGACTCCCCAGCGGCACAACGGCCGTGAGCGTTCCGGAGGCCGTCGCCGAGGGCGCCCGCCGCCACCCGGACGCGGTCGCCGTCTCGGGAGCGGGCGAGCAGCTGACGTACGGGCGGCTCAGCGACCTCGCGGACGACCTCGCCGGCGCCCTGACCGGGCTCGGGACCTGCGCCGAGGACGGCGTCGGCATCCTCGTCGCCCGCTCGGCCGCCACCGTCACCACCTCCCTCGCCGCACTGCGCGCGGGCGCCGCCTACGTCCCGCTCGACCCGCGCTGGCCCACCGAACGGCTCAACCGCGTCACCGAGGTCGCCCCCCTGCGCGTCCTGATCGTCGACGAGACCACCCACACCCTCCCGTGGGTGCGCCAACTCGGTCCCGAGACCGCCGTGCTGACCGTCGACGCGGCGGGCCGGGTCCTCGCCGGGGGCCCGGCCGCCGCGGGCGTGCTCCCCAAGGCCACGGGCGGCCGCCGGCTCGCGTACGTGATGTTCACCTCCGGCTCCACCGGACTGCCCAAGGGCGTCGGCGTCACCCACGCCGACGTGAGCGCCCTGGCGGCCCACCGGGGCTGGGGCGACGGCGCCGCCGACGCCGTCCTGCTGCACTCCGCGTACGTCTTCGACGCCTCCACCTTCGAGCTCTGGGCCCCGCTCCTCAACGGCGGACGCGTCGTCGTGGCACCCGAAGGACCGCTCCAGCCCTCCGTGCTCCGGGACCTCGTGACCCGGTACGGCGTCACCGCGGCCTTCCTGACGACGGCCCTGTTCAACGTCCTGGCCGAGACCGACCCGGGCTCCCTCGGCCAACTGCGCCTGGTCGCCGCGGGAGGCGAGGCCGCCGCCCCCGGAGTCATGCAGCGCCTCGCCGCCGACCACCCCGGGACCACCGTCCTGCACGTCTACGGACCCACCGAGACCACCACCTTCGCCACCGCCCACCACGTCGGACCCGACGACACCCCCGGCGGCGCCGCCCCCATCGGACGCCCGCTCGACGGCATGCGCGCCTACGTCCTGGACGCCGCGCTGCGACCCGTGCCGCCCGGAGCCGAGGGCGAGCTGTACCTCGCGGGCCCCGGCGTCGCGCGCGGCTACCTCGGCCGGCCCGGACTCACCGCCACCCGCTTCGTCGCCGACCCCTTCGACCGCGCGGGCGGCCGGATGTACCGCACCGGCGACCTGGTGCGGCGCGGCGACGACGGCAGCCTGCGGTACGTCGCCCGGGCCGACCAGCAGATCAAACTGCGCGGCCACCGCATCGAACCCGCCGAGATCGAAACGGTCCTGCGCGACCACCCGGCCGTGCGCGCCGCCTGCGTCCTCGTACGCGAGGACCTGCCCGGAGACCGCACCCTCACCGCCTACGTCGTCCCCGCGGCCGGCGAGACCCCCGAGCCGGGGCTGCTCGCCGCCCACGTCGGCAGCCTGCTGCCCGCCTACATGGTGCCGGCCGTCATCCAGCCGCTCGACGCGCTGCCCCTGACCCCCAACGGCAAGATCGACCGGGCCGCCCTGCCCGCACCCACAGGACCGCGCACGGCTGCCGGACGTGCCCCGCGCAGCGCCATGGAGGAGATCCTCGCCGGGCTGTTCGCCGACGTGCTCGGCGTACCCCGCGTCGGCACCGACGACAGCTTCTTCGCCCTCGGCGGCCACTCCCTGCTCGCCACCCGCCTCGTGGGCCGCATCCGCACCGCCCTGCACACCGAGACCGACATCCGCACCCTCTTCGAACACCCCACCGTCGCCGCGCTCGCCACCGCCCTGGAGGGTGCGGACGGCACCACCCGCCCCGCCCTCGTTCCGCAGCCGCGCCCCGCCACGCTCCCGCTGTCGTACGCCCAGCAGCGCCTGTGGTTCCTCCACCGGCTCGACGGCCCCTCCGCCACGTACAACATCCCCCTCGCCGTACGCATCGACGGACCGCTCGACGCCGACGCGCTGTGCCAGGCCGTCGCCGACATCATCGGCCGGCACGCCGCCCTGCGCACCCTCTTCCCCGAGGGCGACGACGGACCGCACCAGCACATCACCGCACCCGACGACGTCCTCATCCCCTTCGCGATGGAGGCCGTCGACGAGGCCAAGCTCCGCCACCGGGTCGCGGCCGCCACCGCCGAACCGATCGACATCGAGCACAGCCTCCCCCTCCGGGCGACCCTGCTGCGCCTGGCCCCCGACGCCCACGTCCTGATCCTCGTGGTCCACCACATCGCCGCCGACGGCACCTCCCTGGCCCCTCTCGCCCACGACCTGGGCGCCGCCTACCGGGCCCGCATCCGCGGCGAGGAACCCTCATGGGCGCCGCTGCCCGTCGACTACGCCGACCACACCCTGTGGCAGCGCGACCTCCTCGGTGACGAACAGGACGACGACAGCCTCGTATGCCGTCAGCTCACCCACTGGAAACACGCGCTGGACGGGCTGCCGGAAGCCATCGAGCTGCCCTGGGACCGTCCGCGCCCCGCCACCTCCCGGCACACCGGTGCCACCCTCGGCTTCTCCGTGGACCGCGCCACCGCCCGCCAGGTCACGGAACTCGCCCGCACCTGCGGATGCAGCGTCTTCATGGTGCTCCAGGCCGCCCTGGCGACCGTCCTGTCCCGGCACGGCGCCGGTGACGACATCCCCCTGGGCACAGCCGTCGCCGGACGCACCGACGAAGCGGCGACCGGCCTCGTCGGCTTCTTCGTCAACACCCTCGTGCTGCGCACCGACCTCAGCGGCGACCCCACCTTCCGCGAACTCCTCGGCCGGGTGCGGGAATTCGACCTCGCCGCGTACGCGCACCAGGACGTTCCCTTCGAGCGCCTGGTCGAACTCCTCAACCCCGCGCGCGCCCAGAGCCACCACCCGCTCTTCCAGACCATGCTGGTCCTCCAGAACCAGGCGTCCGCCGCCGTCGACCTGCCCGGCCTCACCGTCTCCGGCGTGCCCGCCGAAGCCGAAGTCAGCAAGTTCGACCTGTCGTTCGCCTTCACCGAGACCTACGACGAGAGCGGCGCCCTCGACGGCCTGCGGGCCACCGTCGACTACGCGACGGAACTCTTCGACGCGCCGACGGTCCACGGCCTCGCGGACCGGCTCGCCCTGCTGCTCGGCGCCGTCACCGCCGACCCGGACCGGCCCGTGCACACGTACGACCTGCTCACACCGGCCGAGCACCGCCGCCTCACCGTCCTCGGCACCGGGCCCGCCGGCGACCTGCCCCCCGCGACGGTCCCCGCACTCTTCGAGGAGTGGGCCCGGCGCACCCCCGACGCCCCGGCGGTCCGCGACGCGCACACCACCCTCACCTACGGCGAACTCGACGCACGCGCCGACGCCCTCGCCCGGCACCTCGCCGACCGGGGCGTCGGCCCCGAGGACCGGGTCGCCGTCGCCCTGCCCCGCACCCGTCACCTGGTCGTCGCCCTGCTCGCCGTCCTCAAGTCCGGCGCCGCCTATGTGCCGCTGGACCCCGACTACCCGGCCAAGCGCCTGTCGTACATGCTCGACGACGCCGGCCCGCGCCTGCTCCTCACCACCCCCGAGATCCACCACCGCCTCCCCGCGAACCCGGTCCCGCACCTGTACACCGACGCACTCGCCACCGACGAACTCGCCACCGGCGACCGCACCCCCGCACGTGTCGCCGCCCCCGCACACCCGGCCAACCCGGCGTACGTCATCTACACCTCCGGTTCCACCGGCCTGCCCAAGGGCGTAGTCGTCACCCACCGCGGCGTCCGGGCCATGGCCAGGACCCAGAGCGAGCGGCTGCGCGTCGGGCCCGGCAGCCGGGTGCTGCACATGGCGTCGGTCAGCTTCGACGCCGCGTTCTGGGAGCTGTGCATGGGCCTGCTCTCCGGGGCCTGCCTGGAGATCGACGCACGCGACGCCCTGCTGCCCGGCCCCGCCCTGGCCGGCCTCGTACGCGCACGGGGAGTCACCCACCTCACGATCCCGCCCGCCGCCCTCGCCGTGATGCCGCCGGGCTCACTGCCCACCGGCATCACCATGGTGCTCGCCGGCGAGGCGTGCCCGCCCGCCCTCGTCCACGCCTGGGCCAAGGACCGCTTCCTCGTCAACGCCTACGGCCCGACGGAGACCACCGTCTGCGCCACCATGAGCGCCTTCCAGCACGCGCAGGGGCCGCTCGCCCCCGACAGCTCCGTCCCCATCGGCGCCCCCGTCGACGGCACCCGCGTCCACGTCCTGGACGACCGGCTGGCCCCCGTACCGCCCGGCGTCGTCGGCGAGCTGTACGTCTCCGGCGAAGGGGTCGCCCGCGGCTACCTCGGCCGGGCCGCCCTCACCGCGTCCCGCTTCGTCGCCGACCCCTTCGACCGCGCGGGCGGCCGCATGTACCGCACCGGCGACCTGGTGCGGTGGACGACGGACGGCCGCCTCCTCTACATCTCCCGCGTCGACGACCAGGTCAAGCTCCGCGGCTTCCGCATCGAACTCGGCGAGATCGAGGCGGCTCTCACCGCCCTGCCCGGCGTGGCCGCGGCCTGCGTCACCGTCCGCGAGGACCGGCCCGGCGACCGCCGCCTCGTCGCGTACACCGTTTCCGACCAGGACACACCCGACCCGGACTGGGCCGGCCTGCGCACCCACCTCGCCGCCGTCCTGCCCGACCACATGGTCCCCGCCGCCCATGTCCGCCTCGACGCCCTCCCCGTCACCCCCAACGGCAAGACCGACCGGCGCGCCCTGCCCGCCCCCGGCAACCCGGTGGCGGCCGGCGGGCGGGCTCCCCGCACCGCACGTGAGCGCGCCCTGTGCGAAGTGTTCGCCCAGACGCTCGGCCTGCCCGAAGTGGGCGTCACCGACGACTTCTTCGCTCTGGGCGGCCACTCCCTGCTCGCCGTGACCCTGGCACGCCGGATCGGGGAGCGATGCGGCCGGCGCCCCTCCCTGCGGGCCCTGTTCGCGACGCCCACCGTCGAGGGCGTCGACCGCCTGCTGGGCAGTGAGCCGGGGGAGGAGGAGCACGAGGACGCGGCCGCCCCGGACCTCGCCGCCGAGGTCGGGCTCGCCCCCGACATCACCGGCGCGCGCCGCGGCCTCGCCCAGCCGGACCCCGTGCGCCGGCCCGCACGCCCCGCCGCCCGGCCCCTGCTCACCGGCGCCTCCGGCTTCCTCGGCGCGTTCCTCCTGCGCGACCTCATCGAGGCCACGGACGGCCCCGTCGACTGCCTCGTACGGGCCGCGAGCCCCGACAGCGCGGCGCAACGGCTCCGGGCCAACCTGGAGCACTACGGACTGTGGCGCCCCCGGTACGCGGACCTGATCCACCCCGTCCCGGGCGACCTCGCCGCCCCCGGCCTCGGCCTCGCACCGGACGAGCGGACGGCTCTGGCCCGCCGCCTCGGCCCCGTCCTGCACAACGGGGCGCGGGTCAACTTCGCCGCCCCGTACGGCGATCTGCGCGCCCCCAACGTGGCCGGCACCGAGGAACTGCTGCGCCTCCTCGCCGACTCCGCCTCGCCCGGTATGCACTACATCTCCACCACCGGTGTGTACGCCCCGACGCGCGGCACCGACCCCGCTCCCCTCACCGAGGCGTCCCCGACCGGCCCGGCGGCCGACCTGCCCGACGGATACGCCCAGAGCAAATGGGTCGCCGAGCAACTCGTCGGCCTGGCCCGGGACCGGGGGCTGCCGGTGACCGTCCACCGCCCCGGCCGTATCAGCGGCGACACCGCCACCGGCGCCTGCCAGGACCGCGACCTGCTGTGGCAGCTCATCAAGGGCTGCCTCCAGGCGGGCGCGGTGCCCGACCTGCCGCACGGGACGACCGACTGGGTGCCCGTGGACTACGTCAGCGCCGCGGTCGTCGCGCTCAGCGCGTCCGGCGAGGCCGAGGCGGAGACCTACCACTACACCAACCCGGACGCGCCGGCCCTGGACCGCGTCTTCGAGGTGGCGGGCGGCCTCGGCTACGAGTTGCGCACCGTGTCCCCCGAGGAGTGGAGGGCCCGCGTGGCGGAGCACCCCGACAACGCCGCGCAGTTGTTCCTCGGCGACGACGGGCAGGCCGGGAACGACGAGGCGGACCACCGCCGCTTCGACTCCCGCCGCACGGCCCGGGCCGCCGAAGCGGCGGGCGTTCGCC
Source organism: Streptomyces sp. A0958 (assembly GCF_004795035.1). Classification (GTDB taxonomy): domain Bacteria; phylum Actinomycetota; class Actinomycetes; order Streptomycetales; family Streptomycetaceae; genus Streptomyces. Next base: position 300,676 of record NZ_SSBK01000004.1, read on the forward strand.
AACAGCCCCTCACCGACGACGTCCTGAGCCGCTATCTGACGTACTTCCAGGTCTCGGGCTTCCTGCCGACGACCCCCGGAGCGCGGCCCACGTCCTAGCCGGGGGCGCGCCGACCGACACGAGGCGATGGGAGCACAACCATCCATGCCCCTCGGAGGTCACAACAAGTGGGAGCAAACCACTCCTGAACACGCAAGGGGGAAATATGCGAAGCGTCCGTAATGTCGCAGCCGCCGGGGCCCTGACCACCCTGATGGTGGGAGCGACCGCCGCGTTCGGCACGACCGCCTCCGCGGCGCCCAACGTCACACCGCAGAGTGTCTGCGGGAACGCCTACAAGACCGTGAACTCCGCCGCCGTGGGCTCCCTCGGCACGATCTACCTGACGTACAACGCCTCGAACGGCAAGAACTGTGTGGTGACCATCCGGTCCAACCCGGGCGCCGCTCAGGACATGTCCGCGTCCATCTACATCCCCGACACCGACGCCTGGGCGGACGACACCGGGAAGTTCACGTCGTACGCGGGCCCGGCCTACGCCTACGGCAAGGGCCACTGCGTGAGCTGGAGCGGCCACATCGCCAACGTGTACGTGTCGGTGGACAACTCCAACTGCGCTTCCCTCAAGGAGAACCGGGTCCTCGAAGTCCGCTGACCCGCACCACCCCACACCGAACCCGCACCACCCCACACCGAACCCGCACCAGCCCACACCGAACCCGTGCCCGGCACCCGCCGGGCACGGGTCCGGCACGCACGGGACGGCCGGTTCGAGGACTGGCCGGCGCCGGGGCTACGGCAGCCCTTAGGCAGACGGGTTGAGCTTGCGGAAGTACGTCCAGCTGGTCTCGTTGGGCTCGCTCCACCGCTCCGGGGCGTGGGCGAATTCCGGGTGATGGGCGGCGATGTAGGCGCGGGTGCGTCCGGGTGCCTCGGCGTACGAGCCCAGCTTCCGGCCCCGGCAGTGGAAGGTGAGGCCGCCGGGCGCCTGGCCCCGGGCCATCCACGGCAGCCACGGGGACATCCGCGTCCACGACATCGTGGCGGGAACGCCGGGCGCCGATCCGGCCAGATCGGCACGGTCGGCGAAGAACTGGAAGAGCTCCAGGGCCTTGTATGTGTCCCCGGCCGAGTGGGCGGGGTACTCGGCCACGGGCAGCGGCGAGGGGTAGGCCAGCGGGATCTCCAGGCTGAAGCACACCTGGGCACCCAGCTCGGTCGTCGGGACCGGGAAGGGGCGCCACTTCTGGTTGGCGGGGTCGTTCCAGACGTGCACCACCGGCAGGTCGTTCCAGGTCTCCAGGATCTCGCGGGTGCCGGGGTCCAGGTAGAAGGCGGCTTCGCGGGTGAGCAGCTGATAGGCGTCCGGACCGGCCTCGGTGTCCTGGACGAGGCGGGCGACGTTGAGCCCCTCGAAGCCGAAGACGCGCTCATAGGGCTGGTCGGGCGCCCATGAGTACACATCACCCGTCCACCAGTACGTGACCTCCGCACCGTCGAGGGAGGCCCGGGTGCGGGCGAGGGAACGGAGCAGCTCAGCGGGTGTCGTCATGCCAAGCACTCTGCGCGAGCGCGGTTCCGGCCGGGCGCGAAACACTGCGACCAGGGCCGAAACGGCCGAAAACCACCGCTGCGCGGCCCGGACCGGCCCGGGGGTTCCGACCCCGATTGCTCGCGAAGGCCGGTGAACCAACCGATGGCGCCGGCACCCGGAACCCCGGACCTTGTGCGGGCAGGCATCCACATCCCCGGCCCCTCGGGAGTGCTTCATGCGTCGTCGTTCACCGCGCCGGCTTCTCGGCGTCCTCGCAGCCGTCACGGTCGCGTTCACCCTGTTTCCTCGGCGTCCGCTGTCGGTGCCGCCGAGCCGGCGCCCCCCGGACACCGCGGCCGCCGTCCAGCCCCTGTCGACCAGCACCGCGGTCGTCCTCGTCCACGGATACACCGGCAACGCCTCCAACTGGGTCACCGCGGGCAGCGCCAGCCGCTGTGCGCCCCGTACGCGTCCATCACTCGCCCCGCCATCGCCGCCGCACCGGCCGACCCCGCGGCGCTCGCGGCCGAGGTTCACCCCGAACTGTGACGCGAAGGCCGGCCGCAGCAACGAACGGCCCGCGTGCCGGCGCTCGGCTTGGGCTGCCGTCGCGCGTGCTGTACGGCGCTGGGCGGCGAAGGCCAGCCCGCCGCCCCCACCAGCGCCGTGGCCAGGGCCATGCCGAACGCCGGGCCGAGTGCCGCACCGGCCCCGGTGACGAGGGCCGGCCCGGCCATACAGCACAGCCCGTTGGCCGGCGATTCCAAGGCGAAGGCAGTGGGCAGCGCCTCGGCCCGCGGGCCCCGGAGCAGAGCCGGCCGGCGGGCGGCCGACAGCGCGCCCAGTTGCGGAATCGTCGCTCCCACCAGCGCTCCGGCCGCCCGCAGCAGCCCGTGCGGACCGCCGGTCTTGGTCGGGGCCAGCTGTGACAGCACAGCGGCGGTGTGCGCGAGGAGTGCGGGAGGCAGCACACGGGTCCGGCCGAATCGGTCGGTCGGCCGGGCGAGTTGGGCCCGATCAGTGCCTCGGTGACGGCGAAGCAACCGGTGACAAGGCCGGCCACGGTGTAGGAGCCGGTGCGGTCGTGCACCAGCCAGATGATGCCGTGGCTCGTCATGGCGATGCCCGTGCGGCCCGCGGACCGGGTCCACCCGCGCCGACGCCGCGCGCGGCAGCGGGAGGCCGGTCCGCCCCCGGAGTCCTACGACGGCGCGGGCGCCGTCGGGTGTCCGGGCCTCAGGCCCGGCTGCGGCGGCGCCGCACCGCGGTGAAGCCCAGCGCGCCCGCTCCCGTCGCGACGAGGCCGGCCGCCGCGACCGCGGTCGCCGAGACGCCGCCGCTCCCGGTGCTGGCCAGTTGCGCGGTCATGCCGGAGGGCGTCGCGGTGGCGACCGCCGCAGCGATCGTCGGGGAGGGGGTTACCGACGCGGCCGAGGCGGCCGACTGGGTCGGGGTCGGGGTGCCGGACGTGGACGCCGCCTTCACCGTGATCGACGCTGACGTGCCGCAACTGGTGATGCCCCTGAACGGGATCGATCCCTCGTTGACGATCGCGCAGGGGCTCACGGTGGTCTTTCCGACCGGCGCGTCCTTGCGGTAGGTCACGCGGACCTTGGTGGACGTGCTGCTGTGGGCCGCGAGGGAGACGTCCTTGCCGATGACGTCGAAGCCGTAGACGTCCGGTTCGGCGTCGGCAGTGATCGGCTTGAGCGTCGTCCACTTCCCCGAGCGCAGTACCTGAACCGTGGTGTAGCGGTTGGTGAACAGCACATCGGTGACGTTCTCGTACGCCGACGCCGTCGGGTTGGTGACCGTGGCCCGGAAGGTGACCCCGGGCCCGCCCGCGACCGCGGTGGCGGGTACACCGGACAGCTGGGTGCTCAACCCGTGGACCTGGACGGTGTCCACATCGGTGTCGTCGGCGGCGCCCGAGGCACCGTAGGAGATCATGGTCGTCAGCTTCAGGTGGTCGGTGCCGCCGTTGCTGTCGCCGTCGTGCGGGCTCCCCATGGGAAGGCCGAGGCGAAGTTGTGCGGTCCGCGACTTACCGGCGGCCAGCAGAAACGTCTCGGGCAGTTCGCCGGAGAACTGCATGTCGCCGTAGGTCAGCGGCACCGTCTTCCATGCCGTCCCGTCCAGCCGGTACTGCAGGCTGAGGGCGTTCGGCGGCAGACCGCCGCCGCCGTCGATGCGGTAGATCAGCCGGGCGGACGACGTGTCGTACGCTCCGGTGTTGGACGCCGTGGTGGTGAAGTCGACCGGCAGGCCGCCCAGTCCGATCTCCGCCGGTGCCGCGGTGGAAACGGAGAGAGCCGGCGGCATGGTGTCCGTCGGCACGGCCATGGCGGCAGGGGCCAGGACGGCTCCGGTGGCGGCCAGAAGGAGCCCGGCTCCCGCGGCCACGACGGACGAACGCAGCGTGCGTGCAGTGGTGTTCAAGGTTTCCCCCGTAATGATTGTGTGCGGCGCGGCTGGTTGCCGCACCCGATGACGGCGAGTGGTCGTGCCCCGCCGCCTCACACAGTTGGACAGGGCGTCCTGGCTTCGAGTTGTGGTCTCCATTACGACGGTTCTGTCACGCAACGGTCTTGTACGCGTACGATCGGCCATCGCCCCGGCGACCGGCCGCAGGCGCCTTCCGCCGCCGCGCGTCGCCGCGGCGGCCGGCCCGTTCCGAGTCAGAAGTGGTCCACGTCGACGACGGCCCGGGCGAAGGCGGCGGGTGCCTCCTGCGGCAGGTTGTGGCCGATGCCCGCCAGCGTTCGATGGTCGTACGGGCCTGTGAACTGGCGCCGGTATGAGGCCCCGTCATCCGCCGGCGCGAACGGGTCCAGCTCGGCGTCGAGGGTGATGGTGGGGACGGCGATGGTCGGCATGGTGAACAGCACCCGTTCGTAGCGGTCGTAGCGGCGCTCGCCGTCGGCGAGTCCGAGCCGCCAGCGGTAGTTGTGGATCACGATGTCGGCGTAGTCCGGGTTCTCGAAGGCCGCGGCCGTGCGCGCGAAGGTGGCGTCGTCGAAGTCCCAGGTGGGGGACACGGTGTCCCAGACCAGCCGGCACAGCTCGGGCCGGGTCCTGGCATCCTCCATGGCGCTGCGGCCCCGCTCCGTGGCGAAGTAGTACTGGTACCACCACGCGTGCTCGGCCTTCGGGGCCAGAGGCGTCTTCTGGGCCTCCACGTCGGTGATGAGGTATCCGCTCACCGATACGAGCGCCTTGACGCGCTCCGGCCACAGGACCGCCATGATGTCGGCGGTGCGCGAACCCCAGTCGAAGCCGGCCAGCACGGCCTTCTCGATCTTGAGCGCGTCCATGAGGGCGAGGACGTCCAGGGCGACCGCCGACTGCTGGGCGTTGCGGAAGGTACGGGAGGACAGGAAGCGCGTCGTGCCGTGACCGCGCAGGTAGGGGACGATCACCCGGTACCCCTGGGCGGCGAGGAGGGGCGCGGCGTCGACGTAGCTGTGGATGTCGTAGGGCCAGCCGTGCAGGCAGATGACCACGGGACCGTGAGCCGGTCCCGCCTCGGCGTAGCCGACGTTGAGCAGCCCGGCCCTGATCTGCTTCAGCTCGCCGAAGGACGTGTGGGCTCCGGGAGCCGTCGCGGGCACGGCCGGCGCCGGTGCCCCGCTTCCCGTCCGAGGTGCGGCCGACGCGGTCGCTGCTGTCTGGAGCCCGGCGGCCATGGAAGCGGCCGCCGCGCCGGTGCCGAGACCGACGGCCTTGCCGAAGGTACGCCTGTTGATCATGTGAAGCCTCCGTCGTGCGGTGGACCGCCGCAACGCGCGTGCGCGGGCGTGGGCGTGCGGTGGGGAATCGCCGAACGGGCCGCCGTGGGCAAGGCGACCGTCTACCGCAGCTACCCCACCAAGGAAGACCTGGTGGCGGCTGCCGTGAACCACCGGCTGACGGAGCTGGAGCGGGCGACCGCCGCCGCGCTGCAAGAGGCCGACCCGTACAGGGCGTTCGCCGACTATGTGCTCCGCCTCTTCGAGGCGCTCGCCGGCGACCGGCTGCTGGCGGAGGTGCTCGCCGACGCCGGCGTCGGAAACGGCTCCGGCCTGCTGATCCAGCTGTCGGAACTGATGGAGGCGGCCAAGGCCACCGGAAAGGTCCGGGACGACGCCTCGGTGCTCGATCTGCGCATCGTGCTCTGCGGCCTCGCCGTCCAGCTGATCAAGATCGCCGACCGGGACCCCGCCCTCTGGCGCCGGTACGGCGCACTGACCCTCCAGGCACTGCGCCCCTGACCACACCCGGGAGGCGGTCGGACCGGCGGCGCGCCCGGCCGAGGGCCGACGTCATTCCTCACTCCTTCAGGCCGTAGAAGCGCATGGCCGAATTCGGGGTGAAGCCGATCCGCGGATACACCGGCGCGCCCGCGGCGGTCGCGTGCAGCGTGGCACGGGTCAGGCCGGTGGCCCGGGCGCCCTCGTACAGCGCTTTGCGCGTCACCGCCTCCCCGTATCCCCGCCGTTCCCACCGCGGATCGGTGGCGACGAGCACCACGAAGAGCCGCCCCTTCGCCTCCACGGTCGCGGCACACGTCACGGGTACGCCCTGCCGCAGCCCCAGGTAGGCGTGTACCCCGCTCTTCCAGAGCGAGGAGCCCGCGATCCCGTCACGGCCAGCCTCCGGAGGAAACCCGTAGGCGTGTGAGTTGAGGTCCGCGTAGGCGAGCAGTTGCTCGTCATCGCTCACACGGACGAACTCCAGCTCGGGATGGACCGGTTCGGGAAGCGGGAACAGGTTTCCGGCCATGCCCGTGCCGGGAAAGGCGTACGCGAGGCCGGCCCGCTCGGCCGCCTCGTCCAGCGCCGTACGCCCCTCCTCGTCGAGGAGCCCTTCGAAGACCCACAGGAAACCCGGCTGCCTCTTCGCCCGCATGATGTCCGCCGCCTGCCCCATACGCTGACCGACGAGCCGCGCGTCCGCGCCGACATCGGTCAGGGTGACGCAGTTCCAGAACGCGAAGCCGCAGTCGGCCCAGCGAACAGCGATCCCCGGCAGGTCCCGCACGTCCGCGTTCGCATCCCGGTCGAGCACCATGGCCCGCCAGCCCACGGCGAGTTGCTCCATTGATTCGACCGACTCCGCGAGATCCGCCACCACAACTCCCGAATGTATTGAGCGCACAAAGAGCCGGCCGGATGCGGCCTGATGCCCGCTGTCGCTGGGATCATAGATTCCGTCCAGGGGTTCGCGGGGTGGTTCGTGAACATGTGCACCTTTCGAGGGGATGCCGAGTGGCACATGAGGAACGACGAGACATTAGCCGGGCCGCCGGCCGGGGCGTCGACGTGGACGAAGGCGTCGGACGGACCGCCCTGATGGTGGCCGCGGCGCGCGCCATCGAGGCCGGCCGCCCCGACGCCCTGGCCCGCGACACCTACGCCGAGCACTTCGTACGCGCGTCCAGCGCCAGCGCCGACTGGCCCGTCCACCCGGACCAGGTGCCCGGGAGGGACACCGACCCGTTGTGGGGCAGGCTGGGCCGCTTCTTCGCGCTGCGCACCCGGGTGTTCGACGACTTCCTGCTGGACCGGGCGGCGGCGGGAACCCGGCAGGCCGTCATCCTGGGCGCCGGTCTCGACTCCCGCGCCTACCGGCTGGCGTGGCCGCCCGGCTGCACGGTATTCGAGATCGACCGGGCGGAGGTCCTCGCCTTCAAACGGACCGTCCTGGACAGGCTGGGAGCCGTACCGTCGGCCGAACGCCACCCGCTCGCAGCGGATCTGCGCCACGGCTGGATCGAGCGGCTGATCGCGGCCGGGTTCGATCCGAAGCGCCCCACGAGCTGGGTGGCCGAAGGGCTGATCCCGTATCTGCCACCCGCCGCGGAACGCGCCCTGATCGACACCGTCGTCGTGAACAGCGCGGCGGGGAGCGCCCTGGCCTACGAGGTGAAGCACGGCGCGAAGCCGGCCGCAGCCGCCGACTATCCCCTGCACACGGTCGTACGCGAACGGATCGGCGTCGACCTGTCCGCTCTGTTCGACCCCGAGCCCCGGCCCGACTCGGCGGCCGGCCTCACCGCCCGGGGCTGGGCCACGACCACCCGCACACCGTTCGACTTCACCCGGCAGTACGGCCGCGGCCCCCTCCCGCAGACCAACGACACGCTGGCCGCCAACCAGTGGATCTTCGCGTCCGCACCGTCCCGAGGGTGAAACAGGCCCAGGCGGAAGGCGGGGCCACTCGCGGCCCCGATCCGGGTAGGCGCCGGCATTCCGGCGAGGCCGCCCTTCGTCCCGCGCCGCTGCCTGACCATGGCCGCCGAGAAAAGGTGATGCGGTTCGAGCCGGCCCTCATGTGAAGGCGCACGGCCCCGGTCCGCCTCTGCGTGGCCGGAAGGCCGCGCCCGGCTGTGCACGGTACTGAAGGAGGCAGCGGATCGCCGCGGACGCTACCGGGTCGCCGGGCCCTCGGTGAAGAACGCCACCATCCGGTCCAGCCCCTGTGGACCGAACATCATGTCCAGGCTCCCGGCGGACTCCGTCGCAAAGGCTTCGCTGCGCGGGAAGAGCGCTTCCTCGTACGCGGACAGCGCGGCCTCGATGTCGCCGGGACGGGCGGCGACCGCCAGCGCGAGTTCGGCTCCGTCGAACATGGCCAGGTTGGCCCCTTCGCCGGCGAAGGGGGACATCAGGTGGGCGGCGTCACCGAGCAGCGTCACGCCCGGCGTGCGGTCCCAGCGGTGGCCCACCGGCAGGGCGTGGATGCGGCGCGGAGCGAGGGTGTCGGCGTCCGCCACCAGCCGCCGCAGTCCCTCGTCCCAGCCCTGGAAGCGGGACAGCACGGCTTCCTTGGCCGTGTCCGGGTCGCCGCCGAAGTCGACCGTGTCGAGCCAGCCCTCGTCCGCCCTGAGGGCGGCGTAGACGTGCAGACTGCCGTCGGTTTCCCGGTGCGCGAGGAAGCCGCGTTCGTCGCCCAGGCAGAGGAAGAACCCGCCGCCGATGACGGCCGCGCTGCGCGGGTGACGGGTGTCCGCCTCCAGCAGATCGCACTCCACGAAGGAGATCCCGGTGTAGGCGGGCCGTGCGTCCGAGACCAGCGGCCGTACGCGCGACCAGGCACCGTCACCACCGATCAGCAGGTCGGTGGTGACGGCGGAACCGTCGGCGAACGTCACCTCGTGGCGGCCGTCGCCCAGCGCGCGGGCGGCGGTGACCTTCCTGCCCCAGCGGATCGTGCCGTCGGGCAGTGAGTCGAGGAGCAGGTCGCGCAGGTCGCCGCGGTCCACCTCGGGGCGGCCGCCGTCGCCGTCGTCCTCCTCCGAGACGTGGACGGTGCCGTCGGGGCCGAGCAGCCGCATGGCCTGTCCGCCCTCGTGGACGATCGCGCGGAAGCCGTCGTGGAGACCGGCGGCCTGCAGGGCCTTCTGCCCGTTCTCCTCGTGGATGTCGAGCATGCCGCCCTGAGTGCGGGCCGCGGACGACGCCTCCAGCTCGAAGACGGCGGCCTCGATGCCGTGGACATGGAGTACGCGGGCAGCGGTGAGACCACCGAGGCCCGCGCCGATGATCGCGATGGGGTGGTGAGTGCTGTGAGTGCTCATCGGGTGCTCCTGGAGGTGAGGGGACACGTCACGTTGTGCGCGGCAGTGTCGGGCCGTTCACCTCACCACCGTAACGAACGCGTTCGGAACGAACAAGTTCGTTCATGGTGTCACGGAGGCGTGGTGCCGCGCAGTGGCTGCTGACTCAGCCCTCGGTGCCCGGAAGCGGTGTTTGCGTGATGCCGTTGATCACGACGTCGAATCCCCAGGCCAGTCGGGCATCCTCCGTGCCGGCCCGCAGCTCCGGAAGGTGTGCCTTGATCATCGGGTGGGCCGCCTCGTCGACGTCGTGAACGGCCCGCGTCAGCGCGTCCCAGTCGTCCTCGCTCCTGGGGTCCCGCTCCTGCGCGGCGTGTTCCGCGGCGGTGGCCGTCGCGTACTGCAGCAGCGAGTCGACCCCCCAGGCGGCCTGTCCCTGGGAGGCTCCGCCGCGGGAGAGCAGGAGCAGTACCCGCTCGACCAGGCCGAGGTAGTGCTCCCCGCTGGGCCGCGCCACCAGGGCGGACCGGGCCAGCTGCGGGTGTGCGGCCAGCAGGTGGGTGTACGAGGTGAGTACGGCGACGAGCTGCCCGCGCCAGTTGCTTCCGGTGTCCAAGGCGGGCAGGTGCACCTCGCCGAGGAGTGCGTCCAGGACGGCCGCGTGCAGCTCGGCGGTGTTGGTGACGTAGACGTACAGCGAGGCCGGACCGGTGTCCAGCTCCTGTGCCAGCCGTCGCATGGTCACCTTCTCCAGCCCGTCCGACCGCATGACCCGCACGGCGGTGTCGACGATGCCCTGCCGGGACAGGGCGGGCTTGGCGGGGCGTTCGCGGCGGCTGATCGGTTCTCGCTTGCTGGTCACGTGCCGATCGTAACGACCGCGCTCGTCGTGTCGGGGCGCGGTGTGCGGGCGCGGGATACCACCATATCGCTTTAGTGGGTGTATGCAAGTATTGCTAAGGCAGGTAGGGCGCGCGTGCATTTATGTATGCACGCTGCTCCGTACCTCCAAGCCCACCGGGGAGGCCTCCGCCGTCGGCCGCCTGGGGCCGCCGCCCGCAGAGCACAGCACCACCACGAAAGGGCCACCCCCATGACCGCCTCCCTGGCCAACCTCGGCCTGGACCACGTCGACCTCAACCTCATCCACTGGCCGACCCCGGCCCGCGACCTGTACGTGAAGAGGTACAAGGCACTGGAGAAGATCCTCGCCGACGGCCGTGCCCGTGCCATCGGCGTCTCCAACTTCCAGATCCCCACCTGCGGCGGCTCATGGAGCACACCGACATCACCCCGGCCGGCCCAGGGCGCGGTGCTGGGAGACGAGGCGGTCACCTCCACCGCTCAGGCCAACGGCGTAACCCCGGCGCAGGTCGTGCTGCGCTGGCACTTGCAGACGGGCAACATCGTGATCCCCAAGTCCGTCACCCCCCGCCCGCACCCGGCAGAACCTCGACTTCTTCGGATTCGAGCTCACCGACACCGATCTGGCCGCTCTCGCCGGCCTCGACCGGGGCCAGCGCACCGGCCGGACCCCGACACCCTCAACTGACCCGTACCAGGTGGCGCCCGTCCGGCCGGACGGGTGCCACGGACGGCCCATGACCGCAGCATCGACACCGCACCACAAGGCACGAGGAGCCCCCCATGCAGATCGACCTCTCCGGCCGCACCGCTCTGGTCACCGGCTCCACGCAGGGCATCGGCCAGGCCATCGCCGTCGGGCTGGCAGGCGCGGGCGCGCATGTCGTCGTCAACGGCCGCAGCCAGGAGCGAGTCGCCCAGGCCGTCCACGCCGTGCGCGCCGCGTCGAGGAGCGACGAGGTCACCGGCGCTGCGGGCGACCTGGCGACCGAGGAAGGCGCGGCCGCCGTCCTGGGGACCACCCCCGCGGTGGACATCCTGGTCAACAGCCTCGGCATCTTCGGGGCCGCCTCCCCACTGGAGATCGACGACGCCGAGTGGCTCCGCTACTTCGAGGTCAACGTCCTCTCCGCCATCCGGCTCATCCGGGCCTATCTGGCGGGTATGAAGAAGCGCGGCTGGGGGCGCGTGGTCAACATCGCCAGCGACTCGGCCGTCGCCATCCCCGCCGAGATGATCCACTACGGCATGACGAAGACATCGCTGCTCGCGGTCTCCCGCGGCTTCGCCAAGGACGCGGCCGGTAGCGGTGTCACCGTGAACTCCGTGATCGCGGGCCCCACCCACACCGGAGGCGTGGAGGACTTCGTGCGCGAACTCGTCGGCGCCGAACTCCCCTGGGACGAGGCCCAGCACGAGTTCATGGTCAGGCACCGGCCCCAGTCCCTGCTGCAACGCCTGATCGAGCCGGAGGAGATCGCCAACATGGTCGTCTACCTCGCCTCGCCGCACGCCTCCGCCACCACCGGCGGCGCCCTACGCGTCGACGGCGGCTACGTCGACTCCATCCTCCCCTGAGCACACCTCACCGTGCGGCCCCGGGGGTTTACGGTTTCCGGCTGCGGACGCCGTTGTACCGCGCGTCGGTGACAGCCTCGGCCCACCGGGTTTCAGGGGTGTCGTCGCCGGTGCCCTCCCACAGCGCGATGTGCTCCATGAAGCGGTCGGGGGCGGCACCGTGCCAGTGCTCTTCACCGGGCGGACAGCTCACGGTCTCGCCCGCGCGGGCCTCGAAGACGGTGCCGTCGCGCGTGCCGATCAGGGCGACGCCCGAGAGCACATGCAGGGTCTGCCCCAGGGCGTGCGAGTGCCAGTGGGTGCGGGCGCCGGGGGAGAAGCGAACGAGGTTCGCCCGCATCCTGGAGGGCTCGCTGCCGGCCATGATGACGTCCCACCACACATCACCGGTGAACCAGTCCGCCGGAGCCTTGCTGGTGGGTTGTGACGTGATGAATTCCATTGCGCTTGCGCTTCCTCTCGATTCGAACAACGGTGTGCCGCGTCCCGGACCCCTCACGGCCTGAGGAGCACCTTGATCGCCCGGCGCTCGTCCATGGCCCGGTAGCCCTCCGCGACCTGGTCCAGCGGCAGGGTGAGGTCGAAGACCTTGCCCGGGTCGATGGCCCCGGTCAGGACGCGGTCGATCAGGTCGGGCAGATACCGGCGCACGGGGGCGGGGCCGCCGCGCAGCCCGACGTGGGAGAAGAACAGCTCCTGCCCGTCGACGGCGACCTCGTGCGGGACGCCGACGAAACCGACGTTGCCGCCCGGCCGCGCCGAGTGCAGTGCCTGCCGCATGGCCTCGGCGGTACCGACGCACTCCAGCACGCTGTCCGCGCCGACGCCACCGGTCAGCTCCTCGATCCGGGCGACACCCTCCTCGCCCCGCTCGGTGACGATGTCAGTGGCACCGAACTCCACCGCCAGCTTCTGCCGGCTCTCGTGCCGCGACATGGCGATGATGCGCTCCGCGCCCATCTCCTTGGCCGCGATCACCGCGCACAGGCCGACCGCGCCGTCACCGACGACGACGGCGGTGGAGCCCGGCCCCACCTCGGCGGCATCCGCGGCCCACCACCCGGTGCCCATGACATCGGAAACGGCCAGCAGTCCCGGCCAGAACTCCTCGCCCGGCACCTCACCTGCGGCGACCAGGGTGCCCTGGGCGTTGGGGACGCGCACGTACTCGGCCTGGCAGGTGCTCATGAACTCGCGGTTCCGGCAGTGCGACGGGAAGCCGCTGCGGCAATGTGCACACGTGTTGTCCGAGGTCGCGAACGACCCGACCACGAACTGCCCCGGCCTGACCGAGGTCACCTCCGATCCGACCTCCTCCACGAAACCGACGTACTCGTGCCCCATCGGGTGCGGGCCATCGACCGGCTCCGCTCCGCGATACGGCCACAGGTCCGAGCCGCACACACAGGTCACGGCTGTCCGGATGACCGCATCGGTCGGCTTGACGATCTTCGCTTCGTCCACGTTCTCCAGGCGCACATCGCCGGGGGCGTGAATCACTGCTCCGCGCTGAGAGGGCTTCCTTACGTACGGTGGCGGCCGCTGCATGCGGTTTCGGGCCCGGCGTAGGCTCGCTTCTACCCCGACTGGGAAATGTTCGCCGACGTGGCGGTCGCCCTCCTACGCACCGAGGCCGGCCGCAACCCGTACGACAAGGACCTGCACGACCTCGTCGGTGAGCTGTCCACCCGCAGCGAGGAGTTCCGCATCAGGTGGGGTGCCCACAACGTCCGCCACCACGGGACCGGCACGAAGCGCTTCCACCACGACGTCGTCGGGGAGCTCACGCTCGCCTTCGAGGGCCTGGAGATGGCCGCCGAGCCCGGACTCACCCTGACCGTCTACGCCGCCGAGCCCGGCTCGGCCTCCGAGGAATCACTGCGCCTGCTCGCCTCTTGGGCGGCCACCCACGAGGGCCCGTCGCCGGCGCAGCAACCCACGACGAGCTGACTCCGTCGGTGAACAGGGCACCAGCGGCGCCCGAAAAACCGTGGGGCACAGTAGAGGCATGCCCACGTACGAGACGATGCCCTTCCATCTCCGAACCGAGCGGCTGACACTGCGGCCGTGGGCCGAGGCGGACGCCGCGGAGTTCAGCGCCCTCCTTTCCGAACGCGGCGAGGGGACACCGGCGGTCGAGCGCATCCGGACGTCCATCACGGAACTGCTCACCGCGACGGAGAACACCGGAATCGCCCTGCTGCCCATCCAGCGCCGCGACGAGGGCGACTTCATCGGCTACTGCGGCCTGATCATCGGCCGCTCCACCCTGGACGAGCCAGAAATCGCCTATGAGCTGTTCCAGCGGGTGCATGGGCGCGGCTACGCCACCGAGGCGGCCGCAGCCGTACTCGAAGCCGCTGCCGCGACCGGGCGGAAACGGCTCTGGTCGACCGTCGGCACCTGGAACACACCCTCGCTCCGTGTCCTGGAGAAGCTCGGCTTCGAACGGGACCACGTTTCCACCGAGGACAGTGGTGAAGTCGCCTGGCTCACACGGGCGTTGCCGTGACATGAAGGTGCGGGGCCGGTCGCAGCCCGGCCCCGCACCTACGTGAACACAAGGGATGTCACCGCCGGCGCTTGTGCGCGAAGACCCAGCGGTTCCCCTCCAGTGCGTCGTTCGGCTCGGGAAGCGGGCCGCGTCCGTGCTCGCGGGTGAAGTCGAACGGGGTGTGCGTCGAGGTGGACCAGCCCCTGGCCGCCAGGTCGCCCGCGGAGTCGGGCCGCGGTCCCTTGTCGAAGAGATGCAGCAGGTCGATGCCGATCTCCTCCCGCGTCGCCGTGTAGATGGCGCTGTCGCGGTAGGCCAGCAGGTCCGCCTCCACCTTGGCCTCGAAGGCCAGTGCGCTGCCTTCCGCGGTCAGCCGGTCCACGGCGTCGACGAGGTACGTCTCGACGGTGCTCGGCAGGTAGAAGAGCAGGCCCTCGGCCAGCCAGACGCTCGGTGCGGCCGGGTCGAAGCCGGCCGAGGTCAGCGCGGTCACCCAGTCGGCGCGCAGATCGACCGGAACGGGCACACGCTTCACCTTCGGAGCGGCCGACAGACCCGTGAGCACCCGGTGCTTGAAGGCCAGTACGCCCGCCCGGTCCATCTCGAAGACCGCGCAGTCGGACGGCCAGTCCAGCCGGAAGGCCCGCGTGTCCAACCCCGCTCCCAGCAGGACCACTTGACGGGCGCCCGTGCCGACGGCCCCGAGGAGGAAGTCGTCCAGGACCCTGGTACGGAGGCCGAAGTAGCGGGCGAACCGCCCCCACAACGCGTTACGGTCCCCGTCCGGGACCTGCTCGATGCGCACCGGCCAGTCCGCGCACGCCGGCGCGGCGCGCACGAAGTGTTCCGCGTAGACGTCCCTGGCCAGGCTGTCGTGCCGATGGGTCTCGATCGCCCGCGCCGCGGCCACCAGGAGCGCGGTCAGCCCCACGCCCCCGTCCACGCCTCCCACGTCCGGGTCCTGCGGTGCCGTACCGCCGGCGATGTCTGTGCCCCGGCCCGGCACGGGGGCCGCGAGCTGTCCGCCGTTCGGATGCGGTGAGTCCGTGGTGCTGCTTGCCTCGTTCATCGGTTTCTTCCCTCCGGGAGCAGGACGGGTTTGACCACGCGGCCCGCGTCGCAGTCGCGTTCGGCCTCGTTGATGTCGGCCAGCGGATACGTACGGATCAGCTGGTCGAAGGGGAAACGCCCGGCCTGCCACAACCCGGTCAGCACCGGTATCAGCAGCGCTGGTACGGCATCCCCTTCGCAGATGTGGCGGATGCTGCGGCCCCGGTCCAGCGTGCCCGGTTCGAGCGGCAGCGCGGTGTGGAGCCTCGCGACCAGGCCGAGGCTGCCGGTGGGGCGCAGGGCCCGGAGCGCGTCGTTGATGAGCGGCGGCGACGCCGTCGTGTCCAGCGCGTACTGCGCGCCACCGTCGGTCAGCCGCCGGATCTGCTCGGGCAGCCCGACCGTATCGGCGGGCAGCGGAATCGCGCCGAACCGTTTCGCCAGGGCGAGCCGTTGCGGATGCCGGTCCACGGCCACGGCCGGCACACCGCAGGCACCGGCCGCCATCACAGCGGCCAGCCCCACCGCCCCCGCGCCGAAGACGACCAGGGTGTCACCGGGTCCGGCACGGAAGGTGTTCAGCACGGCGCCGGCCCCGGTGAGGAAGCCGCAGCCGAGGGGCCCGAGCAGTTCGACGGGCAGCGCGGGGTCGACCCGGACGGCGTTGCGGGCCGGGACGAGCGCGTACTCGGCGAACGAGGACTGGCCGAACCACCGCGGGGCCAGCGCCTTCCCGGCCGCATCGGTGAGCCGGGGCGCGCCCTCCCCGCGCCCCCCGAAGAGATTGAGCGAGGCGAAGGAGTCGCAGTAGGCGGGGGCGGCGCCCCGGCAGTTCTGGCAGTGCCCGCAGGAGTCGAAGCTCAGCACGACGTGGTCACCGACGCCGATCGAGGTATCCGGGCCGCCGCCCGTCCGCACCACGACCCCGGCCCCCTCGTGACCGAGCACCGCCGGCAACGGGCTGCGACCGGCCGACCGCCGGACCGCCAGGTCGGTGCGGCACATCCCGCAGCCCGCGATCTCGACCAGGACCTCACCGACGGCGGGCTCCGTGTTCAGAGCCACCTCCTCGACCGCGAACGGGTCCTCGTACGAGCGCAGCACGGCCGCCCGGAAACGCGTCGTCATGCTTCCTCCGGGCGGTGGACGACGAACGGGCGGAGGTTGCCGTACAGCCCCCAGGGCCCGCCCGCGACGCCGACACCGCTGTTCTTGACGCCGGCGAAGGGCTGGGCGAGGGACAGCTCGGCATGGTGGTTGATCCAGGCCGTGCCGCATTCGAGCCGGTCGGCCACCGCCTCGGCCCGGTCGGGATCGGTGCCCCACACGGAGCCGCCCAGCCCGAAGCCGGTGGCGTTGGCCGCGGCGACGGCTTCGTCGAGGCTCCGGTACGGCAGCACGGGCAGGACGGGCCCGAACTGTTCCTCGGTCACCACCGCACTGCCGGGTAAGACGTCGGTGAGGATGGTGGGAGCGAAGAAGTGGCCCGGACCGTCCAGCCGGTGGCCGCCGGCTGCCGCCCGGGCCCCGTCCGCCACGGCCTGCCGCGTGACCTGCTCGACCCGGGCCAGCTGAGGAGCGTTGTTGACCGGGCCGAGCCGGGTGGCCGGGTCCAGACCGTTCCCGACGACAACCGCTTTCGCCCGCTGGGCGAGCGCTTCGACCACGTCGGTGTGGAGCCGGGCCGGGACGTACACGCGTTTGACCGCCATGCAGACCTGCCCGCAGTTGCGGAACGCGGCCCAGAACAACCGGTCCGCGATCCGTTCCACATCGACGTCGTCCAGGAGAACGGCGGCGTCGTTGCCGCCCAGCTCCAGAGTGACCCGGGCGAGTGACGCCGCCGCCCCTGCGGCGACGGCCCGACCGGTGGCCACCGAGCCGGTGAAGGTGACGTGCCGGATGCCCGGGTGGGACGCGAGGCGGGCACCGAGCGGTTCACGGCCGGTGACGACGGTCAGTACGTCCTCGGGCAGCGCGGTGGCGAGGACGGAACCCAGCAGCCGGGTGGCGAGAGGGGTGAACGGGGACGGTTTGAGGACGACGGTGTTGCCCGCCGCGAGCGCGGGAGCGAACTTCGCCGCCGCGAGCTGGAGGGGGAAGTTCCACGGCACGATCGCCGCGACGGGCCCGAGGGGACGCCAGCGGACCTCGCTGCGCACGGGCCGGCCGTCGCTGATCCGCCGCGTCCTCGGGACCAGGTCCGCGAAGTAGCGCAGCCGGGCCGCCGTACGCGCGATCTCCGCGTACGACTCGGCCAGCGGCTTGCCCTGCTCCCGGGTGAGCAGCCGGGCGAGGTCGTCGCCGGCCGCCTCCACGGCCTCGGCCGCCCGGAGCAACGCGCCGGTCCGCGCGGCGGCGTCGGCACGCCACCCGTGCCAGGCCCGGTGGGCTCGGTCGACCACGGCGTCCAGCTCGTCCGGCCGCTGATCGGGGGCCTCGCCGATGGTCTCCCCGGTGGCCGGGTCGACGACAGGAAAGTGCGCGGACCCGCGTCCGGGAACGCGGCCGGAACCATCCGGATCGGAAGTCGGCATGCCGGCGGTCAGCTCACGACGGGAGCGCCGGCCGAGTGCTCCCGGGCCTGCCGGTCCATTTCCGCCCGGAAAGCGGCCACCAGATGGGGCTGAATCCTTCCCGCATTGCGGTCGCCGCCCTCGCAGACCGCTCCGCGCACGCCCACGATGTCCGTCCCGATCCGGGTCAGCGGAGCGAGGTCGGCCTGTTTGACACTGCCCGCGAGGGCGGCCAGCAGACCGGAGGAGTGGGCCAGCCGCACGAACTCGGCACAGACGTCCGGCGGAACGTGGTCGAACAGCCGCGTCCCGTCCTTGATGGCGGTGTCGAGCATGGCCGCGTCGGCGCCGGACCGGGCGGCGATGTCGGGAAGGGCGAGCGGGTTGACGCAGCCTATCCGGTGGGCGTCGGCATACCCCGAGGCGACGACGAGCGCTTCGGGCCGGTGATCCTTCACCGCCCGCACGACCGCGCGCATGACCTCGATGCCCTGATCGGGCGTCGTGCACCCGTAGAGACCGACCTTGATGTACGTGGCTCCGGAGACGACCGCGCCGAGCGCCGCCTGAGCCACCGTGCCGGGCTTGTACGGGACGTCCCCCACGGTCGCGGACACCGGCTTGTCGGCCGGGACGGCGTCACGGATCTCTCTGATGACCCAGGGAAAGTTGGCGCCGAGCGATCCCTCGTCGGGCTTCTTCACGTCGACGATGTCGAGATACTCCGCGGCCTTCGCACATTCGAGGGCTTCCTCGACGCTGTCCGGAGAGATGAGAAGCAACACCTTGGGCTCCTTCCGCCGCATGTCCGCCTGACCGAAGGGCAGGGGGTGCGGATCACCTGATTCACGTGCGGTGTGCTCATCATTTCCACTGCCGTGTGGGCTCCGGTAGGGCGTGCGAAGCCCCTGTGGAGCATTTGCCCCAGGGGTAACGCGCCGCGCGCCCCGGCGCGAACCGGGCCACCGATCGAAGACGTGATCCCCTCCGGGAGGCCGTCTCCCGCGACCCGCGTGGGATCATCCGTCCATGAGCAGCGACCTGGAAGTGAGTGCGTTGGCGATCAACATCACGATCCCGGAGGCACTCCGCTGGACGGATACCCGACGCGGTGCGGCGTTCCAGCTGACCACCCTCAACGTTCGGCTCCTCCCCGACGGTCACCTCGCCGCGAAGGCCTACGGCCGACCGGTGGAGGGCGGCCGGGGTGCGTACGTCTCGTTCCCGGTGCCGGACCGGCCCGGGCTGGCGGCCCTGGTCGCCGGCGCCGCAAGCCGCGCCGGTGAGATGTGGGCCGACCACCGAGGTCTCGGCTGACCGCCACCACGCCGCGAGCAAGGTGCCCCCGCGAACCGTTGGCTCGCGGGGGCACCTTGCCGACCACCGCCCTCCGTCAGGTGAGGGCAGGCGGTATCAGCGCTCCAGTGAGAACGTCTGAGCCGGCGACCCATCGCACTGCTGCTGCGACAGCCGGGCCCCGTTGGCGGCGGAGGCGCCGTCCACGGACAGGCACTTACCGCTGTTGCGGGCGACGAACCGGTACGTACCGGCCGCCCCGGAGGGCTCCGCCCGCCACTGCTGGTTGGTGCCGCCCACGTACGACCACAGGTGCACCCGGATGCCCGCGGCGGTGGCGCCGGGGCCGCCGTCGACGTCCCAGACCTTCGTGTTGTGCCGGTTGACGACCTGGTAGGTGCCGTCCCCGGCGGGCCGGAACTGCCAGCTCTGGTTGGCCCCGTCGCCGCAGCTCCACTGCTGGAGCGCGGTCCCGTCGGTGGTTCCCCAGTCGGCGGCGTCGAGGCAGGCGCCGCTGTTGCCGTTCTTGACCCGGTACCAGGCGGCCGAGTCGATGGAGCCGTCACCGGGCGGCACGGTGGTCCCGCCGTCGGTGCCGTTCCACACGAAGGTGGCGACCGCGCCGGCGGGCAGGGTGTAGACGAGCGACCTTCCGTTGTCCGTCAGCGAGAACCGCTGGGCACCGGACGCCGTGTTGACGACATACGCGGCACGGGTGCCGTCGGGGTTCTGGAAGGCGACGTTCTCCACACCACCGCTGCCCTGGCTGGTGGAGCCGACGCGGGTGGCGCCGGGCTTGATGAACTTGGTGACATGACCGAGCACGTAGTACTCGGCGTTGCGCGTGACGTTGCCGTTCGCGATCTCCACGACACCGTTGCAGCGGTCCGAGCAACCACCCTGGTGGGGGCCGCCGTTCTGGTCGAGGGCGAGGTTCCAGTCGACGACGGTCTCGCCGCCGTTGCGCATGTTCTGCACGACGAGGTTCTCGGCGTGCCACTTGAGGGTGTCGGCGAACGTGGTGGACCGGTCGGCGCTGTCGGTGCCGGAGCACTCGGTGAAGAAGACGCGCCTGCCGGCGTCGACGACCTTCTGCTGAGCGGAAGGAGTGCCCCCGTAGCAGTGGAAGGCCGCGCCGATCACCCGGTTGGTGCCGGGTGTCCCGTTGAACACGTCGAGCGGGTAGTCGGGGTGGTCCCAGTTGTGGTCGAAGGCCAGGAGGTTCGTGGGCAGGCCCGCCGCGGTGAGGGTGCGGTCGAGCACCTTGAAGAAGTCGGCCTGCTGCGAGGCCGTCATGGTCATCGACGGGTAACTCGCCGCGAACTCGGGCTCGTTCTGGACGGTGAGGTCCGTCAGAGTGACGCCCTGCTGCCCGTACGCCTGGATCGCCTTGACCAGGTAGTCGGCGTACGCCTGGTAGCTCTCGGGCTTGAGGCTGCCGCCGTTGAGGGCGTTGTTGGTCTTCATCCAGGCGGGCGGCGTCCAGGGCGTGCCCATGAAACGGATGGCCGGGTTGATCGAGGTGGCCTGCTTCAGGACCGGGATGATCTCGGCCTTGTCCCGGTCGATGGAGAAGGACCCCGGGCTGTCCTCGTACGTGTAGAGGCTGCTGTCGGCGTTGAAGTCGCTGCTGCCGAGCGGCTGGCGCAGGTAGTTGAGCCCGATTCCGTCGCCGCCGGTCGAGAACAGCGAGGTCATCAGCGCGTCGCGCTTGTCCTGCGGCAGGTTCTGGATGAGGTGGGCCGACGCACCGGTGACGGAGGCACCCGCCCCGGTGAACCGCTGGCCCCTGCTGTTGCCGTCGACCCGGATGTCGACGCTCTGCGGTGAGCCCGTGAAGGCGACGGCGCCCTCGGCGGAAAGCTTCTTCGTACCGTCGGGAGTGGTGACCCATACCTGGGCCGTGGGGTCGGCGGCCTGGGCGGCTGTACCGCTGCCGGCCAGGCCTACGGCCGCGACGGCCATCGCCAGGGCGGCGCCGGCGGCGCGCGCCCATGGGCGCGGAGGACTGTCGTGGGACATGTGCGGCTCTCCTTCGGTCATGCCTGGGGGGAGGACATGGCGCATCCCTTCGCGCCGTGGCGGGGCGCGTCTCCTTGGGATGACGGCGACATGAAAGCACACTCACTAAGTGGTTAGTAAGTGGTCGGTACGGCTTTGCCGCCCGGCGCTCCCGTGACAGAGACGGCCCCCTGGTCAGCGCCCCGGACACACCGCCCGCCCAGCATTCCGGCCGGTCTAAGCTGGGCCGGTGAGCAACCAGTCAGCGGGCAGGTCCGGCCGGGCGGCCAGACCCCGCACCCCCCGAAGCCCGGAAGCCCAGCAGCGGCAGCGGGACATCCTGCACATCGCGATGGACACCTTCGCCGCCCGTGGCTACAACAACGCCTCGCTCGCTGAGATCGCCGACCGGGCCGGCCTGACCCAGGCCGGTGTCCTTCACTACTTCCGGTCCAAGGCGCTCCTGCTCACCAGCGTCCTCGAACTCCGCGATCAGTCGGGCATCGAGCAACTGGGCCCCGACCGCCCGCACGGCCTCGCCTTCCTGCGCCACCTGGTGGACACCGCCCTCCGCAACGCCGAACGCGAAGGGATCGTCCGCCTCTACGCCGTCCTGTCGGCGGAGTCCGTGACGGACGACCATCCGGCACAGGACTACTTCCGCGACCGCTACGACGGGCTGCGGAGCTTCGTCGCCGACGCCCTGCGCGAGGCGTGCGAACTCCCCGACGAGGACACGGAGAAGGCGGAGAACGCCGCCAACGCCGTCATCGCGGTCATGGACGGTCTTCAGGTGCAATGGCTGCTGGCGCCGGACTCGGTGGACATGGCCGCCTCGACCGACCTCGTGGTCACCGCCCTGCTGTCAGCGCTCGCACCCCACCGCTTCGGCCCGGACGCCGAGGCCCGGCCGGGCGGGTAGCGACACGAATTGCACTTGTCGGTCTTCGCCCCCCACGCCTAGCCTCAACTTCATCGGCGTGCAGCTCAGCAGTCAGAGCGCCGGGCTGTGGTCCCGGAGGGCGCAGGGGCAGAATCTGCCACGCCGGCTTATGAACGCCAACCACGCACCCGCCCAGCGGGAGTTCCCCGTAGGGGCCGGCGGCTCCGCCGCCTATCCCGAAGCCATGCTGGCCCGCGCCTTTTGGACCGCACACACCCACCACGACGCCGACACGCGCGAACGCGCCGAACACCGCGTCGCCCGCTGGCGGGCCGTGCTCGCCGGCATGGCGGACGGCAACCTGGCGATCGGCTCCCGCACCCCCGTCGCCGGGCTGCCCGCCTGGGTGACACCCGACGTCATCAGGGGCGGATTCGCCACCTTCCAACTGAGCGCCGAAGGCCCGCTCCAGCCGTACGAGCAGGAGCTCGCGGTCCACGCCGGGGTGCCCGCCGAACGCCGGGCCCTGTTCGCGTGCTGCCTGACCGAAGCGGGCCTCGCGCGGCTGTACGCGATGCTCGACAGCGGTCGCTACGAGATCACCGTCCCCGAAGAAGCCGCCCTGCTGACCGTGGCCTGGCTGGCGCGCGCCCAGGACGCGGCCGGCGCACTCGAACTCGTCGAGACCCTGGCCCCCTTCGCCGACCGCCTGCGCTTCACACCCCGCCCGGCCGCCCAGCCCGCACCGGCGGCCCGGCACCCCGGCCACGTCACGGCCCGGCTCGTCCCCGCCCTGACCAGCCTGCGGCAGACCGTGTCCGGCGGCGCCCCGGACACCGGCGAGGGCCGGCTCCTCCTCGGCTGGAGCACGAAGCGCCACTGGCTCCGCCCGGCCCTGCCCGACCTGCCTGACTGACCCGGGCGAGCGGGCGATCTCCCGATGCCCGCGACCCGCCGGGCCTGACGGGCGCCCCGTGCTCCTGCGTTCCAGTGAATTGGGGGCGCAAGGCGCTCCGTACCGCACCCAAGGGCCGTTACCCCTGGGGTGCGAGCGCGCACCCACGCACACGACAAGCAAGGGTGTGAGGTAAGCGATGACGGACATGGATCGCAGGAGCATTCTGCAACTGACCTCGGCGGCGACCATCGTCGGGGGACTGGTGGTCGGGGCGGGCGGGGCCGCCCACGCGGCGCGCAGGGCCGACCGCCAGATCATCCTGAAGGGCAAGCGCACGGGGGCGAACATCCCGGACGTGCTCACGATCGGCGTCCCGTACTTCGTCCGGTACGAACTGTCGGACGCGGAGGGCCGCAGCGTGGGCACCGAGAACGCGCACTGCCTTCCTGTCACCGTGGGGCCGGACGGCTCGTACGTCATGGCGACACTGGTCCTGAGCCTCGACGACGGCATGATCACCGCCGCCACCGCCTTCCAGCGCCCCCTCCCCGCCGTCACCGAGCTGCCGACCGGCTCGCGCCGGTGGACCCACGAGTTCGCGATCACCGGAGGCACCCGGAGCTACGTCGGCGCGGCGGGTTCGGTCACGATCGAGCACCCGACGCGAGACGAGGACGCCCTCACCATCAACCTGACCGACGCTGCGCAGTAGCGGGCAGCCCCTGTCAACCCGTGGCCTGTCACGCGACGAACCGCGTGCAGGCTGCGGGGGTGCGTGTCGGCGGCCCCGAGGACGGCGGTCAGCCGCGTGAACCTCCCGGTGGAGGCTCATGGGGCCGCATCGTGCCGGGGGCCACTGCCTGAGTGCGTGATGCACGTCACTCGGACGGCGGGCGAGGGTGGCGCCGGGGTGCGGTGGGGGACGCGTCGGATCGGGGGCGTCGGCCTCACCCCACCCAGCGGCGGCGGGGCACCCGGTGACGGCGTGGCGCCGGTCGCTCCGCCGCGGGCCGACTCCTCGGCAGGCGTCTCAGGTGGCGACGGCCGCGGCCGTGCCCGACGGCGTGTCCCTCGCCCTGCTCCGGCTCCGGGCATCCGCTTGCGCGGGAATCCGGGCCCGTGCCCGGGCGAGCAGAGCCGCCGGTTCGGGATTCGCCTGAAGGGAGGTGAGGACCAACTGCCACCACTGCTCCAGCCGCTCCCGCCAGCCCCACCTGCCCGGCATCTCATCGGTCAGGGTGCAGTGCCCGTAGAACCCGCATACGAGCGCCACGGCGGCCGCCGAAGGCGCGACCCCCTCCGCGAGTTCGCCTCTCGTGCGGGCCTGCGCGAGGAGCCGGGTGGCGGCCAGGGCCCAGGCGCCGAACGGCGTGGGCACGGGGGCCTCGATGGCGCGGCGCTCCGCCCACAACCGCGCGCCGGCCCGCGCCAGGACGTCTTCGCTGAGCGACTGCGCGACACCGAAGCTGAGGGCCACCAGCTTCTCCAGGGGAGGGACGCCCGGCGCGGCGTAGGTGGCGACGAGCTGAGGCCAGGTGGCGAACTGCTCGCGGACCACGGCCAGCGCAAGATTCTCCTTGCTGGAGTAGTGGAAGTAAATCGCCCCACTGGTCTTTCCCGAGTGGTCACTTATGTCATTGACACTCGTTCCCGCATATCCCCGTTCGACAAATAGGTGTGCCGCTGATTCCAGCAACAGTTTGCGGGTTGCGCGCGCCCGGTCCTGCACTTGTTCCACCTTCGCTCAAACGTGCTAGCGCTGCGACACGGAAATCTGTTCCACTCCTCCGTTGAGGGTGTAGTCGCATCGCGCGAAGATCCTATTATTCCTTGCGTGGGGCGCCCCCGGGCGGCTCGGCGCAATCTGGCGTTATGTCGGAAGAAACGTTTCGGAAGGCGTGGGGATACCGCCCCCGGTCGAAACCTCGATGGACTGAAAAGGTCGCCCCACCAGGCTCTTTCACCGATGAGTGCTCCTCGTGCCCCGACCCTTCGCCCGGTGCTCCACAGCTCGGCCGGCCGCGCCCACGACTTTTCAATGCACTCGAATTGGTGATTGCGTAAATTGAAGGCGCCGAATTAACGTAATGACCATGATGTTTCGGATGGGCCGGTCCTGTAGGCCTACGTCCGTCACGGCGTGACCAGCGGTATCGAGCTGGTCGAAGTAGCCACAGGGCGGCGCCTGTATCCGACTCAACGCCCTCACGCGTGCCTTTTGGGCACCCGTCTGCGCCCACACCCGAATCGGTCGGCGCAGCCTTCGAGAACGGCAGTTACATGACAGCTGATCGAATCCTCTCGTGGTCCCCGTCCGCCATCGTCTTCGACTGCGACGGAACCCTGATGGACACCGAACGACACTGGCAGGAGGCCCGGAACATCACCTTCCGGATCTTCGGGCTCAATCCGCCCGCAGGGTTCGCCGACCGTGCGAAGGGCGTGCACTACACCGAGTGCGGCGCGCTCATGGCCCAGGAGACCGGGAAGCCGGACCTCGTGGACGACCTCGCCGACACGTTGCTGAAAACCTTCACCGCACTGGTCGATCAGGACCCGGTGACCATGCCGGGCGCCGCCGCACTGGTCCGGCTGGCCGCCCGCCACCGCCCTCTCGCGGTGGCGAGCAACTGCCCGCGCACCATGGTGGAATCGTGCCTCGGCCGCGCCGGACTCCTGACCTGCTTCGAGCACGTCGTGGTCGCGGGCGACGACGTACGGCCGAAACCGGAGCCGGACGTCTACAGAGTGGCAGCCCGCCTCTGCGGCGTGCCGCCCGAGGAGGCTCTGGCCGTGGAGGACTCGCTGACCGGCATGGAGTCGGCCCGCAGGGCGGGCCTTCGCGTGATCGGCATCGGAGCGCGCCCGCCGGGCCCGGACGCGGAGCAGGCAGACCTCTGGGTCGCGAGCCTCGCCGACCGCGAACTGCTCACCTGGGCCCGCAGCCGGCTCGGCACCTAGGCCCTGTCGTCGCTAGAGCGAGCCGGCCCCCGGCCGCCGGGCGGGCCGGTCAGGCCCACCACCACCTGCCGGCCCGGCTGCACGCACACGAAAGCCCAGGGGCTGAACGTACGGTACGGTCACTCGCCGGCGAGATAGGGCTCCAGAGACCGCACCGTTCCGGCGGCGGAGGCGAAGAACAGAGCAACGCCCACCGCCCCGGGGTCCGGAACACCTGTCGCACGCTCGCCCAGGTAACTCGCCCGCCCCATGCGCGCCGCCTGTGACGCGGTCTCCCGCACCCCCCGCCACGCCCCTTCGGCAGCCTTCGCCAGAGCAGCGGTGGGCGGTGCGTCCTGAGCCGCCCGCAGGGCGGCTGCGGCCGGAGCCAAGGCGTCAACGAGTGTCTTGTCCCCGGGCGAGGCGTCACCCACCCGGCGGATGGCCTCGAGTCCCTGGGCGGCACCCGTGGCGAGCGCGTCAGTCGTCAGCCCGGTCTCCGCACCGGCGGCCCGGCTCAACGCCTGGAACAGCAGACCGAACAGAGGACCACTGGTTCCGCCCACCTCGTCGAGAAAGGCAGTGGCCATGGCGCCGAGACACTCCTCCGGACCGGCCGAATCCGCCGCCCGGTCGAGCAGCAGACCGGCAGCCCGGACCCCGGCGGCCAGATTGGCACCGAAGTCGCCGTCGCCCGCCTGCTGGTCGAGAGCGGTCAGTTCCGCTTCGGTGGCGTACACCGAAGCGGTGAAGCGCCCTGCCCAGTCACGGGTCTGCGCGCCGTCGAGAGCGTTGCTCGTCATGGGCCCTCCTCGTGCTTGCGTTCCCGGGGCGCCGGGAGCCCGGCCCGCCGACCGCTCACCACCGCAGTGCGGGGGTGCGGACCGGCGCATCGTAATAGTTCAACGTGGCCTCATCAGCGACCATGAGAGTGAGGGAGAAACCCCGCATGTCCAGCGCCGTCACATAGTCACCGACCAGGTGCCGGGCGAGCCCCACCCCTCGGGCATCGAGCACCCGGCCCAACTCCCCGAAGACGCCGTACAACTCCAGGGCGGTGACCGAACCGAGCCCGTTGACGAGAGCCACGACGGACTCCTCGGGCCCGGGCCGCAACGCGTCCAGCAGGGAGCCCGTCATCTCCTCCACCAGTTCGCCCACCCGCCCCTGACTCCGGGTGCGGGCGGCGCGCTCGCCATGGATGCCGACGCCGTACTCCAGCTCACCGGGCGGCAGCACGAACGCGGGCTCCCCGGTGGCCGGCGAGTGATGGGCGGCCGAGGCGACGGCAAGCGTGCGGCACCGTCCTGCCAGGGCGGTGCCGAGCTCCGCCAACTGCTCGTGCGCCATGCCGGTGTCCGCGGCCGCGCCCAGAACCTTCTCCACCAGCACCGTGGCACCCGTACCACGGCGCCCGGCGGCGATGTCCTCGGATTCGGTGGCGAGGTCGTCATCGACCAGGACCCGCGAACAGGCGATCCCCGCGTCGGCGAGCCGTTCAGCCGCGATACCGAAATTGATCCGGTCACCCGTGTAGTTCTTGACGATGTGCAGCACACCTTCCGGCCCTGCCGCAGCGAGCGAGGCCCGGAAGATCTGCCGGTTGTGCGGAGAGGCGAAGATCCTCCCGGGGCAGGCCGCATCCAGCATGCCCGCACCGACGTACCCGGCATGCAGGGGCTCGTGCCCGGACCCACCACCCGACAGAAGACCAACCCGCCGTTCGGGTGCGGTGTGCCGGGCGGTGAAATATCCGTCGGTGGAGTCGTACTCAACGAGGTCCGCATGCGCGCGGGCGAAGCCGGCCAGCGCGTCGGAAACGAGTTCACCGGTGCCGTTCTCGAAGTACCTGGCCATATGCCGCACCCATCCCGTCCCTGGCGGTGAGGCCGTACGAGCCGGCCCCGGACGATACCCCCATGGTGCAGGTAACGGTCCGCATGCGGCAACTCGCAGTACGTGCGCTGCGCCGACGAACACATCGCAATGGCGCCCGGTGCCGGGTCCGGCGCTGGTGTTCGCGGCGATGTACCTGTCCCTGCACCTGGCCATCGACCGACCGACGGACCGAACCGCAGCGGACTCGTCCAGGCCGGCCGAACTGCAGCGGACTCGTCCCGGCCGGCCGTCACACCGGATTCCCGGGGACCGCCGGCCGTGGCGCCGGCCGGTGACCGCCGCCGGATCGAAGCCTTGTGCGCGCCGGCTGCCGCGGCACGATCCCCGACCCGATCGCCCCCCTGGGCGGCCCACCAACTCCGCGAGGACCATCTCGACCTCCTCGGATCGCTGCCGCAGCCGCTCTCCCTGTCCATGAACGGGCTGGGAAACGTGCTCACCGCCGAGGGCGGGCGGGCGTGGGGCGCCCTTTAACGGCCGCCGCTACCGCGCTTCGGCGAAGCGCGCCATGTGCTCGTCGTTGAGCCGCACACGGTGAGCGGCAAGTGCTTCCTCGACCTGCTCCACCCGGCTCGCGCCGACGATGGGATCGATGCCCTGCTGCATCAGCCACGCGAGGACCACTTGGTTCCTCGTGGCCGAGAACTCGCCGGCGACCTCGTCCAGGACCGCGAGCACCCGCGCGGTCCCGGGGTGGTCGTAAGTCGACGGAAGCGGCTTGTCGTCGCGCACGTACGAACCCCACATCAGCGAGCTGTACGACCACACGGCGAGCCCCTCGGACCGTGCGAGGTCCAGGTCCTCGGCGGTGAGCAGGCGGTGGCCGCCCTCCGCGACAGGGGTGAGCGGGCGAGGCAGAACGAGTGAGTGACGCAGTTGCAGGGCCGTCCACGGCTCCACGCCCCGCTCCCGCGCCAGCGACCGGCCGCGCTCGACCCGCCAGGCGGCATGGTTCGCCGCACCGACCCGCAGGGCCACGCCCTTCGCGGCCAACTCACCGAAGGCGCCGACCGTTTCCTCCAGCGGCACGCCACGGTCCTCCGCATGCGCCCAGAGCAGATCGACGTGATCGACGCCGAGACGGCCCAGGCTCTCCTCCACACCGGCGTGAACGGCGCGCGCCGACAGGCCTTCGGAGCTTTCCGGCGCGTGCGGGACGAGCGGGTTGTGCCGGACCTTCGTGGCGATCCGCACCGTATCGCGCGCGCCGGGGCGTGCCCGGAGCCACGCGCCGATCACGCGCTCGCTGGCGCCGCCGACACCGCCGGGGTCGTTCCAGAAGGAGTAGCAGTTGGCGGTGTCGAGCCACACACCACCACCCGCGACGAACGAGTCGAGGACCGCGGAGGCCCGGTCGGGGGCAACACGGGTGCCGAAATCCATAGTCCCCAGGACGACCTGGGGAGCCGTGATATCCATGCCGCCCATACTCGGAGGTGAAGCGCACTCCAGGTCAAGCGACCCGAGGGCGAGCCTGCGAAGACTGGGGCCGTGCTCCGGGCCGGCGAGCACGGTGGCGAACCGGGCGGCGAGGTATGCCAGTGGATTGCCGGCGTCGTACTGCACCACGGGCACGCGGTCACGCTGCGAGTCGCCCTCATCGCGGCACCCGCGCATCGACGCCGCGGCGGGCTCCGCGACCATGGATTCATGAGCGAAGCGACGAAGAACGATCTACTGACGGCGGCCGTCCGGCTACGTGAGAAGGGCCATCCGGAAGAGGCACGAAAGCAGCTGCTGACGCTCGCCGCCGACCACCCCCACGACGCCCAGGTGGCCTACCAGACCGCCTGGGTCCATGACGTGCTGGGGCTGGAAGCGGAAGCTGTTCCCCACTACGAACGGAGCCTCGGCGCGGAGGGCCTGGCCGCCGAGGACCGTCGCGGCGCGTTCCTCGGACTGGGAAGCACCTACCGAATCCTCGGACGCTACGCGGACGCCGTCAGCACGCTCGGACGGGGCCTCGCCGAGTTCCCCGAAGACGGTGCGATGCAGACGTTCCTCGCCATGTCGTTGTTCAACACCGATCACCATCACGACGCCATGCAGATCCTGCTGAAGATCATTACGACGACGAGCAGCGATCCTCACATCCGCCAATACCGACGAGCCATCGAGCACTACGCCCAAGACCTCAACGAGACGGTATGAACCGGCACAGAGCCGGCTGAGAGGGGGCTCAAACCCGTAGCGGGCTCTCCGGCGGCGCATTCCGGGGTCCGGCCCCGCGCCTAGAATGAGCCGGCACCGGGGATTCAGCTGCCTGTCGGCGGCTGACAGGGGACAGGGACAGGGACAGGAGCGGGGCTGTGGCGGCACGGGCCGGAGGGGCGGATCGGTACGAGGAACCCTCCGGCGAAGTGCTCGGCCGTGCGGCCGAAGCCTTCGGACTGCTCGCCGCCCCCGCGCGCCTGCACATCGTGTGGCTCCTCGCGCAGGGGGAGTGCGACGTCAGCGGCCTGGCCGAACGCGTCGGCGGTGCGCTGCCGGCCGTCAGCCAGCACCTGACGAAGCTCAAGCTAGCGGGCCTGGTGGGGTCCCGCCGGGAGGGCCGCCGGCAGGTGTACTACGTCGACGACCCGGACGCCGTGGCCGTCGTGCGCCTGATGGTCGGCCAGCTCACCGAGCAGGAGGACGCGCCGGTGCGCCGACTGCACGGGACCGGTGCCTGATCGCGTCGTGGCCCGATCTGCTCGACCGCTGAGCTCCCCGCCCTGGACCGGCTCGGCGGTCCACGCCCTGACGCCGCTCCAGTTGCTGCAAACGCTGAACACGTCACCGCGGGGACTGACCGAGGACGACGCAGCGGTCCGTCTCGGCCTGCACGGCCCCAACACACTGCCCGCATCCCGCGCCACGTCGTGGCCCGTACGCCTGACGCGCGCCGCCCGCGACCCGTTTACGGGTGTACTGCTCGCCCTCGGCCTGGTCTCCGCCACCGTCGCGTCGTGGGGCACGGCCACCGTGATCATCACGCTCGTCGCGGTCAGCTGCGTCCTGCGGGCGCACGGCGAACACCGGGCCGAACGGGCCATGGCCCACCTCCAGGACATGGTCGCCACCACCGTGAGCGTGCAGCGCAGACCAGAACCGAGATCCGGGCCCCGCGTACGAGAAGTGCCGGCTGGTGACGTCGTGCTGGGAGACGTCGTCCGGCTGGGCCCCGGAGACCTGGTCCCCGCCGACGTACGGCTGCTGCGCGCGCACCACCTGGCCGTCGACCAGTCGGCGCTGACCGGAGAGTCGGCGCCTGTGCCCAAGGAAGCCTGCGACGTGCCGGACGACGACACGTCCTTCGCCCGCAGGGACCTGTGCTTCCAGGGCAGCACGGTCATCGCCGGCAGCGCCGCAGGCGTCGTCGTCGCCACCGGAGCGCACACCCGGTTCGCCACCGCACACCGACCGGCAGGCATCCGCCCGCCGAGCGCCTTCGACCGCTCGGTGCACGGCATCGCCTGGGCGCTGATCCGCTTCATGCTCCTCACACCGCCGCTGGTGCTGATGGCGAACGCGGCGGTGCGCGGCCGCGGCCTGGAGACGCTGCCGTTCGCGGTGGCGGTGGCCGTGGGGCTGACGCCGGAGATGCTTCCCGTGGTCGTCACCACCTGCCTGACCCGGGGCGCCGCCCTGCTGGCACGCACCCACGAGGTGATCGTCCGCAGACCGGCCGCGCTGCACAACCTCGGCGCCATGGACGTGCTCTGCCTGGACAAAACGGGCACACTCACGCAGGACCGGCCGCAGGTCCTTGACGTCGTCGACTCCGAGGGCCGCACCGCGCCCGACGTGCTGGCCTGGGCGACGGCCAACGCGTGGTGGACGCTGCAACTCGCCGACCTGCCCACTCCCGACGCGCTCGACGCAGCCCTCCTGGACGCCGGCGACCTGGAGGAGGCCATGGCCTACGAGCCGGTGGCCGCCCTCCCCTTCGACTCCGCGCGCAGACTGTCCACGGCCGTCGTCCATGCCCCCGACGTCCTCGGACGCCACGTCCTGGTCGTCAAGGGCGCGGTGGAATCCGTACTCGAACGATGTGCTCTCGGCGAAGCGGAGCGGGAAGGGCTCCTCAGCGATGCCGCGCGGCTGGCGGCCACCGGAGTCCGCCTCCTGGCCGTCGCCACCGGGGAGCGAGAGGCGCGCCTCCGCCCCTATGGCCCGGCCGACGAGCGCGGCCTGACGTTCCAGGGCTTCGTCACCTTCCACGACGCCCTCACGCCGAGTGCCGCCGAGGCGCTCGCTCGTTTCGCCGACCACGAGGTCGACGTCAAGATCCTTACGGGGGACCATCCCGCCACGACCGCTCGCGCCTGCCGCGACCTGGGCCTGGAGCCGGGCGAGGTGGTCGACGCGAGGACCCTCGACGCGCTCGATGACGGACAGCTGACTGATCTCGCCAACCGCACCACGGTATTCGCCCGCTGCGGACCCGAGGACAAGGCACGGGTGGTGGCCGCGCTGCGCAAGCACGGCCACACAGTCGGCTTCCTCGGCGACGGCGTCAACGACTTGCCCGCGCTGCACACCGCCGACGTCGGGATCTGCCCGCTGAGCGGGGTGGGCGTGGCGCGAGAGAGCGCGGACGTCGTTCTCGCGGACAAGAACCTCACGGCCATCGACTACGCGATCACCGCGGGCCGTCACGCCGGCGGCAACATCGCCTCGTACCTGCGCATCACCCTCTCGTCGAACCTGGGCAACGTGATCGCGATGCTCACCGCAGGCGTACTCCTGCCGTTCCTGCCCATGCTTCCCGCGCAGGTCCTCGTGCAAAATCTGTGCTTTGACGCGGCCCAACTCGCCCTCGCCCACGACCGCCCAGCACCCCGCCTCCTGGCACGCCCCGCCGCTCTGCGTCCCGCACCGTTCCTCCGTACGATCACCGGCTTCGGCCTGCTCGGCGCGTTGGCCGACCTGGCCACCTTCGCGACGCTGGCCGCGACCGCGACCGCGTCCGCCGCGCACGACGAGGGCGCCTTCCATTCGGGCTGGTTCACCGAGAACCTGCTCACCCAGGCCCTGGTGATGCTCCTGCTGCGTACCGGGCCCCGCCCCGCACCCAGACCCCTGCGCATCGCCGCCACGGCTCTGGCGGCAGTGGGTATCGCGCTGCCGCTCACCACCCTGGGAGCACGTCTCGGCCTGGAGCCGCTGCCGATGTCCTACTACCTGCTGCTCGCGGCCGTACTGACCGGATACGCCGCGGCCCTCGGGCTCCTCACGCGACGCGGGCGGCCGAGCGATCACCGGAACGCCCCCAGCCCTTAGCGGTAGCGGCACGGGACAGGTCCTTCGAGAAGCCGCCCGTACTACTGGCCATGGGGCGGGGGCTCCCCAACTCACCCAAGGCTTGTACAGTTGCGCAATGTAGCAATCGACGTCGGCGTGCGGGCATCCCGGACGCGCGCCATCGGCGACAACGGTAACGACAACGGAATGGGGTGGCGTGTTGCTCCGCAACGGCCTGGAACCGTGGCACCTGCTCATCGTGGCGCTCGTGATCATCATGGTGTTCGGTTCGAAGAAGCTTCCCGACATGGCACGCTCCCTCGGCAAATCGGCTCGCATCCTCAAGAGCGAGGCCAAGGCGATGAAGGCCGACGCGGGAGTCGAGCCCGCCGCCCCCGAGCAGTCGTAGCTCGTTGCTCAGCCTCTTGGGGCCGCTTTCGATGGCCGGTGAGCCGGGTCCGCCAGGGTGACCCGGCGCCGCTATCCGCTGACGCGGCAGGGGGCGGCGGTCCCGCGCGGCCCCAGGGCGCTCGGTCAGGCTCCCACATCTCCATCGCATTGACATGCCCAGTACAGTCTCCCACGCTGTGAATCAGTTCTTACATCGATGTAATCGTTCTGGTGCACCGTGCGGCGGACCCAGCGTGCTGCGAGTCGGTTCCACCTACATCTCGGTGGAGTCCGCCGGCGGAGGCGTCGTTGTGCGCCAGGCATCGTCGACGGCGGCTCTGGACCAGGCTCCCGCCCGGCAGGTCTGGTCGGACACCCAGGACCGCGGCGAGATCTGGGCTTCGGAGATACGTGCGGGACGGCGGCCGCTACTACATCTACTTCTCGGCGGGCCGCGCGTCGGCACACCGCATGTACGTCATCAGCTCCACCAGCCCGGACAGCGGCTACACCGCAGAGACGAAGCCGGCTCTGCCGGACGACAAATGGGCCATCAACGGCACGATGTTCACCTGCGATGGCACACGCTGGTTCGTCTGGTTCATCTGGTCCGGCTGGGCAGGTGACACCAACGTCGAGCAGAACCTCTATATCGCCCGGATGAGCTCTCCGACGACGCGGACCGGCGCCCGGTACGTGATCTCACAGCCGCGAGAGAGCTGGGAGCGGGTGGTCGGCAATCCGTTCATCAACGAGACTCCGGAAGCGATCAAGGACCCGAACGGACAACTGCACATCGTCTACTCCGCCAACGGGAGCTGGAGCGACCAGTACTGCTTGGCCGATCTGAGACTGCGGGCAGGGGGAGACCCGACGTATGTGTGGGACTGGTACAGATCAAACGGCTGCCTGTTCGGCTCCAACCGCGCCACGATGATGCCGGGTTGGAACCCGACGCTGGAGGTCAACGGCCCCGGGCACCACTCCTTCGTCCTGCTCGACGGAGACATCGCCACCAGCCCGCCCGCCGGCCCCACATTTCGCCTGATGTTCCATGCGGTCCCGAAGGGAACGCCGTACTCCTGGGCGAACCGGTAGTGGTACACGGGCACGTTCTGCTGGTGCGGCAACACCACCTACAGCCGGGCCAACGTCCCCGGCCCGAATACCGACGTGGGGTGGAGCCTGAAGTTCTTCGAGTGGACCCGGATGCCGACTGACGGCCCACGGGGGACGCACACACCCCACCACACCCGCCCGGCCATCGGATCGGCCGACCGCGGCAGAGTACGGTCGGGGAGTCGGGGAGTCGGGGACTTGGGGCAGAAGCTGCGTCAACTGGTCGCAGTGGTGTGCTGATCCCTTGCGCGTCTTGATCGCTTCTCAGTCTGCTGGCTAGGTTGGCCGACGTGACTGACCTCGGAGCTCTCGCCTGGCCACCTGCCCCGCTCAGGACCGAGCGGCTGATCCTCCGCAAGTCCGAAGCCCGGGACCGCGCGGCGGCCATCGAGCTCAACGCCTCACCGGAGGTCAACACGTACCTCGGCGGCCATCGACCGCGTGCCGAACTCGAACGCACGATGCCCGAGGTACCCGGGCAGCGCCCTGGCTTTTTCGCGATCGAACTCGGCGGGACGATGATCGGCACCCTCATGCTCGATCCGCACGCGGAGCGTCCGGGGCACATCCGTCCGGACGTCGGGAGGACCGAGCTCGCCTACATGCTCCTGCCACGGGCGTGGGGCCACGGGTACGCCGCCGAGGCGTGCGCAGCGGCACTCGACTGGTTCGCCGAAGTGCTTCCCGGCGAGGCGGTGGTGCTCCGCACCCAGACCGCCAACGAGCGCTCGATGCGCCTCGCGGCCAGGCTGGGGTTCACCGAGGTGGAACGGTACGAGGACTTCGGCGCCGAGCAGTGGTTCGGCGTGTGGACTGCAGCCCCGTCACCCGCCTGAGCCGGTGTTCGACAAAGCGCGCCCCACCACGAACAGCCGGAGAAGGTCGCTGACCGCATTCTCGACCGGTAGGCCGACCTCTTCCTGTAGTTCACGGCGCAGTGCGGAAAGGGGCGTCTCGCCCGGCTCGATTCCTCCGCCGGGAGCTGCCCACACCACCGTTCCGGCCGGCTCCGAAATCGCGAACCGGCCGAGGCGCATGCGGTCGTCCTCGGCGAGGACGACCGCGCGGACTGAATGACGCAGGCTCACGGACGACATTCGGACACGCTAACCGCCTGCGGCCAGGCCGGCGACGTACGGCCCTGCAACTCCCCGCACTCCGCCCGAAGTACGGGCTCCCTGACCATGGCGCTCCACCCGGTCACCATCATCCCGCGCCTCGACGGGCTATGCCCGCAGCTCGTCCGGATCGTACAAAGCCCGGACCTTCCCGTCGCATTTCCAGCCCGAAGGATTGGACGGCACGGTGAAAGCGTTATGTGCATGGGCAGTTGACGCCGGATGGGGGCATGAGCGAAGAAAGTGCAGTACCGGTCGAGAGGCCAGTAGTGGTGAGGGTGCCGGTGGAGCCGGTCGGGTCCGCGCTGGACAACGCCGCCGCGGAGTCGTTCCACTCGGTCCTGAAGGTCGAGTACGTCCACCGGCACGACCTCGCGACCAGGGCGGAGGCCAGGCTGAAGACCGTCACCTGGATCACGGACTTCTACAAGACCCGCAGAAGGCACAGCGCAGCCGGAGGAAGGCCACCCGTCGAGTTCGAACGCACCATCCAGCAAGCACGCACCCGGACCGATCAAGACGCCCGGGCAGCATAGCCAAGGTCTCTACGCTTCCAGGGGATTGACACTCATGGGCTGACGCCCAGCCGTTCTCGACCTGAGTCGGGTTTCGACGTACACATCAATCAACGT
Organism: Streptomyces sp. A0958; assembly: GCF_004795035.1. Classification (GTDB taxonomy): domain Bacteria; phylum Actinomycetota; class Actinomycetes; order Streptomycetales; family Streptomycetaceae; genus Streptomyces. The sequence goes on from NZ_SSBK01000004.1 coordinate 336,651, forward strand.
GCGCAGCCGCGTACGGATATACGTGCTCAACCCCCGGCCAGACTGGTCAAGGTCAAGGGGACCTGATGGGCGGTTGCGCTCTCAGCAACGGGTTCTGGTCGCACGGTGATGGGTCGAGCGGATGAGGACGGAGACCAGGGCAGCCATGTCTGCCGCGCCGACGGCGTCGTCCGCGTAACGCGTGGTCTGCAAGGGGCCGGTCTGATCCAGCCGAACTCCCTCCAGCTCCAAGACGTAGGCGAGGGTGAGCATGGCGAGGCGGGTGTCGCCATCCGGGAAGGGGTGAAAGAAGGCGACGTCCAGGTAGGCCCTGGCCGCACGGGAGGCCAGGGGGACTCTCGGGTCGGCGCTATCGCGCAGACAGTGCTCAAAGTCCCGCTGGGTGTGCGGCGTAAGTGCATAGCGTTCACGGCCGCCCTTGGCGAACGCATCGCCTTGTCGGAACGACACCTCGGGCTGGCCGAGGACAAGCCGCTGCCATTTAGCCAGAAGCATGCAGGTGAGGGGGCGCTAACGGAAAGCGTCGGTGCGCGATTGAGCCAGCGCCGCGAGTAGTCGGTCGCCTCGATCCGGATTCGAGGAACGGCCTCCCGCATCGCACCAGGTGCCGAGGCCGTCCACGGTCGCCTCGACCGGGGCCAGCGTCTCACCGACCACTGAAGCCCAGTCGACCTGGTTCCTGACATGGCACCAGGCGGCCAAGGCGTCAACGGTCACGGTAAGGCTGCTCTCCGGTCAGGCCTACGGCGAGATCCTCTCCTACGGAGTCGACCAAGGTGCGCGACGGTTCGGTCCAGCTCTTGAACCGTCCACCAATCGCAGTGTCGACCGCTTGCTTCGCAGTCTCCAGCCCCATACCCGTGGAGGAGAGGAACCACGTGAGAACCGTATGGCAGAGGCCATACCAGCCGCATTCGGCACCCGTGCGGTCCACTACTACCGTCACCAGTCGGGTAGCCGCCCGATCCAGGTGCCAACTGCGATCATCGGCATCCGCCCCGGCGGGCGGCGCCATCTGCGCGAACCGTTCGGCCAGCTCCTCCAGCCAGTCGCGCCACTCCAGCAGTGACGCGACCACCTTGGCGGCCGTCGCTGCGGGCTCGCCCACGGAATGGGAGGTGCAGCACCAGCTGGTGACGACGCCACCACCACCGCCCTCGCCGACCGCCCAATGCCATCTGTCGGCGACGGGTGAATCGTGACCCTCTGACGGCGGATCAAAACTGACCCACCTCGTGGTCTACCGACCATCCTGATCTTGATCGAAGGTCAGGAGAAGAGGGTGATTTCCGTGGAGGACTGGGCA
>NZ_SSBK01000050.1 GCF_004795035.1 Streptomyces sp. A0958
AAGGACATCATGCGCTGTCTCAAGCGATTCGTCGCCCGCGAGGTCTACCGCGCGCTGACCACCAAGCCCACGGAACGAATCACTCAAACCGCCCTCGCTGCTGCGGCTTGACAACCATAGGAGCATCCGCGGCGGGCGACAGATGGCCCCAGGTCTGCCTACTGGCTCGCGCGGGAACGTGACGACCTGGCCGGCACCTTGGTCAGGTGGGGTGCCGGCCAGGGGCTGAGGGGCGCGTGTCAGGCGCGGGTGATGCGGGCGATCGCCTCGACGGTCAGGGCGCGGTCGTGCGGTTCGGTCTCCAGGGCGCGGTGGATGGACAGGCCCTCGATCAGCGCGTCCAGCTGACGGGCCGTCGCCGGGTCGAAGTGCCATTCCAGGGCGACCCGGCTGCGGCGCATCCACTCGCGGGTCAGCTCGCGGTAGGCGGGCTTGCGGGCGGCCAGGGTGTACAGCTCGTGGGTGAGGACCAGTTCGCGCTGGTTGCCGCCGGACAGGTGGTGGACCAGGTCGGCGACCGCCTCCCGGGCCTCGTCGGGCGTGGTGGCGGCGCCGAGGCGTTCCTCGAAGACGGCGACGACTCCGCTGGAGAAGCGGATGAACGCCTCCCGCAGCAGCTCGTCCATGCCGGCGAAGTGGTACGTCATCGAGCCGAGCGGCACCCCGGCGCGGGCGGCGACCTTGCGGTGCGAGGTCCCGGCGACCCCCTCCTGTGCGATCAGGTCGAGCGCGGCGGTGATGATGCGCTCCCGCCGCTCGGGGTCGTTCTGCCCGGTCGCCACACTGTTTCCCTCGTCTAGATCGAACGGATCACCCGGGCCGGATTGCCCACGGCGACCACGTTGGCGGGGATGTCCTTGGTGACGACGGCTCCCGCGCCGATGACGCTGTTCTCCCCGATGGTCACCCCGGCGAGCACGATCGCCCCGCCGCCGAGCCAGACATTGTCGCCGATCGTGATGGGCCGCGCCGCCTCCAGCTTGTCGCGGCGGGGCTCCGGCTCCACCGGGTGGGTGGGCGTGAGCAGCTGGACGTTCGGCCCGATCTGGCAGTCGCGGCCGATGGTGATGGGGGCGACGTCCAGGGCGGTGAGGTTGTAGTTGACGAACGTGTCCTCGCCGACCGTGATGTACGTGCCGTAGTCGACGTACAGCGGCGGCCGGATGTGCGCGCCCGCGCCGAGACCGCCGAGGAGTTCGGCGACCACGGGCTGCGCCGTGTCCGGGTCCTCGGTGTACGCGGCGAGATAGCGGGCGGCCAGCCGTACCGCACGCCGCTGGGCCTCGACGATCTGCGGGTCGTCGGCGATGTAGAGATCCCCGGCGAGCATCCGCTCCTGGTTCGTACGCGGGTCACCCGCGAAGTGGTCCGTCATGGGTACGAGCGTACACTCAAGGCGTACGGTCGTACGCTCGTGGCGCTCGCCACATTCTCCCGACCCGTCTGCCGAGGCCCCGCTGTATGGATGCCGCCACACGCCGCTGGCGTGCCGCACTGTTCCTCTTCATGCTCGCCGCCGGTACCGGCATGGCCTCCTGGGTGGCGCGCACCCCGGCCGTCCGGGACGGGCTCGACGTGTCCACCGGAGCGATGGGCCTGGTGCTGTTCGGGCTGTCCACCGGTTCGATGGCCGGTGTCACGGCCTCCGGCCCGCTCGTACGCCGTTACGGGGGGCGGGCGACGATCCTCGGCGGGGCCTCGCTGATCGTCGCGGGCCTGCTCGTGGTCGCCGTGGGCACCGCACTGCCGCTGGCGGCCGTGGTCTTCGGCGGGCTGGCCCTGTTCGGCGGCGGGATGGGGATGAGCGAGGTGGCGTTCAACATCGAGGGCGCCGCCGTGGAGAGCGCCATCGGCCGCCCCGTCCTGCCGGTGCTGCACGGCTGCTTCAGCCTGGGCACCGTCGTCGGCGCGCTCCTCGGCATGGCGCTGACGGCGGCGGCGTTCCCCGTCGGATGGCATCTGACGCTCGTCGCGGTACTGATCGCGGCGGCCGGTACGCGGGCGGTGCTCGCCATCCCGCCGGGCACGGGAAAGGAGACCGGACCGGCCGCCGGGTCCGGGCAGGGCGGCCTGCGGGGGCAGTTGCACGTGTGGCGGGACCGGCAGCTCGTCCTCATCGGGGTGATCGTGCTGGCCATGGCGTTCGCGGAGGGCGCCGCGAACGACTGGCTGCCGCTGCTCATGGTGGACGGGTACGAGGTGAGCGCCACCGCGGGCTCACTGACCTTCCTGCTCTTCGCCTCCTCGATGACGCTCGGTCGTTTCGCCGGCGGCCCCCTCCTGGCGCGGTTCGGCCGGGTGCTGGTCGTGCGGATCAGCGGCGTGACGGCCGCGCTGGGCCTGGCGGTGGTGATCGTCGCGCCGAGCCCGGCGATGGCGGGCGCCGCCACGGTGCTGTGGGGGCTCGGCGCCTCGCTCGGTTTCCCGGTCACCGTGTCCGCGGCGGGCGACCACCCGCACGACGCGGCGGCCCGGGTCGCGGCCGTCTCCACGGCGGGCTACGGCGCCTTCCTGGTCGGCCCGCCCGCGCTCGGCTTCCTCGCCGACCACATCGGGCTGCGGCTCGCGATGACCGTCGTCCTCGCCCTGGTCGCCGTCGCCGCCGCACTGGCCGGGGCGCTCGGCCCCGACCGCAACGCCACCGACCCGCAGACCGCCCCGGTCACCCCCTGACGGCGGCGCCCGCCTCCGCCTCGTCCCACAGCGCGGTGCTGTGCGCGCCGGTCAGCGCCCCGATCCGGGCCAGCGCCTCCCCGGCCGGCATCGGGGCCGGTCGCCGGCCGTCGCGCAGCCGCAGCGCGACGAGCCCGTCCGCCGCCTCCGCCGCGCCGATCACCGCCTGGTACGGCACCAGCCTGGCCCGGCGGACCCTGGCCCCCAGGCTGCCGCGCTCCCGGCCGCTGACCTCCGCACGCAGCCCGAGATCGGCGCACCGCCCGGCCAGCGCCTCGGCGTCCGGCAGCTCGGCGTCCGAGACCGGCAGGATCATCAGCTGCACCGGGGCGAGCCAGCCGGGGAACGCGCCGCCGTGCTGCTCGACGAGATGGGCGACGGCCCGCTCCACGCTGCCGATGATGCTGCGGTGCACCATGACCGGCCGGTGCTTCGCCCCGTCGGCACCGGTGTAGTGCAGGTCGAACCGCTCCGGCTGGTGGAAGTCGACCTGCACGGTCGACAGGGTCGACTCGCGGCCCGCCGCGTCCGCGACCTGGACGTCGATCTTCGGCCCGTAGAACGCGGCCTCGCCCTCGGCCGCCTCGTACGGCAGCCCGGACGCGTCCAGCACCTCGGTCAGCAGCGCGGTCGAGCGCCGCCACATCTCCGGGGCGGCGACGTACTTCCCGCCCGGGCCGGGCAGGGAGAGCCGGAAGCGGGCCGGGCGGATGCCCAGGGCCGCGTACGCCCGCCGGATCATGCCGAGCGCGGCCCGCGCCTCGTCGGCGACCTGGTCCAGGGTGCAGAAGACGTGCGCGTCGTTCAGCTGGATGGCCCGCACCCGGGTCAGCCCGCCGAGCACCCCGGAGAGCTCCGAGCGGTACATCCCGCCCAGCTCCGCCATCCGCAGCGGCAGTTCGCGGTAGCTGTGCGCGCGGGAGCGGTAGATCACCGCGTGGTGCGGGCACAGGCTCGGCCGCAGTACGACCTGCCCGGCGCCCAGGTCCATCGGCGGGAACATGTCGTCGCTGTAGTGCGACCAGTGTCCCGAGGTCTCGTACAGCTCCCGTTTGCCGAGCACCGGCGAGTACACGTGGCGGTAGCCCGCCCGGCGCTCGGCGGTGCGGATGTACTCCTCCAGGGTGTGCCGCAGCGCCGCCCCGTCCGGCAGCCAGTAGGGCAGGCCCGCGCCGATCAGCGGGTCGGTGTCGAACAGCTCCAGCTCACGGCCGAGCCTGCGGTGGTCGTGCATGGCGGTCTCCTCGCGTACGGAGGCGAGCGACCCCACGCCAAAGCCCCGGGGCGCTCGCCCCGGGGCTTGTCGGCTGGTCATCAGTCAGCGCGCCGGGACACTCTCCGGCGTCGTCGTCATGGCGGCACGCTTCATGGGAGGGACGCTAACAGGCGTCCCGAACCGTGCGCGCGGGGTTTTTCCGCCCGTACGCGGGGGAAGGGCGGCGCTCACGCCTTCTTGACCGAGTCGAGGTGGGCGAAGACCACGACGTTGTCCTCGTAGTCCTTGGCCTTCCGGTCGTAGTTGCCGCCGCAGGTGATCAGGCGCAGCTGGGCGTCCGGGGTGTCGGCGTACACCTTCTTGTCGGGGAAGTCCGCCTTGCTGAACGTCTCCACCGTGTCGACCGAGAACGAGGCCACCGTGCCGTCGGCGCGGGTGATGTCGACGCTCGCGCCGGGCTGCAGGAACCGCAGCTGGAGGAAGACGGCCGGGCCGGTCGTCGTGTCGACGTGGCCCGCCACGATCGACGCCCCGCGCTCGCCGGGCGTCGCCCCGTCCTTGAACCAGCCGACCAGGTTCTTGTCGTTCGGCGGCGGGGCGTCGAGCCGGCCGGACGCCCCGATCGACAGCGGGGTGAACGGCGCGTCCACCGCGATGGCCGGGATGCGCAGCCGCGTCGGCACCGAGCGCGGCAGCGCGGGCGACGCGCTCGGGGCGGCCGTCCCGGTGGCGGGGGACGAAGGGGAGGGGGCGGCGGGCGCGGCTGCCGCCGGCGGGGCGGGCGGCTTGTCGTCGACGGGGGCGCCGAAGGAGTGGTAGATGAGGAGCGCGCCGAGGCCGGCCGCCGCGACGGGCCAGAACAGGGCCCGGCCGAGCGTGCCGGTGCCGGACGCGGCCCCGGTGGAGGGGGAGTCGGAAGGCTGCGGGGCGGCCATGGGAACGTGCCTTTCGTCCGTGCGGTGCGGTACGAGCGAGCGCGGGCCCGGGGAAACGCAGGCGCCGCGGCCGCCGTCCGGAGGGACGGCGACCGCGACGGCCAAGGGCCCGCGGAGCGGCCTGGTCAGGCCATCGCACCGCCGGACGCCTGGCGGCGGCGGAGCCGGTACGCGGCGACGCCGGCGCCACCGAGCAGCAGCAGCGAACCGGCGGCCAGACCGCTGCCGGTCATCGCCATCGCGCCGCCGCCGGTGTGCATGCCACCGCTGGGCTTGGTCTCGTCCTTGTACTTGCCGCCCTCGTCACTGCCCGGCTGCCACTCCTTGGTGACGGTCTGCGCGAGTGCGCCGCCGCCGGTGTGCATGCCGCCGTGGGGCTTGTCCTCGTCCTTGTACTTGCCGCCTTCGTCGCCGGGCTGCCAGCCTTCGGCGACCGACTTGGCGAGTGCGCCGCCGCCGGTGTGCATGCCGCCGTGGGGCTTGTCCTCGTCCTTGTACTTGCCGCCCTCGTCACCGGGCTGCCACTCCTTGGCGACCGTCATCGACAGCGCGCCGCCGCCGGTGTGGACGCCGCCGTGCGGCTTGTCCTTCTTCCAGCCGTCGTCGTCGGACTTGCCGTGCTCGTGGCCGGCGGAGGAGGAGGAGCCGCCGTCGTGCTGGTCACCGGCCACGGTCAGGGCGTAGGCCGAGGGAGCGGTGATCGTGAGGACCGCCGTGACGGCGGCCGAAGCGAACAGTGTGCGGGCAGAGCGCATCTGAACAGGTTTCCTTTCGTCGCCCCTGCGAGGAGTGACGATGTGTCGACTCCCGGTGACGCAGCGGCTACGTGATCCACCGTCAGCCGGAACGCGGGAGCGCGCCATCGGAGAGCTCCGCATTGGAGCTACGGCATGGGCTCATCGAGTGGCGAAGAACGGATAATCACCCGTTGGACGGCATGGCGCGCTCCGCGAGGTTTGAGCACCGCCCACCCCGCACCACATCCGGCCCCGTCAGTTCAGGCGCGACCGCGCCGCCCGCGCGTTGTGCCGCACCGCCTCCGCCACGGCCGGCTCGATGCCCTCGACCACCCGCGCGTACTCCTCCATCTCCTCGGCCCCGCGCAGGAACTCCCCGGCGCGCACCAGGAGCTGGGCGTGCTCGTAGCGGAGCCTGGCAGGGTGCGACGGGAGCAGCAGGGACAGCTCGGCCGCCCACAGCGCCACGGCCGTGTGCTCGGGGCGGGCCGCCGCCCACGCCCGGATGTTGTTCAGGACGCGCAGCACGACCTCCAGTGGCCGCGCCGGCTCCAGGGACGACGGCTCCCACCGCTCCCCGGTCGCGCTCGTCACCAGCAGCCCCGCGTCCTGGTCCGTCAGCGGCCGGCCCCCGGCGAACGGATCGGCGAGCATCCGCTCGGCCGGATCGCCGAAACCGACCACGAAGTGGCCCGGCAGAGCCACCCCGTACACCGGGGCGCCCGCCCGCCGCGCGACCTCGATCCACACCACCGACAGCAGGATCGGCAGCCCGCGCCGCCGCCGCAGCACCTCGTGCAGCAGGGACGACTCCAGGCGCTGGTAGTCCGCCGACGCGCCCTCGAAGCCGTAGCGCTCGCCGAGCAGTTCGGCCAGCGCCGACGCCCAGGCGTGGCCGCCGCGCAGCCCGTACGGGAGCAGTCCGGCGAGCCGGTCCAGTTCGATCTGGGCCGCGTCGATGCCGTGCGCGTCCAGCGCGGGGTCCGCCTCGGACGCCACCAGCAGACACAGCAGCGCCAGGTCGGGCCGCTCGGCCCGGGCCTCCTCGGCGAACCGACGGCGCGGCTCCTCCCGGTCGTGCCTCTCGGGGGCCACCGGTCACACCTGCCGGAAGTGGTGGTACAGGTGGTGGACCGCGAACCCCATCCCGTCGTACAGCGCGCGGGCGCCCTCGTTGTCCTCCTCGACCTGGAGCCAGGCCGCCGACGCACCCTCGTCCATCGCCTGCCGGGCCAGCGCGGTCATCACGGCGGTGGCCAGGCCCCGGCGGCGGTGCTCGGGGGCCACCTCGACGGCCATGAAGCCGGCCCACCGCCCGTCCACCACGCACCGCCCGATCGCGGCGGGCGCCTCCTCGCCGGCCTCGCCGGGCACGGTCGCGAACCACACCGAGGGGCCGCCGTCCAGCACCGCGGTCACCTCCGGGCCCGGGACCCCGACCCGCTGGTAGCGGGCGAGCCACGCCTCGTCGGCCGTACGGCCGAGCCGTACCCGGGACACCTCCGCCGGCAGGTCACCGATCGGAGCCAGGGCCGCGATCCGTACGGCCGCCGTCACCTCGCGCCGCCAGCCGTGCTCCTCCAGCGCCGCGCACAACTTTTCCTGCGTGCCCTCGGCGCCGGTCGCGGTCTGCACGTAAGCGGGCAGGCCCCGGTCCGCGTACCACTGCCTCACGCGCCCGAGCGCCACGCCGAGGGGCACGCACGGGTCGCCGAGCGGGAGTACGGAATTGGCGCGGCGGGTGAAACCGCCGGAGGCGCGCAGCAGCCACTCGCCCAGCGGTTCGCTCTCCGCGGGCGGCCAGGCGCGCGTGGTCACCCGGGCCAGCTCCTCGAAGGAGGCGGCCGGGCCGCGTCGGCGGGCCGGGGCGGCCGGCACGACCTTGCCCGCCACCAGGGAGGACTCCGGGATGTGCACCGACTCGCCGCTCCTGGGTGTGATGGAGAGCACACCCTTGTCCCATGATGTGAGAACGCCGACCGTGTCGGTGAATTTCGGCCCCTTCGGGCCGTCCTCGGTCACACGCCGGACTGATACCCGTTTGCCCACGTCAGCCGGTGCAATTCGGACCTCCAGCCGTCCGCCGATGGTGAATTCCACAGCTCTGTCCGCCCCTCCTGTTCGGATCGTGCCCGCGAACGGAGATACTAGGTGCGGGCATCGACGACGCCGCGCTCCCGCGCGAGAGCCAACGCCCTACCGAGGAGGAACGACAGCGTGACCTACGTCATCGCGCAGCCTTGTGTCGACGTGAAGGACAAGGCCTGCATCGAAGAGTGCCCCGTCGACTGCATCTATGAGGGCCAGCGGTCCTTGTACATCCACCCGGACGAGTGCGTCGACTGCGGAGCCTGCGAGCCGGTCTGCCCGGTGGAAGCGATCTTCTACGAGGACGACACCCCGGACGAGTGGAAGGACTACTACAAGGCGAATGTGGAGTTCTTCGACGACCTCGGTTCGCCGGGTGGCGCCTCCAAGCTGGGCCTGATCGAGCGCGACCACGCGTTCATCGCCGCGCTGCCGCCGCAGAACCAGTAACAGCGCCCCGGCACGTGCGCCGCCCCGGTCCCGTACGGCTCGTCGCCGTGCGGGACCGAGGTGTTTCCCGCGGTCCCTCCCGGGCCGCCCGCGTGAACCCCGTACGAGAAAGCAGAGAGCCGTGTCCGCAGTCTCCTCCCGCCTCCCGGTCTTCCCCTGGGACAAGCTGGCGCCCTACAAGTCGACGGCCGAGGCTCACTCGGACGGCATCGTGGACCTGTCCGTCGGCACGCCCGTCGACCCGGTTCCCGAGCTGATCCGGCAGGCGCTCGTCGCGGCCGCGGACAGCCCCGGCTATCCGACGGTGTGGGGGACCGCCGCGCTGCGCGACGCGCTCACCGGCTGGGTGGAGCGGCGGCTCGGCGCGGTCTCGGTGGCCCACGAGAACGTGCTGCCCGTCGTCGGCTCCAAGGAACTGGTCGCCTGGCTGCCGACGCAGCTCGGCCTCGGCGCCGGCGACAAGGTCGCCCACCCGCGGCTCGCCTACCCGACGTACGAGGTCGGCGCCCGGCTCTGCGGCGCCGAGCCCGTCGCGTACGACGACCCGACCGAGCTGGACCCGGCCGGTCTGAAGCTGCTCTGGCTCAACTCCCCGTCCAACCCGACCGGCCGGGTCCTGGCCAAGGACGAGCTGATCCGGATCGTCGCCTGGGCGCGCGAGCACGGCGTGCTGATCTTCAGCGACGAGTGCTACCTGGAGCTGGGCTGGGAGGCCGAACCGGTCTCCGTGCTCCACCCGGACGTCTGCGGCGGTACGTACGAGGGCGTCGTCGCCGTCCACTCGCTCTCCAAGCGGTCCAACCTCGCCGGCTACCGCGCCGCGTTCATCGCGGGCGACGCGGCCGTGCTGGGCGAGCTGCTTCAGATCCGCAAGCACGGCGGGATGATGACGCCCGCGCCCGTCCAGGCCGCGACCGTCGCCGCGCTCGGCGACGACACGCACGTCGCCGAGCAGCGCACCCGCTACGCCGAGCGGCGCGCCGCCCTGCGCACGGCCCTGGAGGCGCACGGCTTCCGGATCGAGCACAGCGAGGCGAGCCTCTACCTGTGGGCGACCCGCGACGAACCGTGCTGGGACACCGTCGCGTACCTGGCGGAGCTGGGCGTCCTGGTGGCGCCCGGAGACTTCTACGGGCCGGCCGGCGACCGCTTCGTGCGCGTGGCGTTGACGGCCACCGACGAGCGCGTGGCGGCCGCGGTCAAGCGGCTGGGCTGAGTCCTTCCGGGACGACACGCGCGAGGGCCCCGGGAGTGCGCACTCCCGGGGCCCCGCACGTGCCTGCGAACCGGACCGCGTGTCAGCCGATCGGCAGGCCCTTGGTGAGGTCGTCGGTGGACAGGCCGCCCTTGGCGGCCTTGGAGACGGTCGAGACGGCGTCGCCCTTGGCCGCGCCCTTGGCGGTCTTGGAGACGTTCTTCGCGGCGGGGGCGGCCTTGGTGCCGACGTCCCCGAGGGTCTTGCTCGCCACCGGCAGCGTGGTGCCGACGACCTTGCCGCCGGCCTTGCCCGCGGTGTCGGAGGCCGGCTTGGCCGCGCCTTCGACCGCCTTGCCGAGACCGGAACCCTCGACGCTGGTGAGGCCGCCGAGGTCCGGGGCCTGCGGGAGCTCCGCGGCACCCGCGGCGCCGGCCGCACCGACCACGGGGGCCGCACCCGCCGCGATCAGCAGCGCGGTACGGGCGATCCGACGGGTCAGGGGGAGGGACATGATGCTCCTTCGACGGGAGGGAAGTTCGGGCTGTCCGTGGGTCGGACGCCATGACAACCGCCGTGGGGGCGGGTGAGGTTGCGGTGCGGTGACGTAAAGACTGGGCAATGCGTCGGATAATCCGCAGCGGAGGAACCCGGGCAAACGCTGCATTCCGCGATCACCCGCCGAACCGTCACTTCCCGTGCGCCGCAAGGGAATCGGGGGATCGGGCCGGTGCTCTGCGCGCCACCGCGCCGGGGGCGCCCACGCGGACGACGGTCCCCCCGCACGGACGACGCCTCGCACGGACGCGCGAGGCGGCTGGCGTGCGTGCCAGGCGTCGCCCGGCAGGCGGGACTCTCAAAAAACGCCCTATTGGGACGGCCGTTAGCGGACGAGGAGCATCCGGACCTCGCCGGTGTCCGAGGCCGTGCGCTCGGACACCTTGCGCTCCGTGTGCCAGCCCGATCCGGCGGCCCACACCCGGCCCCCGTACGCGACCTCGTCGATGCCCAGCGCCTCGGACTGGGCCACCGCCCAGTGCGCCAGCTCCCAGCCCCGTTGCGGCGCGCCGTCCCGGGCGGCGCGGCGGTCCGCCCGCACCGGTACCGTCAGCGCCCCCGGAACCGTGGCACCCGCCGTGGGAGCGGGGCCCTTCGCGTCGGCGGGCAGCACGTCCTTGCCGAAGGCGCGCACCAGGGCGGCCCGCACCTTCGAGGCGTCACCCGTCCCGGCCGTGGCCCGCGGCGGCTCGCAGTCCAGCGCGCCCGGCATACGCCCGGTCAGCGCGGCGGCCAGCAGCGCCGCGTCCGGCTCGTGTTTCGCGTACGCCTGCGGGAAGCCGCTGCGCTGGACGCGCTGTGCGGCCTCGGTCAGCGGCAGCCGCGAGTAGCCGGGCACCTCGGCCAGGTGCTGGTAGAACTTCCCGGCCGAGTACACCGGGTCCATGATCTGCTTCTCGGTGCCCCAGCCCTGCGAGGGGCGCTGCTGGAACAGCCCCAGCGAATCCCGGTCGCCGTGGCCGATGTTGCGCAGCCCGGACTCCTGCAACGCGGTCGCCAGCGCGATCGTCACCGCCCGCTCCGGCATCCCGCGAGTGGTGCCGACCGCGGAGATCGTCGCAGCGTTCGCGGCCTGCTCGGGCGTCAGCCGGTACGAACCGTCCGCCGACCGCACCGTGCACCGGTCGGACCCCCGGTCGCCCGAAACGTACTGAACGGTCAGATATCCGCCCACCGCGACCAGTACGCCGAGGGTCGCCGCGATCCGCAGCCGACGGCTGCGGCCGGGGCGACGGCTGGCAGCGGGAACGGTCCTGGGCACGGGGTCACCGTACGACAGACGCTAGGGTCGTAGCCATGGCCGAAAGCACGCTTGACCTCACCCTGGACGGGCCCGCCCTCACCGCCGCGCTCGTCGACTTCCCCTCGGTCAGCGGGGAGGAGAAGGACCTGGCGGACGCCATCGAGTCGGCGCTGCGGACCCTGCCGCACCTGATCGTCGACCGGTACGGGAACAACGTCGTGGCCAGGACGGATCTCGGCCGCTCCGAACGCGTCATCCTGGCCGGTCACATCGACACCGTGCCGATCGCCGACAACGTGCCCTCCCGGCTCGACGCCGACGGCCTGCTCTGGGGCTGCGGCACCTCCGACATGAAGTCCGGCGTCGCCGTCCAGCTGCGGATCGCCGCCACCGTGCCCGAGCCCAACCGCGACCTCACCTTCGTCTTCTACGACAACGAAGAGGTCGCCGCCCACCTCAACGGCCTCGGCCACATCGCCGACGCCCACCCCGACTGGCTGGCGGGCGACTTCGCCGTCCTCCTGGAGGGCTCCGACGGAGAGGTCGAGGGCGGCTGCCAGGGCACCCTGCGCGTCTTCCTCCACCTGCGCGGCGAGCGGGCGCACTCCGCGCGCAGCTGGATGGGGTCCAACGCCGTCCACGCCGCCGCCCCGGTCCTCGCCCGCCTCGCCGCCTACGAGCCGCGCCGGCCGGTGATCGACGGCCTGGAGTACCACGAGGGCCTCAACGCCGTACGCATCGAGGGCGGCGTCGCCAACAACGTCATCCCCGACGCCTGCACGGTCGTCGTCAACTACCGCTACGCCCCCGACCTCGGCCAGGAAGAGGCGCTGGCGCACGTACGCGAGGTCTTCGACGGCTGCGGGGTCGCCGAGTTCACCGTCGACGACCACTCCGGCGCGGCCATGCCCGGCCTCTCCCACCCGGCGGCCAAGGCGTTCATGGACGCGGTCGGCGGCACCGCCCGGCCCAAGTTCGGCTGGACGGACGTGGCCCGCTTCGGCTCCCTCGGCGTTCCGGCGGTGAACTACGGCCCCGGCGACCCGATCCTCGCCCACAAGCGCGACGAGCACGTGAAGGTCGAGCGCATCACCCACTGCGAGGACCGCCTGCGCTCCTGGCTCACCGCCTGACCCACGACCTGACCTCCCGCATTCCCCTTTCCGTAACCCGCGGCGATCTACGCTGGCGTGAGACGGAGGCGTCGCAGGACGCCTCCGACGTCGGCGGAGGGAGCAGGTCATGGGCAACCCCGAGGATGCGCGCATTCCCGAAGGTGCGGAGATCCCGGAAGGCGCGGTACGGCCCGAGGAGCAGCGCCTCGGCCCGGTGCTGCGCCGCAGGGACCAGGTACAGCCCGGTACGACCGATCAGCGGCTGCTGGACTCCGAGGACGACTCCGAGTGGGTGCACACCGACCCGTGGCGGGTGATGCGCATCCAGTCGGAGTTCGTCGAGGGCTTCGGCGCGCTCGCCGAACTGCCGAGCGCCATCAGCGTCTTCGGCTCGGCCCGCACCCCGGCCGGAGCGCCGGAGTACGAGGCGGGCGTACGGATCGGCCGGGCGCTGGTCGACGCGGGCTTCGCGGTCATCACCGGGGGCGGCCCGGGGGCGATGGAGGCGGCGAACAAGGGCGCGCGCGAGGGGAAGGGCGTCTCGGTCGGCCTCGGCATCGAGCTGCCCTTCGAGTCCGGCCTCAACCCGCACGTCGACATCGGCGTCAACTTCCGCTACTTCTTCGTCCGCAAGACGATGTTCGTGAAGTACGCCCAGGGCTTCGTCGTCCTGCCCGGCGGCCTCGGCACCCTGGACGAACTCTTCGAAGCACTGACCCTCGTCCAGACCGGCAAGGTAACCCGCTTCCCGATCGTCCTCTTCGGCACCGCCTACTGGGGCGGCCTGGTGGACTGGCTGCGGGACACGGTGGTGGCCCAGGGCAAGGCCTCGGCGAAGGACCTCCTGCTGTTCCACGTGACGGACGACGTGGACGAGGCGGTGTCCCTGGTAACGAAGGAGGTCGGCCGCTGAGCGCTACTCCTTCCAGCCCCGCCCCGGGTTGTCTTCCCAGCCGCGCCGGCGTTTGAGGAGCGGGTTTGGGGCGGAGCCCCGAAGGCCCAGCCCCTCCGGCGTTTGAGGAGCGGGCCCGGGGCGGCGCCCAGAAACCCCAGCCTCGTCGGCGTTTGAGGAGCGGGTTCGGGGCGGCGCCCAGAAGGCCCAGCCCCTCCGGCGTTTGAGGAGCGGGCGCGGGGCGGCGCCCAGAAACCCCAGCCTCGTCGGCGTTTGAGGAGCGGGTTCGGGGCGGCGCCCAGAAACCCCAGCCTCGTCGGCGTTTGAGGAGCGGGTTCGGGGCGGCGCCCAGAAAGCCCAGCCCCTCCGGCGTTTGAGGAGCGGGCCCGGGGCGGCGCCCAGAAACCCCAGCCTCGTCGGCGTTTGAGGAGCGGGTTCGGGGCGGCGCCCAGAAAGCCCAGCCCCTCCGGCGTTTGAGGAGCGGGCCCGGGGCGGCGCCCAGAAAGCCCAGCCCCTCCGGCGCTTGAGGAGCGGGCCCGGGGCGGCGCCCCGGTTTCGGGAAGGGGCGGGTAGGGGAACAAGCCCGCCGCAGGCGCCCACCCGCCGCAGGCCCACCGCCCCGCTCCGGCCCCCGCCCCGCCCCCTACGCCAGCCCCCGCCGCGCCCCCTACGCCAGCCCCCGCCGCGCGACCGCCGGCGCCCGGCGTCCCGCGATGGACGCCACCATGTCCAGGACGTCCCGGGTCTCGGCCACCTCGTGCACCCGGTACACCCGCGCCCCCAGCCACGCGGACACCGCGGTCGTGGCCAGCGTCCCGAGCAGCCGCTCCTTCACCGGACGGTCGAGCGTCTCGCCCACGAAGTCCTTGTTGGAGAGCGAGACCAGCACCGGCCACCCCGTGTCCGTCATCTCGCCGAGCCGGCGCGTGGCCTCCAGCGAGTGCCGGGTGTTCTTCCCGAAGTCGTGACCGGGGTCGATCATGATGCCGTCCGGCCGGACCCCGAGCCCCACGGCCCGCTCGGCCAGCCCCACGGTCACCCGCAGGATGTCGGCCATCACGTCCTCGTACCCCACCCGGTGCGGCCGGGTCCTCGGCTCCGCGCCGCCGGCGTGCGTGCACACCAGCCCGGCCCCGTACCGCGCGGCGACCTCCGCCAGCTTCGGGTCCACCCCGCCCCACGCGTCGTTCAGCAGATCCGCCCCGGCCTCGCAGACCGCCTCGCCGACCTCGTGGCGCCAGGTGTCGACACTGATCACCACGTCCGGGTGGCGGCGGCGCACCTCCGCGACGAAGCCCACCGTGCGGCGGGCCTCCTCCTCGGCGGTGACCTCCTCGCCGGGACCGGCCTTGACGCCGCCGATGTCGATGATCGCCGCGCCGTCGGCCACGGCCTGCTCGACCCGGTCGAGCGCGGGCTCGTCCTGGAAGGTGGCGCCCCGGTCGTAGAAGGAGTCCGGGGTGCGGTTCACGATCGCCATGATCACCGGCTCGTGCGCACCGAATTCGCGCCGCCCCAGCCGGAGCGCACCGCTTGCCATCCGTGTCCCTCTCTGTGAATCCGCCCCGCAGACACCTGCCGAGGCCAACTGCCGACCCTAACTGTCACTGCCTCATGGCACGATCGGACCCGGACGAATTCCGCTCCCGGGGAGATACGCGTGTTCTGGTTCTTGCTGCTGGCGATGGTGGTGGTGGTTGCCGCGGTCACCCTCGCGGTGGTCGGTGGAGGCAGGAGCGCCATCCTGCAGGACGTGGCGCCCGAGCAGCTGACGGACCCGCTGCCCGCCGCGCGCCCGGTCGGCCGGGCGGACGTCGAGGCGCTGCGGCTGCCCGTGGCCGCCCGGGGCTACCGGATGGCGGACGTGGACGACGCGCTGGGCCGGCTCGGCGCCGAGCTCGCCGAGCGGGACGCGCGGATCGCGGAGCTGGAGGCGGTGCTCGCCGGCGCGCAGGCCACCCGGCCGGGCCGCCCCGACCTGCTCAAGGAGCCGCAGGCAGGGCCGGAACGGCCCCGGCAGATCCCGGAGGAGACTTCCTGGCCGGCCCCGGAGGAGACTTCCTGGCCGGCCCCGGAGGAGACCTCCGGGCAGACCCCGGAGGAGACTTCCCGGCAGATCCCGGAGGAGACTTCCCGGCAGTCCCAGGGGGAGACCTCCTGGCCGGCCCCGGCGGAGGGCGACACGGCCCGCCCCGACGAGGAGACGGGCCGATGACCGGCGACGCCGTGGCGGCGGCGGACGGCGGACTGCGCTGCCCGTGGGGCCTGGCCACCGAGGACTACCTCTGGTACCACGACACCGAGTGGGGCCGCCCGGTCCGCGGCGACGACGCCCTGTTCGAGCGGCTGAGCCTGGAGGCGTTCCAGTCCGGGCTGTCCTGGCTGACGATCCTGCGCCGCCGGGAGGGCTTCCGCAGCGCGTTCGCCGGGTTCAGCATCCCGGCGGTGGCGGCGTTCACGGGCGCGGACCGGGAACGGCTGCTGGCCGACGAGGGCATCATCCGCAACCGCGCGAAGGTCGACGCGACCATGGCCAACGCCCGGACGCTGGCCGGGTGGCGGGCCGGTGAGCTGGACGAGCTGATCTGGTCGTACGCCCCCGATCCGGTGGGCCGGCCGGCCCCGAAGAGCATCGGGGACGTACCGGCGGTCACCCCCGAGTCCACGGCCCTGGCGAAGGAGCTGAAGAAGCGGGGACTGCGGTTCATCGGGCCGACCACGGCCTACGCCCTGATGCAGGCCTGCGGCCTGGTCGACGACCACCTCGCCGACTGCGTCTCCCGCCCCGGCCCCGCGTAACCGGGCGGGGCGGGCCCGCCCGGCCCACTACCGCCCGAGGTACTTCGGCCTCTCCTTGTCGAGGAAGGCCCGCACCGCGATGGCGTGGTCCTCGGAGGCGCCCGCCTTCGTCTGGAGCTCGTCCTCCTTCTCCAGTGCCTCGCTCAGGGTGTGCCCGGCCCCGAAGGCGAGCGACTCCTTGAGCGCCGCGTACGCCACCGTCGGCCCGTCGGCCAGGGCGCGGGCCACGGCGGCCGCCTCGGCGGCGAGATCGGCGGCGGGCACCAGCTTGTTGACGATGCCCAGGTCGTGGGCGTCCTGCGCGGAGATGGAGCGCGGGAAGAGCAGCAGGTCGGCGGCGCGGCTGTGGCCGATGAGCCGGGGCAGCGTCCAGGAGACGCCCGAGTCGGCGGTGAGGGCGACTCCGGCGAACGAGGTGTTGAACGAGGCGGTGTCGGCGGCCACCCGGTAGTCGCAGGCGAGCGCGAAGCCGAAGCCCGCGCCGGCGGCGGCGCCGTTGATCCCGGCCACGACCGGCTTCGGCATCTCGGTGAGGGCCCGCACGATCGGGTTGTAGTGCTCCCGCACCGTGCTGAGCGCGTTGCCGCCGTCCGACGCCCGGGCCTCGGCGAGCTTGGTCAGGTGCTCCTTGAGGTCCTGCCCGACGCAGAAGGCCCGCCCGCCGGCCGCGGTGAGCAGCACGGCCCGTACGCCGGTGTCGGCGGCGGCCGACCGCAGGGCGTCGCGCAGGGCGACCTTGGCCGCGGTGTTCATGGCGTTCATCGCGTCGGGGCGGTTGATCGTGATCGTCGCGAGCCCGTCGCCGATGTCGTAGAGCACCGCGTCGTCGTGATCGGCCATGGGTGGTCCCCTTTGCGTGTCGTTCACCAGCCTGTCCACGCAAGCATGGCCGACTTCGCCGGGGGCGGACATGTGACCTGCGTCAAATAATTCCGTGCCGGAGAGGGGGCGCGGGGGCCGGAGTATCGCAGTCGGACCGCCGAATTGGGTGGTTTTGAGTGAGCGCGTTGCGCAAGCGATGCAGAGCGATGTTGGTCATCGGGGTCGGTGATGCGGGATAATGACCTGGAAGCACTGTGTTCGATGCCGGTGAGGCAGCGCC
The DNA here is from genome assembly GCF_004795035.1 of Streptomyces sp. A0958. GTDB lineage: Bacteria > Actinomycetota > Actinomycetes > Streptomycetales > Streptomycetaceae > Streptomyces. The sequence continues at coordinate 17,004 of NZ_SSBK01000050.1, forward strand.
TGTCATGGGGCCGCCGGTTGCGATGAGCTGGTTTCAGGAAGGGGAACGAGCATGGCGGCCATGAAGCCGCGGACGGGCGACGGCCCGCTCGAGGTGACAAAGGAGGGGCGGGGCATCGTCATGCGCGTTCCGCTCGAAGGCGGCGGTCGGCTTGTCGTGGAGCTGACTCCGGACGAGGCCGATGCCCTCGGCGATGCCCTCAAGAAGGTCGTCGGCTGAGCAGAGGCGCCCACACTTCACTGCTGCCCGGTACGCTCCCCGTACCGGGCAGCAGTGCGTCCGGGGCCGGCCGCCGAAGGGTGCCTTACGGCTCAGCCGCCGCCGAAGGGTGCCTTACGGCTCAGCCGCGGCGGACCGCGCAGAGCAGGCCGTCGCCCACCGGCAGCAGAGTCGCCATCAGCTCCTGGCTCTCGCGGACCGCGCGCAGCAGCTCGCGCAGCCGCAGCACCTCCGCGGGCTGAGCGGCGGAGTCGACCGTGCGGCCGTCCGCGAAGACGCCCTCGAAGCAGACCAGCCCCCCGGGCCGCAGCAGGCGCAACGATTCAGCGAGACAGTCCAGGCTCTCCATCCGGTCGCCGTCGCAGAACACGAGGTCGTAGCCGCCGTCCGCGAGCCGGGGGAGCACGTCGAGCGCGCGGCCGGGGATGAAGCGGGACCGGTTGGCCGCGAAGCCCGCCGCCCGGAAGGCCTCACGGGCGAACTGCTGGCGCTCGGGCTCCGGGTCGACCGTGGTCAGCACCCCGTCGGGCCGCATCCCGTGCAGCAGATAGATGCCGGACACGCCGGTGCCCGTGCCGATCTCCGCCACGGCTTTGGCGTCCGTCGTGGCAGCGAGCAGGCGCAGCGCTGCGCCGGTGCCTGGGGACACCGAGCGGAGCCCTGCCTCGCGGGCCCGGTCCCGGGCCCAGCGCAGTGCTTCGTCCTCGGCGACAAAGGCGTCGGCGAACGCCCAGCTCGTCTGCCGGTTGGCGGTAATGACCCTCTCCTGTCCCCTTAGTTGGCGCAACGGTGACTGTATCCGCTGGACCCGGGAACCCGCAGATGGGACCGGGCGTTGTGCAAGAGCGGGGGAAAGCCCGTGGACCAGGCCCGCCGATCGGGTCCGGTGCGCGGGCCGCGGTTCCGGGGAGATCCCCGGCCCCAGCTGGAAAAAGGCTTATCCGGAGCTAACGGGCGAGGTGGCTATGGTAGGGGCTCCACTGGACACCACCAGAGCCGACAGGGGAGGTGCGGCTGCGCCTGTGGATCGGGGAGGAGTGCTGCGGCGCTTTCTCAGGTCGGCGGGTGAGCCGAAATCCGTGACCGACATCGCTGACCGTTCTTCCAACGACTCCGCACCGACCGCGACGTTCGCCTCAGATGCGGAATCCCAGGCGTGGACCCCGCCCACATGGGAAGAGATCGTCAGCACGCACAGCGGTCGTGTCTACCGCCTTGCCTACCGACTGACGGGAAACCAGCACGACGCCGAGGACCTCACGCAGGAGGTCTTCGTCAGGGTTTTCCGCTCGCTGTCGACGTACACGCCCGGCACCTTCGAGGGCTGGCTGCACCGCATCACGACCAACCTGTTCCTGGACATGGTCCGCCGCAAGCAGCGCATCCGCTTCGACTCCCTCGGGGACGACGCGGCCGAGCGTCTGCCCAGCCGCGAGCCCTCCCCCCAGCAGGTGTTCAACGACACCCACTTCGACGCGGACGTCCAGCAGGCGCTGGACACCCTCGCGCCCGAGTTCCGGGCCGCCGTCGTGCTCTGTGACATCGAGGGACTGTCGTACGAGGAGATCGCCGCGACGCTCGGCGTGAAGCTCGGTACGGTCCGCAGTCGCATCCACCGCGGGCGTTCGCACCTGCGCAAGGCGCTGCGGCACCGCTCGCCCGAGGCGCGCGCCGAACAGCGCTCGCTGGCGGGAGTTCTCCTGGCGGGGGAGGGCGGCACGGCGTGAGCGGCACAGGTCCGACCCCCGCGGAACAACACCTGGGGGACCGCCTCGCCGCGCTCGTCGACGGCGAGCTCAAGCACGACGCCCGCGACCGGGTCCTCGCCCATCTCGCGACCTGCGCCAGGTGCAAGGCCGAGGCGGCGGCCCAGCGCCGCCTGAAGAACGTGTTCGCGCAGGCGGCTCAGCCCTCGCCCTCCGAAGGGTTCCTGGCCCGCCTCCAGGGCCTTCCGGGCGGTCCACCGGGTGGTGACGACGACCGTCGGGGAAGACCCGTGGGCGGCTCCGGACGGTTCGGTGACGGGCCGCTGCCCGGCACACGCCCCGCGAGCGGCCACGCCGACCTCACGGCGGGCGGCGGCCCCCTGGACGGCTTCGGCTACCTCCCCACCGTCCACGGCTCCGGCGCCGCGCTCCCGACGGGACCGGCCGGCTCCGTCTTCCGCATCCACGAGGTGGGCCGGGATGCCGACCGCTCGCCCTGGCGGGGCCGCAGGTTCGCCTTCGCCGCCGCGAGCGCCGTCTCGCTGGCCGCCATCGCGCTCGGCGGTGCCCTGCCGACGAGTTCCGGCTCCGACGCCCCCACCCGGGCCGAGGGCTCCGGCAACACCGTGACCCCGGTCGACGCCGACACCCGCGCCGGGTCCGCCGCCACGGTCAGCCGCCGGGGCGGCTCGGGGCAGGGCTCGCTCACCGCGGCGGGCCAGGGCGACCGCCCGGCCTCCCTCGCGGTGAACACGGCGCTGCCGGCGTTCACCCCGGCCCCCTCGCTGCTCGCCACCGGGCGGCTGACGGGAAGCCCGTTCGGCCTCTCCCTCCGCTCCGACGCGTCCGCGCTGATACGTCCCGGTGGGGCCGGTTCCCTGTTCGCCCGCACCCTGGGCAGCGGGCTCGATCCGGCCTCGCCCGTCCGCCCCTCCGAGCCCTCCCTGCCGCCCACGTCGGCCGCCGCGCAACCGGCCCCCGCCGACCACGGGCTGCCGCTCTCCCCCCGTCGCTGATCCAGCGCCCCACGCGGGTGCGCAGGCCCGGCTCAAACCTGGTTGAATTCCGGCAGGATTTCGGGTGGGACGCCCCTGCGGGGGCGTGCGGAGGGCCGGTTGCGGCAGTTGCGGGGAGAACATGGACGACGGGAAGCCGACCGAGCCCGAGGCGAAGTGGTGGAGCCGGCCCACGACGGGGCGCGGCACGCCCGCAGCGCCCGAGGGGCCGTCACCCGTCGAGGACGCGGTGCCGTCACCGGCGGACACGGACGACACCCCGGCCGCGCCGCAGACCACGGTGACGAGTGAGTCCCCGGCCGCGCCGCAGACCACGGTGACGAGCGAGTCCCCGGCCGCGCCGCAGGACACAGCGACAACCGAATTCCCGGCCGCGCCCGAGACCGCTGAGACCCCCGCCCCGCGCCCCACGCAGCCCCTGCACGAGCCGGACCCGTACGGCACCCCGCCCTACGGCGGTCCCGGGCCGTGGGCGCCCGCGCCTCCCGTTCAGCGGCCGACCCCGGCGCACGGCACACCCGTACCGCCGCCGTACGCGGGGACGAACGGCGCGGGCATGACTCTCGCACCCCCCGACCCGGCGCCCGCCTTCCCGCCCCCGACGGCGCCCCAGCAGCCGCAGGAGGCCGCTCACGCGCCCGCAGCGCACCCGCCGGCCCCGCAATGGCAGAGCTACGACCCCTGGGGCGCGCCCCGGCAGCCCCTGGTCACCCAGCCCGGCCCGCCGCTCCCCGACGGCCGGCGGAAGAACCGGCGCGGCACGATGCTGGTCGGCGCGCTGCTCCTCGCCCTGGTCGCGGGCGGCATCGGCGGCGGGATAGGCGCCTACATAGAGCGCAACGGCGGCCTCACCAGCATCGAACTGCCCCAGGACGAGCGGGACGGCGGCGGTCGCGCCCCGGACAGCGTGGCCGGCATCGCGGCCAGCGCCCTGCCCAGCGTGGTGACCCTGCACGTCAGCGGTTCCACCGAGTCCGGCACCGGCACGGGCTTCGTCCTCGACGACCGGGGCCACATCCTCACCAACAACCACGTGGTCGCCCCGGCGGGTTCCTCCGGCGAGATCACCGTGACGTTCAGCGGGGGCGAGACCGCCCGCGCGGAGGTCGTCGGCAAGGACAGCGGGTACGACCTGGCCGTGGTCAAGGTCAGCGGCGTCTCCGGGCTGAAGCCGCTGCCGCTGGGCAACTCCGACAACGTCCAGGTCGGTGACCCGGTGGTGGCCATCGGCGCCCCGTTCGACCTGTCCAACACCGTGACCTCCGGCATCATCAGCGCCAAGGACCGGCCGATCACCGCGGGCGGCGAGAAGGGCGACGGCAGCGACGTCAGTTACGTCAACGCGCTTCAGACGGACGCCCCGATCAACCCGGGCAACTCCGGCGGTCCGCTGGTGGACACCGACGCCCACGTCATCGGGATCAACAGCGCCATCCGGGCCGCCGACACAGGCTCCTCCGCCGAGGGCGGGCAGGCCGGGTCCATCGGCCTGGGCTTCGCCATCCCGATCAACCAGGGCAAGCTCGTCGCCGAGGAGCTGATCAACACGGGCAGGGCGACACACCCCGTGATCGGTGTCACCCTCGACATGAAGTACACCGGGGACGGCGCCAAGGTCGGGACGAGCGCCCAGGGAACCTCGCCCGTCACACCGGGTGGTCCGGCGGACAAGGCCGGGGTCAGGCCGGACGACGTCATCACCGAGGTGGACGGGAAGCGGGTGCACAGCGGCGAGGAGCTGATAGTGAAGATCCGCTCGCACCGGCCGGGGGACCGCCTGGAGCTCACCCTGACCCGCGGTGGTAAAGACCTGTCCATAACTTTGACGCTGGGCTCGGCAACCGGCACGTGACGGCCACGGGAAGCTACCGTCCGGACAGTTTCGCCGGGTACCGTGGCTCATGTCCGGACCTCATCCGAGCTGGTCGCGGAGAATACGAGGAGCCGCAAGGTGTTCAACGACATAGGCGCACTGGAGCTGCTGACGCTCGCGATTCTCGGCGTGCTCATCTTCGGCCCGGACAAGCTCCCCAAGGTCATCCAGGATGTCTCCCGCTTCATCCGCAAGGTCCGCGAGTTCTCGGAGAGCGCCAAGGAGGACATCCGCACGGAGCTCGGGCCGGAGTTCAAGGACTTCGAGTTCGAGGACCTGAACCCCAAGACGTTCGTCCGCAAGCAGCTCATGGACGGCAACGACGACCTGGGGCTGAAGGAGATCCGTGAGAGCTTCGACCTGCGCAAGGAAGTCACCGAGATCACCGACGCGGTGAACGGGCGGAGCACCGCGTCCGTTGAGGCGAAGACCGGCGTGTCGGGCGGAGCCTCGGTCACCGCGGCGAATGGCTCGAAGGGCGCTCCCGACCTGCTCAAGAAGGGCGAGCAGCCCCCGAAGGACACCCCGCCGCCGTTCGACGCGGACGCCACCTGAGGGCCGCCGATCCCGGGTCGTCCGGACGGTATGGCTATTCTCCATCTGTCCGGTTGTGAGGACGCCCGATGGGCGGGCCGCTCCGGACCCTACGGATCGAGGAGGCGGCCGGGCTGATGGAGACAACGAGTCGGGTGGGCGCACAGGACGCGCCGGACACGGTCACGGCGGAGGCGGTCCCGGCGGCCCGGCTCACGCTCGACGGCTATCTGCGGTCCCCTTTCCCCTGGTACGCGCTGGACGAGGCGTTCACCGGCGCGCGCCGGCTGATGCCCCTCGGCACGGCCGCGGACGGCTCGGTGCAGCACGGCTCCATCGGCCACGGCGACGAGCCCCTGGTACGGGGCGACTGCGGCGCGGACAAGCAGCGGTTCGCGGTCGTGGTCACCGTCGGCAGCAGCCCCGTACGGCGCAGCGGTGACGGCACCGGGGTCCTGGAGGCCACGACGGTCTCCTCCGCGGCCTGGCTGGCGGGTTCCGGCCTGCTGGCCTGCACCTGGCCGCCGCAGCTGGACCACACCCTGCGCGACGACTGGCTGGACCAGCAGACGGAGACGGCGTTCGAACTCGCCGATGATCTGGACGGCCCCGCCTGGTCGGCGCTGTCCCTGCCGGTCGACGGAGTGCCGGTGCCGTTCCACTACCGCGAGTCCGAGTTCGGCTGGGTGCTGGCCGGCTCCGCGCCCGGCGGGGTGCACATCGGCGCCTACGGGCGCGGCATGAGCGCGTACGGTCTGGGCTTCTCGGAGGTCAAGGACATCGAGTCCTACGTGTGACCGGGCGAGCAGCGGGGAGGGCCGGGGCCCTCGGCCCCGGCCTTCCGTGTGTCCCGGCGTCAGAACTTGTTGCGCGGGGTGATGCCCAGCGACATGCCCGACAGGCCGCGCTGACGGCCGCTCAGCTTGCCCGCGATGGCGCGCAGCGCCTTGCCGGCGGGGGAGTCGGGGTCGGACAGCACGACGGGCTTGCCCTCGTCGCCGCCCTCGCGCAGCCGTACGTCGATCGGGATGCTCCCCAGGACCGGCACCTCGGCGCCGACCGTCTTCGTCAGCCCCTCGGCGACCCGGGCACCGCCGCCCGAGCCGAACACGTCGACCATCTCGTCGCAGTGCGGGCACGGCATGCCCGACATGTTCTCGACGACGCCGACGATCTTCTGGTGGGTCTGGACGGCGATCGAACCGGCCCGCTCGGCCACCTCGGCCGCGGCCTGCTGCGGGGTGGTGACGACCAGGATCTCCGCGTTCGGCACGAGCTGGGCGACCGAGATCGCGATGTCACCGGTGCCCGGCGGCAGGTCGAGCAGCAGGACGTCCAGGTCGCCCCAGTACACATCGGCGAGGAACTGCTGGAGCGCGCGGTGCAGCATCGGGCCGCGCCACACCACCGGGGCGTTGCCCGGGGTGAACATGCCGATGGAGATGACCTTCACGCCGTGCGAGGACGGCGGCATGATCATGTTCTCGACCTGGGTCGGCCTGCCGTCCGCACCCAGCATCCGGGGCACGCTGTGCCCGTAAATGTCCGCGTCCACGACACCGACCTTGAGCCCGTCCGCCGCCATCGCCGCGGCCAGGTTCACCGTCACCGAGGACTTGCCGACGCCGCCCTTGCCGGAGGCGACCGCGTACACCCGGGTCAGCGAGCCGGGCTTCGCGAAGGGCACCTCGCGCTCCGCCGTACCGCCGCGCAGTGACGCCGCGAGGTCCTTGCGCTGCTCGTCGCTCATGACGTCGAGGGTGACCTCGACCCGCGACACGCCCTCGACGAGGGCCACCGCGTCGGTCACGTTCCTGGTGATCGTCTCGCGCATCGGACAGCCGGAGACGGTGAGGTACACCGTGACAGCGACCACACCGTCAGGATCGATGTCGACCGATTTCACCATGCCCAGCTCGGTGATCGGGCGGTGGATCTCCGGGTCGTTCACTGTCGCCAGTGCCTCAAGCACCGCGTCTTCCGTAGCCATACATCGATAGTACGGGTGCGCGCAGCGCTCCATGCAAGGGTGGTGACGGGCGACGGGAGGGCGGTACGGCGCCGTACCGTACGCGTGAGTAGCCCTGTCAGCGGTCCTCGTCACTCTCGGCGGACAGCAGCGCGCGCCGGTCGTCCAGGTCCCTCACCAGGTTCTCCAGCTCGGAGCGAATCCAGTCCCGGGTGGCGACCTCCCCCAGGCCCATCCGCAGCGCCGCGATCTCTCTGGTCAGGTACTCGGTGTCGGCGATGGAGCGCTCGTTCTGCTTGCGGTCCTGCTCGTGGGTGACCCGGTCGCGGTCGTCCTGCCGGTTCTGCGCGAGCAGGATCAGCGGGGCCGCGTACGAGGCCTGGAGCGAGAGCATCAGCGTCAGGAAGATGAACGGGTACTGGTCGAACCGCACGTTCGCCGGCGCGAAGATGTTCCACGCCACCCACACGATGATGATCAGCGTCATCCAGACGATGAACCGGCCCGTGCCCAGGAAGCGCGCGATGCGCTCCGAGAACCGGCCGAACGCCTCGGGGTCGTACTCCGGCAGCAGCCGCCGGCGCGGCGCCTTCGGCTGGTCGAGCCGGGCCCTGGGCGTACGGGTCAGCGCCGTCGCGCCGTTCGACGCCCTCGCACGGTCCTCACCGGCCACGGAGCACCCCCTCCTGGCCGTGGAAGTCGGTCTCCCGCCAGTCGTCGGGCAGCAGGTGGTCCAGGACGTCGTCCACGGTCACCGCGCCCAGCAGCGAACCGCTCTCGTCCACCACCGGCACCGACACCAGGTTGTACGCCGCCAGGTAACTGGTCACCACCGACAGCGGGGTGTCCGGCGGCAGCGGCACCAGGTCGCTGTCGAGGAGCGAGCTGACCAGGGTGAACGGCGGGTCGCGCAGCAGCCGCTGGAAGTGCACGGTGCCCAGGTACTTCCCCGTCGGCGTCTCGTCCGGCGACCGGCACACGTACACCTGCGCGGCCAGCGCCGGCGACAGGTCGGACTGGCGGACCCGGGCCAGCGCGTCGGCGACGGTGGCGTCCGGGCGCAGGATGACCGGCTCGGTCGTCATGAGCCCGCCCGCGGTGCGCTCCTCGTACGACAGCAGGCGCCGCACGTCCGCCGCGTCGCCCGGCCGCATCAGCGTCAGCAGCCGCTCCTTGTCCTCCTCGGGCAGCTCGGAGAGCAGGTCGGCCGCGTCGTCCGGGTCCATCGCCTCCAGGACGTCCGCCGCGCGCTCCTCCTGGAGCTTGCCGATGATCTCCACCTGGTCGTCCTCGGGCAGCTCCTCCAGGACGTCGGCGAGCCGGTCGTCGTCCAGCGCGGCCGCGACCTCCGCCCGGCGCTTCGGGGTGAGGTGGTGCAGGGCGTTGGCGACGTCGGCGGGGCGCAGCCTCTCGAAGGTGGCCACCAGCGACTCGGCGCCCTGCCCGTGCTCCTCCAGCGAGAAACCCTTCACCGCCGACCACTCGACGGTCAGCGTCTCGCCCTTGCGGCGCAGTGCCCCGCCCCGGCCCTTGCGGACGAAGTACTTGTCGATCTCCCAGTCCCGGCGGGCCGGCAGCTGCTGGATCGCCACGTCCAGGATGGTGACCTCCTCGTCCGTCTCGACCAGGCGCACCCGGCGGTCGAGGAACTCGCCGAGCACCAGGCGTTCGGTGGGCCGCTGTTCGAAGCGCCGCATGTTGACCACGCCGGTGGTGATCACCTGCCCCGACTCGACGCCCGTCACCCGGGTCATCGGCAGGAAGATCCGCCGCCGGCTCACCACCTCGACCACCATGCCGAGCAGCCGGGGCGGCCGGCCGCCGACCCGGAGCATCGCGACCAGGTCGCGGACGCGGCCCACCTGGTCGCCGTTGGGATCGAAGACCGGCACACCGGACAGGTGCGAGACGAAGACCCGGGGCGTGACCGGTGTCATGCCTGTGCCTCCTCGCTCGCCTCCAGGCGGCTCCGGAGCCGCCCGCTTCCGACAGTTATTGCACTGTTATGACGTGATCAGGCTAGCCCGTACCCTCGCGGACCGCCCCGGCGGACCGTCCGGACGGCTCCGGGCCCAACGGCGTAGACCACCCGGGTACGCTGCCGTCTGCCACCCCCACCATGAAGATGAGAGGCAGTGCGCCTGTGACCTCTTTCGTGCCGCCCGGCCGGGCCCGCCGCCGGACCGCCTCCCTCGCCGTCGTGCTCTGCGCGGGGCTGACCGCGGCCCTGACCGCGTGCGGGGGCGAGGACCCGGACAAGGGGACCAACGGCGTCGGCAGACTCTCCGCACCGGAGATCGAGAAGAAGGCACAGGCGGCGGCGGACGCCGCCGACGCGGTGCGCCTCGCCGGCACGCTGGTGAGCAAGGGGGGCACGTACAGGATCGACATGCGGCTCAAGAACAAGGGCGGCGCGGGCTCCGTCACCTCGAAGAACAGCACCTTCGCACTGCTGCGGATCGGTGACGAGCTATACCTCAAGGCCGGCGCCGGCTTCTGGAGCCACGACGACGGGGGCGGGGCGGACTCCGGCAAGGACGGCGCGACGGCAGCGGACAAGCTGGAGGACAAGTACGTCAAGGTCCCCGGCGACGACCCCACGTACAAGCAGCTGAGCGGCTTCACCGACAAGAAGGTGCTGCTCGACGGGCTGCTCACGCTGCACGGCAAGCTCGCCAAGGGCGACCGCGACGAGGTCGCCGGGGTGCGCACCGTACGGATCATGGGCGGCGAGGGCGAGGGTGGCGCGCTCGACGTGTCCCTGGAGGGCAAGCCGTATCCGCTGCGCTTCGCCCGGGGCGGCGGCGGGGGAGTCGTCACGCTCGCCGACTGGGGCAAGGACTTCGCGCTCAAGGCCCCCGCCGAGGACGAGACGGTCGACTACGGCAAGCAGCTGCCGAAGACGTCGTCCTCCTCGTGACCGGAGCGCACCGGACTACTTGCGCAGCGAGCGCTTCAGGAGGCGGGGCAGCCCCGCCGGGACCGGGAGCCGGGTGGTCGCCGGGGTGGGCAGCGGCGCGGCCGCCCCGGAGGTGTCCGGCAGCTCGGTGCGGGCGTCGCGGGGCGCGAGCCGTACGATCCGGCACTCGCGCGCCCACCGCTCGGGCATCCGCTCGGCGTCCGGGGCGTTCAGCCGCTTGCCCTTGAGCTCGGCGACGGCGGCCTCCCACTCCTCGGAGTGCGGGGCGAGCTCGCTCACCGAGGCCGACCAGGCGACGATACGGCCGCCCTTGTCCTTGCTGCGGACGGTCACCTCCGCGGTGGCGCCGTCGGTGAGACCGGCCGGGAGCGGCTGCTCGCCGGGGCCGTCGCCGACCAGGTGCGCCGCCCCCTCGTGCCACACGTGCCACAGCGCCCGCGCGGGGCCGGTGCCGCGCGCCCAGATGAGGCCCGACTTCTTCGTGGCCTCCTCGACGAGGGCCGGCCCGAGGAGCGTGTCAGCAGCAGTCATGGGCAGAGCTTAGACGGGCCCCGCCCCCGGGCGTTCAGAGCCAGCCGTTGCGCTTGAGCATGCGGTGGATGGAGAAGCAGACGACGCCGATGACGCCCATCACCATCGGGTAGCCGTACCGCCAGTGCACCTCCGGCATGTTCGTGAAGTTCATGCCGTAGACGCCGCAGATCATCGTCGGTACGGCGATGATGGCCGCCCAGGACGTGATCTTGCGCATGTCCTCGTTCTGCGCGACGGTCGCCTGCGCCAGATTGGCCTGGAGGATCGAGTTCAGCAGCTCGTCGAAGCCGATGACCTCTTCCTGGACCCGCGCCAGGTGGTCGGCGACGTCCCGGAAGTACTTCTGGATGTCGGGGTCGATCAGCCGCATCGGCCGCTCGCTGAGCAGCTGCATCGGGCGCAGCAGCGGCGAGACGGCCCGCTTGAACTCCAGCACCTCGCGCTTGAGCTGGTAGATCCGGCCCGCGTCGGAGCCGCGCGAACTGCCCTTGTCCGGGGTGGAGAAGACCTCGATCTCCACCTCGTCGATGTCCTCCTGCACCGCGCCCGCCACCGCGATGTACCCGTCCACGACGTGGTCGGCGATGGAGTGCAGCACCGCGGAGGGGCCCTTGGCGAGCAGCTCGGGGTCCTCCTCCAGGCGGTGGCGCAGCGCCCGCAGCGAGCCGTGGCCGCCGTGCCGCACGGTGATGACGAAGTCCCGGCCGGTGAAGCACATGACCTCGCCGGTCTCCACGAGCTCGCTGGTCGCGGTCAGCTCGGTGTGCTCGACGTAGTGGATGGTCTTGAAGACGGTGAACAGGGTGTCGTCGTACCGCTCCAGCTTGGGCCGCTGGTGGGCGTGGACGGCGTCCTCCACGGCCAGCGGGTGCAGCCCGAACTCCCGGGCGATTCCCGCGAATTCCTCCTCGGTCGGCTCGTGCAGACCGATCCAGGCGAAGCCGCCCCCCTCCCGCACCCGGAGCATCGCCTCGCGGGGCGTGCGGCAGGTGCCGTCCACCTCGGTGAGGCGGCGGCCGTCGCGGTAGACCGCGCAGTCGACGACCGCGCTGGAGGCGGACGGGTCGCGGGTGGCGTCGTAGCTGTTGTGCAGGGTGGTGTTCCTGCGCAGGGACGGGCGCACGACGGCGCGCAGGTCACGGATCATCGACATGGCTGACTCCTTCACGGAGGGCCGTCGGCGAGGGCGTGGAACAGCCCGGAATGGGGACGTGGGCTCACATCCGCAAAGCGGGCGGCACCGCGGCGGCGCGATGACGGCGTTCGCTACAGACAGGCAAAAAAGGCGTGCTCTTCCGTCGTGCGAAATGCCGTGGCCTTGACCGAGCAGGCGTCAGTTCACGCGGAAAGGTGTCGAGCGGAAGAGCGGTTGGTACTGCACGGTCGACTTGGATCCACCGCAGCCCCACCTCCTCCGGTCGGTCCCCCTTGGGGGATGACGTAGCGCCGGGACTTGAGAGCGACGCTTCTGCGTGCTGTCCCGGCCGGCACCCCAGGCTAGCAGCCGGCGCAGGGCCAATCCCTTACTTTGCCCGTTCCATACGCGTCCTATGCTCGCCACATGGCACAAATTCTTGCGCTGGTCGAGGCACGTCTGCGGACGGCCCTGGGTGAACCGGACGCACGCGCAGCAGTGACGTTTCTCGGGACGGACCGGATCGAGGTGCTCCGATTCATCGACGGTGACATCGTGAGGTACGCCACGCTCGGCATGTCCGCCCAGCCGATGTCCGACCCGACCGCCGCTCTCGCCGACCCGGTGAAGGGCCCGCGCGCCGAGCTGGTGCTGTCGGTACGGGGCGGGCTCGCCGACACCGACCAGGTGCTGCGCAAGCTCGCCGTACTGGCGGCCTCGCCCCAGGTGGAGGGCCTGATCGTGGCCCCCGGCGCCTCGCTGGACGTCGGCGAACCGCTGTGGCCCGGGGCACCGTTCACCTCGGTGCTCGTCGCGGAGGGCGGGGGGCTGGTGGAGGACCTGGAGCTGGAGGAACCCCTGGAGCCCGTGCGCTTCCTGCCCCTGCTGCCGATGACGCACAACGAGGCCGCCTGGAAGCGGGTCCGGGGCGCGCAGGAACTCCAGGAGCGGTGGCTCGCCCAGGGGACGGACCTGCGTGACCCGCTGCGGGTCTCGGCGGCTCTGGACTGACGCGGGGCGTACGCGAAAGCTCCGCCGCGCGGCCAGGAGGGAGGCCGCGGACGGGGCGGTACGGGGTGGTGGGGGTCAGTCGGCGAAGGCGGTGACGCCGTCCTCGGTGGCGTGCCTCGGCTCCAGCTCCTCCGCCTCGTGGGTCAGTGCCGAGCGCCGGACCCAGACCACGATCGCGCCCAGGACCGAGGCGGCGGCGGCGACCACGAACGGGATGTGGATGTTGCTCCACTCCTCGATCTTCGGGGCCAGGTAGGGCGCCGCGGCGGCGGCGAACCAGCGGACGAAGTTGTAGCCGGCGCTGGCCACCGGCCGCGGTGCGTCCGAGACGCCGAGCGCCAGCTCCGTGTAGACGGTGTTGTTCATGCCGATGAGGGCGCCGGAGACGATGGTGCAGACGATGGCCGTCGTGTGGCTGCCGTAGCCGAGGATCACCAGGTCGGCGGCGAGCAGCACCAGCGAGGCGCCGAGCACCTTCAGCGAGCCGAAGCGCTTCTGCAGCCGGGGCGCGACGAGCACCGAGAAGACCGCGAGCAGCAGGCCCCAGGCGAAGAAGACGGCGCCGGACTTGTACGGCGTCATGTTCAGCACGAACGGGGTGAACGCCAGGATCGTGAAGAACGCGTAGTTGTAGAAGAACGCGGAGGCCGCGACGGAGGCGAGCCCGCCGTGGCCGAGGGCCTTGACCGGGTCGAGCAGTGACGTCTTGCGGGCGGGCTTGGGCTGTTCCTTCAGGAAGGCCGTGATGCAGACGAAGCCGATCGCCATCAGCGCGGCCGTCCCGAAGAACGGGTAGCGCCAGCTGGCGTCACCGAGCAGCGCGCCGAGCAGGGGCCCGCACGCCATGCCGAGGCCGAGCGCCGACTCGTACAGCAGGATCGCCGCCGAGCTGCCGCCGGCCGCCGCGCCGACGATCACGGCGAGCGCGGTCGAGACGAAGAGCGCGTTGCCCAGGCCCCAGCCGGCCCGGAAGCCGACGAGTTCGGCGACGGACGAGGAGGTGCCGGAGAGCGCCGCGAAGACCACCACGAGCGCGAGCCCGGCCAGCAGGGTCTTGCGGCCGCCGATGCGGCTGGAGACGAAGCCGGTGACGAGCATCGCGACGGCGGTGATCAGGAAGTACGAGGTGAAGAGCAGCGACACCTGGCTCGGCGTCGCCTCCAGGCCCTTGGCGATGGACGGCAGAATCGGGTCCACCAGGCCGATTCCCATGAACGCGACGACGGACGCCCCCGCCGTCGCCCAGACGGCCTTCGGCTGGCGCAGGAGGCTGACCGTCTCCTTGTTGAACGGATCGTCCTCTCCCGGTGTGGCCTCTCTCCTCATGGGCCTTCTCACTCTCCACTAGATCGATGCGTTATGCACAGAATAAGTTAGAGGATCTAATGAGTGCAAGTTACATCTAAATTGGCCGGTGGGGGCCGGTGGGGCCCGGTGGGAGCCGGTGGGGCCCTGGCGGGCCCCGGGCCCCCGGCCGTCCTGCGGAAAGGTGATCGTCCTTGACGCGGCGACGGCCGGGGAGGACCGTTGGACGGTATGAGGGGCGAACCGAGTTGCCCGAAGTGCGGAGGCCGGGTCCGGGCGCCGGGGCTCTTTGCCGACACCTGGCAGTGCGATGTGCACGGCAGCGTGCATCCGCTCCAGCCGGTCATACCGCCGAGCGTCGAGGCGCTGGGGGTCGTGGTGCACCGGGCGCAGGTGCCCGTGTGGATGCCCTGGCCGCTGCCGGTGGGCTGGCTGTTCACGGGCGTGGCCTGCGCCGGCGACGACCGCGGCGGGGGGCGGGCCACCGCCGTCGCCTGCTCCGGACCCGGGCCGCTCGGCGGCATGGGCGAGCTGCTGCTCGTCGCCGAGGAGCTGGGAGTGGGACTCGGGGCGCGGTACGCCGGTATCGAGGGGCCCGACCCCGGACCGGGTCTGCGGGTGGACGGCCCGCCGGACTCCAAGGTCCTCGCCGCCGGCCGCCCGACGCCGCTCTGGCACGTGAAGGGCGCCCCCGCCGACCGGGCCGTCTTCGCGGGCGAGGCGTGCGGGCTGTGGCTGTGGGCCATCCTCTGGCCCGAGCAGTCCGGGCTCCTCATGTACGACGAACTGGTGCTCACCGACCTGCGCGACGCCGGGGGAGAGGTCGACCTGGTGCCCTGCGGCGCGCTCACACCCCGCCTGCTGACAGCGCCCTGAGCCGCCCCGCGGCGGGGCCGGAGCGGTCCCGTGCGCCGGTTATCCTGGGGTGTCCCCCTTTCGGCTGCGAGCACTGGAGTCCGTGTCGTGCGCATCGACCTGCACACCCACTCCACCGCGTCGGACGGTACGGACACCCCCGCCGAGCTGGTGGGCAACGCCGCCGCCGCGGGCCTCGACGTCGTCGCCCTCACCGACCACGACACGGTGCGCGGGCACGCCGAGGCGATAGCCGCCCTCCCCGACGGGCTCACGCTCGTCACCGGAGCCGAGCTCTCCTGCCGCCTCGACGGCGTGGGCCTGCACATGCTGGCGTACCTCTTCGACCCGGACGAGCCCGTGTTCGCCCGCGAGCGCGAGCTGGTCCGCGACGACCGGGTGCCGCGCGCGCGGACCATGGTGCGCAAGCTCCAGGAGCTGGGCGTGCCGGTCACCTGGGAGCAGGTCGCCCGGATCGCCGGGGACGGCTCGGTGGGCCGGCCCCATGTCGCCTCCGCCCTGGTCGAACTCGGAGTCGTCGAGACCGTGTCCGACGCCTTCACGCCCGACTGGCTCGGTGACGGCGGACGGGCGTACGCCGAGAAGCACGAGTTTGACCCCTTCGACGCCGTCCGGATGGTCAAGGCCGCAGGTGGCGTCACCGTCTTCGCCCACCCGGCCGCCGTCAAACGCGGCCGTACGGTCCCCGAGTCCGCGATCGCCGAGCTGGCCGCCGCCGGGCTCGACGGCATCGAGGTCGACCACATGGACCACGACGAGCCGACCCGGACCCGGCTGCGCGCACTCGCCGGTGAGCTGAAGCTGCTGATCACCGGCTCCAGCGACTACCACGGCAGCCGCAAGTCCGTGGAGCTCGGCGCGTACACCACCGACCCCGAGATCTACGGCGAGATCACCCGGCGCGCCACGGGAGCCTTCCCGGTGCCGGGCGCCGGCGGACCCGCCACCCCGTAACCGCACGCGGGCCCCGCCCGCTCGCACCGCTCACCCCTTCCCGCGCACCGGCCGCCCCGGCCGCCGTCCGGCACGTCCGGACGGCCGGTCGTCCCGGCGGCCTCGCGGCGCGTCCCTTCCCCGCGGCCACCCACCGCGGTACCGCTCTCTCCTCGCAAGGCTCACCGTGTTCGACGTCGCTGTCTTCGGATCTCTTTTTCTCACCCTTTTTGTGATTATGGATCCGCCGGGGATCACCCCGATCTTCCTCGCCCTCACCGCCGGCCGCCCCGCCAAGATGCAGCGCCGGATGGCCCTCCAGGCCGTCTCCGTCGCCTTCGGCGTGATCGCCGTCTTCGGCGTCCTCGGCCAGCAGATCCTGGACTACCTGCACGTCTCCGTCCCCGCCCTGATGATCGCCGGCGGGCTGCTCCTGCTGCTGATCGCGCTCGACCTGCTGACCGGCAAGACCGACGAGCCGACGCAGACCAAGGACGTCAACGTCGCCCTCGTACCCCTGGGCATGCCGCTGCTCGCCGGTCCCGGCGCGATCGTCTCGGTGATCCTCGCCGTGCAGCACGCCGACAGCGTGGCGAGCCAGGTCTCTGTCTGGACGGCGATCGTCGCCATGCACCTCGTGCTCTGGCTGACCATGCGCTACTCGCTGCTGATCATCCGCGTCATCAAGGACGGCGGCGTCGTGCTCGTCACGAGGCTGGCCGGCATGATGCTGTCCGCCATCGCCGTACAGCAGATCATCAACGGCGTCACCCAGGTCATCCAGGGCACCTGACCCGGGCCCGCACACCACAGCGCCCCCGCACGGACGTTCCGTGCGGGGGCGCGCTTCGTCTTCTTTACGTCGACAACAATTCACATCGGCAAGGTGTTATGAAGCCGAACTTTCGGCCGGCCGGATATAGATGCGCTGGCCCGTTGCGGCGGCCTGCTGCACGATCCGGTTGACGGAGGCGGCGTCCACGACAGTGCTGTCCACGGCGGTACCGTCGACATCGTCGAGTCGCGTGATCTCGAAGCGCATAGGGCTTCCCTTCGTCTGATCCTCCTGCTGGAGAACTACTGGTGGACGGTGTTCCGTCCGCAAGGATGTGGAGTGTCGGACATGCCTGCCCGTCGCCCCACACCAGTCACAACGGCTTGCCCCCTGCAATCATTCCCTACGCTAAGGAAATTTTTTGGATGTCTAAGTACCAGCGAGTAATCACGCGTGCGCGCACGACTGCCTCCGCGACGGGAACCGCATGAACGACGCGGAGATCGGCGAGCGGCTGGACCGCACCAACGCCCTGCTCCAGCGGGTGCTCGCCGAGGTCTCGAAGACCCCCTCGACCCACGCGATCTTCGTGGACGCGGGCTATGTGTACGCCGCCGCCGGGCTGCTCGTCACCGGCACCGAGGACCGGCGCTCCTTCGACCTCGACACCGAAGGGCTGATCGAGGCCTTCATCGACAAGGCCCGCACCATCTTCGCGGACAGCAGACTGCTGCGCGTGTACTGGTACGACGGGGCCAGACGCCGCATCCACACCGCCGAGCAGCAGTCCATCGCCGAACTCCCCGACGTCAAGGTGAGACTCGGCAACCTCAACGCCAACAACCAGCAGAAGGGCGTCGACTCCCTCATCCGCAGCGACCTCGAATCCCTGGCCCGCCACCGGGCCATCAGCGACGCCGCACTCGTCGGCGGCGACGAGGACCTGGTCCCGGCCGTCGAGGCCGCCCAGGGCTACGGCGCCCGGGTCCACCTGTGGGGCATCGAGGCGGGCGAGGGGCGCAACCAGGCGGAGCCGCTGCTCTGGGAGGTCGACAGCCAGCGCACCTTCGACCTGGACTTCTGCCGCCCGTACGTGACCAGACGCTCCGTCACCACGTACGAGGAGGACGCCCCCGCACCCTCGCGCGAGGACGTCCGCTTCGTCGGCGCCCAGATCGCCGCGGCCTGGCTAGCCGCACGTGGCCGCGAGTCCCTGGCGGACCTGCTGCCCGGCCACCCGTATCTGCCGGGCTCCGTCGACCAGGACCTGCTGAACGAGGCCGAACGCCTGCTCCAGCGCTCACTGCGCGGCTACGCCCCGCTGCGCCGGGCGCTGCGCGACGGCTTCTGGCAGCACCTCCAGGCGCAGTACTGACACCTGCCGCCTACAGGCCGTCCCAGAAGGAGACGAGCGCGGCGGCCGTGGCGCCCGGCCGGTCGGTGTTGGGGGAGTGCTCCGCGCCCTCGATCCGGGTCCGGCGGGCGCCCAGCCGTACGGCCATCTCGTCGAGCACCGGCACCGGCCACACGTCGTCGGTCTCGCCGGAGAGCACGTGGACCGGCAGCCCGGCGGCGGCGACTTCCGACACCCGGTCCGGCTCGGTGGCCAACTGGCGGCCGGTGGCGATCAGCTGGGCCGGGTGATGGCGCAGCCAGCGCCGCCGCAGGTCCTCGCCGTCCGTTTCCGCCTCGGCCGGCGGGTCGAAGGCGCGCATCGCCGCCCAGACGTCGTCCATGCTCCTGGTCGCCAGCGCGTCGCTGAGGATCTTCAGCTTGACCTGCTGCGCCTCGACCACCTCGGCGGGCCCGGAGGACATCAGCGTCAGCGAACGGAACGGCGCGGCGTCCAGGACCACGGCGGCCCGGCCGATCTGCCCGCCGAGCGAGTGCCCCACCAGGTGCACCGGGTCCTCACCGGCACCGAGCGCGGCTGCCTGCGCGAGCACGTCACGGGCCAGCTCCTCCTGGGCGTACGTCTCCTGGCGGTCCGTCCCCGGGCTCTCGAACTGCCCGCGCCCGTCGACGGCGACGGCACGGTACCCGGCGCCCGCGAGCGGTTCCAGCAGGGCGATGAAGTCCTCCTTGCTGCCGGTGTACCCGGGCACCAGCAGAGCGGTGCCGCGCGGGGCGGCGGGCGGGGCGGAGTCCAGCACGGCGAAGTCCCCGCGCGCGGTGTGCAGCACACGGGCCCGGGCGCAGGAGGGCGGGGTGAAGGTGGGTGGCCTGCTCATGGGACGAGGTTAAGCCGTTCGGAGCGGGGAGGCCTTCGCGCGGGGCGTTCCTCGCGCGGGCTGGCGCCCTTTGCGCCGCCGGTCCTCGTGCGGGCGGTCCTCGCGCGGGGCGGCCTTCGTGGCGCGGCCTTCGGCAGGGCGTTCCACGTGCGGGCGGCGCGGGCGCCCCTCGTGCGGGCGCCCCTTGCGCCGCCGGTCCTCGTGCGGGCGGTCCTCGCGCGGGGCGGCCTTCGTGGCGCGGCCTTCGGCAGCGCGTTCCACGTGCGGGCGGCGCGGGCGCCCCTCGTGCGGGCGCCCTTTGCGCCGCCGGTCCTCGTGCGGGAGGTCATCGGCGCGGGGCGTCCCTCGGCGCGGGGCGTTCCTCGCGCGGCGCGGGAACGCCGGACGGCCCCGGGGAGGAGTTCCCGGGGCCGTCCGGCAGGCGGTGCGTGGTCCGCTCAGCCCTCGGACTTCGCGGCGGTGGCGCGCGGTGCACGGCGCCGGCGCGGCTTGGCCTCGCCGTCGGCGGTCGCGGTCTCCGCCACGGCCTGCGCCTTGGGCTTCGAAGCCGTACGGGTACGGCGGCGCGGCGGCTCCGGCTCGGAGATCGGCGCGATCTGGAAGTCGACCTCGTCCTCGGCCGGCTTGTTCACCCGGACGCGGCGGCGCGGCCGGGCGACGACGGGCGCCTCCGGCTCGGCCGCGGGCGCGGTCTGGAAGTCCGCGTCCTGCACCGGCTTGACGGCCCGGGCGCGGCGGCGACGCGGCTCGGCCGCCTCGGTCACCGTCTCGGAGGCCACCGACTCGGCGGCCGTCACCGTCTCAGCGGTCACCGTCTCGGCACCGGCGTCGACGACGGCCTCCGCCTTCGGCTTGGCCGTCCTGGTCCGGGTGCGCTTCTTCGGCTCCGCCTCGGCCACGGCCTCCGGCTCGACGGCCGCGGGGGCCTCGGCCACGGCGACCGCTGCCTCGGCCGCGACGTCCGCCGCACCGACGCGGGTGCGTGACGCTCTGCGCGGTGCTGGGCCTGTGGCCGGAGTCGGACCGGCTGGACGGTGCCCGGAGCGAGGGCATGCTGCCGGTGGCCAAGGCGGCCTCCCAGGCGGCCAAGGAGGCCGGTACGGAGGTCACC
>NZ_SSBK01000051.1 GCF_004795035.1 Streptomyces sp. A0958
GCGGCCTCGCTCGCCCCGGCCCGCCCGTGGTTCGCCATCGGCGGGATCGACGCGGACAACCTTGACCAGGTGCTGGACGCCGGAGCCCGACGGATCGTCGTCGTACGGGCCCTCACCAAGGCGTCCGACCCGGGCGCCGCCGCCGCTGAACTGGCACGAAGGGTCCGCGAGCGCGCCGGAGCCTGACGCGGCGGCGGCGGCGTCCGGAACGGCGGGTCTGGGACAGATCTGTCCGAAGGGTGGACAAGAACCAGTCAATTCCGGCAAATGTCCCCGGTTCGGTTGGGAGGCCGCTCCGCCCTGGTTAACCTGCCGGTATGGCCCTTGGCACACCTTCCACCAGGACAGATCACGCGCGTACCGTGCGCGAGATGCTCGCGACCGGCGAGACCTCGTACTCGTTCGAGTTCTGGGCGCCCAAGACCGAGAAGGGCGAGCGCAACCTGTGGAACGCGCTGCGCCGGGTCGAGGCGGTCGGGCCGAGCTTCGTCTCCGTCACGTACGGGGCCGGCGGCTCCACCCGCGCCGGGACGGTGAAGGCCACCCAGGACATCGCCGCCGAATCCACGCTCACCCCGGTCGCCCACCTCACGGCGGTCAACCACTCCGTCGCCGAACTGCGCAACATGGTCGGCCAGTACGCGGACGCCGGCATCCGGAACATCCTCGCCGTGCGCGGGGACCCGCCGGGCGACCCGATGGGCCCGTGGGTCGAGCACCCGCAGGGCGTGAAGTACGCGGCGGACCTGGTCCGGCTGATCAAGGAGGCCGGCGACTTCTGCGTAGGCGTCGCGGCGTTCCCCGAGAGGCACCCGCGCTCCGCCGACTGGGACACCGACATCCGGCATTTCGTGGCCAAGTGCCGCGCGGGCGCCGACTACGCGATCACACAGATGTTCTTCGACCCGGAGGCGTATCTGCGGATGCGTGACCGGGTGGTCGCCGCGGGGTGCGACACCCCGATCATTCCCGAGATCATGCCGCTCACCAGCGTCCGGCAGTTGGAGCGATTCGCCCAGCTCAGCAACGCGACGCTGCCCGCCGAGCTGAAAGAGCGCATCCTCGCCGCCAAGGACGACGCCACCGCTGTACGCTCCATTGGCATCGACTTCGCAACGCGGTTCTGCGCGAGGCTGCTGTCCGAGGGTGTGCCCGGACTGCACTTCATCACGTTGAACAACTCGACTGCGACGCTCGAGATCTACGAGAATCTCGGACTGCACAAGCAGTCGTGACCGGCCGTACCCGCCACGCTCCGGGGCGGTGGCCGTAGAAGGGGGCGGGCATGGGCTGGACGGTCCTCTACATCGCGTTCGGTGTCGTCGCGCTGTGGCTGCTCGGCGAAGTGCTGCTGCAGTACAAGGCGCGGCTCCGCTGGCGACTGCTCGCCTTCACCGGCTTCCTCGGTGTGGTCATCGGCGTCCTGGTGCCGTCCGTGCCCCTCATCGCCGTCGGCGCGGTGGCCTTCGCCACCGGCCAGACCTACGTCACGCTCTCGTTCCGCAAGGGCTTCTCGACCGGCTGGGCGATAGGGGGCAGCCCCGGGGAGAGCCGCCGCCGGCGCGGCGGGGGCGACCGCAAGCCCACGCTGGAGGTCACCGGCCTGGAAGCGGAGTACGAGGGTGCCGCCCCGTCCACCCCGCCGTCCGCCCCGGCCGCGGTCTACGAGACGGAGCCGATGCCCGAGGACACCGGGCAGTACGGCGTCTACGGCCACCCCGCACAGCCGCACCCGCAGCCGCAGCCGTCCCAGGAGCCCCAGGGCGCGCCGCAGTACGACGCGTACGACCCCTACGCCGACTTCCCGCCCCAACAGCCCCAGGGCCAGGGCACCTACACCGGCCAGGACGCCTACGCCGGGGCCGGGCAGTACGACTACGGCACGGACCAGCAGCAGTACGCCGCCTACTCCGACCCGTACATCGGCACCACCGCGAGCGCCCCGCAGTACGGCACGTACGACGGCTACGGGAACTACGACGCCCACGGCGAGGGGCAGCAGCACACCGGGGCGTACGCGCAGCCCGAGGCGTACGGCTCCGAGACCCCGCCGGGCGGTGTCTGGGTGCCGCAGCAGCGCGAGGGTGAGCAGCACCCGGAGCAGCCCGCCGCCCAGCCGGCCTCGTACCCGAACGGCTACGACACCGGCTACAACGACCAGTACCGCTACTGACGGCCCCCTCCGCGGCCCCTCACCGGGAGCCGCGGAAGTCGTCCCCCTCGACGACGGTCCCCGCGACCAGCGCCCCGGACATGCCCGCGTGCGCCAGACCGCCGCCCGGATGCGACCAGCCGCCCGCCAGCAACAGACCCGGCAGCCGGGTGCGGTTGGCGGCGTGGAGGAACCCGCCCCCGGCACCCGCCAGCGCGGGCGCGGGAACGGCGCCGCCCTCCGCACCCGTGTCCGCGGCGGTCTCGGCGGGCGTCCGCACCCAGGTGTGCAGCACCCGCTCGCGCAGGCCGGGCACGGCCGCGCCCGCCGCGTCGACCAGCGTGTCCGCGTACCGCGCCCGCAGCGCCTCGTCCGTCCAGTCCACCGGACCGTGCGGGGCCACCGTCGCCGTCAGCGTCACCGCCTCGTGCGCCTCGTCGGGGCGGGACGACGGGTCGTCGGGGCGCAGCACGGTCACCGTGGGATGCGCGGCGGTCCGGCCCCCGAACACCGCCGCGCGCTCGGCCGCCCCGTCCGCCGGGTGCACCACCGTCCGGTGCACGGCGTCCGCCGGCCGGCCCCCGCGCAGCGCCAGCAGCACCACGAACCGGCCGGCCGCACCGGCGCCGTCCGCCCTCGGCCGCGCCGTCACATCGCCCTCGCCCCACAGCTCCTGACCCGGCACCAGCTCCGGGCGCGGCCGGGCGCCCAGCACCACGCGGGCGGCCTCCGCGACCGTCCCGTCCGCCAGCTCCACCCCCGCCGCCCGGCCGTCCTTCGCCACGACCCGGGCCACCTCGGCGCCGAAGACGAACTCCACCTTCCGGGCCAGGCACCGCTCGTACACCGCCCGCGCCAGCGCCCGCATGCCGCCCATGACGTACCAGCTGCCGAACGTCTCCTCCATGTACGGCAGGAGGGCCGCGCCCGCCGGGGCGCGCTGCGGGTCCAGGCCGTAGCCGAGGGCGTATCCGTCGAGCAGGGCCGCCAGGCGGGGGTCCGCCAGCTCCCAGGCACCGATCTCCGCCACCGTCCCCGCCCGCCGGGCCGGGCGCAGCAGCCGCCGCCGCTCCTCGGCCGGATACGGATCGCGGGCCAGCACCTGCCAGTCGGGGCGCAGCGGCTCCTCCAGGAGCGGTCGCCGGGAGCGGTCCCAGGCATCCCTGGCCCGGTCGAGGAAGGCCCCCCACCTCGCGCCCGCGTCCCCGCCGAGCGCGGCGTTGAGAGCGGCGACGGTCCCGGCGCGCGACGCGTTCGGCAGGGACACCGCGGTGCCGTCCGCGAAGACATGACGGCTCGCCGGGTCCACCTGGGCCAGCGTGACGCACCGCTCCAGCGGCTCCTTGCCGGTCTTCACGAACAGGTCCCGGTAGACCGCGGGGAGGTGGAGCAGACCGGGCCCGGTGTCGAACGCGAAGCCCTCCTCGGCATGCCGGCCGAGCGAGCCGCCGTACGTCTTCGACCGCTCGTACACCGTCACCCGGTGCCCTGCCACGGCCAGCCGGGCCGCCGCCGCCATCGCGCCCATCCCAGCGCCGATCACCGCAATTCGTGCCATGGATGCGACCTTAACGGCCGCCACCGACAGCCCGGCCGTCAGGTCGGCGGCGGGAAAGCGGCGGTCTGCGTCCGGCGCTTCTCCTCGCGCCGCTGCGCCCTGCGGCGCAGGAACCGGCGGATGCGGGAGGCCAGGAAGACCAGTATCACCAGGCCGAGCAGCAGCAGCGTCCCGGAGATGGCCGCCGCGATCCACGGATGGAATATCGCGAAGGTGACGACCCCGGCGACGCCCAGGTCCTCGACCGCGCTCAGCGCGATGTTGCTGAACGGCTCGGGGGAGGTGTTGACCGCCATCCGCGTACCGGCCTTCACCAGATGGCTCACCAACGCGGTGGAGCCCCCGATGGCGCCGGCCGCGATCTCGGACAGCGAACCGCTCTCGCCGGCCAGCAGCGCCGCCACGACCGCGCCCGCCAGCGGTCTGACGACGGTGTGCACCGCGTCCCAGACCGTGTCCACGTACGGGATCTTGTCCGCGACCACCTCGAAGAGGAAGAGCACCGCGACGACCACGAGCACGTCGGTGCGCTGGAGCGAGGCGGGCACCTCGTCGCTGACGCCGGTCGCGCCGAAGACGCCGAGCAGGAGGACCACCGCGTACGCGTTGATCCCGCTCGCCCAGCCGCTTGTGAACACCAGAGGGAGTACGGACACGGACGCGATCGTAGCGAGGGGGTCTGACATCGCGGCGGCGCCCGGACGCCCGGCTCTGAGTATCCGTACTCAGACGGCGGGATGAGTAGCCGCACGGATGGGCCGCGACCTGCCGGAACGGCAGAGTGGTCGGCAGGGAAGGGGGCGTTGCCCCGGCACCCGCCGGCACGGGGCGGCGGTACCGGAGCGGGACTCCCTTCCGAACGGGGGTGCGCGGCGGAGGACTCGGGACCACGGGGGACACGGGGTCACGGGGGAAGGTCCTCCGGCAGCACGGAAGGCGCCGGTCGGGCGGGCTCGGAAGGATCGGGCCACGCCGGACCGGCGCCTTCGTGCGCGCCGGGGAGAATCCGCGGCGCGCTCAGTGTCCGCTGACGCGGCCGCGCAGCAGCAGGGACAGCGCCGAGTGCACGTCGTCGATCGATCGCTCCGGCTGGAACGCCTGCCAGTCCAGCGCCGCCACCAGCACCATGCCGACCAGCGCCGCCGCCGTCAGCGGCACGTCGATCTCCTCGCTCAGCTCACCGCTCGCCACCCCTTGCGCGATCACGCCCTCCACCACGGCGACGGCGTCGCGGCGCACCACCAGCAGGGTGGACTGCCAGGCCCGGTTGGTGCGCCACAGCTCGGCCACGTACAGCTGGGTGAAGGCGGGGTAGCGGTCGATGAAGACCAGACCGGCCCGGATCATCGCGTCCAGCGCCTCGACCCGGCTGCCGCCGCGCGCACCGGTCTCCTCGGCCGCCGTCCGCAGGGACGCCGTGAGCAGCCCGACGCCGTGGCGCAGCAGCTCCTCGAAGAGCTCGGTCTTGCTCTTGAAGTTGTAGTAGACCGTGCCCTTCGCGACCCCGGCGCGGTCGGCGATCTCGTCCACCGTGGTCGCCGAGAAGCCCTTCTCGGCGATGAGGGTGACGGCCGCTTCGTAGAGCCTCTGCCGGGTGGCCTGGCGGCGCGTGCTGCTACTGCTTTCCATACTCCTGATTCTCACAGGTCCGGGCAGGCTCACAGGCTCAGCTCCGGATGCAGCCGCTCCAGTGTCCACATCTGCTTGCGGCGCGCGGACAGCGCGGTCAGCGCGAGCGCCCCGGCGGTGAACGCCACGAGGACCGCGCAGCCCTGCCAGACCGGGCCCAGCCCGCCGCCCGTGATCAGCCGGCGCAGCCCCTCGACGACGTAGCTCATCGGCAGGAAGGGGTGGATCGCGTTGAAGAAGCCGGGACTGGTCTGTACGGGGTACGTGCCGCCGGCCGAGGTCAGCTGGAGCATCAGCAGCGCGAGGACGAGGATGCGCCCCGCCGCCCCGAAGCAGGCGTTCAGCCACTGCACGATCGCCCCGAAGCAGCAGGTGACCAGCGCCAGGAATCCGAGCGTCCCGGCGGTGTGCGCCATCCTGAGGCCGGGCCCCCAGTGCAGTACGGACATCAGGGCGGCCACCTGGAGCAGCCCGACCGCGGCCACCGGCAGCCAGCCCGCGAGGGCGATCCGCCAGGCAGGCGCCCCGGCGGCCAGGGCGCGCCGGCTGAGCGGCTGGATCAGCATGTACGCCACCATCGCGCCGACCCAGAGCGAGAGCGGGATGAAGTAGGGCGCGAAGCCCGTGCCGTAGTTGGGGGCGGAGTGCAGCGACTGGGAGGCCAGCCGCACGGGGTCGGCCATGACCTCCGTACGGGCGTCGCGGTCCTTCTTGTCGTAGTCGGGGATCTTGTCGACGCCGTCGCCGAGGCCCTGGGCGAGCGTGGCGGAGCCGTCGCTGAGCCGGACCATCCCCTTGTCCAGGCTCGTCGCGCCCTTCTTGAGCTTGCCGACGCCGGTGTTCAGGTCGGCCGAGCCGGTCTTGGCCGTGGCCAGTCCCGTGTGCAGCTGGTCCGCGCCCTTGGCGACCTTGTGCGCCCCGGTGTTGAGGGCGTTGACCTTCTTGACGGCGGCTTCGAGGTCCTCGTCCAGGTGCGGGGAGCGCGCGGCGAGGGCCTTCGCCTGCTTCTCCAGGGTGGTCAGCTGGGTGCGAAGCTTCGCCAGGTCCCCGTTCTGGTTCTCGACCAGGGCGTTCACGTCGTCGGCCACGGCCGCGACATCGGCCGCCGCCGTCACGGCGCGCTTCAGCGGCGGGCAGACGGCGGGGTCGGGGAGCGGCTGCTCCTCGCACCGGGTGCGGTGGACCTCGGTGAGGTCGTCGGCGGCGGTGTGCGCGGCGGTCGCGGCGGTGGGCGCGGCCTTCACGAGCAGGTCGAGGTTGTCCCGCACGGTCCGTGAGGAGTCGGCGACGAGCCGGGCGGTGTCGCCGATGGCCTTGCCGTTGTCCTTGAGGAACGGACGTACGTCGGCGGCGACCCCGTTGACCTTGTCGGCCAGCAGCTGGGTGCCGTCGGCGACCTGGCGCGACCCGGTCTCCAGGTCGCCCGCGCCCTTGTCCAGCTTCACGATGCCGCCGGCCAGCTTGCCGCTGCCGGACTTCGCGTCCTTCAGTCCGTCCGCGAGGTCCTTCGAGCCCTTCTTCGCCCTGCCGATCCCGCTCTCGAGGTCGGCGGCGCCCTTGGCGGCCTTCGCCGTCTCGTCGTGCAGGTCGGAGAAGCTGATGAAGATCCGGTCGAGGAACCCGCGCGAGGCGTTGGCCGACGCGGCCGTGCGGACCTCGGAGAACACCGTCCGGGAGATCTGCCCGACGATGTAGTTGTTCGCGTCGTTGGTGCGCACCTGGAGCGCACCGGTCTCGGGGGAGTCGCCCGCGCTGGAGGCGATGCGCTCGCTGAGGTCGGAGGGCATGCGCAGCGAGAGGTAGTACGTGCCGTCCTCGACGCCCTCGTCCGCCTCGGCGGCGCTCACCTCGTGCCAGGCGAAGACCTTGGAGTCGAGCAGCTTGCTCGTGATCTCGTCGCCCGCCGCGATGTGCTTGCCGGCGGCGGTGGCGCCCTTGTCGTCGTTGACCAGGGCGACCGGGATGCGGTCGAGGCGGCCGTACGGGTCCCAGAAGGACCACAGGTACAGGGCGCCGTAGAGCAGCGGGAGCAGGAGGAGCGCGGCGAGGGCGGCGCGCGGCAGTCGCCCCCTGCCGAAGCGCCTCAGCTCAAGCGCGGCCAGTCTCGGCGAACGCATCGGCCGCCCCCTCCTCGTGCGCCGTCTCCACGTGCGTGCTCTCCTCGGGTTCCGCCGGTTCGGCGGGGTCGGTGGTGCCGGTCGTGGTGTCCGTGCGCGCGGTGCCCGTGCGTACGGCGACGGCGTCCTCGGGGGCCTGGCTGCAGACGGCCAGCACGGTCGTACCGGCGCCGGCCACGGAACGCAGCAGCTCCCAGGCCTCGGCCCGCTCGGCGTCGGACAGCTTGAGATCGGCGTCGTCCACCGCGAGCAGCCGGGGCCGGCCGATCAGGGCGAGGGCGACGGACAGCCGCAGCGCCTCCAGCCGCTCCAGGTCCCGTACGGCGGTCCGCTCGGCCTTCGGCAACGTGGCCGGGTCGAGCCCGGCGGCGTCCAGGGAGGCATCGATCCGGGCCCGGGCGGCGGCGGCCCGCTCGCCGGGCGACCGCAGCAGGGCGCGCAAGGAGCCGTCGTAGCGGCGCTGGAGCAGGGCCCGTTCGCGCAGGTGCTCGGCGACCGTGAACGCCGGGTCGAGCTCACTGACCCCGGGCACCGGGCCCAGGGCCGCGATACGGCGTACGGCGGCGGCCCTGCGCGGCAGCGCGAGGCCCCCGGTCGCGGCCTCGCCCTCGGTGGGGCGCATACGGCCGGTGAGAGCGAGCAGAAGACAGGTACGGCCGGAGCCGGACGGGCCCTCGACCGCGATCAGGGAGCCGGGCTCGGCACTGAACGTCACATCGCGGAAGGCCCAGCCGCGCGGCCCTTGGAGCCCGAAGCCCTTGGCGCTGACGGCTGCCCCGTGCGGGCTGTCCACGGCACCCTCCCCTTTTTCTGAACTGACTGGTCAGTACAAAAAGGTAGCCCGAACTCGCGATCGAAGCAAAAGCCCAGGTCAGCGACTGGTCAAGGCCGATTGTCAGTGGGGGCCGTCACGATGGATACAGACGGCCACGAAGCCGTTACCGAGACAGGAGGTTCTGTCATGGCCCACTCGTCCGCAGCCGCCGCTCCGCGACGCCGCGCAGACGGCCCTGCTCCCTCACCGACCGGCCCGGCCCAGGATGTCCACCCCGTCGTCCGGCGCACCACCGCGCCGCCCGCCGCCCTCGATCTCCTCGCCCAGGCCCGTGCCGGCCTGGAGGAGGCAGCTGTTCTCGACGTGCCCAACGAGCGGTACGCCACCGCACACCTCGCGGCCCTGCGCACCGCCGCGGCCGTGCTCGCCGTCCGCGGGCGCCCCGAGCCCTCGCGGCGGCGCCGGGAGAGAATCCGCAGCGCCTGGGAGATCCTGCCGGAGCTGGCCCCCGAGCTCGCCGAGTGGAGCGCCCTGTTCGCCGCCGGCGCCACCCGGCGGGCCCGCGCGGAAGCGGGGATACCCGGCGCGGCCGGCCGGCGCGACGCGGACGACCTGCTGCGGGACGTGGCGATGTTCCTGCGCCTGGTCGAGCGGCTGCTCGTGCTCCAGCCGGTGCTGCCGCAGCCCCGCGGGGAGCGGCCCGACGCGGGATGACGGCGGGGACGGCAGGGACGGTGGGGACGGCGCCAGGCAATAGGGTGGACAGGACCTATCACCTGCGCTGTTCACGCTCCGCCCCCGCGGCGGCCCGTGCCGAGGAGTCAACTGCCGTGTCGGACCAGCTGCGCCCCCGCGCCTCCCTCCGTACCGCTGTGGTCTGGGAGGTCCTCAAGGACGCCCTCGACCGCCGGGTCAAGGCGACCGGCAGCAACGTCCTGGACGTGCTGGACACCGGCGGCGGCACGGGCAATTTCGCCGTGCCCGTCGCCCGTCTGGGCCACCGGGTCACCGTCGTCGACCCCAGCCCCAACGCGCTGTTCGCGCTGGAGCGCCGGGCCGCCGAGGCCGGGGTCGCCGACCGGGTCCACGGGGTGCAGGGCGACATCCTCGGCCTGTTCGACGTGGTGGAGCGCGGTGGCTACGACGCGGTGCTCTGCCACGGCGTCCTGGAGTACGTGGACGATCCCGCCGAGGGCGTACGGCACGCGGTCGAGGCCCTGCGCCCGGCCGGCGCGCTGAGCCTGCTCGCCGCCGGGCTGGGCGGCGCGGTCCTGGCCCGCGCGCTCGCCGGCCACTTCACCGAGGCCAGGCACGCGCTCGGCGACCCGGAGGGCCGGTGGGGCGAGGGCGACCCGATGCCCCGGCGGTACACGGCCGAGCAGCTCACCGAGCTGGTCACCGGCGCCGATGTGGAGGTCGGCGCGATCCACGGCGTACGCGTCTTCGCCGACCTCGTCCCCGGCGTCCTGGTGGACACCGAACCAGGTGCGGCCGAAGCCCTGCTCAAGCTGGAGGCCGCGGCCGCCGAACTGCCCGCGTTCCACTCGGTGGCGACCCAGCTGCACGTCCTGGGCACCAAGGGCGGCTGAGACACCGGCCGGTCACCGGCGGCAGCGTGGCTGATCAGCGACGCAGCCGCAGACGGAGTACGCACCGGCAGCCCCGTTCGGGCGTCCGGCCCCGTATGATCGGTGGACACCATCCGGCATGACGGATCGGAGGTTGGGGAATCAACGCCTCAGCAGCTGAGCCGCCGTGGCGGCCCGGACTGGCTGATTGGCAATGAGGGCGGGTTTCACGGGGACGATTCCCTGCCTATCCTGGAAGGGCCGCATACCGGCCGCCCCCCGCGGCCGACGACGAGGAGGACTCCGTGCCGCTCTCGGAGCACGAGCAGCGAATGCTCGAGCAAATGGAGCGAGCGCTGTACGCCGAAGATCCCAAGTTCGCGACAGCGCTCGAGGGAAGTGGGCTGCGTACGTACACCCGGCGACGGGTCTACCAGGCAGTCGCTGGCTTTCTGGTGGGTATCGCGCTCCTCATGGCCGGAATGGTCGCTCAGCAGATCTGGATCAGCGTGGTGGGCTTCCTCGTCATGCTGGGCTGCGCGGTGCTCGCGGTCACGGGTTGGCGCAAGGCACCCAAGCCGGGTGAGCAACAGGCGGTGCCCACCGGTGGTGCGGGTGAGCGCCGGCAGTCCCGGCAGCGCCGGTCCGTGATGAACCGGATCGAACAGCGGTGGCAGCGCCGCCGCGACGAGCAGGGACAGTAGACGTACAGAGCGTTTTCGGGTGAGGGGCGTTCGCGGACATCGCGACCGCCCCTCACGCGTGCGGTGAAGCGGCGGGCGGGGGGCGGGGGACGACCCGCCCCCCGCCCGCGTCAGCTCTCCTGGCGGGACGTGCGGCGGGTCCAGGCCGGGCGGGCCGGCCGGAACCGTCGCCCTGCCAGAGCTGCCCGGCGCTCCGCGACCGCCCACACCACCCGTACGGCCGAGCGCGGCGCCACCAGCGCCCGGAGCCGGCCGGCCCGCCCGGCCGAGACGCCCAGCCCGGCCCGTACCGTCCGCGCGTCCTCGGCGAGCCCCGCCACCGGGCGCGGCTGCGGCGCGTACAGCACCTGCTCCACCGCCCCCGCGACCCGGTGCACCGCGTCCGCCGCCTCCGTGTCGAGCCGGCCCAGGCGCACCAGCCGCTCGGCGGCCCCACGCGGGGTCTGCGCGTCGTCCGGGGGGATGCCGTGGTCCCACGCCGTATCGGTGATCTCCCGCCACACCGCCAGCGTTCTCGCGGTCGTGTCGGCGGGGGCGCGTCCGGCCGAGGAGCCCAGCCTGCGGGCCCGCGCCCGCAGGCGCCAGCACATCGGCAGCAGGGGCAGCAGGAGGACGAGCACGACGGCCAGGGCGATGCCGAGCACGGTGCCCGCCGGTGTCCCCGTGTCCGTCGGCCCCGCGGCCCCCGGCAGCGCGGTCTGACCGCACTCCCCCTGCTTGCGCAGCTGCGCCGGGCAGCTGTCCGACGCGGACGGGGTGGCCGCCGCCGGCGCCGAGGCGTCCGCCTCCGGCCGGGCCGGGTCCGCCGTGTCACCGGTCGGGGCGTCGGGCAGGGTGTACGACGGGACGGAGCCACGCGTCGGGGTCGGCTCGAAGCGGGTCCAGCCGATGCCCTCGAAGTACAGCTCGGGCCACGCGTGCGCGTCCCGCAGCCCGACCGAGTAGGAACCGTCGGACTGCGCGGTGCCCGGTGTGAAGCCCACCGCGACCCGGGCCGGAATCCCCAGCGTCCGGGCCATCGCGGCCATCGTGAACGAGAAGTGGACGCAGAAGCCCTGCTTGTCCTTGAGGAAGCGGGCTATCGCGGCGGTGCCCGTACCCGAACTGACCGAGGTGTCGTACGTGAACCCGCCGTCGGCGGAGAAGTAGTCCTGGAGCTTCACCGCCCGCTCGTAGGCGTTGCCCGCGCCCCTCGTGACCAGGTCGGCGGTCTCCGCGACCACCTTCGGCAGCGAAGCCGGCACCTGGGTGTACTCGCGCAGCAGCGCCGCCGGGACCACGCCCGCACGGGCGAGCTGGTCGGACGTCGGCCGCACGTCGAGGCTGGTCACCGTGTACTGCGCGCCACGGGTGGTCTCGCCGTCGTCCCCGACGAGCGTGCGGCCCTCCGGCTCGAAGCGCCACCGCCCGCCGACCCGCACCTCGGCCGCCGGATAGGGCAGCGGCAGATAGGTCTGCCGGTACGAGTCGGACGCCGACACGGTCGACCTGATCTCCGAGACGGCGACTGCGGGGGAGAGGCCGGCCGGCGTCGGGAACCGCTTCGGCACGTCCTGCAGCCGGCGCGTCGAGGCCCGCCACTCGTTCCCGTTGAACTGGTCCAGGGCCAGGATGCGCAGGTAGAAGTCGCCCGCGCTGTCCGAGTCGGTGCGGTACGACATCACCTGCCGGTTCTCCGGCTGGTTGAGGTTGTCCTGCAAGGAGACCAGCGGGTTCACCGCGGAGATGGTGCCGCCCCCGCTCCCCTTGCCGCCCCCGCTGCCCGTGCCCGTCAGCAGCCCGCTGTCGAGCGCGGGCAGCGCCGCCGGCACGACCAGCGCGATCCCCAGTGCCAGGGCGCCGATCCGCCGCCCGGTGCGCACCGGGGCGTGCGCCCTGCCGCCCGAGGCTTCGAGCCCGCCGGACGAGCCGCCCCGGGGCCGCGCCGCCCCGGCGAAGACCCGGCCCCACTGGGAGAGCCGGTCGCGCCCCTCGGCCAGCAGGAGCAGCAGATAGCCGCAGGCGGCCAGCAGGAACCACAGCCAGTCCGCGCCGCCGTCCGAGAGCCCGGCGGCGACCGAGTAGAGCGCCAGCAGGGGCAGCCCCGCGGGCGCGGCGCTGCGGAACGTCACCGCCAGCATGTCCACCGCGAGCCCGACCAGCAGCACACCGCCCACCAGCATCAGCCGGATGCCCGGGGTGGCCGGCGCCGGAATCGCATACCGGCCGACGTCGTCCGCACCGGCCGTCAGCAGGTCCGCGAGCTGTCGCACCGCCTGCGGCCCGGGCAGCACGCCCGCCACCGCCTGCTCCCTGGCGAACGCCACCGTCAGCAGCACCAGCATGACCAGCACCTGGGCGGCGACCGTCAGCAGCCGGGGCAGCGGCACCCGCCGGCCCAGCGCGCCCACCCCGTACTGCACGGCCAGCAGGAACGCGGCCTGCACGAGCCAGTTGACCGGGTCCACCAGTGGCAGCATCGAGCAGGCCGCCATCAGCGTCGCCGCGAAGGCGCACAGCGCCAGCCGACCACGACCGCTCATGACCGCCCCCTCATGACCAACCCCCGGAGAATCCCGCCGTGCCGCCCGCCGCGCCGGAACCGGCGGCCGCACCGTGGCGGCCCGCCTGCTGCCACAGCGCGGTCAGCTCGGCGCCGGGCTCCACCGGCACCACCGTCCACCCCGACTCGCGCAGCGGCCGCAGCCGCTGCTCGGACGCCGCACGGGTGGCGGGCGACGCGCCGTTCACCCAGGCGCCGCCGTCCAGGACGAAGGCCACGGCCCCGCCGCTGCGCTGCCGCATCCGGGCCGCCACGGCGGCCTGCTCCTCGTCCAGATCGCCGAGGAAGGCGATCAGCAGCCCCTCGTCGCCCCCGCGCAGCACGTCGTAGGCGCGGGAGAGGCCCCCGCCGTCGGAGTGCTCGACGACCGCGAGGGCGTCCATCATCAGCCCGGCGGAGTCGGCCGTGTCCTGGGTGGCGCCGGCGAAGCCGCCCCCGTCCTCGCCCGGCACCGCGTTCCCCACGTCGGTGAGCAGCCGGGCCGCGAAGCCGCGCTCCAGCATGTGCACCAGCGCCGAGGCCGCCCCGGAGACGGCCCACTCGAACGCGGAGTCCGGCCCCGCCCCCCGGTAGGCGGTCCGCCGGGTGTCGAGCAGGACCGTGCACCTGGCGCGCTGCGGCTGCTCCTCGCGGCGCACCATCAGCTCGCCGTAACGCGCGGTGGAGCGCCAGTGGACGCGGCGCAGATCGTCCCCGTAGCGGTAGCCGCGCGGGATCACGTCGTCCTCACCTGCCAGCGCGAGCGACCGCTGACGCCCCTCGCCGTACCCCGAGGCCTCGCCCGCCAGCCGTACCGGCGGCAGCGGCTCGGTCCGCGGGACCACGACCAGGGTGTCGTAGGCGCTGAACGAGCGCGTCAGCTCGCACATGCCGAACGGATCGCTCAGCCGCAGTTGCAGCGGGCCGAGCGGGTAGCGCCCGCGCAGGTCGGAGCGCACCCGGTAGGACACCTCGCGCCGCCCGCCCGCCTCCACCCGGTCCAGCACGAACCGGGGGCGCGGCCCGAGCACGTACGGCACCCGGTCCTGGAGCATCAGCAGGCCCGTGGGCAGGCGCGAGACGTTGTCCATGCGCAGATGGACACGGGCCTCGGAACCGGCCGGTACGCGCGACGGGGAGAGCCGGCGGGTGCCCGCGACCCGGTAGCGGGTCCGGTGGAGCACGGTCACGCACACCAGCGGCAGCACGGCGAGCAGCAGACCGACCCGCAGCAGGTCGCCCTGGCCCAGTGCGTAGGCGCAGACCGCCGCGGCGATCCCGGCCGCGAGGAAGGAACGCCCCCGGGTGGTCAGGCCGCCGAGCGCGGCCCGTACACCGCCCTTGTCGTCGCCGTCCATCGCGACGGGCCCCGCCGCGGCCATCACGGCCGCCGGATGCCGGGCTGCTGGGGTCCGCCGTACACCGCGCCCGCCTGAGGGCGCGGTGCGGCGGCGGCCGCTCCGCCCGAGGCCGTGGGCACCGGGGTCTGCCGAAGGATCTCCAGCACGACCTGCTCGGCGCTGCGGCGGTTCAGCTGGGCCTGCGCGGTGGGCAGCAGCCGGTGGGCGAGCACCGCCACGGCCAGGGCCTGCACATCGTCCGGCAGGCAGTAGTCCCGGCCGCTCAGCGCGGCGGACGCCTTGGCGGCGCGCAGCAGGTGCAGCGTGGCGCGCGGCGAGGCGCCGAGCCGGAGATCCGGGTGGTTGCGGGTGGCACCGACGAGCTGGACCGCGTACCTGCGGACGGCCTCGGCGACGTGGACCGTCCGCACCGCGTCGATGAGCTTGACGATGTCGTGCGCCTGGGCCACCGGCTGGAGGTCGTCCAGGGGGGAGAGCCCGCCGTGCACGTCGAGCATCCGCAGTTCGGCCTCCGCGGAGGGATAGCCGATCGACACCCGGGCCATGAACCGGTCGCGCTGGGCCTCGGGCAGCGGATACGTGCCCTCCATCTCCACCGGGTTCTGCGTGGCCACGACCATGAAGGGGTCGGGCAGCTCGTAGGTGTGCCCGTCGATGGTGACCTGGCGCTCCTCCATCGACTCCAGCAGCGCGGACTGGGTCTTGGGCGAGGCGCGGTTGATCTCGTCGCCGATCACCACCTGGGCGAAGATCGCGCCCGGCTTGAACTCGAAGTCCCGGCGCTGCTGGTCGTAGATCGACACCCCGGTGATGTCCGAGGGCAGCAGGTCGGGCGTGAACTGGATGCGGCGCACCGAGCAGTCGATGGACCTGGCCAGCGCCTTGGCCAGCATGGTCTTGCCGACGCCGGGGACGTCCTCGATCAGCAGGTGCCCCTCCGCGAGCAGCACGGTCAGCGAAAGCCGTACGACCTCTGGCTTGCCCTCGATCACGGCCTCCACCGACCTGCGCACCCGCTCGGCGGTGCTGGTCAGATCTGTGAGGCTCGCTCGATCGTCATAGGTCGTCACCCGGCCCTCCTCGGCCCTGCCCCACGCTCACCAGGAGCACGGGATTCCCCAGTCACGGGCCGACGCCCTCGTGCGGCCCGGCCCTCCCCGAAATGCGGACACCGCGCCGGACGACGAGGTCCGGCGGGGTGTCACTCACGCATTCTTGTTGCCGTTACCGCTTCGTGTCACTCGCCTGTGGACAACCAGGGGCGATATGTCGGATTGGGTGAGGATTTCGTCACCGGAAGGTGTTCGTCCGACACCTTCCGGCGACCCGGCCGCACGGCCGGGTCAGGAAGCCGGAAGGATCTCGCGCAGCTTGCCGGTGGTCACGTCGAAGACGAAACCGCGCACGTCGTCGGTGTGCTTGAGGAACGGCGAGGTACGCGCGCGCTGCATCGACTGCCGCACGTCCTGGTCGGCGTCGGTGTAGGACTCCACGGCCCAGGACGGCCGCTGGCCGACCTCCATCTCCAGCTCCTGGCGGAAGTCCTCCGTGATCGCCTCCATGCCGCAGCCCGTGTGGTGGATCAGGATGATGCTGCGGGTGCCGAGCGCCCGCTGACTGATCGCGAGCGAACGGATGACGTCGTCGGTGACCACGCCGCCCGCGTTGCGGATGGTGTGACAGTCGCCCAGTGACAGGCCGAGAGCCTTGTGCAGGTCGAGCCGGGCGTCCATACAGGCGACCACGGCGACCTGGAGCACCGGCTTGGCGTCCATCCCGGGGTCCTTGAACTCTGCTGCGTAACGGCCGTTCGCCTCGACCAGACGGTCGGTGACCGTACCGCCGTCGGCGGCTGGGGCAGAGGGCTCGGCGGGGGAGTGCGCGGAAGTCGACATGGACAAGACGTTAGCCCCCGTCACCGGCCGGGACGGGAGGGGGAAGCGGACAAAAAACGTCAACAGTGCTTGTTGTGAGGTAATCCACAAGCCTTCCCACGGTGGTCCGGTCGGGTGAATGCGCGTCGGCCGACGCGCTGCCGGGTTGATTGATCGGGAATCGATCGAGTGGCAGGGTGGACTAAAGTGACGGGAAGTTACCGACACCCTGCACATTTCGAACTTCTCCCCGTGTGCGCGGCGTACGTACGGCCCGGCCCTCTCCCGCTCGCCGGTCGGCTGACGCCCCTTCCCCGGCGCCGGCGGACCTCCCCTTCGCGAGCGGGCGGGGACCAGGCCGTACGTCCCGCCACCCGGGACCTGAGCCTGAGAGGGCGCATGAGCCAGACCCGACACGTCCCGGTGATGCTCCAGCGATGCCTGGACCTGTTGGCACCGGCTCTGGAGGCGCCCGGCCCCCAGCCCCCCGTGGTCGTCGACTGCACCCTCGGCCTCGGCGGACACAGCGAGGCGCTCCTCGCCGCCTTCCCGACCGCCCGGCTGATCGCCCTGGACCGGGACAAGGAGGCCCTCCGGCTCTCCGGCGAACGGCTCGCCCCCTACGGCGACCGCGCCACCCTGGTGCACGCCGTCTACGACGAACTGCCCGAGGTGCTCGACCGGCTCGGCATCCCCAAGGTGCAGGGCGTCCTGTTCGACCTGGGCGTCTCCTCCATGCAGCTGGACGAGGCCGACCGCGGCTTCGCGTACGCCCGTGACGCACCGCTCGACATGCGCATGGACCAGACGACCGGCATCGGCGCCGCCGAGGTCCTCAACACCTACCCGCCGGGCGAGCTGGTGCGCATCCTGCGCGCGTACGGCGAGGAGAAGCAGGCCAAGCGGATCGTCTCCGCCGTCGTGCGCGAGCGCGAGAAGGAGCCCTTCAGCAACAGCGCCCGGCTCGTCGAGCTGATCCGCGAAGCCCTGCCGCAGGCCGCCATGCGTACCGGCGGCAACCCCGCCAAGCGCACCTTCCAGGCCCTGCGCATCGAGGTCAACGGGGAGCTCACGGTGCTGGAGCGGGCCATCCCGGCCGCCGTCCGGAGCCTCGCCGTCGGCGGCCGCATCGCGGTCCTGTCGTACCAGTCGCTGGAGGACCGGCTGGTCAAGCAGGTCCTCGCGGCCGGCGCCGCCAACACCGCGCCGCCCGGCCTGCCCGTCGTCCCCGAGCGCTACCAGCCCCGGCTGAAGCTCCTCACCCGGGGCGCCGAACTCCCCACCGAGGAGGAGGTCGCCGAGAACCGGCGGGCCGCCCCCGCCCGGCTGCGCGGCGCCCAGCGCATCCGCGAGGACGAGCGATGAGCGGCCGGCGCCCGGCCGCCCGCGCCGGGGACGGAGCGGTGCGGTGAGCAAACCGGCCGGGCAGCTGAAAGGACGCGCCGCACGGCTCACCCGGCTGATGCCCGCCGGGCCGAGCAACGCGGCCCGCACCCCGTTCGTCCTGCTGGTCGTTCTGCTCCTGGGCGGCGGCCTGATCACCCTGCTGCTGCTCAACTCCGCGCTCAACGAAGGATCGTTCAGGCTGAGCGAGCTGAAGAAGCGGACCACCGAGCTCACCGACGAGCAGCAGTCCCTCCAGCACGACGTCGACGCCTCCTTCGAGCCCGACGCCCTGGCGCGCCGGGCCCGCGAGCTGGGCATGGTCCCCGGCGGCAGCCCCGCCTTCCTCGACCCGGCCGGCAAGGTCCGGGGGGTGCCCTCCAAGGCCGCGCCCGCCCCGGTCGTCGCGCCCCCGCCGACCACCCCCGTGCCGGCCACACCGTCGCCCGCGGCCCCGCCCACCCCCGCGGCCACCACCCCCGCGGCCACCAACCCCGCGTTCGGTACCGCGGTTCCGGATACGTCCACGGCCTCCGGCGCACCGGCGGCACAGCCCTCCACGAGCCCCGGCAGGTGACCGAGTGCCCTCCAAGCAACCACCGCGCCGCCGGGTCCCCGGCCCCGCGCGCCCCCGCAACGCCTCCGCATCCGGCCGCCCCCGCCCCGAGCAGCGGCGGCGCGGCACGTCCGGTGCCCCGCGTGGGCGGACACCGCGCGGCCGCTCCGGCCGGCCGCTGCGGCTGGGCAGCCCGCGCCCGAGACTGCGGCTGGTCAGCCTCGCCCTGACGCTCGTCATGATCGCGTTCGTCGTCCGGCTCCTCCAGGTCCAGGCCGTCGACGCCCACGCGTACGCCGCCAAGGCCGAGGAGAACCGCTACCTGAGCTACACCGTCGCCGCGGAACGCGGTGAGATCACCGACCGCGGCGGCATCGCGCTGGCCACCAGCGTCGACGCGTACGACATCACGGCCGACCCCAAGATGTTCACACCGGCCGAGAGCAAGGCGCCCGACGCCCCCCAGCAGGCCGCCGCCCTCCTCGCGCCCATCCTCGGCGTCGACGCGGCCGACCTGACGAAGAGGCTCTCCAAGCCCAAGAGCCGCTACGCGGTCCTGGCCCGCAGGCAGACCCCGCAGGTCTGGAAGCAGATCAAGGACCTCAAGGCCGTCTTCGCCGAGAAGGCCGCGAAGGACAAGGCGGCCGGCGGCCCCGGCGCCAACGTGCTGGCCGGCGTCTTCCAGGAGGCGACCACCAAGCGCGTCTACCCCAACGGCCCCCTGGCCGCCGGGATACTGGGTTACGTCAACGCCGAGGGCAAGGGCGCGGGCGGCCTCGAATCGCAGCTGGACAAGGAGCTCGCGGGCGAGGACGGCACGATCAAGTACGCCCAGTCCGGCGGCCGCCGGGTGCCCACCGCGGGCACCAAGGAGGTGCCGGCGGTCGCCGGTTCGGACATCGAGCTGACCATCGACCGCGACATCCAGTGGGCGGCTCAGAAGGCGATCTCCGACCAGGTCGAGAAGTCCAAGGCCGACCGCGGGTACGTCATCGTGCAGAACACCCGCACCGGCGAGGTCCTCGCCATGGCCAACGCCCCGGGCTTCGACCCCAACGACCTCTCCCAGGCCGACGCCGCCTCCCTGGGCAACGCGGCCCTCCAGGACGTCTACGAGCCCGGCTCCACCAGCAAGGTGATGTCCATGGCCGCCGTGCTGGAGGAGGGCGTCGCCACCCCCGGTACGCACGTCACGGTCCCCAACCGGCTGCACCGGGGCGACCGGCTCTTCAAGGACGACATCGACCACGCCACGTGGTACCTGACGCTCAACGGCGTACTCGCCAAGTCCAGCAACATCGGGACCATCCTGGCCACCGGCCAGCTCGGCAGGACGCAGGCCGAGGCGAACAAGGTGCTGTACTCCTATCTGAGGAAATTCGGCATCGGATCGCCCACCGGCCTCGGCTACCCCGGCGAGACCCCCGGCATCCTCGCCAAGCCGCAGGACTGGTCGACCTCGCAGCAGTACACGATCCCCTTCGGACAGGGCCTCTCCCTCAACGCCATGCAGGCCGCCTCGATCTACTCGACGATCGCCAACGGCGGCGTCCGGATCGAACCGACCCTCGTACGCGGCACCAGGGGCGCCGACGGCCGCTTCACCCCGGCCGAGGCCCCCGAACAGACCAGGGTGGTCAGCGAGAAGACCGCGAAGACGCTCGCCACCATGCTCGAATCGGTGGTCGGCGACGAGGAGGGCACCGGCACGAAGGCCAAGATCCCCGGCTACCGGGTCGCGGGCAAGACCGGCACCGCCAACCGGGTCGACCCGGTGCGCGGCGGCTACCACGGCTACACCGCGTCCTTCGCCGGCTTCGCACCCGCCGACGACCCCCAGATCACCGTCTACTGCGCCATCCAGAACCCCACCAAGGGCAGCTACTTCGGCGGCCAGATCTGCGGCCCCATCTACAAGCAGGTCATGGAATTCGCCCTCAAGACGCTGCAGACCCCCCCGTCCGGCAGCGAGCCGGCCAGGCTGCCGGTGTCCTACCAACCCGGCGAGTGAACTCGCGGAGACCACCAGTGACAACCATCACCCCCGATCCCGGGAACCGGAACGGGAACCCCCGCACCCCGGGCCCCTCACTTCGCGAGAGGCCGGGTGCGCCCGGTACGCTCGCCGCCGTGCCCCACGCTGAACAGTCCCGAACGACCCAGAAGGACGCGCCTGTGAACTACCCGGGAGCGCCCCGCCCGGATCGGCTGCGGCCGACCTCCATCGGAGAGCTGGCGGCCCGACTGGGAGCCGAACCGCCGGGCACCGGCGACGTCACCGGCATCACCCACGACTCCCGTGCCGTACGCCCCGGAGACCTGTACGCGGCCCTGCCGGGCGCCCGCCTGCACGGCGCCGACTTCGCCGCCCAGGCGGCCGGCCTCGGCGCGGCGGCCATCCTCACCGACCCGTCGGGCGCCGAGCGCGCCCGGGCCACCGGGGTGCCGGTGCTGGTCACCGACGACCCGCGCGGCCGGATGGGCGAACTCGCCGCCGAGATCTACGGCCGCCCCGGCACCGGTCTCCTCCAGATCGGCATCACCGGCACCTCCGGCAAGACCACCACCGCCTACCTCGTGGAGGGCGGCTTCCGCGGCGCCGGGCGCAGCACGGGCCTCATCGGCACGGTGGAGATGCGCATCGGCGA
Organism: Streptomyces sp. A0958; assembly: GCF_004795035.1. Taxonomy (GTDB): domain Bacteria; phylum Actinomycetota; class Actinomycetes; order Streptomycetales; family Streptomycetaceae; genus Streptomyces. The sequence goes on from NZ_SSBK01000051.1 coordinate 20,847, forward strand.
CGAGCGCATCAAGTCCGAGCGCACCACGCCGGAAGCCACCGACCTGCAGGCCCTGTTCGCGGTCATGCGCGAACGCGGCGCCGACGCCGTGACCATGGAGGTCTCCAGCCACGCCCTGGTCCTCGGCCGGGTCGACGGCTGCGTCTTCGACGTCGCCGTCTTCAACAACCTCAGCCCGGAGCACATGGAGTTCCACTCCGGCATGGAGGACTACTTCCAGGCCAAGGCGCGGCTGTTCACCCCGCAGCGCAGCAGGCAGGGCGTCGTCAACTACGACGACGAGTACGGCCGCAGGCTCATCACCGAGGCGTCCGTGCCCATCACCACCTTCTCCGCCGAGGGCCACCCGGACGCCGACTGGCGGGCCGAGGACGTCGTCGTCGGCCAGCTCGGCTCGACCTTCACCGTCGTCGGCCCCAAGGGCGAGCGGGCCACCGCCAAGGCCCCGCTGCCCGGCCCGTTCAACGTCGCCAACACCCTGGCCGCGATCGTCACCCTCGCCGTCGCAGGCATCGACCCGCAGACCGCGGCCGACGGTGTCGCGTCCGTGCCCGGAGTGCCCGGCCGGCTGGAGCGCGTCGACGCCGGACAGCCCTACCTCGCGCTCGTCGACTACGCGCACAAGACCGACGCCGTCGAGTCCGTGCTGCGCGCCCTGCGCAAGGTCACCAAGGGCAGGCTGCACATCGTCCTCGGCTGCGGCGGCGACCGCGACACGACCAAACGCGGCCCGATGGGCGCCGCCGCGGCCCGGCTCGCCGACACCGCCGTACTGACCTCCGACAACCCCCGCTCCGAGGACCCGCTCGGCATCCTCGCCGCCATGCTCGCCGGCGCCGCCGAGGTCCCCGTCCACGAACGAGGTGACGTCCTGGTCGACGCCGACCGGGCCGCGGCCGTCGCCGCCGCCGTCGGCCGCGCCGAGCCCGGCGACACCGTGCTCATCGCCGGCAAGGGCCACGAGCAGGGCCAGGACATCCACGGCGTCGTCCGCCCCTTCGACGACCGGGTGGTCCTGCGCGCGGCCATCGAGCGGTCCCTGGGGCACGAGAGCGCCACCCCCCGTGCCTCCACCCACGAGAACAACAGTCAGGGATGACCAAGTGATCGCCCTTTCCCTCGCCGAGATCGCCGAAATCGTCGGCGGGCAGACGCACGACATACCGAATCCGGCGGCAACCGTCAGCGGGCCGGTCGTCATCGACTCCCGGAAGGTGACCCCGGGCTGCCTCTTCGTCGCCTTCGCCGGCGAACGGGCCGACGGCCACGACTACGCCGAGCGCGCCGTCGAGGCGGGCGCGGCCCTCGTCCTGGCCACCCGCCCGGTCGGCGTCCCCGCGATCGTCGTGGACGACGTGGTGGCGGCCCTCGGCGCGCTCTCCCGCGCCGTCGTCGCCCGTCTCGGCGCCACCGTCGTCGCCCTCACCGGCTCCGCGGGCAAGACCTCCACCAAGGACCTCATCGCGCAGCTCCTGGAGCGCAAGGGGCCCACCGTCTACCCGGAGGGCAACCTCAACAACGAGATCGGCCTCCCGCTCACCGCGCTGCGCGCCACCGACGAGACCCGGCACCTGGTCCTCGAAATGGGCGCCCGCTACATCGGCGACATCCGCTACCTCACCGGACTCGTCCCGCCGCGCATCGGCCTCGTGCTCAACGTCGGCAGCGCGCACATCGGCGAGTTCGGCGGCAAGGAGCAGATCGCGCAGGCCAAGGGCGAGATGGTCGAGTCGCTGCCCGAGGACGGCGTCGCCGTGCTGAACGCCGACGACCCCCTCGTACGCGCCATGGCCTCCCGCACCAAGGCCCGGGTGGTGCTCTTCGGCGAAGCCGCGGATGCGGACGTACGGGGTGAGAACGTCCACCTCACCGACGACGGACGCCCCGCGTTCCGGCTCCACACACCCACCGGGTGCAGCGATGTGACCATGCGCCTGTACGGTGAGCACCACGTGTCGAACGCGCTCGCCGCGGCCGCCGTCGCCCATGAGCTGGGCCTGTCCGCAGACGAGATCGCCGAAGCGCTCTCCGAGGCGGGCACCCTCTCCCGCTGGCGCATGGAGGTCACCGAGCGTCCGGACGGCGTGACGTTCGTCAATGACGCCTACAACGCCAACCCCGAATCCATGAAGGCCGCGCTGCGCGCGCTGGTCGCCATGGGGAAGGGGCGTCGTACGTGGGCGGTGCTCGGCCTCATGGCCGAGCTCGGCGACGCCTCGCTCGCCGAGCACGACGCGGTCGGACGGCTCGCCGTCCGGCTCAACGTCAGCAAGCTCGTCGCGGTCGGGGGCAGAGAAGCCTCCTGGCTGCAACTGGGCGCATACAACGAGGGTTCGTGGGGTGAGGAGTCGGTGCACGTGTCCGACGCACAGGCTGCCGTCGACCTGTTGCGCAGGGAACTGCGCCCGGGAGACGTCGTGCTGGTGAAGGCGTCCCGGTCGGTCGGCCTGGAGCAGGTCGTAACGGCACTGCTGGAGAACGCGACCGAGGGCGAGGTCGCGGGCCGATGAGGCAGATCCTCTTCGCGGGAGCCATCGGGCTCTTCCTGACCCTGGTCGGCACTCCGCTGCTGATCAAGCTCCTGGCCCGCAAGGGATACGGGCAGTTCATCCGGGACGACGGGCCGCGCACGCACGGCTCCAAGAAGGGCACGCCCACGATGGGCGGCATCGCCTTCATCCTGGCGACGCTCATCGCGTACTTCCTGGCGAAGGTGATCACCGGCGAGGAGATGCGCTTCTCCGGTTTGCTGGTCCTCTTCCTGATGGCCGGCATGGGTCTCGTCGGCTTCCTCGACGACTACATCAAGATCGTCAAGCAGCGCTCGCTCGGTCTGCGGGCGAAGGCGAAGATGGCCGGCCAGCTGATAGTCGGGATCGCCTTCGCGGTGCTCTCGCTCCAGTTCGCCGACGCCCGGGGCAACACCCCGGCGTCCACCAAGCTCTCCTTCGTCGAGGACTTCGGCTGGTCGGTCGGCCCGGTGATCTTCGTGGTCTGGGCCCTCTTCATGATTCTCGCCATGTCCAACGGCGTGAACCTGACGGACGGTCTGGACGGCCTCGCCACCGGTGCGTCGGTGATGGTCTTCGGCGCGTACACCTTCATCGGGCTCTGGCAGTTCCAGGAGTCCTGCGCCAACGCCAACACCCTCACCAATCCGAGCGCCTGTTTCGAAGTGCGCGATCCGCTCGACCTCGCGGTCGTGGCCTCCGCGCTGATGGGCTCCTGCTTCGGCTTCCTGTGGTGGAACACCTCCCCGGCCAAGATCTTCATGGGGGACACCGGTTCGCTCGCCCTCGGCGGCGCGCTCGCGGGACTCGCGATCTGCTCCCGCACCGAGTTCCTGATGGCGGTGCTCGGCGGCCTCTTCGTGATGATCACGATGTCCGTCGTCATCCAGGTCGGCTCGTTCAAGATGACCGGCAGGCGCGTCTTCCGCATGGCCCCACTCCAGCACCACTTCGAACTCAAGGGGTGGTCCGAAGTCCTTGTCGTGGTCCGCTTCTGGATCATCCAGGGCATGTGCGTGATCGTCGGACTCGGCCTCTTCTACGCAGGATGGGCAGCCAAGAAGTGAGCAACGCGGACTGGCAGGGCAAGCACGTCACGGTCGCCGGACTCGGGGTCTCCGGAGTCCCGGCGGCCCGGGTGCTGCACGGCCTCGGCGCCGTCGTCACCGTCGTCAACGACGGGGACGACGAGCGCTCGCGCGCCCAGGCCGCCGAGCTGGAGGCGCAGGGCATCACCGTGCGCCTCGGCGACGGCGACACCCTGCCCGCGTCCACCGAACTCGTCGTCACCGCCCCCGGCTGGAAGCCCGGCAAGCCGCTGTTCGCAGCGGCCGCCGACGCGGGCGTCCCGGTCTGGGGCGACGTCGAACTCGCCTGGCGTCTGCGCGGGCGGGACGGCAAGGAACCAGCACCCTGGCTCGCGGTCACCGGCACCAACGGCAAGACCACGACGGTGCGGATGCTCGCCTCCATCCTGGAGGCCGCCGGGCTGCGCACCGCCGCCGTCGGCAACATCGGCGTCTCCCTCCTGGACGCCGTGGCCGGCGAGCAGACGTACGACGTGCTCGCCGTCGAACTCTCCAGCTACCAGCTGCACTGGGCGCCCTCGCTGCGCGCCCACTCCGCCGCCGTGCTCAACCTGGCCCCCGACCACCTCGACTGGCACGGCTCCATGGAGGCGTACGCCGCCGACAAGGGCCGGATCTACGAGGGCAACCGGGTCGCCTGCGTCTACAACGCCGCGGACCGCGCCACCGAGGACCTGGTGCGCGAGGCGGACGTCGAGGAGGGGTGCCGGGCCATCGGCTTCACCCTCGCCACCCCCGGGCCCTCGCAGCTCGGCGTGGTCGACGGCATCCTCGTGGACCGGGCCTTCGTGCAGAACCGGCAGAAGCAGGCCCAGGAGCTCGCCGAGGTCGCCGACGTCAACCCGCCGGCCCCGCACAACATCGCCAACGCCCTCGCCGCCGCCGCCCTGGCCCGCGCCTTCGGCGTCGAGCCCGCCGCCGTGCGCGACGGGCTGCGCAACTTCCGCCCCGACCCGCACCGCATCGAGCACGTCGCGGACGTCGACCGGGTCGCGTACGTGGACGACTCCAAGGCCACCAACACGCACGCCGCCGAAGCCTCCCTCGCCGCCTACGACTCCATCGTCTGGATCGCCGGCGGCCTGGCCAAGGGCGCCACGTTCGACGAGCTGGTGACCGGCTGTGCCGAGCGCCTGCGGGGCGTCGTGCTGATGGGCGCGGACCGGGCCCTGATCCGCGAAGCCCTCGCGCGACACGCCCCCGAGGTCCCGGTGGTCGACCTCGACCGGACCGACACTGGGGCGATGTCCGAGGCGGTCCGCGAGGCGGCACGGCTCGCCCGGCCGGGAGACACCGTACTGATGGCCCCGGCCTGCGCCTCCATGGACATGTTCGTCAACTACAACAAGCGGGGCGAGGCCTTCGCGGACGCCGTCCGCGCACGCGCCGCCGAGAGCGCCTGACGGGCCCGGCCGCCGCGCCGTACCGTCCCGGGCCACCGGGGCGCGTACGGCTGTGCCGGGGCGGGGCCTCGGCACCGGAGCCCCGGGCACGAGCAGTGGAGGGGACAGGGACATGCCGGCCGAAGAGAGCTTGCGCGTACGGCCCGCCGCCAAGGCCCGGCGCCCCGCGGCGGTACGCGCCCGGAGCACGGGCAGCCCCCGCAGCCCCCGCGGCGGCGGTGCACGGCGGCTGTACGAGCAGGCACGGCGGGCCTGGGACCGCCCGCTGACGGCGTACTACGTGATCCTGGGCGCGGGGCTCCTGATCACCGTGCTCGGCCTGGTGATGGTCTACTCCGCCTCGATGATCAAGGCCCTGGAACTCGGCAAGCCGGGCACCTACTTCTTCCGCAAGCAGTTCCTGGCCGCCGTGATCGGGGCCGGGCTGATGGCGATCGCCGCCCGGATGCCGGTCAAACTGCACCGGGCGCTGGCCTACCCGCTGCTCATGGGCGCCGTCTTCCTGATGGTGCTGGTCCAGGTGCCGGGGATAGGGATGTCGGTCAACGGCAACCGCAACTGGCTCTACCTGGGCGGCCCCTTCCAGCTCCAGCCCAGCGAGTTCGGCAAGCTGGCCCTCGTGCTGTGGGGGGCGGACCTGCTCGCCCGCAAACAGGACAAGCGGCTGCTGGCCCAGTGGAAGCACATGCTCGTGCCACTGGTCCCGGTCGCCTTCATGCTGCTCGGGCTGATCATGCTCGGCGGCGACATGGGCACTGCGATCATTCTCACGGCCATCCTCTTCGGACTGCTCTGGCTGGCCGGTGCGCCGACCCGGCTGTTCGCCGGAGTGCTCGCCACCGCCGGACTCATCGGCTTCCTGCTGATCAAGACCAGCCCCAACCGGATGTCCCGGCTGGACTGCATGGGGGCCAGCGAACCCGGCCCCGGCGGCTCGTGCTGGCAGGCCGTGCACGGCATCTATGCTCTGGCGTCGGGCGGATGGTTCGGATCGGGGCTCGGCGCAAGTGTGGAAAAATGGGGTCAACTTCCCGAACCCCACACGGACTTCATCTTCGCCATCACCGGGGAGGAACTGGGGTTGGCGGGGACGCTGTCGGTAGTCGCCCTCTTCGCGGCTCTAGGCTATGCGGGTATCCGCGTGGCGGGACGCACGGAGGACCCCTTCGTGAGGTACGCAGCGGGAGGTGTGACCACCTGGATCACGGCGCAGGCCGTGATCAACATCGGTGCGGTGCTCGGCCTGCTGCCGATCGCCGGTGTCCCGCTCCCGCTGTTCTCCTACGGGGGGTCGGCCCTGCTGCCGACCATGTTCGCCGTCGGGCTGCTGATCGCGTTCGCGCGGGACGAGCCCGCCGCGAAGGCGGCCCTGGCCGTGCGGAGGCCCGGGGTGAGATGGAAGACGATGAGACGGCGCGTCAAGAAGCGTCCGTCCGGAGAGCGGTGAATTTCGGTGCATGTCGTACTCGCCGGCGGGGGGACCGCCGGCCACATCGAGCCCGCGCTTGCCCTCGCAGACGCCCTGCGCAGGCAGGACCCGAGCGTGGGGATCACCGCTCTCGGCACGGAGCGCGGACTCGAGACCAGGCTCGTACCCGAGCGGGGGTACGAACTCGCCCTGATCCCGGCCGTACCGCTGCCGCGCAAGCCGACCCCCGAACTCATCACCGTCCCGGGCCGGCTGCGCGGCACCATCAAGGCCGCCGAGCAGATCCTCGAACGCACCAGGGCCGACTGCGTGGTCGGCTTCGGTGGTTACGTCGCCCTGCCCGGCTACCTGGCCGCCAAGCGCGCCGGCGTCCCGATCGTGGTCCACGAGGCCAACGCCCGCCCAGGCCTGGCCAACAAGATCGGCTCGCGGTACGCGCACGGCGTCGCCGTCTCCACGCCCGAGAGCAAGCTGCGCGGCGCCCGCTACATCGGCATCCCGCTGCGCCGCACCATCGCCACCCTGGACCGGGCCCGGGTACGCCCCGAGGCGCGCGCCGCGTTCGGCCTCGACCCCAACCTCCCGACGCTGCTGGTCTCCGGCGGCTCGCAGGGCGCCCGCCACCTCAACGAGGTGGTCCAGCGGGTCGCGCCGCTGCTCCAGCGCTCCGGCATCCAGATCCTGCACGTGGTCGGCCCGAAGAACGAATTGCCGCGCGTGGACAACATGCCGGGGATGCCCCCCTACATCCCGGTACCGTACGTGGACCGGATGGATCTCGCGTACGCCGCGGCCGACATGATGCTCTGCCGTGCGGGCGCGATGACCGTCGCCGAACTCTCCGCCGTCGGGCTGCCCGCCGCCTACGTCCCGTTGCCCATCGGCAACGGCGAACAGCGGCTGAACGCCCAGCCGGTGGTCAACGCCGGCGGCGGCCTGCTGGTGGACGACGCCGCGCTCACCCCCGAGTGGGTGCAGGGCAACGTCCTGCCGGTGCTGTCCGATCCGCACCGATTGTATGAAATGTCCCGCGCCGCCGCGGAGTTCGGCCGCCGGGACGCCGACGATCTTCTGGTCGGCATGGTGTACGAGGCGATTGCCGCACGTCGTAACGCGTGAGGCGGGCGGGTCCGGGGGCGATGGCCCCCGGACCCGGCATAAGGAGCGAGCGTGGCCGGACCGACGACCGCCCAGCGCGGTGCAGGGAAGCAGGAGGACGCCCCGGACCGGCCGCCGCGCCCACGCGCCGAGGGGCGCCGTATTTCCCGGCGCCGACTGCTGATCCTGATCGCCGCGGCCGTGCTGCTGCTCGGCTCCGGCGCCGTCTGGGCGCTCTACGGCTCTTCCTGGCTCCGGGTCGAACAGGTCAGGATCACCGGGGTCCGAGTGCTGACGCCGGCCCAGGTGGAGAACGCGGCCCGGGTACCGATGGGTTCCCCGCTCGTATCCGTGGACACCGGCGCGATCGAGAAAAGGTTGCGCCAGAAGTTGCCTCGTATCGACTCGGTGGATGTCGTACGGTCATGGCCGCACGGCATCGGACTTAAGGTGACCGAGCGAAATCCGGTCCTTTTGGTGAAAAAGGGCGCAAAGTTCATTGAAGTGGACGCCAAGGGTGTGCGTTTCGCCACGGTGGACAAGGCGCCCGGGCGCGTGCCTCTGCTGGAGACGGCCACTGGCCGGTCCGCGAGCCTGCGCCGTTTCGGGGCCGACCGGCTGGTGCGGGAAGCGGTCCGGGTCGCGGGCGATCTCCCGGGTGGCGTCGCCGAGGACACCCGCGTCGTGCGGGTCGCCTCCTACGACGCCATCTCCCTGGAGCTCACCGGGGACCGCACGGTGATCTGGGGAAGTGGTGAACAGGGTGCGGTGAAGGCGAAAGTTCTCACCGCTCTCATGAAAGCCGCCCCCAAAGCGGGACACTTCGACGTGAGTGCACCCACCGCTCCCGCGGTGTCGGGTAGTTGACGCGTATTCGGCCTGGCCAGCACCCTGGTTGGTCAGCGCTACGGGTGATCACATAGGGTGAAAAGAAAAACGGGAGGTTCGGCGTGTTCGTTGAACGGGCGCCACTTGTCGACTTAGTGTCCTGTTCGGAAGAGTCCATGAAGCAGACACACTGGTAACCCTAAACTTCAGCGTTAGGGTTTGGGTCGGCGTTCGGACCGTCCCAATCGGCATCCGTCGTCGCGGCGGGATCACCGCGAAGCGACGACACGTAACTCGAGGCGAGAGGCCTTCGACGTGGCAGCACCGCAGAACTACCTCGCAGTCATCAAGGTCATCGGTGTCGGCGGCGGTGGTGTCAATGCCATCAACCGAATGATCGAGGTCGGTCTCAAGGGCGTCGAGTTCATCGCGATCAACACGGATGCGCAAGCCCTGTTGATGAGCGACGCCGACGTCAAGCTCGACGTCGGCCGTGAACTCACCCGCGGCCTCGGCGCCGGGGCGAACCCGGCCGTCGGTCGTAAGGCGGCAGAGGACCACCGTGAGGAGATCGAGGAGGTCCTCAAGGGGGCCGACATGGTCTTCGTCACCGCAGGCGAAGGCGGCGGCACCGGTACCGGTGGCGCACCCGTCGTCGCGAACATCGCGCGCTCGCTCGGCGCCCTGACGATCGGTGTGGTCACCCGCCCGTTCACCTTCGAGGGCAGGCGTCGTGCGAACCAGGCGGAGGACGGCATCGCCGAACTCCGCGAAGAGGTCGACACCCTCATCGTCATTCCCAACGACCGGCTGCTCTCCATCTCGGACCGCCAGGTCAGCGTGCTCGACGCGTTCAAGTCGGCCGACCAGGTGCTGCTCTCGGGTGTCCAGGGCATCACCGACCTCATCACCACCCCGGGTCTGATCAACCTCGACTTCGCCGACGTCAAGTCGGTCATGTCCGAGGCCGGATCGGCGCTCATGGGGATCGGCTCGGCCCGCGGCGACGACCGCGCGGTGGCCGCCGCGGAGATGGCGATCTCCTCGCCGCTCCTGGAGGCGTCCATCGACGGCGCCCGCGGTGTCCTGCTCTCCATCTCCGGCGGCAGCGACCTCGGTCTCTTCGAGATCAACGAGGCCGCCCAGCTGGTGAGCGAGGCGGCACACCCCGAGGCGAACATCATCTTCGGCGCGGTCATCGACGACGCGCTGGGCGACGAGGTGCGGGTCACCGTCATCGCGGCGGGCTTCGACGGCGGGCAGCCGCCGGCCCGGCGGGAGATCGTCCTGGGCGCGAACAGCGCCAAGCGCGAGGAGCCGGCCCCGCCGGTCCGGGCCGCCGAGCCCGTGCGCCAGTCGGGCGGACTGGGCTCCGTGCCCCCGCGCGAGGAACCGTCGGTCCAGGCCGAGCCGGCGTCGGTGGCGGGCGAAACCCACCTGCCGCCGGTCGTCGCGCCGCCGCACGTCCCGCCGGCCCGTCCCTACCAGGACTCCCAGGCCGAAGAGCTGGACGTACCGGACTTCTTGAAGTGATAGGTCCGCATGACGCAGTGAGCTCGAAGGTTTCTGTCTTTTCGCGGGGCGGCGCTCACTTCTCCTTCACCGACAGGTGGGGCGGGGTGAGCGCCGCTCCGTACGCGGAGCTCAACCTCGGCGGCGCGGTCGGTGACGACCCCGCCGCCGTTCTCGCCAACCGGGAGCGGGCCGCGCGCGCCCGGGGGCTCGATCCGGCACGGGTCGTCTGGATGAACCAGGTCCACGGCCGCGATGTGGCCGTGGTCGACGGACCCTGGGGCGACGCCCCGGAAATCCCCGCAGTGGACGCGGTGGTGACGGCGCGGCGCGGGCTCCCGCTCGCCGTTCTGACCGCCGACTGCACCCCCGTCCTGCTCGCCGACCCGGTCGCCGGCGTCGTCGCGGCGGCGCACGCGGGCCGGCCGGGGCTGGTCGCCGGAGTCGTACCGGCCGCGGTCGGGGCCATGGTCCGGCTCGGCGCGGAGGTCTCCCGGATCAGCGCCCACACCGGGCCCGCCGTCTGCGGACGGTGCTACGAGGTGCCGGCCACGATGCGGGACGAGGTCGCCGCGCGTGTGCCCGGCTCCTGGTCCGAGACCAGTTGGGGCACCCCGGCGGTGGACGTCACCGCCGGAGTCCACGCCCAGCTGGCGGCCCTCGGCGTCACCGACCGGCACCTGTCGCCCTTCTGCACCCTCGAATCGGGCGACCACTTCTCGTACCGACGCGACCGCACCACCGGGCGGCTCGCCGGATATGTCTGGCTGGACTGATAGGGCATGACAGAACGTAAGGAACAACTCGCCGCGAATCTGGCGCGGGTGGAGGAACGGATCGTTTCCGCCTGTGCCGCGGCCGGCCGCGAGCGGGACGAGGTGACCCTCGTCGTGGTCACCAAGACCTACCCCGCGAGCGATGTGCGGATTCTGCACGGACTCGGTGTGCGTCAGGTCGCGGAGAACCGCGACCAGGACGCCGCCCCCAAAGCCGCCGCCTGTACGGATCTGTCCCTCTCCTGGCACTTTGTCGGTCAATTGCAGACCAACAAGGTGCGTTCTGTGGCGAGTTATGCCGATGTCGTGCAGTCGGTGGACCGTACGAAGCTGGTGACCGCGCTCTCGGCGGCGGCCGAACGCGGCGGCCGTGAACTCGGCTGCCTCCTCCAGGTCGCGCTCGACGCGGAGAGCGGCGAGCGGGGGGCCCGCGGCGGTGTCGCCCCCGACGGAATCGAGGAGTTGGCCGACGCGGTCGCCGCCGCGCCCGGCCTGCGGCTGGACGGTCTGATGACCGTCGCGCCGCTCGCCGGACCGTACGCCGGGCGGCAACGGGCGGCGTTCGACCGGCTGATGGAATTCTCATCCCGGCTGCGCGGGAACCATCCGGCTGCGAACATGGTCTCCGCAGGGATGAGTGCGGACCTCGAGGACGCGATCGCGGCCGGAGCGACACATGTGCGCGTCGGTACTGCGGTACTCGGAGTCCGCCCCGGGCTCGGGTAACGTCGCCAAGCAAGTCGGACCACAGCAGAAAATATGGTCATTACCGCCTATGGCGGGCAGGCCGGAGTGGATCGCGGGCACTTGGTGACAGATGCCGATCCACCACAGAGCGGAGGACTCAGAGCATGGCCGGCGCGATGCGCAAGATGGCGGTCTACCTCGGCCTCGTGGAGGACGATGGGTACGACGGCCCGGGGTTCGACCCCGACGACGAATTCGAACCCGAGCCGGAGCCCGAGCGAGACCGGCGCCGGCACCAGCCCGCACATCAGGTGGAGCGCGACCGGGAGCGTGACGAACCGGTTCGGGCGGTGCAGCCCCCGGCCCAGCGGGAGCCGGTCCAGATCCCGGTGGAGCGTGAGCGACCCGCCCGGATCGCACCCGTGGCATCCATCACACCTGAACGTCCGAACATGGAGAAGAACGCACCGGTGATCATGCCCAAGGTCGTGTCCGAGCGGGAGCCCTACCGGATCACCACGCTGCACCCCAGGACCTACAACGAGGCCCGTACCATCGGGGAACACTTCCGTGAGGGCACCCCGGTGATCATGAATCTCACGGAGATGGACGACACGGACGCAAAGCGACTTGTCGACTTTGCCGCGGGACTCGTCTTCGGTCTCCATGGCAGCATTGAGCGAGTGACACAGAAGGTGTTCCTGTTGTCGCCTGCTAACGTCGATGTCACGGCGGAGGACAAGGCCCGCATCGCAGAGGGCGGATTCTTCAACCAGAGCTGAGAACACGACACCGGGAACAACCCGGCCGCGAGGCCGGAGCTACGAGAGCCAGGGGAGAGGGAAGCGCGAGGATGGGCGTCGCTCAAAGTGTTGTCTACATCGCGTTGATGTGTTTCCTCATCGTGCTGATCTTCCGGCTCGTCATGGACTACGTCTTCCAGTTCGCACGTTCATGGCAACCGGGCAAGCCGATGGTGGTGGTCCTGGAGACCACTTACACGGTCACCGATCCACCGCTCAAGCTCCTGCGGCGGTTCATCCCGCCGCTGCGTCTCGGGGGCGTGGCACTCGACCTGTCCTTCTTCGTTCTGATGATCATCGTTTCCATCCTGATCAGCATCGTGACCAGGCTGTGAGCGATACGGTCTTGCCGACTGCCGACGACTACGTAGAGGTGAAGAAGAGATGCCGCTGACTCCCGAGGATGTGCGGAACAAGCAGTTCACGACAGTCCGCCTCCGAGAGGGCTACGACGAGGACGAGGTCGATGCCTTCCTCGACGAGGTCGAGTCGGAGCTGACCCGCCTGCTCCGTGAGAACGAGGACCTGCGCGCCAAGCTGGCCGCCGCCACGCGTGCCGCCGCGCAGAACCAGCAGCAGCAGGGCATGCGCAAGCCGCCCGAGCAGCAGGACCGGCCGGGGGCCCCGGTGCCCGCCGCCATATCGGGCCCGCCGGTCCAGCAGCAGCCCCCGCAGATGGGTCCCCCCCAGCTGCCCGGTGGTGCTCCGCAGCTGCCCGCCGGTCCCAGCGGTCACGGTCCCCAGGGTCCGCACGGCCCCGGTCCGCAGGGCCCGCACGGCCCCGGCCCGATGCAGGGTGGTCCCATGGGCGGCCCGATGGGCGGCCCCATGGGCGGTCACAACCCGCAGCAGCAGCAGATGCAGCAGATGCAGCAGCCGCCGCAGATGCAGCAGCAGGGCCCCGGCGGCGACAGCGCCGCCCGTGTCCTGTCCCTCGCCCAGCAGACCGCCGACCAGGCGATCGCGGAGGCCCGTTCCGAGGCCAACAAGATCGTCGGCGAGGCCCGCAGCCGCGCCGAGGGCCTGGAGCGGGACGCCCGCGCCAAGGCGGACGCGCTGGAGCGGGACGCGCAGGAGAAGCACCGCGTGGCGATGGGCTCGCTGGAGTCGGCCCGCGCGACGCTGGAGCGCAAGGTCGAGGACCTGCGGGGCTTCGAGCGCGAGTACCGGACCCGTCTGAAGTCCTACCTGGAGAGCCAGCTGCGTCAGCTGGAGACCCAGGCCGACGACTCGCTGGCTCCGCCGCGGACCCCTGCGGCCGCGTCGCTGCCGCCGTCGCCCTCGCTGGCTCCGGCCGGTGCGGGTGCCATGGGGCACCCCATGGGCGGCAGCCACGGCAGCCACGGCAACCAGCCGATGGGCGGCAACCCGTCCATGGGCGGTGGCCCCTCCTACGGCGGTCAGCAGCAGATGTCCCCGGCGATGACGCAGCCGATGGCGCCGGTGCGGCCGCAGGCGCCGCAGCCGATGCAGCAGCAGGCGCCGTCGCCCATGCGGGGGTTTCTGATCGACGAGGACGACAACTGAGCGGGGCGCGCTCGTTGAGCGCGTAGCCGTCGGCAGGCAAAGGGCCGGG
>NZ_SSBK01000052.1 GCF_004795035.1 Streptomyces sp. A0958
TCACCCGAGTGGACGGTCGCGGGTCCGCGGCGGGGGCGGGGCGGCGCGGCGGCCTTCTTCGCGCGCTTGGCCGGGGCGGCGGCCTTCTTCGCGGCCGGGGCCGCCCGCTTCCTGGCGGGCGGCGCGGCCTTCTCCGCAGCCAGGGCCCCGGACGCCGGTCCGGCGACGGCCTCCGCGTGCTCGGCGGCTGCGGCGGGCTGGGGCGAGGAGAGGGTGGCGGCGATCGGGGTCTCGGCGAGCGGGGCCTCGGGGGCGGACGCGGGCTCGGGCTTGCGGGACGGCTTGCGGGCGGTCACGGGGACGGCCTCCTCGGAGGTGTTGGGGCGGGGGCGGATGGCGGGCGGCACGGGGCGCTGCGGTGCTCAGTGGGCGGTGACGGAGGCCAGGCGGTGGATCGCGGCCATCGGGACCGGGAGCCAGTCGGGCCGGTGCCGCGCCTCGTACAGCACCTCGTACACCGCCTTGTCGGTCTCGTGGGCGCGCAGCAGCTCCGGCTCGGCGCGCGGGTCGGCGCCCGCCGCCTCGGCGTAGCCGTCGCAGTAGGCGTCCCGGCAGCGGGCCGCCCACTCGGGCTTCCAGGGCCGGTGCGAGCGGGCCGCGTAGTCGAAGGAGCGGAGCATGCCGGCCACGTCGCGCACCGGCGGCTGCGGGCTGCGGCGCTCCGGGAGCGGCCGGGCCGGCTCGCCCTCGAAGTCGATCAGTGACCAGAAACCGTCGGTGCCGCGCAGGGTCTGGCCGAGATGGAGGTCGCCGTGCACCCGCTGGGCGGCCCAGCTGCGCCCCCGGTGCCCGAGCGCGGCGACCGCGTCGAAGGCGGTGCGCAGCCCGGGGACGTACGGGACCAGCTCCGGCACCGCGTGGGCGGCCGCCTCAAGACGCTCCACCATGGCGGCGGCCAGCTCGTCGGTCTGGGAGCGGCGCAGCACCGGGGTGGGCAGGGCGGCGGCGAGCGCGGTGTGGACCTCGGCGGTGGCCCGGCCCAGCGCGCGGGCCTCGGCCAGGAAGTCGTGTCCGGTGGCCAGGGCGCGCAGGGCGAGCTGCCAGCCGTCCTGGGCGCCGCGCAGGTAGGGCTGGAGCACCCCGAGCGTCAGGCGCTCCGGCGTCGCGGCCTCGAACCAGGCGACGGGCGCGGGCACCCGCCCGCACCCCTCGCGGGACAGCGCGAGCGGCAGTTCGAGGTCGGGGTTGGTGCCCGGGAAGACCCGGCGGAAGATCTTCAGGATGTACGCGTTGCCGTACACCAGCGAGGAGTTGGACTGCTCGGTGTCCAGCACGCGCGGCGGCAGGTCCTCGGGGATGGGCTCCGCGCCCCGGTCGAAGCGGACGGCGCCGAGCCGGCCGGGGGTGCGCAGCCGCTCCAGCAGCAGGGACGCCAGGCGCGGGTCGTGCAGGCCGTCGTAGACGGTCAGCCCGGCCAGCGGCCCGTCCGGCACCCGGCCGATGAGGGCGGGCGCCAGGTGCTGCGGCGGCGCGGAGCGCACCCCGAGCAGCAACTGGTAGCAGTCGACGGGCGGCTGGGCGGGCATGGTGGGCTGGTGGACCCGGACCAGCAGGTGCAGGAGCCCGGGTGCGAGGTCGTCGTCGCTGCGGTCCACCGGCAGTATCTCGGTGGCCGAGACGAGCGAGAAGGCGGTGATGGGCCGCCCCTTGCCCGCGAACCACCGCTGCCGGGGCAGCCATTCGTGGAGCAGCGGTCCGAGAGACGGAAGCAGGGCTGTGCTGTTCGCCAGGGTGACCTGAGCGGATGCAGCCTCCGACATGGCATCGCGTCCTTTCCCCGGGCACACCACAGGATGCGAAGAGTGTCCCGGATTGCGGCATTGGCTGTCCGGCTGTGCGGGACGTGTCGGGTCAGGATGATCCGTACGGACTCGACATGAGGGGATCGAAACGCCAGGAGAATCCAGGAAGCTTCCTGATCCACCCGGTATGGGGGGAGAGTGCCCCGTGCGGGGCGGTGGAAACCGCCCCGCCGGTGGCGGCCGGGAGCCGGCCCCGGGTCAGCTCGGCGGCGCGTCCTTGCGCAGCCGGAACCAGTAGAAGCCGTGTCCCGCGAGGGTCAGCAGGTAGGGCCACTGACCGATGGCGGGGAAGCGCACCCCGCCGATCAGCTCCACCGGATGACGCCCGTTGAAGGACCTGAGGTCGAGCTCTGTGGGCTGCGCGAACCGCGAGAAGTTGTGGACGCACAGCACCAGGTCGTCCCCGTGCTCCCGGGTGAACGCGAGCACCGCCGGGTTGGACGACGGCAGTTCGTTGTACGTGCCGAGGCCGAACGCCGGGTTCTGCTTGCGGATCTCGATCATCCGCCGTGTCCAGTGCAGCAGCGAGGACGGGGAGGCCATCGACGCCTCGACGTTGGTGACCTGGTAGCCGTAGACCGGGTCCATGATCGTGGGGAGGTAGAGCCGCCCCGGATCGCTGGAGGAGAAGCCGGCGTTGCGGTCGGGCGTCCACTGCATCGGGGTGCGTACGGCGTCCCGGTCGCCCAGCCAGATGTTGTCTCCCATCCCGATCTCGTCCCCGTAGTAGAGGATCGGGGAACCCGGCAGTGACAGCAGCAGCGCGGTGAACAGCTCGATCTGGTTGCGGTCGTTGTCCAGCAGCGGGGCGAGGCGGCGGCGGATGCCGATGTTGGCGCGCATCCGCGGGTCCTTGGCGTACTCCGCGTACATGTAGTCGCGTTCTTCGTCCGTGACCATTTCGAGCGTCAGCTCGTCGTGGTTGCGCAGGAAGATGCCCCACTGGCAGCCCGAGGGGATCGCCGGTGTCTTGGCCAGGATTTCCGAGACCGGGTAGCGGCTCTCGCGCCGTACCGCCATGAAGATCCGCGGCATCACGGGGAAGTGGAACGCCATGTGGCACTCGTCCCCGCCGCTCCGGTAGTCGCCGAAGTAGTCGACGACGTCCTCCGGCCACTGGTTGGCCTCGGCGAGCAGGACCGTGTCCGGGTAGTTGGCGTCGATCTCCTTGCGGACCCGCTTGAGGAAGTTGTGGGTCTCGGGCAGGTTCTCGCAGTTGGTGCCCTCGCGCTGGTAGAGGTAGGGCACGGCGTCGACCCGGAAGCCGTCGATGCCGAGGTCCAGCCAGAAGCGGAGCGCGGAGATGATCTCCTCCTGCACCGCCGGGTTCTCGTAGTTGAGGTCGGGCTGGTGCGAGAAGAACCGGTGCCAGTAGTACTGCTTGCGCACCGGGTCGAAGGTCCAGTTGGACGTCTCGGTGTCGACGAAGATGATCCGGGCGTCCTGGAACTGCTTGTCGTCGTCGGCCCAGACGTAGTAGTCGCCGTACGGCCCGTCGGGGTCGGTCCGGGACTGCTGGAACCAGTCGTGCTGGTCGCTGGTGTGATTCATGACGAAGTCGATGATCACGCGCATGCCGCGCTGGTGGGCGGCGTCGACGAACTCCACGAAGTCGGCGAGGTCGCCGAACTCCGGCAGCACGGCCGTGTAGTCGGAGACGTCGTAACCGCCGTCGCGCAGCGGCGACTTGAAGAACGGCGGCAGCCAGAGGCAGTCGACGCCCAGCCACTGGAGGTAGTCCAGCTTGGCGGTGATCCCCTTCAGGTCTCCGATGCCGTCGCCGTTGGAGTCCTGGAAGGACCGGACGAGGACCTCGTAGAAGACGGCACGCTTGAACCAGTCGGGATCGCGGTCCTTGGCGGGAGTGTCCTCGAACAGGTCGTGGACGGGCTCATTGACGATCATGGTGTGGGTGACCCTCCGGTCGGCGGGGACGGTCGCAGGACGGCGATGTGCGCGGGCGTCACGCCCGGCTCCAGACGCACATAGAAGGTCCTGCCCCAGTGATAGGAAGTGCCGGTGAGCTCGTCGCGCACCGGCACGCTCTCGTGCCGGTCGAGGCCGAGTCGCGGCATGTCCAACGAGACGGTCGCCTCCTGGGTGTGGTGCGGGTCGAGGTTGACGACCACCAGAAGGATGTTCGAACCGGAGTGCTTGCTGTACACGATCAGGGCGTCGTTGTCGGACGAGTGGAAGTGCACGTCCCGCAGCTGTTGCAGCGCCGGATGGCGGCGCCTGATCCGGTTGAGCGAGGTGATGAGCGGGGCCAGTGACCGGCCCTCACGCTCGGCGGCTTCCCAGTCCCTGGGCCGGATCTCGTACTTCTCCGAGTCGAGGTACTCCTCACTGCCGTGGTGGATCGGGGTGTTCTCGCACAGCTCGAACCCCGCGTACACCCCCCAGGACGGGGAGAGGGTC
The DNA here is from genome assembly GCF_004795035.1 of Streptomyces sp. A0958. GTDB lineage: Bacteria > Actinomycetota > Actinomycetes > Streptomycetales > Streptomycetaceae > Streptomyces. The sequence goes on from NZ_SSBK01000052.1 coordinate 4,221, forward strand.
GCCGCGAGCACCGCCCGTGCCTCGAAGGCCGGCCGGCCGCCCTCCTGGAGGTATCCGGGGAGGATGTCGGGGGTGTTCACGAAGAAATTGGGCCTCATGTACGAGGCGGTCTCACCGGCCAGCTCGGTCACGTAATCCGTGATTTCCTGCCGGCTGTTGCGCCAGGTGAAATACGTGTACGACTGCTGGAATCCGATGGTGGCCAGGGTGCGCATCATCGCGGGCCGGGTGAATGCCTCGGCCAGGAAGATCACATCGGGATCGGTGCCGTTGATCTCGGCGATCACCTTCTCCCAGAAGATCACCGGCTTCGTGTGCGGATTGTCGACGCGGAAGATCCGTACGCCCTGATCCATCCAGAACCGCAGGATGCGCACGCTCTCCTTGACGATGCCGTCCAGATCCTTGTCGAAGGCGATCGGATAGATGTCCTGGTATTTCTTCGGCGGATTCTCCGCATAGGCGATCGAGCCGTCGGCCCGGTGCTGGAACCACTCGGGATGCTTCTCCACCCATGGATGGTCCGGCGAGCACTGGAGCGCGAAATCCAGGGCCACCTCCATCCGGAGGTTGCGGGCCGTCTCCACGAAATGCGCGAAGTCCTCCAGGGTGCCGAGGTCCGGGTGGACCGCGTCGTGGCCGCCCTCGGCCGAACCGATCGCCCACGGCACGCCCACGTCGTGCGGGGCGGGGGTCAGGGAGTTGTTCGGGCCCTTGCGGTGGGTCGTGCCGATGGGGTGGATCGGCGGCAGGTAGACCACGTCGAACCCCATCGCGGCGACCGCCGGCAGCCGCTCGGCCGCCGTGCGGAAGGTGCCGCTGATGATCCGGGACGGTTCGGGCGCGGCGGCGGCCTTGGCCCTGCGCCCCTTGCGGGGAGCCTTCGCCGGCTCGACCCCGGCCCCCTCGGAGCGCGGGAACATCTCGTACCAGGAGCCGTACAGCGCACGCCGGCGCTCGACGACCAGCGGGTGCGGGTGCGAGGCCGTGACCAGCTCGCGCAGGGGGTGGCGGGCCAGCGCGTCCCCGGCCTCGGGGGCGAGGGCCGCCGCGAGCCGCGCCTCGGCCGGCCTGGACTCGTCGCGCAGCGCGTCGACCGCGGCCAGCACCGCCTCGCGCCCGTCCCGCTTGGGCACGCCCTCGGCGGCCCGCTCGTACAGCGCGGCACCCTCGGCGAGCACCAGCGCGGTGTCGATGCCCGCCGGGATCTTGATCTGCGCCGCGTGCCGCCAGGTGGCGACCGGATCGCTCCACGCCTCGACCGTGTACGTCCAGCGGCCCTCGGCGTCCGGCGTCACCTCGGCGCCCCAGCGGTCGGTGCCCGGGGCCAGCTCGCGCATCGGCGTCCACGGCCCCGGACGCCCGCTCGGACCGCGCAGCACCACATTGGCGGCGACCGAGTCGTGGCCCTCCCGGAAGACGGTCGCGGTGACCTGGAAGGTCTCACCGGCAACGGCCTTCGCGGGCCTTCTGCCGCAATCGACGAGCGGATGGACGTCGAGGACGGGAATGCGACCGATCATGGAATCACCTGGGGACTGGAGCTCGGACTCGGCAAGGTGCGCAGCGGGCGCCGGAGACTGAACGCGCGCGCCGCGAGGGTGGGGTTGCGTCCTTTCTAGCCGCTCGGTGGATGGCTGGTGGGGTGTGGGCATGGCCGCTCCTGTCCGCGTTCACTCGAATGGCAGTCGAAACAGGTCGTATACAACCGGGGGCCGATCGCCGACGGCCTGGGAATGAATCGTGCGCGTGCCGGAGATGAACCCTCATCGGCTGTCATCCGAATGCATTCGTTCCGGGTACCGGAGAAGCCTTCCCCCACATCGCGGTGGGCCAATCCGGTGATATGTCGTCTGCTCGGGCGTATGGGGGACGTTCCGAATGCGCCGGGCTCCGCCGCGCGCACGCGGGATTGCGCAGAACCGGCGCACGCGGGTGGGAAAGGCGCCACTCGGCAGCTTTCCCCTTGGGGCGAAGGCCCACAAGGCCGCATCAGGGGAAGGAATCGGCCATAACACCTGTGCCGTATGAGTCCGGCTGTGCGTGCGGTGGCGAAAGGGGCGTACGGGACCGGAGCGCACGGCAGCCCGGACCGCCCCGGTCGCACTCCGCCCGGCGCCCGCGCGCCGTGGCTGCCGGACCCGGCCCGCGGCTACCGTCGAGGGTGACGGAGCGGCGCACATGGTGGTGCGTCCCGCTCCGATTCGTACGTCCCCTGTAAAGGTGGAATGCGTGAAGGCCATTCGTCGATTCACCGTGCGTCCCGTCCTACCCGACTCCCTCCAACCCCTCAGCGACCTGGCGCGCAACCTGCGCTGGTCCTGGCACACCGAGACCCGCGAGCTCTTCCAGGCCGTCGACCCGGAGGCCGGCCCCGCGGCGGAGTGCGACCCCGTACGCCTGCTCGGTTCCGTCTCCGCGGGGCGGCTCGCCGAGCTGGCCCGGGACGAAGCGTTCCTGCACCGGCTCGCCGAGGCGTCCGCCGACCTGCGGGCATACCTCCAGGGGCCCCGGTGGTACCAGGAGCAGCGCGAGCAGGGCGCCAGGCTCCCCGCCGCCATCGCCTACTTCTCACCCGAATTCGGGGTGACCGCCGCCCTCCCGCAGTACTCCGGCGGGCTCGGCATCCTCGCCGGGGACCACCTCAAGGCCGCCAGCGACCTGGGCGTCCCCCTCGTCGGGGTCGGCCTGCTCTACCGCCACGGCTACTTCCGCCAGAGCCTGTCCCGGGACGGCTGGCAGCAGGAGCACTACCCCGTCCTCGACCCCAACGAGCTGCCCCTCACCCTGGTCCGCGAGGCCGACGGCACCCCCAGTCAGGTCGTCCTGGCCCTGCCCGGCGGCCGCTCCCTGCACGCCCAGATCTGGCAGGCCCACGTCGGCCGGGTGCCGCTCCTCATGCTCGACTCCGGCGTCGAGGAGAACGCCCCCGGCGAACGCGAGGTCACCGACCGGCTGTACGGCGGCGGCAGCGAGCACCGGCTGCTCCAGGAGATGCTGCTGGGCATCGGCGGGGTCCGCGCGGTGCGCACCTACTGCCGGCTCACCGGCCACCCCGCCCCCGAGGTCTTCCACACCAACGAGGGCCACGCCGGCTTCCTCGGCCTCGAACGCGTCCGCGAGCTGGCCACGACGGGCCTGGACTTCGACTCCTCGGTGGAGTCCGTCCGCGCCGGCACCGTCTTCACCACCCACACCCCGGTCCCGGCCGGAATCGACCGTTTCGACCGCGAACTCGTCGCCCGTCACTTCGGCGACGACGGCGAACTCCCCGGCGTACCCGCCGAACGCATCCTGGAACTCGGCACCGAGACCTACACCGGCGGCGACCCCGGCGTCTTCAACATGGCGGTGATGGGGCTGCGGCTCGCCCAGCGCGCCAACGGCGTCTCCACGCTGCACGGCGAGGTCAGCCGGGAGATGTTCGCCGGGCTCTGGCCCGGCTTCGACGCGCCGGAGGTGCCCATCACCTCCGTCACCAACGGGGTCCACGCACCCACCTGGGTCGCCCCCGAGGTCTACCGGCTGCGGACCGAGTCCGGGGGCACACCGGGGCGGTGGGACTCCGTCGCCTCCATCCCCGCCCGGCAGCTCTGGGACCTGCGCCGGACCCTGCGCGAACAGCTGGTGACCGAGGTGCGCCGGCGGCTGCACGCCTCCTGGCGCACCAGGGGCGCACAACCCGCCGAACTGGGCTGGATCGACGGTGTGCTGGACCCCGGCATCCTGACGATCGGCTTCGCCCGCCGTGTCCCCTCGTACAAGCGGCTGACGCTGATGCTGCGCGACCGGGACCGGCTGCGCGGGCTGCTGCTGCACCCGGAGCGGCCGATCCAGATCGTCGTCGCGGGCAAGGCGCACCCGGCCGACGACAGCGGGAAGCGGCTGGTCCAGGAGCTGGTCAGGTTCGCCGACGACCCCCGGGTCCGCCACCGCATCGTCTTCCTGCCCGACTACGGGATGGCGATGGCCCAGAAGCTCTACCCGGGCTGCGACGTCTGGCTGAACAACCCGCTGCGCCCGCTGGAGGCCTGCGGGACGAGCGGGATGAAGGCCGCGCTCAACGGCTGCCTCAACCTGTCCGTGCTGGACGGCTGGTGGGACGAGTGGTTCGAGCCGGACTTCGGCTGGGCGATCCCGACGGCCGAGGGCAGCGCCCTGGACGAGGACCGGCGCGACGACCTGGAGGCCAATGCCCTGTACGAGCTGATCGAGGACCGGGTCGCGCCGCGCTTCTACGACCGCGGGGACGAGGGGCTGCCCGGCCGCTGGATCGAGATGGTCCGCCGCACGCTGGGCACCCTGGGGCCCAAGGTGCTCGCCGACCGGATGGTCCGGGAGTACGTGGAGCGGCTGTACGCCCCCGCCGCGTCCGCCCAGCGGTCCCTGGACGTGCCGCAGGCCCGGGAGCTGGCCGGCTGGAAGGCGCGGGTCAGGGCGGCCTGGCCGCGGGTGGCAGTCGACCACGTGGAGGCGGTGACGCCCGCCGGGTCCGGTACGTCGGCGGAGCTGGGTTCCACGCTGGCCCTGCGGGTCCGGATCACCCTCGGCGCGCTGGAGCCGGACGACGTGGAGGTGCAGGCGGTGGCCGGGCGGGTCGACTCCGCCGACGCGATCTTCGACGCCCAGGTCTTCCCGCTGAAACCGGCGGGCGGCCAGGACCTGGAGGGCCGCTGGCTGTACGAGGGCCCGCTCGCCCTGGACCGTACGGGACCGTACGGCTACACCGTGCGGGTGCTGCCCACCCACCGGCTGCTGGCCCACGGCGCGGAACTCGGCCTGGTCGCCCAGCCGACGGGCGCCACGGGCGAGCGCGCGGGCGTGCTGATGCGCTGACGCCCGGGCCCGGAAGACACACGACCGCCCGGGAGGAGAGGTCTCCTCCCGGGCGGTCCGCCGTGTCAGCGGCGGGTCATGCGGTGACCCGTGCCGGGGCTCATGCGGTGAGCCGGGCGGTGGGGCCGGATCAGAAGGTCAGCTTGAAGCTGTTGATCTTTCCGCTGTACCCGGAGTAGACGTCCTGGACCTTGAGCTTCCAGGTGCCGTTGGCGGTCTTGGACGAGGCGTTGACGGTGTAGGTCGTCTTGACGTTGTCCGCCGAGTCGCCGATGGAGGCGTTCTTCAGCCGGAAGGTGCCGCCGTCCGGGGCGACGAGGTCGATGACCAGGTCACCGCGCCAGCTGTGGGTGATGTCCACGCCGACCTTGAGGGCGCTGGGCGCCTTGCCGGAGCGGCCGGTGACGTTGACCGAGCTGGTGACGGCCGAGCCGTGGTCGGGGATGGCCACGGTGGTGGTGTTCTGGAAGACCGTGCCGTCACCGGGGTCGGTCGGGTCGGTGTTGCCGCCGGGGCGCGTGCCGACGTTGATCGCGGCCCAGGCGTCGGCCACCGACTTGTACTCGGCGCTGCTCGTGCCGTAGAGGGCACCGGCCACGGCGAGCGTGCCGGTGCGGGCCGCCGCGTAGTTGGTCGTGGAGGTGAACTTGGTGGTGAGCGCCTTGAACCAGATCTGCTCGGCCTTGTCGCGGCCGATGCCGGTCACCGGCAGGCCGTCGGAGGTCGGGGAGTTGTAGCTGACGCCGTTGATGGTCTTGGCGCCGCTGCCCTCCGAGAGGAGGTAGAAGAAGTGGTTGGCCGGGCCCGACGAGTAGTGCACGTCGATGCTGCCGATGCCCGAGTACCAGGAGTCCTTCGATATCCCGTCCCGGCTCGGCTTGTCCTGGTAGCGCAGCGGCGTGCCGTCGCCGTTGATGTCGATCTTCTCACCGATGAGGTAGTCGCCCTTGTCGGTGGAGTTGTTGGCGTAGAACTCGACGGCGGTGCCGAAGATGTCGCTGGTCGCCTCGTTGAGGCCGCCGGACTCACCGCTGTAGTTCAGCCCCGCGGTGTTCGAGGTGACGCCGTGGCTCATCTCGTGGGCCGCGACGTCCAGGGCGGTCAGCGGTGCGGCGTTGCCGTAGCCGTCGCCGTACGTCATGCAGAAGCAGCTGTCGTCCCAGAAGGCGTTGACGTAGCTGTTGCCGTAGTGGACGCGGGAGTACGCGCCGACGCCGTTGCCCTTGATGCCGGTCCGGCCGTGGACGTTCTTGTAGTAGTCCCAGGTCTCGGCCGCACCGTAGTGGGCGTCGGCCGCCGCGGTCTCCGGGTTCGAGGCGGTGCCGTCGCCCCAGACGTCGTCGGAGCCGGAGAAGAGGGTGCCCGTGCCGGACGTACCGTGGTTCAGGTTGTACGTCTTGTGGTTGCCGCGGGTGGTGTCGGTCAGGTTGTACGCCCCCGAGGTGTTGAGGGTGACCTGGCCGCTGTACTCGGTGTTGCCGACGCCCGTCTCGATGGCCTGCCACTCGTAGAGCTTCGCTCCGGTGGTGGCGTCCGTGATGACGTGCAGGGCGTTCGGGGTGCCGTCCTCCTGGAGGCCGCCGACGACGGTCTCGTAGGCGAGCTGCGGGGTGCCCGACGCCATCCAGACGACCTTGCGGGGCGCCTGGTCGGCGACCGCCTTGTCCGAGCCGGCCGCCTTGGCCGCGCCGAGCGCCTGCTTCTGGGCCGCCGCCGGGGCGACGTCCGCCGTCGTGCTGACGGCCTTCAGCTGGGAGGCGGTGGCCGGGGACGCCTTGACGACGCTCTCGGTCGTACCGGCCTTGCTCTCCTGGACGACCAGGTCGCCGCCGAGGACCGGGAGCCCGTCGAAGGTGCGCTCGTAACGCGTGTGCGTGGTGCCGTCGTTGTCCTGGACGACATCGCGGACGACGAGCTTCTCCTGCGGGCCGAGGCCGAGCTTCTCGGCGGTGGCGGCCCGGCCCGCGGTGGCCTCGCGGATCAGCTCGGCGCGCTGCGAGGGCGAGAGCTGCTTGGTCAGGGCGCCGTGGTTCGCCGTGGAGGTGGTGGCGGCCTTGGCGGTGCCCGCGTCCGGTGCGGCGGAGGCCGATCCGGTCTGGACTCCTACGGCGAGGAGGGCTGCTGCGGCTATCAGGGCGCCGGTCGCGGTGGTACGACGGCTGGGCGTGGATCTCACGCGGACTCCTTCTGCGAGGGGGGTACCGGCGACTGGGTGAGCCGTCCGGGCAGAGCAAGCAGTGCGCAGAACGGGGTGAAGCGTGTCAGCCGACGGCCAGGTCTGTCAGGACCGCGTCAACAAGTTGGCCGGAATTCGTCCGTTGCCGGAATGGTCATGTTCGTTAAGCGGACGTTTCACGGAACTTCACGGCGAGGCCGCCAGGAGCCTTCGGGGCCCGAATGCGCAGGGGGCGGCGAGGGCGTGCCGTATGTGACCGGGCGCTACGGGAATGTGAAGAACCGGAAAGTTCCCACCTGTCGAGACGCCGGGCAACTGTGGCGCGTTCCCGGCCGTCCCGCCCCGCCCGGCGGGCCGGGTGACGGCCCGCCGGGCGGGAGGAGTCAGGCCAGGCTCTCCCGCCAGGCGCGGTGCAGGCCGGCGAACCGGCCCGAGCCGGCGATGAGTTCGCCGGGCGCGCCGTCCTCCACGATCCGCCCGTGCTCCATCACCAGCACCCGGTCCGCGACCTCCACGGTCGACAGCCGGTGCGCGATCACCATCGCGGTGCGGCCGTGCAGCACGGTGTCCATCGCCTGCTGCACCGCCCGCTCGCCGGGGATGTCGAGCGAGCTGGTCGCCTCGTCGAGGATCAGCACCGCCGGGTCCGCGAGGAGTGCCCGTGCGAACGCCACCAACTGGCGCTGGCCCGCCGAGATCCGGCCGCCCCGCTTGCGTACGTCCGTGTCGTAGCCGTCGGGCAGACCGGTGATGAAGTCGTGGGCGCCGATCGCCTTCGCGGCCCGCTCGATCTCCTCGCGGCTCGCCTCCGGCCGGCCGATCGCGATGTTCTCGGCGACCGTCCCGGAGAACAGGAACGCCTCCTGCGTCACCATCACCACCCCGCGCCGCAGTTCGGGCGTGGCGAGATCCCGCAGGTCGGTGCCGTCCAGCAGTACCCGGCCCTCGGTCGGGTCGTAGAAGCGGGCCAGCAGCTTGGCGAGCGTCGACTTGCCCGCGCCCGTGGAGCCGACCACCGCCACCGTCTGCCCCGCCGGGACGGTCAGGTCGAAGCGGGGCAGCACCTCACCGCCCGTGCGGTACGCGAAGCTCACCGAGTCGAACACCACCTCGCGCCCCGGCTGCCCGCCGGTCCGGGCCGGCAGCTCGCGCGGCTCCAGGGCCTCCGGGACCGCCGGCCTCTGCGCCAGCAGACCGGCGACCTTCTCCAGCGAGGCCGCCGCCGACTCGAAGGAGTTGAGGAACATGCTGAGCCGGTCGATCGGGTCGTACAGCCGCCGCAGATAGAGCACCACCGCCGCCAGCACGCCGAGCGCGAGGCCGCCGGAGGCGACGCGGTAGGCGCCCCACAGCACGATTCCGGCCACCGCCGTGTTGGCGACCAGCCGCGAGCCGACGACATAGCGCGCGTTCTCCAGCATCGCGTCGCCGTTGGTGACCCGGTGACGCGCGTTCAGCTCCCGGAAGGCCGCGTCGTTGACGGGCTCGCGGCGGAAGGCCTGCACGGGCCGGATGCCGTTCATCGTCTCCGCGAACTTCACGATGACCGCGGCGATCGCCGTCGAACGGGCGGCGAAGATCACCGACGAGCGGCGCCGGTAGAGCCGCACCAGCAGGTACAGCGGTACGAAGGACGCCACGGCGGCCGCGCCGGTGGAGAGGTCCAGCCAGAGCAGCAGCGCGGCGATGGAGGCGAACGAGAGGATGACGTGCAGCAGCTCCTGGAGCCCTTCGTCCAGCAGCTCCCGCAGCGACTCCAGGTCCGTGGTGGAACGCGAGATCAGCCGCCCCGAGGTGTACCGCTCGTGGAAGTCCACGCTCAGCGCCTGCGCGTGGCGGAAGATCCGGCCGCGCAGGTCGAGCAGCACGTCCTGGTTGACCCGCGCGGACATGCGGATGAACGCGTACTGCAGGGCGCCCGCGCCGGCCGCGCAGAGCGCGTAGCCCACCGCCACGGCGATCAGCGGCCCGTAGTCCTTCTCGCGGAACGCGGGCACCCCGCTGTCGATGGCGTAGGCGACCAGCAGCGGACCGGCCTGCACCGCGGCCTGCTGCACCAGCAGGAACAGGGCGGCCGCCACGACCCGGCCCCGCATGGGCCGCAGCAGCGACCGGAGCAGCTGCCAGGTGGCGCCGCGCGGGGCGGGCAGGTCGTCCCGGTCGAAGGGGTCGCCACCCGCCTCCACGGGCCGCTCGTCCGCCGCCGTACCGGGCGGCGGTGTCCGGTGCTCGTGCTCGTCCCTGCCGCCGCCGCCCGGTTCCGCCGGCCGTCCGGTCGTCGTGCTCGTCATCGGGTGCTGCCCTCCTCGGCAGGGGCCATCGCGCCCAGGGACTCGTCTTCGGCTGTTTCCGTACCGGGCGTTTCGGCGCGGGGCCCGGTGCTCCCGTCCCCGCCGGCCGACAGGCCTGCGCCGGACATCAGCCAGGCGTACTCGGCGCTGGTCCGCAGCAGTTCCTGATGGGTGCCGACCGCGCTGATCCGGCCCTCGGACAGCAGCGCCACCCGGTCCGCGAGCATCACGGTGGACGGCCGGTGCGCGACCACCACCGCCGTGGTCCTCTCCAGGACGCGCCGCAGCGCCGCCTCCACCAGCGCCTCCGTGTGCACGTCGAGCGCCGAGAGCGGGTCGTCGAGCACCAGGAAGCGCGGCCGGCCCACCACGGCCCTGGCCAGGGCGAGGCGCTGGCGCTGGCCGCCGGACAGGCTCAGGCCCTGCTCGCCGACCTGCGTGTCGACGCCCAGCGGCAGCTCGTGGACGAAGTCGGCCTGCGCGACCGAGAGCGCCCGCAGCAACTCCTCCTCGCCCGCCCCGGCCGCGCCCATCAGCACGTTCTCCCCGACGCTCGCCGAGAAGAGCGTCGGCTCCTCGAACGCCACCGACACCAGCTCCCGCAGCCGGGCGCGCGGCATGGCGGTGATGTCCTCGCCGTCCAGGGTGATCCGCCCCGCGGTGGCCTCGTGCAGCCGGGGCACCAGGGAGGTCAGCGTCGTCTTCCCGGAACCCGTCGCCCCGACCAGGGCCATCGTCTCGCCGGGCCGGACGCGCAGATCGATCCGGGCCAGGACGGGCGCGGAACCCTCCTCCGCGTCGGGGTAGCGGAACTCGACGCCCTCGAAGACCATGCCGCCCGCCTCCCGGTCCCCGCCGGTGCCGTCCCCGGCCGTCGGCGCGGCGTCCTCCTCCTCGGCGACGTCCATCACCTCGAAGAACCGCTCGGTCGCCGTCGCCGACTCCTGGCTCATCGCCAGCAGGTAGCCGATCGACTCGACGGGCCAGCGCAGCGCGAGCGCCGTGGAGAGGAACGCGACCAGGGTGCCCGCCGACAGGCCGCCGTCCGCGACCTCGATCGTGCCGAAGACCAGCGCCGCCCCGATGGCGAGTTCCGGCAGGGTGGTGATGAGGACCCAGATCCCGGCGAGCAGCCGCGCCTTGCCCAGCTCCGTGGTGCGCAGCCGCTGCGCGAGGGTGCGGAAGGCGTCCGCCTGGCTGCGGTGCCGGCCGAAGCCCTTGACGATGCGGATGCCCAGCACGCTCTCCTCGACCACGGTCGTCAGATCACCGACCTGATCCTGCGCCTTGCGCGCCACCTTCGCGTACTTGGACTCGAAGGCCGAGCAGACGATCACGAGCGGCACGACGGGGGCGAGCAGCACCAGCCCGAGCGTCCACTCCTGGAACAGCAGGATCACGAAACCGACGAGGATCGTGGTGGCGTTGACGAGCAGGAAGGTCAGCGGGAACGCCAGGAACATCCGCAGCAGCATCAGGTCAGTCGTCCCGCGCGACAGCAACTGCCCCGAGGGCCACCGGTCGTGGAAGGCGACGGGCAGGCGCTGGAGGTGCCGGTAGAGGTCGGCCCGCATCGACGCCTCGAAACCGGCCAGCGGACGCGCCACCAGCGACCGGCGCACCCCGAACAGCACCGCCTCCGCGAGGCCCAGGAGCAGCAGGTACAGCGCGCCGAGCCAGACCCCGCCCGGGTCCCGGTGGGCGACCGGGCCGTCCACCATCCACTTCAGGACCAGCGGGATCACCAGGCCCAGGCAGGAGGCGACGACCGCCACCAGGGCCGCCCCGAACAGCCGGACCCGTACCGGCTTCACATACGGCCACAACCGCAGCAGGGAACGTACGGCTGACCGGTCCTTGGGCTCTGCATGTTCCTGGCGCATCAGGGTGAGCCTACGGTCCGTCCGGATATCGGTCCTGCGGTTTTATCCGGCCGTCCGGCGCCCGGCGCTGGCGTACCGCGCCGGGGGTCGTAGGGCGGCATCAACCGATCGGCTGATGCAGGTTCGAGCGCGATGGCGGATGCCGCCGCGGGCCGCGGGCACGGATGCTCGGTGCCATGGCGATCATCGAAGCGAGCGGGGTGCGCAAGTCCTACGGCGGCCGCTCCGTGGTCGACGGAGTGAGCTTCTCCGTCGACGAGGGGGAGATCTTCGGGATTCTCGGCCCCAACGGCGCGGGCAAGACCACCACCGTCGAGTGCGTCGCGGGGCTGCGGGTCCCCGACGCCGGGACCGTCCGGGTCGCCGGGCTCGACCCCGTCGCGGACCGCGACCGGGTGACCCGGCTGCTCGGCGCCCAGCTCCAGGAGAGCGAACTCCAGACCAAGATCACCGTGCGCGAGGCCCTGGAGCTGTACAGCGCCTTCTACCCCCGGCCCGCCGACTGGCGGCCGCTCGCGGAACGGCTCGGCCTGGACACCAAGCTGGACACCCGCTTCGGCCGGCTCTCCGGCGGCCAGAAGCAGCGCCTGTCCATCGCGCTCGCCCTCGTCGGCCGGCCCCGCGTCGTCATCCTGGACGAGTTGACCACCGGCCTCGACCCCCGGGCCCGGCGCGACACCTGGCAGCTCATCGAGGACGTGCGCGCGAGCGGCGTCACGGTCGTCCTCGTCACCCACTTCATGGAGGAGGCCCAGCGCCTCTGCGACCGCATCGCCGTCATCGACAAGGGACACGTCGTCGCCCTCGACACCCCCGCCGGGCTGATCGCCGGCGCCGACGGCTCCACCGTCATCTCCTTCACCCCCTCGAAGCCGCTGCCCGAGGCCGAACTCGCGGCCCTGCCCGGAGCCACCTCGTACGAGGACCGGGACGGCCGGGTCCTCATCAACGGCACCGACGAGACCGTCAACGCCGTCATCTCACTGCTGGCCCGGCTCCGCGTCACCGCCCACCGGCTCCGCGTCGCAGAGGCGACCCTGGACGATGCCTTCCTCGACCTCACCGAACACCCCGGCCCCGCCGACGACCGCGGCCTCACAGAACGGGCAGCCTGAGATGGCCACAGCGCACACCGCCCCCACTGCCGTGCCCCGCGCCACCGCCTCCGGCGCGACGCTCGCCGTCCTCAAGTCGGAGACCCGGCTGTTCCTGCGCGAACCCGGCAGCCTGTTCTGGATCGTGGTCTTCCCGACCGTGCTGCTGGTGATCCTGGGCCTGGTCCCGTCCTTCCGGGTGCACGACGACGGGCTCGGCGGCCGGCGCGTCATCGACCTGTACGTGTCCGTCGCGGTGCTGCTCGCCCTGATCATGTCAGGGCTCCAGGCGATGCCGCCCGTCCTGACCGGCTACCGCGAACGCGGCATCCTGCGCCGCATGTCCACCACCCCGGTACGGCCCTCCGCCCTCCTCGGCGCGCAGATCGCGCTGCACGGCGCGGCCGCGCTCGTCTCCGCCCTGCTGGTCACCGCCGTCGGCCGGACCGCCTTCGGAGTCCGGCTGCCCGGCCGGCCGTTCGGCTATCTGCTGGCGCTGCTGCTCGCGGTCGCCTGCGTCCTGGCCCTCGGCTCGCTGATCTGCGCCGTCTCCCGCACGACCAAGATCGCCGCCACCATCGGGTCCGTCGTCTACTTCTCGATGATGTTCACAGCGGGCGTCTGGGTCCCCGTCCAGGCCATGCCCGACGCGCTCCGCCGCATCGTCCAGGCCACCCCCTTCGGCGCGGCCTCCCAGGCGCTCGACCAGGCCGCCCGGGGCGACTGGCCGAGCTGGGCGTATCTCGGAGCGGTCGCCGCCTGGACGGCGGTGGCGGGCTGGGCCGCGACCCGTACGTTCCGGTGGCAGTAGCCGACGCGGGGGGCGGACAGCGGCTCCGGGCACGGGGGAGACTTCTCCCATGAGAGCGCACGAGGAGGCCGTGACGGCGGTCGAGCAGTGGTGGGGCCGGTTCTTCCGGTACGGGCCGTACGGGCTGCTCGGCCTCGCCACCGTCATCGCGGTCGTGTCCCGGGACCTCGTCATGTCCGGCGCCGACGAGCGCGGCGCCCTCGTGCTCCTCCCGGCTGCGCTCGCCCTCCAGTTCTGGTGGACCCGCGCCGGCATCCGCCCGCAGAGCGGAGCCGCCCAGTGCTACTTCATCACCCGCACCCTGCTGGCCTTCGGGCTGACCTGGTGCAACCCCTTCTACTCGATCTACGCGGTGCTCGGCTACTTCGACGCGGGCCGGGTGCTCCCGTACCGCGGCGTGCGGCCCGGTCTGCTGGCCACCGCCGTCATCATGGCGGGCGCGCAGAGCGGCAGCACCCTGCCGCCCGCCACCCTCATGAACTGGATCATCTTCGGCGTCGTGCTGGCCGTGCACGCGACGCTCGCCATGGCCTTCGCCCAGATCGGCAACCGGGAGGCCGAGCAGGCCCGTTCGCAGACCGACACCATCGCCGCCCTGGAGTCCGCCAACGCCCGCCTCGAACAGGCCCTCGCGGAGAACGCCGGACTGCACGCCCAGCTCCTCGTCCAGGCCCGCGAGGCCGGGGTGGCCGACGAGCGGCGCCGGCTCGCCGCCGAGATCCACGACACCATCGCCCAGGGCCTCACCGGCATCATCGCCCAGCTCCAGGCCGTCACCTCCACCGCCGAGAGCGACCCCGCCCTCGCCAGGGAACACCTCGTGCGGGCCGCCGCCCTGGCCCGGCACAGCCTGGGCGAGGCCCGCCGCTCGGTGCACAACCTGCTGCCGGCCGCCCTGGAACACGACGACCTGCCCGGCGCGCTGAAGAAGACGGTCGCCACCTGGTCGCAGCGCACCGGGGTCCGCGCCGACTTCACGGTCACCGGCACCGTCGAACCGCTCCACGACGAGGTCGGCGCCACCCTGCTGCGGATCGCCGAGGAGGCCCTGGCCAACGCCGGCCGGCACGCCGAGCCCTCCCGGGCCGGGGTCACCCTCTCCTACATGGGCGACGAGATCTCGCTCGACGTCCGCGACGACGGCCGCGGCTTCGACCCGGCCGCGCTGCCGCCGTACCGGGGCGCCGGCGGATTCGGGCTCGGCGGCATGCGGGCCCGCGCCGAGCACGTGGCGGGCACCGTCGAGGTCGAGACCGGCCCGGGCCTGGGCACCGCGGTCTGCGCCCGCGTCCCGATGGTCCGGCACGACTGACCCCGTCCCGTACCGTGGTGCGCCACGGACCGGGCCGGGCTCGCGGACTGATCCGGACGAAGGGCCCTGACCCCGTCCCGTACCGTGGTGCGCCATGGACCGGGAACCCGCGCGCGTCATCACGCTGATCGTCGTCGACGACCACCCCGTCGTACGGGACGGGCTGCGCGGCATGTTCGCGTCGGCGCCGGAGTTCCGGGTGCTCGGGGAGGCGGCCGACGGGGTCGAGGGCGTCGACATGGCCGCCCGGCTCGACCCCGACGTCGTGCTGATGGACCTGCGGATGCCGGGCGGCGGCGGGGTCGCCGCGATCACCGAGCTGACCCGGCGCGGCGCCCGCTCCAAGGTCCTGGTCCTCACCACGTACGACACCGACTCCGACACCCTGCCCGCGATCGAGGCGGGCGCGACCGGCTACCTCCTCAAGGACGCCCCCCGCGAGGAGCTGTTCACCGCCGTGCGGGCCGCCGCCGACGGCCGGACCGTCCTGTCTCCGGCCGTCGCCTCCCGGCTCGTCTCCGCGGTCCGCACCCCGGCCGCCCCCGGAAACGAGGCCCTGTCCGCCCGCGAACGCGAGGTGCTGGCCCTCGTCGCCAAGGGGACCTCCAACCGGGAGATCGCCGCGGAGCTGTTCATCAGCGAGGCCACCGTGAAGACCCACCTCACCCACCTGTTCGCCAACCTGGGCGCCAAGGACCGCGCCGCCGCCGTCGCCGTCGCGTACGAGCGCCGCATCCTCGGCTGAGCCGCCCGCTCACTCCCGTACTCGCAGCAGCAGCACCGACCGCTCCGGGACCGTCAGCCGCTCGCCGCCCCGGTGGACCGTGCCCGGCGGATCGGCCTGGTCCTCGCGCGAGGTGTCCAGGAGCAGTTCGTACGCCGACGCCCACGGCGGTCCCGGCAGCAGGAAGTCCACCGGCCGGTGGTCCGCGTGCAGGACGGCCAGGAAGCTGTCGTCGGTCACCTGCTCGCCGCGCACGTCCCGGCCCGGGATGTCGCGGCCGGAGAGGTAGAGCCCGACCGTCGCGGCCGGCGCGTACCAGTCGCCCTCCGTCATCTCGGCGCCCTGCGGGGTGAACCACGCCAGGTCCCGCAGCCCGTCCGGGGCCTGCGGCCGGCCGGAGAAGAACGCCCGGCGGCGCAGCACCGGGTGGCGGTGGCGCAGCGCGAGGACCCGGGCGGTCAGCGCGGTCAGCTCCCGCCACCGCGGCTGATCGAGGAGAGACCAGTCGACCCAGCCGGTCTCGTTGTCCTGGCAGTAGGCGTTGTTGTTGCCGTCCTGGGTGCGGCCCATCTCGTCGCCGGCCACCAGCATCGGCACCCCGGTCGACAGCAGTAGCGTGGTCAGGAGGTTGCGCAGCTGCCGGCGGCGCAGCGCGCCCACGCCCTCGTCGTCCGTCTCGCCCTCGGCGCCGCAGTTCCACGCCCGGTTGTCCGAGGTGCCGTCCCGGTTGCCCTCGCCGTTGGACTCGTTGTGCTTGTGCTCGTAGCTCACCAGGTCGCGCAGGGTGAAGCCGTCGTGCGCGGTGACGTAGTTGACCGAGGCGTACGGGCGTCGCCCGCCCCACGCGTACAGGTCGCTGGACCCGGTCAGCCGGTAGCCGAGGTCCCGTACGTCGGGCAGGGCGCCGCGCCAGAAGTCCCGTACGGCGTCCCGGTAGTGGTCGTTCCACTCGGTCCACAGCGGCGGGAAGGCCCCCACCTGGTAGCCGCCGTTGCCGACGTCCCACGGTTCGGCGATGAGCTTGACCCGGCGCAGCACCGGGTCCTGGGCGATGACCGCGAGGAACGGGGACAGCATGTCGACGTCGTGCATCGAGCGGGCGAGCGCCGCCGCCAGGTCGAAACGGAAGCCGTCGACGCCCATCTCGGTCACCCAGTACCGCAGCGAGTCGGTGATCAGCCGCAGCACGTTCGGCTGGACGACGTGCAGGGTGTTGCCGCAGCCGGTGTAGTCGGCGTACCGGCGGGCGTCGGCCTGGAGGCGGTAGTAGCCGCGGTTGTCGATGCCGCGCAGCGAGAGCATCGGGCCCAGCTCGCCCGCCTCGGCGGTGTGGTTGTAGACGACGTCGAGGATCACCTCGATGCCCGCGTCGTGCAGGGCGCGGACCATCCGTTTGAACTCGCCGACCTGTTCGCCCGCCGTGCCGCTCGCCGAGTATCCGGCGTGCGGGGCGAAGTAGCCGATGGAGTTGTAGCCCCAGTAGTTGCGCAGCCCGCGCCGCAGCAGGTGGTCCTCGTGGGCGAACTGGTGCACCGGCAGCAGCTCCACCGCAGTCACCCCGAGTTGCTTGAGATGGCCGACGGCCGCCGGGTGGGCGAGCCCGGCGTAGGTGCCGCGCAGCTCCTCGGGGATGCCGGGGTGGCGCTTGGTGAAGCCCCGTACGTGCAGCTCGTAGATGACGGAGTCCGCCCACGGCGTCTTCGGCCTGCGGTCGTCGGCCCAGTCGTCGTCATCGTGGACGACGACCCCCTTGGGTACGTACGGGGCGGAGTCCCGCCCGTCGCGCACGGTGTCGGCGACCTGCTGCTCGGGCCAGTCCCTCACATGGCCGTACACCTCGGCCGGAAGGGTGAATTCGCCGTCCACGGCCCGGGCGTACGGATCGAGCAGCAGTTTCGCCGCGTTCCACCGGGCGCCCGTCCACGGGTCCCAGCGGCCGTGCACCCGGTAGCCGTAGCGCCGGCCCGGCCGCACCCCGGGCACGAAGCCGTGCCAGATCTCGTGGGTCAGCTCCGTCAGGGCGAGCCGCGTCTCGGCGCCCGCCTCGTCGAACAGGCACAGCTCGACGGCCTCCGCCCCGCCCGCCCACAGCGCGAAGTTGGTGCCCGCGACCCCGTCCGGGCCCGTCCGGAAGCGGGCGCCGAGCGGCATCGGCGTCCCCGGCCACACCATGGGACGCCGCTGCTGCGGCCCGGTGGCGGTGATCCGGTCCGCCGCGGCCCCGGCCGTCCCCGTATCCGTCTTCGGTACTGCCTCCTGCTCGGCTGCGCTCGACACCTGCTCGCCTCCCGCGGCTCGTGGGACCGGCACCGAAAGGGGGGCGCGCGGCGTCCCGGCCGCGGCTCCCCGAGTGTGGTCGTCCCCTGTGTTCTGCCCACGACGGGGCCCGCACTCACGTTTCCCCCGACCGGCCCCCGTCGTTGGGGGGACGTGAATCACGTAGCGAAGAAGGCAGGGGCGAACCCGGTGCGGCCGGGACTGCTCGCCGTACTGGCCCTACTGGCCGTTCTGACCGGCTGCTCGGGCGCCGACTCGGTCATCGGAGGCAAGTCGAGGTCGCCGCAGGAGGCGATCCGGGTCACCCCGGCCGACCGGGCCGAGGACGTCCGGGCGGACAGCCGGGTGGAGGTGAAGGTCCCCGACGGGCGGCTGGAGAGCGTCCGGGTGCGGCGGATCGAGGACGCGCAGGAGGAGGAGGTGCGGGGCGAGATCGCGAAGGACGGCCGCTCCTGGGCGCCGAAGGAGGGAGCGGGGCGGCTCGGGCTCGCCGCCAAGTACAGCGTCGACGCGGTCGCCGTGGACGGCGGCGGCCACCGCTCGGCCCGGCACACCACCTTCACCACGGTGGTCCCCGCACACCGCTTCATCGGGTACTTCAAGCCGGAGAACCGTTCGACCGTCGGTACCGGCATGATCATCTCGTTCGAGTTCAACCGCCCGGTCACCCGCCGCGCGGCGGTGGAGCGGGCCATCCGGGTGACGGCCGATCCGGTGGTGGAGGTGGCTGGGCACTGGTTCGGCGAGGACCGCCTGGACTTCCGCCCGGCCGGCTACTGGGAGCCGGGCACCGAGGTCACCGTCGACATCGGGCTGCGCGACGTGGAGGGGGCGCCGCAGGTGTACGGCAGCCAGCGCAAGACGGTGCGGTTCACGGTGGGCCGGGAGCAGATCTCCCGGGTCGACGCGGCCTCGCACACGATGGAGGTGCGCCAGGACGGGCAGCTCGTCTCCACCGTCCCGATCACCGCGGGCTCCCCGACGACCACCACGTACAACGGCAAGATGGTGGTCAGCGAGATGCACGACGTGACGCGGATGGACGGGCGGACCGTCGGCTTCGGCGGCGAGTACGACATCAAGGACGTCCCGCACGCCATCCGGCTGACCGAGTCCGGCACCTTCCTGCACGGCAATTACTGGTCCGACGAGGACGTCTTCGGCTCCACCAACGTCAGCCACGGCTGCATCGGGCTGCGCGACGTCCAGGGCGGCAGCGGCTCCACCCCGGCCGGCTGGTTCTTCGACCGGACGCTCATCGGGGACGTCGTCGAGGTCGTCAACTCCAAGGACAAGAAGGTCGCACCGGACAACGGGCTCGGCGGCTGGAACCTCACCTGGGCCCAGTGGAAGGCG
This sequence comes from Streptomyces sp. A0958, assembly GCF_004795035.1. GTDB lineage: Bacteria > Actinomycetota > Actinomycetes > Streptomycetales > Streptomycetaceae > Streptomyces. The sequence continues at coordinate 22,981 of NZ_SSBK01000052.1, forward strand.
GGTTCGGCGCTGCGCTGAGAGCGACACGGGAATCCCCTCGCCCCGGGCTCCGCGACCGCCGGAACCACTTGGAACGGAACGGTGACAATTCCGGGGCGATCCGCCCGCAGTCGGTGTGATTATCTCTTTGCTGAGCGCGCATATGCAGCGCGCGGGGGTGGGAGCCTGCGGGTTCCCGGGGCCCGGGCGGGGTCGGGCCGTGCGAGGGGAGACGACCACATTGAACGGGCAGCCGATATCGGCGACATCGGCCGGGGCGCGCGGCAGGCGGCGGATGCGGGGGGCCACCGGCCTGCCGGCCCTGGCGGTGGGTGCGCTGTTGCTGCTGGTGACGGCGTGCGGCGGGGGAGACGCGAACGGCACGGGCAAGGACGCCAAGGCGGGCGGGGTCAAGGAGGACACCAGCGCCTCGCAGGCCGTGGTGACCGTGGCGCCCAAGGACGGCGCCGACTCCGTCGCCACCAGCGGGGCGCTGAAGGTCTCGGCCGAGCAGGGGAAGCTGACCACGGTCAAGGTGTCGGACCCCAAGGGCGGCGAGGTCGAGGGGAAGATCGCGGCGGACGGCGCGAGCTGGGTGCCCGACCAGCACCTGGCCTCGGCGACCAAGTACAAGGTCCACGCGGTGGCCAAGGACACCGAGGGCCGTGAGTCCGCGAAGGACACCACCTTCACCACGCTCGTCCCGCAGAACACCTTCATCGGCCAGTACACCCCCGAGGACGGCTCCACGGTCGGCGTCGGCATGCCGGTCTCCATCCACTTCACCCGGGGCATCACCGACCCGCAGGCCGTGGAGAAGGCCATCAAGGTGACGGCCGAGCCCGCCGTCCCGGTCGAGGGCCACTGGTTCGGCAACGACCGCCTGGACTTCCGCCCCGAGGAGTACTGGGCCGCCGGCACCAAGGTGACCGTGAAGCTCAACCTCGACGGCGTCGAGGGGCGGCCCGGGGTCTACGGCAAGCAGGCCAAGACGATCTCCTTCACCATCGGCCGCAGCCAGGTCAGCACCGTCGACGCGAGCACGCACCGGATGAAGGTCGTCCGCGACGGCAAGCAGATCAAGGACATCCCGATCTCCGCGGGCGCCCCGGCCACCACCACGTACAACGGCCAGATGGTCATCAGCGAGAAGCTGTCTGTGACCCGGATGAACGGGGACACCGTCGGCTTCGGCGGCGAGTACGACATCAAGGACGTGCCGCACGCGATGCGCCTGTCCACCTCGGGCACCTTCATCCACGGCAACTACTGGGGCGGCTCGGGCATCTTCGGCTCCGCCAACACCAGCCACGGCTGCGTCGGCATCCAGGACGTGCGCGGCGGCGGCGACTCGGGCATGCCGGCGGCCTGGTTCTTCAAGAACTCGCTCATCGGCGACGTCGTGGTCGTCAAGAACTCCCACGACAAGACGATCAGCCCGGACAACGGCCTCAACGGCTGGAACATGTCCTGGTCGGACTGGACGGCGTAGGCCCCTCCCGTACGGACATCGGCGGGCCCGGCACTTTGACCAACGGTGCCGGGCCCGCCCGCGTCCGCGGCCCCGGCCGATGTGCCCCGGGTTAGCGGCGGTTAACCTGCACCGCATGACCGTAACCCTCGAAGTAAGCGGCGGCGTCGGCACCATCCGGCTGGACCGCCCGCCGATGAACGCCCTGGACGTCGCGACCCAGGACCGGCTGCGCGAACTGGCCGGCGAGGCGTCCCGGCGCGACGACGTGCGGGCCGTGGTGCTCTACGGCGGCGAGAAGGTGTTCGCGGCGGGCGCGGACATCAAGGAGATGCAGGCGATGGACCACGCGGCGATGGTCGTACGGTCCCGGGCGCTCCAGGACTCCTTCACCGCCGTCGCCCGCATCCCCAAGCCCGTCGTCGCGGCCGTCACCGGCTACGCCCTCGGCGGCGGCTGCGAGCTGGCCCTGTGCGCGGACTTCCGGATCGCCGGCGACAACGCCAGGCTCGGCCAGCCGGAGATCCTGCTCGGCCTCATCCCGGGCGCGGGCGGCACCCAGCGGCTCGCGCGGCTGGTGGGCCCCGCCAAGGCCAAGGACCTCATCTTCACCGGTCGCCACGTCAAGGCCGAAGAGGCCCTGACCATGGGCCTGGTGGACCGTGTCGTGCCCGCCGCCGAGGTGTACGAACAGGCGCACGCCTGGGCGGCGAAGCTGGCGAAGGGGCCGGCGCTCGCGCTGCGCGCCGCGAAGGAGTCGGTGGACGCCGGACTGGAGACGGACATCGACACGGGTCTCACGATCGAGCGAACCTGGTTCGCCGGACTGTTCGCCACGGAGGACCGCGAGCGCGGAATGCGCAGCTTTGTGGAGGAGGGGCCGGGCAAGGCCAAATTCCTCTGACCGAACGCCAGTTGGGAACGCGGCGCGGCGCGTTCATCCGTGCGGGCGGATTGGCGGAGTCTTAAGACAGCCTTAAGGGCCACCGCGCCCGCTGCCTCGCGGAACCGGGCGGGGAGCGGTATCAGTGCAGGTCAGGGTGGGTGCGTCGGGGTGCATTCTGCCCCTGGCATATGCCTACCGGCCCTGGGGGAATCACTGATTGCGGGCCGGGGATTCCCCCGGAACGGCCCCGGAAGGCCCGCCGTGCGGCCATGATGGTGTGCATGGCGGGCCTGGAGGGTGTGGAGCAGCCGCGACCGCGCAGCAGCGCGACAGCGGCACGGAGAATGCCGGCCGTCGAAGACGAACAGGCGTTCAAAGCGCTGGAGTTGTTCGGAAATCCGACGGAGGACGAAGTCCGGCTGCCCTCCCGCCCGGAGTCCGCGGCCACCGCCCGCAGGCTCACCTCCTGCGTGGTGCTGCACCACTGGGCGCTCTCCGCGCAGACCGCCGAGTACGCCGTCCTGCTCGTCTCCGAACTCGTCGGGAACGCGGTGCGGCACACCGGGGCCAGGGTCTTCGGGCTGCGCATGGTGCGCCGCCGGGGCTGGATCAGGATCGAGGTGCGCGACCCCTCGCGCGGGCTGCCGTGCCTCATGCCGGTGAGGGAGATGGACGTCAGCGGGCGGGGCCTCTTCCTCGTCGACAAGCTGTCCGACCGGTGGGGCGTGGACCTCTTACCCCGTGGCAAGACCACCTGGTTCGAGATGCGCATCTCCGACCGCTGACCCCCGCCCCGCCGGCCTCCGGGTGTACAGAAGCCCCCGTGTCTGCCGTGGTGCGGCGCCTCGGGGGCTTCTGTGGGGACCGTGAAATGGGGGGTGTGTTCACGGCCGCTCGCGACGACCCGGCCCGGGTCAATGGGGGTCGTGTCATTGACTATGACAGACGGACGACTCCCTAGCCAAAGCCGCAAAGCGGGCATCTATGGGTATATCAAGTCATTTCCGCGAGGAAACGCAGGTGTGCTGAGTCACTTGCCTGGAAATCCATGAATACTCATGAGTATCCGAGCATGATCCTTTGATCGTCCAGCATGCGGACGGCGTGTGCCCCGAGGGCCTGTCGGGGGAGTCGGCGGAGTCGATCGGGACGTTCCGGGCATATCGCCCCTACTGTTCTGCCATGAACACCTCCGACGCACCGGTGCACCGTCGCAGCGCCCTGCGCGCGGGAGCCGCGGCCGCAGTCGCCCTCACCGCCGGCTGCGGGGAGCGGGACACCGCCGGGTTGGCCGCCGGGGCCGTCACCCACGCGACGCCGAGCGGCCCCGCCGCCACCCCCGCCGGAGCGCCGGCCCCCGCGCCCGCCCCGCGCCGCTTCCCCGGGCAGCCGGTACAGATCGGCAGCGGCCCCCGCGACCGGGCACGCGTCGCCCTCACCTTCCACGGCCAGGGCGACCCCGCCATCGCCAGGACCGTGCTCGCCGAGGCCGAACGCGCGGGGGCCAGGGTCACCGTCCTCGCCGTGGGCAGCTGGCTCGACGAACACCCCGAGATGGCCCGCCGCATCCTCGACGGCGGCCACGACCTCGGCAACCACACCCAGAACCACATCGACATCTCCTCGCTGGACGAGACCGGCGCCTACGCGGAGATCACCGGATGCGCCCAGCGGCTGCGCCGGCTCACCGGCTCGATCGGCACCTGGTTCCGGCCCTCGCGCACCCAGTACGCCACGCCCCTCGTCCAGCGGCTCGCCGCCCGGGCGGGCTACCCCCACGTCCTCTCGTACGACGTGGACTCCCTCGACTTCACCTCGCCCGGCGCCGCGGCCGTCACCCGCAAGGTGGCCGGTGAGATCCGCAACGGATCGGTGGTGAGCCTGCATTTCGGCTACGCGGACACGGTCGCCGCGCTGCCCCTCCTCCTCACCGAAATCGACCGCCGCCGACTGCGCGCGGTGACGACCACGGAGCTGCTGACCTGATGCCTCCCACCACCCCACGCACCGCCGCCCTGCTCGGCGGCGTCCTGCTCGCCGTGCTCACCGGCTGCGGCACCTCCGCCGACAAGGCCGCCCCCGCCTCCGAGACCGCCACCCCGACCGTCCGGGCCCGGCACGTCACCCCGCCCGAGCCGCCGGGGCTCGCCGGGATGCCGCCGGTGCTCGACCCGAAAAACGTGTACGCGGCCGACGCGCCCGGAAAGCTGTCCCCGGTCGTCAAGGGCTTCCCCTCCCGCGTCTACGTGCCCAACACCAACTCCGACACGGTGACGGTCATCGACCCCGCCACGTACAAGGTCATCGAGACCATCCCGGTCGGCCGGCAGCCGCAGCACGTCGTGCCGTCCTGGGACCTGAAGACGCTCTGGGTCAACAACGACCTCGGCGACAGCCTCACCGCCATCGACCCGGCGACCGGGAAGCCGGGGAAGACGGTCGACGTCTCCGACCCGTACAACCTCTACTTCACGCCGAACGGCAAGTACGCCATCGTGATGGCCTCCATGGACCGGGAGCTGGTCTTCCGCGACGCGCACACCATGAAGACGGCCAAGGCCGTGCCGGTCGGCTGCGCGGGCGTCAACCACGCCGACTTCTCCGCCGACGGCCGCTACTTCATCGTCTCCTGCGAGTTCTCCGGCGAACTCCTCAAGGTCGACACCGAGAAGATGAAGGTCGTGGCCCAGCAGAAGCTGCCGTTCGACGGCGCCATGCCACAGGACGTCAAGCTGTCCCCGGACGGCGGCACGTTCTACGTCGCGGACATGAAGGCCGACGGCATGTGGGTGCTGGACGGGGAGGAGTTCACCACCCCGAAGCTGCTGCCGACCGGCAAGGGCTGCCACGGGCTCTACGTCAGCCGCGACGCCAAGGAGATGTACGTCTCCAACCGGGGCGAGGGCTCCGTCTCCGTCTTCGACTTCGCGCACAAGAAGCTGGCGAAGAAGTGGCACCTGCCGAACGGCGGCAGCCCGGACATGGGCGGGGTCTCCGCCGACGGCAAGGTCCTGTGGCTGTCCGGCCGTTACGACGCCGAGGTGTACGCGATCGACACCACCACCGGCAAGCAGCTCGCCCGCATCCCGGTGGGCAGCGGCCCGCACGGCCTCGCCGTCTACCCCCAGCCCGGCCGCTACTCGCTCGGCCACACCGGCGTCTTCCGCTGAGCACGACCCGGGAAACCGCGCACCGGCCGGTGGCTCACCCCGCGGTCAGCAGGGCCTCCGAACCCACCGGCCGGTAGCCCGCCGCCTGGAACGTCCGCACACTGCGGGCGTTCCCCGGCGACTGCTGGGCCCACACCACCGCGTCCGGCACCAGGTGCCGGGCCGCCCGCGCCAGCCGCTCGCCGAGCCGGTGGCCGCGCGCCTCCTCGGCCACCTCGATCGCGGCCTCCCATCGCCCGGCCACGCCCCGGCCCAGGATCAGCACCCCGCCCTCGGCCGACCACACCCGCACCTCGTCGCGGTACTTCAGCGCCCGCACCACCCGGGGGTGTTCCGGGTCCTCGATCTCCCGCAGCGCCGGCTCCGGCACACCGGGCAGCGCGGGGGCGGCCGTCAGCAGGTCGACCGTGTTCATGTGGCGGCCGGTCCGGGCCAGCAGCGCGCTCAGGAAGTACGGATTCATCGTGGCGGCGAGCGCGTCACCGGGGGTCGCGGCCAGCGTCTCGCGCACCCACCCCGGGTCCTCGTCCGTGAACACCACCGAGTGCGCGGTGAACGCCAGCACCCCGGCGTCCCGGGCGTTGGGCTGCGCCACCACCGTCGTGGAACCGTCCGGCGGCGGGAACCGCCCCTCGGCCGCGTCGGCCAGAATCCGGGCCAGTGCCTCGCTCATCGGCGCCCCGCGCCTCCCTTCCGGCTGACCGGCCACCGGACGGCGGACGGCCCGTCCATGATCGGCCACCGGCCGCCGCGAGGGCCACTTTGGGCGCCCGTTAATCTGACCATCGTCGGACAGTCATACGAAGGGGTGGAACGTGGCGGACATCGAGTCGGCGCGCAGGGCTTTCGAGCGGTACGACCTGAACGGCGACGGGCTGATCTCGGCCGCCGAGTACAAGAGCGTCATGGCTCAGCTGGGCGACCCCCACGTCACCGAGCCGGTCGCCCAGGCCGTGATCAACTCCCACGACGCCAACGGCGACGGGCTCCTCACCTTCGACGAGTTCTGGGCCGCGCAGAACAAGGGCTGAGACCAGGCGGGCGGCAGGGAGAGGGAGAGGTGCCCGTGCTTCCCGCCCGTGCGCCCGCACCCGCCCGCCGCCGGTCCGCCGCCACCGTCCTCGCCGTGGCGGCGGTCTGGGCCCCCGCCGTGGCGGCCGCCCTGCTGGGCGCGGCGGCGGCCACCCACGGCACCGGTGAGCTGCGCATTCCCGCCGCCGGAACCGCGACCCTGCTGCGGGCGCTCCTCTTCGGCGCCCTCGCCGTGCACCTGGGCGCCCTCGCCGCGACCGCGCTCGCCCGTTCCGCACCCGGCCGCCCGGACACCGTCCCGCGCGACTGGGCCGCGGCGGCCTCGGCCGCCGGCGCCGCCGCGGCGGCGGGCCAGATCGCCCGGCTCGCCCGGGTCAGCGACCTCGGCCTGGTCGAGACGTACGCGACGCGGGAGGGCGGGCTCCTCCTCCTGACCGCCAACGGCTTCGTGCTCGCCGCCTGTTGCGCCCTGAGCCGGCGCCCCGGCCTCGCCGCCCTGCCGCTCGCCCTGGTCGTCGGCGCGGAGGCGCTGCGGGCCCACCCCGAGGCGTACAGCCCGCTGGTGGGTGCCGCGCTGACCGTCGTGCACCTGACCGCCGCATCGCTGTGGACCGGCGGGCTCGTCCACGTCCTGCGCACCATGCGCCTGTGGGGGGCGGCCCCGGACGCGGCCCGCGCGCTGCTCGCCCGGTACGCGCGCCTCGCCGCGTGGCTGTACGCGGCGCTCGCGGTGACCGGTACGTGCAGCGCCCTGCGCAGGCTTCCGGCGGACACCGTCCTCACCTCGGCGTACGGGCGCACCCTGCTGGCCAAGCTGGTGCTGATGGTGGTGGTGAGCGCCCTGGCCCTGAGCGCGCGCCGGCGGCTGCGGAGCGGGGCCGGCCCGGCCGCCGCCCACCGGGCCGCGCGCCGCGAAGTGGCCGCGCTGGTGGCCGTCGTGCTGGTGTCGGCCGTCCTGACCGTCGTCCCCGACCCGCACTGGCTCAGCACCCGCTGACGCCCCGCCCCCGGCACCCGGCTACCGGTACGGCGGCCAGCCGCGCAGCTCGTCGTCGCGCGGGGCCCGCACCAGCTCCGGGGCGCCGGGCCCGAAGCGCATCACCGGGCGCGAGGCGTCCCAGGCCGGCCAGCCCGGGTCGCCGTGCGTCGCGAACCGCACCCAGGCCGCGTGCATCGAGGCGGCCAGCTCGCGCGGGGCGTCCGGCCCGGCCAGCGCCACGGCGTCGGGTCCGCCGAGGGTGTCGAAGACGAAGCCGACCTCCAGGCCGTGGCAGGCCCCGAGCCCCATGACGGGGGAGGGCCAGCCGAACTCGTAGAGGCGGGTGGAGCCGGGGGCGCCGGCCCGGGCGTCGGCCAGCCGGTTCAGCGGTACCCGCAGCAGCAGGTCGGTGGCGAGCGCGCCGAGCAGTTCGCCCGGCGTGGCACCGGGCCGGTTGGCGCGGTACGTACGGGTGGTCGCGCGCGGCACCCGGAACTTCAGCAGAGCCAGCCGGAGCCTCGCGCGGGATAGCCGTTCGGTCAGGCCGCTGGGGACGAACCATAGCCGGTACTCCTCGGTGTTCGAGCCCATCAGCAGGTCGACGCCGGACGCAGCCCCGTCGCACAGGGCCTCCACCGGATCGCGGGGCAGCAGTTCGCCGTCCACCACGATCCGGAAGGCGTTGCCGCCGGTCAGCGGGGAGCCGCCGGCCGTCACCTCGCCCTGCGCGGCCAGCAGCGCGGCGGGGTCCACGGCGGCCAGCGCCCCGGCCGTCGCCGCCGCCCCCAGCCGCTTCGCGATGAGTTCGGTCGTACGGCGGCCCTCGGCCACCGGCACCGCGGCAGGCACCCCGCTCTGCAGCACGGCCCGCCGGAACAGGCCCCGGGCCCGGGGAGCGGTGAGCAGCGCCCCGAGGCTGATGGCGCCCGCCGACTCGCCGCACACCGTGACCCGGTGCGGATCGCCGCCGAACGCCGCGATGTTGTCCCGCACCCAGGCGAGGGCGGCCAGCTGGTCCAGGAGGCCGCGGTTGGCGGGGGCGTCCGGGAAGACCCCGAACCCCTCGATGCCCAGGCGGTAGTTGAGCGATACGAGCACCACACCGTCGCGGGCGAACGCCGCCCCGTCGTACAGCGGCAGGACGGACGAGCCGTGCAGCAGCGAGCCGCCGTGAATCCAGACCAGGACGGGCAGCCCGGTGCGGTCCGGGGACGGCGTCCACACGTTCAGGTTGAGGCAGTCCTCGCCCGGCACCGAGGGATCGGCCAGCAGCCGGTCCAGCGGCGGGGCGTACGGCCGTTTGGGCGCGGTCGGGCCGTAGTCCACCGCCGCCCGCACCCCGGTCCACGGCTCCGGCGGTTCGGGCGGTCGGAAACGGAGGGCGCCCACCGGGGCCGCCGCGTACGGGATGCCCCGGAACACGGCAACGCCCCGCTCGTACGCGCCCCGGACGGTCCCGTGGACGGTGTCGGCGTGCGGGGCGGCCCGCCCGGCGGACGGCCCGGATGTCGGAGGGGGTGCCGCTGTCATGGCGTATCGGCCCTTCCGTGGTCGTCGGGGCGTCCGGTCCAGCAGATCACGGACCCGCGCGGGCGTCCAGGTGTGGCCGCCGAAACGCGAACGCCAGGCCTCCAGGTCCTCGTCGGTGATCTTGGCGAAGAGCACCGGCGGAACCGAGAACGCCGTGCCGGCCGGCACGGACGCCAGGGCGCGGGCCTCGCCGGCGCCGACCCA
>NZ_SSBK01000053.1 GCF_004795035.1 Streptomyces sp. A0958
CGCCGAAACGCGAACGCCAGGCCTCCAGGTCCTCGTCGGTGATCTTGGCGAAGAGCACCGGCGGAACCGAGAACGCCGTGCCGGCCGGCACGGACGCCAGGGCGCGGGCCTCGCCGGCGCCGACCCACGTCGCCGTGTCGTCCGCCAGGGCGAACGCCTCGCGCATGGCCCGCGCGGACGACGGGATGAACGGCTCGGAGACGACCGCGTACAGGTGGATCAGGTTCATCGCGGTGCGCAGGGTGAGGGCGGCGCCCTCCTGGTCGGTCTTGATCTCCAGCCAGGGGGCCTTCTCCTCCAGGTAGGAGTTGCCCGCGCTCCACAGCGCCCGCAGGGCCTGGGCGGCCTTGCGGAACCGGAGCGCCTCCATGTGGCCCTCGTACTCGGCGAGCAGGCGCGCGATCTCCTCGCCCAGCTTCTGCTCGGCCTCCCCGGCCTCCTTGCCCGCCGGCACCGCGTCACCGAACCGCTTGCGCGAGAAGGACAGCACCCGGTTCACGAAGTTGCCGAGGGTGTCGGCGAGGTCCTTGTTCACCGAGGTGGCGAACAGCTCCCAGGTGAAGGACGTGTCGTCCGACTCCGGCGCCTGCGCCATCAGGAAGTAGCGCCAGTAGTCGGCCGGCAGCAGCTCCAGTGCGGTGTCGGAGAAGATGCCCCGCTGCTGCGACGTCGAGAACTTCCCGCCGTAGTAGTTGAGCCAGTTGAACGCCTTCACGTGGTCGACGCGCTTGACCGGCTCGCGGGTGCCGATCTCCATGGCCGGGAACATCACCGTGTGGAACGGGACGTTGTCCTTGGCCATGAACTGGGTGTACCGGACGTCGGACGCCTCGTACCACCAGGACTTCCAGTCCCGGGTCTCCGGCTCCAGGTCCGCCCACTCCTTCGTCGCCCCGAGGTACTCGATGGGGGCGTCGAACCAGACGTAGAAGACCTTGCCCTCCGCCGCCAGCTCCGGCCAGGTGTCGGCGGGGACCGGCACGCCCCACTCCAGGTCGCGGGTGATCGACCGGTCGTGCAGACCCTCGGTGAGCCACTTGCGGGCGATCGAGGAGGCCAGGTGCGGCCACTCGTCGCTGGTCGCGTCGATCCACGCCTCGACCTCGCCCTCCAGCTTCGACTGGAGGAGGAAGAGGTGCTTGGTCTCGCGGACCTCCAGCTCGCTGCTGCCGCTGATCGCGGAGCGCGGCTCGATCAGATCGGTCGGGTCCAGCACCCGGGTGCAGTTCTCGCACTGGTCGCCGCGCGCCTTGTCGTACCCGCAGTGCGGGCACGTACCGACGATGTAGCGGTCCGGCAGGAAGCGGTCGTCGGCGATCGAGAAGACCTGCCGGATCGCCCGCTCCTCGATGAACCCGTTCTCCTGGAGCTTGCGGGCGAAGTGCTGCGTGATCTCCCGGTTCTGCTCGGAGGAGCTGCGGCCGAAGTAGTCGAACGCGAGCCCGAAGCCGTCGTAGACCGCCTTCTGCGCCTCGTGCTGCTCGGCACAGAACTCCGACACCGGCAGCCCGGCCGCCTTCGCGGCCAGCTCCGCCGGGGTGCCGTGCTCGTCGGTCGCGCAGATGTACAGGGCTTCCTCGCCCCGCTGGCGCAGATACCGCGTGTACACGTCCGCCGGGAGCATCGACCCGACCAGGTTCCCCAGGTGCTTGATCCCGTTGATGTAGGGAAGCGCGCTGGTGATCAGGTGTCGAGTCATCGTCGGATGCTCCCAATTTCTACTGCGATGAGCCGTCTGCGGCCCGGCAATGGAGTCGAGGTCGGATTCCTGCCGGCGTGCACCGGTCGGACGCGGAGCGCGCCGGTGCCTCTGTCGCAGGCCGCCTGCATCCTATCGAATGGGGGGAGGCGGCCCTTACCGGATTTCCGCGGCGGCGGCCAGGGCCCGGCGAGAACCGCGGCCGTCCCGCCGAGCGTCCTGATCTACGGTGTCGTGAGTTGCCGCCGAAGGGGGAGAGACCGTGGAGCGATCAGGGGCAGCGCTTGCCGAGCGCATAGCCGAGCGGAGGAGCGGGGTCGGCGATCCGCGGGCGCTGGTCGGTGAGATGCGGCGTTCGGTGCTTCTGGTGCCGATGTCCGGGGAGCGCTTGTGGTCGGCGCGGCTGGGTGGGGTGCGGTGGGTCTACGGGTTCACGGACGAGGTGGCACTGGCCCGGTTCGCCCGGCATCGCGCCCCCGGGGACCGGCCCATGGAGTACGCGGCGCTGCTGGGCGCGCGGATCGTGGACGAGGTGGTGCCGGCCTTGGGCGAGCCCGCCGGTCTGGCCGTGGACGTCGCGACGGAGGACGGGTCGATGTTCTTCCCGCCGGTCGTCGGCATCGTTCCGGAGTCGGCCGCCGTCGACGCGGGTGAGGCCCAGGGGGTGTGGGCGTGAGCGGGGACGGGGCGGACCTGCACCTCGACAAGACGTCCGTCGCCAAGTTCACGAAGGGTCTGAACACGACCATCGACGAGCTCGGTGATCTGGGCGGGGCCACCGGTTCGGTGCTGGGCAAGGGCTTCTCGGAGCTGTCGATGACCGGGATGGAGACCGGTCACCACGGCCTCTCGGTCGACTTCGAGGACTTCTGCGAGCGCTGGGAGTGGGGGGTGCGGGCTCTGGTGCGGGATGCCAGTGGGCTCGCGAGCCGGCTGGGCCTGGCTGCGGGTACGCAGTGGGAGCACGACCAGTACCTGGCGGGCACGCTCAAGGTGGGTGCCAACGCCGTGTTCGGCGGGAACCCGCACGCGAGTGAGGAGGAGATAGCCCAGCAGAGCTGGGGTGACATCTTCACGCCGGACTACCTGGACCCGGACTGGAGCGCGGAATCGTTCGAGAAGGCCGGCCAGGACATGGGGCAGACCTGGAAGGACACCGGCCGCACGGTCCTGACCGAGGGCTACGGCGGCCGGCAGTCCGATCTGTTCAACAACGCGCTCGGTGTATCGGACGACGAGTTCGACCAGGCGCTGGACGAGACGTTCGGCCCGTCGCCGGAGGAACGCGCCCAGCAGGCGCGGCAGCAGGGTGAGTCCGGGGGGAACTGACGGTGGGTATAGGCGACTTCATCAGGGACATCACGCCCGATTCGGTCGAGGATGTGATCGAGGACGGCGTCGAGTGGGCCGGCGACCGGGTCGAGGACGTAGGGAACTGGACCGCCGACCGGCTGGACGATGTCGGGTGGGAGTCCGGTGCGGACTGGGTGCGTGAGCAGTCCCGTTCGGTCGCCAACCGGATGGGCGCGGAAGTCAATGAGATGGACCTCGGGCAGACCGAGGACAAGACCAAGCTGATCTACGGCAGCCCCAGCAAGATCAACGCCACGGTCACCAAGCTCCGCGCGTTCCAGTCGGCCTTCGACGGGACCGGTGACGGGCTCAAGGGCCTCAACTCCGGTGAGCTCAAGGGCGAGACGGCCAACGCCCTGCGTACCGCGGTGAGCACCCAGCCACCGAAGTGGTACGCCGCGGCTGACGCCACCGCGAAGGCGCTCGGGGCTCTCGACGCGTTCGCGGACACCGTCACCTGGGCGCAGGAGCAGGCGCAGACGGCGATCGACAAGTGGAAGGAGGGCGTCAAGGCGTCCGAGGACGCCGCTGATGCGCACCGCAAGAAGGTGGACGACTACAACAGCGCGGTCGACCGCTACAACGCCCAGCCCGCCGACAAGCGCGACCCGTCCTCGCTGCCGCCGAGGCCCGCGTCGACGTTCACCGACCCGGGCAAGAAGCTGATGGAGGATGCGCAGGAGCTTCTTGCCGCCGCCCGCGAGCAGCGGAACACGGCGGCGCAGACCGCGCGCTCCGCGGTCCAGGCCGCCCGCGACATGGCGCCGGAGAAACCGTCGTACGCGGAGCAGGCGCGGGACGGGTTCGAGGAAGCGCAGGTCATGGGCATGCACTTGGACGGCGGGATCATCAAGGCGTCGGCCGGCATCCTCAACTTCGTCCGCAGTGTGAACCCGATGGACCCGTACAACCTCACGCACCCGGCCGAGTACGCCACCTCGCTCAACAGCCTGGCCGCCGGGCTGGTGGTCGCCGCCAACGACCCGGTCGGCACCGGCGGCCAGATGGTCAAGGACTTCATGAAGGACCCGGCCGAGGGCGTGGGCCGGCTGCTCCCCGACCTCGCGCTGACCGTCGCCACGGGAGGCGGCGGCGCCGCGGTGAAGGGCGCGCGCCTGGCCGAGGAGGCGTCCGACATCGCACGGCTGCGCCGGCTGGTGGACGACGCCCCGGAGGGCACCCACCGCCGTCCGGACGGTGAGCGTGTCACCGACGGCACCGACCCGGTCGACCTGGCCACGGGCCGGATGTTCCTGCCGCAGACCGATGTCGTACTCCCCGGCATCCTGCCGCTGCTGTTCACCCGCCGCACCGAGTCCGGCTGCACGGCCGGCCGCTTCCTGGGACCGGCCTGGACGTCCACCGTCGACGAGCGGCTGCTGATCGACGCCATCGGCGTCCTCCACGTCACGGCCGAGGGCCTCCTGATCCGCTACCCGCACCCGGCCCCCGGCGCGCCCGTCCGGCCCGAGTCGGGGCGGGCCCGCACACTGCTGGCCCGCGACGCGAACGGCGACTACACGGTCACCGACCCCGACAGCGGCCTGGTCCTCGACTTCGACGCCCCGCCCGGCGCCGAACCGGGGGGCGACGGCGTGGCCTGGCTGACGGACCTCACCGACCGCAACGGCCACCGGATCACCGTTGACCGCGACGAGGACGGCCTGCCGCTGGCCCTGGCCCACTCCGCCGGCCACCAGCTGAACCTGTCCGTCGCCGATGGCCGGGTCACTGCCCTGTCCCTGACGGGCGCGGGCGAGGACGGCGCGGACCTGCTCCTGATGAGCTACGGCTACACGGACGGCGACCTCACCACGGTCACCAAGCCGTCCGGCTCTACGACCACGTTCGTCTACGACGACCACCGCCGCGTCATCGCCTGGATCGACTCCAACAACAGCCGCTACGACTACGTCTACGACGACCAGGACCGCGTCGTCGCGGAGGGCGGCGAGGCCGGCCACGTACAGATCACCCTCGCCTACACCGACCCGGACCCCGCCACGGGCCACCGCACCACTACGCTCACCACCGCGGACGGGCACACCACCCGCCACCTGTTCGGCCCCGGCTGCCTCCCGCTCGCGGTCACCGACCCGCTCGGCCACACCACCCGGTTCACCCACGACCCGCACGGCAACCTGCACTCCCGCACCGACCCGCTGGGCCTGCGCACCGCCTTCTCCTACGACGAGAACGACCGGCTCATCTCCACGACCGCCCCCGACGGCGGCGAACTGCGCACCGTGCGCGGCCCGTCCGGCCTGCCCGTGGAGATCATCGGCCCGGACGGCAACCGCGTGCTCCAGGAGTTCGACGAACGCGGCAACCGCACCGCGGTCACCGACCCCGCCGGGGCCACCACCCGCTACACCTACGACACCGCCGGCCGCCTCACCTCGCTCACCGACGCCCTCGGCGCCACCACCCACGTGGAGTGCGACGCCGCCGGCCTGACCGTGGAGGTGACCGGCCCGACCGGCGCCACCACCCGCACACAGCGCGACGCCCTCGGCCGCCCCGTCCGCATCACCGACCCGGCAGGCGGCGTCACCCGCCTGGAGTGGCACCCCGACGGCCAACTCGCCCGGCGCACCGCCCCCGACGGGGCCACCGAGTCATGGACGTACGACGGCGAGGGCAACGCGCTCACGCACACCGACGCGTCGGGCGGCGTCACCCGCTTCGAGTACACCCACTTCGACCTCCTCGCCGCCCGCACCGGACCGGACGGCGCCCGCTACGAGTTCGCGCACGACCACGAACTGCGCCTCACCCGCGTCACCAACCCGCAGGGCCTGACCTGGGCCTACGAGCACGACGCGGCAGGCCGCGTCGTCTCCGAGACCGACTTCGACGGCCGCACCCTCACCTACGAACTGGACGCGGCAGGCCGGCCCACCGCCCGCACCGACGCCCTCGGCGGGACCATCGCGTACGAACGCGACCCGCTCGGCCAGGTGATCCGCAAGGACGTCGACGGCCACGTGACGACCTACGCCTACGACCGGGCCGGACGCCTCCTCGAAGCCGTAGGCCCGGAGAGCGAGATCCGCTACCAGTACGACCGCATGGGCAGGACCAAGACCGAACTGGTGGACGGCCGCCCCGTCTCCTACTCGTACGACGCCCTGGGCCGCCGCACCAGGCGCGTCACGCCCACCGGCCACGTCACCTCCTACACGTACGGCCCCGACGGCCGTACCCACAGCCTCACCAGCGGTGGCCACCGCATCGACTTCACGCACGACGACGCCGGGCGCGAACTCACCCGCGCCTACGACGACGCGCTCACCATGACCTCCGCCTGGGACGAGGCCGGACGCCTCACCGCCCAGCACATCGACGCCGGAACCCGCCCCGTCAACAGCCGCGCCTACACCTACCGCACCGACGGCCACCTCATATCCGTCGCCGACCAGAAGTCCGGCACCCGCACCTTCGACCTCGACCCGGCGGGCCGCGTCACCGCCGTCCACGCCCAGGGCTGGACCGAGCGCTACGCCTACGACGACGCCGGCAACCAGACCTCCGCCACCTGGCCCTCCAACCACCCCGGCACCGAGGCCACCGGCTCCCGCGCCTACACCGGCACCACCCTCACCCGCGCCGGCGACACCCGCTTCGAACACGACGCCCTGGGCCGGGTCACCCTGCGCCGCAAGACCCGCCTCTCCCGCAAGCCCGACACCTGGCACTACACCTGGGACACGGAGAACCGCCTCACCTCCGTCACCACCCCCGACGGCACCCAATGGCGCTACCGCTACGACCCGCTCGGCCGCCGCACCGCCAAGCAACGCCTGACCGCCGAAGGGCATGTGGCCGAGGAGACCCGGTTCACCTGGGACGGGGTCGCCCTCTGCGAACAGACCACCCACCAGCCCGACACCCCGAACGCGGTCGCCCTCACCTGGGACCACCGCGGCCTGGCCCCGCTGTCCCAGACCGAACGCCTCCTCACGGCCGACGACCGCCAGACGGAGATCGACCGCCGCTTCTTCGCCATCGCCACCGACCTCGTCGGCACACCCACCGAACTCATCGACGAGACCGGCCACACCGCCTGGCGCGCCCGCGCCACCCTCTGGGGCACCACCGCCTGGTCCCGCACCAGCACCACGTACACCCCGCTCCGCTTCCCCGGCCAGTACTACGACCCCGAATCCGGCCTCCACTACAACGTCTTCCGCCACTACGACCCCGAAACCGGCCGCTACGCCTCCCCGGACCCGCTGGGGCTGGGGCCGGCGCCCAACCCCGTCACGTACGTGGACAACCCGCACCGTTGGACGGACCGCCTGGGGCTGGCCCCGGACTACATCCCGATCTACCGGACCCCCAAGGGAGCCCACGCGCAGTACGAACTCGACAACGGTCCGAACCCGGCCAACCACCAACCGGGCGTGGACATCGGCGGCGGATACATCTCGAACGGGAAGGTCTACTTCGGTGAAGAGGCCGTCGCAGCCGAGTACGCCGGGCCCACAGGCATCAACTTCGCCAAGGGCATGGTGAAGTACGAGATGCATCCGTCGTTCCTGGAGGAGTTCGGCGAGCATGCGAAGATCATCGACAGAAACGGCCCCGGCGGAGCGCCGCGCCTGGAGTTCGAAATTCCTGTGGAGAAGCTGGACCGACTCAACGAGCTCACACAGAACCGCAGCTGGATCTCGATCTTCGGAGGACCCGAATGACGTTTCACGATGATCAGGAACTCGATGTCACGGTGACCGGGGTCGCTCCGGTGGGCTCACGCGTCGAAGCCGACGGCGGGACCGGGTTCATCGACCAGGTGAAGCACCCCTCCTGGTGGGACGAGGACGCCGCACCGCCCCGGCTCGGGGACCGGCTGCACGTCGTCGTGCTCGACGCGAGCCGGGAACCGCCGCGCTTCAGCGCGCTGCAACGTGACATCGACAGGGCGCGCGGTTCCCGGCGCGTCGTTGACGACTGCGCCGGGGAGCTCCAGATCTATTGCGTGGAGGACCGGGGCGCCGGGACCGCCGTGTGCGTGGCCCGCTGTGTCGGTGGCGTGGTGCGCGCCGGGGCGGACTTCGGGGTTCGTCCCCCCGACGGCGCGGCCGGGGGAGCCCCGGTGGTGCTGAGACTCGACCGGATCGAGCGCGACGGGCAGACGGCGGAGTCTCTCCATCCGCCCTACGGCGCCACCGTCCGGCTCTCGGGCGACGGCGTGGACCTTCTGAAGAAAGGCGTCATCCTCACCGCCGCCGACGAACAGCCCTCAGGAGAGTGAGGCGCGGGCAAGCCATGGAAGACGCATGGGACGAGGCAGAGCTCCGGCATCTGGTCGGCAGCAAGACTCATGGGGTGGTCCGTATTCGACGCCCGTTCGGAGTGTTCCTCGAGCTGGACGGCTCTCCCGAAGTGATCGAATTCCTGGACATTGCCTCGTACAACTCCAATCCACCGGTGCTCGACCTGCCTGAGGTCGGAGCAAGAGTCTCTGTCGAAGTAGCCTTCCACGACGAACAAAAGAGGCAAATCAGAGTTCGAGTAGGCGAACCGTTCCGGAGTGATTCGAGACCGGATAGGGAGAAGCCTCTTCCACCTTGATCAGGTGGCGAGTTCGAGCGCGACGACGGCTCGGACGACAGCCGTGATCTGGGTGGTGCTGCCAGGACCCATCTGCCTAGCACTCGATGATGTTCACCGCGAGCCCGCCCCGCGCCGTCTCCTTGTACTTGACGCTCATGTCCGCCCCGGTCTCCTTCATGGTCTTGATGACCTTGTCGAGGGAGACCTTGTGGCTGCCGTCGCCGCGCAGGGCCATCTTCGCCGCGGTGACCGCCTTCACCGCTGCCATGCCGTTGCGCTCGATGCACGGGATCTGGACGAGGCCGCCGACCGGGTCGCAGGTCAGGCCCAGGTTGTGTTCCATGCCGATCTCGGCGGCGTTCTCGACCTGCTCGGGGCTGCCGCCCAGGACCTCGGCGAGGGCGCCGGCGGCCATGGAGCAGGCGGAGCCGACCTCGCCCTGGCAGCCGACCTCGGCGCCGGAGATGGAGGCGTTCTCCTTGAACAGCATGCCGATGGCGCCGGCGGCCAGCAGGAAGCGGACGACGCTGTCGTCCTTCTCGGCCTCGGTGGCGCCGCCCGCCGCGAAGTTCATGTAGTAGTGCAGGACCGCCGGGATGATGCCGGCCGCGCCGTTCGTCGGGGCGGTGACGACGCGGCCGCCCGCGGCGTTCTCCTCGTTGACGGCCATCGCGTAGAGGGTGATCCACTCCATGGCGTGGGCCTGGGGGTCGCCCTCCGCGCGCAGCTGGCGGGCGGTCTTCGCGGCGCGGCGGTGGACCTTGAGGCCGCCGGGGAGGATGCCCTCGCGGGACATGCCGCGCGAGACGCACGCCTGCATGGCGCGCCAGATGTCCAGGAGGCCGGAGCGGATCTCGTCCTCGGTGCGCCAGGCGCGCTCGTTCTCCAGCATGAGCGAGGAGATCGACAGGCCGGTCTCGCGGGCCATGCGCAAGAGTTCGTCGCCGGTGCGGAAGGGGTACTTCAAGACCGTGTCGTCGAGCACGATCCGGTCCTCGCCCACGGCGTCCTCGTCCACGACGAAGCCGCCGCCGACCGAGTAGTACGTCTTCTCCAGGAGCGGGGCGCCCTCGGCGTCGTACGCGAAGACGGTCATGCCGTTGGCGTGGTACGGGAGTGCCTTGCGGCGGTGCAGGACCAGCTGCTCGTCCGCGTCGAAGTCGATCTCGTGCATGCCGAGGAGGTTGAGCCGCCCGGTGGTGCGGATCGCCTCGACCCGGTCGTCGGCCGTCTCGACGTCGACCGTGCGGGGGGACTCGCCCTCCAGGCCGAGCAGGACCGCCTTGGGGGTGCCGTGGCCGTGGCCGGTGGCGCCGAGGGAACCGTACAGCTCGGCACGTATCGAGGCGGTGTGGGCGAGCAGGCCCTCGTTCTTCAGCCGCCGCGCGAACATACGGGCCGCGCGCATGGGGCCGACCGTATGGGAGCTGGACGGGCCGATGCCGATCGAGAACAGGTCGAAGACCGAGATGGCCACGGGTGACTCCTAAAGGGTTGGTAGACGTCGTTGTCTGCCGGGTGGTGCGGTACGGGCGGGGTGGGCCCGGAGAGCGGGGGACAAGGGATGGGGCACCGCGCTCACTGACCAGTGTGCGGGGTGCCCCTCCCGGAAACGCAAACGCGCCGGTCCGGCTACTTCAGGCCGGGGTACAGCGGGAACTTCTCGGCGAGCGCGGCGACCCGGGCCTTCAGGTCGTCCGCGTCGTAGGACGGCTTGAGGGCGGAGGCGATGATCTCGGCGACCTCGGTGAAGTCCTCCGCCTGGAAACCGCGGGTGGCCAGGGCCGGGGTGCCGATCCGCAGGCCCGAGGTGACCATCGGCGGCCGCGGGTCGTTGGGGATGGCGTTCCGGTTGACCGTGATGCCCAGCTCGTGGAGCCGGTCCTCGGCCTGCTGGCCGTCCAGCTCGGAGTTGCGCAGGTCCACCAGGACCAGGTGCACGTCCGTACCGCCGGACAGGACGGAGACGCCGACCTCGGTGACGTCCGGCTGCACCAGGCGCTCGGCCAGGATGCGGGCGCCGTCCAGGGTGCGCTGCTGGCGCTCCTTGAACTCCTCGCCCGCCGCGACCTTGAACGAGACCGCCTTGGCGGCGATCACGTGCTCCAGCGGGCCGCCCTGCTGACCCGGGAAGACCGCCGAGTTGATCTTCTTGGCGAGCTCCTGGGTGGAGAGGATCACACCGCCGCGCGGACCGCCGAGGGTCTTGTGCGTGGTGGTGGTGACGACGTGGGCGTGCGGCACCGGGTTGGGGTGCAGGCCCGCGGCGACCAGACCGGCGAAGTGCGCCATGTCGACCATCAGGTACGCGCCGACCTCGTCCGCGATGCGGCGGAAGGCGGCGAAGTCCAGCTGGCGCGGGTACGCGGACCAGCCGGCGACGATCAGCTGCGGCTTGGACTCCTTGGCCAGGCGCTCGACCTCGGCCATGTCCACGACGCCGGCGTCGTCGACGTGGTACGGGACCACGTTGTAGAGCTTGCCGGAGAAGTTGATCTTCATGCCGTGGGTCAGGTGACCGCCGTGCGCGAGGTTCAGGCCCATGATCGTGTCGCCCGGCTTCAGCAGCGCGAACATCGCGGCGGCGTTGGCCTGCGCACCGGAGTGCGGCTGGACGTTCGCGGCCTCGGCGCCGAAGAGCGCCTTGATGCGGTCGATCGCGATCTGCTCGACCACGTCGACGTGCTCGCAGCCGCCGTAGTAACGGCGGCCGGGGTAGCCCTCGGCGTACTTGTTGGTCAGGACGGAGCCCTGCGCCTCCATGACGGCGACGGGAGCGAAGTTCTCCGAGGCGATCATTTCGAGCGTGGACTGCTGGCGCAGGAGCTCGGCGTCGACGGCGGCGGCGACGTCCGGGTCCAGCTCGTGGAGGGAGGAGTTGAGAAGCGACATCAGGTGGTCCCTTGGGGTCTCAGTTGCCGGTGAACTCGGTGTACTCGTCGGCGGAGAGCAGGTCCTTCGGCTCCTCCGCGACACGTACCTTGAACAGCCAGCCGCCTTCGAACGGAGCGGAGTTCACCAGCGACGGGTCGTCCACGACGTCCTGGTTGGAGGCCGTGACCTCACCGGTCACCGGCGAGTACAGGTCGCTGACCGACTTGGTCGACTCCAGCTCGCCGCAGGTCTCGCCCGCGGTCACCGTGTCACCGACCTCGGGGAGCTGGGCGAAGACGACGTCACCGAGCGCGTTGGCCGCGTGCTCCGTGATGCCGATCGTGGCCACGCCGTCCTCGACGGCCGACAGCCACTCGTGCTCCTTGCTGTACCGCAGCTGCTGGGGGTTGCTCATGACCTGAATTCTCCTGTACGCGGGGGAGTGCTGATGAACGGTGGTCTTACGGTGTGAGACGGGACTGCGTCACGTACGCGGGGCCCGCCGGGTTCTGCGGTTCTACTTCTGCCGCTTGTAGAACGGGAGTGCCACGACCTCGTACGGCTCGTGGCTGCCCCGGATGTCCACGGCGACGCCCGCGGTTCCCGGCTCGGCGTGCGCCGCGTCGACGTACGCCATGGCGATCGGCTTGCCCAGCGTGGGGGAGGGGGCGCCGGAGGTGACCTCGCCGACGACCTGGCCGTCCGCGACGACCGAGAACCCGGCGCGCGGCACCCGGCGGCCCTCGGCGACCAGGCCGACGAGCTTGCGGGGCGGGGCGGTCTCGGCGCGCTCGGCGGCGGCCTCCAGGGCCTTGCGGCCGACGAAGTCGCCCTCCTTCTCGAACTTCACGACCCGGCCGAGCCCGGCGTCGAACGGGGTCAGCGAGGTGGTCAGCTCGTGCCCGTACAGCGGCATGCCCGCCTCCAGCCGCAGCGTGTCGCGGCAGGAGAGGCCGCACGGGATCAGGCCGCGCGAGGCGCCGGCCTCGGTGAGCGCCCGCCACAGCTGCTCGGCGTGCTCGGGGGCGACGAACAGCTCGAAGCCGTCCTCGCCGGTGTAGCCGGTCCGGGCGATCAGCGCGGGCACCCCGGCGACCGTGCCGGGCAGCCCGGCGTAGTACTTCAGGCCGTCCAGGTCCGCGTCGGTCACGGACGCGAGGATCGCGGGGGACTCGGGGCCCTGGACGGCGAGGAGCGCGTACGCGTCGCGGTCGTCGCGCACCTCGGCGTCGAAGCCGGTGGCGCGCTCGGTGATCGTGTCGAGGACGAGCTGGGCGTTGCCGGCGTTGGCGACGACCATGTACTCCTCCTCCTGGAGGCGGTACACGATCAGGTCGTCCAGGATGCCGCCGTCCTCGGCGCAGATCATCGTGTAGCGGGCGCGGCCCACCGAGACGGTGCCGATGTTGCCGACCAACGCGTAGTTGAGGAGCGCCACGGCCCCCGGGCCCGTGACGGTGATCTCGCCCATGTGGGAGAGGTCGAAGAGGCCGGCCTTCGTGCGTACGGCGTTGTGCTCGTCGCGCTCACTGGCGTAGCGCAGCGGCATGTCCCAGCCCGCGAAGTCGGTCATCGTGGCGCCCAGCGAGCGGTGCAACGCCTGAAGGGGACTCTGGTGCGCCGCGCCGTCAGGCGGGGTGGCGGCGGGCGACGGTTGGGCGGTGGGGCGGGGGGTGGTGCTCATGGACGGGGCTCCCAGGGCATGACGACGAGGACGATCCTCCCCATCTGTCATCGGAACCTGAGAGGTTCGCCGAGAGACCCCACGGGGGTTCGGCTTGCACCTTGGGTGGAGCCGCCGGGCGGCTCGCTTTTCAGATCTGCCTCATCCACGCGGTACGGGGCCTGAGAGATTCAAGGGAGGATCTTGCTCCTTCGGCGCCCGGCATGGTGACCGGGACTCTCCCGCGCGGATTCAAGTGGCCTGTATGCAGTTGGCGGGGTCATCATCGCACGCGTCCGGGGCGAGTGGGGCGCCGGGACCGGTGCCGGTCCCCGCCGGATTCCGGCGGGGCGCACGGTTGTGCCGCATTACCTTTTCTTTACACTTCGGGGGTAGGCACCGACCGTGCACGCGTCGGCCGTTCGGCAGGGGGAGGCGATGACGTTGCGGTACGCGACGACCGCGGGGCTCACAGGCGACGCGCTGCCCGTGCAGCCGCGCTCGCGGGCCCGCCGACGACGGGCGCGGATGGACGCGCCCGTCGTCCGGGACCTGCGTGGCCGGGCCGGGCGCGGGCCGCGCACCCTGCGCTTCACGGCCGGGGACATCGTGGTGGTCTCCGGGCTGCCCGGCAGCGGCAAGTCCACCCTCATCGCCCGCGCCGCCCCGGCGTACGCAGTCGACTCCCAGCACACCCGGGACCGCTGGGCCGCCCGGCTGCCCCGATTAGTGCCCTACCTCCTCTACCGCCCGCTCGTCCGCGTCGCCCACTACTGGGGCCTGCGGCGGGTGCTGCGCTCGGGCGCCTCCGTCGTGGTGCACGACTGCGGCACCCAGGCCTGGGTGCGCGCCCGGCTCGCCCGCCATGCCCGGCGCCGCGGCCGCGGCCTGCACCTGATCCTGCTCGACGTCAGCCCGCGGGCCGCCCGCGAGGGGCAGCGCGCGCGGGGCCGCGGCGTCTCCGGATACGCCTTCGCCCGGCACCGCAGGGCCGTGGGGCGGCTGCTGCGGGACACCGGGACCGGTCTGCTGCCGCACGGCTGCGCCTCGGCCGTGCTGCTGGACCGCGAAGCGGCCGGGCTCCTCGCGCGGATCACGTTTGCTGACGCACGGAGCGACGGCTGAGCGCGGCCCGTCCCAAAGGCCGGACAGTAGCCACACAACGGGGGGTACGGGGCGGCGCGAGGCGCGACAGGCCCTAATCTCTTGCTGCACGGGCATCGGGGCGAGAGAGGGAAACAGTGGACATTCCGGCACAGGCCGGGAGCCAGCCGCAGAGCGGATGGCCGGCCAATGAACTCGAAGAGGTGCTGGGCGCCTCGCTCGGCGTCCCGGAGGCGGGCGGCCGCCTCGTGGAGGTGCTCGGGCGCAGCAGCCTCTGGGTGCCGCTGCCCAACGGCGGCGGGCCCGACGCCCCCGACCTCGACCTGCCCACGCTGGAGATCGAGGGCGCCGCGTACGTCCCCGTGTTCAGCTCCGAGCAGCAGTTCCTCGCCTGCGTCGGCGCGCACATGGCGTTCACGGTGGCCCCCGCCCGCGACTTCGCCCGCGGCCTGCCCCCGCAGCTCGGCATCGCGGTGAACCCGGGCGGCGCCGTCGGCATGCCGCTGCCCCCGCCCGCCGTCGCCGAGCTCTGCAGGGCCGGACGGACTCCGCTCGACGGCCCGGCCGGCGGCGGCAGGGTCCGGCTCTTCGAGCCGGACTGGAAGGAGGAGCCCGTCGACTTCCTGGCCGCCGCGGCCGGCGAGTTCGAGGAGAGCGGCGTCGTGCTCAGCGCCCGCCGGGCCCTCGCCAGCATCGAGGGCGGCGACCCCGTCCTCTTCGTCGGCGTCGAGTTCTCCACCTGGGAGGGCGCCGGGCAGAGCGCCCCCATGGACGCCCTGGGCCGGGCGCTGGGCCGCGTCCAGGTGCCCTGGCCGGTCAACCTCGTGCTGCTCGACGCGGCGCAGGACCCGGTCGTCGACTGGATGCGCGAGCGGGTGCGGCCCTTCTACACGCGCGCGGGGGCGCAGGGGCCCGGCGCTTTCGCGGGATGACGGGGCCGGCCCGTGACGTCAAGCCGGTGACAGCACGGCCGCATAAGCTGGTTTGATGGCCGAAGCCCGATGTCCGTGGCCGAAGGCCGGCGGCTCGGCACTTCGTCGTACCCGAGTGCCCCGGGGCGGCAGGCCGAAACAGAGGATCTACGAGGGGCGGGACCCAGGGTGAGCGCGTCAGGCACCGCGGCGGCCGGTCAGGTCGAGCACATGCTGCGCCAGGTCACGCCCGGGCGCTACGACGCGTACGAGGCGCTGCTGCGGGCCCTGGCGGCCGGCCAGGTCTGGATGCTCCTCTGGCAGGGCCGCCCCGGCGCCCCCGACGCCCAGTACGGCAACATGGAGGTCGACGGCCTCGGCTACGCCCCCTGTGTCACCTCCGCCCAGGAGCTGTCCGCCAGTGGCTGGAACCGGGACCACGAGGTCGTCGGCGGCCTCGGCATCGCCCGCGCCCTCTACCCCGACCGCTGGGGCATCTGGCTCAACCCGCACGGACCGGGCGGCGGCGTCGGCATCCCCTGGCTGGACCTGCGCCGCATCGCCACCGGCCTCGACCGGATGCCCGCGGGTCCGCTGCGGATCAGCGAGCCGGCCATCGAGGTCCCGCAGTTCTACGCCCAGCTCGCGCAGAACGCCCACCACACGCCCGCGATCCGCTCGCTGCGCCGCGCCTGGGTGCAGCCCGCGCTCGGCGTCCCGTACCTCGCCATCGGCCTCGACCTGTACGACACGAGCGGGCCGTCCGTCGACGCGGTGCGCGCGATGATGCGGCAGTCGGTCGGCGCCGTGCCGGACGGGCTGCCCGTCTCCACGGTCGCCATGTCCGACGAGTACGACCCCGTCACGATGTGGCTGCGCGCCAACGCCCGGCCCTTCTACGACCGCGAGTCGCACGCCGCCCCGGGTTACGGATACCCGCAGGCCCCTCTTCCGTACTGAGAGCGCGCAGGCTCCCGCCCATCCGGGTGAGTGGGGGGAAAAGTGCGCCAAGCGGCGTACACACCCGCTCTGGTGACAGGTGGACACAAAGGGGGCCTTAGTGGCCCTTCATGACCTCTCCCGTCCCAACTTCCTTCCGTCCGGCGGCCGTTCACGCGCGTCCGGATAACGGATCAGACCGTCATCATCACGGTTAGGCATCCATTCACCGCCAGGTCTGGCAACGTCTCGATGTGTCCATGAAGACTCCCGCAACAGGGACGCACCGATCCCTGAACACCGTTGGACAGAGCCATGCCGCCACAGCGGTAAGTACGTACCGGCCACCGCCGGTTGAGAGGGGTTCCTGCCACGATGACGGCACCATTGCACGAGCCGGCCGCGGGTGTGGCCCTGGCCGACGGCTTCGAGGCCGGACCCCCTGAGAAGGTGGTGCAGGGCCGGTCCCCGGGCCGTATCGCCTGGGAGCGCCTGAAGCGGGACAAGCTGGCCCTCGGCGGCGGTGTCGTGGTGCTGGTGCTGATCGTCATCGCACTGCTGGCGCCGGTGATCGCGGACCTCGTCGGGCAGTCGCCCAATGAACACCACGAAGAGCTGATCGACCCGCTCTTCTCCACACCCACGAGATCCTTCGGCGGCATCAGCTCCGAACACCTCCTCGGCGTCGAGCCCGTCAGCGGCCGCGACATCTTCGCCCGCGTCATCTACGGCGCCCGGGTCTCGCTCCTGGTCGGCTGCCTCTCCGCTGTCGTCGCGATCGTTCTCGGCACCGTGCTCGGCGTACTCGCGGGCTTCTTCGGCGGCTGGCTGGACGCGCTGATCAGCCGGGTGATGGACATGCTGTTGTCCTTCCCGCAGCTGCTGTTCATCATCGCGCTGGTCTCCGTCATGCCGAACGAGATGCTCGGTCTGACCGGAACCGGAGTCCGCCTGTTCGTGATGATTCTGGTCATCGGCTTCTTCGGCTGGCCCTACGTCGGCCGGGTGGTGCGCGGACAGACGCTGTCGCTGCGCGAGCGGGAGTACGTGGACGCCGCGCGCAGCCTCGGGGCCGGGCGGATCTACATCCTGTTCAAGGAACTCATGCCCAACCTGGTCGCGCCCATCATCGTGTACGCCACGATGATGATCCCCACCAACATCCTCACCGAGGCGGCCCTGAGCTTCCTGGGCGTCGGTGTGAAGCCGCCGTCCGCCTCCTGGGGCCAGATGCTGTCGTCCGCCCTGAGCTACTACGAGGCCGACCCGATGTACATGATCATCCCGGGTGTGGCCATCTTCATCACCGTGCTCTCCTTCAACCTCTTCGGCGACGGCGTACGCGATGCGCTCGACCCGAAGGGCACTCGCTGA
This sequence comes from Streptomyces sp. A0958, assembly GCF_004795035.1. Classification (GTDB taxonomy): domain Bacteria; phylum Actinomycetota; class Actinomycetes; order Streptomycetales; family Streptomycetaceae; genus Streptomyces. The sequence continues at coordinate 17,477 of NZ_SSBK01000053.1, forward strand.
CTGCCGTACCGCAGAGCCCGTGCACCGCACGGGCCGCTTCTACACACGGAGGACCCGAATCGTGACTACCCGACGGAATGCACGGCGCAAGCAGGCTGTGGCCGCTGCTGCCGTGGTCGCTGCGCTGCTTTCCACGGCGGCGTGCGGTGGCGGAGACGACAAGGACGGCAAGGACGGCAAGGGCGCGGCGGCCGGCTTCGACGCGGCCAACAACAAGGTTGCCAACGCCTCGGCGAAGAAGGGCGGCACGCTGAAGTTCGCCGGTGTCCAGGACGCCGACTCCTGGGACACCACGCGTGGTTACTACGGCTTCGTGTGGGACTTCATGCGCTACTACAGCCGTCAGCTCGTGACCGGCAAGACCGAGCCGGGATCGGGCGGTACGGTCCTCACGCCCGACCTCGCCGCCGAGCCGGCCAAGATCAGCGACGACGGCAAGACGTACACGTACACCCTGCGCGACGGGGTCACGTGGGAGGACGGCAAGGCGATCACGTCCCAGGACGTCAAGTACGGCATCGAGCGCCAGTGGGCGCAGGACGTGCTGTCCGGTGGCCCCGTCTACCTGCGTGACATCCTCGACCCCAAGGGCGAGTACAAGGGGCCGTACAAGGACACGTCGAAGGACAAGCTGGGCCTGAAGGCCATCGAGACGCCGGACGCGAAGACCATCGTCTTCAAGCTGCCGGAGGCGAACTCGGACTTCGAGAACATCCTGGCGCTGGCCTCGTCCTCGCCGGTCCGCCAGGACAAGGACACCAAGTCGAAGTACGGCCTCAAGCCGTTCTCGTCCGGCCCGTACAAGTTCGAGTCGTACTCGCCGAACAAGTCCCTCGTGCTGGTCCGCAACGAGAACTGGAAGCAGGACTCCGACCCGGTCCGCAAGGCACTGCCGGACAAGATCACGGTGGACCTGTTCTCCAACGCGGACGACATGGACAACAAGCTGCTCGCGGGCGCCTACGACCTCGACCTCAACCAGACGGGCCTCTCCCCGCAGGGCCGCACCAAGGCGCTCAAGGAGCACAAGGGGAACGTGGACAACCCGGTCTCCGGGTACATCCGTTACGCGGTCTTCCCGCAGAACGTGGCGCCGTTCGACAACATCGAGTGCCGCAAGGCCGTGATCTACGGAGCCGACCACAAGTCGCTCCAGACCGCGCGCGGCGGCCCGCTCGCCGGCGGCGACATCGGCACCAACATGCTGCCCCCGGCGGTGCCCGGCTCCGAGGGCCAGAAGTACGACCCGTTCGGCCTCGCCACCAACGACGGTGCGGCCGACACCACCAAGGCCAAGGCCGCGCTGAAGGCATGTGGCAAGCCCGACGGCTTCTCCACCACCATCGCCGTGCGTAACAACAAGCCGGTCGAGGTGGCCACGGCCGAGTCGATGCAGGCCTCGCTCGCCAAGATCGGCATCAAGGTCGACATCGACCAGTACGACGGTTCGCAGACCTCGGGCATCATCGGCAACCCGACCGTGGTCAAGAAGAAGAACTACGGAATCATCATCATGGGCTGGGGCCCGGACTTCCCCTCGGTCCAGGGCTATGGCGCGCCGCTGTGGGACAGCAGCTACATCCTCGACAGCGGCAACAACAACTTCGCCATGATCAAGGACAAGGCGATCGACGCCAACTTCGACAAGTTCTCCACCGAGCTGGACCCGGAGAAGAAGAAGGCGATCGCCACGGAGATCAACCACCAGGTGATGGAGGGCGCGTACTACCTGCCCTTCGTCTTCGAGAAGATGGTCAACTGGCGCTCGTCGCGGCTGACGAACGTCTACACCACGGACGCGTACAGCGGCATGTACGACTTCACCAGCCTGGGCGTTGTGAAGTAACCACCCCACCGGCACACCCGCCGTACGGCACGAAAGGCAGGTGAAGGCCGGAGCGCGCGGTCGCGGGCCATCGGACGACCTCCGGTGGCCCGCGACCCCCCGCCGGGCCGAGAGCAGTGCTCACATACCTCATAAGGCGGCTCATGGCCGTCGCAGTCATGCTTGTGGTCATCGTCGTGGTGGTCTTCTGCATCTTCTTCCTCGTCCCCAAGTGGAGCGGCGTCGACCCCGCCACGATGTACGTGGGCAAGACCTCGGACGCGGCGGCAGTCGAAGGCATCCGGCAGAAGCTCCAGCTGGGCGAACCGATCTACGTCCAGGTCCTGGAGTTCTTCAAGGGCCTCTTCGTCGGGCGCACCTACTCCGGGGGCGGCGACGTCACGCACTGCGCCGCGCCCTGCTTCGGCTACTCCTTCCGCAGTGAGCAGGCCATCTGGCCGGTGCTCACCGACCGCCTTCCGGTCACCATGGTCCTCGCGCTCGGCGCGGCCGTGCTGTGGCTGCTGTTCGGTACCGCGGCCGGTGTGCTCTCCGCGCTCAAGCGGGGCACGCTGTGGGACCGTTCGGCGATGGTGGTCGCCCTCTCGGGCGTCTCGCTGCCGATCTTCTTCACCGCCATGGTCTCCCTCGCGGTCTTCGACTACGGCCTCGGCTGGATCGACTCCGGGTTCGTCCCCTTCGGCGAGGACCCGGGGGCCTGGTTCCAGGGCATGTTGCTTCCCTGGGTGACACTCGCCTTCCTGTACGCGGCGATGTACGCCCGGATCACCCGGGCCACCATGCTCGAAGTCATGGGCGAGGACTACATCCGCACCGCCCGGTCCAAGGGCCTCAGCGAACCGGTGGTCATCGGCAAGCACGCCATGCGCTCGACCATGACCCCCATCCTGACCATGCTCGGCATGGACCTCGGTGCCCTGATCGGCGGCGCGATCCTGACCGAGACCACGTTCAGCCTTCCCGGCCTCGGCCAGGCGGTGCTCAAGGCGATCAACGAACGAGATCTCCCGGTCATCCTCGGCGTCACCCTGATCACCTCGCTCGCGGTGATCTTGGCGAACCTCGTCGTGGACGTCCTGTACGCCGTGATCGACCCCCGAGTGAGGCTGTCATGACCGAGCTGAGCAAGAGCGGAACCGCCGTGGGCGAGCCGTCCGCCTCCGCCTCGCCCACCCCCGACGCCTTCCTTGACGTACGCGGCCTGAAGGTGCACTTCCCGACCGACGACGGCCTGGTCAAGTCCGTCGACGGGCTCGATTTCACGTTGGAGAAGGGCAGGACCCTCGGCATCGTGGGGGAGTCGGGCTCCGGCAAGTCCGTGACCTCACTCGGCATCATGGGCCTGCACACCGCCGGCCAGTACGGCAAGCGGAAGGCCCGGCTCTCCGGTGAGATCTGGCTGAACGGCAAGGAACTGCTGTCGGCCGACCCCGAAGAGGTGCGCAAGCTGCGCGGCCGCGACATGGCCATGATCTTCCAGGACCCGCTGTCCGCGCTGCATCCGTACTACCCGATCGGCAAGCAGATCGTGGAGGCGTACCGCGTCCACCACGACGTGGACAAGAAGACGGCCCGCAGACGCGCGGTCGAGATGCTCGACCGGGTCGGCATCCCGCAGCCCGACAAGCGCGTCGACAGCTACCCGCACGAGTTCTCCGGCGGCATGCGTCAGCGCGCGATGATCGCCATGGCGCTGGTCAACAACCCCGAGCTGCTGATCGCGGACGAGCCGACGACCGCGCTGGACGTGACGGTCCAGGCGCAGATCCTCGACCTGATCCGGGACCTCCAGAAGGAGTTCGGCTCCGCGGTCATCATCATCACCCACGACCTGGGCGTCGTGGCCGAGCTCGCCGACGACATCCTGGTGATGTACGGCGGCCGCTGCATCGAGCGCGGCCCGGCCGAGAGGGTGTTCTACGAGCCCCGGCACCCCTACACCTGGGGCCTGCTCGGGTCCATGCCGCGTCTGGACCGGGACCAGACCGACCGGCTCATCCCGGTCAAGGGCTCCCCGCCCTCGCTCATCAACATCCCGTCGGGGTGCGCCTTCAACCCGCGCTGCCCGTACGCGGATCTGCCCAAGGACGATGTCACCCGCACCGTACGGCCCGACTTGCAGGAGGTCGGCAGCCGGCACTGGGCCGCCTGTCACCTGTCGCAGGAGCAGCGGGAGCGTATCTGGACCGAAGAGATTGCGCCCAAGCTGTGAGCGAGGACCGGAGCGAGGACAAAGCCGTGACGAGCCTGGACAAGAGCGTGGACGTTCCGGAGCAGCGGGCCGCCGGGAAGACGGCCTCTGCGGAGGTGCTGCTGAAGGTGACCGGCCTGAAGAAGCACTTCCCGATCAAGAAGGGGCTGCTCCAGCGCACCGTTGGAGCCGTGAGGGCCGTCGACGGGATCGACTTCGAGGTGCACGCGGGCGAGACCCTGGGCGTCGTCGGCGAGTCCGGCTGCGGAAAGTCGACGATGGGCCGGCTGATCACCCGGCTGCTCGAACCGTCCGCGGGGACCGTCGAGTTCGAGGGGAGGGACATCACGCACCTCGGCGTCGGCGGCATGCGCCCCATGCGCCGGGACATGCAGATGATCTTCCAGGACCCGTACTCCTCGCTGAACCCCCGGCACACGATCGGCACGATCGTCAGCGCCCCCTTCAAGCTCCAGGGCGTCACGCCCGAGGGCGGTATCAAGAAGGAGGTGCAGCGGCTCCTGGAGGTCGTGGGTCTCAGCCCCGAGCACTACAACCGCTACCCGCACGAGTTCTCCGGCGGCCAGCGCCAGCGCATCGGGATCGCCCGCGCGCTCGCGCTCAGCCCCCGGCTGGTCGTGGCGGACGAACCGGTGTCGGCACTGGACGTCTCGATCCAGGCGCAGGTGGTGAACCTGCTCGACGACCTCCAGACCGAGCTGGGTCTGACGTACGTGATCATCGCCCATGACCTCTCGGTCGTCCGGCACGTCTCGGACCGGATCGCGGTGATGTACCTCGGTAAGATCGTGGAGCTGGCCGACCGCGAGTCGCTGTACAAGGCGCCTATGCATCCGTATACCAAGGCGCTGCTCTCGGCGGTCCCGATCCCGGACCCGAAGCGCCGTTCGGCCAAGAGCCGGCGCATCCTGCTCAAGGGCGACGTGCCCTCGCCGATCTCGCCGCCCTCCGGCTGCCGGTTCCACACCCGGTGCTGGAAGGCGACGGACATCTGCAAGACGCAGGAGCCGCCGCTCGTCGCGCTGAAGACCGGCCACCAGGTCGCCTGCCACCACCCGGAGAACGCGCCGGACCAGGCCCCCGGACAGCAGGTCCTCGCCCAGGCGCGGGAGGCGGTCGAGCTGGTGACGGTGGCCAAGGCCGAGCCGGAGCAGCCCCCGGATGCCCCCGAAACCGCCCAGGACGGCCCGAAGGAGTAGTACGGGCACAATTGTCCGGTGCTCAACGAACTGTTCACGCCCTCCGTCCAGCATGCGCTCGACATCGTCGGGATCTTCGTCTTCGCGATCTCCGGCGCTCTGCTCGCCGTACGCAAGAACTTCGATGTCTTCGGCATCGCGGTGCTCGCCGAGGTGACCGCGCTGGGCGGAGGGCTGTTCCGTGATCTGATCATCGGTGCGGTGCCGCCGGCCGCCTTCACGGACCTGGGGTACTTCACCACCCCGCTGCTCGCGGCCGGCCTGGTCTTCTTCCTGCACCCGCACGTGGAGCGCATCCAGGTCGGCGTCAACGTCTTCGACGCGGCCGGTCTCGGCCTGTTCTGCGTCACCGGCACGGTGAAGGCGTACGACTACGGCCTCGGTCTCACCTCGTCGGCCGCGCTGGGCCTGGCCACGGCGGTCGGCGGCGGTGTGCTGCGGGACGTCCTGGCCAACGAGGTGCCGTCGCTGCTGCGCTGGGACCGGGACCTGTACGCGGTGCCCGCCATCGTCGGGGCCACCATGATCGTGCTCTGCATCCGCTTCGACACGCTCAACGCCCTGACCAGCGGCGCGGCGGTGATCACCGCGTTCACCCTGCGGCTGCTCGCGCTGCGCTTCCACTGGCGGGCCCCGCGCGCCTACAACCGGCGCTCGGCGCGGGCGGACGAGGGGTAGCCGGGCCGGAGCCGTACCACTCGGTGACGTAAAAAGCTACCGCTCAGTAATACAATCGGTGTACCGTGCCTTCATGTCACAGGCAGCAGACCGGGCGGCGGCGCAGACCGCTCAGGCAACCATCGGGGACAGCGAGTTCGACCGGGACACCGCCGTCACCCTTCGCGAAGAAGGCGTCTACGACGCGCAGCTCTCGGCGGGCTGGACGATCATCCACGCCGTCAACGGCGGCTACCTGCTGGCGATGCTCGGCCGCGCGCTCGGCGAGGCCCTGCCGCACTCCGACCCGTTCTCCGTCTCCGCGCACTACCTGACCGCGTCCGTGCCCGGCCCCGCGGTGATCCGCACCGAGACCGTCCGCACCGGCCGCACCCTGTCCACCGGGCAGGCCTCCCTCTTCCAGTACGCCGAGGACGGCACCGAGGTCGAGCGCATCCGCGTCCTCGCCACCTACGGCGATCTGGACGCGCTGACCGACGACGTCCGCACCGCGGCCAAGCCCCCGGCCATCCCGCCCCGCGAGCACTGCCTCGGCCCGAGCGACGGCCCGGCCCCCATCCCCGGCAGCTCCGCCATCACCGAGCGGCTCGACATCAAGCTCGACCCGGCGACGATCGGCTGGGCGATCGGGCAGCCGTCCGGCAAGGGCGAGATGCGCGGCTGGTTCGGCCTGGCCGACGGCCGCGACCCCGACCCGCTCTCCCTGCTGCTCACCGTGGACGCGCTGCCGCCGACCTCGTTCGAGCTGGGGCTCAAGGGCTGGACCCCGACCATCGAGCTCACCACCCACATCCGCTGCCGCCCGGCCCCCGGCCCGCTCCGCGTCTCCATCACCACCCGCAACCTGGCGGGCGGCTTCCTTGAGGAGGACGCGGACGTCTGGGACAGCGCCGACCGCCTGGTCGCCCAGTCCCGCCAGCTGGCCCGCGCCCCACGCAGCTGACGCGGCGGCGCCGGTCCGGGGGCGCCGGTCCGGGGGGCGCCGGTGGACCGGCGGGGTTGGGGTGACCCCGCGGGTCCGCGTGCCCCCGGACGAACACCCGGTGGTCCTGCGCCGGCGCGTGTACCACCCCGCGCCGGACGTACGAGGAGAAGGGCGTCCCGTGCGCCAGGGCGACGGGCGGTGCGCCGGTCCGGCCGGGGGCGGCCCAGCGGACCTCCCCGGCGGAGCTGTCGCACGTGCGGTCCAGGACCCGGGCGTCATCGCCCATGACCGCCCGCCCGGGGCGCGACCCCGGGTGGGCCGTCCAGCCAGTGCAGGGCGCCGAGCGTGATCAGCCGGAGGCGGCGCCGGGCGACGCGGGCCACCCGCGCGGCGCCGTCCGGGCCCGCGTCCAGTATCGCGGAGGCGGTGACCACCATGTGGTCCACGTAGAGGCCGCCCAGCATCAGGAGGTCCTCCTCGGCCCAGCCCTGCGACTCCGGTTCCGTCGCGAGGGCCGCCGCCACCTCCTCGGCGAACAGCTGGAGCTGGGCCGCGATGGCCTCGCGGACCGGGCCGACCCCGCCGTGCTGCTCGCGGGCGATGAACCGGAAGTGGGCGGGCTGCTCACGCACATGACGGGCGATCAGGCCGACGCTGCGGTCCAGTCGGACCTCGCTGTCCCCGGTCTCGGTGAGTATCGCGCCGATCATGCCGTGCAGGCTGCCCAGCGTCTGTTCGACCAGGGCCACGCCGAGCGCGGGGATGCTCTCGAAGTGCCGGTAGAAGGCGGTGGGCGTGATGCCCACCGCCCGGGTCACCTCACGCAGGCCCAGGCTGCTCAGGCTCTGGTGCTCCAGCAGCCCGAGGGCGGCGTCCAGCAGCGCCTGGCGCGTCTTCAGCTTCTGGCTCTGGCGGATGCCGGCGGTGTGACTCATGCCATTCAGTAAACAACTGTTCTCTGGGACGGGGAAGGGTCGTACAGGTTTAGGCTGAGGAGTCAGTGAACACTCGTTCTCTGAAACGACTGTTCCCTGAATGACTGCTCTCCGAATGGTCCGGGACACACATACACACGGAAAGGCCGCACATGATCGCCCTCGTCGCCGCCCTGCTCCTCCTGGGGATCGTGCTGGGAGCGGTGGCTCAGATTCCCCTTCCGCTGACGCTCGTCCTCGGTGCCCTGATCGGCTGCTGGCTGATTGTCTTCGCCGTACGCGAACGGACTCACCGCTCGCAGTGACGGCCGCCCCCGGTCCGTACCGCAGGCCTCGCATCGCCTCGTACCCGAAGGAGACCGCGCCATGACGCACACCGCATACGCCCGTCGCACCACGTCCGAGCCCGAGACCGCTCCCGCGACCGGTCCCGAGCCCCGCACCGGCGCCGCGCCCGGGCCCGAAGCCGATGGTGCTCAGGCCGCCCCCGCCCGCCGGCGCTCCACGCGGGACGCCGACGCGCTCGCCGTCGCCTCCTTCGTGCTGGGGCTCGTCGGGCTGCTCGTGATGAACATCCTGCTCGGCCCGGCCGCCATCGTCATGGCGCTCGTCGCCCTGGCCCGCTCCACCGCCCGCCGAGGCCGCGCCTTCCTCGGCCTCGCGCTCGGCATCGCCGACCTGGTGGTCCTGGCCCTCCTCGTCACCGGAAACGGCCTCGTCGCCTGGAGCTTCGGCGGCTGACCGGCGCCGCCGTACGCGATGCGCGGCCCGGGACCCCATGCGCCCGGCGTACGCCCCGCCGCGGGCTCGTAGAATCGAGCCCACCATGGCTTACCTCGACCACGCCGCGACCACGCCGATGCTTCCGGAGGCGATCGCGGCGATGACCGCGCAGCTCGCCGTCACCGGCAACGCGTCCTCACTCCACGCCGCCGGGCGCCTGGCCCGCCGTACCGTCGAGGAGTCCCGAGAATCCCTCGCCGACGCCCTCGGCGCACGCCCCAGCGAGGTGGTGTTCACCTCCGGCGGCACCGAGTCGGACAACCTCGCGGTGAAGGGCCTGTACTGGGCCCGCCGCGACGCCGACCCCCGCCGCACCCGGGTCCTCGCCAGCCCCGTCGAGCACCACGCGGTGCTGGACGCGGTCGACTGGCTCGCCGCCCACGAGGGCGCGAACGTCGAATACCTCCCCGTCGACGCCTACGGGCGCGTCCACCCCGAGGCGCTGCGCGAGGCGGTCCTCCGCGACCCCGACGACCTCGCGCTGATCACCGTGATGTGGGCCAACAACGAGATCGGCACCGTCCTGCCGGTACGCGAGCTGGCCGCGGTGGCGCGCGAGTTCGACGTACCGATGCACGCGGACGCGGTGCAGGCCTTCGGGCAGCTGGACGTGGACTTCGCCGCGTCCGGGCTGGCCGCGATGACGGTGAGCGCGCACAAGATCGGCGGCCCGTCCGGCGTCGGCGCGCTGCTGCTGGGCCGCCAGTACACCCCGGTGCCCGTCCTGCACGGCGGCGGTCAGGAACGCCACGTCCGCTCCGGCACCCTGGACGTGCCCGGCATCGCCGCGTTCGCCGTCGCCGGACGGCTCGCCGCCGACCGGCGCGAGGACTTCGCCCGGGAGATCGGCGGGCTGCGCGACCAGCTGGCGGACGCCGTCCTGGCGCAGGTCCCCGACGCCCTGCTCGGCGGCGACCCGGCACCCGGCGGGCGGCTGCCGGCCAACGCGCACTTCACCTTCCCCGGCTGCGAGGGCGACTCGCTCCTGCTGCTGCTGGACGCCCAGGGCATCGAGTGCTCGACCGGCTCCGCCTGCACCGCCGGGATCGCCCAGCCCAGCCACGTCCTGCTCGCCACCGGCACCGGCCCGGACCTGGCCCGGGGCACCCTGCGCTTCTCGCTCGGCCACACCTCCACCAAGCAGGACGTCGAGGACGTGGCCCGCGCGATCGGCCCGGCGGTCGAACGGGCCAGGACGGCGGGACTGAGCTAGGGGGTTCGTTCCGACACGACCTAGGACTTCTCGGACGCCGGTGCCGAGGCCGCGCGCCGGACCAGCTCCATGTAGCGGTCCCAGTCCCAGCCCCGGCCCGGGTCCGTGTGGTCGGCCCCCGGCACCTCCACGTGCCCGATGATGTGCTCGCGGTCCACCGGAATCCCGTACCGGCCGCAGATCGCCGCCGTGAGCTCGGCGGACGCCCCGTACATCGCGGCGGTGAAGTCCTGGGGGCGGTCCACGAAGCCCTCGTGCTCGATGCCCACGCTGCGCTCGTTGTACGAGCGGTTGCCCGCGTGGAACGCCACGTCCAGCTCGCGGATCATCTGCGTCACATGGCCGTCCCTGCGCACCACGTAATGGGCGGCCGCCCGGTGCTCCGGGTCCTGGAAGGCACGGACCGCGCTGCTGAAGCTGCCCTGCGTGACATGGATGACCACACGGTCGACGGCGTAGTCGTCGGGGCGGTCCGCCCGCCGCCAGTTGGCGTCGGACGCGGCCGTCCACTCGGCGCGCGCGTAGTCCACGGCGCCCGGCGTGCGCGGCTTCTCCACGCCGGGCAGCCGCCACCAGGCCCGCTTCAGCCGGTCCCGCGCCAGCGCCGCCGTACCCACGGCCGTGACGGCGCCGCCGATCAGCACCGAGCGCCGGCTGATCCCGGTCCCGGTGCCGGACCCCGCCGTCCCCTTGGTACCCATGTGACGGACAACGCTTATCCGTGAGCTTTCGGTTCCCGCCCCCACGTACCCTGGGGGAGCTATGACTGAGACTCCCCAGCGCCCCCTCCGCGTGCTCGCCGCCATGTCGGGCGGTGTCGACTCCGCCGTCGCCGCGGCCCGCGCCGCCGAGGCGGGCCACGACGTGACCGGTGTGCACCTCGCCCTCTCCGCGAACCCGCAGTCCTTCCGGACCGGCGCCCGCGGCTGTTGCACCATCGAGGACTCCCGCGACGCCCGCCGCGCCGCCGACGTCATCGGCATCCCGTTCTACGTCTGGGACCTGGCCGAACGCTTCCGCGAGGACGTCGTGGAGGACTTCGTCGCCGAGTACGAGGCGGGGCGCACCCCCAACCCGTGCCTGCGCTGCAACGAGAAGATCAAGTTCGCCGCGCTCCTCGACAAGGCCCTGGCCCTCGGCTTCGACGCGGTGTGCACCGGGCACTACGCCACCGTGGTCCTCGCCGAGGACGGCAGCCGGGAGCTGCACCGCGCCTCGGACATGGCCAAGGACCAGAGCTATGTCCTCGGCGTCCTGGACGAGCGCCAGCTCGCCCACGCGATGTTCCCGCTCGGCGACACCCTCACCACCAAGGACGAGATCCGCGCCGAGGCCGAGCGCCGGGGCCTCGCGGTCGCCAAGAAGCCCGACAGCCACGACATCTGCTTCATCGCCGACGGCGACACCCAGGGCTTCCTCGCGGACCGCCTCGGCGGCAAGGCGGAGGGCGACATCCTGGACGAGTCCGGTACGAAGCTCGGCACCCACGAGGGCGCCTTCGGCTTCACCATCGGCCAGCGCAAGGGCCTGCGCATCGGCCACCCGGCCCCCGACGGCAAGCCGCGCTACGTCCTGGACATCTCCCCGGTGAGCAACACCGTCACGGTCGGCCCGGTCGAGGCCCTCGACGTCACCGCGCTCACCGCGATCAAGCCCCGCTGGTGCGGCACCCCGCCCTCCGGCCCGGGGACGTACACCGCCCAGCTGCGCGCCCACGGCGGCGAGACCGAGGTCACCGCCGAGCTGACCGACGCCACCCTCCACGTCACGTTCACCGAGCCGGCCCGGGGCGTGGCCCCCGGCCAGGCGGTCGTGCTCTACGACGGGACGCGCGTGGTCGGCTCCGCGACGATCGCGACGACGGTGCGCCGGGAGCGGGCGGCGGCGAGCTGAGAACCGCGCGGGG
>NZ_SSBK01000054.1 GCF_004795035.1 Streptomyces sp. A0958
CCGCCCGTCGCCAGTTGATCTACCCATCGGTAGCATCCTGTTCATGGCAGAGACGGCAGAGACGGCTGAGACCCAGCAGGTGGACGGCAAGCAGGCGGCGCGCGCGGAGCGCAGGGCGGCCCGGCTGGCCAAGCAGATCGGCGCCTTCGCGAAGGCGCACGGCGGCGCCGAGGGGCAGCTCGCCTACCTCGGGCAGACGGGCACCCGCATCGTCCTCGTGGGCGAGGACGGCGGCTGGGGCGATCTGGTGGCCCCCTCGTACGCGGTCGCCGAGAGCGCCGCGCAGCGGTCCGGGATCACCCTGCACGACGAGTTCGACGGCGAGTTCGCGGCGAAGGTGCACACGGGGCCGTACGAGTGGAGCCGGATGGCCGGCATCCAGGTCGGGGGCCCGTCCAACAAGGCCTGAGACCCGCAGAACGGATTCGGGGCTCCCGCTCCACGGCGTACAGCCGTGGAGCGGGAGCCCCGAATCCGTTGCGAAGCGCGGTGTCAGCCGGCCGCCGCGGGCTCGGGCTGCTCGGTCGTGGGCTCCGGCACCCGGGAGACCTCCACCGGCCGCTCCCGCAGCGACAGCAGGACCCGTACGACCCCGATCCATACCAGACATGAACCGAACATGTGCACCCCGACCAGGACCTCCGGAGTGTCGGTGAAATATTGCACGTACCCCACCAGCCCCTGGCCCAGCAGGATCAGGAACAGCTCGCGGGTCCGGTGCAGCGGCCCGATGGGCGCGTCCACGGCCTTCAGGACGAACCAGAGCGCGACGGTCAGGGCCACCACGACCCAGGCCAGGTCGGCGTGGAGCTGGGTGATCATCTTCCAGTCGATCGGGATGCGGTGCACATCGCTGGAGTCGCCCGCGTGCCGCCCGGCGCCCGTGACCACCGTGCCGACGGCGATCAGCAGGCCCGCCGCTGCCGCCAGCAGCCAGGACAGCTGCGCGACCGCCTTGCCGACCAGCGGGCGCGGTGCCCCGTCGCCCTCACGCACCCGCTGCCAGGTCACCAGGGCGACCGCGAGCAGCCCGCTGGACAGCAGGAAGTGCGCCGCCACGGTGTACGGGTTGAGGCCGACGAGCACGACGATGCCGCCGAGCACCGCGTTGCCCATCACGATCCAGAACTGCACCCAGCCCAGCCGGGTGAGGCTGCGCCGCCACGGCTTGGCGGACCGGGCCGCGATGATCGCCCAGCCGACCGCCGCGCACAGGACGTACGTCAGCATCCGGTTGCCGAACTCGATGGCGCCGTGGAAGCCCATCGCGCTCGTGGCCGTCAGGCTCTCGTCGGTGCACTTGGGCCAGGTCGGGCAGCCGAGACCGGAACCCGTCAGCCGGACGGCGCCGCCGGTCACGACGATGACGACGGCCATTACGACCGCCGACATGGTCGCGCGGCGCACCGTCCTGGGCTCGGGGGTCCACCGCTCGGCGATGTACAGCAGCGGATTGCGCAGGGCTTGAGCGACTTCGGCTCTCGTCAGCTTGGGCACGCGCACCATCGTAGGACGCCGCTTGTGCAAGCTTTCACGAGGGGGACGAGTTGCCCGAAAAGGCAACGGAAAGCATCCGCGCTCTCACTCCCAGCGGAAGAACCGGGCCGCCGCGCCGAGCCCCAGCACCGTCCAGACCGCGAGGATGCCCAGGTCGCCCCACGGCATCCCGGCACCGTGCTGGAGGACGTCCCGCAGTCCGTCCGACAGCGCCGCGATCGGCAGCAGCCCGAGCACCGACTGCACGGCGTCCGGGAACTTCTCCAGCGGCACGATCACCCCGCCGCCCACCAGCAGCAGCAGGAACACCAGGTTGGCGGCGGCGAGCGTCGCCTCCGCCTTCAGCGTCCCGGCCATCAGCAGCCCGAGCCCGGAGAACGCGGCCGTCCCCAGCACCAGGAGCAGCAGCACGGCGAACGGGTTGCCGTGCGGTGACCAGCCCAGCGCGAAGGCGATCACCGTCAGCAGGACCACCTGAAGCACCTCGGTGACCAGCACCGCCAGGGTCTTCGCGGTCATCAGCCCCCAGCGCGGCAGCGGCGACGCGCCGAGCCGCTTGAGCACCCCGTAGCGCCGTTCGAAACCGGTGGCGATGGCCTGGCCGGTGAAGGCCGTCGACATCACGGCCAGCGCCAGGACGCCCGGCGTCAGGAAGTCCACCGGCTCGCCGGAGCCGGTGTCCACGATGTCGACCGCGCTGAACAGCACCAGCAGCAGCGTCGGGATGACCACGGTCAGCAGCAGCTGCTCGCCGTTGCGCAGCAGCATCCGCGTCTCCAGCGCGGTCTGCGCGGCGATCATGCGCGGCAGCGGGGCGGCGCCCGGCCGGGGGGTGTACGTACCGGCGCTCATGCGCGCAGCTCCTTGCCGGTCAGTTCCAGGAAGACGTCCTCCAGGGTGTGGCGCTCCACGGAGATGCCGGACGGCATCACGCCGTGCTGCGCGCACCAGGAGGTGACGGTGGCCAGCAGCTGCGGGTCGACGTCGCCGGTGATGCGGTAGACGCCGGTGCTCAGCTCGGCCGCCTGCGTGCCGTCGGGCAGCGCCTTCAGCAGTGAGCCGAGGTCGAGCCCGGGGCGGCCGGTGAAGCGCAGGGTGTTCTCGGCGCCGCCCCGGCACAGGGCCTCGGGGCTGCCCTGGGCGACGATCCGGCCCGCGTCGATGACGGCGACCTCGTCGGCCAGCTCCTCGGCCTCGTCCATGAAGTGCGTGGTCAGTACGGTGCTCACGCCGTCGGCGCGCAGCTCCCGTACGAGGTCCCAGGTGGAGCGGCGGGCCTGCGGGTCGAGGCCGGCGGTCGGCTCGTCCAGGAAGACGAGCTCCGGCCGGCCCACGACGGCCATGGCCAGGGCGAGCCGCTGCTGCTGGCCGCCGGAGAGCCTGCGGTAGGTGGTGCGGCCGCAGCCGCCGAGGCCGAGGCGCTCGATCAGGGCGTCGACGTCGAGCGGGTGGGCGTGCAGCTTCGCCATGTGGCGGAGCATCTCGTCGGCGCGGGCGCCGGAGTAGATCCCGCCCGACTGGAGCATCACGCCGATCCTCGGGCGCAGCCGGGCGGCGTCGGCGACGGGGTCGAGGCCGAGGACCCGGACCGTCCCGCCGTCGGGGCGGCGGTAGCCCTCGCAGGTCTCGATCGTGGTGGTCTTGCCGGCGCCGTTGGGGCCGAGTACGGCGGTGACGGCGCCGGCCGGGATGTCCAGGTCGAGGCCGTCCACCGCGGTCTTTTCGCCGTACCGCTTCACCAGGCCGCTGATCCGGACAGCCGGGCCGGAAAAGGGTGGGGCGGGCTCGCTGTTCATGGGAATCGAGTGTAGGCAGCCCGCCCGGGGGCCCCTGGCCCGGGGGCTTGATTAGGTAACCCTAAGTGATGGATTGCATGGTTGATCGTTTCGGAACGTGGTTGTCAGGGGCGGATGAATTACGCAACAATGGCGTTGTGAAATACGTGGGCGAGGCTCCTCAGGAGGAACTCGCGACCGGTGAGCGCTCGACGCGCAACCGTGTCGCGCGCTCCATCCTGGACCACGGCCCGTCCACCGTCGCCGAACTGGCGAAGCGCCTGGGACTCACCCAGGCCGCCGTCCGCCGCCACCTCGACGCCCTTGCCTGCGACGGTGTCGTGGAGGCCCGCGAGAAGCGGGTGTACGGGGCGCGGACCCGTGGCCGCCCGGCCAAGGTGTTCGCCCTCACCGACTGCGGCCGGGACGCCTTCGACCAGTCCTACGACTCGCTCGCCGCGGACGCCCTGCGCTGGATCGCCGAGCTCGCGGGCGAGGAAGCGGTCATGGCGTTCGCCCGGGCCAGGACCGCCGAGCAGTCGGCGGCCTACCGCGCGGCGATCGAGGCCGCGGAACCCGAAGCCCGTACTGAGGCGTTGGCCAAGGCCTTGTCCGCCGACGGGTACGCTGCTACGGCGCGCAGCGCGCCGGGCCCGCAGCAGGGTGAGCAGCTGTGCCAGCACCACTGCCCGGTCGCACACGTCGCCGAGCAGTACCCGCAGCTGTGCGAGGCGGAGACGGAGATCTTCTCCAGCCTCCTGGGGACCCATGTGCAGCGTCTGGCCACCATCGCCCACGGCGACGGGGTGTGCACGACGTACATTCCGCGCAGCGGACACCCCACCCCACAGACCACCGATTCAGCTTCTGCAAGCACCACGGCCGGGAGGAACCCCGCATGACGCTCCCCACGGAGACTGCCCACCCTGAGCTCGAAGGCCTGGGCACGTACGAATTCGGCTGGGCCGACTCCGACGCGGCAGGTGCGGCGGCCAAGCGCGGCCTCTCCGAGGCCGTCGTCCGCGACATCTCGGAGAAGAAGAACGAGCCCGACTGGATGCTCAAGCTGCGGCTCAAGGGCCTCAAGCTCTTCGAGAAGAAGCCCATGCCGAACTGGGGCTCGGACCTCTCGGGCATCGACTTCGACAACATCAAGTACTTCGTGCGCTCGACGGAGAAGCAGGCGGAGTCCTGGGAGGACCTGCCCGAGGACATCAAGAACACGTACGACAAGCTCGGCATCCCGGAGGCGGAGAAGCAGCGCCTGGTCGCCGGTGTCGCCGCGCAGTACGAGTCCGAGGTCGTCTACCACCAGATCCGCGAGGACCTGGAGGAGCAGGGCGTCATCTTCCTCGACACCGACACCGCGCTGAAGGAGCACCCGGAGCTCTTCAAGGAGTACTTCGGCACCGTCATCCCGGTCGGCGACAACAAGTTCGCCTCGCTGAACTCGGCCGTCTGGTCGGGCGGGTCCTTCATCTACGTCCCCAAGGGTGTCCACGTGGACATCCCGCTCCAGGCCTACTTCCGTATCAACACGGAGAACATGGGCCAGTTCGAGCGGACGCTGATCATCGTCGACGAGGACGCCTACGTCCACTACGTCGAGGGCTGCACGGCGCCGATCTACTCCTCCGACTCGCTGCACTCCGCGGTCGTCGAGATCATCGTGAAGAAGGGCGGCCGCTGCCGCTACACGACGATCCAGAACTGGTCGAACAACGTCTACAACCTGGTCACCAAGCGCGCCGTGGCCTACGAGGGCGCGACCATGGAGTGGGTCGACGGCAACATCGGCTCCAAGGTCACCATGAAGTACCCGGCCGTCTACCTGATGGGCGAGCACGCCAAGGGCGAGACCCTGTCCATCGCCTTCGCGGGCGAGGGCCAGCACCAGGACGCCGGCGCCAAGATGGTCCACATGGCCCCGAACACCTCGTCCAACATCGTCTCCAAGTCGGTGGCGCGAGGCGGCGGCCGCACCTCCTACCGCGGTCTGATCGAGATCGGCGAGGGCGCGCCGGGCGCGAAGTCCAACGTGCTGTGCGACGCGCTGCTGGTCGACACGATCTCCCGGTCCGACACCTACCCGTACGTCGACGTCCGCGAGGACGACGTGTCGATGGGCCACGAGGCGACCGTCTCCAAGGTCTCCGAGGACCAGCTCTTCTACCTGATGAGCCGCGGCATGACCGAGTTCGAGGCCATGGCCATGATCGTGCGCGGCTTCGTCGAGCCGATCGCGAAGGAGCTCCCGATGGAGTACGCCCTGGAGCTCAACCGGCTGATCGAGCTGCAGATGGAGGGTTCGGTCGGCTAGTCACGCCGAGGCCGGGCCGGCCGCACCGGCCCCCGAACCCCCTGACATCTGTCCGACTGAGAAAGCGAGCACTACGACAGCCATGGCTGAGGCTCAGAACATTCCTGCGGGGTCCACGACCGCCGGTTCCATCGCGGTCGCCGCGGAGTCGACCGTCGCGACGCGCATGAGCGCGCCCCCGTCCTTCGATGTCGCGGACTTCCCCGTCCCGCACGGCCGCGAGGAGGAGTGGCGGTTCACCCCGCTGGAGCGGCTGCGCGGCCTGCACGACGGCACCGCCGTCGCCACCGGCGGCGGTGTGAAGGTCGCGATCGAGGCCCCCGAGGGCGTCACGGTCGAGAGCGTCGGCCGTGACGACGCCCGGCTCGGCAAGGCCGGCACGCCGGTGGACCGGGTGGCCGCGCAGGCCTACTCGTCCTTCGAGCAGGCCCACGTGGTCACGGTCGCCAAGGAGGCCGTGCTCACCGAGCCGATCCGGATCGCCGTGCACGGCGAGGGCGGCGTCGCCTACGGCCACCAGGTGGTCGAGCTGGGCGCCTTCGCCGAGGCGGTCGTCGTCATCGACCACACCGGTGACGCGGTGCTCGCCGCCAACATCGACTACGTCCTGGGCGACGGGGCCAAGCTGACCGTCGTCTCCGTGCAGGACTGGGACGAGCGGGCCGTCCACGTCGGCCAGCACAACGCGCTGGTCGGCCGGGACGCCTCGTTCAAGTCCATCGTCGTCACCTTCGGCGGCGACCTGGTCCGGCTCCACCCCCGGATCGCGTACGCGGGCACCGGTGGCGAGGCCGAACTGTTCGGCCTCTACTTCACCGACAAGGGCCAGCACCAGGAGCACCGCCTCCTGGTCGACCACAACACCCCGCACTGCAAGTCCAACGTGGCCTACAAGGGCGCGCTCCAGGGCGACAACGCACACGCGGTGTGGATCGGTGACGTGCTCATCCAGGCCGCCGCCGAGGGCACCGACACCTACGAGATGAACCGCAACCTGGTCCTCACCGACGGTGCGCGGGTCGACTCGGTGCCGAACCTGGAGATCGAGACCGGCGAGATCGTCGGCGCCGGCCACGCCTCGGCGACCGGCCGCTTCGACGACGAGCAGCTGTTCTACCTCCAGTCGCGCGGCATCCCCGCCGAGGAGGCCCGCCGCCTCGTCGTGCGCGGCTTCTTCGCCGAGCTGGTCCAGCAGATCGGTCTGCCGGACGTCGAGGCCCGCCTTCTCGACAAGATCGAGACCGAGCTGAAGGCATCGGTCTGATGGCCTTCGTGAGAGCCTGCGGGCTGAGCGAGCTGGAGAACGACATCCCCAAGCGGGTGGAGGTCGACGGCACGCCGGTCTCCGTCGTACGCACCGAGGGCGAGGTGTTCGCGATCAACGACATCTGCTCGCACGCGAACGTCTCGCTGTCCGAGGGCGAGGTCGAGGACTGCTCGATCGAGTGCTGGCTGCACGGATCGACCTTCGACCTGCGCACCGGCAAGCCGTCCGGCCTTCCCGCGACGCGCCCCGTCCCCGTATACCCCGTCAAGATCGAAGGGGACGACGTGCTCGTCTCCGTCACCCAGGAGTCCTGAGTCACCCATGGCAACGCTTGAAATCCGCGACCTGCACGTCACCGTCGAGGCCGACAACGCCACGAAGGAGATCCTCAAGGGCGTCGACCTGACCGTGAAGCAGGGCGAGACCCACGCCATCATGGGCCCCAACGGGTCCGGCAAGTCCACCCTCGCCTACTCGCTGGCCGGTCACCCCAAGTACACCATCACCAGCGGCACGGTCACCCTGGACGGCGAGGACGTCCTGGAGATGTCCGTCGACGAGCGGGCCCGCGCCGGCCTGTTCCTCGCCATGCAGTACCCGGTCGAGATCCCCGGTGTCTCGGTCTCCAACTTCCTGCGCACCTCCGCCACCGCCGTCCGCGGCGAGGCGCCCAAGCTGCGTACCTGGGTGAAGGAGGTCAAGGAGGCGATGGCCGCGCTCCAGATGGACCCCGCCTTCGCCGAGCGCAACGTCAACGAGGGCTTCTCCGGCGGTGAGAAGAAGCGCCACGAGATCC
Source organism: Streptomyces sp. A0958 (assembly GCF_004795035.1). Lineage (GTDB taxonomy): Bacteria > Actinomycetota > Actinomycetes > Streptomycetales > Streptomycetaceae > Streptomyces. Next base: position 7,656 of record NZ_SSBK01000054.1, read on the forward strand.
TTCAGCTGGAACTCCTCAAGCCGAAGGTCGCGATCCTCGACGAGACCGACTCCGGCCTGGACGTCGACGCCCTGCGCGTCGTCTCCGAGGGCGTCAACCGCGTCCGCGAGTCCGGCGAGGTCGGCACCCTGCTGATCACGCACTACACCCGGATTCTCCGGTACATCAAGCCCGACTTCGTGCACGTGTTCGCCAACGGCCGGATCGCCGAGTCCGGCGGTGCCGAGCTCGCCGACAAGCTGGAGAACGAGGGCTACGAGGCATACGTGAAGGGTGGCGCTGCCGCGTGACACAGCTGCCGGGCCTCCTCGACACCGAGGCGATCCGCAAGGACTTCCCCATCCTGGACCGCACGGTCCACGACGGGAAGAAGATCGTTTACCTGGACAGTGCGGCGACCTCGCAGAAGCCGCGCCAGGTGCTCGACGCCCTCAACGAGTACTACGAGCGGCACAACGCCAACGTGCACCGCGGCGTGTACACGATCGCGGAGGAGGCCACGGCGCTGTACGAGGGCGCCCGTGACAAGGTCGCCGCGTTCATCAACGCGCCTAGCCGCAACGAGGTCATCTTCACCAAGAACGCCTCGGAGTCGCTCAACCTCGTGGCCAACATGCTCGGCTGGGCCGACGAGCCCTACCGGGTCGACCACGAGACCGAGATCGTCACCACGGAGATGGAGCACCACTCCAACATCGTGCCCTGGCAGCTGCTCTCGCAGCGCACCGGCGCGAAGCTGAAGTGGTTCGGCATCACCGACGACGGCCGGCTCGACCTGTCCAACATCGACGAGATCATCACCGAGAAGACGAAGATCGTCTCCTTCACGCTGGTCTCGAACATCATGGGCACCCACAACCCGGTCGAGAAGATCGTCCGGCGCGCCCAGGAGGTCGGTGCGCTCGTCTGCATCGACGCCTCCCAGGCCGCCCCGCACATGGTGCTCGACGTGCAGGCGCTCCAGGCCGACTTCGTGGCCTTCACCGGTCACAAGATGGTCGGCCCGACCGGCATCGGCGTGCTCTGGGGACGGCAGGAACTCCTGGAGGACCTGCCCCCGTTCCTCGGCGGCGGCGAGATGATCGAGACGGTGTCGATGCACTCCTCGACCTACGCGCCCGCCCCGCACAAGTTCGAGGCCGGTACGCCCCCGATCGCCCAGGCCGTCGGCCTCGGCGCGGCCGTGGACTACCTCTCGGCGATCGGCATGGAGAACATCCACCGCCACGAACAGGCCATCACCGCCTACGCGGTGAAGCGGCTCCTGGAGGTGCCGGACCTCAGGATCATCGGCCCGGCCACCGCGGAGGACCGCGGCGCGACGATCTCCTTCACGCTCGGTGACATCCACCCGCACGACGTGGGCCAGGTCCTGGACGAGCAGGGCATCGCGGTCCGGGTCGGACACCACTGCGCCCGCCCGGTCTGCCTGCGGTACGGAATTCCTGCGACGACGCGAGCGTCGTTCTATCTGTACTCCACGCCCGCCGAGGTCGACGCCCTGGTGGACGGGCTGGAACACGTCCGGAACTTTTTCGGCTAGAGCGGCTGGGGATTGACTCGTGAAGCTTGATTCCATGTACCAGGAAGTGATCCTGGACCACTACAAGCACCCCCACGGGCGCGGCCTGCGGGACGGCGACGCCGAGGTGCATCACGTCAATCCGACGTGCGGTGACGAGATCACGTTGCGGGTGCGGTACGACGGCGAGACCATCGCCGATGTGAGTTACGAGGGCCAGGGCTGCTCCATCAGCCAGGCCAGCGCCTCCGTACTGAACGAGCTGCTGGTCGGCAAGGAGCTGGGCGAGGCGCAGAAGATCCAGGCCGCGTTCCTGGAGCTGATGCAGTCGAAGGGGCAGCTGGAGCCCGACGAGGCGATGGAGGAGGTGCTGGAGGACGCGGTCGCGTTCGCCGGTGTCTCCAAGTACCCGGCCCGGGTCAAGTGCGCGCTGCTGAGCTGGATGGCGTGGAAGGACGCGACGGCGAAGGTGCTGTCCGAAGGGAAGACCGCATGAGCGACAACGAGACCATGACCACCAAGCCGGCCTCCGAGGAGGAGGTCCGCGAGGCGCTGTACGACGTGGTCGACCCCGAGCTGGGCATCGACGTCGTCAACCTGGGGCTGATCTACGGCATCCACATCGACGACGCCAACATCGCCACCCTCGACATGACCCTGACGTCCGCGGCCTGTCCGCTGACCGACGTCATCGAGGACCAGGCGCGGTCCGCGACGGACGGCATCGTCAACGAGCTCCGGATCAACTGGGTCTGGATGCCGCCGTGGGGCCCCGACAAGATCACGGACGACGGCCGCGAGCAGCTGCGCGCGCTGGGCTTCAACGTCTGAGCATCCGCGTACGACAACGGTGAACGGCCCCGGCATCCGTGCCGGGGCCGTTCACCGTTGTCGTACGCGGCCGGCGGACGTTGTGCGTGCGCGGCGGGCGGACGCAGACTGGGGGCATGGCCCTTCGCTTCTATCAGCTCGCCGTCGACGCGCACGACCTGCCCGCCCAGGCCCGCTTCTGGTGCGCGGTCCTGGACTGGCGGGTGCTCTACAAGGACGAGCACGAGATCGTCATCGGCGCCGACGAGACCGCGCTGCCCGGCATCTGCTTCCTGCCCGTGCCCGACGGCAAGGCGGTCAAGAACCGGCTGCACATCGACCTCACCCCGGACGACCAGGCCGCCGAGGTCGAGCGCGTCATCGGGCTCGGTGCCCGGCGGGCCGACGTCGGCCAGACGTCCGAGGCGACCTGGGTGGTGCTGACCGACCCCGACACTCCTGACTACCCGTTCTGAGGATACGCGCACGTCAGCGCCAACGACAGAGCCCCGCACGGCACTTGGCCGCACGGGGCGTTTTGCTGCCTGTGCGCTTGCCTACGGGGCTCGTAGCTCGCCCTCGGGGGGTCTCGGGCCCGTGCCGAGCTTCACGGCGTGTTCGGGGCAGGCGTAGAGGGTCGTTCCGGGGCCGCTGGTGCTCTGAATCCAGCGGACCGGAACCGGGGCGCGCGTGACGGTCTTGCACTCGATGCAGGGTGCTACGTGACCCGCGAGGACTACCGGGAACAGTTCGTTGGCGGTCATGCTGCGACCCCCTGACGCGCGCTCCGTGCGCCAGTGATGTTCATAGTCGGGAAGTCGTAATCGACGCCGATTTCGGAGAACGCGGCGGCCCACCATCTTTCGCGCTGTTCCGGGGTGAGCGAGCGGGTTTCCTCGGCGTGGAAGATGGCGCGGGCGTCCTCGGCACTCGGCCCCTGCCACGGGCGGGACCACGCGGCGCGGGACGTGGGGGCGGTCACCGGGGCGGCGGGGACGGCTCGGCGCTTTCCTCGGGCGGGCAGCAGCAGCCGCAGCACCCACAGCAGTGCACGGGCGATAGAGTCGCGCATCCAGCGGTGGGGTGTGGCACGGGATACCGCCCGCCGCGCGGTGCGGCACCTTCGCGAACTCGGGTACGCACACCGTGCCGCAGCGGGGCACGTACGTGCGCGACCGCAGCGAGGATGAGCGCCAGGACGCGCAGTAGCCCCGCCCGCATGCCACGGGGGCAGTGCGCGGACGGGGCCCCGGTAGGGGTCTGCGGTTGGTCAGTGCGGCGCGGAAGTGGATGCGCGCAGATCAGACAGGCGCCGCTGATACAGCGGCCCGGCGGCGTGAGCGCCCCTGGCCTCGCTCGGGGTGGCCTGTTCGATCAGGTGATGGGACACGGCCTTGAGGTGAGCGGACCAGGCGATCACGTGCTGTTGGGCCGACCGCCCGCATTCCTGCGGTTCGCCGGGGAGGCACAGCGGGAGTTCCGGCCCGAGTTTGTTGGCCGCGTGCCGGACGTACCGAGCGATGGTGAGCCATTCATCCTCGGTCCGCCGAACTGCGTTGCCTTCGTCCTCCCACCCCCACGGGCCGAAGTCGTCCCCGTGATCGTCCATCTGTGCGCTCCCTTGCATTCAGCGGGCTAGACCGGTGCGGCGATCGTAGCGGCGCCCTCCGCTTCCCTGGGGTCACAGTGACCGACCGAGGGGACGCACGGGCCACAGGGGCCGCACATGGGTAGGAACTGCGGAGGCGTGCACGACTGGACACCATCCCCGTGCACCGCCGCGATCTCGGCCGTGACGTCGGTCATCTGCGCGCCGCCCCAGATATCGGAGATCGGCTTTTCCCGCACGTTGCCGATGGTCAGGAACCGGCCGAGGACGCACGGCCACACGTCGCCGGTCGGGCCGATGGCGCATTTCTCGTGGGCGCAGTGCCCGCACAGATCAGCGATGGTCGGCGCGGCCCCCTGACTTGCCCGGCCAAACGCGCGGGTCCGGTCTCCGCCGACCGTGCCGACACCGAGCGCCGTGAGGTCCTGTGCGGCTTCTTGTACCCGCTGGCCGGCCTGTACGGCGACGACTCCACCGCGCAGCGGAATACCGAGTGCCAGCGCCTTTTGAACGTTGGCGCGAGTCTTCCTGTGTGACCCTCGGAGTTGCGTCACCTGGTCGTGTTCCTCGGCGGTGTCCGAGTAGTACTAGGTGGCGAGCGTGACGCCGTATTCCGTGAACGCCTCCCACAAGGGTTCGCGTATGTGGGTCATGTTCGAGAACACCTCGATCCCGAGGCCCCGCCCATGGGCGTGCTTGATCAGCGCGGGCAGGCTCGGGTAAAGGGTCGGCTCACCCCCGATGAACTGAACGTCCAGGGTGCCCATGTCGGCAAGCTGGTCAATCACGTTCAACCAGTCCCGCACGGTCATGGTGCCGTGTGTGCCCTTGGGCCCGCTGTCCGCGTAGCAGTGATCACAGAACTCGTTGCAGAGTCCCGTGATCTCAAGCCACGCGAATAAGAGACGGTTTCCGGCAGCGCGCATCGTGCGCCTCCTTACACTTGGGTTGTCCGGTAACCCGCCCCGGCCGCTCGGCCTGTCCAGGGTTTGCATCACCGGGGCGGGGTCTTGCCCCGCCCCCGAAGACTCGACCGTCCATTGAGGAATCGCCGGGGGCGGGAGTTGGAGCCCGTCCCCCTCGCGGGTCTGTGCAGTCAGCACGGGGGGAGCTGTGCGACACCGCGAGGGGAACGGGAGCTAGAGGCGGCCGGTAGCGGCCAGCGTGGGAATCGCCGTGGCGAGCACGGCGACCGTGAACACGAACACGGACCATCCGAACCGGCGTACGTTCCTCACTCGGCTCCCCGGAGCGGCACACAGTGGGGGCAGTGGTCGTGACGCTGGTTCGGCGGATGCGCCGGGCCATGCAGATGGATCACGCCGGAAGCGCTGACCGCTCCGCCGTACTGCGACCACCAGCCGGCCGGAGAGCCCGCGTACGGCCCGCTGGGGTCGTCTACGAGGCTGACCAGCTCCGGAGCCGGGAGAGGCCGCGCACGACGCTGCGGCTTCACGGGGGCACTCACGAGTGCTCGTCCGCGAGGTGGCGGCGCAACCGCACGTTGCAGTCACTCACGCGGCTGCCGTCACCGTTTACCTTGGCATGGCCCCGGTCCATGGCGACCTTGTCGCAGTGCGCGCATCCCGGTACCGGCTGCGGGTCTGCCTCCAGCCTCAACGGGAGGTTCACGGGGTTCCCCATGACCGTCTGCGCGTGCTTCTCCATGCTCGGACCCTCCTGGCCGTGTCATCCCTCGCGGTGGTGGTGCTCGCACTAGGCAACCGTCCGACCACGCACAGCGGTACCGTTGGGAAGAGGGTGGGAGTTAAGAGCGTTAAGCGGTGAGAGCACGGGAGTTGGGGCCAGTGACGACACGACAGCCGAACGCCGGACTTGAGCGGCTGTACCGCGAGAGCGGGTGGACCCTGCGGCAGTTCGCCCAAGAGGTCAACCGCATCGGAACCGAGCGCGGCACCCCTCTCAAGTACCAACAGCCGTCAGTGCACCAGTGGTTGAGCGGCCACCTGCCGAAGGAAACTGTCCGACCGCTGATTCTGGAAGCACTCGCCCGGAGACTGCTCCGTCCCATCACGCACGCCGATGCAGGATTCCCGGCACCCCCGGAAGAGTCCAACAGCCACCTGACTACCGTTGAAGGGCTGGTAGACCTCGGGAGGCAAGACATTGACCCCTCACGTCGTAGCGTCCTGAGTGCGGGACTGTTCTCCGTGGCCCTTACCGTCCCTGGATGGCCGGATGTTGTGGGGCGTATGGAAGCGGTTCAGTCTGGAAAGACCCAACGCATAGGGATGGCCGACGTAAACATGGTCATCGCTATGACGGAGCGCGTATCTGATTTGGACGACCAATTCGGAGGTCGGCACGCTCGCCCAATGGCTGCGGCATTCCTCGTAAACACGGTTGCCCCCTACCTTCGAGCCAACGCAACAGAGGAAGTCCGCAAGGCGATGATGTCGGCGGCTTCCGATCTCTGCTATCTCACCGGATACATGGCCGTGGACGAAGGCGTCCACGGCCTAGCACAACAGTATTACCTGAAAGCGCTCGAACTGGCGGGTACTTCGGAAGATCACCTCACGTATTGCACAACCCTGCGTGGAATGAGCGTTCAGGCCGTTGATCTGCGTCACGGAAAGACCGCGATGCGTCTTGCTGACGCTGCCGCGTCTGCATCTCCGCAGGCTGGTCCCAGAATGCGCGCCTTTCTGGCAGGGCAGCAAGCGCACGCCTCCGCACAGCTTGGCGAGCGCACGAGGGCGCTCATGTATCTGCGAGAGGCCGAAGTAGCGATGGAAAAGGCCGAATCCCAGACTAAGACGTTCGGCTCTTACAACCCGTCCTCTCTGACCTATCACGCAGGGCAGGTTCGTTACGAACTAGGTGATATCAAGGGGTCAGTAAAAGACTTGGAGGAATCCGATAAGCTGCGGCACAGCTCGTTCAAGAGGAATCGGATTCGCTATCTTTCCATGCTTGCCGAACGCCAGCTAGAGATCGGCCATCTCGAAAGCGCGTGTGCCACATGGGTCAAAGTCGTGGAAATTTACCCCGACGTCCAATCGGGACAGTGCGATAAGGCCATGTCCGCGATGCAGGCTCGAATTCGCCCCTATCTCAAGAACCAGACTGCTCGCAGCCTTTACGAGCGCGCACGCCTCGTTTCCCCGCCATCGGTTATGGTCTAATACTCCAGCTGTAGATCGTGATCTTGCTGGTCGGGGCCGGTGCGGAGACGGGTGCGGCCACCGTTGATCATCGTGACTTGTGTGGAGTAACGATGAGATGGTGGCCGCAGGTCACAGCATAGATCCCGTCCGTTGGCGGGAGGCGTTCGAGGTGGCCATGGGCCGTATAGCGGGCCGGTTCGCCCGGTACGAACCCCGTCTGCGGGCCGGGCGGTTGGTGCTAGGTCTGCTGGCGGACCTGCCGAGGAAGAACTGCTGGACGATCGCGGAGTGGGCCGGGGAGGCCAGCCCGCACGGCATGCAGCATCTGCTGTGCCGGGCCGTCTGGGACGCTGACGCCGTCCGCGATGACGTGCGCGAATACGTCGTCGAGCACCTCCACGACGAGGCAGCGGTGCTGGTGGTCGACGAGACCGGCGACGTGAAGAAGGGCACTCACACGGTCGGGGTCCAGCGCCAGTACACCGGAACGGCCGGTCGAATCGAGAACTCCCAGGTCGCCGTCTACCTCGTCTATGCCGGGATGCGCGGGCACGCGGCGGTGGACCGGGAGCTGTACATCCCGCGCTCCTGGACGAGCGACCCGGACCGCTGCCGGGCCGCGGGGCTGGGCGAGGACACCGTCTTCGCGACCAAGCCGGACCTGGCCCGCACGATGATCGAACGGTTCCTGGACGCCGGACACCACGTGGGCTGGGTAACCGGGGAGGAGGTCTACGGCGGCAACCCGAAACTCCGTACGGCTCTGGAGGAACGCGGCATCGGCTTTGAGCCGGGGCGCCGGGGCCGCTACGCCGTGTACTGCGGCGGTACGGCGGCGGCCTCGGCGAGCACCGGGGCGAGGTTCTCGGTGCGGATGCGGCGGTCTACGTAGAGCAGCCCCGTCACCAGCGGCGGGAACACGGCCACGACCAGCTGGCTCACCAGCTGCCCGAGCAGCATGAGCACCAGGTACCCGCTCATCGCGGCGAGGACCGCCGCGGGGTTCGGGTCGTCGCTCAGGTTGGCGGAGCCGAGTACGCCGGTGAACATGCCGAGGAAGCTGAACGGGATCTGGATCAGATAGCTCGCGACACCGGCGATGATCCCCGCCAGCATCGTCATCCCGAAGACCCGCCACCAGTCTCCGCGTATCAGCGTGGCCGAACGGCGCATCGAGGCGACCGGGCCCTGGTTCTCGAAGACCGCGGCCGAAGGGGCGAGGGAATACTTCACCCAGAGCCAGGTGGCCACCGGGACACAGGCCAGGAAGAAGAGCACGCCCACCACGATCAGGAGCGCCGAGCCCCCGCCGCCGTCCATGGCGACCGCGCCGATGATGCAGGCGGCGAGGGCGCCCATGGCGAGCAGCATCGGCACCATCGCGGCCAGACCGGTCAGCAGGACCGCGCCGATCACCGCCGGTACCCGCGACCAGGCCCGCCGCCAGACGGCGGAGAACGTCGTCGGCCGGCCCAGCACCGCTTCCTGGAGGACCACCGGCACCGCCGCGTAGACCACGGCCGTGGCCACCACCATCGAGAGGAACCCGAGCAGCGCGATCGCCCCGAGCGCCAGGAACACCGGCGTCAGGTCCCGCGATGCGGGGTCCTCGTCGGAGGTCAGCGCGAACAGCCGGTCCAGATGGTCCGCGACGGCCGAGTACGCGATGGCGGCCGCCGCGCCCACCACGACCAGCGCGCCGCCGTAGAGGGCCGCGCCCACGGCGAGCAACTGCTTGCCGTAGCGGCCCAGCGTGGAGAACGCCCCGCCGAATATGTCCCCGAGACTCAATGGCCCCAGGGGTATCACCCCCGGCTTGGGCGGCATCCAGCCACCGCCCCAGCCGCCCCACCCGGGAGCCCCGGACGGTCCCCCGTACGGCGCGCCTCCATAGGCTCCGCCGCCCCACCCTGCGTCCTGCGCCACTGCTGCTCCGTCGGTCCGTCGATCATGTACTGGACGAACCACGGTAGCGCCCCGGCAAGCCGGTGACTCCGGACCGTCCGCGGGCAGCCGTTGCGTACACTCGTACACATGGGATACGGACTGCTCGCCGCGGCCATCGCGGCGGAGGTGGCGGGGACCACCGCCATGAAGTACAGCGAGGGGTTCACCCGGCTCTGGCCCTCGCTGATCACCGTCGCCGGATACCTGCTGGCCTTCTCGCTGCTCGCGCAGACGCTCAAGACCCTGTCGGTCGGCACCGCCTACGCGATCTGGGCCGGCGTCGGCACCGCGGCCGTCGCCCTCATCGGCATGGTGTTCCTGGGGGAGTCCGGCGGACCGGTCAAGGCGGCCGGCATCCTGCTCGTCATCGCCGGTGTGGTGGTGCTCAACCTGGGCGGGGCGCACTGATGGCACGGCGGTACGACCCCGAGCGGCGCGGCCGGATCATCGACGCGGCGATCCGCGTGGTCGGCGAGCGCGGCATCGCCGGACTCAGCCACCGCTCCGTCGCCGCCGAGGCCGACGTGCCGCTCGGCTCGACGACGTACCACTTCGCCTCGCTGGACGAGCTGCTGGTCGCCGCGCTGCGCAGGTCCAACGAGAATTTCGCCGCCGTCATGCGCGAGAGCCGGGCCCTCGTCGACCCGGCCGCCGACCTCGCGGCCGAACTCGCCCGGCTGCTCGGCCGGATCTTCGCCGGCGGCCGCGGCCGGGCCGAGCTGGAGTACGAGCTCTACCTCGCCGCCCTGCGCAGGCCCGCGCTGCGGCCGGTCGCCGCCGAGTGGACCGATGCCACGGCCGCCCTGCTCCAGCCGCGCACCGGCCCGGCCACCGCGCGGGCCCTGGTCGCCCTGATGGACGGCATCTGCCTCCAAGTACTGCTCACCGGCGGCGAGTACGACGAGGCGTACGCCAGGGAGATGCTGGGCCGGATCGCCCGTTGACCGGGCCGGGGGAGCCGGTCAGCGCCGGGACAGCTCGCCGAACCAGCGCACGATCCGCGGTGTGGCCGCCACGTTGGACCCCAGGTGGCGCGAGCCGTGGTAGTCGACCGCGCCGAGATCGGTGACCGGGGCGGACACGCCCTTCTTGGCCAGCGCCGCCCGGCAGTACTCGGTCGTCGCCTGCTCGTCGCCTGACGCCGTGTAGAGGCGGACCGGGGCGCGGGGGGCCCAGTCGGTGCAGACCGCGTCGGTGGTCCGCAACGCCTCGGCCAGCGCGCCCGCCGGATGCGTCAGCAGCTCGCGGCCGTGTGCCGTCAGCAGGTCGTCCAGCTTCTCCGGGGTGCCCTGCACCAGGTCCTGCCCCGTGTGCTCGCCGTCGAAGAGCGCCTCGATCGTGTCGGCGTACTCGTCCTGGAAGACCTCCCCGGGGTTGTCGTAGATGTCGTGCAGGCGGTTGAAGGCGACCAGCGTGTACGCGGCGTAGACCACGCCGGACTTGGCGTCCAGGTCGCCCGCGACCAGTGCGCGCAGCTCCGCGCCCCCGAAGTCGTACGCGCCGCTGACCGGCGCCAGCGCACCCAGCCGGAACCAGCTGTCCTGCCCCGCCTCCAGGGCCCGGCCGAGCCCCAGGGCCGCCGACGCACCCTGCGAGAAGCCGGTGACCATGACCTCGCGTTCCAGGACGTGCCCGGTGCGGGGCGCGAAGGCGCGGGCGGCCCGGAGCATGTCCAGGGATGCCGTGGTCTCCGAGCCGATGTCCATCCAGGGGTGCGGCCCCGGCCCCTTGCCGAGCCCGAGGTAGTCGGGCCCGACCGCGAAGGCGCCGGCCGAGGCGTGCGCGATCACCGGCGCGGACACGAACGCGGCGCGCTGGGCGGACGGCGCGTCGGCCTTGTGGCTGCCGGTGCCGTGGGCGAAGGAGACAGTGCGCAGCCGGGCTCCGCTGTGCAGCGGGACGCCGACGAGCCCGCTCGCGGTGGTGGGCCGGCCGTGCGCGTCGACGGTCCGGTAGACCAGCCGGTAGGCCACGACGCCGTACCGGGCGCTGTCCGCCGCGAACCCGGCGGTGGTCAGGTCGGCGGCCACCGCCTGCGGGGTGCTGAGCGTGTACGGCTTCTCGGCGGAGACCAGGGTGCCCCGGCCGGTTGCCGAGGCGGGCGCGGGCGCGTGCGTCGGGGCGGCGGGGCCCGGGGCGGCCGCGACCGCCGGGCCGCTCAGCAGCAGGCCGCAGCAGGCGGCTGCCGCGACGGCCCGGACGATCACCCGCGAACGGTTCGCGCGGACGGGGCCGGTGGGGCGAGTGCGGTCATGAGGACGTCCCCAACTGAGGTGTGCTCAGTACCACTTGAGCATTTCGCGCGGGGGTGCGCCGGCGCATTGGCGTCTTCCCCCGGCACCGACCGGGGGCTACCCCCCGCACCGCTCAGAGGGCGTCCGTACCCGCCGCCGCACCCCGGACCGACGCCAGGGCCACCCGCACGCTGTCCTCGATGTCCGTGATCGGGTACAGCACCTCGCGGACCCTGCGGTCCCGGTCCACCACCAGGGTCAGCCGTTTGGGCCGGCTGACCCCGCCCGCGCGGAACGTCGGCAGGCGCAGCGCGGCGGTCAGCTCCAGGTCCGCGTCCGACAGCAGCGGGAAGCGCAGCCGCTCCGCCTCGGCGAACGCCAACTGCTCGTCCGGGCGCTGCGCCGAGACGCCGTGCACGGTTGCGCCCGCCGCCGTGAACTCGGCCAGCTGGTCGCGGTAGGTGCACGATTCGAGCGTGCAGCCACGGGCGCCGGGGATGCCGGCCCAGCCCGGCGGATAGGACTCCTGGCGGGCGTAGGCCCCGGGGAAGAAGTACAGGACGGTGTACGGGGTCGCGGCCACCGGGTCCTGCCGGCCGCCGGTGCTCAGCGGCAGGGCCAGCTCCGGCACCCGGGTGCCCAGCAGGGCGTGCACCCGTGCGGCCTCCCGCGAGGACTCCTCCGTGGTCGCCATGGTCTCTCCGTCTCCCCTCACCCAGGCGTCGCCCCAGTCCTGGAGCGCGATCAGTACCGGCAGCAGGGCGCGGCCACGCGGGGTCAGCCGGTACTCGTACCGCACCGGCCGCTGCTGGTACGGCTCCCGCGAGAGCACCCCCGCGTCGACCAGCAGCCGCAGCCGTTCCGTCAGGACCTTGCGGGACACGCCCAGTTCCCGCTGGAGCGCGTCGAACCGGTGCACCCCGCGTGCCGTGTCCCGCACGATCAGCAGGGTCCACCAGTCCCCGACCACGTCGAGAGCCTGGGCGATCGCGCAGTCGGCGTCGGCCTGGCTGATGCGCTGGGGCATGGCGCCTCCTCGGTCTTCCGGGGCGGCCATTCGACTCCATCCGGCCGCCGTGACCTGCGGAAAGCATCCTGCCCTAGTCGGTCTCCAAAGGGAACTCACCGGGTGGGTGTGCGGGGCGGGCCGCCGCCCGGCGGCGCGACGCCCGGACGCTGAGACCGGTTCGCCCGAGCGGCCCCCGGCCGGTTAGGTTTCTGGTCATGACCGACACGACTTCCACCCGCACCACCGGCGCCGTCGCCGCCGGCCTCGCCACCATCGCCGGCGACGGTTCCGTCCTCGACACCTGGTTCCCCGCGCCCGAGCTGTCCGCCGAGCCCGGCCCGGCCGGAACGGAGCGGCTCACCCCCGACCTGGCCGTCAACCTGATCGGCGAGGGCGCCGCCAAGGCCATCGGCGTGGACGCCCGCCGCGGGGTCGAGGTCGTCGCCGTCCGCACGGTCATCGCCTCGCTGGACGACAAGCCGCTCGACGCCCACGACGTGTACCTGCGCCTGCACCTGCTTTCGCACCGCCTGGTCCAGCCGCACGGGCAGAACCTCGACGGCATCTTCGGCTTCCTCGCCAACGTGGCCTGGACCTCGCTCGGCCCGGTCGCCGTGGACGACCTGGAGAGGGTGCGGCTCAACGCCCGCGCCGACGGCCTGCACCTCCAGGTCACCTCCGTCGACAAGTTCCCGCGCATGACGGACTACGTGGCGCCCAAGGGCGTACGGATCGCCGACGCCGACCGGGTGCGGCTCGGCGCGCACCTCGCCTCCGGCACGACCGTCATGCACGAGGGCTTCGTCAACTTCAACGCCGGCACGCTGGGCACGTCCATGGTCGAGGGCCGGATCTCCGCCGGTGTCGTCGTCGGCGACGGCTCGGACATCGGCGGCGGCGCCTCCACCATGGGCACGCTCTCCGGCGGCGGCAAGGAGCGCATCGTGATCGGCGAGCGCTGCCTCGTCGGCGCGGAGGCCGGGGTCGGCATCGCGCTCGGCGACGAGTGCGTCGTGGAGGCCGGTCTGTACGTCACCGCCGGTACGCGGATCACCATGCCGGACGGCCAGGTCGTCAAGGCCCGCGAGCTCTCCGGCGCCTCGAACATCCTCTTCCGCCGCAACTCGGTGACCGGAGCCGTCGAGGCCCGCCCGAACAACGCGGTCTGGGACGGCCTCAACGACGTCCTGCACAGCAACGACTAAGCAGCGGCGAGAAGTTCCTCGTACGCCTCGCGCAGCCCGTCGGACGCCTCGCGCCCGGCGGGCTGCAGCGGTTCGCGGACCGGGCCCGCGGCCAGCAGCGCCTTCGCCGTGACCGTGCCCGGCAGCCCGGACGCCATCATCAGCGCGGTCAGCGGGGCCAGCCGCCCGTTCAGCCGGGCCGCCCCGGCCGTGTCCCCGGCGTCGAAGGCGTCCAGCACGGCCCGCATCCGGCCGGGCACCACATTGGCGACCGTGCTGACGTAACCCGCGCCGCCCACCGCGTACAGCGGGAGGTTCAGCTCCTCGCAGCCCGAGTAGTACGCCGGCCCGCCGGCGGCGATCACCCGCGTCGCCCCGAGCAGGTCCTGCGAGCAGTCCTTCACCGCCACGATGCGCGGGTGCTCCGCCAGCCGCAGCATGGTTTCGGTCTCGATGCGGGTACCGGTGCGGCCGGGGATGTCGTACAGCATCACGGGCAGGCCCGCCCCGTCGGCGACCCGGCGGAAGTGCGCCTCCACGGCGGCCTGCGGGGGCCTGCTGTAGTACGGGGTCACCACGAGGAGACCGTCGGCGCCGGCCCGTTCGGCCTGCCGGGCCAGCTCCACGGTGTGCCGGGTGTCCGAGGTACCGACGCCCGCGACCAGCGGCACACCCGGGCCGACCGCCTCGCGCACCGCCCGCAGCAGTACCGCCTTCTCCGCGTCGGAGGTGGTCGGGGACTCCCCGGTGGTGCCGCTGAGCACCAGCCCGTCGCAGCCGCCCGCGACCAGTGCGGCGGCGTGCGCGGCCGCCGCGTCCGCATCGAGGTCGCCGGTGGCGGCGAAGGGGGTGATCATGGCGCAGAGGGCGCGGCCGAAGGGGCGCGGGCGCGAAGGTGCGGAAGGCGTCATGTTCGCAGTCTCAGCCCACCGGACCGTGAAGGTCCACTTAGTTCTGCTGCGGGTGAAGGTGAAGCAACGCTCAAGGGTGCGTGCGGGCGGGCACCGGTGGAAGGCCGGATCGGGAGCTTGCCCGCATTCCGATCGGCGGGCATCGAAATACGTCTACGCTTAGGGCGTGTTCCGTATGTCCCCGTCCGCCCCGCGACACCTTCCGGGCGGACGGTGACCCCCGCAGGACACGGCATGAGCCGCCCTGCCCGGTATGCACCCGGTGCCGCATCCCGGCGCCCCCGACGCCCCCTGTTCCGAGGAGACCCCCTGATGTCCGCAGAGCGCCCGACCCTGCCGCCGGCCCGGCTGCACACCGAGGCGGAGCTGGCACGGGACGCGCTTGCCGCGCCGCTGCTCGCCCGCGCCGCACGGCTCGCCCGCTGGGCCGGTCCGGACACCAGGGTCGGGGCCGGCGGCGAACTCGAAGACGCGCAACTGCCCGCCGCCGCCGAACACCTCGGCCTCACGCCCGACGAGGACGGCGCGGCGGAGGCCAGCGAGGCCTGGCGGCTCGCCGTCGACACCGGCCTGGTCGAGATCGAGGACCCCGCCCCGGAGGAGGGCGGCCCGCAGGACGGCCCGGACGGGGACGACGAGGAGGCCGCGGGCGAGGACGCGCGGGGGACCGTCACCGCGGGCGAGAACCTGGCTCTGCTGACCGGCGGTTCACCGGCCGATGTCCTGGCGATCTGGCTCGACGGCCTGGAGGCCGCCCACGCCGACGCCACCGCGCCCGTCTTCGACGACTTCGCCGACCTCGTCGGCGAGGACGGCTCGATCGACTTCGACGCGCTGGACTGGGACCCGGAGACCGAGGCGGAATTCCTCGACGGGGTCCTCGGCAACCTCTACCTGCTCACCGTCGGCGAGGGGGCGGACGGTTCGCCCGTGCCGCTGCCCGCGCTCGCCGCCTCGATGATCGTCCCCGACGACATGGGCGAGCCCACCGACGACATCCTGGAGCAGGTCTCGGACGCGATGATGCGCCTGGACGACCAGTTCCGGGTCCTCGAACCCATCGGCATCGTCGAATACCAGCCGGTGGACGAGGCGTTGCTCATGGAGGAGGGCGAGGAGGCCGCGCCCCCCGCCGACGACGAGGACGTCACCCGGTACGGGATGGTGAAGCTGACCCCCCTCGGCATCTACGGCATCCGCGCCCGCATGCTGGAGGCCGGGGTGGAGGCCCCGGCGATCGGCGACCTCGCGGACAAGGGTGCCGACGCGCTCCTCGGCGGCGTCGCCTACTACCCGGAGGCGTCCGCCCGCGCCGAGATCCAGCTGTGGCTCGCCCGCCGCGGCTCCGACGGCGCCGCCGCCGAGCTCCTGGACGCCGCACGGGGTGCGGACCCCCTCGCGCCCCTGCGCCGGCTGCACTGCCAGCAGGCGCTCGCCCTGGTCGGCGCGGAGGCCGAACCCGCCGTACGCGCGGTGCTCGGCGATCCGGAACTCGGCGGCCTGGCCCGGGTCTGGCTCGCGGAACGGGGCGCGGCCGACGTCCCCGCGCCCTCCGAGGCGATGATCTTCTGGCTCGCCATCGACACGATCGCCGCCCAGCTGGAGGCGGACGGCGACCTCGACGAGCTCCAGGGCCTGGTCGAGGGCCTGTCCGGCCAGCACAGCGGCTTCTTCGAGGAGGCGTGGCGGGTCGACCACCCGGCGACGGCGGACGTGCTGGAGGCCATGGGCCGGCTGCACAGCGACAAGAAGCAGGCCAAGGACGCCCGCAAGGCCGCGTTCAAGGCCCGCTCACGGGGCGGCTCGGCCGACTAGACCGGCCGTAGAGGACCGGGAGGCGTGAGATGCGGGCGGCCGGGTGGACGGGCCGCCTGCCCACTGTCGACATTCACCGAAGGGACCGCCCCGAAGTCGTCGCCGGTGCCGGCGTCGCGGCGGCAGGGCCTTCCGGCCCGGCGGGGCTTGGGCGGAAGCGCTTTCGGGAGGTCGGAGCGCCCGGAAGCGCTGATTACGAAACCGGTATCAGTGGGGCCCCGGAGGTGGCAGGGCATGGCGTCGGGCGCCGCCGAGGCGCATACTCAAGGTAATGAAACAGTCAGCCGGCTCCCGGCGCCACCTGCCTTCCAGTCCCTTCAACCGCCCGGCCCAGGCGGCCCCACCGGTCGAATTGTTCGATGTGGGCGACAGGGTTTCGCACGACCAGTTCGGCCTCGGACGCGTTCTCGCGGTCGAGGGCGACAACGACGCGGTACTCATCGACTTCTCCGGGCGTCAGGGCAGAATCCTGAGCCCCTACTCCAAGCTGACCAAGCTCTGATAGAAGCGACGAGCCCGCACCGCGCCTCTTCCCTTCTCCGTTCCGCCGACCGACCTCAGGGGCCCCCGCCGACCAGGCGGGCGCCCCTGAAGACGTTCACGGCGCTTACAGGGCCTGGGAGGCAGGCTTGACCATGCCGCGGACGGTGCGCGACTTCACGAAGTCGCCCAGGGCGGTCATTTCCCACTCCCCGGTGAACTGCTTGATCAGCTTGGCCATCATCACGCCCGTCTGTGGCTCGGCCCCCGTCAGATCGAAGCGGACCAGCTCCTCGTCCGTCGCCGCGTCGACCAGCCGGCAGTAGGCCTTGGCCACCTCGGTGAACTTCTGGCCCGTGAACGAGTTGACCGTGAACACCAGGCCGGTCGCCTCCGGGGGAATCCGGCCCAGATCGACGACGATCACCTCGTCGTCCCCCTCGCCCTCGCCGGTGAGGTTGTCCCCGGAGTGCTTGATCGCGCCGTCCAGGATGGACAGCTTGCCGAAGTAGCAGCTGTCCAGGTGGTTGCGCTGCGGCCCGTACGCGATGACCGAGGCGTCCAGGTCGATGTCCTTGCCCCGGTACGCGGGCTCCCAGCCGAGGCCCATCTTGACCCGGGACAACAGCGGCCGCCCGGCCTTGACCAGCGACACCGTCTCGTTCTTCCGCAGACTGACCCGGCCCTTGTCGAGGCTGATCCGGCCGGGGGTGGTGGGCGCGGTGGGCGCCGGAGGCGCCGCGGGGGCGGTCGGGGCCGGGGGAGCGACGCGGGGGTCCGCCGGGGTGGCGACGGGTGCGGGCGGGGCGGGCGTGGCGGTGGCGGGTTCCTCGTCGACCGTGACACCGAAGTCGGTCGCGATGCCGGCCAGCCCGTTCGCATAGCCCTGGCCGACCGCGCGGACCTTCCACGCCCCGCCGCGCAGATAGACCTCCATGACCACGAGCGCGGTCTCCGCCCCCAGCCGGGGCGGCGTGAAGGAGGCGAGCACGCTGCCGTCGTCCGCGTTGCGCACGGTGGCGGTCGGCTCGACGCCCTGGAACGTCTGACCGGTGGCGTCCGGGCTCGCCGTGACGACGATCTTCTCGATGCCGGCGGGCACGGAGGCGGTGTCCACCACGATGGCGTCCGGTGCGCTGCCTCCGCCGGAGCGGTAGGTCACACCCGGCCCCGAGGGCTGGTTGTAGAAGATGAAATCGTCGTCGGAACGCACCTTGCCGTCGGCGGTGAGAAGCAGGCCCGATACGTCGAGCCGGACCGGCGCGGCGACGTCGACCGCTACGCGGACGGCAGGGAGCGGGAGGTTCGAGCCAGGTGTCATAGCGGTCATGTCCGGATGAACGAACGACCCGGCTTTGCCGTTCCCTTACCTTCCGTAGGGTTCGCCCGTATGGATGCGACGCCGTTTCCGTCCGGGGCGGGGCTTTTTTCCGTACTCGGTACGCCCTCAGTGCGGCCAGATCGGCGGGTTGGTGCAGAAGTGACCGCCGAGGTGGGCGTGGTCCGGGTTGTCCGAGTCCAGCTCGCCCTGCTCCGCGATGAGCTTCGCCGCGTACGGCTCCGAGTCGTCCTGCGGCTCGTAACCCAGCGTCCGCGCCGACGTCAGGTCCCACCACAGCCGGGTGTTGTCCGAGGAACCGTTCACGACCGTGTGCCCCACGTTCTCCGCGGTCAGCGCGGCGTCGAACAGGCGGGCGCCGTCGGCGGGGCTCATCCACACCGACAGCATCCGTACCGACGTCGGCTCCAAGAAACATGAGCCGATGCGCACCGACACCGTCTCCAGGCCGTGCCGGTCCCAGTACAACTGCGCGAGATCCTCACCGAACGACTTCGACAGGCCGTAGAACGTGTCCGGGCGGCGCGGCGTGTCCACCGGGATCAGCGGGTCGCCCGACTGCGGGCGCGGAGTGAAGCCGATGGCGTGATTGGACGAGGCGAACACGATCCGCGGCACGTTGGCCGCTCGCGCGGCCTCGTACAGGTTGTACGTGCCCTCGATGTTCGCCCTGAGGATCTTCTCGAACGGGGCTTCCAGGGAGATGCCCGCCAGGTGAATGATCGCGTCGACCCCCCGTACGGCCTCGCGCAGCGCGTCCTTGTCGCCGAGGTCGGCGGTGATCGCGTCCGGCTCGCCCTCGATCGGCACCATGTCGAACAGGCGCAGCGTGTAGCCGTGGGCGGGCAGCCGTTCACGCATCAGCGTGCCGAGGCCGCCTGCGGCGCCGGTGAGCAGGATGGTGCGGGGGGCTGGGGGTGGGGCTGGGGCTGGGGTCGGGGCGGGGCCGGGCATGCGGGGTCTCCTCTTGGATCAGGTTCACATGCGTGGACAAGCTATGGAGGGGGGTGGGGGTGCGTCAAGGGGGGCGGGGGTGCGGGGTGCGCCTTTCCGGGGTGCGGGGGTTCGTCCTCAAGCGCCGGACGGGCGGGGCCCGGCCCTTGGGCGGGCGGCATCTTGGTTCTGCGCCCCGG
>NZ_SSBK01000055.1 GCF_004795035.1 Streptomyces sp. A0958
ACAACCGACGGCATTCGCGACCTCCTCGAGAGCGACGAAACGACACCCCAGCACTCCCACACCGACGCCGCCCCTACCCATGACCAGCGAAAACACAGTCGTCAGACCCGGAAAGACAACAGCGTCTCAGGTCCCGGTGGTCGTGGCTCTGCCACTGACTGACGCCCTGCTGGGCTGTCTTTCCGCTGTTCTGTCCGGCTGCCGGGACCTGTTCTGATGGCTCCGGCCGGGCGGAACATGACCTGATAGCGCCTCTGTGTGTCAAGCGGCTTGGGCGAGGCGGGTTCGTTGGTCTCGTTTCATGATCCGGTAGACCACGTTGGACAGGCGTCGTTTGAGGGCCCTGCGGGCTTCGGATGGCGTCTTCCCCTCGCTGATCTTGCGGAGGTAGTAGTCCTGTCCGCGCCCGCCGTCGCGGATCTGGCAGACGGCGATGGTGTGCAGTACCGAGTTCAGCGCGCGGTTGCCGCCGGTGTTGAGCCGATGTCGGACGTTGTTTCCGCTGGAGGCATCCAGGGGTGCGCTGCCGGTGTAGCTGGCGAAGTGGTGCTCGGTGGGGAAGCGACTGACGTCCCCGATGTGGCCGATGACCTTGGCGGCCAGCACGGTGCCCAGGCCGGGGAGGGTGGTCAGCGTGGTGCGGGTCGCGGCGACGGCTTCGCGCATTTCGGCTTCGTTGTCCTTGACCTGCCGGTCCAGTCGGCGCAGGTCGGCCAGCAGGTCACGGGCTATGTCACGGCGACAGTTGTCGGTGGCCGTGACCGGCCGGATGCCCTTCATCAGGACGGTGGCCTTGTCGGCCGACAGCCCGGTGGGTGCCCCGCCGGGCAGGAGATCGCGCAGGACGGCATGGAGCCGGTTGAGGACGCGGGTGCGTTCGTGGACAAGGTCGTCCCGCCGCTCGGTCAGCAGCCGCAGGATTGTGGTCTGGTTTTCCTGGACCACGGGTCGCAGGTCATGGCGGAAGAGGGCGACCTGGGCGACGTGGAGGGCGTCCTTGGCGTCGGTCTTGCGGTCTCCGCCGGTGGCCAGCAGCCGGGCCCGGGCCGAAAGGGTGGAGGGCACGTCGACCACGTACTCGCCCGCGGCGGCCAGCTGCTGGGCGAGCGAGCGGCCAAGCCCGCCAGCACCCTCGACCGCGAAACGACGTTCGCGCCACTGCTCGCACCAGCGCATCAGCTGGCGGAAAGTCCCGGCGTTGACGACGAACCGGCGCTGGGCCACCTGGTGGCCTGCAGCGTCAACGGCGACGGCGGTATGGGACGACTTGTGGGGATCGACACCGATCAGGATCACAGGCTGCTGCCCTTGCACTCGATGAGACAGGAAGGGGAGTGCGGCGGGCACCCTGACTTGAAGTCACTACGTCACCTTCATGCCTCTGTCGAGCCACACCGCGCGGGTGTCGGCCGGCGGCGGCACGCTATCAGTGAGCCAGCCCGAGGGCGGCAAGGAGCACTGCGGGCCCGTGCCGACCGACGCCCTGGACGCTACGGCTGCAGACCGAGCATCTGGGCTCAATTGAACAAGTCAGGAGCTTGGTCAGAAGCCCCTTCAATGTCCTGTCTGCGCCACCCGGCCGGCGCCTACCTCCGGCTTGGGAAGGCAGTACCAGCATGACATCAGCAGTCGCGGCGGACACCGCGGACCAGAACGTGTTCGGCGGGGTCGACTCGCACGCCGACACCATCCACGTCGCTGTGATCAGCGACAACGGCGGCCACCTCGCGGACGCCGAATTCGCCACTACTACCGCCGGATACGCCGCGGCCATGGCCTTCCTGACCGCCCACGGGCCAGTGACCGCGATCGGGGTGGAACGCACCGCCTCCTACGGCGCCGGCTTCACCCGTGCCGCCCGCGCCTGCGGGCACCGGGTCGTCGAGGTCAACCGGCCCGACCGGGCCGAGCGGCGCCGCACCGGCAAGTCCGACCCGATCGACGCCTACGCCGCCGCCCGCGCCGCCCTGTCAGGGAGGGCCTCCAGCGCCCCCAAGGACGACACCGTCGCCGGGATACGCGCCATGCACAACGCCGCCCGCTCCGCCGTCAAGGCCCGCACCGCCGCCCTCAACCAGATCAGCAACATCCTGGTCACCGCCCCGGAGACCATCCGCGCGAAGTACGGGCCCCTCAAGGGCACCGACCGCACCAGGGCCCTCGCCCGGCTGCGGCCGGCCGGCGACACCCTCCACGTCGCGGTCCTCACCGCGCTGAAGAGCCTGGCCCGCCGGGTCACGGAACTGACCGCCGAACACGAGGCGCTTACCCGGGCCCTGGACGTCGAGGTCACCGCACAGAACCCGGGACTGCGGGCCGCCTACGGCGTCGGCCCCGACACCGCCGCACAGCTGCTGATCACGGCGGGTGGCAACCCCGAACGGATGCGAACCGAAGCATCGTTCGCGGCCCTGTGCGGGGCTGCCCCGGTCCCCGCCTCCAGCGGCCGGACCAACCGCCACCGCATCGCCCTGACTCGTATGGCCGGCGACCCCCGCACCCGCGAATACGTCACCCGGCAGACCACTGCCGGACGGACGAAGAAGGAGATCATCCGGCTGCTGAAACGGGCCATCGCCCGGGAGATCTTCCGTTGCCTCACCACCACGGTCACCGTCCCCGGCATCGATGACCTGCTGCCCCTACGACGAGCCAAGAACATCACCCTCACCGCCGCCGCCCAGCACTTCGGCACCTGGCCCACCGCCATCTCCCGGCTCGAACGAGGCCTCAGCCGCAATGACGACCTCAGCAACGCCTACCGCGACTGGCTCCAAGCCGCTTGACACCCATAGGAGCATCAGCGCCGGGTCCCCGGCCCTGCTTCCCTGCCGGGGAGGTGTGCCACCGCCGGCAGGACGCTGGCCAGCGAGGGGGCTTCCCTCCTCCATGTGTTGCGCCCAGGCGCGACTTCGGGTGGTGTCAGTGCCTTTCGGCATAGTGCCCCGCATGAAGATCAACGAAATCGACAGCGTGAACTGGGCATCGATGGGCCACGCTTACGGTCCGGCAAGCGACGTTCCGGGCTGGCTGAGAGGGATGGTCTCGCCGGAATCCGGTGTCCGGGACGAGGCCTTCAGCAACTTCTACAGTGCGGCGCACCATCAGGGGGATGTCTATCCGTGCACGGCGGCCAGCCTGCCGTTCCTGTTCGAGATGGCCGACAGCCCCGCGACCCCTGACCGGGGCTCGGTCATCGAGTTGCTGCTCAGCATCGGCCAAGAGTGCCTGGATAGGGATCCCGAAGCGGTGTACTTCACGCCGGACGGCACCGAGTCCAGAGCCCATATGGACGCGTTGGCGGTGATAGGTGAGCGCGCCGAGGTCTTCGTCCGCTGGGTGATGCACCCCGATGAGGAGGTGCGGCGGCCCGCAATCGAGGGCCTGGGCCTCTTCCTAGCCGACGGTGCACGCGCCTTGGAGGTCCTGCGCAGTCTGCTTCCCGGGAGCGGCATGGTGCAGCGGCTGCTCGTCGTGAGGGCGGTGGCTACGGTGGCGCTGCGGGATGCGGCCGTGCACGGTGCGGCCGCCGGCTGGCTGGAGGATCTGGCCGGTGATACGGCACAAGTGCCCGAGGTGCGGCTCGCTGCTCTCGTGCACCGGGTCCGGTGCACTCCGGGGGAGCTCGGTGACGCTGTTGTGCCGGCGGCGGTCGGACTGATCCGGGAGATCGCGCCGGAGGAGACCGGCGGGGATGACGATGCGCCCTGTCGTGCCGAGGCGGAGCCGGATGTTGCCGCGGGCACGGCGCCTTCACCGGGGGTGCCGCCGCAGGTCGCCGCGGCGTTCGAGGATCTGGAGCGGTACGGCCGGGTTCACGCGCCGACGAGCTCCCTGCTGGAGTCGTTTCACACGGTGTTGGACAATCGTGTGCTGGAGCGCACCGCGTTGCTCACCGAGCAGTTGTGCAGCGCGGACCCTGGGGTACGTTACGACGCGATCCGCATGGCAAGGAAGCTGATCGGCCAGTGGCGTGGGGATTACACCGGCCTGGTGGTACTGGTCGCGGGGTGTCTTCTGCCCGAGGACCCGTATACCTCGGCTGCTGCGGCAGAGGCTCTCGGGGCGCTCGTGCCGGTAAGCGAGCCGGCCCGGGAGGCCCTCGCCGCCTACGTCGAGGCGGCCCGTGCTCAACACGGGCCGGGCGTGTGGGCGGCCCAGGAGCGGCTGGTTCGCCGCGCTCACCAGGAAGCCGTCAGGGCGCTGGCGTCTCTGGAGGATCTGCGGGCGCTGGACTGTGTGCTGGAGGCGCTGGACGGGGGCACCGACGCCTGGCGTGCCGTGCAGGTGGCCGGTCACCTGGGTGAGGCAGCCGGTGATCTCACGCCGAGGCTGTCGAAGCTCCTGGCGAAGGTGGACTTCTCGGATGCGTCGCAGTCGATGAGCGCCAATGCTCTGGTGTCCGCCCTGAGAGAGCTGGGTGACGCCGCGGCTGCACCGGCGCTGGCCAGCGCCGTAACCGCGGCCGTGCGTGAGGAGCAGTGGCATACGGCCGCCTCCGCCCTCAAGGCCCTTGCCTCCTTCGGCTCTGAGGCTGCCTTCACCCTGGATGTGGTCCGCCCGCTGGCCGACGCGCAGGACGTCACCGTCCGGGCGGCCGCGACGGCGGCACTGTGGGAACTTGAGGGTGACGCGGCCGGCGTCGTGCCGAGGCTGGTTGAGCTTCTTGACACCCACGCGGACGACGAGGCAGCCGCCGTCCTGGGGCGGATCGGGCCGGCTGCCGCACCGGCCCTGCCGCGTCTGCGGAAGATGCTGACAGCGGGCTACGAGTGGACCCGGGTCTACGCCGCGGCCGCCCTGTGGGATATCGGCGGCGACGCCGAGGCGCCCGCCGTCGTGGAGACGCTCCTGAGAGCGTGGGCGGAGAACGACTCGACGTCCAACCACGTCCTGGCCTGCCTGAACCGCATGGGGCCGGCCGCCCGGCCGGCCCTCCCCCGGGTCCGGGAAGAGCTCACGCTCCTGCGCCGCAGCGGCCGCTTCCGCAGCATCCCCCACGACGAGGACCTGCTGGCCGCCTGCCGCTCCGTCACGGCCCGCCTCTGAGCAGACCCCGGCGGGAAACGTCAGCAGCGCCCTCCTCCTGCCGACCGGGCCTACTGCCCGGCATCCGAGCCGCGCTCCCCGCCCGCCGGATGGGTGAAGGGGTAGATGGGTGCGAACCGTGCTCATCGGCTGGGCGTCAGGGACGGCATGAAGGAGATCAGCGAGCAGCACATCAGCGAACCCTGCCTGGTGGCGCTGGACATCACCGCGGCCGACGAGGACACACTCCGTCTGGTGGTGGCCCGGTTGGAGGAGCGCTGGGCGACC
The DNA here is from genome assembly GCF_004795035.1 of Streptomyces sp. A0958. GTDB lineage: Bacteria > Actinomycetota > Actinomycetes > Streptomycetales > Streptomycetaceae > Streptomyces. The sequence goes on from NZ_SSBK01000055.1 coordinate 5,317, forward strand.
TCGGGCCCGGCCCCGGTGCAGCGGGTGCCGGGGCCGGGCCGGTGTGACGGGCCGGGTGTACGCGGACATCCGCCGCTCCGGGGCCGGGGGTGGGTGAGGGGCGTCGGGTTACTTCGACGTGGCGGCGCCCGGTGAGGTCCCGCCACGCGTTGCGCGCGGTTGCCAGATCGGCGAGGGCTTCCTTGCGGCGGGGGTCGGTGCGGTTGCGGTCGATCACGTCTGCCCGCGGCAGATGTACGGACGCGCTGGCTTCAACCTCCTGCGCAAGCGGGTACTGCTTGCCTCCTGAGCGCACTGTCAGTGACCAGTGTGACGATCCCCGGACGACCGTGCGAGGAGAGACATGGGCACCTGGGACATCGGCCCCTTCGACAACGACACCGCCGCCGACTTCGCCGATGAACTGGACGAGGCAGCACTGGAAGAGCGCGAAGCCATGATCCGGGGCGTGCTCAAGCGCGCCGCCGGGCCCGCGGACTTCCTGAGTGTCTCCGCCAGCGAGCGAGCCGTGGGCGCGGCGGCCCTGGTCGCCGCCCAGCATCCTGACGGCGATCCGGCGTGTTCGAACTATGGCCCTTCAGAGCCGCTACCGGAGTTGCCTCCAGACCTTCGAATGCTCGCCGTCGACGCCCTGGACCAAGTGGTATCCAACCGGTCTGAACTCGCCTAGCTGTGGGCCGAAGCCGCGAACTGGCCGAAGTGGCGCCAGGACATCACCCGCCTCCGCGACGTACTCGACCCTCCGATCCCGCCACAACGGGAAGCCCTTTTCGAGGTCTGATCAGTGACCAACAGTCACGGACCACAGAAGTTGAGCCAGAGCCGAAACTCCGTGGCTCTGGCCCGCGGCTGGGGCTGGGGAGGCTCCTGGCGCGCGTGGATGGCTGCCTGCGCCGGTCCCGGTCTACAGACGGGGTCTGTACTCGCCCACCGGAGGCTGGGGGTGGGGTGATGTGTCGTTCGTCCGGGGTGTGGCGGGGTTGGTGAGGGGGTCCGGCTCGGGCGCGGCAAGGACGGCGTCGGTCTGCTCCTGTCGCTGGAGCGATGGGCCGTTGTGGTGGGGGTAGCCGCTGTCGTGGTGTGCGTCGAAGAGGTGCACCTCCTGCCAGGGCGTGGCCGCTTCGCCGGGCAGGGCGTAGTGGACGGGGGTGAGAGCGCCCGCGTGGGCGTTGGAGTCGGCGTAGAAGAGGGGCGGCCGGGGGTGGGTGAAGATGAACCGGTCCCAGAAGCCGTCCAGGCCCTCGCAGCGCGGCAGACCGGTTCCCGCCCGGATGAAGTCCTCGGCCCGGTAGGTCCAGATCTCTTCCTGCAGGAAGGGCGTCTCGGCGTGGGCCCAGTCGTAGAGTGAGGGGTCGCCGCGGTGTGCGGCCTCGGCCCCTTCCAGGGGGTTGTGGAAGAAGAAGTCGAAGTCGACAACCAGCAGCCGGCCGCGGCCCGGAGTGTCCACCAGCAGTTCTCCTTCTCCTGTCCCTTTGCTCGTCCGGTGCATTGTCCGTGTTCAGATCTCGGCTGTGGCCAGGAGTCTGGCTGTCTTCCCGCACCGCGACGGGCCGAAGCGCGCCGGCGGCCCGCCAGGCGGGCGCCCGGGCCGGGGGTGAAGCTGACGGCACGGGTGAGCCCTGGCGGGCGGCAGCCCCTGGGGCACAGCCTCCCCGCCGCACTGCTCACCGGTGAACCCGGCCGGGCGGAAGTGGCTTAGGAGCTGTCCGGCCGATCATGCCATCCCTGTCGGAACCCGAGCCGTCGAATCCGAGTTGTAGGGTTCGACCGGGGGGACCATGACCAATCGCGGCTGGTATGACGACGACAGTGAGTACCACGACGCAGTACAACGGGCTGAACGAGCCACGCGGTTCGGCTGGGCAACGATCGCTGGGACGGCAGGGGCACTGGGCTGCGCACTGATCGTCTTGGTCGCGCTCTGCGTCATCGCAGTCGTTGCGTGCCTATACGTCGTGGTGGCTATTGACTACTAGGTTCTGTTCGGCCGATCTTGGACTGTGGGAAGACGCCTTTTATGACTGATGTCCGAAGGGGCCGTGCCGCGTAAAACGCCAGCTTCACTTCGGCCGCGCGTACGCGGCTGGGGACGACCCTGGGGGCGCTATCGCGATGTCCCCAGACTATCGGGAGCCGCGAATGCGGCCGTCCGCACGCTCGAACGGGAACGTTTGACCCCAGGCATCGTGTCGATAGCACTGAGTGTGTGGTCTGTCCGCGTCCACGGCACCAAGCGCCGTTGGAGTCGTGGAGAGGCCGAGTTCACCTGTCACTGCTGTGGCGAAGGCTGGGCTCGGGACAAGCTGCAAGAAGCTCTGCTCATGCTGCCGGTGAGCGCCGCTGCCGAGCTCCGGGTACAGGTCGAGAGCCTGGATGAGGTGCTGCTCCGGCGAACGCATCACGAGCCCATGGCAGATCCGGAGTTGGCGTGGTGGCATCGCAGGTGCTGACCGTGTCCATGCCGTCCACTGGTTCGGTGGCTCTTGTATGACCGACCGGGGGGATCTGACAGAGGCGGAGTGGCGACGTCTGGAGCCGCTGCTGCCCGCGGGTAACAACCGCTGCGGAAGGTGGCGTGATCACCGGCAGGTGGTCAACGGGATTCTGCACCGGGTGCGGACCGGAGTGCAGTGGCGTGACCTGCCGGAACGATACGGGCCGTGGAAGACCGTCTACGAGCGTCATCGGCGTTGGTCCGCCGACGGGACCTGGGAGCGGCTGCTCCGGCAGGTGCAGGCGCAGGCCGATGCTGTCGGTGGTATTGACTGGGACATCTCGGTGGACTCGACGTCCATCCGCGCTCACCAGCATGCGGCTGGCGCCCGCAAAGCCCCGCCTCCCACCACGTCAAAGGGGGCGCGGGTGGTGGCACACCAGAGCGACCAGATGTGGGACAGGTTGTGCATCCGCCTGGCGGAGGTGGTGCGCGAGGTGAGGCGCTCGGCCGTTCCCGGGGAGGCTTCACTACCAAGGTTCATCTGAGCGCCGACGGGCGCTGCCGCATGCTGTCGCTGCTCCTGACGCCGGGCCAGCGGGCGGACTGTACCCAGTTCGAGCCGGTCTTGGAACGGATCCGGGTACCCCGCCTCGGCCCGGGACGCCCGCGGACCACGCCGGACAGCGTGAGTGCGGACAGGGCGTACAGCAATCGCCGGACCCGCCGCTACCTGCGACAGCGCGGAATCCGGCATGTCATCCCCGAGAAGTGCGACCAGGCCGGGCACCGCAAGGGCCGGGGCCGAGCGGGAGGTCGCCCGCCCGGCTTCGACAAGGAGCTGTACAAGAAGCGCAACACCGTAGAGCGAGCGATCAACAAGCTCAAGAACTACCGGGCCGTGGGTGAGGTCGACTCGGGGCGCCCTGCTGGTGTTTCCAACAGTGGGTTTCCCCGAGCCGCCTCCCGAACCCGGCGTGCCCGTCTCCGGGCACCGGGCTCTCCACAAATCCCGTTTCAGGATGTTCAGTTCCTCATGCCGTAGTGGGCCACGGAGCCGGTATGAGTTTTCCCCGGTATCGGTATCTGGTCGTGCTTACCTTGGCCGGGTTGAACAGTTCCGCTTCCTCCGTGGCGGGCCACCAGCCACCGTCGTAATAGCGCCGACGGAGCTGTTTCCAAGTGATCCCGGGGTGCTTGCGTCGAATCCATCGTGTCACCCTCATCCACGCGTAGTGGCTGAGGTAACAGAATGCGACGTTCGAGACTCCGGGACGGAAATACGCGCACCATCCCCGCAACACCGAGTTCAGCCGGTGGAGCAGGGACTCCAGCGACAAGCCGACGTTCTGTCGTCCGGTCAGTTCCTTCACCTTTCTCGTGACGGAACGCACTGACTTCCGTGCCGGGTAGGTGTAGATGTACTGCCGATCAGTGCCAAGTTTCCGGTGACGCTGGATGCGCCATCCGAGAAAATCAAGGCCCTCGTCAATGTGCGTGATATGTGTCTTCTCCACCGACAGGCGTAGACCCATCGGCTTCAATGCCTCTGCGGCCTCGTCGCGTAGTCCCTCGGCATGGTCCCGGCGCCCGAAGACGAGCACGAGGAAGTCATCCGCGTAACGGACCAGCCGGTAGTTGGGCAATCCTCGGCGCCGTCTCCTGCGCCGATCCTCGGAGGTGCCATCTGGTCCTCCGAGGCCCTGGGCGATGTGCTCGTCCAGGACCGAGAGTGCGATGTTGGCCAGCAGCGGCGACAGAATCCCGCCCTGCGGGGTCCCGGTGCGTGTGTCCGTGAAGGCTCCGTCGCGGGACAGGATCCCGGACTTCAAGAACGCCTTCACCAGGGACAACACCCGCTTGTCCCCGATTCGATTCCGCACTCGCTCCATGAGGGCCGCGTGCGAGATCTCGTCGAAGCACGCCGTGATGTCGCCCTCCACCACCCACTCGTATCCGTGGCTGGCGAGGTAGCGGGTCTCGGCGATCGCGTCGTGAGCTCGGCGGTTCGGGCGGAACCCATAGGAACACGGGAGGAAATCCGCTTCGAATACCGGCTCCAGCACCAGTTTCAAGGACGCCTGGACCACTCGGTCCGCCACGGTCGGAATCCCGAGACGACGAAGCTTGCCATTCGCCTTAGCCTCGAAGTTTCGTGACGGGCCGCCGACGGAGTCGGTGGCCCGTTTTCGTGCCGTGAGTTGAGTCCGTGCAGGTTGAGGGCCCGAGTGTCGTCTCGGGGTGGCGCCGGGTTCCACTGCTCCGGGAGGTGAGGGGCTGTCGTAGGGACGGGTGGATCCGCTGGTCAGCCGGGGTTCGGTAGGAGTGCGAGCCGTTCGAGTGCGGCGGTGAAGGGCCAGTGCCGGGCCAGGCGGAGGATCCGTCGGCGGCCGGAGGTGACCAGTTGTCCGGCCGCGGTGAACAGGCGGAGCCGCAGGCGGCGGGGTTCCCAGAGCCTGGCGGTGCCGGTGAGGGCGAGCATGGGCATCCAGGCCAGTAGGTCGAGGGCGATCTGGACGATTTCGAGCCAGACCCGGTTCTGGGCGGTGTCGTGCAGGGGCAGGTTGCGCAGGCCGGTGGCCCGTGCGGCCCGGATCCGGTCCTCGGCCCGTGCCCGGAGCCGGTGACGGAGCTCGAGTTCGGCGATCGGCCGGTCAGGGGTGTTGGTCGCGAAGCACGTGATCCGCATGCCGTCCGCGTCAGTGATCCTCAACTGGGCTCCGGGGTGCGGCCGTTCCTTTCGGACGATCAGCCGCATGCCCTTCGGCCAGCCGTCCAGCAGCTTGCCGGTGAGCTCGGCGACCCAGGCCCCGTCCCGGGCGTCACCGCTGGTCTCGACGGCCGCCGTCCAGGCCGGGGCCGGGACCTTCAGCACGTGTTCGTGGATCACTTCGGTGACCGTCATGCCGACCGAGTAGGACAGCCATCGTCCTCGTTTCGCGAGCCAGGACACGAAATCGTGGGTGCCGCCGGCGGAGTCCGTGCGGATCAGCGTCTGCCGCCCTCGCCGGTAGCGCTTCGGCAGCTGGGCCAGGGCGAGCTGGGCGGTGGTGATGTGGTCGGCGGCCGTGTTGGAGCCCGCGTTTCCCGGTCTGAGGAGGGCGGCGACGGGCTCGCCGGTTCCTCCCGGTCCGTGGTCGACGAAGGCCGTCAGAGGATGGTGGCCGTAGGTCTTCTTCCAGGTCGCGGCCGCGTCCTGCTTGTCGGAGTGGGCGATCACGAGGACGCCGTCGAGGTCGACGGTGACCTGTCCGTCGGCGTCAGGGGCGTTCTCACCGGCCAACGACCAGACACGACTGCGGACTTCGGAGCGTGCGGACTGGATCGCCTGCAGGGCCCTCTCGCCGGAGGCGGCGAGGTTGTCGATCAGGCGGGAGACGGTCGGGTCGGAAGCGACCGGACCGAAGACCGCCGGCTCGGCCCGCAGCATCGCCACGTCCGCGAGGCAGTCCCCGCCCAGCGCGACTGCCAGAGCGACATCCAGGAGGATCTTGCCGGGATCGTGAACGGCCCGCGGCTTGCGCCACGGCGCCAGAGCTGTGGATATGGCCTGGTCAAGACCGGTCTTGCGGACCGTTTCGACCAGCAGAAGCGACCCGGCCTGGGAGACGACCTGGCGGCCGTCGTCCTGGACGCGGACACGGGGGGTAGGACCCGATAGAGTGCTTCACCTGGGAAGTGCCTCCGGCGGTGGCAGGAACAAGGGCCTCGACAATCCTCATTCTTGCTGGTCAGAGCAATGCCGGTGATTTAGCGAGTACGTGCTGATCAGAGCCTTGCCGGTGGTGAGTTGAGCCCTGTTTGTCACCTGGTGGCGTCGGCTGGTTCGTCACTTCCGGTGACGCTGCCGCGAAGGCCGGGACGCAGCAACGGAGCTCCCGGTAGGACAGAAGATCGACCAAGATCCGACTGTCCGCGAAGGAGCTCCGTTGGGTGCTCAGTGTGTCATTTCCTGCCCGCCGTCCACCAACTTTGCAGGCGACGAAGGCCGGTTGGGGCCCATCCCGGCACCGCCGGGGCAACGGTTCGGCGCGCACGTGCGCCTCGGCGTCCTCACTGAGGAGATCACTCCTGAGCTGGTGGACGAGGTGGTGCAGCACAGCGGCCGTACCGAGGCCCGCCGCCGTCTGCTGCCGGCCCGCACGGTGGTGTACTTCGTCCTAGCCCTGTGCCTGTTCAGCAGCTCCGACAGTGCGGGCCCGCCGGGCTACCTTTCGGTCCTGCGCACCCTGACGGAAAAGCTGCGGCACCTGCCAAATCTGGCCGTGCAGCGGCTGCCGACGAGTTCGGCGCTGACCCGGGCGAGGCAACGGCTGGGTGAGAAGCCACTGCAGGCCCTGTTCGAGCGGCTGTGCGGACCGCTGGCCACCGTGAGGACCCCGGGTGCGTTCGCGTTCGGGCTGCGGCTGGTCGCCTGGGACGGCACCGTGCTGGACGTCCCCGACACACCCGCGAACGCAGCGGAATTCGGGTTCACCGGCAAGGACGGGCTCAACCAGAGCGGACACCCACAGGTCCGCCTGATGGCCCTGATCGAATGCGGGACGCACGCCGTCGTCGACGCCGCCTTCGACTCGGTGGCCCGGTTCAGCGAACACAAGCTCGCCCGTCGCCTGCTGGCCTCCCTGCAGCCGGGCATGCTGCTGCTGGCGGACCGCAATTTCGCCGGTCATGCCCTGTGGGGTCTGGTGGAGTCAACCGGCTGCCACCTGGCGTGGAGGATCAAGAAGAACCTCGTCCTGCCTCCGCTGTGGGTCCTGCCCGACGGCTCGTACGTATCCGTCATGCCCACCCCCGCCGAGACCCGACGGCAGGGAGACGCCCGCTACCGGCGCCGCCCACCCGCCGGACTTCCCGACGGCCACCTGATCCGCATCGTCGAATACACGGTGACCATCCACCCGCAGGCCGGCCCGCCGCACACCGAGTCGTTCCGGCTGGCCACCAGCCTCCTGGACCACCGCCACGCCCCGGCCCACCGGCTCGCATCGGCCTACCACCAGCGGTGGGAGGTCGAAAACGGGTTCGCGGAACTGAAGAACCGCCTACGCGGGGCCGGATTCATCCTGCGCTCCAAGGCACCCGAACTGATCTGCCAGGAGATCTATGCCCTGCTCACCGTCTATCAGGCGCTCTGCGCACTGGAGATGCGAGCAGCAGACCACGGCGGCATCGATCCCGACCGGATCTCCTTCACCGTCACGGTCCAACTCGCCCGGCTCACCGTCGCCGGCCAGGTCGCGGCGGACACCACCACGCTGAGCACCGCCCACCACGAGGCCGTGACCGAACTCCTGGCCGCCCTCCTCCGCTCCGACGCCACCGGCAGTGCCAGCGCATCAAGAAGCCGTCCAAGAACACCTTCGAGGTCAGAAAACGGGACCAGCCCCGCACACTCAGTAGCGTCCACTACACGCTCAGAGTCACCAGACACCCATCCTGACCTGCAAGAACACGCTAAATCACCGGCATTGCTGGTCAGAGGCACTTTCTGCTTTCCTGACCGCCTGCCGGACAGCCCGCTTCACGTAGGGTCGGGGGCTGGCGCGGTGACGTAGTACGTACGCCCCGTTTCCAGCCCCCGCCACATCGAACCGTGCATGCGGTTCTCCCGCACACGGCTCACCGACGCCGTTCACCACCGGCATTCGGCCTGTCCCGCCAGTCCCGGAAGGGCCTGGGTGCAACGACGGTGCCGTGCAAGGCGATCGGACTCAGCTGGCCTCGTGAGGCGAACGCCACCACGGACCATCCGAAGCCCCGGCTGCGGCGATGTCGTTTGGCGAGAAATCCCGCCATCCGCATCCGCGCGTAGGACCCGATCTTGTCGAAGTGCCGGGCCGAGTTCCCGAACCGGAAGTACGCGGCCCATCCACGCAGGAACGCGTTCACGTCCTGCACGATCACTTCGACAGGCAGCAGCAGTCGACGCCGTTCCGTAAGTTCACGGACCCGGTCGCGGGCGTGCTGCATGGCCTTGCTCGCAGGCCAGCGGGCGAGGAAGGTCACAGGGCGCTTCCCGTCGCGTGCCCGGGACGCCACCAGACGGTGATGGAAGCCGAGGAAATCGAATCCCTCTGTCAACGGTCATTGAGATGCCCAGGTAGGTGGCCGTTGGGTGTCCAGGCTGGTGGCCATCAGAAACCCAGGCGTGTGGCCAGTGGTGTTCCTGGGGTGGGGGTCAGTTCAAGGGGACCACTCCCTTGCCGGCGAGGGCCTCGGCGAGGCGATGCGAGTCACCGGTGGTGGTCACGAGGTGAGCGTGGTGCATGAGGCGGTCGGTGCTCGCCCCGGCGAGGGTTTTCGGCATGATCGTGTCGAAGCCCGAGGGGTGAATGTTGCTGGTCACCGCGATGGAGCGACGCTCATAGGCGGCATCGATGATCCGGTAGAACGCCTCAGCGGCGTCCTCGCCGACCGGAAGCAGGCCAATATCGTCGATCACGATCAGATCGGCCCGGCAGATCCGAGCGACGGTCCGTGCGGTGGACCCGTCGACCTTCGACTTGCCGATCGCGGCGCTCAGCGTCTCCAGGGTGAACCAGGACACCCGCAGGTCCTTCTCGATCGCGGCCTGGGCCAGGCCCTCGGTGAAGTGGCTCTTGCCCGTCCCCGACGGTCCGGCGATCACCAAATTCTCGGCTCGGCCGATCCACTCCAGGGTGGTCAGGGAGTTCTGGGTGGGCTCGGGGATGGTGGAGTCCTCGGCCCGCCAGGAGCCCAGGGTCTTGCCGGTGGGGAAGTTCGCCGAGTGGCGTCGCAGACGCCGGGTGGCCGCGTCGCGGCCGGTGACCTCCTCGGTTATCAACAGCCGCAGGACCTCGGCGGGATCCCAGCGCTGAGCACGGGCGGTGGCCAGGACGTCGGGGGCGGCCTTGCGCATATAGGGCAGGCGCATGCGGCGCATGAGCTTGTCGAGTTCCTCGGGGAGAGCGGGTGGGTTGGGGAAACTCACGGGGGAACCGTTCTCGTGTCTGACGTGTAGCCAGAATGCGTTGTGTGATGGGGTGTTGGGCTAGCTGCCCAGGGCCTGCCAGCCGCTGGTGCCGTTCTGAACGGAGTGGGATTCGTCCGCGCGGATGACCTCGCCGGCGGGCTTGCTGTCCGCGATGTGTCCCAGGATCGACAGCAGGTCGTCGTCGGCGAATCACCCGGCTGTGGCCGCCAGGCCGAGGGCCTGGTCGACGCGGTCGCTGCCCAGGACGGTGGCCAGCTCGACCGCGCGGGCCATCTTGGCGCGGATGCGGGATGCGCCGGCGGGCCCGGCCTCCTTGAGCCAGCGCCCGGCGCCCGGGCCGATGCCCACGAATGCGATCTCGGCTTCCGAGCGGGGCCGCAGCCTGGGCTGGTGGATGCTGCGGCCGTCGGGGTGGTCGGGGTAGTGCGCGTCGATGATCTGCGGAACGCCGGGAGTGGATAGCTGATGGCGCCAGATTTCGGACAGGTCACCGGAGTTGGTGCGTGCCGTGATGGACAGTTCCTCGCCGACGACTCGGCACCACACTCTCGCTCCGGTATAGCCCGGCGGGGTGGAATATCGGACCGAGTTGAAGCTGATCGTGCGATCCGATCCGACGAGGCGTTCCTCGCCGAGCGCGAGGGCGAGGGGTTCGACGGGCAGGACATGCAGGGTGGTGCGTTCGATGTCCAGGCGGTGCGTGGGTATCTGCCCCGTCGCCCGGTGCCTGCGGGAGTTCACCTCATCGCACCAGGTCAGGCAGGCGTCCGTGAGGTCGGCGAAGGTGTTGTAGGTGGGCAGCAGGTTCGCGTCCGTGGGCACCAGGTCGGCCTTCGCGATGCGGACCGTGGCCTCGGCGCCGCCTTTGGACTCGGGGTCGTAGGGCACGCAGCTGACGACCTGGCAGCCGTAGTGCCGCCCCGCGGCGACCATTTGCGGGTGACGCACTGGTATCCCGGCGATGTGCTCGACGGTGACCGTCTTCGCGTTGTCGGTCAGTACATATGTCGGTGCCCCGCCGATCCGGCGCAACGTGGTGTCCAGGCAGGCCACCAGCGTGCCCAACGTGCAGTCCCAGACCGGGATGACGACCCTGAACCGTGACCAGGACAGCCACGCGCAGAACAGCCAGGTCCGACGCCCCGCGATGCGCGGACCCTCGCCCCAGTAGGGTCGGCCCGAGGCGCGGTACTGGCCTTTCGACCAGCTCGTTTCCCCGGACCGCCCTCCGAACCGGACGTGCCAGTTGGCCCGGCATCCGGCTCTCCACGAGACCGAACGACGGTCATCCGATGGCTGGTTGCGCTCTCTCACTCCACGGGTTCGGGATGCGGGCTCCCCGGTATCGGTAGCGGACGATCTCCACCTTCGCCGGGTTGAACAGCCGCACCCCGTCGTGCTCCGGCCACCAGGTCGCACCGACCTGATTGCCTTGATAGCGGCGCTTGAGCTGCTTCCAGGGGACTCGGCGGTGCTTTCGGCGAATCCATCGCCAGACCCGATGCCACGTGTAGTAGCCCAGGTAGTTCAGGCTCGCCGAAGCGGCCGAGTGCCGGAAGTAGTTCGCCCACCCCTTCATCAGCCAGTTCAGCTGAGTGAGCAGTTCGTCGAGTGAGTGCCCGATGTTCTGTCGGCTGATCGCCTTGACCTTCCGTAGCACCGCCTGCATCGACGGTTTGCTCGGATAGGTGTAGACGTACTGCTTGTCCGTCCCCCTCTTGCGGTGCCGCTGGATGCGGAAGCTGAGGAAGTCGAACCCCTCGTCGATGTGAGCGATGGAGGTCTTGGCCTGTGACAAGCGCAGACCGACCCCCCCCCAGCACCGTTGCGACTTCGTCCAGCAGCTCCTCGGCGTGGTGCCGCGAGCCGTTGATCATGACGACGAAGTCGTCCGCGTACCGGATCAACCTGAAGGTTGCTCCGCCGCGGCGGCGATGCCAGTCTCTCGCTGCCCATGTGCGGCCGGTCGTCTGCCAGAGCCGGGCGAAGTGCTCATCCAGGACCGACAGGGCGATGTTGGCCAGCAGCGGCGAGAGAATGCCGCCCTGGGGTGTTCCGGCGCGAGTGTCCCTGGTGACCTGGTCCTCGGAGAGGATCCCGGGCTTCAGGAACGCCTTGATCAGACGCAACACACGCTTGTCTCCGACGCGTTGACGCACTCGGCCCATCAGGGCCGTGTGATCGATCTCGTCGAAGCACGCCTCGATGTCACCCTCCAGCACCCATTCGTAGCGATTGGTGGCGAAGTGGTGGATCTCGGCGATCGCGTCGTGCGCTCTCCGGTTCGGACGAAAGCCGTAGGAACACGGCTCGAAATCCGCCTCGAAGATCGGCTCCAGAACAATCTTCAGAGCCGCCTGCACCACCCGGTCCGCGATGGTCGGGATGCCCAATCGGCGCATCTTTCCGTTGCGCTTGGGGATGAGCCTCTCCCTGACCGGGACAGGTTGAAATTCACCGGATTTGAGTAACGCCCGAAGCTCGTCGAGGTAGACCTCGACGAGCTGACCGCCCTCGATCTTGCTGACAGTCCGGCCGTCGACCCCGGCCGTCCGGGCACCCTTGTTGCCCCGCACTCGACTCCACGCCGCCAGAAGCGTCGCGGGGTCGCAGACGAGGTTGAACAGATCATCGAATCGGCGCGACCGGTCCTCGGTCGCCCATCGATGCAGCTTGCGCTGGATCCTCAGTACCCGCCCCCAGACCGCATCCGGGTCCGGCGACGGCGCGGCGGTATTCACCACCGGCCTCCTGCCCTTCCAGTCCGCTCACTGCGGACTCGCTGCCTTCCTTCGCCATGTGGACGGCTTTCCCGCCCTCGGACTACTACGAAGGCTCCGCCCCGCTCCACGGCCGTCAGCCGACGGTGGACCTGCCCCCAACCACGCTGGTGACGTGGGTAGTTGGGCAGCCATGAAGCGGTTCCCATGTTCACTGTGTTTCGATCGGCGGGGGCGGCACCCAGCTTTCTCCCGGCAGCCTCGCCACGATTACGCCGCAGACCTTCACCGTGGCCTCCGAGACCGGCTGAGACATCCGGTCCCGAAGTCGTCAGCATGTACGACACCAGCCGACGCGTACTGCATCCCGGCCCATATCCACCAGGTTGGAGCCGGTGGCATTCCTTTCGGGAGGTCGACCACTGGTTCACTCGCGTTGTACCTACCCGCCTCGCTAGCCGGACCCGAGCCGTCTGGTAGTTCCGGCCCATCCCGTCGTTGTCAGGGCTGCTTCCCGCCCTCCCCGGCACCTCCCGGTTCAGACTGCCCTCAGCTTCAAGTCCCCTGCTGCGACAGGAAGACCGAGAAGGTCTTGCACCTCCTTCGAAAACACAGCGCCTCATGGCGCACGTCGAACTGCAGCCACCGGCCCGGCTCGGGAATCCACGGCCGGTAGGTGCGGCGCTTGCCCACCTTCCACGCGGCCTTCGCCGCGTTCACCGCCCGCCGTGTCGAGCGCTCGCTGCCCTGGTAGCCCATCTTGGCCAGCTTCTCGTGGACCACGTCGGCGCGGATCGTCGCCTTCGACTGCTCGACCCACTCCTCGACCTTCTCCAGGAACGAGTCGATCATCTTCGGCCGCGGCTCTCGCTGATAAGGATTGCGCCCGCCGTTGCGGGCCTCGACGTATCTCTTGACCGTCTTCGGGTCGTGCCCCGTCAAGGTCGCCGCCGACCAGACCGTCCCGGTCAGGTCGTACGCCTCAAGGATTTCCATGATCTCTCTGTCAGACTTCGTCACAGGACCTCTCCGGCCGGTAGCTGATGCTTCGCAAACACCAGCAAACCGGACGGAGGGGTCTTTCAGATAAGGAAGCGATCAGGAACACCACAGGTCACATGGCCATACACCGGGAATTCCGGTGGCCATCAGCCTGGACTCGACTGGCCGCATACCTGGACTTTGCCACGGCCGCCGACACCCTCGCCCGCCACCTCCAGGTGGACGATCCGGGTCTTGGCTGCCTTCGGTTCCAGACCGAGATCAGCCAGCAGACATGTCAGCCGCTCCAAAGCAGCTTCGGCCTGCGCGCGGGTCGCGCACATCACCACCGCATCATCGGCATAGCGGACCAGTACCCCGTGCTGCCGTGTCTCCCACGCCCGATCGATCCGGTGCAGAAAGACATTGGCCAGGAGCGGGGAGACAACCCCGCCCTGAGGAGTACCGGTGACCGGCCGGCGGACCTGCCCGTCTTCCATCACTCCGGCCCGCAGCATTGCGCGCAGAAGCTTCAAAACGGACTGATCACAGACACGTTCCTCGACCGCGTGCATCAACTTCTCATGGTCAATCGCCTCAAAGCAGTTGGCGATGTCCGTCTCGACGACCCATCGCCGTCCCCGCCAGGACTCATCGATCAAGACCTGGAGGGCATCATGTGCGCCCCTCCTGGGCCGGAACCCGAAAGAGCACGGCAGCATGTCCGCTTCGAAGACCGGTTCGAGCACGATCTTCAGCGCCGCCTGCACGATGCGGTCGCGGACCGCCGGAATCGACAAGGGCCTTTGCTCCGACGTACCGGGTTTGGGAATGAACACCCGGCGAGCCGGAAGCGGCTGCCACCTGCCGTCCTTCAACTCCGCGGCCAGGTCGCCGAGAAGCCGGGAAACCCCGTACTCCTCGACCTGCCCGAGATAAACCGAGTCGATGCCCGGAGCGCCGTCGTTACGACGCACCATCGACCACGCACGCGCCAGGACGTCCCTGCGGTGGACCTTGTCCCCCAGCGCGTGGAACCGCCGTCCGGGATCGGCCTTGGCCGCCCGGTAGAGCGCATGCTGGAGGGCACGGACCGGATCCGAGGGAGAACGTCCCCCGACGGCGGGACTAGCCACACGGGCACTCACCGGGCCCCTCCACTTCAGCAGTACACATCGACGAAGCAGCGGCCCTTCCCTCACCGGCGGTTGTGTTGTCCGACCGGCTCAAGCAGTACTACGGCCGCCTCCGACGCCCACCCGACCCGCTTCCCCTTCCCGGGGTACCCCCGGTTATAGGTCGCGATGCTTCCGACAGCACTCTTGCCGCAGGCTGCCGGGCCAGGGAGGGCCTCCCCAGTTCCCGCCGTCACCTTCGAAACGTTCCATGCCCCATACGCCGGGGAGTCCCTCGCGGCTGCCCATCCAGGATCTTCACCGCTTCCATGGCCTTCGCCCTGATTTCGGGGGCTCGGCTCTCCCTGTCCCCACCCTCACGAGCAGGCCTCTAACGACGCCGCAGACTTCGCGTGATGCTACGGACCGCTTCTTTGCTCCCCCTTCACAGGGCTTTCGACGCTGGACTTCGACGCCGGGCGTTTCCCCCCGACGCCGCCAGCCTGCTACCGGGCCTCCTGGCAGCTACCCGAACCGGACTCACACCGGCAGGCGACGACGAGCTTACGAACCACGATCAACCACCTACATGGCCAACCTCCAAATTCTGCTGGGCGTACGAAAGATCGAGGCTAGAGATCCTTTACGGGACAGCCTTGGGTGAGGCAGTTGGAACTGACGATGTTGAACAGCTGTTCGGCCCGTTGTCGAAGGGGACGTACACGGCTGTGGCCGCGCGGTACGCTGGCAGTGAAGTGCAGGAGAACGTGACAGAACCGGCCGACCGCGTCGTTAACGGTAGGTGGCGCCTGGTCTACAAGCCTCGCGCACCCGTGCAGCTGCCCGGAGACTGCGTTTCGTCGGGCCGCCGCCGCGAGCAGTTCGTACCCTGGCACCTTCCCGGCGAAAGGAACACGACACGTGGATCTACGCAGTATACTGGCCGACCTCGATCGCTGGTTGGCGGAGCATGCTCCGGGAGACTTCCGGCAGATGATGCCGCCGGCGGATCCGGCGCAAATTGACGCCCTGGCAGCGGGGACCTTTCGGGTGCACGAGGACGTGCTGGTCTGGTTGTCTATCCATGACGGATCGCAGCGCGATCCGGTGTCGGCCGCAGGTGCCTTCGTACCCTCGGACTTTCCGCTTCTGGGCGTGTCTGCAATGGTGCAGGGGCTGACGGGCATGATTGAAGAGGTGGAGCGGGCCGTCGCCGACGGTGATGAGGAGTTCATCGTCGGTTTGGAGGCGCACGAGCTGTGGCTACCGGTCGCGAGGAATCACACCGGCGGCGAACTCGTTGTTGATCACCGGCCTGGTGGCAATTACGGGGCGGTCCTAGAGGTGGACCCGTCCATCGGGGTGGTCGGAGCGAAGCGGTGGGACAGCTTGTCCCACATGTTCGGCTCGGTTCTTGGAGCCCTGCAGAACACATCCGTGCTCGTGACCGGCAGCGGGGTGAAGACCGCGCCCCGCATCGAGGATTCTGGCGACGGTCTGCCCCACGTCGTTTGGGACCTCTACTTCGGCTGACCGCGCGAGGCGCGTGGCGGCCCCGCGTGGCTTGGGTTCTAACGGCCCTCGCAACACCCGCGATCTGTGGGAGTTGCGAGGACCGTGGGCGTTGGACGTGATCTTGCGGGGGTGCGGGAGCGTTTCCTTGCGCGGTTGGATGCCGTGGGAAACGTGACGGTGGTGGCGCGCGAGCTGGGCGTGAACCCGAACACTGCCTTCAGTTGGGCTCGGAAGGCGGGGCGGGGTTCGGTGCGTCTGCCGCGCCGGCATCCTGGACGGGACGAGTACGAGCGGCTTCGGGCGGCGGGCGTCGCACGCCGGCCGGCAGCGCGGCAGGTCGGTGTGAACGAGCGCACGGCCAAGGACTGGGACTGGGGCGTCAAGAAGAGCAGTAACTCCCGGACCTACGCCGACGGCCGCCGTGTCGACTACACCACCGGGACCGTCACGATGGGCGGTGTGACCACGACGGCGGTGGGCCTGCCGGCCCTGGAGAAGCAGCTGCACCCACGGTTCCTCACGCTCGCCGAGCGCGAGAAGATCCGCGATCTCCGCGCGGCCGGGCGGTCGCTGCGGGCGATCGGACGAGCCCTGGGACGGCCGGCGAGCACGGTCAAGCGAGAGATCGACGCGAACTCCGCCACCGAGGGCTACCAGCCCTACGCGGCCCACCGGGCGGCCGCCGCGCGCAGGCCCCGGCCCAAGGACCGCAAGCTGCTGCGCGAGGGCCGCTTGCGGCACTTCGTCCAGGACGGACTGCGCGGGCGCTGGTCGCCGGAGCAGATCTGTCACGCTCTGGGCAAGGAGTATCCCGACGACCGGAGCATGCGGGTGAGCGTGGAAACGATCTACCAGGCACTGTATTTCCAGGCCCGCGGCGGCCTGAAACGGGAGGTCCAGGCCGCCGTCCGCTCCGGCCGGACCCGCCGCAAACCACGCCGGGACCCCGAACGGCGCACGCCCCGGTTCATCGACCCGATGGTGATGATCAGCGACCGCCCCGCCGAGATCGAGGACCGGGCGGTGCCCGGTCACTGGGAAGGCGACCTGATCATCGGCGCGGGCGGGCGCTCCGCGATCGCCACCCTGGTCGAGCGCAGCACCCGCTACACCATGCTGGTCCACCTCCCGGGCGGAGCCCACGACGCCGAAACCGTCCGCGACGGGCTCGTAGCCACCATCCAGACCCTGCCCGCACACCTGCGCGGCTCCCTCACCTGGGACCAGGGCAGCGAGATGGCACGCCACAAGCAGTTCACCATGGCCACCGGCATGCCCGTCTACTTCTGCGACCCCGCCTCACCATGGCAACGCGGCTCCAACGAGAACACCAACGGACTCCTGCGCCAGTACTTCCCCAAAGGCACCGACCTGAGCGTCCACAGCCCCGAAGACCTCGAACACGTCGCCCAGGAACTCAACGGCCGCCCACGCAAAACGCTCGGCTGGGCAAACCCAGCCGAGCGTCTACGTGATCTACTCACCACCTAAACCAGGCGGTGTTGCAACGACCACTGGAACCCAAGTGGTGCGGGGCCGCCAGCGTTCTTACGAGGTACCAGTCAGGAGGAACGGATAGTGCAGACGTCGGTCAGGCTGCAGCCCTCGACGCCGGGAACTCTCATGTAGAAGGCGTCCCCGTCAGCAACACGAGCCTTTCTGTAGAAGCCGGACAGTCCCGGCCCCCTACCCGCGTCACCGTTCTGCTTTCCGGGCATGGTTGCCCGCCCGCACGGTTCGCCCCAGGTTGGCGGATCGTAGGTTTCATCGTCGAACAGCCGCCAAGTCTCATCATCCTGTTGCTTTGCGTACAGCTGCGCGCAAACTCCGCCGTTGAGGACGGGTAGCCACTGACCTCCACTTTCTCTCGTGGCCGCGAAGGGGAACTCGTCACATTCGCGCCCCTTGGAGTCCGCAGTTGCGTTGTCGTTGACGATGAACTTGCCGTCGCCAGTCTTTCTGCAAATCGTTTCGCGATTGGCCTTCTGCGCATCAAGGCTAGCGAGTCGATGCATCGGGGTCTTGCGGGACTCGCTGCCCGGGTGCGAGGCGAGTTCCTCGCGCAGTAGCCAGTAGTAGGCAGCTGCAGCCGGATAGCGCTGCGTGTTCGTTTCCCATATAGGAATATGCTTCGCGAAGATGCAGCCGGTCGAGTTGGGGACGTTGACACTGTTGTCACAGCGGACCTGTTGCCAGTACACCCAGCTCGGGTCTTTGCTCTTCACTGCTCCAGAGGCTGTGGGGGCGGCGGCGTTGAACCCGAGAAAGACTCCTCGGTCGAATTCCTCGGAGGTCTTCGAGACTGGTGTTGTCCAGGTGAAGGTCCGTTCGGCCGACGTTGTGTGCTTGTCGACGAGTGGCTCCCAGACCGTCGGAGCGCTCCACGCTCCGGCAGCCGAGGTGCAGTTTGGACTGCACGTCGAGTCCCAGTAGTCCAGGGTGACCGGACCAAGGTCAGCGTCCACGGACAGAGCATTTACGAACAGCTTTTCGCGCCATGTCCCCTTGTTTTCCAAGAGAATTTCCTGACGGACCATGAAGGTGGCCACCCCGGCAGGCTCGCCGTCCACAACCCAACTGATCAGAACGGCCAGTTTGTTGCATCCTTCGCGGCGGGTGAGGGTATATCCGGAAACATCGGCATCGTCACACCATGACACCAGTGGGGTGTCCAGCGCTGCAGCCCGATCGAGGGATCGCTGCTGTTCATGGTCGGCGTATTGGTCAATGTCCGGGTCGAGGGTTATGCACTGCGTAACGCCCGGGTGGTCGGTGCTGCGGCAGGCTTCCTTCGGCAGGGCGGACCGCGCTGAGGCCGAGACGATACCGTCGGGCGCCGGCTGCTTTTCCCGGTCGGTGTCTAGCCACTCCGGGTCAGGCGCGTTCTCGTTTGCTTTCGGAATGATGAGCTCGGGAACGGTGCTCCAATTGCCTGGCTGGAAGGCCACAGCGTCGAAGGCTATGTCCTGGTCGCCCGTGCCATCTGCGGTAATTGTGCTGAGTTTGACCTCTGGTGCTATGCCTCTGGTCCTGAAAGATCCCAGGTTCACCCAGCGGTTCCCATTACCGGGCTGGGAGATTGTCTTCGTTGTCCAGCCGTTCTTCGTCCGTACCTGATATTCGGCCTTGGTGGTCTGGGCGCCGTGATCGGGTAGGTGGACCCAAACTCGGGCATCCTTGTCCAGGGTTTGGCCCAGTTTCCAGGTACCGGTGATCTTTAGCCGATTACCCTTGGCGTCGTCGGCGCGGGTATGTCCGAACCAAAAATGCCCTCCGAATCCGGCGCCGAGTTGGTGAAGGTCGACCTTGGATGGGTAGGCGTCCTCACTGCCGTTGTTCCCGAAGTCGAAGGAGAAGCTCCCGCTGTTGGTCCAGCCGCTGTTGTCACATCCCGGCCGGTGGACGGCAGTCCCTTGTGGCACGTCGTCGACGATCAGCGCACCAGTGGGCAGGCCCGAGACAGAGCAGGTGGGCGGGTAGGCGGTGCCGTCGGGCTCCTCAGCCATGCTGGTGGAGAACCTCAGGAACTCATAGCCGCACGTGTCAACGCAGTCAGTCTTCCAGGTGACGGGCTCGTGCCACCAGCACATGAAGTCCTCGCGCCCGCACGGACCGGTGGACCCGCTGGCGTTGCTGGCGGCATCGGAGATTCGGTCGGGGAAGCAGTCGTTGGAGGTGGGCTCGCAGAATGCGTCCTCGGGCGCCTTGAGGTGCGCTCGGTTGTAGAGAGCGCTGCCCTTCGTGGACACGCTTTCGTTCGTGCCGTTCCAACTGGAAGGTCGGAAGGCAGGCACCATCACACCTGGTGACTCCAGGAAGGACGGCGGGTGGGCGGCAAAGCCTAGGACTTTCTCCTGGTATGGCCAGTTCTGAGGGCGAGCCGCCGCACTGGCATCCTCGCCGCCAGAGGCGTTCTCCATGAAGGGCAGTCGGCCAGCATCCCATTCGGGGTTGGCCGGGTTGTTGGCCCAGCCCAGACCCCAGGGGGAGCCATCGCCCTGGTCAGGGTGAAAACCCGAGTTGTACGCCCACAGGGCGAAGTACCAGTTTTCTGGACGACCGCTGGTGCCGTGGTTCGCGATCATGCCGGCGGCGCGGGTCTCGTTCCACTTTGAGACCAAAATCTGTAGTCCGGCCGAGATGTTGGCCGTGTAGTCGAGGGCTGCGGCCCGCTGCTTCTGGTAGTCCCAGGCGGCCCCTCCATGCCCGTCCTCGCGACCTGCCATCCGCATGTGGTCGGTGACCTGGGTTATGCCGTAACCGCAGTCTGCGTCAGCGAAGTTAACATCCCAATCATTGGAACTATCGCCGTCGTAGAGGTCGATGCCGTAGAAGTTGCCTATGAGCGGGTTGGCGGTAACACCAGGTACAGCCTCACGGCCAGCCTGCCACATGTTCGATTCCTGCGTAGTCACTCCGAGCAGGACTTGGGCCATGGCCCGGCCGCCGCCCTCCAGCGAAGGGTTCAGGAAGAGGCTCTGTGGGGAGTAGGCCGGCATGCCGAGGTTCTTCCAGTTGGCGGCCCTGGATATGTGTGTGTTCAGATAACCCTGGACTGCCTGATCGACGGCCCACTCAACCTGTCGGGGCTTTGGCTGCATTGCCTGGTTAGCCGGGTCGTTGCGGGGCACCGAGCAGGTCCGCTCGTCCTCGACCGTGTCGGTCGGGGAACTGGAGAAGACGGTCGCGGCTGCCTTTTTGGTGTCGGTCTCCGGCACACTGACGCGCAGACCGGGAGAGAGGGCGCGGCCCTGGGCTGCGTGCTGGGAGGAGACTTTCTGGGTGATGGCCCGGAGTGTTGTCCGTTTACCGGAGGCGCGCAGCGTGAGGTCCAGGTCGATGGGACGAGCAGTGCCAGACTCGCCGGGCTGCAGCAGAGTGCCCTTGCCATCGGCCCACCGCTGGTGGGAGGTGAGAGCAGCGCCGAGGGTAGACACCTGTGAAGCTTCCCCTTGATCATGGACACCTGGAGACTGGGATCTGAGCGGTTCCAGAGGAAGTAGTGCCAGGTGGGAAGCAAGTACACGAAGCGGTACTCGGATGAGTACAAGCGGGACGCGATCGAG
>NZ_SSBK01000056.1 GCF_004795035.1 Streptomyces sp. A0958
AGAACGTGGAAAAGCTGGGCAAACCAGCAGATACCACCTGCCCACACTCAGCCACCCACACAGAACCAACTCAACAACCGGGCAGGAGAACATCCTCAAACCGCCTCGGCGGATCAAGGCTAAGGCCCCGGGCGACCCCTCCACCCGCCTCTCCCCGCTTTTTGCGCCGGAGCCCCCTGCTACCGTCCCGCCCCGTGAACGACAACGTGTACGTGGGTAACGCCGGCAAGGACGCCGCGCTCGATCGGGGATGGATTCTCGGGCACTTCAAGGACGCGGGCGATCCTCGGTACAGCGAGAACGTCGAGATCAAGTGGGGTGTCCATCCGCCGGGCGATGAGCGGGCGCAGTGGGTGCGGGGGGAGGGCCGGACCGCGCTGCTCGTGCTCATCAGCGGGCGGTTCCGCGTGGAACTGCCCGGGCGCAGTGTGCTGCTGGAGGAGCAGGGCGACTACGTGGTGTGGGGTGTCGGCGTCGATCACTCGTGGGTCGCGGAGGCGGAGTCGGTCGTGCTCACCGTCCGGTGGCCGTCCGTACCCGGGTACGCCGTCGGGCCGAGGAAGCACGAACCGGCGCGGGACTGACACGGCGGCGGCGACACGCCGAAAACGCCTCGCTTCCGGGCCGGGGTTCCGTGAAGGGTGGAGCCATGACGAACGGGGCGGGAGTACGGGGCGGGGCGGCTGTGCGCGGGGCGTCGGGGGTCACGGACAATGGGCGCGTGCGCTACGGCATCCTCGGGACCACCCAGGCACTCCGCGACGACGGCACGCCCGTCTCCGTCGGCGGGGCGCGCCTGCGTGCCCTGCTCACCGTGCTCGCGCTGCGGCCCGGGCGGACGGTCCCGGTCGCCGTGCTCGTCGACGAGGTGTGGGACGGCGAGCCGCCCGCCGACGCGTCCGGCGCGCTCCAGGCCCTGGTGGGGCGGCTGCGGCGGGCGCTCGGGCACGAGGCCGTCGCCTCGGCGGAGAGCGGCTACCGGCTGGCAGCCGAACCGGAGGCCGTCGACCTGTTCCGCTTCGAGCGGCTCGCCGGCGAAGGCGCGCGGGCCCTCGCGGAGGGCGATCCGGCGCGGGCCATGAGCGTCCTGGACGACGCCCTGGCGCTGTGGCGGGGCCCCGCGCTCGCCGATCTCCCCGACCGGGACACCGCCGCCACGCGCTGGACGGACCGGCGCCTCGACGCCCGCCGGGCCAGGCTCACCGCCGCGCTCCGGCTCGGCCGGGCCGTCGAGGTGCTGCCGGAGCTGGCCGCGCTCTGCGGCGAGCACCCCCTCGACGAATCGCTCCAGGCCCTCCGGCTGCGCGCGCTGCGCGACGCCGGGCGCACCGCGCAGGCGCTGGCCGCGTACGACGAGGTGCGCACGCTCATCGCCGACCGGCTCGGCACCGACCCCGGGCCCGAACTGACCGCCCTGTACGAGGAGCTGCTGCGGCAGGACCCCGCGCCCGCGCCGGTACCGGCCGCCCTGCCGGCATCCGCCCCCGCGCCCGCCGCCCCGCTCGGCAACCTGCGGGCCCGGCTCACCAGCTTCGTCGGCCGGGAGCGCGACATGGAGGCGCTGCGCGGCGACCTCTCCCGGGGGCGGCTCGTCACGCTCCTCGGGCCCGGCGGGGCCGGCAAGACGCGGCTCTCGCAGGAGGTCGCCGACACCCTCGCCCCCGGTACCTGGCCGGACGGCGTCTGGCTGGCCGAGCTCGCGCCCGTGGATGACCCGGAAGCGGTGCCGGAGGCGGTGCTCGCCGCGCTCGGCGCCCGGGAGACCGTGTTGAGCGCGGCCGGCGCCGGGGAGTTCCGGGCCGCCGAACGGGCCTCGGGCGAGGAACGGGCCGCCGGCGAATCGCTCGCCCGGCTCACCGAGTACTGTTCCCGCCGCCGCATGCTGCTCCTGCTGGACAACTGCGAGCACGTCATCGAGGCCGCGGCCGCCCTCGCCGACCATCTGCTGGCCCGCTGCCCGCAGCTCACCGTCCTCGCGACCAGCCGCGAACCCCTGGGCGTGCCGGGGGAGTTCGTCCGGCCCGTCGAACCGCTGCCCGACCCCACGGCCCTGCGGCTGCTCGCCGAACGCGGCGCCGCCGCCCGGCCCGGCTTCCGGGTCGACGCGGACGAGGCGACGACGGCCGCCACCGCCGAGATCTGCCGCCGCCTGGACGGGCTGCCGCTCGCCATCGAACTCGCCGCCGCCCGGCTGCGGATGCTCACCCCGCAGCAGATCGCCGACCGGCTGGACGACCGGTTCCGGCTGCTGACCAACGGCAGCCGGACCGTGCTCCCGCGCCAGCAGACCCTGCGGGCCGTCGTCGACTGGTCCTGGGAGCTGCTGGACGACGCCGAGCGCGTCACCCTGCGCAGGCTGTCCGTCTTCGCCGGCGGCTGCACCCTCGAAGCCGCCGAGGCCGTCTGCGCCGACGGGGTGGGGCAGACGCACGAGGCCGCCCGGCTGCTCGGCTTCCTGGTCGACAAGTCCCTGGTCGTGGCCGCCCCGGCGCCGGACGGCCAGATGCGCTACCGGCTCCTGGAGACCGTCGGCGAGTACGCGGCGGAGCGGCTGGAGGAGTCGGGGGAGCGGGACGCCGTCGAGCGCCGGCACCTCGTCCACTTCCGTGAGCTGGCCCGTACCACCGACCCGCTGCTGCGCGGTTCTGGACAGCTCGCCGCCATCGAACTGCTCCAGCGCGAGTACGAGAACCTGCGCACCGCCCTGCGGCACGCCGTCGCCGCCCGCGACGAGCAGGAGGCGCTGTGCATGGTGCTGTCGCTCTCCTGGTACTGGCAGATCCGCAATCTGCGCGGCGACGCCCTGCACTGGGCCGGCTCGGTCGCGGCCCTCGGCCCCGACCCGTTCGCCACGCCGGTACGGCCCGCGCCGTCCATCTTCGAGCGCTGCACCGACGCGCCCCCGCCCATGGGGCCGGAACTGCTCCAGGAGGCGCGGCGCCAGGTGGCGCTGGTCCAGCTGGTCAACATGGACCACGCGATGGACGAGTGGACGAACGAGGACAGCATGGCCCGGCTGCGGGCGGTCGTCGCCACCTACCGGGCCGGCCAGCCGCAGACCTGCCGCAGCCCCGCCTCGCTCTGGTTCTACGCCGTCATGCTGACCGGGGGCGTCGCCGACCTGCGGTACCTGCTGGACGAAACCGTGCGCGGCGCCCGGGAGTTCGGCTACGAGTGGGAGCTCGCCGCGGCCCTCCAGATGCGTGCCAACGTGCTGGCCAACCGCCCCGACTGGGCCGGGGAGGCCCTTACGGACGCCGCCGAGAGCCTGGCGATCTTCAGCCGTCTCGGCGACGACTGGGGCATGGCCGAGGCGCTTTCCTCGCGCGGCGAGGCCAATGAGAAGGCGGGGGCCTACGCCCGGGCGGCCGAGGACTACCAGGCCGCGATCGGCTCCGCCGAGAAGCTGGGCGCCCTGGCCCAGGTGTCCGTGCTCCGCATCCGCTACGCCGCCGTGCTCACCGAACTGGGCCGGGGTGCGGAGGGCGAGGCGATCATGCGCGAGGTGCTGGCCGACGAGCGCCAGACCGGGCACGAGGCGCGACCGGCGGCCCAGCTCTTCCTCGCCGTGTGGCTGGGGCGGATCGGCCGTACCGCCGAGGCGCGCGAGCAGCTCACCATCCTGCGCGAACAGTTCCGGTCCGAGACCATGGCGATCTTCGAAGGGTTCGTCACCGGCGGCCTGGCCTGGCTGGACAACCAGGACGGCGACTACGCCCGCGCCCTGGACCGGAGCCGGCGGGCGCTGACGGGGTTGGGCGACCCGCTGACGCAGATGGTGGCGCCGCAGATGGCGGTGATCAACCTGGTCATCCTGGCCTGGGCACTGGGCGGGCTGGGCGGCGAGGAGCGGGCCGTTCTCGCGGCGCGGCTGCTGGGCGCCGGCCGGGCCCACCTGCCGGTGGGCCACTTCATGAACGCGATGGAACGGGAGAACTTCGCCCGTGCCGAGGCGCTGGTCCGAGACCGGCTCGGCGACAGCGCCTACGAGGCCGCGCACGCCGAGGGCGGCGGCCTCTCCATGGAGGAGGCCACCGCCCTCGTCGACGCGTACCGGGACTGACCGGGTCCGAGCCCTGGAGGCCGGTCAGGACTTCTTGCGGAACTTGGACACCGCGAGCGGGGCCACGAGCGCGGTGATGACCACGGCCCAGCCGAGCGTCAGCCAGACCGAGTGGCCGAGCGGGGTACCCATCATGAGGCCGCGGGCCGCGTCCGCCAGGTTCGACAGCGGGTTGTAGTCGGTGAACGACTGGAGCCAGCCGGGCATCGTCGTGGGCGGGGCGAAGATCGAGGAACCGAACTGGAGCGGCATCATCACCAGCATCCCCATGCCCTGAACCGCCTGGGGCGTCTTCATGGCCAGCCCGAGCAGGATGAAGATCCACATGATGGCGGCTCCGAACGCGGCCGACAGGGCGATCGCCCCGATGAGCCCCAGCACGGACCCGTGGAGCTGCAGGCCGAGCGCGAAGCCCATGCCCAGCAGGATGAGCGTGGCGACCATCATCCGGCCCAGCTCGACCACGATCTTGGCGATGAGCACCGAGGACCGCGCGATCGGCATCGTACGGAACCGGTCCATGACGCCCTTGCGGAAGTCGTCGTTGACACCGCTGCCGACGGCCATGGCGATGTTCATGCCCATCATCGCCATCAGGCCGGGGATCAGGTAGTTCAGGTACTCCTGCCGACCTCCGCCCATGCTGCCGCCGACCGAGCCGCCGAAGACGTACACGAACAGCAGCACGAAGATGACGGGCATCAGCAGTGCGTCGAACATCGACTCCGGATCTTTCTTGATCTGGAGCAGATTGCGCCGTGCCAGCGCGCCGATGTGGCGCAGGTTGTTCCGGAGCCCGATCCCGCCCTCGTCGTGGAGCTTCGTGGCCGGTGCGGGGGGCGCGTCGGTGGGGGTGGGCGTCAGAGTCGTCGTGCTCATGCCGCGACCTCCTCGGGGATCGTGTCGATGACGTGGGCCTTGTCACCCGTGATGGCGAGGAAGACCTCGTCCAGGCTGGGCAGCGCGGTGGCGACGTGGGCCAGCGCGAAGCCCCGCGCGCCGAGCAGCCCGATGACCGCGGTGAGCTGCTCGTCGCTGAGAATCGGTACGTAGAGCACGCCCTCGTCCGGGACGGCCTGCGCGCCCGCGACACCGTCGAGACCGGCCTCACGCAGCGCCTGGGCCATCGCGGCCAGCTCGGCCGGGTCCGAGGGGCGGATCTGCAGGGTGCGTCCGCCGACCTTGGCCTTCAGCTCGTCCACACCGCCCCGGGCGATGATCCTGCCCTTGTCGATGACGGTGAGCTCGTTGGCCAGTTGTTCGGCCTCTTCCATGTACTGGGTGGTGAGCAGCACGGTCGCCCCCTCCGCGACCATGCGCTGCACCTCGTCCCAGACCTCGTTGCGGGTACGGGGGTCGAGCCCCGTCGTCGGCTCGTCGAGGTAGAGGACGGCCGGGCTGCCGATCATGGAGGCGGCCAGGTCGAGCCGGCGGCGCATACCGCCGGAGTACTCCATCGCGGCCTTCTTCGCCGCGTCCGTGAGCGAGAAGCGCTCCAGCAGCTCGTCGGCCCGTGACCGCGCCTTCTTGCGCGGGAGGTCGAGCAGCCGCCCGATCATGTAGAGGTTCTCCCAGCCGGAGAGCTTCTCGTCGACCGAGGCGTACTGCCCGGTCAGGCCGATGGTGCGGCGCAGCGCGCGGGGCTGCTTCACCACGTCGAAGCCGGCCACGACCGCCGTTCCGGCGTCGGGCACGATCAGCGTGGACAGGCAGCGTACGAGGGTGGTCTTGCCGGCGCCGTTGGGGCCGAGCACACCGAGGACGGTGCCCTCGCGCACATCGAGGTCCACGCCGTCCAGGGCCTTGGTCTCGCCGTAGTGCTTGACCAGTCCCCGCACCTCTACGGCGTGCCTGCCGTTCCTGGGGTTCTTGTCGATTCGCGTCATGCCGACCATCAGAACAGCCGCCACCGACAGCCCGCCGACAGCGTGCCTACAGCCCCCCGCGGCGGCCGACAGCCCGCCGATGGGGGAAGTCGGCGGGCTGTCAGTGGTGCCGGTGGTGGCCATCGGGGGGCGCGCCCCCGGGCATCGGGGACAGGCGCCCCCGGGCATCGGGGACAGGCGCCCCGGATCTCAGTGGAAGGTGTGCTCCGGGGCCGGGAACGTGCCGCCGACGACCTCTTCCGCGTACGCCTTCGCCGCGTCGCCGAGGATCTGCCGCAGGTCGGCGTACTGCTTGGTGAAGCGCGGCACCTTGCCGCCGGTCAGCCCGACCATGTCGGTGTAGACCAGCACCTGCGCGTCGGTCTCCGGGCCCGCGCCGATGCCGATGGTCGGGATGTGCAGGGTGCGGGTGACCTCCGCGGCCAGTTCGGCCGGTACGAGTTCCAGGACGACGGCGAACGCGCCCGCGTCCTGCACGGCCTTGGCGTCGCGCAGCATCTGCTGGGCGGCCTCCTCGCCGCGGCCCTGGACCCGGTAGCCCATCGCGTTGACGGACTGCGGGGTCAGGCCGATGTGGGCCATGACCGGGATACCGGCGTCGACCAGCAGCTTGATCTGCTCGTGGCTGCGCTCGCCGCCCTCCAGCTTGACCGCGCCGACGCCGGACTCCTTGATGAGCCGGGTGGCGTTGCGCAGGGCCTGGACCGGGCTCTCCTGGTACGCCCCGAAGGGCAGGTCCCCGACGATCAGGGCGCGCTTGGTGCCACGGACCACGGCGGCGGACAGGATGGCGATCTCGTCCATCGTGACGGGCACGGTGGTCTCGTAGCCGAGGTGGCAGTTGCCCATGGAGTCGCCGACGAGCATGACCGGGATGCCGGCCTCGTCGAAGACGGACGCGGTCATCGCGTCGTAGGCGGTGAGCATGGGCCACTTCTCGCCGCGCGCGGTGGCGGCGGCGATGTCGTGGACGGTGACCCGGCGGTTGCTCTTGCCCCCGTACAGCGCCTTGCTGCTGTCGGAGGGGGGCCCCGCGGGGGTGGCGGACTGGTTCTGCGCAGCCTGGAGCGACATGGCAGGTGACTCCTTCGTCATCTCGAGGCGCCCTGACGGCGTCCCCGGATCGCTTCCATGGTGGCATCCCGGAGCCGGTCGCGGGAAGTGGGCCGCGCCGCCGGACCCTCGCCGCGCCGCCGGACCCTCGGTAAAGAATTTACAATACGAAACGGTCTCGTATCGAAATGCTCTTAGGCTGTTCCCCATGTCCCTACCGTCCGGCGCCCCCGCCGTAACCCAGATACCGGAGGCGGTCCACCGCCGCCGCTGGGCGATCCTCGTCGTCCTGATGTTCAGCCTGCTCATCGTGGTGCTGGACAACTCGATCCTGAACGTCGCCGTCAAGACGATCGCCTCCCCCTCGCCCACCGGGATCGGCGCCACCCAGAGCGAGCTGGAGTGGGCGATCAACTCGTACACGCTCGTCTTCGCCGGGCTCCTCTTCACCGCCGGCCTCCTGGGCGACCGCCTGGGCCGCAAGAAGGTCCTGCTCTTCGGCATCACCCTCTTCGGCATCGGCTCCGCCCTCGCCGCCATGTCCGGCTCGCCCGGCCAGCTCATCACCTGGCGCGCCCTGATGGGCTTCGGCGCCGCCTTCGTCATGCCGGCCACGCTCGCCGTCCTGATGAACGTCTTCGAGCGCGACGAGCAGCCCAAGGCCATCGGCATCTGGGCCGGCAGCGTCGGCCTCGGCATCGCGATCGGCCCCATCACCGGCGGCCTGCTCCTCGAACACTTCTGGTGGGGCTCGATCTTCCTGGTCAACGTGCCCGTCGTGATCATCGCGCTGATCGCGATGGCGGTGCTCGTACCGGACTCCAGGGACCCGAAGCCGGGCCGGCTCGACCCGGTCGGTGTGGTGCTCTCGATCATCGGCCTGGTGCTGCTGGTGTACGGCATCATCCGCGGCGGCGAACTCGCCGACTTCACCGACGTCTCCGTCCTGCTCCCGGTCATCGGCGGACTCGCCGTCCTGGTGGGCTTCGTCCTCCACGAGAAGCGCAGCGCCAGCCCGGCCATCGACGTCTCGTACTTCAGGAAGCCCGCGTTCTCCGCCGCCGTCGCCGCCATCGCGCTGGTCTTCTTCGCGCTGATGGGCGTGACCTTCTTCTCCGCCTTCTACATGCAGAGCGTGCGCGGCTGGAGCGCCCTGCAGTCCGGGCTGCTGATCCTGCCGCTGGCCGTGGCGCAGATCGTCTTCGCGCCCCGGGCCCGGCTCGTCGTCGCCCGGTTCGGCGCCCGCGCCGTCTGCGCCGTCGGCATGCTGGCCGTCGCGCTCGGCCTGGCCGCCTTCGCCCTGTTCGACGCCGACACACCGGTCTGGCTGATGTGCGTGGTCTTCTTCGTCCAGGGCACCGGCATGGCGCACGTGATGCCGCCGGTCACCGTGGCCGTGATGCAGGCGCTGCCGCGCGAGAAGGCCGGCTCCGGCTCGGCCGTCAACAACACGTTCCGCCAGGTCGGCGGCGCGCTCGGGATCGCCGTCCTCGGTTCGGTGCTGTCCACCGTCTACCGCGGTGACATCGAGGACCACCTCGGCGGGCTTCCGGCCGCCGCCCGGGACGCGGCGGGGGAGTCCATCGAGGCGACGCTCGCCGTCGCGGAGAAGATGGGCCCCGCCGGCACCCCGCTCGTCACCGCCGCGCACGACGCCTTCATGAGCGCCATGCACGTCACCGCCATCGGCTCGGCCTGCGTCGCACTCGTCGGGGCGATCGTGGTCGCCCTCTGGCTGCCGGGCCGCGAGCCCGCCGGGCAGCAGCCGCCCGTACGGGACGAGGCGCGGACCGCTCCGGCGGGCGCCGAACGGTGACATCGGCCGCGTACGGCTGAACCTTTCGTGTGAACCGGGCCGCGCGTCCGGCGCGGTTCACACCGTGGGGGGCCCGGACGCGGCCGGGGCCCCGCCCGCGTCGGAGAGAATCGGGGGCGGCGAAAGGTGGTTTCACGTGCAGGCTCAGGCACCGGACCGGGACGAGCGGGCCGCGGGCGAGCGGGACGGGCGGCCGGGCGGCGGCCCCGGCCCGGCCCCGGGCGGCCCGGGTGCCGTCGGACGACGCCCCGCCCCCGGCGAGGAGCCGGAGCCGCGCCGGGGCCGGCCGCGCAGCGCCGCCGCCGAGCGGGCCATCCTGGACGCCGTCGTCGAGCTGCTGGAGGCCGGCGAACCCCTCGCGGCCCTGTCCATCGAGCGCATCGCCCGGACCGCGGGCGTCGGCAAGGCCACCATCTACCGGCGCTGGGCCGGCAAGGAGGAGCTGTTCGTCGACGTCCTGCGCGCCATCGAACCCCCGGAACCGGAGGTCTCCGGCACCGGCGGCCTGGGCGACCTGCGGGTCCTGCTGGAGTCCATCCGTACGCGCGGCCTCGCCCAGCGCTCCTCGGCGCTGCTGCACAACGTGTTCGCGCAGATGAAGAGTCACCCCAAGCTCTGGAACGAGTACCAGTGCACCGTGATCGCCCCCCGCCACCTCGCCATGGTCGCCGCCGTCCGGCGCGCCGTCGAGGCCGGTGAGCTGCGGGACGACACGGACGTGGAGCTGATGGACGACCTGTTCCTCGGCCCCATGCTCGTACGCACCATCCACCGGCCCGACGCCCCGCTGCCTGAGGACCTCGCCGACCGCGTCATCGCCCTGGCGATCGAGGGCCTGGCACCCCGGCGGGCCGCCGCCGGACCGGATCAGGGCGCGAACCAGGGTTGACGCGCCGGGCCGGACGAGTGTGATCGTTCCGTCACAGACCCCCGCGTACCGCGCCCGGCCGGAACTGCCGACGCCGCCCCCTACGTCCTCGTGGCAGTACGGCAGCCGCCGACGGCATGAGTCGGCGGCATGAAACGCAGCGCGCATCCCCTAGGGTCGGGGACGCGGCGATGTGTACGGCAAGGCAGTGAGGACAGCGCGATGGTGCAGGCGTACAGGGCGGAGACCGGTACCGGCGGCGCGGGGCCGCAGCGCTCCGGGTCACGCTTGCGGGACCTGCGCGAGAGACTGGCGAGGGACCGGGGCATCTGGCGCCGGGGGATCGTCCTGTCCTGCTGCTCGGTGCTGCTGACCCTCGTGATGGTCTTCCACTCCCGTATCCCGAACACCATCGGCAACCTGGGCAGCCTCTCCGAGACGTTCCTGCCCTGGTTCGCCGTGTTCATTCCGCTGCTGCTGATCCTGGGCCTGGTGCGCCGCTCGGCGACCGCCCTGATCGCGCTGCTGCTGCCGATCGTGGTCTGGTTCAACCTGTTCGGCGGGTTGCTCACCGACAAGTCGGGCAGCGGCGGCGATCTCACCGTCGCCACCCACAACGTCAACGCGGACAACCCGGACCCCATCGCCACCGCCGAGCAGGTCGCCGGCTCCGGCGCGGACGTCGTCGCCCTGCAGGAACTGCCCGCCGGGCAGGTGGCGGCGTACGAGAAGGCGCTCGCCGGCACCTTCCGGTACCACTCCGTCCAGGGGACCGTCGGCCTGTGGAGCAAGTACCGGCTCAGTGACACCCGGCCGGTGGACCTCAAGATGGGCTGGGTCCGCGCCATGCGCACCACCGTCGCCACGCCGGAGGGCCCGCTCGCCGTCTACGTGGCGCACCTGCCGTCCGTACGGGTCAAACTGCACGCCGGTTTCACCGCCAACCAGCGCGACCAGAGCGCGGACGCGCTGGGCAAGGCCATCGCGCACGAACCGCTCGCCCGGGTCGCCCTGCTCGGCGACCTCAACGGGACGATGAACGACCGCGCGCTCAACGCGGTCACCTCCCAGATGCGCTCCACCCAGGGCGCGGCCGGTGACGGCTTCGGGTTCAGCTGGCCCGCGTCGTTCCCGATGGCCCGGATCGACCAGATCATGGTCAAGGGCGTCGAGCCGATGTCGTCCTGGACGCTCCCGGCCACGGGCAGCGACCACCTCCCGA
Organism: Streptomyces sp. A0958; assembly: GCF_004795035.1. GTDB lineage: Bacteria > Actinomycetota > Actinomycetes > Streptomycetales > Streptomycetaceae > Streptomyces. The sequence continues at coordinate 10,909 of NZ_SSBK01000056.1, forward strand.
TCGCCGCCCGCGTCAAGCTCTGACGCAACGGGCCGTTTACCTGGACGCCCCAAAACTCTGAGAGACTTTGTTTCGTACGGGAACAAGGTCGCCGGCGAAGAGGCCGGTCCGCCGCCGTGCACGCCGCCTGCCCGGCGGGCCGCGCCGGTGTGCGTACGACCACGTTCCCTCCCGCCCCTCCGCACCGCAGGCCCCGCCGGGCTGTGGACGGGCCCTCTGCGGAAAGGTCTCTCCTCATGCCCCTGGCCCTGCTCGCGCTGGCCGTGAGCGCCTTCGGCATCGGCACCACCGAGTTCGTGATGATGGGCCTGCTGCCCGATGTCGCGGACGATCTGGGCACCTCCGTCCCCACCGCCGGCTACCTCGTGTCGGCGTACGCGATCGGTGTGGTGCTCGGCGCCCCACTGCTCACCGCCGTCGGCTCACGCATCCCGCGCAAGCGGATGCTCCTGCTGCTGATGGCCCTCTTCACCATCGGCAACCTCGCCTCCGCGCTCGCCCCCGGCTTCGGCTGGCTGCTCGCCGGCCGGCTCCTGGCCGGCCTGCCGCACGGCGCGTTCTTCGGCGTCGGGGCCGTCGTCGCCTCCCGGCTCGTCCCCGAGGGACGCCGGGCGCGGGCCGTCGCCACGATGTTCCTCGGTCTGACCGTCGCCAACATCGTCGGCGTACCCGCCGCGACCCTCCTCGGCCAGCACCTCGGCTGGCGGGCCACCTTCCTGGTGGTCGCGGCGATCGGCGTCTGCGCGATGGCGGCCCTCGCCCGGCTCGTCCCGCAGATCCCCGTCGAGGCCCGGCAGGACGTGCGCCACGAGCTGCGCGCGCTGGGCGACCGGCAGGTCCTGCTCGGACTCCTGACCGCGGTCTTCGGCTTCGCCGGGGTGTTCGCCGTGTACTCCTACCTCTCGGCGATGACGACCGAGGCGATGGGCTTCGGCGCGTCCTCGGTGACACCGGTGCTGGCGCTCTTCGGCATCGGCATGACCCTGGGCGCCCTCGCCGCAGGACCGCTCACCGACCGGGCGCTGCGCCCGACGCTGTACGGGTCGCTGGGCGCGCTCGCCGTCGTCCTGGCTGTCTTCCCGCTGGCCGCCCAGGTGAAGTGGGCGGCGCTGGTGATGGTGGTGCTGCTGGGCGCGGTGGGCTTCATGACGACCACGCCGCTCCAGATGCTCGTCATGAACAAGGCCAAGGACGCCCCCACCCTGGCGTCCGCCTCCAACCACTCCGCGTTCAACCTGGCCAACGCGGGCGGCGCCTGGCTGGGCGGTGCGGCCATCTCGGCGGGCTGGGGCTGGACGTCCCCCGCCCTGGTCGGCGCGGCCCTGGCGGTGGCGGGCCTCGCGGTGGCGGTCACGGCGGGCGTCCTGGACCGCGACGGCGGCAGATCAAAGGTGGTGGCGAGCCAAAACCGAGCCCACGCCGCGCAAAACCCAGCCCGTCCGGCGTTTGAGGACAAGACCTCGGCCGGAACGGACCGCACCTGATCAGTGGAGCCCGGCCAATATCAAGCCAGTCCGGCGGTTGAGGACGGACCTGGGCCGGGAACGGGCCGCACTCGATCGGCGGCGGCCGGCCAATATCAAGCCCGTCCGGCGCTTGAGGACAAACCCCCAGCACCGGACGGGCAGGCGCACACGGAACCCCGCCGGCGTCAGCCGGCCTCGCGCCACCGATTGGTGATCGGCAGCCGCCGGTCCTTGCCGAACCCCTTGGGCGAGATCTTCGTCCCCGGTGGGTACTGCCGCCGCTTGTACTCCGCCGCATCCACCATCCGCAGCGTCTTCGCCACCAGCGCCCGGTCGAAACCGGCCGCGACGATCGCGTCGAGCCCCTGGTCGCGGTCGACGTACAGCTCCAGGATGCGGTCCAGCACGTCGTAGTCGGGCAGCGAGTCCGTGTCGACCTGGCCGGGCCGCAGCTCGGCGCTGGGCGGCTTGGTGATGGACGCCTCCGGGATCGGCGGCGTCTGCCCGCGCTCCTCGGCGGCCCGGTTGCGCCACTTCGCCAGCCGGAAGACCGACGTCTTGTACACGTCCTTGATCGGCCCGTACGCGCCGACCGAGTCCCCGTACAGCGTCGAATAGCCGACGGCCAGCTCCGACTTGTTGCCGGGCGCCAGGACGATCTGGCCCTCCTGGTTGGAGATGGCCATCAGCGTCGTGCCGCGCAGCCGCGACTGAAGGTTCTCCTCGGCGAGCCCGGTGAGCCCCAGCGACCCCATGTACGCGTCGAACATCGGCTCGATCGGGACGGTCCGGTAGTTCAGCCCGGTGCGCCGGGCCAGCTCGGCCGCGTCGCCCTTGGAGTGGTCCGAGGAGTACTTCGACGGCATCGAGACCCCGTACACCTGCTGCGCGCCCAGCGCGTCGCAGGCGATGGCGGCGACCAGCGCCGAGTCGATGCCGCCGGACAGTCCGATCAGCACGCTGTTGAAGCCGTTCTTCGCCGCGTACGCCCGCAGCCCGACGACGAGGGCCGTGTACAGCTCCTCGTCGTCGTCCAGCCGCTCCGCGTAACCGCCGGCGAGCTCCGCCTCGTACGGCGGCAGCGGCTCCTCGGAGAGGACCACGCGGTCGATCCGCAGGCCGTCGTCGACCTCGCCGGAGGGCGCGTCGGCCGGGGCGGCCGGCAGGTCCAGGTCGAGGATCACGCTGCCCTCGGCGAACTGGGGCGCGCGGGCGATGACCTCGCCCTCCCGGTCGACCACGATCGAGTCGCCGTCGAAGACCAGCTCGTCCTGGCCGCCGATCATCGCGAGGTAGGCGGTCGTGCAGCCGGCCTCCCGGGCGCGCTTGCGGACCAGTTCCAGCCGGGTGTCGTCCTTGTCCCGCTCGTACGGCGAGGCGTTGACCGACAGCAGCAGCCCGGCCCCGGCGGCGCGCGCGGCGGGCACCCGGCCGCCGTCCTGCCACAGGTCCTCGCAGATCGCGAGCGCCACATCGATGCCGTGCACGCGTACGACGGGCATCGAGTCGCCCGGCACGAAGTACCGGAACTCGTCGAAGACGCCGTAGTTGGGCAGGTGGTGCTTGGCGAAGTTCAGCGCGATCCCGCCGCGGTGCAGCACCGCGGCGGAATTGCGCGGCGACCCGGCGGGCTGGCCGTAGCGCTCGGCGGTGAACTCCGAGCGGTCGAGGTAGCCGACGAGGACGGGGAGTTCCCCGAAGCCCTCCGCGTCGAGGCGGGCGGCGAGCGCGCGCAGCGCGTCGCGTGACGCCTCGACGAAGGACGACCGCAGGGCCAGGTCCTCGACGGGGTAACCGGTCAGCACCATCTCGGGGAACGCCACGAAGTGGGCGCCCTGTTCGGCGGAGTGCCGGGTCCAGTGGACGATCGCCTCGGTGTTGCCGGCGAGGTCGCCGACGGTCGAGTCGATCTGATTCAGTGCGAGGCGTAGTTGAGGCACGCGGCCCACTCTAATCGTCTGACTGACGCGATGTCCTGGCGGGCCGCGCGGAAGTGACCACGCCCGCGGTGGATCAGCCGGCGGAGGTCCGCGAGTAGACCTTCTCCGCCCAGTCGGCGATCTGGTCGTCGGAGAGGTGCCGGGCGAGGTCGGCCTCGCTGATCATGCCGATCAGCTTCTTGTTCTCGATGACCGGGAGCCGGCGGATCTGGTGGTTCTGCATCTCCTCCAGCACCGTTTCCACGTCCGCGTCCGCGTCGATCCACCGGGGCGTGCCCTGGGCGAGGTCGCCCGCGGTGACCTTGGACGGGTCCCGGCCCTCCGCCACGCAGCCGACCACGATGTCGCGGTCCGTGAGGATGCCGATCATCCGGTCCTCCTCGCCGCTGGCCGAGATGGGCAGTGCGCCGACGTGGTGCTCGCGCATCAGCTGGGCGGCGCGGTCGAGGGTCTCGTGCGCCGGAACCCAGGTGGCGCCGGTGTGCATGATGTCCTTGGCGGTGGTCATGGGGGATTCCTCCTGCGTGCCGATGGGCAGCCGTACGTACATCCCCGAGCGAACCCATCGTCATGGGCCCGTTCGGGGGACGCGACCGCTATCACCCATTCGGGTGCATTTGCGGCACGGGGGAACTTTTTGGCCTACGGGGCGTCCAGCCCGCCGGTGCAGGCGGCGCCCGGCTCGGGCGTCTGCGGGCCCTGGACGTAGTGGGCGAAGAACTGGGCCACCCGCGGGTCGTCCGCCCCGTCCACGGTGACCTGCTTGCCCCAGGCGGTCAGCATGATCGCGCCGGCCTGGTCCTTGTAGGGGCTCATCAGCGAGTACGGCGTCTTCGACACCCGGCCGGCGAGCTTCGCGACGTCGGCGGCCGGCGCCTCGTCGGTGTACGTCACCCAGACGGAACCGTGCTCCAGGGCGTGCACGGCGTTCACGTCGGGGATGGCCTTCTTGTACACCTCGCCGTCGCAGTTCATCCAGACGGGATTGTGGTCACCGCCGACCGGGGGCTTCATGGGGTACTTCACGTCCTCCTCGACGTGGTTGCGGCCCAGCTCCTTCGCGTCCCAGGACTTCTCGCCCTCGATGGGCCCGGAGGCGAGGTCGTCCCCGTCCTCCTTCTGATCCGGCTTCTGCTCCGAGCCCTTCGCGGCCTTGCCGTCACCGCTCATCGAACCGGCCGAGGCATCGGACTTGTCGAGGATCGTGTACGTGCCGAAGGTGACGAGCCCGGCGACGACGACGGCGCTGACACCTATGAGCAGCACCCGGTTGCGGCGGTCCCGCGCGCGGTCGGCGCTGCGCATCTGCTCTATGCGGGTCCTGCGGTCGAAGCTCATGTCGTGGGTCCTTCTGCGAAGGGGCGATGAGGGGGCGGGGAAGCGGGAATCCGGTGCGCGCGAGGCGGTTGCGAGGCGGCTGCGTCCTGTGCGCACCATGGGCGCCGATCGTAGTGGGTGGCCGAGTGCTCCACGTCACGCCGGGTGCGTAATCTGGGGGAAATCCGGGGTCGTGATACTGGAGTCTCTCCCCAGCCCCGGGAGGTGGAGCACGGACCGTCTGAACTGCAAGGATGTGGCTATGGACAAGCAGCAGGAATTCGTCCTCAGGACCCTTGAGGAGCGTGACATCCGGTTCGTACGGCTGTGGTTCACCGATGTGCTCGGTTACCTCAAGTCCGTGGCCGTGGCCCCTGCCGAGCTGGAACAGGCGTTTGACGAGGGCATCGGCTTCGACGGCTCCGCCATCGAGGGCTTCGCCCGGGTGTACGAGTCGGACATGATCGCCAAGCCGGACCCGGGCACGTTCCAGATCCTGCCGTGGCGCGCGGAGGCCCCGGGCACGGCGCGCATGTTCTGCGACATCCTGATGCCGGACGGCTCGCCGTCCTTCGCCGACCCGCGGTACGTGCTCAAGCGCATCCTGGCCAAGACCTCCGACCTGGGCTTCACCTTCTACACCCACCCGGAGATCGAGTTCTTCCTGCTGAAGGACAAGCCGGTCGACGGCACGCGTCCCACCCCCGCCGACAGCTCCGGCTACTTCGACCACACCCCGCAGAACGTCGGCATGGACTTCCGCCGTCAGGCGATCACCATGCTCGAATCCATGGGCATCTCGGTCGAGTTCAGCCACCACGAGGGTGCGCCCGGCCAGCAGGAGATCGACCTGCGCTACGCGGACGCGCTCTCGACGGCCGACAACATCATGACCTTCCGCCTGGTCATGAAGCAGGTCGCGCTGGAGCAGGGCGTGCAGGCGACGTTCATGCCGAAGCCGTTCTCGGAGTACCCCGGCTCGGGTATGCACACCCACCTCTCCCTCTTCGAGGGCGACCGCAACGCGTTCTACGAGTCCGGCGCTGAGTACCAGCTCTCCAAGGTCGGCCGCTCCTTCATCGCGGGCCTGCTCCGGCACGCGGCGGAGATCTCCGCCGTCACCAACCAGTGGGTCAACTCCTACAAGCGCATCTGGGGCGGCTCCTCCCGCGCGGCGGGCGCCGGCGGCGAGGCCCCCTCGTACATCTGCTGGGGCCACAACAACCGCTCCGCGCTGATCCGGGTCCCGATGTACAAGCCCGGCAAGACCGGCTCGGCCCGCGTCGAGGTCCGCTCCATCGACTCCGGCGCGAACCCCTACCTCACCTACGCGGTCCTCCTCGCCGCCGGCCTCAAGGGCATCGAGGAAGGCTACGAACTCCCGGCCGGCGCCGACGACGACGTCTGGGCCCTCTCCGACGCGGAACGCCGCGCGATGGGCATCGAACCGCTGCCGCAGAACCTGGGCGAGGCGATCTCCCTGATGGAGAAGAGCGAACTGGTCGCCGAAACCCTCGGCGAACACGTCTTCGACTTCTTCCTGCGCAACAAGAAGCGCGAGTGGGAGGAGTACCGGAGCGAGGTCACGGCGTTCGAGCTGAAGGCGCTGCTGCCGGTGTTGTAACCGCAGGTCAGGCGCCCAGAGACCAGAAAGCGGGTGGGCCACCCGGTTCAACCGAGGTGACCCGCCCGCAGTCATGATCAGCTCTGGGCCGTCTGTGGGCCGTCAGGCGCGAACGGGCGGCCCAAGTACACCTTGTCCATGGCAACGCGGGCCCGCCCCTCGCTGCTCGGGAGCAGGTGCGTGTAGGTCCGCAGCGTGAACCCGGGGTCGGTACGACCGAGGTACGTACTCAGTGCCTTGATGTTCTCTCCAGCGTCCAGGAGCACAGACGCGTAGAAGTGCCGTAACGCGTGCATCCCGTGCTCTCGCGCTGCGGTATGACGCTTGCCGGGTTCGGCCGGCGGAATGACGTCGGCCGCGACGAGGGCGGACTTCCAGAGCCGAGTATTGAAGTCGGTACGCCTTACCGCGCCCTTGCCGTCCGGCCGCACGAAGAGGAGGCGCTTGGTTACCGGCTTTCCGTCCGGGCGTGCCCACGGCAGGGTTACAGCCAGGGGAGGGAAGCCAGCCAGGTGCTTCTTCAAAGCGTCGGCCACCTGAGGCGACAGAGGTACGTCCCGCACTTTCTGTCGCTTGGGCAAGGCAAACACCAACTCGCCCTGTACGACTTTGACTTGGCATCCGACGTGCACCCATCCTGCGCCGAATCGGATCTCCTCCTCACACAAGCCGAAGATCTCACCCTGGCGAAGGCCGCAACCCGCACCGAGATCGACCATGGCCCGGTCTGGCGCTACCACCCGTTCTTCACCGACAACCCAGCCGAGACCCTCCAGGCCGAGCGGGAACACCGCCACCACGCCGTCATCGAGCAGGTCATCGCCGACAGCAAAGCCTCCGCCCTGGCCCACCTGCCCTCCGGGCACTTCCACGCCAACGCCGCCTGGCTGATCCTGTGGGCGATGGCCTACAACCTGCTGCGGGCCACCGGCACCCTGGCCTCCGCCTTCCACGCCAAAGCCATCACCCCCATCCTGCGCGCCCGCCTCGTCCGCGTCCCCGCCAGGATCGCTCGCTCCGCCCGGCGCATCACCCTGCACCTGCCGGACAACTGGCCCTGGCGGCATGCTTGGACGCAACTGTTCGTCACCGTCCACGCGCCGCCCGAGGCACCCTGACGTCACTCACCGCCCGCCCGCCAGGGCCCAACTGGAGCAGAACTGTGGAAAAGCTGGGCACACCAGCAGATACCACCTGCCCACACCCGGCCACAGCCCCGCAGCCCGGCCCTCGAAGCCTCAAAAGATCACATCAGAAACCGACCGGTGGATCGAGGCTAAGGCCGAAACGTTCGCTTCGTTGGGTGTCAACGCCATCACCCATGAGATGCAGGCCATCGCGGACGCCCTCTCTGCCGGGCAGATCTCTTAGCCAGCACGCAGGCCGGGTTACAGGTTTCTCTACCTCATCAAGGCACCCGGCTGCGCTCCGCTCCGCCGGGCGCGCTTCCCGGCTCTGGCTGCGCCCGCGCTCCTGCCTCCGGCCCGCTCGGCGCCGCCGCCGCCGACGCGCGCCCGCTGGATAGGCCCGAGGGGCATGAGACGAGAACCAAGCCCGCGGCTTCACGACGATGCCTCCGGCGGGGGCGCTCAGACTCCGGGATGGGAGGGGCGCCGTTCGCGAGTGCCGGCCGGAGCGCGGCGAGCGTCGTGGGGCTCCCATCCCGACCACCTTCGACCCAGGCAGAGCCGAGCAGTCGCGGCCCAGGGCGTCAAGGTCGTTCGTACAGTGGCGCGCTCCCCCTTGACGCCCTAAACCACGCCCGCTCCACGACGTGTGGGCCGAAGGCGGACGGGATGGGAGCTGGGGTGGATCATGGGGAAGCGGGATTCGGCGGAGGGTAAGACCCCAGAAAAGATGATGGCGTCCACTTGATCCGGCGGCTACACTCCGTGATCGAATATCATTGCAGCGACGGAGTGTAGCCGCCGGATCAAGTGGACGCTGGCAGCCAAACGGATATCTGACGTGGCTCGCAAGCCAGACGTCACGCCATGCGCGCGGCGAGCTCGTCCAAACCCAGGAAGTAGCGGGCGTGAGTCTTCAAGAGGTCATTACGATTATTGGCCCCCAGGACCACGACCTCGACGTTCGAACGCCCCTTGAACTCCCTCTCCGTAGCGAAGCGCGCACGGAGAGCATCCTGGCGGCGGTCATACTGCTCTTCGCGCAGCAGTCGACCAGCGGAGCGGTCGTACACCACAAGGACATTAGTCATGCTTCTACCGTACCAAGCTGCTCCATGGTTGGCACAGGGGTCATGTCGCCCATGCGGGTCCTGAAGTCGGCTAGGTCATTTTGCACGTACTGCCACAATTTTCTCATTTCTGGATGTTCTGGATCTGTGCCGGCCGCTTCCTCCTGCTCCAGCGCCTCGATGAGCTCGGCCATCGCTAGTGCCGACTTGACCATGGCTGCGTGCACGGCGAAGGCCGCGTTGTGTAGATCCCTCAGGCTGGCCAGCTTTCCCGGCGGCTCATGCCCATGTCTGGCCATGATCACGTCCCACCATTCGATGGGTGGCTCGCCGTATCGGATACCGCGGCCGACCAGGTCTGCCAGCTTCTCGAAGACGTCCGCCCATTCGTGCTGCCACCGAGTGCGCACCTGCACCTCAACGGCCACTCCCTCGGGGTAGATGACCACATGCACGGCGCGATAGCCGGCGCTTGGGTCCTTCCGACGATCAATGAGTTTGGGCTCCCGTGGGCAGCTTTTCGCGAAGAGATCCATGATCAGCGCAGTAACGGCATCCTGCTCGACCCGTCCGGTTGCCAGTACAACGCGCATGCCCGCTAGATCCTGGATGCTCTTGAGCCACGAGCCCCCATGGCGATGAAGCTTCTCCAGGATCGTTCCAGTGTTCTTTATCCGCCCCGTCGGGTTGAATCCCAACCCTCGGACGTCGTCCATCGCCGATGCCAAGATCTCGTCGTAGGCAATGAGAAGCTCGTTGAGTAGAGAAAGATCATCTTCGGCAGGGCCCTCTGGGGTGATCAATCGCTTGCCCAGGCGCTCGATCTGGGACTTGCTACACGGCAAGGTCATAGGACAGTTCTAGCAGTGCTTGTCCGCCTACTGGTCGCACAACAGGGGCGATGGCGGGAGCCTGGCGGCCCGGGCGCACGACGGGCGTTGGAGGCGCCTTCTAGGAACGTACTTCGGTGCAGCCCACAGTATCTGCGCTGGGCCGTCTCGGGGCCGTTGAAGGCCACTCAACGGTGACTACTGTTGACAACCACTGACAGCTCGACACCTGGTCACAGCGCCGGTCAGTGACTGATCGCAGGTGGCAGACGTCTCGAATCACTTCCTCCGCAACAAGAAGCGCGAGTGGGAGGAGTACCGCAGCGAGGTCACGGCGTTCGAGCTGAAGGCGCTGCTGCCGGTGCTGTAGGCGCGGGGTGCGTGCGGGTGTGTGAGTGAACGGCTTCGGGCCGACGGTGGGTGACCGTCGGCCCGAAGCCGTTTCGCCGCGCCCGGCCTCCCGGCCCTCCGGTCCGGTGGGCCGGCCATGGGCGATCCGGGCGGAACACCGCGCGAACGCGTGGTTGAAGCGGGCCGGGCGGGAAGCCGTGTCCAGAAGGTCTGCTCGCTCGCGATGTCGACAGGACGGAGAACAGGGATGGCCACCACGGAGGGCACAGCCCGGGCGGCGACTGCGACACCGAACAGTCTGCGGTTGCCGGGGATCGTCCTCGGGGTGGGGCTCGGCGGCTTCGTCGACGGGGCCTCCCCCTGAGTGGTGGACACGCTGATACTGGATCTGCTTGATCCGGAGGAAGCGAGAACACCGCCGATGGCGATGAAGGACTACTCGGACGAGTTCAAGGCCGATGCCGTGGCCCTGTACG
>NZ_SSBK01000057.1 GCF_004795035.1 Streptomyces sp. A0958
CCCGGGCCCTTTGTCCGGGCTGTTCCGCGCACTGTTACACAACCGATGGCCAGCCGTGCGCCCGCCTACGGCTGCTCCGCACAGCCCCGTGACAACCACTCCGTAGCGTCTGCGACGTCAGCCGTCGACCAGCGGCCGGCAGCGGTACGAGCGGTAATACGGGGTTCCACGGGGATGGAGGCGGTTGTGATGGCGCAGGGCGAGGTGCTCGGCTTTGAGGAGTACGTACGGACCCGGCAGGAGGCGCTGCTGCGCAGCGCGCGCCGGCTCGTCCCCGATCCCGTGGACGCCCAGGACCTGCTGCAGACCGCCCTGGCCCGCACCTACGGCCGCTGGGACCGCATCGAGGACAAGTCCCTCGCCGACGCCTATCTGCGCCGCGTCATGATCAACACCAGGACCGAGTGGTGGCGGGCGCGCAAGCTGGACGAGGTCCCCACCGAGCAGCTGCCCGACGCGAGCGTCGAGGACGGCACCGAGCAGCGCGCCGACCGCGCCCTGCTGATGGACATCCTCGGGGTGCTGGCTCCCAAGCAGCGCAGCGTCGTCGTGCTGCGACACTGGGAGCAGATGAGCACGGAGGAGACGGCGGCGGCGCTCGGCATGTCGGCCGGTACGGTGAAGAGCACGCTGCACCGTGCGCTGGCGCGGCTGCGCCAGGAGCTGGAGAACAGGGAAGCGGCGAGCCGGGAGACCTGGCTCGCCGAAGAGCGGGGGCGGGAGCGGTGCGCGGCCTGACAGGCAGCGGTGACGACGGCACGGTCACCGGCAGTACGGGCGGGGGTACGGGCGGCGGCGCCGACAGGCGGCTGCTGACCGGCTGGGCGGCGAGCAGCACGGCTCTGGCCGGGCTCGCCGTCTTCGGGCTGTTCGTCGCCAGCTGCTCCACCGGTGGCACCGGCACCCGGGACGAGGGCCCGGCGGGCACCCAGCCGGTCGCCCGGAGCACACCGAGCGCGACGGCGCACTCCACGGCGCGGCCGGCCCCCCGGGTGGACGCGGTGGCGCTGCTCAAGGCGGACCCGGAGGTGAGCGGGCGGGTCCGGATGGACCTGAAGCCGTGCACCGGTGACGAGTACCCGGTGGACACCTCGTACGGCTCGCTCACCGACGGCCCGTCCGCCGATGTCGTGGTGAACGTGATGACCTGCGGCGACTCGGTGGGGGTCGGTACGTACGTCTACCGGCCGCGCGCCGACGGCACGTACGAGAACGTCTTCATGGTCGAGCAGCCCGCGGTGTACGGCACCATCGACCGCGGGGACCTGGTGGTGACGACACAGGTGTACGGGAAGAAGGACTCGGTCGCCTACCCCTCGGGGGAGGAAGTGGTCACGTACCACTGGGCGAACAGCCGGTTCAGCGAGGAGGACCGGGTGCGCAACGACTTCAACAGAGCCGTGGGCGCGGGTGACGGGAACCTTCCCGAGCCCACGGAACCGACGAAGAACTGAGAGCTGTCCGATGGCCGAGACCCATGTCCTGTTCGTCGAGGACGACGACGTCATCCGCGAGGCCACCCAGCTGGCGCTGGAGCGGGACGGCTTCGCGGTCACCGCGGTGCCCGACGGGCTGACCGGCCTCGAATCGTTCCGGGCCGACCGGCCCGACATCGCCCTGCTCGACGTGATGGTGCCCGGCCTGGACGGGGTCAGCCTCTGCCGCCGCATCCGGGACGAGTCGACGGTGCCCGTGATCATGCTGTCGGCGCGGGCCGACTCGATCGACGTGGTGCTCGGTCTTGAGGCCGGTGCCGACGACTACGTCACCAAGCCGTTCGACGGCGCGGTCCTGGTCGCCCGGATCAGGGCCGTGCTGCGCCGCTTCGGCCACGCGTCGGGCGGCCGGTCCGGCGGCGGGGAGCCGGAGCCGGCGACCGAGGGCGGGGTGCTGGTCTTCGGTGACCTGGAGGTCGACACCGAGGGCATGGAGGTCCGCAAGGGCGGCGAGCAGGTGGCGCTGACCCCGACCGAGATGCGGCTGCTCCTGGAGTTCTCCTCGGCGCCCGGCACGGTGCTCTCCCGCGACAAGCTGCTGGAGCGGGTCTGGGACTACGGCTGGGGCGGCGACACCCGGGTCGTGGACGTCCATGTGCAGCGGCTGCGCACGAAGATCGGGCAGGACCGGATCGAGACGGTCCGCGGCTTCGGCTACAAGCTCCGGGCATGAGGCGCCCCGCCCTGCGGACGGGGGTCCGCTGGAAGATCAGCATCGCGATCGCGGCCGTCGGCGCGCTGATCGCGGTCGCGCTGAGCCTGGTCGTGCACAACGCGGCCCGGGTCTCGATGCTGGAGAACGCCCGCGAGGTCCAGCTGGAGCGGCTGACCTACGCCCAGCTGCTGTACGAGGCGAAGAAGACGAAGAAGGCCGATCCCCGGTTCGGGGCGAAGCTCAACGATCCGACGATGCCGAAGAGCCTGCGCCAGGAGACCCGGCGCAACCGGCGGGCCACGCACATCGAGGACGTCGGCGGGGTGCCCGACGTCTGGGCGGCCGTGCCGGTGGGCAACGGCAACGTGCTGTCGCTGCACACCCGGTTCGCGGACCGCTCGACCACGATCATGGGCGATCTGGACCGGGCCCTGATCATCGGTTCGGTCTCGGTGGTCCTCGGGGGCTCCGCGCTGGGCGTGCTGATCGGCGGCCAGCTCTCGCGCCGGCTGCGCAAGGCGGCGGCCGCGGCCGGGAAGGTCGCCCAGGGCAATACGGACGTACGGGTCAGGGACGCGGTCGGCGGTGTCGTGCGCGACGAGACCGATGAGCTGGCCGGTGCGGTGGACGCGCTGACCGACGCGCTGAACGAGCGGATCGAGGCCGAGCGCCGGGTCACCGCGGACATCGCGCACGAGCTGCGCACCCCTGTGACCGGGCTGCTGACGGCGGCCGAGCTGCTGCCGCCGGGCCGCCCGACCGAGCTGGTACGGGACCGGGCGCAGGCGATGCGCACGCTGGTCGAGGACGTGCTGGAGGTGGCCCGGCTGGACAGCGCCTCGGAGCGGGCCGAGCTCCAGGAGATCGCGCTCGGGGAGTTCGTCAGCCGTCGGGTGGCGCTGCTGGACCCGCAGGTGCGGGTGCAGGTGGTCCACGAGTCGTGGGTGAGCACCGATCCGCGCCGCCTCGAACGCATCCTGGGCAACCTGCTGGGCAACGCGGCCAAGCACGGCTCCACCCCGGTCGAGGTCACGGTCGAGGGCCGGGTGGTCCGGGTCCGCGATCACGGCCCCGGGTTCCCGGCGGCGCTGCTGCGGGAGGGGCCGAGCCGGTTCCGTACCGGGTCGGCCGACCGGGCCGGGCGCGGGCACGGTCTGGGGCTGACGATCGCGGCCGGGCAGGCCCGGGTGCTCGGGGCCCGGCTGACCTTCCGCAACGCCGCCCCCGAGGGCGCGGCCCAGGGCAGCGGCGGGGCGGTCGCGGTGCTGTGGCTGCCCGAACACGCGCCGACCGACACCGGGAGCTACCCGATGCTCCAGTTCGCCGAGCAGCGCGCCCCTGAGCCGGGTGCCGGCAAGAAGGTCGGCGGCGGCCGGTGAAAGGGCGAGGGCCCCGGGGTGCGCCCCGGGGCCCTCGCGTACGTCCGTGGCTGTGACCGGTCAGATCTCCGCGACGGCCGGGGCGGACTTGGCGGCCTCCGGACCGGTGCCCCGCAGCGGGACCTCCTTGACGAACAGGGAGGCGACCACCGCGACCAGCCCGACCGACGCGCCCACCAGGAAGGCGAGGTGCGTGCCGGAGGAGACCGCGTACTCGTACGCCTCGCGCACCGGCACCGGCAGCTTGGCCAGGCTCGCCGCGTCCAGCTGGGCGGAGTGGGCGGTGGCCGCCCCGCCGCCGCGGGACTCCATCTCGTCCTGCACCCGGCCGGTGAACAGCGCGCCCATGATGGCGACGCCGAAGGAGCTGCCGAGCGTACGGAAGAGGGTGGTGGAGGACGAGGCGACGCCCATGTCCTTCATCTCGACGCTGTTCTGCGCGACGAGCATCGTGATCTGCATGAGGAAGCCCATGCCGGCGCCGAGCACGGCCATGTAGAGGCCGGAGGTGAAGCGGGTGGTGCCGGTGTCCATCTGCGCGAGCAGGAAGAGGCCGGTGACCATGAGGATCGAGCCCACGATGGGGAAGATCTTGTACTTGCCGGTGCTGGTGGTGACCCGGCCCGCGACGAGCGAGACGATCATCATCGCCAGCAGCATCGGCAGCAGCAGGAGTCCGGAGTTGGTCGCGGAGGCGCCCTGGACGGACTGCTGGAACAGCGGCAGGAAGAGCACCGCGCCGAACATCACGAAGCCCGCCATGAAGCCGACCACGGACATCAGCGTGAAGTTGAGGTTGCGGAATATGTGGAGCGGGATGATCGGCTCGGCGGCCTTCGTCTCGACGAAGAGGAAGCCGGCCAGCGCGGCGACGCCGATCGCGATGAGCTCCATGATGACCGCGGAGTTCCAGTCGTACTCGGAGCCGCCCCAGGTGGTGACCAGCACGATCGCGGTGATGCCGACGGTCAGCAGCCCGGCGCCGAGGTAGTCGACGCTCCGCTTCGTACGCTCCCGCCTGGGCAGGTTCAGGACGGCGGTGATCATGATCAGGGCGACCGCGCCGAGCGGCAGGTTGATGTAGAAGCTCCAGCGCCAGCCGAGGTGGTCGGTGATGGTGCCGCCGACCAGCGGTCCGCCGATCATGGCGATGGCCATCACGCCGGCCATCATGCCCTGGTACTTGCCGCGCTCGCGGGGCGGTACGAGGTCACCGATGATCGCCATGACGCCGACCATCAGGCCGCCGGCGCCGAGGCCCTGGATGGCCCGGAAGCCGATGAGCTGGCCCATGTCCTGGGCCATGCCGCTGAGGACCGAGCCGATCAGGAAGATCACGATGGCCGTGAGGAAGATGCCCTTGCGCCCGTACATGTCGCCGAGCTTTCCCCAGATGGGGGTGGAGGCGGCGGTGGCGAGGGTGTACGCGGTGACGACCCAGGACAGATGTTCGAGGCCGCCGAGGTCACCGACGATGGTCGGCATCGCGGTGCCGACGATCAGGTTGTCGAGCATCGCCAGCAGCATGGCGATCATCAGGGCGAGGACCACCACCCGGACGCTGCGCTGCCGCGGTGCCGGCTTCTGCGCCTGCGCGGCCGGTGGGCCGTCCGCCTTCCCGTCCACCGTCTTCATCAGGTCCGCCATCTTCCCCAACTCCCCAGTTCCCCTGTTCACCGGGCCTCTTACTTGCCGCCCGGCTAGTTGACTACACTGGGGGAAAGTAACCCCGTAACTAGCCGGGCGTCAAGTAAGTTTCACTGGGAGAGCACCATGGGCAGCACGTCTCAGCCGCGTCGGGGCAACACCCGCCAGCGCATCCAGGACGTCGCCCTGGAGCTCTTCGAACAGCAGGGTTACGAGAAGACCTCGCTGCGGGAGATCGCCGAGAAGCTGGATGTCACCAAGGCGGCGCTCTACTACCACTTCAAGACGAAGGAGGACATCCTCGCCAGCATCTTCGAGGACCTCAACAAGCCGATCGAGGACCTGATCACCTGGGGCGAGACGCAGCCGCGCACCCTGGAGACGAAGAAGGAGATCCTCCGCCGCTACAGCGAGGCACTGGCCCGCTCCGCCCCGCTCTTCCGCTTCATGCAGGAGAACCAGGCGACGGTACGCGACCTGAGCATCGGCGACACGATCAAGCACCGGGTGCTGGGCCTGGTGGACCTCATCAAGGACCCCGACGCGGCGCTCACCGATCAGGTGCGGTGCTTCAGCGCGCTCTTCACCATGCACGCCGGCATGATCGCGCTGAAAGACGTCAACGGCGACCCCGAGGAGAAGCGCAAGGCCGCTCTCGAAGTCGCCGTCGAACTGGTCACCCGGGCCCATGACCCGGGCGTCCCCCGGTAGCCGGGGGCGGTGTCACGGCCGGATCAGACCGTGATGCCCTCCTTGTGCAGGAAGTTGACCGGGTTGACCGCCGAACCGTAGTTCGGGGTGGTCCGGATCTCGAAGTGCAGGTGCGGGCCGCTGGAGTTCCCGGTGTTGCCGGACAGGGCGATCTTCTGGCCCTTGTTCACGTGCTGGCCGATGTGCACGTCGATGTGCGAGAGGTGCGCGTACTGCGAGTACGTGCCGTTGCTGTGCTTGATCACGATGGCGTTGCCGTACGCGGGACCGTCGCCGCCGCCGTTCGGGCCGGCCTTCACGATGGTGCCGGTGTGCGCGGCCTCGACCTTGGTGCCGATCGGCACGGCGAAGTCCTGGCCGGAGTGCTTGTGCGCCCAGCGGCTGCCGTCGTTACCGAAGCTCGCGCTGAGCTGGTAGTGGCTGACCGGGGTCTCCCAGGCGAGCTTCGCGACCCGCTTGGCGGCGGCCTTCTTCTTGGCGGCCGCCTTCTTCTTCGCCGCCGCGGCCTTCTTCTTCGCGGCCTCGGCCTTCTTCTCGGCCGTGTGCTTGGCCGCCTTGCCCTGTGCGGCCGCCTGCTGGGCCACCGAGTCGGCGGTGGCGGTGGTCACCAGGCTGGTGGCCTGGGGGGCGTCCGCAGTGCCGGCCGCGAACGCAGCGCCCGCACCGAGAACCATCGACGTCCCCAGGCCGGCTGCCACCACGGCGCCACGAACGCGGGACACGGACGGGCGGCGGGACTGGAACGTAACGCGCTTCGACATAAGCGGAAGACCTCCGGAGATGACTGGACCCGGCGGTGCGCCGGGCTGGCCATACCTTGGTAACCCGCACCCCCGTCGATGCTCAAACACCTCATCTACGAACAAAAGCCGTAGCGAGCGCCCCGGGAATTCACTGACCGGACCCCTGCGGGACGCCCTTCCGGACGCCTCCGAGAGTCCTCACCGGAACAGGTTCAAGCCCAGTTCCGAACCGCCCCAACCGGACATAGCCCCACGGTCCGGGCACACAGCCCCTCCGACGCCGAGGGCCCGCCCGCCGCAGGGCCGAAAGGCCCCCGCCGGAACGGGCCCCTGCTCCTAAGGCGGCTAGTAGGCCCCGAAAGCCCTGTGCGCCTTGTCACCGGCGGTGGGACCGAAGACCGTCCGTTTCGGGACCTTCGGCCCGGCCCCGATCGCTGTCCGAGGGCGGCGCCGTCACCTTCCCGCCGTGCACCGCCACCGGCTGCGTACCGCCCGGCGCCAGGTACCAGCGGTCGATGTCACCGGTGCCGTCGTTGTGCGTCCAGGTTTTCGGAGCGGCCGGCCTTCTTCGTCCAGACCTGGCGCCCGATCGCGGTGTCGCGCACGGTCAGGTTCTCGCGGAAGCCCGTGTAGACGAGGCGGTTGCCGGCCACCCGCCCCGGGCAGGCCGCCCGAAGCGGGGCCGGACTCGCGAGCGGGTCTCGGTTGACGCGCGTGGCGTGCGAGCGCGACCGCGACGCTCCTGTGACGCCGCTGTCGCCGTGTCCACAGCGCGAAAGGGGCGGCCCCGGCCGGTCGAAACCGGTCCGGGGCCGCCCCTTTCAAACGCTCGGGCGCTACTGCCGGGAGGGGCAGAGGCCGCCTGTCACGCTTCCTTCGTCATGTTCGGGCCGGCGCCGCCTGCCGCCTGCTCGATCGGGGGGACGTCGGGCAGAGCCGACTTCTCCTCGCCGCGGAAGGTGAACTTCTGCTCGTCGCCCTCGCCCTCGCTGCCGACGACCACGATGTGGCCGGGGCGCAGCTCGCCGAAGAGGATCTTCTCGGAGAGGATGTCCTCGATCTCGCGCTGGATCGTCCGGCGCAGCGGCCGGGCGCCCATCACGGGGTCGTAGCCCTTCTTCGCGAGCAGCTTCTTGGCTTCCGTGCTGAGCTCGATGCCCATGTCACGGTCCTTCAGCCGCTCGTCCACCTTCGCGACCATCAGGTCGACGATCTCGATGATGTCTTCCTGGCTGAGCTGGTGGAAGACGACCGTGTCGTCGACACGGTTGAGGAACTCGGGCCGGAAGTGCTGCTTGAGCTCTTCGTTGACCTTGACCTTCATCCGCTCGTAGTTCGTCTTCACGTCGCCCTGGGCGGCGAAGCCCAGGTTGAAGCCCTTGGAGATGTCCCTGGTCCCGAGGTTGGTCGTCATGATGATGACCGTGTTCTTGAAGTCCACGACCCGGCCCTGGGAGTCGGTCAGGCGACCGTCCTCCAGGATCTGGAGCAGGGAGTTGAAGATGTCGGGGTGGGCCTTCTCGACCTCGTCGAACAGGACGACGGAGAACGGCTTGCGGCGCACCTTCTCGGTGAGCTGCCCGCCCTCCTCGTAGCCCACGTAGCCGGGGGGCGAGCCGAAGAGCCGCGAGACCGTGTGCTTCTCGCTGAACTCCGACATGTCGAGGGAGATCAGCGCGTCCTCGTCACCGAAGAGGAACTCGGCGAGCGTCTTGGACAGC
Source organism: Streptomyces sp. A0958 (assembly GCF_004795035.1). Taxonomy (GTDB): domain Bacteria; phylum Actinomycetota; class Actinomycetes; order Streptomycetales; family Streptomycetaceae; genus Streptomyces. Next base: position 8,353 of record NZ_SSBK01000057.1, read on the forward strand.
TCGGTCTTACCGACACCGGACGGGCCGGCGAAGATGAACGAGCCACCGGGGCGCTTCGGGTCCTTCAGACCGGCCCGCGTACGGCGGATCGCCTGCGAGAGGGCCTTGATGGCGTCCTTCTGCCCGATGACGCGCTTGTGGAGCTCGTCCTCCATGCGCAGCAGGCGGGAGGACTCCTCCTCCGTCAGCTTGAAGACCGGGATGCCGGTGGCGGTGGCGAGGACCTCGGCGATGAGCTCGCCGTCGACCTCGGCCACGACGTCCATGTCGCCGGCCTTCCACTCCTTCTCGCGCTTGGCCTTCGCCGCCAGCAGCTGCTTCTCCTTGTCGCGGAGAGAGGCCGCCTTCTCGAAGTCCTGGGAGTCGATGGCCGACTCCTTGTCGCGGCGCACGCCCGCGATCTTCTCGTCGAACTCGCGGAGGTCCGGCGGCGCGGTCATCCGGCGGATGCGCATCCGGGAACCGGCCTCGTCGATCAGGTCGATCGCCTTGTCCGGCAGGAAGCGGTCCGAGATGTAGCGGTCGGCCAGCGTCGCGGCCTGGACCAGCGCCTCGTCCGTGATGGACACGCGGTGGTGGGCCTCGTAGCGGTCGCGCAGGCCCTTGAGGATCTCGATGGTGTGCGGCAGCGACGGCTCCGCGACCTGGATGGGCTGGAAGCGGCGCTCGAGAGCGGCGTCCTTCTCCAGGTGCTTGCGGTACTCGTCGAGCGTGGTGGCACCGATGGTCTGCAGCTCGCCTCGCGCCAGCATGGGCTTGAGGATGCTCGCGGCGTCGATCGCGCCCTCGGCGGCGCCCGCACCCACCAGGGTGTGGAGCTCGTCGATGAACAGGATGATGTCGCCGCGGGTGCGGATCTCCTTGAGGACCTTCTTCAGGCGCTCCTCGAAGTCACCGCGGTAGCGGGAGCCGGCGACCAGCGCGCCGAGGTCCAGGGTGTAGAGGTGCTTGTCCTTGAGGGTCTCGGGCACCTCGCCCTTGACGATGGCCTGCGCCAGGCCCTCGACGACCGCCGTCTTGCCGACGCCGGGCTCGCCGATGAGGACCGGGTTGTTCTTCGTACGACGGGACAGCACCTGCATGACCCGCTCGATCTCCTTCTCGCGCCCGATGACCGGGTCGAGCTTGGATTCGCGAGCGGCCTGCGTGAGGTTGCGGCCGAACTGGTCGAGCACCAGCGACGTGGAGGGCGTGCCCTCCGCGGGGCCGCCTGCGGTGGCCGCCTCCTTGCCGCCCGAGTAGCCGGACAGCAGCTGGATGACCTGCTGGCGCACCCGGTTCAGGTCGGCGCCCAGCTTCACGAGGACCTGGGCGGCGACGCCCTCGCCCTCGCGGATGAGGCCGAGCAGGATGTGCTCCGTGCCGATGTAGTTGTGGCCGAGCTGGAGGGCCTCGCGGAGCGACAGCTCCAGGACCTTCTTGGCTCGGGGCGTGAAGGGGATGTGCCCGGACGGGGCCTGCTGGCCCTGGCCGATGATCTCCTCCACCTGCTGGCGGACCGCCTCGAGCGAAATCCCGAGGCTCTCCAGGGCCTTAGCGGCGACACCCTCACCCTCGTGGATCAGGCCCAGGAGGATGTGCTCGGTGCCGATGTAGTTGTGGTTGAGCATCCGGGCTTCTTCCTGAGCCAGGACGACAACCCGCCGCGCGCGGTCGGTGAACCTCTCGAACATCGTTAATCGCTCCTCAGAGCGGTCAGGCAGTAAGAGGGGTCGGTCCCCTCCCTGTCCTTCCGCAGCTTAGTCCCGCAAGCGGGGACCGCTCATTTCAACTGCCGACACCCGATCGATGGCCTCCTGCCCCGAACGCCGACAACTGCTCCAACCCGATGGTGCGAGACGATGTTCCCGCAGGCCAGACAGATACCCCAGTCGCCAGTACGCCGATGGCGAACGTGAGACGTCCATGACTTGCGTGTCGCCCCTCCCCACTAGGGATGTCTTACCCGCAATTACAGACAGTCCATGCGGCGTACGCGGGTTCCCTCCGCTACGGGCGAACATCTTCGTACTCCTGAATGCGCCCGTACGCCCCCAACCCGGACACCCTATGCGTTCGTACGAGAACTCTGCGTAACCCGAAAGGCGGATCGGGAGTTCTTCCGTCATGGCCCTCACTGTCCCGCCGCCCCGCGTCCCGTCGTCCGCCGAGGGCAAGGGCGGTGCCCGGGGGAAGCCGTGGGACGGGTGGGCCCGGTGGTACGAGCAGGAGCTCGGCTGGGCCACGGCGGACGGTTCACCGGTGCGGCTGCTGACGGGGCTGCGGTTCGACGCGCTCGTCGTCCCGGCCGTCGCCGGTCACGCGGCGCTGCGGCGCGTGGGCCGGACGGGTCCGGTGGCGCTCATGGGGCTGCGGATGAGCCTGCTGGTGGCGCCGGGGAGTGCGGAGGAGCTGCCGGGGCTGCTCGACTGGCTGGAATGGGGCGGGGTCGCGCTCTCGCTGGCCGGGCTGGGCGCGGGCGGGCGGATCACCGCACCGCCGCCGCCGGGCCGGCCGGTGCCGCCGGGGGCCGCCTCCTGGCTGCGGCCCCCCAGGTCATCGCTCGAGCAGGACGAAGCGCCGGTTCTCCCGGCCTTCTCCGGCTTCGGGAGCAGGGGTGGGGATGCTCCCGATCTCGTCCGGCTCGTGGACGCCGTGGCGACGGAATGCCACCGGGTTCGGCTGACGCGGGCCCGTACGGGCCTGTTCCCCGATGAGCCGGCCGCTCAGCCGTTGGCCTTCTCGTAGGCCTCACGGATCTCCGCGGGAACGCGGCCGCGGTCATTGACGTTGTGGCCGTTCTCGCGGGCCCACTTACGGATCTCGGCGGTGTCCTTGTTGCCGCCGGAGACCGCACGGCCCTTGCCGCGCCCCGTCGCCGCACGGCCACCGGTGCGCCGGCCGTTCTTGGCGTAGGGCTCGAGAAGGGAACGCAGCTTGTCCGCGTTGCTGGTGGTGAGGTCGATCTCGTACGTCTTGCCATCCAGCGCGAACGTCACCGTCTCGTCTGCCTCGCCACCGTCGAGGTCGTCAACAAGAAGGACCTGAACCTTCTGTGCCACCGGATTTCCTTTCATCGAAAATGGAGTACGCGGAAAGGAAACCGCTTTTCCCCGGAAAACACAAACCCTCGGGAGAGGTTCAGCAGCACAAGTGGACGGGAAACATGCGCGATTCGGACATAGGGATCGCCTTCTTCCCGCGGTCACAGGTGCAGAAGCATCCGGCTGTTGCCCAAGGTGTTCGGCTTCACTCGTTCGAGACCCAGGAACTCCGCGACTCCCTCGTCATAGGAACGCAGCAGCTCGCTGTAGACATCTCCGTCGACCGGCGTCTCTCCGATCTCCACGAAGCCGTGCTTCGCGAAGAAGTCGACTTCGAAGGTGAGACAGAAAACCCGGCGGACGCCGAGCCAGCGGGCGGTCTGCAACAACTTGTCCAGGACTTGATGCCCCACTCCGGCGCCCTTGAGGCTGTGATCGACGGCGAGAGTACGGACTTCGGCGAGGTCTTCCCACATCACGTGCAGTGCGCCGCAGCCGATGACCCGGGCGTCCTCGTCGCGTTCGGCGATCCAGAACTCCTGGATGTCCTCGTAAAGCGTCACCGTGGCTTTGTCGAGGAGGATGCCTTCGCGCACGTAGCCGTCGAGGAGACGCCGGACGGCCGGCACATCGCTCGTGCGTGCGCGCCGGACGGTGATGGCCACGTTTATAACGGACGATACGGTCCGGGAATCGGTTTGCGGAAGCTCTGAGGACATACGGAGACGCTATCGCCCGGTCTCGGGCTCCGCGTCATCGACCGCTTCCCCGGCTTCGGCCGCCGGCGCCGCCCCGTCCTCGGGAAGTGTGGGCAGAACGATCCGCATCGCGTCCCGCAGAGCCTCGCGCTGCTCGGCCGACATCATCCCGAAGAACGCGACGAGGGCGGCCGCCGGGTTGTCGCTGCGCGACCAGGCTTCGTTCATCAGGGCGGCCGCGTATGCGGCTCGGGTGGAGACGGCCGTATATCGATAAGCACGGCCCTCCACTTCGCGGCGGACCCAGCCCTTCTGATGGAGATTGTCCATTACCGTCATGACGGTGGTGTAGGCGATGGACCGCTCCTGCTGAAGGTCCTCCAGGACTTCCCGCACTGTGACCGGGCGGTTCCATTCCCAGACCCGTGTCATCACGGCGTCTTCCAGCTCTCCCAATTGACGGGGCACAGCGCCACCTTAGTGCGATATGTCCTGAATGCGAAGTTATTTACACAACAAAAGGGCGTACAGCTCCTCGGGAGCCGTACGCCCTTTCGTACGGGTGCGCGCCGCGCGCGACTTCGGAGGGGTCAGGCCCCTTCGGTCCGCGGGGTCTGCTGGGCCGACTCGGCGCGGCTGAGCGCCGCGTCCACGGCCGCGTCCTCCTTGGCCTTGTTGGGGCCGCCCTGGCTCTTGACGATCGTCACGACCAGGCCGATGAAGAAGGCGGCCATCACCACGGGGGGCACGAGCGCGGATACGTAGTCCATGGGTCCAGAGTAGCGAGCCCCGCCCGGGCCTCCCGAGAGGCCCTACCCGGCGGCGCGCTGCGCGGGCCGCGGGACGGGCCGGCGGGGCGGGAAGACCTCCGAGGGCTTCGGCGCCGGACGCTCCGACGGCGGGACCGGGCCGGCCGGGGCCGGCGGGGTCCTGGGCTCGTCCGGTTCCGCGGCGCGCCCGCCGGGCAGCGCGAGCAGCCGGCTGCGGGGCGCGGGGGCGGTCGCGGGCACGGCCCGTCCGGCGAGCCGGGCGCGTACCGAGCGTTCCGCGATCACCTGGCAGCGCTCCAGGAGCGCGGCGGCGAGCGGGCCGCCGCGCAGGGCGCGCAGCGCGGCCAGGTCCTCGGGGCGGGGGTCGTATCCGGCGGCCAGGGCGTCCTGGAGGAGTTCCAGGTAGCCGCTGAGGGAGCCGGGGAGGGCTTCGCGGTAGCGGGCGAGGTCGGCGAGCAGGAAGGCGCGGAGCCGTCCGGCCTCGCCGACCACCTCGTCCACGCTGCCCGCCAGCCGCAGGCAGTCCTGGACATCCTCGTCGGGCAGGGGCGCGGGGTGCAGGGCGAAGGCGAGGGCGCGTCGGAGCACTCGCAGCTCGTCCGCGCTGAACGCCATACCGCCGCGTGATCCGTAGGGCGTGGGCATAACGCGACAATACGTGCTAAAGGGACAAAATCCGTTTAACTGGTCGTCGGTGGCGCGGCGGCTCCGGGGAGCCGCCGCGCGGGGAACCGCCGGTCAGGGCCGGATCACTACAGCCGCGACACGTTGCGCTCGTACACGAGGCGCAGCCCGATGAGGGTGAGCCAGGGCTCGTGCTCGTCGATGGCGGAGGACTCGCCCAGCACCATCGGAGCAAGGCCGCCCGTCGCGATGACGGTGACGTCGTCCGGGTCGGCCGCCAGCTCCTTCTTCATCCGGGCCACGACCCCGTCGACCTGGCCGGCGAAGCCGTAGATGATGCCCGCCTGCATGGCCTCGACGGTGTTCTTGCCGATGACGCTGCGCGGCCGGGCCAGCTCGATCTTGCGCAGCTGGGCGCCCTTGACGCCGAGCGCCTCGACCGAGATCTCGATGCCGGGCGCGATGACACCGCCGGCGTACTCGCCCCGGGCGGAGACCGCGTCGAAGGTGGTGGCCGTACCGAAGTCGACGACGATCGCCGGGCCCCCGTACAGGTCGACGGCGGCGACCGCGTTGATGATGCGGTCCGCGCCGACCTCCTTCGGGTTGTCCATGAGGATCGGCACCCCGGTCTTGATGCCCGGCTCGACCAGCACCGCCGGGACGTCGCCGTAGTAGCGGCGGGTCACCTCGCGCAGCTCGTGCAGGACGGCCGGGACGGTGGAGCAGATCGCGATGCCCTCGATGCCGTCGCCCAGCTCCATGCCGAGCAGCGGGTGCATGCCCATCAGCCCCTGGAGCAGCACCGCGAGCTCGTCGGCGGTGCGGCGGGCGTCGGTGGAGATCCGCCAGTGCTCGACGATCTCCTCGCCGTCGAACAGGCCGAGGACGGTGTGGGTGTTCCCGACGTCGATGGTGAGCAGCATCAGGCGCCGGCCCCGTCGGTCTCGCGGAAGTCCAGGCCGATGTCCAGGATCGACGGGGAGTGGGTCAGCGCGCCGACGGCCAGGTAGTCCACCCCGGCCTCCGCGTAGGCGCGGGCCGAGTCGAGGGAGAGCCGCCCGGAGGACTCCAGGACCGCGCGCCCGCCGACCAGGGCGACCGCCTCGGCGGTTTCGGCCGGGGTGAAGTTGTCCAGCAGGATCAGGTCGGCGCCCGCGTCCAGCACCTCGGTGACCTGCTCCATCGTGTCGACCTCGACCTCGATCGGCACCTCGGGGAACGCGTCCCTCACCCGCTTGAACGCCTCGGCCACCCCGCCCGCCGCGACGACGTGGTTGTCCTTGACGAGCGCGGCGTCGGACAGCGAGAACCGGTGGTTGACGCCGCCGCCGCAGCGCACCGCGTACTTCTCCAGGGCGCGCAGGCCCGGGGTCGTCTTGCGGGTGTCGCGGACCTTGGCCTTGGTGCCCTCCAGCACATCGGCCCAGGCGCGGGTCGCGGTGGCGATGCCGGAGAGGCGGCAGAGCAGGTTGAGGGCGCTGCGCTCGCCGGTGAGGAGGTCGCGGGTGCGGGTGGTGACGGTCAGCAGCTTCTGGCCGGGGGCGACGCGGTCACCGTCCTCGACGTGCCGCTCGACCTCGAACTCGGACGTGCAGACGATCGACAGGACCGCCTCCGCGACCCGCAGACCGGCCACCACACCGGCCTCGCGGGCGGTGAAGTCGCCGGTGGCCACGGCGTCCTCGGCGACGGTGGCCACGGTCGTGACGTCCACCCCGCCGTCCAGGTCCTCCGCGATGGCCAGGTGCGCGATGTCCTCGACCTGGATGGGGTCCAGGCCCGCGTCGGCCAGCAGCTGGGCGAGCGCGGGGTCGAGACCGCACTCCTCGTAGTCGTCCTCCCCGCCGCAGCCGCAGGCGTCCCCGCAGCCGCCCGCGGCAGGTGCGGGCGCGCCGACCCGGATCAGCGGTACGTCCACGGGAGTGGGGCGCGGATTCTCTTCGGGCGTGCTCACGGTTACGGCTCCTCGGGAGTGGGGTGGGTGGTGCTCGTCGCTGCGCAGTCTGCTGTTCCGGACGCGTCCACGGGCCCGAACGCCTCGGTATCCGTCCCACGGAGGACGAGGCTGCGGTCGGGGGTGAGCCGCACGACGAGGTGGTGGCGCCAGTGCTCGTCGTCGCGCTCGGGCCGGTCCTCGCGCCAGTGGCAGCCGCGGGTCTCCTCGCGCTGCCGGGCGGCGGCGACCAGGACCCGGGAGACCAGGAGGAGGTTGGTGGCCTCCCACGCCTCGACGCCGGGCTCCGCGGTCTTCGGCTCGGCGGCACCGGCCTTCAGGTAGGCGCTGCGGTGCAGGTCCTCCAGCTCGTCGGTGGCCTCGGCGAGGCTGGCCGCGGAGCGCAGGACGCCGGCGCCGCGCGTCATGATGCGCTGGATCGCGGCCCGGGTCTCGGGGGCCAGGAGCGGGGAGACCACGGGCGCCCGGTCGACGGCCTCGCCCGCGCGGGGGCGCTCGGCGACGATGTCCGCCGCGATGCGCTCGGCGAAGACGAGGCCTTCGAGCAGCGAGTTGGACGCCAGCCGGTTCGCGCCGTGCACCCCGGTGCAGGCGACCTCGCCGCAGGCGTACAGGCCGGGCACGGTCGTACGGCCCCGCAGGTCGGTGCGGACGCCGCCGGAGGCGTAGTGCGCGGCCGGTGCCACGGGGATCGGCTCGGTGACCGGGTCGATGCCGTGGGCCCGGCAGGCGGCCAGGATGGTCGGGAAGCGCTGCTCCCACATCTCGGCCCCGAAGTGGCGGGCGTCGAGATACATGTGGTCGGTGCCGTGCAGCTGCATCTGGCGGGTGATGCCCTTGGCGACGACGTCGCGCGGGGCCAGCTCCGCCAGCTCGTGCTGCCCGAGCATGAAGCGCGTCCCGTGCGCGTCGACCAGGTGGGCGCCCTCGCCCCGTACCGCCTCCGAGACCAGGGGCTGCTGGCCCTCGGAGCCGGCGCCGAGGAAGAGGACGGTGGGGTGGAACTGGACGAACTCCAGGTCCGAGACCTCCGCACCGGCCCGCAGCGCCAGCGCCACGCCGTCGCCGGTGGAGACCGAGGGGTTGGTGGTGGCGGAGAAGACCTGGCCCATGCCGCCGGTGGCCAGGACCACGGCCGGGGCGTTGACCGCGCCGACGCCGTCGTGCTGACCCTCGCCCATGACGTGCAGGGTGACGCCCGCGGTACGGCCTTCGGCGTCGGTGAGCAGGTCGAGCACGAGGGCGTTCTCGACGGTGTGCAAGGCGGCCTCGCGGACCGCCTCGACCAGGGCGCGGGAGATCTCCGCACCGGTCGCGTCGCCGCCCGCGTGGGCGATGCGGCGGCGGTGGTGGCCGCCCTCGCGGGTCAGCGCGATGGAGCCGTCCTCGGCGGTGTCGAAGTGGGCGCCGGTCCCCATGAGCCGGCGCACCGCGTCCGGGCCCTCGGTGACCAGGGTCCGTACGGCCGCCTCGTCGCAGAGGCCGGCGCCGGCGACCAGGGTGTCGTCCAGGTGCTGTTCGGGGGTGTCGCCCTCGCCGAGCGCCGCGGCGATGCCGCCCTGGGCCCAGCGGGTCGAGCCGTCGTCCAGGCGGGCCTTGGTCACGACGACGGTGGCGAGGCCCGCCGCCGCGCAGCGCAGGGCGGTGGTGAGGCCGGCGACACCGGAGCCGACGACCACGACGTCGGCGTCGATGGCCCAGCCGGGTGCGGGGGCGGTCAGCCGTATTCCGGTCACGGGGTGGCTCCGAGGGTCAGGGGGATGTTGTCGATGAGCCGGGTCGCGCCGACCCGGGCGGCGACGGCGAGGATCGCGTCGCCCGCCGTGCGGTCGTCCGGGATCTCGGTGAAGTCGGCCGGGTCCACGAGCGCCACGTAGTCCAGATCGAGCGGCGGGCTCGCCGCCCCCGCCTCCTCCAGGACCGCGCGGGCGGCGGCGCGCACGGCGGCCGGTCCGGTGTCCGGGCGGGCGCGGGCCACCGCCTGGGCGTCGGCCGCGAGGCGGGGCTCGCCGAGCCGGTTGAGCCCGGCGGCCCGGTCCTCCGTCGCCCCGGTGGCCTGCGCGCGGGCGTGCAGCGCCTGCTGGGCGGCGAGGCGGTCGCGGGCCGCGAACAGGGCCCGGGACAGGGCGAGCGCGGTGCGGCGCTCGTGCGGGTCGAGGAAGCGGTTGCGGCTGGAGAGCGCGAGGCCGTCGGGCTCCCGGGCCGTCTCCACTCCGGCGATCTCCACCGGGAAGTTCAGATCGCGGACCATGCGCCGGATCAGCGCCAGCTGCTGGGCGTCCTTCTGCCCGTAGAACGCGACGCCGGGGCGGGTCAGGTGGAGCAGCTTGGCGACGACGGTGAGCATGCCGTCGAAGTGCCCGGGGCGCGAGGCCCCCTCCAGGCGCTCGCCCATCGGTCCCGCCGAGATCCGGACCTGCGGTTCGCCGCCCGGGTAGACCTCGTCGACGGACGGGGCGAAGACCACGTCGGCGCCCGCCGCGCCGGCCACCGCGAGGTCGGCGTCGAGCGTGCGGGGGTAGCGGTCGAGGTCGGCGGCCTCGCCGAACTGGAGCGGGTTGACGAAGACGGTGACGACGACCTGCCCGGCCGGGCCGACGCGCGCGCGGGCGGCGCGGATCAGGGAGGCGTGGCCGTCGTGCAGGGCGCCCATCGTCATGACGACGGCCCGCTTCCCGTCGGCGGCGTACGCGTCCAGCTCGGCGGCGGTGTTCAGCAGCGTCGGGGCGGAGACGGATGCGGTCATCGGGGCTCCTGCGGTCCGGTGCCGGTACTGCCGGAAGGGTTCGCACCGCCGGGGCCGTCCGGGCCACCGGGGCCGTCCGGGCCACCGGGGCCGTCCGCGCCACCGGGACCGTCCGCGCCACCACGGCCGCCGGGGCCACCGGGACCGGTCGGGCCACCGGGACCGTTCGCGCCACCGGGACCGTTCGCACCGCCGGGGCCGTCCGCGCCACCGGGACCGTTCGCGCCACCACGGCCGCCGGGGCCACCGGGACCGGTCGGGCCACCGGGACCGTTCGCGCCACCACGGCCACCGGGGCCCGGCGCTCCGCCGCCGTCCGCCAGGACGCCGAGCAGGTCCTCGGCGAGCTCCGGCTTCAGCAGGCCGTGGGCGAGGGCGCGGTCGGCGGTGGCGCGGGCCATCGCCACGTACCCGGCGACCGCCTGCGGGGCGTGGGCGCGCAGCTCCCCGATGTGCGCGGCGACCGTGCCGGCGTCGCCGCGCGCGACCGGGCCGGTGAGCGCCGCGTCGCCGGAGCGCAGGGCGTTGTCCAGGGCGGCGCCGAGCAGGGGGCCGAGCATCCGGTCGGGGGCGGTGACCCCGGCCTTGCGCAGTAGCTCCATCGACTGGGCGACCAGCGTGACCAGGTGGTTCGCGCCGAGGGCAAGGGCCGCGTGGTAGAGCGGACGGGACTCCTCCGCGACCCACTCCGGCTCGCCGCCCATCTCGATGACCAGCGCCTCGGCGGCGAGCCTCAGCTGCTCGGGGGCGGTGACCCCGAAGGAGCAGCCGGCCAGCCGCTGGACGTCCACGGAGGTGCCGGTGAACGTCATCGCCGGGTGCAGGGCGAGCGGGAGGGCGCCTGCCCGCAGCGCGGGGTCCAGCACCTTCGTCCCGTACCGCCCCGAGGTGTGGACGAGGAGCTGTCCGGGCCGGACCGCGCCGGTCTCGGCAAGGCCCTCGACGAGGCCGGGGAGGGCGTCGTCGGGGACGGTCAGCAGGACGAGATCGGCGCGCGCCAGGACCTCGGCGGGCGTCACGAGGGGGACGTCGGGCAGCAGGGCCGCGGCGCGCCGCACCGAGGCGTCGGAGACACCCGAGACGGCGACCGGGCGGTGCCCGGCGAGTGCCAGGGAAGCGGCCAGGGCGGGGCCGACGCGGCCCGCGCCGACCACGCCGACGGTGAGCCGGGCGGGGCGGTCCCTCGCGTCGAGGGGGTCCTTTGGAGCTGTTGCGTTCACGCTGCGGTGGCCTTCCGTTCCAGTCCGCGGGGGGTACCGGACGATTCCTCTGCATGCTACGCCAGCACCCGCACCGCACTCCCGGCTGTCCACAGGCTGTGGAAACTCCGCTCACCCGGCGGCCGGCCCGGGCCCGGGGCGCCGGGAAAACCCTGTGGGCAGGCGCGGCGTTCTGCGTGATGATCGTCCCATGGCAGACACGAACACGCAGGTGGCGGACGAGGCAGCGGGCGAACCGGCGGCGCAGGACGCGGCGGACGGGGGCGAGGAGGCCCGCCGGCTGCGCCGCCTCACCGCGTGGCGGCGGGCCGAACGCACCCTGTCCCGCATCCCGCAGGACCGCACGCTCGGCGAGCAGCTGGCCGCCCTGACGGCGGACGCGGGGACGGTCACCGAACTCGGCCTGCCCGCGGACATCTACGGCGACGGCGTCGTCGCGGAGCTGGAGGAGCGGGTCGCCGGCCTGCTGGGCACGGAGGCCGCCGCGTTCTTCCCGAGCGGGACGATGGCCCAGCAGGTCGCGCTGCGCTGCTGGGCCGCCCGCACCGGCAACCCCACGGTGGCGCTGCACCCGCTCGCCCACCCGGAGATGCACGAGGGCGGCGCCCTGTCGGCGGTGAGCGGGTTGCGTACCGTCCACCCGACGTCCGAACCGAGGCTGCCCACCGCCGAGGAGATCCGCGACTTCCCGGAGCCGTTCGGCACGCTGATGCTGGAGCTTCCGCTGCGGGACGCCGGCTTCGTGCTGCCCACGTGGGAGGAGCTGGAGGCCGTGGTGGCCGCCGCGCGCGAACGCGAAGCGGTGGTCCACTTCGACGGGGCCCGCCTCTGGGAGTGCGCCACGCACTTCGGGCGCGGGCCGGCGGAGATCGCCGCACTCGCGGACAGCGTGTACGTGTCGTTCTACAAGTCCGTCGGCGGGATCTCCGGAGCGGTGCTGGCCGGCTCCGCCTCGCTGGTCGAGGAGGCCCGCACCTGGCGGCACCGGTACGGCGGTCAGATCTTCCAGCAGTTCCCGGCGGCGGTCGCGGCCCTGGCCGGCCTGGACCGGGAGCTGCCGAACCTGCCCGCGTACGTGGCGCAGGCGAAGACGGTGGCCGCGGCGCTGACCGAGGGCTTCACCCAGGCCGGCGCGGGCTGGTTCCGGGTGCATCCGGAACCCCCGCACACCCACCAGTTCCAGGTGTGGCTGCCGTACGAGGCGGAGGAGCTGACGGAGGCGTCGGTGCTGCAGGTGGAGGAGACCGGCGTGGCGCTCTTCCGCCGCTGGTTCACGCCCGACGCCGGTGCGCCCGGGGTGGCGTTCACCGAGGTGACCGTGGGGGAGGCGGGGCTGGAGTGGACGGCCGAGGACGTCCGGCGGGCGCTGGCCGATTTCCTGGAGCGGCTGCCCCGCAAGGGGTGACAGGGGGCCGGCCCCGGCGGTGTCCCGCCGCCCGCGCCCGGC
>NZ_SSBK01000058.1 GCF_004795035.1 Streptomyces sp. A0958
GAAGTGCCTTGCTGATCGTGCGTGCTGGAAGCCTGAAGAACTCCCATCATCGCAGGTCACAAGGCACTTTCTCGTTCCAAGAAAAGTTATCCACAGGCATCGATTCGGCGGATCAAGGCTTAGGGTCTGCCGATCATTAACCTGTCGCTTTGATCTTGCTGTCGGAGCTGCTGCTTTGGGCGGCCACTCGGGCTCGGAGGGCTGTCAGGGGGGTCGGTGGGGTGATGGCCGGTGAGATGGGTGATGCCCTGTGCTTCAAGCAGTTTCCTGGTCTTCAGCAGGGTGCGGTGCATTGCGGTGCGGCTGCTGTTGAACAGAACGGCAAAAGGTTCTGCGGCCAGGTTGACGCGCAGGTGGAGCACGGTGGCCAGGACCTGGTCGGCGAAGGTGAGCCGGGGCGGGCGGCCGCGCCGGGTGTCTCCTGCCGGTGCCAGGGTGTGGATGAGGTGCTGCAACTGGTGCGGGGCCAGGCCGGTCAGTTCGGGTCGGACAGGAGGGCTGGGCTCCACGGCGGTGTCGGTGGCCGGCCGTTGCGGGCTGCAGGGACGGCCGGGCTCGGCTGGGGGTGCAGGGCGTAGTTCCACTCGCCGTGGCAGGTGTGCCGGGTCAGCGGCAAGGCCGCCATCTCCGCGTCGCCGACACCGACGCCGGTGGGGTAGGTGTTGGTGTCCGGCTCGGCCTTCACCCGCAGTCCGGTACGAGTGGTGGTCGCGGCGATCGACTCGAGGACGACTTCGGGGCTGGTCATCGGGCGACCACGCCAGTTCATCGTGATGTGGGAGAAGAGCCGGTGCTCGATCTTGTTCCACTTCGACGTGCCCGGCGGCAGGTGGCAGACCGTGATGACCAGCCCGGTTTCCGCGGCCAGGCGGGCGAGGTGGAGTTTCCAGGCCCGGGTGCGATAGCCGTTGGAGCCGCCCGCATCGGCAGTCATCAGCAGCCGGGAAGCTTGCGGGTAGTCGGCCCGGCCCTGACCGTGCCACCAGCGGCGGATCGACTCCACCGCGAACGCGGCGGTGTCGTGGTCGGTGCCGACATTGACCCAGCCGGTGTTGGCCGCCAGGTCGTAGATGCCATAGGGGATGGCCTTGCCCAGCAGCGGATCGGCGAAGTCGTGGACACGGACCGGCACCGGATCGCCCGTGGGCCGCCAGGAACGGCCATGGTTGTGGAAGTCGCCGACCAATTCCTTCTTCTTGGTGTCCACGCTGATCACCGGCTGGCCGGCATCCCGGTGATCACGTGCCTGCTCGTTGAGATACCGGAACTGGGCATCCCGGTCGGCATGCCGACTGCCCTCGAGCGTCTTGGCATTGGCCTGGAGGCGGAACCCCTCCTGCCGCAGCAGACCGGCGACGGTGTCCGCACCGACCCGGTGACCCTGACGGGTCAGCTCGGCCGCCAGCGTGCGGGTCGACTTCGTCGTCCACCGCAATGGGGACATCGGATCGCCACGCTCGTCCGGCTCGACCAGGCTCAGCAGGGCACCCCGCAGTCCAGGGTCGAGGTCCGCGACGCGTTTGCGTCCGCCGCCCGGCCGCCGCACCCGCCCGGTCAGGAACTGGCCTGTCTCCAGGTCGGACATGCCCTTGCGGACCGTTGTCCCGCTCACCCCGGCCGCCCGTGCCACGGCCCGAATGCCGCCATGGCCCAGTCCTCGGGCCTCCGCGGCCATCAGCAGCCGCCGCTGTCGTTCGTCCAGGTGCGGGAACAACACCACGAACTTCACGGCAACTCGATCACGAGTCTCGTCCGGGATGCGCATACGACACCAACGAGCCCCAGCTCTGAAAGCAACACCTTGATGATCGGCAGACCCTTAGCGCTGCTCGGCCTTGGCCGCGGCGTCGATCGCGGCGAGGGAGCGGCGGGCCTGGTTTCGGTCGGTCGTGTACCAGAAGCCGGGGAGCGAGGCCCGCAGATAGCTGCCGTAGCGGGCGTTGGCGAGGCGCGGGTCGAGCACCGCGACGACGCCCTTGTCCCCCGTGGCCCGTACGAGACGGCCGGCGCCCTGGGCCATCAGCAGTGCGGCGTGCGTGGCCGCCACCGCCATGAAGCCGTTGCCACCGGCCTCCTCGACCGCCTTCTGGCGCGCGCTCATCAACGGGTCGTCGGGCCGGGGGAACGGGATGCGGTCCATGACCACCAGCTGACAGCTCGGCCCGGGGACGTCCACACCCTGCCACAGCGAGAGCGTGCCGAAGAGGCAGGTCTCCGGGTCGGCCGCGAAGTTCTTGATCAGCTCGCCCAGGGTCTCCTCGCCCTGGAGCAGGATCGGCTTGTCCAGCCGGCCCCGCAGCTCCTCGGCGGCGGCCTTGGCCCCCCGCATGGAGGAGAACAGCCCGAGCGTGCGCCCGCCGGCCGCTTCGACCAGCTCGGCGAGCTCATCGAGCATGTCCGTACGGGAGCCCTCCCGACCCGGGGTCGCCAGATGCCGGGCGACGTACAGGATGCCCTGCTTCGGGTAGTCGAACGGCGAGCCGACGTCGAGGCCCTTCCACTGCGGGACGTCGTCGCCCGCGGTGCCCTCCGGGGCGAGCCCGAGGGAGGCGCCCACGCCGTTGAAGTCGCCGCCGAGCTTGAGCGTGGCCGAGGTGAGGACGACGGAGCGCTCGGTGAAGAGCTTCTCGCGCAGCAGCCCGGAGACGGAGAGCGGGGCGACGCGCACGGACGCGCCGAACCGGTCGTTCCGCTCGTACCAGACGACGTCGTACTCGGACCCCTGCGTAATGCGTTCGGCGACGGCGTGGATGGACTCGACCGAGGCCAGCGCCTGCTTGCGGACCGCGTCCTCGTCCTGGACGGACTTGTCCCGGGTCGAGCCGATCGCGGAGATCACCGTGCGCGCGGCGTCCCGCAGGGCCATCAGCGCGTATCCCAGGTCCTCGGGGACCTCCTCCAGACGACCGGGGAGCGCCAGCTCCATCACCCGCTCGAAGCCCTCGGACGCGGTCTGCAGCGCGTCGGCCGCCTTCTCGTTGACCAGCTTCGCGGCGCGGCGCACCGCCCGGTTCACCTGGCCCGGGGTCAGCTCGCCGGTGGCCACACCGGTGACCCGGGAGACCAGCTCATGGGCCTCGTCCACGATCAGCACCTCGTGCTGCGGGAGCACCGGGGCGCCCTCGATGGCGTCGATGGCCAGGAGGGCGTGGTTGGTGACGACCACATCGGCGAGCTTGGCCCGCTCCCTGGCCTGCTCCGCGAAGCACTCCGCCCCGTAGGCGCACTTACTGGCGCCGAGGCACTCCCGGGACGAGACGGAGATCTGCGCCCAGGCCCGGTCGGAGACGCCGGGGGTGAGGTCGTCCCGGTCGCCCGTCTCCGTCTCGTCGGCCCAGTCCCGCATGCGCAGGAGGTCCTGGCCGAGCTTGCTGGACGGCGCCGCCGCCTCGAACTGGTCGAACAGCCCCTCTTCCTCCTCCTGCGGCACGCCTTCGTGCAGGCGGTGCAGGCAGAGGTAGTTCGACCGGCCCTTGAGCATGGCGAACTGGGGGCGGCGGCGCAGCAGCGGATGCAGCGCGTCCACCGTGCGCGGCAGGTCGCGCTCGACGAGCTGGCGCTGGAGGGCCAGGGTGGCCGTGGCCACGACGACGCGCTCGCCGTGCGCCAGGGCCGGCACCAGGTAGCCGAGCGATTTGCCCGTCCCCGTGCCGGCCTGGACGAGCAGGTGGGATTGGTCGTCTACCGCCTCGGCGACGGCGGCGGCCATGGCGGCCTGGCCGGGCCTCTCCGTGCCGCCGACGGCGGTCACGGCGGCGTGCAGGAGCTCGGGGAGGGATGGCTTCGTCATAGCCCGGCCAGCCTACGGGGCTCCAGTGACAACGACGGTCACTCCCGGCCTCACGCCGAGACGTGGAGCGGGTTGGCCACGGAGCCGTGGACCGCCGCGTGCGGGCGTTGGGGCCGGTCGCGGTAGCCGTCGAGATGCAGACGGTTGCGGTTCAGGCAGAGGCGCTCGATCCGCGGAGTCAGCATGTCGAACATCTCGAACCGCTCCTTCAGCTCGGGGAACCTGGCGTGGTGGCGCAGGATCTCCGCCCGGACGAGTGACCAGAATTCGTCCTCGGGGACACCGAGCTGTTCCTCGCAGAGCGGGGAGAGGAAGCGGAAGACCCCGGTGAAGAGTCCGGAGTGGATGAACTGGGTGAGGAAGGCGGGTTCCTCGGTCAGCAGGATGCGGCGCACGTCCGGCGGCATGGTGTCGTGCTCGGGCAGCGGCTGCGCGCTGACGTTGACGTCGTCGACGAAGTCCTTGATCGCGAGGCGTACGGGCACGTCCTGGTCGTCGAAGACCACGATCGCGTTCTCGCCGTGCGGGGAGAAGACGGTGCCGTAGCGGTAGAGGAAGTGCAGCAGCGGCGGCAGCAGCGCGGCGAAGAGCCGGGAGAGCCAGACGGTGGGCGTCAGCCCGGAGCGGGCGACCAGCTCCGCGGTGAACGCGCGCCCCCGCGGGTCGGTGTGCAGCAGCGAGGCGAGCGTGCGGGCCCGCTCCCCCGGCGCCAGACGCGGCAGCAGGGGCTCGCGCCAGATCGCCCCCAGGATCTCCTTGAACTGGTACGGCGTCTCGGGGAGGTGGTCGTACAGCGGGTGCTCGACCGTGACCGAGGCGACCTCTCCGAGCAGGATGACGCCGCAGGTGTCCCGCAGGAACGGATCGTTGTCGCGCAGCCCCAGCACCCAGCCCGTGACGGCGGGCGCGGCGATGGTCCGCTCGGTCGGCAGGCCGCGCCAGACCAGGGTGTTGAGGATCGACAGCGGGAGCTTGACCGTGTGCCGGTCGGGCCGCGCGACGTTGGCGAAGGTACGGATGGACTGCTGCGGCAGTCGCACGTCCGGGTCGGCGGCCAGGGGCACGATGTCACCGGCGGCGATGGCCGGGGCGAACAGCGGCATGATCCACTCGTCCCACTGCCAGGGGTGGACGGGCAGGTAGTGGTAGGCGTCCGGGTCGAGGCCGCGGGCGCTCAGGGCGTCGGCGAAGGACGCGCGGACGTCGGCGTCCAGCTCCTGTGCGTAGAGCCGCCCGGGGGTGGCCAGCGCGCCCACGCCCCGGTAGGCGGCGATCCGGTGGGAGACGGCGAGCCACGGCAGCCTGACCGGCGTACGGGCCTCAGGGGTGTAGCGGGAGGCGTCGGTGGCGGAGAAGCCGAGGCGGCCCTTGTTGGCGACGATCCAGGGGTGGCCGGTCTGGTGGCCTTCGAGTTCCGCGTAGCCGAGGTCGGCCAGCTCGGCGGCGGTGAGCGCGGTGTGGTCGAGGCGGGCGTCCGCGGTGAGCGTCGTGGTCAGCTCGCGGACGAGGTGGCCGAGGGTGGCACCGTCGAGCCCGAGGAGGCGGCGGGCCCGGGCGAGGAATTGCAGCGGGTCGCGGAAGGGGACGGTGTCCGCGGTCTCGGGGCCGGAGTCCTGCGTCGCGGCGCCGTCCGTCGCGCGGATCGATTCCGGGTCCACGCGCCAGCTGCCGTACACCCCGCGCCGTGCGGTGAAGATCAGGCTGCCGCCGTCGTCCAGCCCGAGGGTGTAGGTGGTGGTGCCGGGGGTTCGCACAGCCGGCTCGATGACTTCCTCGTAGGCGAACTCACCGAGCATCTTCGCGAGCATCCGGGCGGCGGCCCGGTCCCAGGCCGTCCGGTTCAGCTCCGGTGTACTGAGCAGCGCGGGCGGCTCCGTTGCGTCGTGGTGCGCAGGGTATTTCGGCACGGGGACTCCTCGGGATGGAACCGATGGGGTTCGAGCGGTGCGGACGGGTCGGGGAAGTGTTCATGGGCGGGCGCGGTGGGCTCGGTCGCGGACCATCAGCCCGGCCCGCTTCTCCGGGAGGTCGACCTCGGCGGAGAAGCGGAATCCGGCGCTCAGGAACGCGGAGACGGATGGGACGTTGCGGAGGTCGGGCTCGGCCACGATCCGGGTGCAGAGCGGAAGGTTGTCGAGCACGAGACCGGCCACGGCGCGCAGCAGCGTCGTGCCGGTGCCTCGGCCGCGATGCCCTTCGGCGATGAGGAGGTGGACCCCCGTGTCGTGCGGCCGGGCGGGGTAGTGGCGGGCCAGTGGGTCGAGGTCGGCCCGGTAGATCTCCCAGTAGCTCATCGGCGTACCCGACAGCATCCCGAGGCAGGGGATGCTGCGGCCGTCGCCGTCGAGCTGGGCGGCGAGGTGCCCGGCCGTGACGCTCTCGTCGCCGGCGAGCTCCCAGAAGGCCGCGACCACGGGGTCGTTCATCCAGCGGCTGATCAGCGCGAGATCGCGCTCGGGGCGGACGGGGACGAGCTGGAACAGCCCGGCCGGTGTGGTGACGGGCTGCCAGTCCGCCGGCCGGCCGAGGGGTTCGTGCGGGATGTCGCCGTGCCGGGGCGTGGGTGCCTCCTCCTGGAAGAGCGCGCGGAGTTCAGCGGTGATCCGCAGCTCAAGTGTGTCCTCGGCGCCCGTGTCCGCCCGGGGGGCGAGACGGGTGTGCGCATCAGGGGGAGGCACAGGCGGGGCGCTCCTTACTCAGCCGTGCAGGGGGTTGGTGATGGTGACGTAGACGGATTGGGTGTCCACGGGGCCGACGAGTTCGTCGAGTCCGTGCAGGCGGGTCAGCATGTTGGCCTTGCAGCGCAGGCGCGGGGTTTCGAGCAGGTGGGCGGGGAGTGGTGAGCCCAGGTCGCCCGCTGACTTCAGGAACCGCCGGAAGGCGTCGAGGAGCATCTGTTCGTCGGCGAGGCCCTGGGCGCCGAATGCCCCGATCAGTCCGAATACGTTGTTGATGCCGAGGTAGTACGCGAAGCGTTCGTCGGTGACGGCGTCGGAGACGAAGGTGTCGCTGACCGCTCCGATGCCGGGGAGCCGGTGTTCGAGTGCGGAGCGGTGCGATTCGCGGAAGTAGTAGCCCTGATTGTCACGGTAACGGCCGCCGGCGGGCCAGCCGTCGGCGTCGAGCAGGACCAGGGTGTTCTGCTGATGTGCTTCGAGCGCGACACCGGCGTGGGCGTCGAGCCAGAGCACCGGCTGCACGACGCGGTCGAGGTAGCGCAGGAACCACTCGGCGGCCACCGCGGTCGTGGTCCGTCCCGTGACGGCGGCGAGGCGGTGGACGACGTCGGCGAGGCGGGAGTGCAGGCGCGTCCGGCCCGGCCAGGGGCGCGGCGCGGTGAGCCCGGCGATGCAGACCGCGTCGTCGTACCGGTCGAAGGGGTTGTGGCGCAGCATGACGTCGAGGCCGTGCGCGGGCGTGCCGTCCGGGGTGTCGACCGCGAGCCAGGCGGGGTCGCGCACGATGTCGAAGCCGGGGTGCTCCGCGTGCCACTGGCGGGCGAGTCCGGTGCGCAGCAGCCGGTGGACCTCCACGCCCCGGTGGAGCTCCTTGCGGAGGTTCTCCCGGCGGGAGTTGGTGATGCGTACGCCGAGGGAGAGCTTCAGCATCAGGTCGGTGCCCGGCCGGTGGACGGTGCGCACCGAGGAGGTGGGGTGCCAGTGCGCGCCGTAGGGGCCGAGGTCGTGCAGGAGGCCGGAGTCGATGAGGGCGGCGACTTCGGGCCTGCTCCGCAGTTCGCGGGCCTGCCAGGGGTGGAGGGGGATGAGCGTGGTGTGTTCGGGGAAGGGCAGGCCCGGGGCGTGCCGGGTGACGAGCTGCGCGGCGGACACCGGGCGGCCCTGGTCCGTCCAGGCGGAGTCGGTGGCCAGCACGGAGCGGTCGGCGGCCATCCAGTGGAGCGGGAAGGAGCCGTGCAACTCGGGTGAGTAGAGCCGTGTCTCGGCGTCGGTCAGCCCTTCCCTGCTCTTGGGCGAGGGATGCAGCGGGTGGCCGAGCAGGAGTGACTGCTCCGCGGTGAGGAAGAGGTCCGCCTCGTCGGGGGCGCCCGGCCGGCTGCGCCGCGCCGCGATGAACGCGGCGGTGCGCCGTACGGAGTCGGCGACCCGGGCGACCATGTCGGCGCCCTCGTTGTGGTCGGCCTCCCGGCCGAGCAGGGCGGCCACGGTGACGGCGTCGGCGGTGGGCGCGCCGACGGGTGCCCGTTCCAGGGCGGGCGGCCCGAAGCGGTGCCAGCCCGTGGCGGACCAGTGGAGGACGGGGACGAGCAGGGCGGTGCCGCTCGCGGGGAGCGGGATGCGCAGGGTCTCCCCCGCCGGAGGGGGCAGGTCGCTCTCGCGGACCCAGCAGCGCAACAGGTTCTCGATGCCCGCAGCGTCGGCGGCGCGGAGCGGATCGGGATGGTCCAGGGGGTCGGCGGCCGGGGCCGGGTCGTCCGGGTGTGCGGCGGCCGGGGTCGGGGAAGCGGGCCTCGACGCGTGCCACAGTTCGTGCGGTGTTTCCTTCTGGCGCGGCACGGTCGTCGCCTCGACGGCGAGCTGACCGGGGGCCGCGGCCTCGGGGAGGTGGCTGGTGGGAGGGCCGTCGGCCTCGGGCGCGGGGGTGGGGTTCACGGCGGTCTTCCTGTGCTGGTGTCCGTGGTCAGCGGATCGATCCGGTCGGCGTCCGTCGGTGCGGTGAGCGCTCCGCGGCTGCCAGGGCATCGGCAAGGCGGTCGATGACCGCGGTTGCCTGTTCGTCGGTGATCGTGAGGGGCGGGAGCAGACGTACGACGGTGGAGTGCCGGCCGCCGAGTTCGACGATGAGGCCGCGGCGCAGGCATTCCTGCTGGACGGCGACGGCGAGGACCGGGTCGGGCGGCGCCTCGGTGTCGGTGCCCGACGGCCGGGTCTCGGGGTCGACGACTTCCACGCCGATCATCAGGCCCCGCCCCCGGACGTCGCCGATGCACGGGTGGTCGGCGGCGAGTGACCGGAGGCTCGCCAGCATCCGGTCGCCGAGGACCCCGGCCCGTTCCGCGAGCCCGTTCTCCCGGACGTGGGCGAGGGTGGCGGTGCCCGCCGCCATGGCCAGCTGGTTGCCGCGGAAGGTGCCTGCGTGGGCGCCGGGCTGCCAGGTGTCGAGCTCTGAGCGGTAGACGATCACGGCGAGCGGGAGGGAACCGCCGATGGCCTTGGACAGCACCATCACATCGGGCACGATCCCGCTGTGCTCGACGGCCCAGAAGGCGCCGGTCCGGCCGACGCCGGTCTGGACCTCGTCCGCGATCAGCGGGATGGAGCGGTCCTCGGTGATCTCCCGCATCCGGCGCATCCAGCCGTCGGGCGCGGGGTTGACCCCGCCCTCGCCCTGGACGGGTTCGAGAATCATCCCGGCGGGTGCGGGCGTCCCGCTCTTGGGGTCGTCCAGCAGGCTCTCGGTCCAGCGCGCGGCGGTCCGCGCCCCGGCCTCGCCGCCGATCCCGAAGGGGCAGCGGTAGTCCTGCGGGAAGGGCAGCCTGGTCACCCGTACGTCCCCGGCGCCGCCGGACGCGGCGAGGGCGCCCGCCGTCATGCCGTGGTAGGCGCCGGTGAAGGCCAGCAGTCCGCTGCGGCCGGTGGCGGCGCGGACCAGTTTGAACGCCGCCTCGACCGCGTCCGTACCGGCCGGTCCGCAGAACTGGATGCGGGCGTCGTCGGCGAACCGTGCGGGAAGGGTGGCGAACAGCTCCGTGGTGAAGGCGTCCTTGACGGGTGTCGCCAGGTCCAGCACGTGCAGCGGGGCGCCCGAGTCGATGACCTTCTTGATCGCCTCCAGGACGACCGGGTGGTTGTGGCCGAGCGCCAACGTCCCCGCTCCGGACAGGCAGTCGAGATACCGCCGCCCGTCCGCGCCCTCGATGGTCAGCCCCCGGGCCCGCACCGGCACGATCGGCAGCGACCTGGCGTAGGTGCGGGCGGCCGATTCACGCAGTGACTGGCGGTGCAGGATGCCTTCGTGGGCGGCAAGGGATGGTGCCGGAGCTGGTTCGGTCACGGCCACGACTCTTGATCCTCCCGCTGTAACAGTTGCGTTGCACGTCAGTACGATTCCGCAAGGACGGCCTGCGAGGGTGAACGCTGTCTCCGTGCCCCCCGTACGTACCAACGACGAAGGGGGCGGAGGATCACGGGTAAATCCGAAGATCCTTGCGGAGCGCAACCCTGCCGCGTACCGTCCGCGGCGCCACCGGCATAGTGGGGGCCGCGCCGGGGCTCCGGGACACCTCCCGAAGGCCGCGGTGCTCCTTGCCCGTTCGGCGCGCTCCGCGGTGCGCCGTGCACAAGTGCAGTACAGAAGCGTTGAGTTACGAAGTCCCAGGGGGATCAGCAGATGCGTCTCGTTCGACCAGGAAACACCGCACGCCGCAGGGGAAGTGCCCGCCTCACCTCCTCCCCGGTGCTCGCCACCGCCGCGGTCGCCGCCGTCCTCGCGCTCACGGCCACCGCCTGCGGGCCGACCGACGACGACGCGGGCTCCGAACCGAGCAGCAGCTCCGCCGGTCAGACGTCGGACAACAAGATCGCCATCCCGGACGAGTTGAAGGACCGGCTCAAGGAACACGGGATCGATCTGGACCAGTGGAAGAACGGCGAGTGGAAGAACTGGGACAAGGACAAGTGGCTGCGTGAGGCCAAGGACTACATCAACCCGATCATCGCGGGCCTCTGGGACCCGGACCGCATGCGGGACGCCGACAAGGCCCCCGAGAAGCCGGTCGACAACGACATCTCGGGCGACGAGGGCGTGACGGACCCGACGCCCGCGCCGGTCCAGGCCGTGGGCGTTAAGACGCCGTACCACGACAACGCCGCCGAGTCCGGGAAGCTGTTCTTCGACGGCCCCGAGGGCTCGATGGTCTGCTCGGCGACCGTGGTGAAGGACCCGGCGCACCCGGGCAAGTCCAACATGGTGTGGACCGCGGGCCACTGTGTGCACGCGGGCAAGAAGGGCGGCTGGTACCGCAACATCGCCTTCGTCCCCTCGTACAACGACAGCGGTCTGTCGACGGCCGAGCTGCGCGACAACCCGCCCAAGGAGAAGGTCGCCCCGTACGGCATCTGGTGGGGCAGCTGGGCGCAGACCTCGCAGCAGTGGATCGACCAGGGCGCGTCGGTCGGCGGCCTGGGCGCCCCGTACGACTTCGCCGTGCTGCACGTCACGCCGGAGGAGGGTTCGGACGGCAAGTCCCTGGAGGAGACGGTCGGTTCGGCTCTGCCGGTCGAGTTCAACGCCCCGGCCGTGCCGAAGATCGCCGACATGACGGCGACCGGCTTCCCGGCGGCGGCCCCGTACGACGGCCAGAAGCTGTTCCAGTGCAAGGACAAGCCGGGCCGTCTCTCGCTGGCCCAGAGCGACCCGACGATGTACCGCATCGGCTGCACGATGACCGGCGGTTCCTCCGGCGGCGGCTGGGTCGCCGCCGGCCAGGACGGCAAGCCCGCGCTGGTCTCGAACACCTCCATCGGCCCGGTGACGGCCGGCTGGCTGGCCGGACCGCGCCTCGGCAAGGAGGCCAAGGGCATCTACGACTCGGTCAGCAAGAAGTACGCGGACAAGTAGCGGCAGGACCGCGCCCGCCGGGCGCACACGGCCGGAGGCCCGTTCCCTCGCGAGGGAACGGGCCTCCGGTTGTTCCGGTGCGGCTCGGTCAGTGCACCGCGGGGACGAACGCCGCGAGCTCCGAGGCCAGCTCCTCGTGCACCCGCGCCTTGAGCAGTGTGCCCTCCGACGTGTGCTCCTCGGAGATCACCTCGCCCTCGGCGTGCACCCGGGAGACGAGTCCGCCCTGGGTGTACGGCACGAGCGCCTCGATCTCGGCCGACGGGCGGGGCAGCTCGGCGTCGATCAGCGCGAGCAGCTCGTCGATCCCGGCGCCGGTGCGCGCCGACACCGCGATGGCGTGCTTCTCGTTGCGCAGGAGGCGCTGGAGCACCAGCGGGTCCGCCGCGTCCGCCTTGTTGACCACGACGACCTCCGGCACGTCCGTCGCGCCGACCTCGCGGATCACCTCGCGGACCGCGGCGAGCTGCTCCTCCGGGACCGGGTGCGAGCCGTCCACCACGTGCAGGATGAGATCGGACTCGCCGACCTCCTCCATGGTGGAGCGGAACGCCTCGACGAGGTGGTGCGGCAGATGCCGTACGAACCCGACGGTGTCGGCGAGCGTGTAGACCCGGCCGCCCGGCGTCTCGGCCCGGCGCACGGTCGGGTCGAGGGTGGCGAACAGGGCGTTCTCCACGAGCACGCCCGCGCCGGTCAGGCGGTTGAGCAGCGAGGACTTGCCCGCGTTGGTGTAACCGGCGATGGCGACCGACGGCACCTTGTTGCGCCGACGCTCCTGGCGCTTGAGGTCGCGGCCGGTCTTCATCTCCGCGATCTCCCGGCGCATCTTCGCCATCTTCTCGCGGATACGGCGCCGGTCGGTCTCGATCTTGGTCTCACCGGGACCGCGGGTCGCCATGCCGCCGCCGCTGGAACCGCCGCCGCCCATCTGACGGGACAACGACTGACCCCAGCCGCGCAGCCTCGGCAGCATGTACTGCATCTGCGCCAGGGAGACCTGCGCCTTGCCCTCTCGGGACTTGGCGTGCTGGGCGAAGATGTCCAGGATCAGGGCGGTCCGGTCGACCACCTTGACCTTGACGACGTCTTCGAGGTGGATCAGCTGGCCGGGACTGAGCTCACCGTCGCAGACGACGGTGTCGGCCCCGGTTTCGAGGACCATGTCGCGCAGCTCCAGCGCCTTGCCGGAACCGATGTACGTGGCCGGGTCGGGCTTGTCGCGGCGCTGGAAGACGGCGTCGAGCACCAGGGCTCCCGCCGTCTCGGCGAGCGCCGCCAGCTCGGCGAGCGAGGTCTCAGCGTCCTGCACGGTGCCCGAGGTCCAGACACCGACGAGCACCACGCGCTCCAGGCGCAGCTGCCGGTACTCGACCTCGGTGACGTCCTCGAGCTCGGTGGAGAGTCCGGCCACGCGCCGCAGGGCGGCACGCTCCGAGCGGTCCAGCTGGTCGCCGTCCCGCGCTCCGTCGATCTCGTGGCTCCAGGCGACGTCCTCTTCCATCAGGGCGTCGGCCCGCAGGCCCTCGGTGAGGCTCTCGGTCGCGTTCTCCGTGGCACTCGGCGCGTTCTGCGCGTCCTGGGGAAGGGAAGAAGAGGAGGTCATTGGATCCTTACGTCGATAGGAGTGGTTGCATCAGTCACAACGCGTGACCTCTGCGGAAGATTCCCGCACGGGACAACCTCCGCTCCGGCCGCCGCGGCGACCCGTCGATAGTGGCACGGTCCGTGCGGGCCGTCACCGGGTTTACCGCTGCCCCTGTTTCGCCGCCGGTGCCGTGCTGTGCCAGTCGGGGTGCCCCGGCATGGGCGGCGTCTTCGCCCCGTACAGCCAGCCGTCGAAGAACGCGGTCAGGTCGCGCCCGGCCACCTGTGAGGCGAGCCGGACGAAGTCGGCCGTGGTGGCGTTGGAGTCGCGGTGCTTGCGCACCCAGAGCCGCTCCAGCCTCTGGAAGGCGTCCTGGCCGATCTCCTGGCGCAGGGCGTACAGGACGAGCGCGCTGCCGTCGTAGACCACCGGCCGGAACAGGCTGATCTTCTCGCCGGGGGCCGGCGCGTCGGGCCGGGCGGGCGGGCCTCCGGCGGCGCGCCAGGTGTCCGACCAGGTGTAGGCGTTCCGCATGCGCTCCTCCAGCGGCTTGCCGGCGTGGTCCTCGGCGTACCGCGCCTCGTACCAGCTGGCGTGTCCCTCGTTCAGCCAGAGGTCGGACCAGGCCTGCGGGGAGACGCTGTCGCCGAACCACTGGTGGGCCATCTCGTGGACCAGGACCGAGTCGACGTACCACTCGGGGAAGTGGGGGTCGGTGAACAGGCGCCGCTCGAAGAGGGAGAGGGTCTGGGTCTCCAGCTCGAATCCGGTATCGGTGTCGGCGATCAGCACCCCGTAGTTCTCGAAGGGGTACCGGCCGACCTGCTGTTCCATCCAGGCCAGCTGGCCTGGGGTCTTCCTCAGCCAGGGTTCGAGGCGGTCCCGGTCGGCCGCCGGTACGACGTCGCGCACCGGCAGTCCGTGCGGCCCGGTCCGCCGCACCACGGCCGACCGGCCGATGCTGACCTGGGCGAGTTCGGTGGCCATGGGGTGTTCGGTGCGGTAGGTCCAGGTGGTGCTGTCCCCGTGCCGGCTGCGGCCGGCGGGCAGGCCGTTGGCCACCACCGTCAGATCGCGCGGGGCGGTGACGCGGAAGGTGAAGTACGCCTTGTCGGCGGGGTGGTCGTTGCTCGGGAAGACCCGGTGTCCGGCGTCCGCCTGGTTGGCCATGGCGAGCCCGTCGGCGGTGCGTACCCAGCCGCCGCTGTCCCGTTCGCCGGAGGGGTCGCTGGTGTGGCGGACGGTGATGCGCAGGGGGACGCCGGCCGGAATCCGGCCCGCCGGCCGCACGATCAGGTCCTCGTCCGCGACCTCGAACCCGGCGCGCAGGCCGTTGACGGTGACGGACTGGACGGTGCCCCGCGTGAAGTCGAGGTTGATCCGCTCCAGCGGCTCGGTCGTCCGTGCGTCGATGGTGGTGACGGCGGACAGCGGCTCGTTGTTGTGGCCGTTGTAGGTGAGGCCGATGTCGTAGGCGAGTACGTCGTACCCGGGGTTGCCGAGGTGCGGGAAGAGCGGGTCACCGATGCCGAGGGGCACCGGGGCGGGCAGGGTGGCGGCGACGAGAGCGGCCGATGCGGTGGCCAGCAGAGCGGCCCGCAGGCGGCGGGAGAGGAACGGCATGGACTACGGCTATCAGCGCGCCCCCGCCGGCAGGGGGCGGCGCGCGCCGCGCCACCCGAATGAGAGCTGCGGCCGGGCCCGGCGCACGCGGGTGCGTGGCTCGGTCAGAGCGCTCCGGCCGGGTGCTGGGCGCGCGAGACGTCGTACACGCCGGGCACCTCGCGCATGGCGCGCATCAGCGCGGGCAGCCCCGCCGCGTCCGGCAGCCGCAGCGTGTAGGTGTGCCGTACGCGCTGTTCGCTCGGGGGCTCCACGGTGGCGGAGATGACCGCCGCGTCCGCGCCGGCGATCGCCTCGGTGAGGTCGGCCAGCAGCCGGGGCCGACCGAAGGACTCCGCGACCAGCGTCACCCGGCACGCCTGCTCGTCGCCCCAGCTCACCGCGACCGGCGCCCGGCCGACGGCCTCCATCCGGGCCACCGCCGGACACCGCAGCCGGTGCACGGTGACGGCGGCGCCGCCGCGCACGGTGAAGCCGGTGACCTCGTCGGGAGGTACGGGGGTGCAGCAGCCGGCGAGCCGTACCTGGGCGTCCTGCTGCTCGACCACGGCGCTCGCGGTGCGGGCCCTGCGGGCCCCGGGCTCGACGGGCGGGGCGGGCTGCGGGTCGCGGCCCGCCGGCGCGCCCGGCTGTCCGGCCTCCGCCCCCTGGGGGTGGGCGTCGAGCCAGCCGGTGATGGCGATGCGGGCTGCGGGCGTACGTGCGTGGTCCAGCCAGTCGGGCGAGGGGCCGGACCCGGCGTCCTCGGCGAGCAGCGGCTGCACGGTGTCGCCGTCCTTCAGCACGGTGCTGAGCGTGGCCAGCCGGCCGTTCACCCGGGCGCCGATGCAGGTGTGTGCCGCGTCGCCGTGCTGGGCGTAGGCCGCGTCGACGCAGCTGGCTCCGGCGGGCAGGCCGAGGGTGCCGCCGTCCGTGCGGAAGACGGTGATCTCGCGGTCCTGGGCGAGGTCGGCGCGCAGGGAGGTCCAGAAGGTGTCGGGGTCGGATGCGGACTGCTGCCACTGGAGGAGCCGGGAGAGCCAGCCGGGGCGGGTGGGGTCGGCCCGTTCACCGTCGGGGCCTTCGCCATGGGGGCTCTCGCCGTCTGGGCTCTCGCCGCCGGCCTGTTCGGCGGTCTGTGCGGTGCCGTCCGCCACGTACGGATTGCCGAGCGCGATGACGCCGGCCTCGGCGACCTTGTGCATCCGGTGGGTGCGGATGAGGACCTCGGCGACCTCGCCGTCCGGGCCCACCACCGCGGTGTGCAGCGACTGGTAGAGGTTGAACTTGGGGGCGGCGATGAAGTCCTTGAACTCGGAGATCACCGGCGTGAAACAGGTGTGCAGTTCACCGAGGACGGCGTAGCAGTCGGCGTCCTCTGCGACGAGCACCAGGACCCGCCCGAAGTCGCTGCCGCGCAGTTCGCCGCGTTTGATGCGGACCCGGTGGACGGAGACGAAGTGGCGGGGCCTGACGAGGACCTCGGAGGAGATACCGGCCTCCCGCAGCACCGAGGCGACGTTGCCCGCGGTGGCGTTCAGGGGATCGGGCCCGTCCGCCGCGGCGGCGATCACGGCGCTGGTGCGGGCGTACTCCTCTGGGTGGAGGATGGCGAAGACCAGGTCCTCCAGCTCGGTCTTGAGCGCCTGGACGCCGAGCCGTTCCGCGAGGGGGATCAGCACGTCGCGGGTGACGTGGGCGATCCTGGCCTGTTTCTCGGGGCGCATCACGCCGAGGGTGCGCATGTTGTGCAGCCGGTCGGCGAGTTTGATCGACATGACGCGGACGTCGTCCCCGGTGGCGACCAGCATCTTGCGGAAGGTCTCGGGTTCGGCGGCGGCCCCGTAGTCGACCTTTTCGAGTTTGGTGACGCCGTCGACGAGGTAGCAGACCTCCTCACCGAACTCCTCCCGCACCTGATCGAGGGTCACCTCGGTGTCCTCGACGGTGTCGTGGAGGAGGGAGGCGGTCAGCGTGGTGGTCTCGGCGCCGAGCTGGGCGAGGATGAGGGTGACCGCGAGGGGGTGGGTGATGTAGGGCTCGCCGCTCTTGCGCATCTGCCCCCGGTGCGAGGTCTCGGCGAGGAGATAGGCGCGCTGCAGGACGGCGAGGTCGGCGTCGGGGTGGTGGGCGCGGTGCGCCTCGGCGACGTGCGCGAGGGCGTCGGGGAGGCGGTCGCGGGAGACCGGGCCGAGCACGGCGGCCCTGCCGAGCCTGCGGAGGTCGATCCGGGGACGGCCCCGCCTGCGGATGGGAGCACCTGGGTTGGTGGCCTCTGCACTCATGGGGCACCTCCGGCGACGTCGACCGGCGGTGGGGAGGTGCGGTCGCGCCTCCGGGCCGGTGCTTGATGCTACCGAGCCCACCACGTGGCGGAGTCCGGCTCTCGCCCAGCGTGAAACGGATCACCCATTCGAGCGAAGCGTTACCCGTTCAGCGTTTCGAGCCAGGCCGGATCGATCTTGCCCTCGGCGACGATGACGGCCGGTCCGGTCATCTCGATCTCGCCGTCCGGGTGCTCGGTGATGACGAGGCTGCCGCCGGGCAGGTCGACGGTGTACGTGACCGGCTCGCCGGTCGCCGCCGGGTCCGCCGCGTCCCGGCGGGCCGCCGCGACGGCCACCGCGCAGGCGCCGGTGCCGCAGGAGCGGGTCTCGCCGGAGCCGCGCTCGTGGACCCTCATCGCGACGTGGCGGGGGCCGCGGTCCACGACGAATTCGATGTTGACCCCGTCGGGGTAGACGGCGGCCGGGGCGAAGGACGGCTCGGTGAGCAGGTCACCGGCGTGCGCCAGGTCCTCGACGAAGGCCACCGCGTGCGGGTTGCCCATGTTGACGTTGCGGGCCTCCCAGTCGCGGCCGCCGACGGTGACGGTGACGCCCTCGGCGGGGAGCAGGGCGCGGCCCATGGAGACGGTGATGTCGCCGTTCTTGGCGAGGTGGACCTGCTTCACGCCGCCGCGGGTGGCGACCGCGAGGTCGCCCTCCTTCACGAGGCCGGCGCGCTGGAGGTAGTGCGCGAAGACCCGCACGCCGTTGCCGCACATCTCGGCGACGGACCCGTCGGCGTTGCGGTAGTCCATGAACCACTCGGCGTCCTGCGCCATGGCCCGCGCCTCGGGGTGCGCGGCACTGCGCACGACGTGCAGCAGGCCGTCGCCGCCGATGCCCGCCCGGCGGTCGCAGAGGCGGGCGACGACGGAGGCGGGCAGGGCGACGGCGTTGTCCGGGTCGGGAACGATCACGAAGTCGTTCTCGGTGCCGTGGCCCTTGAGGAAGGCGATCTGCGAGGTGGTCACGGGACAACTGTACGAGGCGGCGCCGACAGCGCCGGGAACCGGCCCGCCGTACGGAGGGCCGCCCGGGCCCGCGGGGCCGGGCCCGTCAGCGCAGTCGCGCCACGCGCCAGACGGCGAGCGCGACCAGTACGGCGCAGACCCCGGCGTAGAGCGCGACCACGCGCCAGTCGGGGCGCTGGGAGGAGCCGCGGGACGGCAGTCCGGGCCAGGTGTGCCCGACGCGGCGGGCGGCCATCATGGACCAGCCGGCGGCGCAGCAGCTGATCAGCAGGCCCAGCATGGCGACGACCGCGCCACCGTCGCCGAACTCGAAGGCGAGGGGGAAGGCGAACATCAGCGAGCCCACCGCGGCGAGCATGACGATGGGTGCGAGCTGCCAGATGCGCAGCCGTCGGGCGGGACGCAGCTCGACCTCGACCTCGGGGGTCACGTCGAGCTCGTCGGGCCCGTCCGGGCTGAGGCTCCCTGCCTCGTGCTGCGTGTCCGCTGCGTCTTGTTCCGTGTCGCGAGGGCCGGCCTCCATCGCCACGCGCCCTCCCAACTCGGACTCCAGTCGATCGATGCTCGATGATGGCACGACCGGGGTCGCCGAAATGACGGGCGGAGCGTCCCGATGCCATCACGTGATCAGGCTGTAACCGCCCGTTCGACCAACGCCAGCGCCTGGCCCGGGAGTTCCCCGCGGTGCTCCGCGGCGCCGCTCAGCCACTGGACGCGCGGGTCGCGGCGGAACCAGGAGTCCTGGCGGCGCGCGAAGCGCTTGGTGGCGCGCACGGTCTCGGCGCGCGCCTGACCCTCGGTGCACTCCCCGGTGAGCGAGGTGAGGACCTGCTGGTAGCCGAGCGCGCGGGAGGCGGTACGCCCTTCGCGCAGCCCCTGGGCCTCCAGGGCGCGCACCTCGTCCACGAGTCCCGCCTCCCACATGCGGTCGACGCGCAGGGCGATGCGCTCGTCGAGTTCGGGGCGGGCCACGTCGACGCCGATCTGGACGGCGTCGTAGACCGCGTCGTCGCCGGGGAGGTTCGCGGTGAAGGGCTTGCCGGTGATCTCGATGACCTCCAGGGCGCGGACGATGCGGCGGCCGTTGCTCGGCAGGATCGCGCGGCCGGCCTCGGGGTCGGCGGCGGCGAGCCGCGCGTGCAGTGCCCCGGAGCCGTGTTCGGCCAGCTCCGCCTCCAGCACGGCCCGGACGCCGGGGTCCGTGCCGGGGAACTCCAGCGCGTCGATCGCGCCCTTCACGTACAGGCCGGAGCCGCCCACCAGGACGGGGGTGCGGCCCTCGGCGAGCAGCCGGTCGATCTCGGCGCGGGCGAGGCGCTGGTATTCGGCGACGCTGGCGGTCTCGGTGACGTCCCAGATGTCGAGCAGCCGGTGCGGGACGCCTTCGCGCTCGGCGAGCGCCAGCTTGGCGGTGCCGATGTCCATGCCCCGGTAGAGCTGCATGGAGTCGGCGTTGATCACTTCGCCGTCGAGCCGCTGGGCGAGGTGCACCCCCAGATCGGACTTTCCTGCTGCGGTGGGACCGACGACGGCGATGACCCGCGGTGCGGGAGCTGAGCTTGTCACCGGCACAGTCTCTCCCAAACCGGCGGCCCGGGTCTCGAATGAGGGAAGCTCGGACGGGGAAGGTGACGCGGCAGTGCGGTCTTCCCCGTACAGTGGTTGTACATATGGGTTATTTCTCACAGTTCCCGAGCGGAGAAGGTGTCCGATGGGCTTCATGGACAGTGTGAAGGCGAAGCTGGCCCCGGCGAAGGACAAGGTCAGCGACCTCGCGCAGCAGCACGGGGACAAGATCGACCAGGGTCTCGAGAAGGCCGCGCGGACGGTGGACGAGAAGACCAAGGGCAAGTACAGCGACAAGATCGTGACGGGCACTCAGAAGGCCAAGGACGCGGTGGAGAAGCTGTCGAACAAGGACGGCAACGCCACGCCGCCCCCGGCTGCCTGAGAGCGGTCCGGCAGCACACGTGAGGGGGCCCGGAGCGATTGTGACGCTGTTGGTTAATTCGGGCCCTGTTGCTTCGCCCCGCCGACTTGGTCGGCGGGGCGAAGTGCTGCGAAGTGGCTGGTTCGGGTGCGGGCCCGGGGCGTGTCGGTGAGGTGGGCGTCGATGCGGG
>NZ_SSBK01000059.1 GCF_004795035.1 Streptomyces sp. A0958
CGATCTGCCCGCTGGCCGTGGTCGTCTGCGCCGGCCGGGGCTCCGGTTCCGGTGCGGGTGCCGGCTCCGCGGCGGGCGCCGGCAGGGGCACGGGCCCGGGCTCCGGCGTCGGCGGGGAGACGGGCTCGGGCGTGGGCTGGGACATCGGCCGGGGCTCCGGCAGCAGGGACGGCTGGGGTGCCGGCGGGACGGCGGCCGGCCGGGCCGCCGGCAGCGTCTGCGCGGAGACGGGCCGGGAAGGACCGGGCGTCGTCAGCAGCGCCTGCGGGAGCACGATGATCGCGCGGGTGCCGCCGTACAGGTTGGGCGCCGTCAGCTCGACCCGGAAGCCGTACTGGTGGGCGAGGACCGAGGCGACGCGCAGCCCCGTCTGCGGGTAGGCGCCCAGCCGGGTGATGTCGTCCCGCTGCTCGCCGGACATCACCTCCCGGGCCCAGGTCAGCCGCTCGTCCTCCATCCGGAGACCGGCGTCGTCCACCACCAGGAACGCCGCGTTCGCCCCGTGCTCCAGGGAGACGTGCACCCGGGCGTTGGGCGGCGAGTAGCGCAGGGCGTTGTCCAGCAGGACCGCGAGGGCGTGGACGACCGCCTCCACGGCCCGGCTCTGCACCGCGAAGGACTCCAGGTCCGTGTGCTGGATGCGCTGGTAGCCCTCGACCCGGCCCATGGCGGTGCGCACGACATCGGTCAGCGTGGTGGCCGGCCAGCGCCGCGACAGCTTGTCACCGGCCAGGACGCCGTAGCCGGACGCGGTGAGCAGCATCTGCTGGGCCAGGTGGTCCATCTCGACCAGCGTCGCGTACGCCTCGTCCGAGACATGGCGGCGCACCCCGGCGCTGATCGTGCTGCTCAGCTTCGCCGCGCGCTGCACCGTGCTGGAGGCGAAGGCGCGGACCGCCGCACGCGCCACGTCCACCGACTCCTTACGCGCCTCGGCGACCTGACGCTCCGTCTCCGCCCATACCTGGGTGAGCTGTTCCTCCGCGGCGTTCTGCGCCAGCTGGCCCGCCATCGTGATGGCGGACCGCACCTGACCGGCCAAGGCGCTGAGGCCGTCGGCGAGCTGAGTGTGCGCCAGCTGCGGCGGAACCGCCAGGTCGAGCTGGTAGGGGCGCCCGGTCTGCGCCTCCGACGCGGCCGCCTGGACGACCGTCTGCGCGATGTACGCCACGAACTGCTCGGCGGCCCGCAGCTGCTGGCCGAGCTGCTCGCGCTGCTGCTGGAGCTCGTCCGCCCGTCGCTTCTCGGCGCGGGCCCGGCGCAGGGAGTGCAGCGACGCGCCGGCGCCGGCGCCGGCCGCCAGCACGAGCAGGATCAATATCAGTTCGGTCATCGGGTCCTCGCGAGAATCAGGGGGACGGTTCCTGCGGCTCGGGCGGGCATGCCGGTCCGCTGGCCGTCGAGGCCGAAGCACCCGCTGCCGGGGGCGTGTCGCATCGTGTCTGTACTCCGTAGTGCCCGGACTTCCGGGATCTGGCGGCGCTCGGGACGGCCGCCTGGGGGAGGGGAACGTATCGCTCGGGGCGCGTTGACCGCTCAGCGGCGAGCGGGAGCGGCGAGGCGTCTTCGCAGCGCGTCCCGGCCGGCGCCGGAGCCGGCCGGAAGACGGTGATCTGTGCAGTTGACCGGCGAGGGGGACATGACAGAACCCTAATCCGAAACGACCAAGGAGTGCACAGGAAACCATGTCTGACGGGGCGTTGGCGGCGAAAAGAGCGGAACCACCTGCGACGCTCACCCGTCGGGCACCCCTCGATAGGATTCGGTGCGGGCCCCGACCGCAGGGAACGGGCCAACCAGCGCCAATGCAAGCGTACTTCCGAGCTGACGTGCCGGCAGGACAGCGGCCGGGCGGGCGGCCGGGACATCAAGTGAGTGGAGAGCCAGACATGCGTGGAGGCAGCATTGCCGTGGTCGGCGGGAGCATAGCGGGGTGTGCCACGGCCCTGGCCGCGTCACGCGCAGGAGCGGACAGGATCACCGTCTTCGAACGCGCCGACGCCGAACTCCGGGACCGGGGCGTCGGGATCGCCCTGCAGAGCGACCGCTACAACGAGCTGAAGGACGCCGGATACGTCGCCCCGGAGATGCCCTGGGCCCCGCTGACCCGGCGGGTGTGGAGCGTACGCGACGGTGACGCCGCCCACGGCCGGGCCTTCGGCGAACAGCCGTTCCCCTTCCGCGCCTACAACTGGGGCTCGCTCTGGAGCGAGTTGCGCCGCCGGGTGCCCGAGGACGTCGACTACCGCTCCGGCGCCGTCGTCACCGCCGTGGAACCGGGCGACGACGGGGTGACGCTGCGGCTCGCCGACGGGCACGAGGAGCGCTTCGACCTCGTCATCGGGGCCGACGGATACCGTTCCGTGGTCCGCGAGGCCATGTTCCCCGGGGTCAGCGCCGAGTACGCCGGCTACATCGGCTGGCGCGGTGCGTCCGCGGACGTCGAGGGGCTGCCGTCGGACGGCCTCGACGCGCACAACATCGTCTTCCCCGGCGGCCACTGCATGATCTACCGCATCCCGGACGGCACCGGCGGCCACCGCCTCAACTGGGTCCTCTACACCGCACCCCCGCAGACCGACGGCCTCCACCCCGACCTGCGCACCCCCACCTCCCTGCCGCCCGGCCGCCTCAACTCGGAGCTCACCGACCGCCTGCGCGCCCTGGTCGCCGACAACTTCCCGCCGTTCTGGGCGGACAAGGTCCTCGGCACGCCCGCCGAGACCACCTTCATCCAGCCCATCTACGACCTGGCGGTCCCGCACTACACCTCCGGGCGGATGGCGCTCGTGGGCGACGCCGCCAGCGTCGCCCGGCCGCACGTCGGCGCCGGCAGCGTGAAGGCGCTCCAGGACGCCACCGCCCTGGAGGCCGCCTGGGTCGCCGGGGACAGCTGGAAGGACGTGCTGGAGCGGTACGACAGCGGCCGGGGCGCGGTCGGCTCCGCCATGGTCGCCCTCGCCCGCCGGATGGGCAGCACCCAGGTCGAGAACACCCCGGACTGGTCCGCCATGGGCCAGCCGGAGTTCGATGCCTGGTGGCAGGACCAGAACAGCGGCTCCGACCGCAGCAGCGGCTTCGGCGGCCACAGCCTCAAGGTCAAGTAGCCCCGGACGCGAAGGGGGGCGGTGACCGGACCCGGTCACCGCCCCCCTTCGCGCCGCGCGGCGCCGGTCAGGCCGGAGTCGGCGCGAGTTCGAGTGCGGCGTGCAGCGCGGTGGGGTCGGTACGGGCGTCCGCCCCGTCCAGTCGCAGCCCGACCCGCCCCGAGGTCAGCACCGTGAGCGTGTGCGCGCACTCGGCCGCCTGGGCCGGACTCGGCGACACCAGCAGGACGGCGATGCCCTCGTCGGCCAGCGTGGTCACCAGTTCGTGGACCTGGCGGACCAGGGCCGGGGCCAGGCCCTCGGTCGGCTCGTCGAGCAGCAGCACACTCGGCGAACCGAGCAGCGCGCGGGCCAGGGCCAGCATCTGCTGCTCGCCGCCCGACAGGTCCGTACCCCGGTTGCCCCGGCGCTCGCCCAGCCGGGGCAGCAGCTCCAGCACCCGGGCGGGCGTCCACACGCTCGGGCGCGTGGTGTCGCCACGGCGCGGCGGCCGGTAGGACAGCCGCAGGTGTTCGGCGACGCTGAGGTTGGCGAAGACCCGGCGGCCCTGCGGTACGAGACCGATCCCGGCGCGGGCGATCCGGTGGGCGGGCTGCCCCGTCACGTCCCGGCCGTCCAGCCGTACGGTGCCGGCGCCCGGGCGCATCAGACCGGCGACGGTGTGGACGAGCGTCGTCTTGCCGGCGCCGTTGTGGCCGACGACGGCGTGGACCGTGCCGGCGGGTACGGACAGGTCGAGGCCGTGGAGGACGGTTCCGCCGTGGTAGCCCGCGGTCAGGCCCGTGAGTTCGAGCATCGGGGATCGGTCATCCTCTCGCTTCGGTGGTGCCTGTGACGAGGCCCGTGGCCCCGTGCCCCGGACCGTCACCGTCCGGCTCACCGGCCATCGGACCGGTGTTGTGGTAGGCGTCGCGGACCTCGGGGTGGGCGAGCGCTTCCCGGGTCGGGCCGGTGACCAGCACCCGGCCGGCCGCCAGCACGGTGACCGACGTCGCGAGCTGGGCGACGACCTCGACGTGGTGCTCGACCAGGACGATCGCCACGCTCGCCGGCAGGGCGCCGAGGATGGCGAGCAGCCGCCCGATGTCGGCGTCGGTCAAGCCGGCCGCCGGCTCGTCCAGGAGCAGCAGGCGCGGATCGCCCGCCAGGGCGGCGGCGATGTCGAGCATGCGGCGCTGCCCGTGGGAGAGCGTGGAGGCCGGCCGGTGTGCGAGGTCCGCGAGCCCGACGGTCTCCAGGTGGTGCCCCGCGGACTCGGTGTGCCGGCGGTAGCGGGACGGGCTGCGCCAGGCGCCGCGGCGCGCCGGGTGGTGCGGCCAGCCGGCCAGTACGACGTTGTCCAGCACCGTCAGTTCGGAGATCACCGACGGCTGCTGGAAGCTGCGGGCGATGCCCAGCCGGCTGCGCTTGGCGGTGGACGCGCGGGTGACGTCCGTACCGCTCAGGGCGATCGTGCCGTGGTCGGGCCGGTCGGTGCCGGCGATGAGGTTGAGCAGGGTCGTCTTGCCGGCGCCGTTGGGGCCGATGACGGCGTGCCGGGCACCCTGGGCCAGCCGCAGGCTGACGTCGTCGACGGCGGTGAGGCTGCCGTACCTGCGGGTGAGGCGGTCGAGGTCCAGCACGGGGGTCGCCGGTGCGGCGGTCGGTGCGGGCGTCATGGGGAGACCTTCCCGGCGGGGGACGGGGTGGGCGGGGCTACGGCCGGGGCGGGACGCGGGCCGTCCGGCGCGGGCCGGCCGAGGGCGGTACGCAGTCCGGCCAGTCCGCGCGGCAGCAGGTACACGGCGGCGATGAACAGCGTGCCGAGCAGCAGCGGTCCGTGGCCGGGCCAGGAGCCGGCGACCCAGTCCCGGGTGAAGACGATCAGCCCGGCGCCCAGCAGGGCACCGATGACGGACGTCGTCCCGCCGATGACGACCGCCAGCAGCGCGAACGCGGCGATCTCGAAGCCGACGTCGGCGGGGGAGAGGTACTGCTGGACGGTGACCATCAGCGAGCCGCCGACGCCGGCCAGCGCCCCGGCGCAGATGTGGGCGACCAGCAGGTAGCGCCCCACGGGGTGGCCCGACGCGCGCATCCGCGCCTCGGCGCCCCGGGTGCCGGTCAGCAGCTTGCCGGCCGGGGAGCGCAGCACCAGCAGGGTCAGGGCCACGGCGACCACGGCGACGACGAGGGCGTAGACGTACAGCTCACGCTCCTGCGTCATGCCCTCACCGCCCCACAGCGCCCGGGTGGCCGGGAAGCCGACCAGGCCGTCGGCGCCGCCGGTGACGGACTTGACCTGGTTGATCACCGCACTTGTCAGCTCGCCGACGGCGAGCGTGATCATCAGTACGGTGGTGCCTCGGGCCCGGATCACGGCGGGCCCGGTCAGCGCCGAGAACACCGCCGCCGCCAGCGCCGAGAGGACGATCTGGACCGGGCCCACCGTCCACCCGGCGTCCGCGAGGTTGGCGGTGGCGTACGCGCCGACGGCGAACGGGGCGGTCTGCCCGAGGGTGGGCAGACCGGCGTAACCGGTCACGACGGTGACACTGACCGCGAGCAGCCCCAGAGCCAGGGCGGAACCGGCCAGCGAGATGCTGT
Organism: Streptomyces sp. A0958; assembly: GCF_004795035.1. Lineage (GTDB taxonomy): Bacteria > Actinomycetota > Actinomycetes > Streptomycetales > Streptomycetaceae > Streptomyces. The sequence goes on from NZ_SSBK01000059.1 coordinate 5,694, forward strand.
ACGAGTCGAGCATCCCCGGCAGCGCGAACAGCAGGGCGAGCAGCACGAGCAGCGGGGCTGCCTGCCGCCACCCGGCCCCGCGCAGCCACGCCCCGAACCGCCCGGGAGCCGCCGCAGCGGTCTCCCGGGCCGGTGTCGTCGCCGCCGCGCGCGGGCGGCTCTCCCACCGTGCGGCGAGGAGGCGCCGCAGCCGGGAGAGGGGGTCCGGGGACGGGCCCTGCTCCTCGTGCGCCGCCGGCTGAGCGAAGCGGGAACGGAACACCAGCACCGCCGCCATCGCGGCGAACAGCAGATACGGGGCCAGCTCCGGCAGCACCGAGACGCCCAGGGTCTGGACCTCGCCCACGGCGATCGCCGCGAAGAACGTCGCCCACAGCGAGCGCAGCCCGCCGAGGACGACGACCACGAGGGACAGCATCAGGACGTTCTCGGAGGTGCCGGGCCCGGGGCCGATGATCGGCGCCCCGAGCACGCCCGCCGCACCGGCCAGCGCACCCGCCGCGGCGAGCACACCGGTGTGCACGGCCCGGGGGTTGTGGCCGGTGGCGGCGAGCATCTGCGGATCGTCCGCCGACGCCCGTACCGCCGCCCCCACCCGGGTCCGGGTCAGCACCCACGTACCGAAGGCCGCCAGGACGACGGCCATCGCGATGAAGCAGAGCCGGTAGGCGGGGTAGCGGTGGCCCAGCAGGTGGACCGAGGAGTCGAGCGCGCCGGGGACGCGCACCGGCAGCTCGTCCGCTCCGAAGAACTGGATGAGCAGATCACCGCCGACCAGGGCGATCCCGAACGTCAGCAGGGCTTGAGCGAGATGCCCACGCCGGGCGAGCGGAACCGTCGCGGCGGAGAGTCCCGCCCCGGCGAGGGCGGCTGCCGCCGTTCCGGCGGCCAGCCCGATGACGAGGCCGCCCCAGGTTCCGTCGCTCAGCTCGGCGCCGGTGTAGGCGCCGATCGCGTACAGCATGCCGTGCGAGAGGTTCAGTACGCCGGCCGTGCCGAACGCGAGGCTCAGGCCGGCGGCGACCACGAACAGCAGCAGCCCGTAGGCCACTCCGTCCACCGCCGGCACGAGGTGGGCATCAAGAAGCTCCATGTCAGCCGCCGAGCGTCGCCAGGTCCTGGACCATGACGTTGGACAGCTGGTTGCCGTCCGGACGCACCTGGCGCAGGTACCAGGTCTGCACCGGCGCGTGCGCCTTGGCGCTGAACTCCCAGGAGCCGCGCGGGCTGTCGATCTGGCCCAGGTCGTCGATGGCGTTGTTGATGGTCTGCGGCGTCACGTCACCCTTCTTCGCGGCGTCCGCGATCGCCTTGTCCAGCACGGCGGCGGCGTCGTAGGACGACATCGCGTACGTGGTCGGCTGGGTGTCGTGCTCGGCGGTCCAGTCGGCGGCGAACTTGCGGTTGGCCGCGTTGTCGAGGTCCGGCGCGTAGTTCAGGACGGAGTAGATGCCCTTCGCGGCGTTGCCCTCGGCCTGGAGCACGCTGCCCTCGGTGACGAAGGCGGTGTACAGCGGCAGGTCGGCGATGTCGGACTGCGCGTACTGCTTGGCGAAGTCGATCGCGGCCTTGCCGGCGTAGAAGCAGTAGACGGCCTTGGCGTCCGTCTTGGCGATCTCCGCGAAGTACGGCATGAAGTTGGTCGTCTGCGGGAACGGCGTCCAGGTCGTCTTGCCGTCGGGGTTGGCGAGTTCGCCCTTGATGCGCTTGAACTCGTCGGTGAACCCGCGCAGTTCGTCGTAGCCGCCCTGGTAGTCGGGGCCGATCGCGTAGACCGGTCCGTTCACCTTCTCCTTGACGTACGGGGCGATGGCCTTGCCCGGCTCGTCGGACATGAAGCTCGTCGTCCAGACGAATTCGGCGTCCTTGACCTCGGGCCGGGCGTTGGAGCCCAGGAACGGGATCTTGGCCTGGTTGACCAGCGGCAGCACCGCGTTGACCGAGCCACCGCTGACGAGGCCGGTCAGCACGTCGACCTTGTCCTTCTTGATCAGCTTGGTGGCGGCCGGCACCGCGGTCGGCGGGCCGTCGCCCTCGTCGGCGACGATGAGCTCGACCTTGCGCCCGCCCAGCTTGTTGTCGTGCGTCTTCAGGTACAGGTCGAAGCCGTCCCGCAGGTCGGTGCCGACCGGCTTGTAGGTGCCGGACAGCGAGGCGACCAGGCCGACCTTGATGGTCTCGTCGCCGGAGCCGCTGTCGCTGCTGCATCCGGTGACGGCGGCCAGGCCGAGGGCGAGGGCGGCGGCGCCGGCCGGCCGGACGAATCTGCGGTGGCGTGTGCGGCGGGATATGTCGAAGAACATGAGGGCTCTCATCGGGGGAGTATCGGGCAACGGTGTGACCCGACCGCGGAGTCGGCTCCGCGGACGGGTCGGTGCGGCCGTGGGGGAACGGCCGACGGTCAGTGCGTGGGGGAGTTGTGCGGGGAACGGACCTGGGGGGACAGCGAGTCGCCGACCTGGTTGATCAGCTCGGACATCATGTAGCTGACCTCACCGATGTCCGCGTCCCTGGTGGTGGTCACCAGGAGCGAGGCACCGCTGGAGACGGCCATGGAGAACATGTAGCCGCCCTCCATGGCGGTGAGGCTGTGCTCGACCGGGTCGGTGTTCGTCAACTGCGCTGCCGCGGACAGCAGGTTGACGACGCCGGAGGCGATGGCGGCCAGCCGGTCGGCGTCGTCACGCTCCACACCGGTGTATGCCAGCGCGAGTCCGTCCACGGACACGGCTATCGCCTGGGTGACCTCCGGGATGCGTCCGGCGAAGTCGCTCAAGATCCAGCTCAGGTCGGTGGGTGAGGTCATTTCTTGGTCCGTTCGGTGTTGTCATCGGTGGCGGAACGCCCGCGGGGGTTCGTGCTCCGGCTGATGCCCTGGGCGTAGGCCGCGAGGACGTCGGAGACCTGCCGGGAGTCCCGGCGGCGGGGTGACGGCCTCGGCGTGGCGGCGCCGGACCGCTGATCGGTGCCGCCCCGCTTGCCCAGGCTGGGCCACGGCTGGGGCGTGTTGCGCTGCCGGAGGGGCAGGCCGGAGGAGCTGACCCCGGCGATGCGTGAGACCGGCTCGTCGTGCACGGGGTGCGGGGCGGGCGTGGTGCCGCCCTCGCGCGTGTCGGCGCCGCTCTCGCGCGCCGGGCCCTCGTGGTCCTCGCGCCTCCCCGCGTCGGTGGCGCTGCCCGGGCGGGCGCCGATACCCGCGCCGACGGGGCGTCCGGTCCGTTCCCGCCCGTCGCGCGGCCGGCGGCCGGCGGCGACCGGACGAGGTGCCTCGTAGCGGACCTCGTCGCCCCGCCCCTGGCCCGCCGCGTCCGGGACGGGGGGAGCCTCGACGGGAACCTCGGCCAGCACGGTCTTGGGCAGGGTGACCTCGGCGATGGTGCCGGGGCCCGAGGAGTCGCGGAGTTCGACAACGATGCCGTGACGGGCGGCGAGCCGCGCCACCACGTGCAGACCCATGGACCGTACGTCCCCGATGCCCGCCTTCGGCTCGCGCAGCGCGGCGTTGTGCACGGCACGGCGCTCGGCCGAGATTCCCACGCCCTCGTCGACGATCTGCACGACGGCCCGGTCCCAGAGCCGCCAGACGGCGACCCCGACCTGGGCGTCGGGCGGCGAGAAGCGGGTCGCGTTGTCGAGCAGTTCCGCCAGGATGTGGGCGACGTCGTGCACGGCGCGGGCGGCGATGCCGATGCCGGCCTCGATGGCGCCGAGGGACACCCGGTCGAAGCGTTCGATCTGCTGGGCGGCGGCCACGATGACGGTGGAGCAGCCGATGTCCGCCGAGCGCACCCGGGCGTTGCCGTAACCGCCCAGCACCAGGAGGTTGTTGGTGTTGCGCTCCATGCGGATGGCGAGGTGGTCGAGGGCGAAGAGCGTCTTCATGCGCTCCGGGTCGGCCTCGTCGCGCTGCACCGTGTCCAGCTCGGACACCATGACGCTGGTCAGCTGGGCGCCGCGGCGGGCGACCCGGACCAGGGTCTCGGCGAACTGCTCGTGCACGCGGGCCTGTTCGGCGGCGAGGCGGACGGCCTCGTGGTGGACGGCGTTGAACGCCTCACCGACCTCACCGATCTCGTCCCCGCCGGTGGTCTCGATCGGGTTGCCGGTCCGTTCCGCGACCTGCTCGGGCGTGGAGCCGCTCAGCGCGCCGGGCTGGGAGAGCTCGCTCATGACGGCGGGCAGCCGGGTGTGGGCGACCTCGTGCGCGGCGTTGCGCAGGTCGCGCAGCCGGCGGATCATGACTCGGCCGAGGCGGATGGCGACGACGACGACGCCCACCAGGGTCAGCAGCACCAGGGCGACCTCGCCGCCGGCGGTCCACAGCAGCCTGGTGCGTTCCCTGTCGACGGTCGCGGCGACGGACTCGTCGATCCGCTTCTCGACGGTGTGCAGCAGGGTCTGGCGGTCCGCGGAGGCCTTCTGCCACTCCTCGGGGGTGACGCCGATGGCCTTGCTGGTGTCCGTACGCCCGATCTTGTCCTCGAGCTTGCGGGACGCCAGCGCCTTCGGGCCGGAGAGGGTGCGCTCCAGCCAGGTCCGCCACTCGCCGGGGCCGAGGCTGAACATGGCACCGGTCGACTCGGTGTAGCCGAGCCGGCTGGCGTCGAACGTGCGCTGCGAGGCGACCGTGAAGCCGCCGGCGGCCTGTGCTCTCATGACGGTGACCTGCTGCTGGGCGGTGTGCTCGGCGGCCTCGGACAGGGCGGCGGCGGCGCGGATACGGTCCGCGATCTCGGCGTCGACACCGTCGGCCTGCGCGATGCCGTCGCGGTAGCCGTTGAGGTCCGCGATCACGGTCCGGTAGCCGAAGGCGAGCGCGGAGATGGTGGTGCTGCCCGAGCGGACCTGGGCGCGCAGGGCGGGGAGTTGATCGATGAAGCGGTCGATGCGGTCCAGTGCTTCCTGGGCGCTTCCGGGGACCTCGGAGAGCCGGCCGATCCGGCCGTTGAAGGCGGCGATGCTCTTGTCGGTCGCGTCCGAGGTTTCCTGGAAGGCGGCCGAGTCCCCCTGGTGGGAGACCAAGGCGGTGGCTGCCGCGCGTTCACGCTGCAGCTGATGTGTTAAGTCGGCGGCTCCGGCGGCCACATCGACCATGGAGGCGAGCCGGTTCGCCTGGAGCGCCTGGTTGGTCGCGGGGGCGAGGGCCAGGGCCGAGAAGGCGACCGCGACGGTGAGGGGCGCGGTGACGAGCAGGACGAGACGACGATTGATTTTCACTGCGCGGCTCCATCGCCGGAACCGGTGCTGAGTATCGGTGACACGCAGATACCTGTTAACGGGTTGTGGGGTGTCGGTAGGGACGCTCGTACATCGTGTGCACAGTTGCTGATGGGACAGGCGGGGCGGGCGGGGCTCCAGTGGCGCGGCTTGATCCTATGCCTAGTACACATCCCCGGATGCGGGCAGCGTCGAAAATTTGCGTTCACTCAGAAGCGCAGAAACGATCCGCTTCGATCAGACCTGTCTTCACGGTGAACACCGCGAGGCTAAGCGGAATGATCAAGTCCCGCCTGTGCGGACCCGCCTGACCCTTGTGCCACCGGGAAGTTCTGCGCCCCGCACCCGCGAGGCGGAATGATCAAATGGCCCCTGGCCGACCCTGTTCGCTCAACCGCCGTCGGGTGCCCTGTTGTTGCGGAAAGGTTAGATCCGATTAGCGATGGCGATTGTTTTGGTCCGGCTCCGTCCGGGCACGTGCTCACGCGACGCCACAGGTGGGTGACTGTGGGCGCCCTACGGTTCAAGGCTCGTGCTGTGCAGGGTTAGTGGCGGTGTGACATGTTTCGTCACCCTCGCACGCGGCCCACGCCGGTGCGAACCGGCCATCTTGAAAAGGTGTATGGGCTCTGCGGCCAGCCGCCTTGACCTGATCACGCGTCCGGGGTCGCCACCGCCCACCCGGCCCGCGTCCCGCCCCGTGTCGGCCGGTACGCGCACCGGCCCTCGGTCGGCGGGGCCGCCGAGCAGCCCGTCGTCGCCGCACGGCCTCGCCGACGGTCCTTCCCCGTACCTCCTGGGGGACCGGCGCCGACCGGAGGACTTCACGCTGGCGGCGGCCCCGGCGGCCGTGCTTCTCGATTCCTGACCGGACGGGTCACCTGCTTCACCACGCACGACGGCATCCTCGCCGTCGCGCGCGCCGCCTCCTGCCGGTAGGTGCTCGGCGGCATCCCGACCAGCTCGGTGAAGCGCGTGCTGAACGTGCCGAGCGACGAGCAGCCGACCGCGAAGCACACCTCGGTGACGCTGAGGTCCCCCCGGCGCAGCAGCGTCATCGCGCGCTCGATGCGCCGGGTCATCAGGTAGCCGTACGGTGACTCCCCGTACGCGCGCCGGAACTCGCGGCTCAGATGGCCGGCCGACATGTGTGCGCCGCGCGCGAGCGCCTCGACGTTCAGGGGCTGGGCGTACTCACGGTCGATCCGGTCGCGGACCCGGCGCAGCCGGGCGAGGTCGCGCAGATGCTGCGCCGCGTCGGGTTTGCTGGTCACGGCCGCAAGCGTACGGGGTGGGGGCCCGCCCGGGATCGACGGGCGCGCCCCCCCGAGGACTCACGTACGCGTGTAGGTGCCGCACTCCGACTCGTCCCGGTCCTGCGTCAGGGCGCCCATCGAGGTGCTCCGGTCGTACGGGTCGACCGTCGGCCCCTCGCCCGAGCCCGCTCCCTCGTCGTCGAACGCGGGGACGAAGTAGCCGGTGTCGTTGTCGCAGCCGCCGTTGGCGGAGTCCACCTTGTAGGACAGCAGTGAGAAGGTCCCCGGCTCGGTGATCACCTTCGTCGGGTCGTCCCAGCTCATCACGATCTCCCGGCGCACGACCGTCCGGGCGACGTCCTTGCTGCCGTCGGCCGCCCGTACGAGCGGATAGACGAAGGTGACGTCCGCGGTCACCTCGACCGCGCCCCGCTCGCCCGCCCGGTACGTGATCCGGCCGCGCGTCTTGACCACGTCGCCGGCCAGTCGCGCGTACGACGGCTCGAAGCGGCTGAACAGCAGCAGCGGATTGTTCTTCCGCGACGGGTTGTCGAAGGCGCTCGCCAGATACGCCTTGGTGGCCGCCTGCTTCGGGTTGAGCACCGCGATGGCCTTCGCCGGACGCTCCCCGCGCAGCACACCGGGGTCCAGGCCGGCGTTGACGAGGAAGGCCAGGCTGCTGTCGAGCGCCTGCGTCACCTGCTTCTTGCTCATCCAGCCGGTCGCCCGCGCCGCCGGCAGCGTGATCCCGGCCGCCCCGTCGGCCCAGCGCGCCGCCGGAGACCCCCTGAACGGCTCGCCCAGCGTGGGGCGTTCGAGCGCCCCCTCGGTGGCCGGCGGTGCGCTGGGGCGGACCGACTCCGCGGCGAGCGGGGCGTCCCCGTCGTCGGACCCGAACCAGCCGGTCACCCGGCCCGGGTCCAGGGCCACGACGAACAGCGCGACGACGACCAGCAGGCCCACCACGTACCAGCCCTTGCCGCCCCGCCGGGGCGGCTGATGGGTGCGCCGGCCCTGGGGCGGGCCGGTCTCCTCCCGTAGCCGCTGGGCCACCATCCGGGCCCGGGCCGACGGCTCCTGGGGGGCGTCGGAGGTTCCGGCCTCGGCCTCCCGCAGGAAGCGCTCCCACTCCTCGTCCGGTATGGATGACCCGTCCTTGTTCACGCTGCGCTCCCGCCCCTTCCGGCACGCCCGGCGCCCCGGGGGATGCCTGCCGAACCCCCGGCCGGTCCGTTTTTCCGTGCATCATCACACAGCCCGGCGGCACCCGGCGCGGTCGGGCTTCCGCGCCAAGTGGCCACCGGGCCCGTGCGGATGGGCGTTGGAGGGGCTACGGCTTGCGGCCGACCGCCACGTATCCCGGGGTGATGACGTCGCCCGTGCCGGGGACCGGCTCACCGAGCTCGGGGTGCCAGGCCTCGGCGGCGACGACGCCCGGTTCGACGATCTCCAGTCCGTCGAAGAACGCGGTGAACCGGGCCCGGCTGCGCGGCGCCAGCGTGAGCGTGTTGGCCCGGTACATCTCGTCCACCTGGCGGGCCTCCTCCGGGTGGAAGTCGGCGGTGATCTGCGAGATCACCATGAAGCTGCCGGGCGCGAGGACCTCGGTCAGCCGGTTCACCAGCTCGTAGGCGCCGTCCTCGTCGCTCACGAAGTGCAGCAGCGCGATCATCGACAGGGCCACCGGAGCGCTGAAGTCCAGCGTCTTGCCGGCGCTTTCGAGGATCGTGTCGACGTTTTTCGCGTCGGCCTGCACGTAGTCGATGACACCCTCGGGCGTGCCCTTGAGCAGCGCCTCGGCGTGGGCCAGCACGATCGGGTCGTTGTCGCAGTAGACGACCCGGGTGCTGGGCTCGGCCTCCTGGGCCACCTGGTGCAGGTTGGGCTCGGTGGGTATCCCCGTGCCGATGTCGAGGAACTGGCGGATGCCCTGGCCGGACAGCCAGCGGGTGGCCCGGTGCATGAAGGCGCGGTTGATCTTCGCCATCACGGGGACGTTCGGTTCGACGGCCAGCATCTGGCGGCCCATGGCCTCGTCCACCGGGTAGTTGTCCTTGCCGCCCAGGAACCAGTCGTACATCCGCGCGGGATGCGGCTTGCTGGTGTCGATGAGCGGGGAGGGGGCGTCGTTCTCCGGTCGGGACATGGCGAACTCCAAGGTGCGGGAGGCTGCGGATGATCAGCTCGGGCCCAGGATAGGCAACTCCGGAGCCGACAAGGGAGAGTTCGGCCGCCGGTCGGTGCGGTCGTGCGCAATTCCCGCGTCCGGCAAGCGGCTTCGGCGGCGCGCGCACCCGTGAGGGGCGCGCGGACGATAGTTACCACAGCGTAACTTACTCGCGGGTTACTTCTGGTAACTACCGCTGCTAGTTTGCGCTCACCCGCATTTCGGAGCAGAGCGAGGAGTGAGCTGTGAGCCGCAAGGACAGCCGTTCGCGTTCCACCGTCCCCCCGTCCCCCACCCGCCGCCGGCGCCCCGGCGCCCTGCGTGCGGCGGCCGTCGCCGTGACCGCGGCGGCCTGCGTGGCCGCGTACGCCGCGCCCGCGTCCGCCGCGGACGGAACCGAACCCGTCGTCTCCCGGGGCGTGACCATCCCCGCCTTCTACAACCCGCCCGCCGAACTGCCCGCCGCCAACGGGGCGTTGATCCGCCAGGAACCCCTGCCGCTCGGCGCGAGCCTGCCCGGCCTGGACGGCCGCCCGATGCCGGGATCGGCGACCCGCCTGATGTACCGGTCGACCGACTCGAACGGGCAGCCGGTCGCGGTGACCGGCGCCTACATCGAACCCTCGGCCGCCTGGAAGGGCAGCGGACCGCGCCCACTGGTGGCGCTGGCCTCGGGCACCATGGGCCAGGGCGACCAGTGCGCGCCCTCGCTGGCGCTCCAGAACCCGCTGACCCTGACCGGCGAGACCGTGTCGGTCGGCTACGAGATCCTCGCCGTCTACCGGCTCCTGTCCGCCGGTGTCGCCGTCGTCGTCACCGACTACGTGGGCCTCGGCACCACCGACCGCCTGCACACCTACGTCAACCGGGTGGACGAGGGCCACGCCCTGCTCGACGCGGCCCGCGCCGCCCACGCGCTGCCCGCGACCTCGCTCACGCCCCAGTCCCGTACCGGCCTGTACGGCTACAGCCAGGGCGGCGGGGCCAGCGCGGCGGCCGCCGAACTCCAGCCCTCGTACGCCCCCGACGTCAACCTCGCCGGCACGTACTCCGGGGCGCCGCCGGCCAACCTGACCGCGGTCATGAAGGGCATCGACGGCAGCGCGCTCGCCGGCGCCCTCGCCTGGTCGATCAACGGCTTCGCGCAGGCCGACTCCGACCTGCGCGACGTCGTCGAGGCCAACATCAACGACGCCGGGCGGGCCGCGCTGAAGGACGCCTCGACCATGTGCGTCGGCGACGCGATACTCGGCTACGGCTTCGCCAAGAGCACCAAGTGGACCACCACCGGCAAGTCCCTCGGCGACATCATCGCCGCAGAGCCCCGGGCCCAGGCCGCGCTCGACAAGCAGCGCATCGGCACCCTGAAGCCCGCCGGGCCGGTGCGGCTGGCGACCGGCGTCCAGGACGACATCGTGCCGCACGGCCAGGCACGTCAACTCGCCGTGGACTGGTGCCGCAAGGGCGGCAGCGTCACCTACGACGCCGTCATCCTGCCCAACCTGGGCGACAAGATCCTCACCAACCACCTGGTCCCGCTCATCACCGACCAGGGGGACGCCATCTCCTGGATGACCGACCGCCTCTCGGGCAAGCCGGCCACCTCCAACTGCTGGTCGATGCCGATCCAGCCCTGACGCCCCTGTCCGCGCCCGCCCCCGGTTCCCGCCGGGGTGCGGGCGCGGACCGCATTCGAGCCCCCCGGCCCCGCCCGCCCCCGGGCCCGGTGAGACCGTGGAGCGGAGCCCTCCCGGCCGGGTGTGCGCCAGGTCACGGGAACCCTCCGCTTCCCGCGGAGAGGTACAAGGTGTGACACACACCGAAGACGCGGGCGGCCTGCGCCGACGCCTGCGGGAAGGCGACCGCGAGACGTTCGCCGGCCTGTACGACGACTACGCGCGCACCGTCTACAACCACGCCCTGCGGCTGACCGGCGACTGGTCGGCCGCCGAGGACGTCATGTCCGAGACCTTCCTCGCCGCATGGCGCACCCGCGACCGGCTGGAGCCGGAGGGCGGATCGGTCAGACCCTGGCTGCTGGGCATCGCCACCCACAAGGCGGAGAACGCCAACCGCTCCCGCCGCAGACGCCTCGCCTTCCTGGCCCGGCAGCCCCAGCCACCCTCGGTCGCCGACTTCGCACCCGAGGCCGCCGGCCGCATCGACGACGCCCGCCGCCTCGCGGCGGTGCACGCCGCGCTCGGCAAGCTGCGCCGGCACGAACGCGAGGTGCTGGCCCTGTGCGTGTGGTCCGGACTCGACTACGCCGAGGCGGCCCAGGCCCTGGACATCCCCATCGGCACGGTGCGCTCCCGGCTGGCCCGCGCCCGGGCACGGCTCAGCAGACTCAGCGAGGAAAAGACGGAACCGTGGCGGCCCCGCGGAGAGGCAATAGGCAGGGCGGCACTCGCGGCCCTGCCCGTACGGGAGGAGACCCCATGAACGACGTCACACCGCCCCGGCCTCTCCCGGAGCACACGGAGACCGACGCGCTGGCCCGGCTGCTGCCGGCCCCGGCCGAGTGGGATCTGCCCGACGGGCGCCATCTCCACCACAAGGACATCCTGATGCAGCAGATCGACCACGACCGCGCCGCCCCCGCACCGGCCGCCCCCGCCCGGCGCCGGCTGCTGCGGCCGGCCGTGCTGGCCCCGGTGGCCGCCCTGGCCCTGGCCGGAGCGCTGACCGCCGGTCTCGGCGCCGGCCCGTTCGGCAACGGGGGAGCGGAGCAGACCCGGGCGGACAGCGGGACGAGCGCCCGGCACTCCGTCGCCCTGCTCGACCGGCTGTCCGCCGTGGCCCTGGCCACCGACGCCGACCCGGTCCGCGACGACCAGTTCGTCTACGTCAAGAGCATCGGCCGCAGCGCGGACGAGACCAGCGGCAAGGCGGTGACCGGCCCCCTCGAACCCCAGGAGGTGTGGCTGTCGCAGGTCCAGGGCCGCGTCAAGCGGCTCGGCACCTTCCGCGAGGGGGGAGAGACCCTGCCGATCAACGCCGCGCTGGGGGAGACCGAGGGGACCGCGGCCGGCATCGACCGCCCCACCTACCGGTGGCTCGCCGCCCTGCCCACCGACCCGGACGAACTGCTGGCCTACCTGGCCGCCAGGACGCGGTACGAGAAGGGCGAGGACCACGACCAGGCGCTGTTCGACTGCATCGGCGGTCTCATCCAGGGCCAGGTCATGCCGCCGAGCACCGGGGCGGCCCTGTACCGGGCGGCCGCCCGTATCCCCGGAGTCATCGAGGTCGACGAGGCGACGGACGCCCTGGGCCGGCACGGGCTCGGCATCGCCCGCGACGACGCGCACTCCACGGAGCGCTCGGTGTGGGTCTTCGACGAGCGCACCCTCGCGTTCCTCGGCTCCCGCACCTTCTTCACCGAGGACACACCCATGGGACCGACCGGGACGCTGCTGTACAGCACGGCGGTGCTGGAGCAGGGCGTGGTGGACAAGGAGGGCCGCCGGCCCACCCCCGACCAGGTCCGGCTGGTGACCGACGACGCGACGGCCGCGAGCTGACGGACCCGGGCTGAGCACCCTGACCGCCGCCCGGTCCCCGCGCACGGCGAAAACGCCGTGCGCGGGGACCGGGCGGCGGTTAGGGTCGCGGGCATGAACATCCACCAGCTCTACGGCTGACGCGGACGGGCCCCGCGCCCGCCCCCGTCCGGCACACCCGAGGTGCGCGCCCACGACCCGGCCTTCGCCGGGCGGTCGACGCGCCGGTCTGCCGTATCCACTTCCGCCGCAGAGCTGAAACGAGTGATTCCTCATGTCCCGTCGCCGTGCCCACATCGCCGTGGTCGGCATCCCCGCCGTCAGCCACGTCCTGCCGAGCATCGAGGTCGTCCGCGAACTGGTGGCCCGCGGCCACCGCGTCACCTACGCCAACGATCCGGTGATGGCCGAGCGCATCGAGGCCACCGGCGCCACCTTCGTCCCGTACGACTCCGGGCTCCCGGTGGGCGACAACAACTGGCCCGACGACCCCATCGCCGCCATGGGCCTCTTCCTCGACGACGCCGTCCGGGCCCTGCCGCAGCTGCGCGCCGTCTACGACCAGGACCCGGCGGACCTCTACCTCTACGACATCGGCGCGTACGCCGCGCGTGCGCTCGCGGAGTCGCAGGGCCGCCGCCTGATGCAGCTCTCCCCGACCTTCGTCGGGTGGCGGAGCTACGACAAGGACGTGGCCGTGCACCTGTGGGGGCTGCCGGGCGCCGACGCGTACCGGGCGAAGTTCACCCAGTGGCTCGCCGGCTGCGGAGCGACCACCTCGGACATGGACGCCTTCGTCGGGCGCCCCGACCACACCCTGGCCCTGATCCCCCGGGCGATGCAGCCGCACGCCGACGACGTCGACACCGACACCGTCACGTTCGTCGGCCCCTGCTTCGCCGGGCGCGGCGACGAGCAGACCTGGACCCGACCCGCCGGGGACGGGAAGGTGCTGCTGATCTCGCTGGGGTCGGCCTATACCAACCGGCCCGGGTTCTACCGCCACTGCCTGGCGGCCTACGGCGACCTGCCCGGCTGGCACGTGGTGCTCCAGATCGGCAAGCAGACCGACCCGGCGGAGCTGGGCACGATCCCCGGCAACGTGGAAGTACACCGCTGGGTACCGCAGTTGGCGATCCTGCAGCAGGCCGACGCCTTCATCACGCATGCCGGCATGGGCGGCAGCTCCGAAGGGCTGTACACCGGGGTGCCGATGATCGCCGTCCCGCAGGGCGTCGACCAGTTCGTGAACGCCGACAAGCTCGTGGAACTCGGTGTCGCCCGCCGCATCGACACCGATGACGCCACCCCCGAAGCACTGCGGGAAGCCCTCACGGGGCTCGTCTCCGACCCGGAGGTCGCGCGGCGCTCGGCGCGGTTGCGCGACGACGCCCGGGCGGAGGGCGGCACCCGGCGGGCCGCCGACCTGGTGGAGGAACTCCTCGGCTGATACGACGCGGCCGGGGCGGTGAGCGGGTCTTCCCCGTCCACCGCCCCGGCCGGGGCCATGCGGTTGAGGATTCAGCCCTTGCGGGTGTTGATCTCCTCGGTCAGCTGCGGGACGACGTCGAAGAGGTCGCCGACGACGCCGTAGTCCACGAGGTCGAAGATCGGGGCCTCCGGGTCCTTGTTGACCGCGACGATCGTC
>NZ_SSBK01000005.1 GCF_004795035.1 Streptomyces sp. A0958
CTGTCCGGGCCGCCTCGTCCGGCAGCGGCTCCAGCGGCCGGCTGGGGGCCCAGTGCGGCCCGAGGTCGTCCAGCCGCCAGCCGAACGGGTACGAACGGGGCTGCGGCCGCGCGGGGAAGCGGCGCGGCCGGGCCGGCATCCTGCGTACGCACCGCGCCCGCAGCCGCAGCGCGGCCGATGCCGAGGCCCGCACCCAGCCGGGCTGCGGCCGGAAGCCGAGCGCCTTCAGCAGCGGCTCGTCCAGGAGCGCCAGCGAGAACCGCGCGACCAGCGGCCGCAGCGGGCGCGGGTACCAGCTCGCCATCACCCGGAACGTGGCGCTGGCCACCCGCCGGTTCGCCGGGTCGTACGCGAACATACGCTCCTCGTACACTTCGAGAAGCCGCTCGAACCCCTCGTAGGTGTCGGGGACGTCCTCGATGCCCATCATCGCCCCGGTCTTGCGCCCCGCCTCCGCCAGCGCCTGCACCTCCTGCGCGCACAGCGGGCGCCATCCGTACCGGTCGATCCAGCGCTTCGGGCCCACGACCGTGGTCGCCAGGACGTACCGGAAGTCGTCGTTCGGGATGCGGTACTTGCCGTGGATGCGGTTGAGATGCCGGGCCGCGGCCCGCCCGCGCTCCGAGTCGAAGCCGTCGACGGCCATCTCGTACGCGATCAGCACCGTGTCGTCGTACCGCTTCTGCCCCTGACGCTCGAACTCCTGGGTGCGGTCCAGGAGTACGGAGATCCGGGGGACGCCGTAGTCGCGCAGGAACGCGACGCTCACGCCCTGGCGGTAGTCCCAGGGGAACTCGTACTGAGAGATCAGCCGGAGGATCTCGGCGTAATCCCGCGCCGGATTCATCCGGCGGATCTCATGCAGGCGGCTGTACCGGCCCATGGTGCGCCCTCCTGTCCGTGTCCGGCTCCCCGTGGGACCGCTCCCGGTCGAGCTGACTGACGCCAACCCCCTTCTGACGGCAGGTATATGACGTGCCGTCCGGTCCGGAGAGTCAAAGTTACAAATACTATTGACTTGTTTCACCGGCCCCGTCAACACCGCAACCGCAGGCCCTCGCCCCCGGCCTCCCGGGGGTCGCTGCGCAGGGCCGGTGCGGGGCTCGCATACTGGATCGGGCGGGGCCGGACGCTTCGGTCCGGCGCCCGCCGAGCCGCCGGGAGCACCGCATGAGCAGCGCAGCAGCCAGGAACGACGACCCCGCACCGCCCCCGCCCGGCGGCGTGCTGTGGAGCCTGTCCGGCGACGTGCGGGCCCTGCTGATGCTGCCCGCCGCCCTCGCCCTCCAGGTCGCCCACCCGGCGGTCGGCGCGGGCGTCGACGAACACTCCGTGTTCCGTACGGACCCGTGGGGGCGCGGCGAGCGCTCCCTCAGCTCGCTCCAGCTCTGGGTGTACGGGGGTGAGCAGGCGGCCGAGGAGGGGCGCAGGCTCCGCCGGCTGCACCGGACGATCCAGGGCACCGACACCCGGAACCGCCCCTACCACGCCCTGTCACCGGCGAACTACGCCTGGGTGCACGCCACCGGTTTCCCCGTCTACCGGCACGGGGCGCGCTACCTGCTCCGCCCGCTCACCCCGGACCAGGAGCGCGCGCTCTACCGGGAATGGCTCCAGGTGGGCCGGGTGCTCGGGATTCACGACCGGGACGTGCCGCAGACCATCGAGGAGTTCTGGCCCTACTACCGCGCGATGCTCGCCGACGAGATCGAGAAGACCGTCGTCGTGGCGGAACTGGTCGCCACCGACACCCCGGTACCGCCGCCGGACCGGGGCCCCTGGGCGCTGCGGCTGCTGCTCGGGGCCCTGTGGCCGGTGCTGCTCCCGCCGCTCGCCCGGTTCCGCGCCTTCCTGACCGTCGGGCTGATGCCGCCCGACGCCCGCGAGGCCATCGGGCTGGAATGGACGGACGCGCAGGAACGCGCGCTGCGACGGTTCTGCGCGGTGGCGCGGGTGGTGGTTCCCGTCCTGCCGGAGCGCCTGCGCTATCTGCCCCGGGCCCGCCGGGCGCGGGCGGCGTACCGGACGGCCCGCAGGCGCGGGGGAGCGGTCGCCGGATGAGGCCCGCCCGCGTGTTCACGCCGAAGCGGTCGCCGGATGACGCCGGCCCGTGTGTTCGCGCCGAAGCGGTCGTCGGATGGCGCTCGCCGGCTGGTCACGCCGAAGCGCGGTGGACCAGTTCCGTCGGCGTGATCACCGATTCCGGCCCCGCGCTCCCGTCGCCCAGCCGCTCCATCAGCAGCCGCACCATCAACCGCCCCATGCCCACCACGTCCTGACGGACCGTCGTCAGCGGCGGGTCCGTGGCCTCGGCGACGGACTCCATGTCGTCGAAACCGACCAGCGCCACGTCCTTGGGCACGCGCCGGCCCCGCTCGCGCAGCGACCGCAGCGCGCCCGAGGCCATCAGGTCGTTGGCCGCGAACACGCCGTCCAGGTCGGGCCGCCGCTCCAGCAGCTCCGCCATCGCCCGGGCGCCGCCCTCCACGGTGAAGTCGCCGTCCGCGACCAGCGCGGGGTCGGCGTCGGGCAGGACGTCGGTGTAGCCGTCGATCCGGTCGAGCGCCGAGGTCTGGTCGCGTGGGCCCGCGATGTGCGCGATGTGCCGACGGCCGAGCGACACCAGATGGCGCACGGCCTCCCGGGCGCCGCCCCGGTTGTCGCAGTCCACGAACGGCACCGCGGGAGCGGACGCGGCGCCCGGCCGGCCCGGTCTGCCGCCGTACACGGCCGGAACCCCGAACCGGCGGATGACAGCGGGTAGTTCGTCGTCCGTGTGCAGGGAGAAGGCCAGCACCCCGTCCACATGGCCGCCGGCCAGATAGCGGCTGATCCGATCGAAATCGCCGCGCCCCTCCACCAGCAGCAGGACCAACTGCGCGTCGTGGGCGTTGAGTTCGCGGCTGATGCCACGGATGTGCTGGGAGAAGAACGGGTCGGAGAAGATCCGGGCCTCGGGCTCGTCGATGACGACGGCCACCGCACCGTTGCGCCGGGTCACCAGGGTCCGCGCGGCGTGGTTCGGAATGTAGCCGAGCTCCTCGACCGCCTTGCGCACCTGGTCCACGAGCGGCTGCCTGACCCCCGCACCGCCGTTCACCACCCGGGAGGCCGTCGCCCGGGACACTCCGGCGCGGGCCGCCACCGCTTCCAGCGTGGGGCGCGCGTGGAGAGGGGCATCGGGGGTCGGACCGGGCAAGGGACGCTCCTCGGGACGCGGAGGGGGCCGGGAACAGCCGGGGCCGGCCGGTCGGCGCGAACCTTGCCAGCCTAAGGGCTGTCCGGCGGATCGGCGCCGCGGCCCCGGCGCCGCAACCCCGGCCTCGGCGCCGCGACCCCGGCGCTGATGCCCCGGCCCCGATCCGCCGGACAGGCACTGACAGCCACTGACAGGCACGGACAGCCCCGGCGCCTCCGGCCGGCCGCCGGAAACCGCAACGCGCACGGGTCTGTTGTGCGCGCCCGGCCCGGAGTATCTTCCGCCCATGCCGATCGCGCCGACAGGCGGCGGGGGGCGGCCGCCCCGGCGCGGCCGTGTCCGCGATCTCGCCCTGGCCGCCGCGTCCGCCGCCTTGACCGTCCCCCTGGTCACCATCCCCTCGGACGCCGCCCGCACCGCCGCACCCCGTACCGGCTTCGAGGTCTCCGCCGGGGCCCGCTGGACCGGGCAGGCCGAGGAGACCGCCTTCCTCGCGGGCCTCGGCCGGCTCGGCGACCGGGTCTCCGTACGGCGGATCGGCACCACCGCGCAGGGGCGCCCGCTGCGCCTCGTCCGCATCGGCAGCCGCGACCCGGACGCGCTCACCGTGCTCCTGGTCTGCGGCCAGCACGGCGACGAGCCCGCCGGGCGCGAGGCCTGCCTGACCACGGCTCGCGACCTCGCGTGCGCCACCGATGCGCGCACCCGCGCCTTCCTGGCCCGGACCGAGGTCCTCGTCGTGCCCACGGCCAACCCCGACGGCCTGGCCGCCGGAACCCGGGGCAATGCGGACGGCGTGGACATCAACCGTGACCACCTCGCGCTGCGCACCGCCGAGGCCCGTGCCGTGGCCGCCGTACTGCGCGACCACGAGCCCGACGTGATCGAGGACTTGCACGAGTACGCGGCGACCGCCCCGTACTACGACAAGGACCTGTTCGTCCTGTGGCCGCGCAACCCCAACACCGACGACCGGCTGCACGACGAGGCGCGGGACCTGGCCGAGCAGCGGGTGCGCCCCGCCGCCCTGGACGCCGGGTTCAGCAGCGGTGTCTACGGCGTGTGGACGGACCCGGCCACGGGCCACCCGGTGAAGCAGAGCGCGGGCGACGGCCAGGAACGCATCCTGCGCAACATCGCCGGCCTCAAGCACGCGGTCGGACTGCTGGTCGAATCCCGTACGGACGCGCTCACCGCGGCCGAGCGCGTCGACCCCGCCCGCGTCAACCACCGCCGCCTGACCTCGCAACTCATCGCGCTCCAGGCGCTCTTGCGGTATGCCGACGAGCGGCACGGGAGCATCGCCGCCGCCACCGCCGCCTCCCGCGCGGCCGGGTCCGCCGACCGGGGGCCCGTCCACCTCGGGGGCGCGGACAACGAGGCCCCGGAGCCGGGCGAGACGCTGGACGACCCGCCCTGCGGTTACCGGCTCACGCGGAAGCAGCTCGCCCGGGTCGGGGACGAACTGGCCCTGCACGGCGTCACCTCCCGGCCCGACGGAGACGGGGCGTACGTGCCCCTGCGTCAGCCCGCCCGGAAGCTGATCCCGCTCCTCCTGGACGTGCGGGCGGCATATCACCTCACAAACGGTCAGCCCGATACCGCTTGTTGATGACGGATGATGCAGGTTCGGTGTGGTACTGCCTACGGAGAGTGAATTGTCCGCTTCCGTGAAAGGTGCCATTCGTGTCGCAGGACGATCAGAGAACGGGCGGCAGGGGGGATCTGCCGGTGACGGCGGATCTGCCCGGCGACCCGACCCAGAACCGGCGCCCCATCACCGACCGAGTGGTGTTCGGCGTCACCGCCGGACTCACCCTCGCCTTCGTGGTCTGGGGCGCCGTCGCCACCGACTCGCTGGAGGACGTCTCCGACAAGGCCCTCAACGGCCTCATCCACAACGGTGGTTGGGCCTTCATGCTGGCCGCCTCCGGATTCGTGGTCTTCGCCCTGTGGCTGGCCATCAGCCGGTACGGCAACATCACCCTCGGCCAGGAGGGCGAGAAGCCGGAATTCCGGACCGTGTCCTGGGTCGCCATGATGTTCAGCGCCGGCATGGGCATCGGTCTGATGTTCTACGGGGTCAGCGAGCCGCTGGCCCACTTCACCGCCCCGCCCCCCGGCACCCACCCCGCCGACGCCGCCGAGGCGATGCGGACGGCGATGGCCACCACCCTGTTCCACTGGACGCTCCACCCGTGGGCGATCTACGCGGTGGTCGGCCTCGGCATCGCGTACAGCACCTTCCGGCGGCGCAGGCGGCAGACGATCAGCGCGGTCTTCGAGCCGCTCATCGGCTCCCGCCACGCCCACGGCGGTCTCGGCCGCTTCATCGACATCCTGGCCATCTTCGCGACCCTCTTCGGCTCGGCCGCCTCGCTGGGCCTCGGGGCGCTCCAGATCGGGAGCGGCTTCCACGAACTGAACTGGAAGGAGAAGACCGGTACCGGCCTTCTCGTCCTGATCATCGCCGTGCTGACGATGGGCTTCATCGCCTCCGCGGTCTCCGGCGTGGAGAAGGGCATCCAGTGGCTGTCGAACATCAACATGGTGCTGGCCCTGATCCTCGCCGTCTTCGTGTTCATCGCCGGGCCCACCATCATCGTGCTCGACCTGCTGCCCACCTCGATCGCCGGCTACTTCGGTGACCTGCCGCAGCTGGCCGGCCGCACCGAGGCCACCGGCGAGGGCAAGGTCGCGGACTGGCTCGGCAGCTGGACCGTCTTCTACTGGGCCTGGTGGATCTCCTGGACGCCCTTCGTCGGCATGTTCATCGCGCGGATCAGCCGCGGCCGGACCATCCGGCAGTTCATCGGCGGCGTCATCCTGGTGCCCAGCGCGGTGAGCCTGATCTGGTTCGCGGTCTTCGGCGGCACCGCGATCAAGCTCCAGGAGAGCGGGAAGCTGAACGGGGCCGACACCCAGGAGGCCGAGCTCTTCGGCGTACTGCAGCAGTTCCCCATCGCCTCCGTGATGAGTGTGCTGGTGATGGTCCTCGTCGGCATCTTCTTCGTCTCGGGCGCGGACGCCGCGTCGATCGTGATGGGCACCCTGTCCCAGAAGGGCATCCTCGAACCCGCCCGCTGGGTCGTCGTCTTCTGGGGTGTCGTCACCGGCGCGGTGGCGGCCGTCATGCTGCTGATCGGGAACGGCCAGGGCGACGCCCTGGCGGGACTCCAGAACCTGACCATCCTGGTGGCGGCCCCCTTCACCCTGGTGATGATCTGCATGTGCGTGGCCCTTATGCGGGACCTGCGCCACGACCCGTTGATCGTTCGCCGCGAGTTCGGCGTGGAAGCCGTCGAGTCCGCGGTCATCGAGGGCCACGCCAAGTACGACGGCGACTTCGAGATCCGGATCGGCCCGGGCGGCAGCCAGATCACCACCGAACGCCACGACAGGCCCGGCGGCTCCAGCCCCGCCTGAGGCGGCCGGAGGCCGCGGCCCGGCGGAGGCACGGGTACGCTGCCCGACTCGACCGGCCCCGGGTCGCGCCGGGGCTCAGCCCACCAGCCGCGCCGCCTCCAGGGCGCAGCCCAGCGCCACCGTCACGCCCGCGCCGCCGTGGCCGTAGTTGTGCACCAGCCGCCCGCCCCCGGCCGACGCCTCGGCCTCGATCCGGACACCGGCGTCCCGGGCCGGCCGCAACCCCACCCGGTGCCCGATGACCCGCGCCCCGGCGATCTCCGGCCGGACACGGGCGCACCGGGCCACGATCTCCCCGGCCGTACGGGGATCGGGCACGGTGCTCCAGTCGTCGGCCACCGCCGTGCCGCCGAGGACCAGCCGGCCGGGCTGCGGGAAGAAGTACGTGGTCTGGCTCGACGCCGGATCGGCCTCGGTGAACCACTCCCGTATGCCCGGGTTCTCCACCAGCACCAACTGCCCGCGCACCGGCCGCACCCCCGCGTCGGGCACCAGCTCGCGGGCGCCGAGCCCGGCGCAGTTGACCACCGTCCCCGCCTCCGCCGCCGCCTCGTCGAACGAGGTGACCGTACGACGCTCGACCGCGCCCCCGGCCGCCCGCACCTGCCCCTCGAGCCACTTCAGATGGGCCGGCATGTCGATCAGCGGCAGCCGGCACCGCAGCCCCTCGGCGCTCTCCACGGCGTCCTTCAGCTCCCCGGCCCAGGGCCCCAGGGCCGCGACGCGCTCGCCCCGGTGCAGGCCGTCGACCAGCCGCACACCGGTCTCCTCGGGGCGGGCGGCCAGCTCCTCGTACCAGCACAGCCCGGTCAGCGACCAGTCGCCGACACGGTCCAGCGGCTCGATCCGGTAGGGCCACCACAGGGCCCCCGCCACCGCCGACGTCGTGTCGCCGGCCGGCTCCCGGGCCCAGACCCGCACCCGGTGACCCCGCTCGGCCAGCACCATCGCCGTGGTCAGCCCGCTGACCCCGCCACCCACCACGATCACGTCCGACACCGCTGCCCCGCCTTCCCCCGCAAGCTCTCCCGCCAGGTTCGCGTCCATGGCCGGACTCTAGGCGCTGCCCCGGCCGCCGCCTGCCGCCCCGGCCCGTCTCCGGGGCCCCGCCGCGCCGATTAGGATCGGCACCCTGATGACTGCCACCCTCGTCGCCAAGGACCTCGCCGCCGGACACGGCGACCGCACGCTGTTCGCCGGGCTCGACCTCGTGGTCGCCCCCGGTGACGTGATCGGTCTCGTCGGAGTCAACGGCGCCGGAAAATCGTCACTGCTGCGGCTGCTCGCCGGGCTCGACCAGCCGGAGGAGGGCGAGCTGCGGCTCTCCCCGCCCACCGCCACCGTCGGCCACCTGCCCCAGGAACCCGAGCGGCGCCCCGGCGAGACCGTACGGGAGTTCCTGGCCCGCCGCACGGGCGTCGCCGAGGCCCAGACCGCCATGGACACCGCCACGCAGGCCCTGGTCGACGGCGCCCCCGGCGCGGACGACGCCTACTCCGAGTCGCTGGAGCGCTGGCTCGCACTCGGCGGCGCCGACCTGGACGAGCGGGCCGAGGAGACCGCGGCCGAACTCGGCCTGACCGTCGGGCTCGACCTGCCGATGACCGCGCTCTCCGGCGGCCAGGCCGCCCGCGCCGGACTCGCCTCGCTGCTGCTGTCGCGCTACGACGTCTTCCTGCTCGACGAGCCCACCAACGACCTCGACCTGGACGGGCTCGAACGCCTGGAGAAGTACGTCTCCGGGCTGCGCTCCGGCACCGTCGTCATCAGCCACGACCGCGAATTCCTCATGCGTACGGTCACCAAGGTCCTCGAACTGGACCTGGCCCAGCAGCAGATCAACCTGTACGGCGGTGGCTACGCGGCCTACCTGGAGGAACGCGAACGCGCCCGCCGGCACGCGCGCGAGGAGTACGAGGAGTACTCCGACAAGCGCTCGGCGTTGGAGGGCCGCGCCCTGATGCAGCGCTCCTGGATGGACAAGGGCGTCAAGAACGCCCGCCGCAAGGCCACCGACGCCGACAAGCTCGGCCGCAAGTTCCGCAGCGAGTCGAGCGAGAAGCAGGCCGCCAAGGCCCGGCAGACCCAGCGCATGATCGAACGGCTCGACGTCGTGGACGAGCCGCGCAAGGAGTGGGAGCTGCGCATGGAGATCGCCTCCGCGCCCCGCTCCGGCTCGGTCGTCGCCACCCTGCGCGAGGCGCGGGCCGTGCGCGGCGACTTCGTGTTCGGCCCGGCCTCGCTCCAGATCGACTGGGCGGACCGGGTCGCCATCACGGGCGCCAACGGCTCCGGCAAGTCGACCCTGCTGGCCGCGCTGCTCGGCCGCCTCCCGCTGGACTCCGGGCACGCGAGTCTCGGCTCCGGTGTGGTCGTCGGCGAGGTGGACCAGGCGCGGAAGCTGTTCCACGGCTCGGAATCCCTCCTGGAGGCGTTCTGCGCGGCGGTCCCCGAGACGGAACCGGCCGACGTCCGCACGCTCCTCGCCAAGTTCGGTCTGCGCGCCGACCACGTCATGCGCCCGGCGACCACCCTCTCGCCGGGCGAACGCACCCGGGCGGCGCTCGCCCTGCTCCAGGGCCGGGGCGTCAACCTCCTGGTCCTGGACGAGCCCACGAACCACCTGGACCTCCCGGCGATCGAGCAGCTGGAAGCGGCGCTCGACACGTACACCGGAACCCTGCTGCTGGTCACGCACGACCGCCGAATGCTGGAGGCGGTCCGCACGACGCGCCGGATCGAGGTGACGGAGGGCAGGGTGACAGAGGCCTGAGAGCTGTGCCGGACCACACCTGCCGGCTCGCCTTTCCTCCCGGCCCCTCCACCCACTCGCCCCTACCCGCCCCCACCGGGCCCTACCGCCGGCGACCCCTCCGGCGCCTCGCCTTCCAGCACTTCCCCCTGCTCGCCCCCGCCCCGGCGCCTTTCCTCCCAGCCCCTCGGGCGTTTGAGGAGCGGGGTCCGGGGCGGAGCCCCGGTTACGGGAAGGGGCGGGTAGGGGAACAAGCCCGCCGCAGGCGCGCCCCGCCCGCCGCAGGCGCTGCCGCCCCTACCCGCCCCCACCCCTGCCGGGTCCTACCGCCGGCCACCCCCCGAATCCCCCTTCAACAACCCCGCCCGCCGCAACGCATCGGCCATCGCCCCGTTGGCCGGAGCCGCAGCAGGCGCCTGCCGGCCACCCCCGGCACCACCCCCGCCGCCGGAACCACGCCGCTCACGCCCCTGCCCTGCGCCCCCGGACCCGCCCGACCCCCCGGACGAACCACGTGAGCCACCACCGCTCTGCCGCTGCCGAGGCGGCCGCCCACCCCGCTCGGCCCCGGACGCACCGGCACCTCGGGCGCCCGCGCCCGCGCCCGAGCCCGCGCCCGCCTCGTCGTCCAGCCGCAGCGTCAACGAGATCCGCTTCCGCGGAATGTCGACCTCCATGACCTTGACCCTGACGACGTCACCCGGCTTGACGACATCGCGCGGGTCCTTCACGAAGGTCCGGGACATCGCGGACACGTGCACGAGCCCGTCCTGATGCACACCGACGTCCACGAACGCCCCGAACGCGGCGACGTTCGTCACGACGCCCTCCAGCACCATCCCGGCCACCAGGTCGCCGATCTTCTCGACGCCCTCCTTGAAGGTGGCCGTCTTGAAGGCGGGACGCGGGTCGCGGCCCGGCTTCTCCAGCTCCTTCAGGATGTCGGTGACCGTCGGCAGCCCGAACTTCTCGGACACGAAGTCGTCCGCCCGCAACGACCGCAGCACGTCCGTGTTGCCGATCAGCGCGGCGACGTCACCGCCCGTCCGCTTCACCATCGCGCGGACCACCGGGTACGACTCCGGGTGCACGCTGGAGGCGTCCAGCGGGTCGTCGCCCCGGATGCGCAGGAAGCCCGCGCACTGCTCGTACGCCTTGGGGCCCAGCCGGGCCACGTCCTTCAGGCCCTTGCGGGAGCGGAACGGCCCGTTGGCGTCGCGGTGCGCCACGATGTTCTCGGCGAGCCCCGAGCCGATGCCGGAGACCCGGGAGAGCAGCGGCGCCGACGCGGTGTTGACGTCGACGCCGACCCCGTTCACGCAGTCCTCGACGACCGCGTCGAGCGACCGCGAGAGCTTCACCTCGGACAGGTCGTGCTGGTACTGCCCGACACCGATCGACTTCGGGTCGATCTTCACCAGCTCGGCCAGCGGGTCCTGGAGCCGGCGCGCGATCGAGACGGCGCCGCGCAACGACACGTCCATGTCGGGGAGTTCCTGCGAGGCGAAGGCGGAGGCCGAGTACACGGAGGCGCCCGCCTCCGACACCATCACCTTGGTGAGCTTCAGCTCCGGGTGCTTCTCGCACAGTTCACCGGCGAGCTTGTCCGTCTCGCGGGACGCCGTGCCGTTGCCGATGGCGATCAGGTCGACGTGGTGCTCCCGTGCCAGCCGCGCCAGCGTGGCCAGCGACTGGTCCCACTTGTTGGCCGGGACATGGGGGTGGATGACGTCGGTCGCGACGACCTTGCCCGTCGCGTCCACGACGGCGACCTTCACCCCGGTACGGAAACCGGGGTCGAGCCCCAGCGTGGCCCTGGTCCCGGCCGGCGCGGCCAGCAGCAGATCGCGCAGGTTCGAGGCGAAGACGCGTACCGCCTCGTCCTCCGCCGCCGTGCGCAGCCGCAGCCGCAGGTCGATGCCGAGGTGCACCAGGATGCGGGTACGCCAGGCCCAGCGGACCGTGTCGGCGAGCCACTTGTCGCCGGGGCGCCCCCGGTCGTTGACGCCGAAGCGCCGGGCCACCATGTTCTCGTAACCGGACGGGCCGGGCGTCTCGGACGGCTCCTCAGGTTCCAGCACCAGGTCGAGCACGTCCTCCTTCTCGCCCCGGAGCATCGCCAGCACCCGGTGCGAGGGCAGCGCGGTGAACGGCTCGGCGAAGTCGAAGTAGTCCGCGAACTTCGCGCCCGCCTCCTCCTTGCCGTCCCGCACCCGGGCCACCAGCCGCCCGCGCGACCACATCCGCTCGCGCAGCTCGCCGATCAGGTCCGCGTCCTCCGAGAAGCGCTCGGTGAGGATGGCGCGGGCCCCCTCCAGGGCCGCCGCCGCGTCCGCGACGCCCTTGTCCGCGTCGACGAAGGCCGAGGCCGCGGCGAGCGGGTCCACCGACGGGTCGTCCAGCAGCCCCGAGGCGAGCGGTTCGAGCCCGGCCTCGCGGGCGATCTGCGCCTTCGTCCGCCGCTTCGGCTTGAACGGCAGGTAGATGTCCTCAAGACGCGCCTTGGTGTCGGCGGCCAGGATGCGGGCCTCCAGCGCCGCGTCGAGCTTGCCCTGCTCCCGTACGGATTCGAGGACCGCCGTGCGGCGGTCCTCCAGCTCCCGCAGATACCGCAGCCGCTCCTCGAGCGTGCGCAGCTGCGCGTCGTCGAGCATCTCGGTCGCTTCCTTGCGGTAGCGGGCGATGAACGGCACGGTCGACCCGCCGTCGAGCAGCTCGACGGCCGCCTTCACCTGCCGCTCGCGTACGCCGAGCTCCTCGGCGATCCTGCCTTCGATGGACGTCGTCACGGTTCTACCGACTCGCCTTCTCCTGCTGGCTGTGCTGGTCGGGCCCCGGACACGGCCTGGGACCGGCCCGGAGTCACACGCCTGCATTGTGCCGGGTGGCCGGGCGCCGTGTCGCCCGGCCACCCCAGCGAGCTGCCGCCGGTTTCCTCCGTCCGACGGCCGCGTCAGCCGGTCGCGTCGGACGGGAAGGCGCCCGCCGCCCACGCCGTGGCGAGGAATCCGCGCCCCAGTTCGGTCAGCCGGGCCACGCCCGGACCGCCCAGATGCTCGTACGGGCCCAGGTCCATCCGGTCCGTGGCCTCCTCCAACTCCTTGCGCAGCGCGGTGCCCTCCTCCGTCAACTCGCCCTCCGCCGTGAGCAGCCCGCGCTCCCGCAGCCGGGCCGACGCGTCCTCCCAGTCGGTGCGGCGCCAGCCCCGGGTGGCCAGAATCCAGCGGGGCGCCATGCCCTTGCCGGTGGCGGTGTGGCTGACCAGCGCCTCGACCGGGTCGAGACCGGCCGCGAGGAGCGCGGCGAGGTGGGCGTCGCCCCGGTGCTCGCGCAGCAGCGTCGCCGCGTGCCAGTACGCCAGGTGCGGTTCCTCCGGTACCGGGAGACCGGAGTGCGCGGCGTACAGCGGCCGGGCGTGCCGGGTGCAGCCCTCGGTGGCGCGCAGGGCGAGCCGCGCGGCCTCGGCCATTTCGGGGGAGGCGATGATCTCCTCGCCCAGCAGTCGGCGCAGCGTCGAGTCGGCGGCGCGCAGGCGGGCGTCGAGGACCTTCGCGGGGGATGCGATGTCCCAGACGGCGGGCACGTGCCGGGACACCAGCGCGTGGTTGAAGTTGTAGAACGTCGCGGTGACCGTGTCCGCGCCGACCGCGCCCATGGCGGCGGCGCGGGTGGCGAAGTAGGCGGCGGCGGGGTCGTCGATGCCGATCCCGCCGAGCTCCTTGCCGAGGTCGGGGGAGAAGAAGAGCGAGGAGTGCAGCGGGTTGAGGGCGTTGTGGCAGCGCCGTCCGGCACGGGGCGGGAGAGTACTCATACCCGGCACGTTACCGACTGGTCGGTACGGGCAGGAAGTCCCCGGAGCCCGTGACCTGTGCCGCAGTCGGCCATGGCAGGAAAGGTGGGAAGCCCGTCATTGCGGCCCTGTGCGCGGGCCACCCAGGATGGCTGACATGAAGCAGCGATCCGTGCTCGTCGTTCTCTTCGACGGCATCCAGAGCCTCGACGTGACCGGCCCCATGGAGGTCTTCGCCGGCGCCTCCCGGTTCCCGGAGGACTCGTACGTACTGCGCACCGCCTCGCTGGACGGCGGCCCGGTCCGCTCGTCCTGCGGCCTCACCCTGGTCCCGGACGGCAGCCTCGCCGACGCCCCGACGCCCCATACCCTCCTGGTCCCCGGCGGCGGGGGCACTCGTAGGCCCGACCCCGCCCTCGTCGGCTGGCTGCGCGACCACGGCCCGCTGCCGGAGCGCCTGGTCTCCGTCTGCAGCGGCGCGCTGTTGCTCGCCGCCGCCGGTCAGCTGGACGGGCACCGGGTGACGACGCACTGGAACGTGTCCGACAGCCTCGCCCGCGACTACCCGGCCGTCGACGTCGATCCCGAGCCGATCTTCGTACGCGACGGCAGGATCGCCACCTCCGCGGGCGTCACCTCGGGCATCGACCTCGCGCTCGCGCTGGTCGAGGAGGACCACGGCCGGGATGTCGCCCTCACGGTCGCCCGGCACCTCGTCGTCTTTCTGCGCAGGCCCGGCAGCCAGTCGCAGTTCAGTGCCCAGCTCAGCGCTCAGACGGCCCGCCGCGAACCGCTGCGCGAGGTCCAGCACTGGATCACCGAACACCCCGGAGCCGACCTCTCCGTCGAGGCCCTGGCCGCCCGCGCCCGCCTCTCGCCGCGCCACTTCGCCCGCGCGTTCCGCACGGAGACCGGGACGACCCCCGGCCGGTACGTCGACCGGGTGCGCCTCGAACACGCCCGCAGGCTCCTGGAGGACACCACCGACGGCGTCGCCGGCATCGCCCGGAGCTGCGGATACGGCACTCCGGAGGCGATGCGCCGGGCCTTCGTCAAGGCACTCGGCACGGCCCCCGCCGAGTACCGCCGCCGCTTCGGCTCCCGGGCCGCGGACCACCGCGCCGAACCCCGCCACCCCTGAACGAGTGGCCGACAAACCGACAAACCGAGAATCCGACGGACCGAGAGACAGGCAGCAACCCATGCAGATCGCCATCCTCCTCTTCGACCGCTTCACCGCACTGGACGCCGTCGGGACGTACGAGATCCTCTCCCGCACCCCCGGTGCCGAGACGGTCTTCGTCGCCGAGCGGCCGGGGGCGGTGCGCAACGACAGCGGCAGCCTCGACCTGGTCGCGCACCGCACGCTGGACGAGGTCCCCGCCCCCGACCTCGTCGTCGTCCCGGGCGGCCCGGGGCAGCACCACCAGATGGAGAACGAGAACCTGCTCGGCTGGCTGCGCCGGGCGGACGCGACCAGCACCTGGACCACCTCCGTCTGCACCGGCTCGCTGCTGCTGGCGGCCGCCGGGCTCCTGAAGGGGCGGCGCGCCACCTCGCACTGGCTCGCCCTCGACACACTGAAGGACTACGGCGTCGAGCCCACCGGCGAACGCGTGGTCTTCGACGGCAAGTACGTGACCGCCGCCGGCGTCTCGTCCGGCATCGACATGGGCCTCGCGCTGCTCGGCCG
The DNA here is from genome assembly GCF_004795035.1 of Streptomyces sp. A0958. Lineage (GTDB taxonomy): Bacteria > Actinomycetota > Actinomycetes > Streptomycetales > Streptomycetaceae > Streptomyces. The sequence goes on from NZ_SSBK01000005.1 coordinate 14,861, forward strand.
GATGGCCGGCGATCTGACCGCCCAGGCCGTGCAGCTGCTCACGGAGTACGACCCGCAGCCGCCGTACGACGCGGGCTCGCCGCAGAAGGCCCCGGCCGCGCTGGTCGAGGAGTGGCGCGGCAAGAGCCGCTTCATCCTTCGGTAGGCGTCGCGGCCCGCCAGGTGAAACGGGGCGTGCGGCGCTCCAGGAAGGCGGCGACACCCTCCGCGGTGTCGCCGCCGGCGCGTGCCTGCGAGGCCCAGTGCTCGTCCCGGTCCGCACGCCCCGAGGCGAACTCCTTGGCCGCGGCCTGGGTCAGCCGGGACCGGGACACCAGGGTCCGCACGTAGGCGCCGACCCGCTCGTCCAGCTCACCGGCCGGCAGCACCTCGTCCACCAGACCGGTGCGCAGCGCCCGCTCCGTACCGATCAGCTCACCGGAGAACAGCAGGTGCTTGGCCGTCGACGGTCCCGTCAGCGCGACCAGCCGCCGGGTGGACGACGCGGGGTAGACGATCCCGAGCTTGGCCGGAGTGACACCGAACAGGGCCCCTTCCTCCGCGAAGCGCAGGTCGCAGGCGGCGGCGAGCTGGCTCCCGCCGCCGACGCAGTAGCCGCGCACCGCCGCGAGCGTCGGCAGGGGGAAGGCCGCCAACGCCTCCTCGGCCGCCACGGCCAGCCCCTGCGGGGCGCGCGAGGAGTCCCGGAGCGAGGAGATGTCCGCACCCGCGCAGAACGTGTCGCCCGCGCCCGTCAGCACCAGCGCGCCCACCGACGAGTCGGCGGCCAGCCGGTCCAGCAGTACCGGCAGTTCCTGCCACATGTCGGCCGTCATCGCGTTGCGCTTGGCGGGGTTGCTGATGACGACGGTGGCGACGCCGTCTGCGAGGCTGTGCTCCAGCCGGGGTTCCGTACGGTCCATGAGCCGGATGCTATCCGTGCTGTTGCGGTCCGAAAGCTGATCTTCTCGCGCGAAATCGTTCAAGTTCGGTCGATAGGAATCGACTTGTGTTCAGTAGCACGGACCTGACCAACTACGCCCCGCACTCTGTACTCCACGTGCAGTCACACGAGTGGAGAGCGGGTACCGGACTATGGAGAGCCGCGGGAGTGTCCCCGCCCGGCCCGTGCCGTACGAAGGGGTCTGGCGGTTCACCGCCCCGGCCACGGACGTCTCCGTACCCCAGGCCCGGCATGCCGTGCGCGACCTGCTGAAGCGCCAGAACGTCCCCATCGACGACGACATCACCCAGGGCCTGCTGCTCATCGTCTCCGAGCTGGTCACCAACGCGGTCAAGCACGCCGCGCTGCTCTCACCCGAACTCGCCGTGGAGGTGGCCGTGGGCGCGGAGTGGGTCCGGGTGTCCGTCGAGGACAACCACCCCTACCGGCCCACGGCGCTGGAGACCGACTACGCGCAGACCGGCGGGCGCGGGCTGCTGCTGGTCCGGGAGATCACCCGGGAAGCCGGCGGGACCTGCGACGTCGAGCACACCGCGGGCGGCGGAAAGGTCATCTGGGCGGCCCTGCCGCTCGGATGACCCTTCCGCCGGTGAGCGCTCCTACCAGCCGGCGGCCGGCCCGGTCAGCTCGCGGATCGCGGGCCGGGCGGCGTCCAGCACGGTCATGAACCACGCGGAGAACGGCCCCCGGGCGTGCCGCTCGGCCAGCTCCGCAGCCGTCACGAAGGCCGTCTCGCCGACCTCCTCCGGATCGGGCCGCAGCCGCTCCTGCGCCAGGCCCACGAAGAGGTGGTTGAACTCCTGCTCCACCAGGCCCGACGCGGGGTCCGGGTGGTTGTAGCGGACGGTGCCCGCCTCGGCCAGCAGCGACGGCGAGATGCCCAGCTCCTCGTACGTACGCCGGGCGGCGGCGGCGAAGGGCGCCTCGCCCGGGTAGGGGTGGCCGCAGCACGTGTTGGACCAGACACCGGGGGAGTGGTACTTGCCGAGGGCGCGCTGCTGGAGCAGCAGCCGGCCCTGCTCGTCGAAGAGGAACACGGAGAACGCGCGGTGCAGCTGTCCGGGCGCCTGGTGGGCGGCGAGCTTCTCCGCCGTGCCGATGGTGGTGCCGTTCTCGTCGACCAGTTCGAGCATGATCGCTTCTGCTGCGCCGTTCGACGAGGTGTTCGCCGCGGTGGCTGGTGTGGTCGGCATACCCATCCTTCGCTGTGGTCCCGGCCCCGAGCGCCGGTCCCGTCGAGTTCTGCTCAAGTCTGCCGTACAAAAGCGGCTTGTCCGCACTTCGGGTCCTGGCATGTCCGCCCGGCCCCGCCCCGGTTGGGCGAGGCACGACAGGGCCCGAATGCCGTCGGAAACCCAATCGTGCCCAGCGCGAGGGGTGCGGAATCATCGAGCCCCGGCGCCGTCGTCGCCTCGACCGGACCCTGGCGACGGGCCGGTTCGTACACCTCGGCCAAACCCTACACCTCGGGTTCTTCCGGCCCGCGGGGGTCAGTGGCAGAGCCGCGCCTCGTGCTCGGCATGGCCGCTCGGCTCCAGCTGGAAGGTGCAGTGCTCGACGTCGAAGTGGTCACCGAGGCAGCCCTGCAACTCGTGCAGCAGCTTCTCCTGGCCCATCGAGTCGAGCAGATCCTGGTGCACCACCACATGGGCGGAGAGCACCGGCATCCCCGAGGTGATCGTCCACGCGTGCAGATCGTGGACGCCCAGGACGCCGGGCAGGGCCGTGATGTGGTCGCGCACCTCGCCCATGTCGACGCCCCGGGGGGCCGCCTCCAGGAGCACGTTCAGCGTCTCGCGCAGGAGCCGTACCGTACGCGGGACGATCATGAGGCCGATGACCAGCGAGGCGATGGGGTCCGCCGCCTGCCAGCCGGTCGCCATCACGACGCCCGCCGAGGCCAGCACCGTGACCGAGCCGAGCGTGTCCGCCAGCACCTCCAGATAGGCGCCGCGCACATTGAGGCTGTCCTTCTGCCCGCGCGTCAGCAGCGACAGCGACACCACGTTGGCGACCAGGCCCACCAGGGCGAAGGCGATCGTCAGCCCGCCCCGGGTCTCGGCCGGGCTGATGAAGCGCTCCACCGCCTCGAAGAGCAGATAGCCGCCCACCCCGAGCAGCAGGCAGCAGTTGGCGAGCGCGGCCAGGATCTCCGCCCGGGCGTAGCCGAAGGTGCGGTTCGGCCCGGCCGGCCGGTTGGCGAAGTGGATCGCCAGCAGTGCGAGACCGAGCCCCAGGGCGTCGGTCGCCATGTGCGCCGCGTCGGCGATCAGCGCGAGGGAGCCGGACAGCGCACCGCCGACGATCTCCATGACCGTCACGGCCAGGGTGATGCACAGCGCGATGCGCAGCCGCCCCTTGTGCGCGGCGGCCGCGGTGCCGGTGGGCGCGGGCCCGCCGTGTACGTGTCCGTGGTCGTGCCCAGCCCCCATGGGGACGCCTCCCGGTCGTCTCGCGGCCCCGGCGCGGTCGCCCCGGGCCCTGCCCAGTCAACTACGGGTGGGGGGTATCGGGCAACACGGCACTGAACACCGTTGTCATTGGCCCTGACCTGCGGAAATGCCCGCAGGTCAGCCGGGTGGAGCAGCCCGCCCGGCGGCCGCCCCCGCAGTACGCGGGAGCCGGTGTTTTGTCAGGTGAGGCGGCCATCAACCATGATGATCGCCGGGCGGCGCGCATGATCCGGCTCCGCCCGGAACGGAGCACAAACGGGCAGTGAACTCCCGCTTCCGTTCATCCGATAGCCTCTGCCGACATGCCGCCGGCCGCATCAGGCCGCACTGTCGCGTGCCGATCCGTGTCAGCACCCAAGGAGTGAGTTCGTCTGTCGACCGCCATTCTCACAGGTGCTCCGCTGCCCGGATCGTCACTGGAGGGCGATCTGCGGTCGCTGGGCTTCGACGTCCAGGCAGCCGCCGATGTCACCGAAGCGGCCACGCTGCTGTCCGCCGTCCCGGCCGGGGACCGGGTCGCGCTCGTCGACCCCCGTTTCGTCGGCCACCGCCACGCCCTGCGGCTCGCGCTGACCGACCCGCGCTTCCCCGCGGCGGCCGTGCCCGGCGCCCTGACCGCCCAGGCCGAGGCGCGCCCCGCCCTCATCGGCGCGCTTCGCACCACCACCGAGGCCGTCGGCGCCGGAGTGCCCACCGGCGGCAGCACCGCCACGGTCACCGACCGCACCGTGCCCGGCCGGCTCGCGGCCACCATGGAGGCCGAGGGCACCGAGGTGCAGCGCCCCGAACTCGGCTCGCTCGTCGCCACCGTGCCCACGGACGACGCCGCCCGCGCCGCCGCGCACTCCGGCGTCGAGGCCGTGGACGACGAGGCGGTCCGGCTGCGCAGCGCCGTGAAGGCCCGCGACGGCTTCTTCACCACCCATTTCATCAGCCCGTACTCGCGCTACATCGCCCGCTGGTGCGCACGCCGGGGCCTCACCCCGAACCAGGTCACCACCGCGTCCCTGCTCACCGCGCTGATAGCGGCCGGCTGCGCGGCCACCGGCACCCGCGGCGGATACGTCGCGGCGGGCGTCCTGCTCCTGTTCTCGTTCGTCCTGGACTGCACCGACGGGCAACTCGCCCGCTACTCGCTCCAGTACTCCACGATGGGCGCCTGGCTGGACGCCACCTTCGACCGCGCCAAGGAGTACGCCTACTACGCGGGCCTCGCCCTCGGCGCGGCGCGCGGCGGCGACGACGTCTGGGCGCTGGCGCTCGGCGCGATGGTCCTCCAGTCCTGCCGCCATGTCATCGACTTCTCGTTCAACGAGGCCAACCACGACGCGGTGGCGAACTCCAGCCCCACGGCCGCCCTCTCCGACAAGCTCGACAGCGTCGGCTGGACGGTCTGGGTGCGCCGGATGATCGTGCTCCCGATCGGTGAGCGCTGGGCGATGATCGCCGTACTCACCGCCGTCACCACCCCGCGCATCGTCTTCTACGCCCTGCTGATCGGATGCGCCTTCGCGGCCTGCTACACCACCGCCGGCCGCCTCCTGCGCTCCCTGACCCGCAAGGCCCGCCGCACCGACCGCGCCGCCCAGGCCCTCGCGGACCTCGCCGACTCCGGACCGCTCGCCCAGCTCGTCGCCGCCCGCGGACCCCGTGTCCCCGGCGCCTGGAGCGCCCCGGTGCTGGCCGTCGTCGGAGCCGGCGCACTGATCGCCGCCGCGCTCCAGCAGCCCTTCGGCAGCCGGCAGACGGTCATCGCCGCCGTCTTCTACGCCCTCTGCTCCGGCATAGCCGTGGCCCGGCCCCTCAAGGGCGCGCTCGACTGGCTCGTCCCCCCCGTCTTCCGCGCCGCCGAGTACTGCACGATCCTCATCCTGGCCGCCCGCAGTGACATCGACGGGGCGCTCCCGGCGGCCTTCGGGCTCGTCTCGGCCGTCGCCTACCATCACTACGACACGGTGTACCGCATCCGGGGCGGCACCGGCGCCCCGCCCCGGTGGCTGGTGCGCACGGTCGGCGGACACGAGGGCCGGACCCTGGTCGTGGCCGTGTTCGCCGCCGCACTCACCGGAGCCTCCGGCTTCACCACGGCGCTCACCGTGCTCGCCGTGGCCGTGGCAGTGGTCGTGCTGGTGGAGTCCATCCGCTTCTGGGTGTCCTCCGGGGCGCCCGCCGTTCACGACGAAGGAGAACCCGCATGATCGGCCTCGTACTGGCAGCCGGCGCAGGACGGCGCCTGCGCCCCTACACCGACACGCTGCCCAAGGCGCTCGTGCCGGTGGACGGCGACAGGACGATCCTCGACCTCACGCTGGCCAACTTCGCCGAGATCGGGCTCACCGAGGTCGCGATCGTCGTCGGCTACCGCAAGGAGGCCGTCTACGAGCGCAAGGAGAAGCTGGAGGCGCAGTACGGCCTGAAGCTCACCCTCATCGACAACGACAAGGCCGAGGAGTGGAACAACGCCTACTCCCTGTGGTGCGCGCGTGAGGTTCTGAAGCGCGGGGTGCTTCTCGCCAACGGCGACACCGTCCACCCGGTCTCCGTCGAGCGGACCCTGCTGGCCGCGCGCGGCGACGGCAAGCAGATCATCCTGGCCCTCGACACGGTGAAGCAGCTCGCCGACGAGGAGATGAAGGTCGTCGTCGAGGACGGCAAGGGCGTCCGCCGGATCACCAAGCTGATGGACCCGGCCGAGGCCACCGGCGAGTACATCGGCCTCACCCTCATCGAGGCCGAGGCCGCCGAGGAACTGGCCGATGCCCTGAAGGCCACCTTCGAGCGCGACCCGGACCTGTACTACGAGGACGGCTACCAGGAGCTCGTCAACCGCGGCTTCACCGTCGACGTCGCCCCCATCGGTGACGTGAGCTGGGTCGAGATCGACAACCACGACGACCTCGCGAAGGGCCGGGAGATCGCGTGCCGGTACTGACCCGACTCATCCCCTCCCCGGTCTTCGTCGACATCAGCCGGGGCGCCATGCACGACCTGGCCGGCCTCCTCGCCGACCAGCGGATCTCCGCCTCCGGCAAGCTCGCCATCGCGATCAGCGGCGGCTCGGGCCAGGCCCTGCGCGAGAAGCTGGCACCGGCCCTGCCGGGCGCCGACTGGTACCGCGTCCCGGACGGCAGCATCGACGCCGCGGTGCAGCTGGCCGACGACATCAAGGGCAAGCGCTACGACGCCGTGGTCGGCCTCGGCGGCGGCAAGATCATCGACGTGGCGAAGTACGCCGCGGCCCGGGTCGGCCTGCCGCTGGTCTCGGTCGCCACGAACCTCGCCCACGACGGCCTCTGCTCGCCGGTCGCCACCCTGGACAACGACAACGGCCGCGGCTCCTACGGCGTGCCCATGCCCATCGCCATGGTGATCGACCTGTCGGTGATCCGCGACGCCCCGGACCGCTTCGTGCGCTCCGGCATCGGCGACGCGATCTCCAACATCTCCGCCATCGCCGACTGGGAGCTCTCGCACCAGGTCAACAGCGAACAGATCGACGGCCTTGCCGCCGCCATGGCCCGTACCGCCGGCGAGGCCGTCCTGCGCCACCCCGGCACCGTCGAGGACGACGAGTTCCTCACCGTCCTCGCCGAGTCGCTGGTGCTCTCCGGCATCGCCATCTCGATCAGCGGCGACACCCGGCCCTCGTCCGGCGCCTGCCACGAGATCAGCCACGCCTTCGACCTGCTCTTCCCCAAACGGGCCGCCAGCCACGGCGAGCAGGTCGGGCTCGGCGCCGCCTTCGCCATGCACCTGCGCGGGGCCCACCAGGAGTCCGGCCTCTTCGCCGAGGTGCTGCGCAGGCACGGCCTGCCGGTGCGGCCCGAGGAGATCGGTTTCACCGTCGACGAGTTCGTCCAGGCCGTCGAGTACGCCCCCCAGACCCGTCCGGGACGCTTCACGGTCCTGGAACACCTCAGCCTGTCCACCGACCAGATCAGGGACGCGTACGCCGACTATGCCAAGACCATCAGTAGCTGAACTCCGCCCGGTCGTTCACCCCCCGGGCGTCAAGGACCGGCGCAGCGGTGAACACTGGGCGGGCCGGATATACATGCGCGAGATCTCGCTGCGCGTGGACCGGTATCTGGTGAACACCAAGGTGACGCCCAACCAGCTCACCTACCTGATGACCGTCGCCGGTGTGCTCGCCGCCCCGGCCCTGCTCGTGCCCGGCATCACCGGCGCGGTGCTCGGTGTCGTCATGGTCCAGCTCTACCTGCTGCTCGACTGCGTCGACGGCGAGGTGGCGCGCTGGAAGAAGCAGTTCTCGCTCGGCGGGGTCTACCTGGACCGGGTCGGCGCCTACCTGTGCGACGCGGCCGTGCTCGTCGGCTTCGGCCTGCGCGCCGCCGACCTGTGGGGCACCGGGCGGATCGACTGGCTCTGGGCGTTCCTCGGAACCCTCGCCGCGCTCGGCGCGATCCTGATCAAGGCCGAGACGGACCTCGTCGGCGTCGCCCGCCACCAGGGCGGGCTGCCGCCCGTCAAGGAGTCCGCGTCCGAGCCGCGCTCCTCCGGCATGGCGTTCGCCCGCCGGGCCGCCGGTGCGCTCAAGTTCCACCGGCTGATCCTGTGCGTCGAGGCATCGCTGGTCATCCTGGTCGCGGCCGTCCTGGACGAGGTCAGGGACGACTTCTTCTTCAGCCGTCTCGCGGTCGCGGTCCTGGCCGGCATCGCCCTGCTGCAGACCCTGCTGCACCTCGTGTCGGTCCTGGCATCGAGCAGGCTGAAGTGAGCACACCCATGAAACTCGGCGCGGTCATCATCACGATGGGCAACCGCCCGGCCGAACTGCGCGCCCTGCTCGACTCGGTCGCCGCCCAGGACGGCGACCGGATCGAGGTGGTCGTCGTCGGCAACGGCTCGCCCGTCCCCGACGTCCCCGCGGGCGTGCGGACCGTCGAGCTGCCCGAGAACCTCGGCATCCCCGGCGGCCGGAACGTCGGCATCGAGGCCTTCGGGCCCTCCGGCGCCGACGTGGACGCCCTGCTCTTCCTGGACGACGACGGGCTGCTGCCCCTCACCGACACCGCCGAGCTGTGCCGGCAGGCGTTCGCGGACGACCCCCGGCTCGGCATCATCAGCTTCCGGATCGCCGATCCGGAGACCGGTGTCACCCAGCGCCGGCACGTGCCGCGGCTGCGCGCCGCCGACCCGATGCGCTCGTCGCGGGTGACGACGTTCCTGGGCGGCGCCAACGCGGTGCGCACCCGGGTCCTCGCCGAGGTCGGCCCGCTGCCGGGCGACTTCTTCTACGCGCACGAGGAGACCGACCTCGCCTGGCGTGCGCTGGACGCCGGCTGGCTGATCGACTACCGCGCGGACATGGTCCTGCACCACCCCGCCACGGCCCCGTCCCGGCATGCCGTCTACCACCGCATGGTGGCCCGCAACCGGGTCTGGCTGGCCCGCCGCAACCTCCCCGCGCCGCTCGTCCCGGTGTACCTGGGCGTGTGGATGCTGCTGACCCTGCTGCGCAGGCCGTCCGGCACCGCGCTGAAGGCCTGGTTCGGAGGCTTCCGGGAGGGCTGGACGACGCCGTGCGGACCTCGCCGCCCGATGAAGTGGCGTACGGTGTGGCGACTGACCAGGCTTGGCCGCCCTCCGGTGATCTGAGAGGCTCGCCTCTGGGAGCATGAGGCGTATTTTTCTTGTCGGGACCTGTCCGCCCTGAGCCGCGCCCGCGACTGGCTGCGCATTTTGAATACGAGAGTTTCTTCTGGTGAGTGACACAACCCATGGTGGTGCGGTTGCGCTGGGCAGCCCGCCATCGGCCGACGACGGCCTGAGCGCGGCCGAGCTGGCCGCGAAGTACGGTCTGGCGGTCAGCGGCGCCCGGCCCGGACTCCGTGAATACGTGAGCCAGCTCCGCGGGCGGCGCCATTTCATCCTGGCGTTCTCCCGGGCGAAGCTGACCGCCCAGTACAGCCAGGCGAAGCTGGGGCAGCTGTGGCAGGTGGCGACCCCGCTCCTGAACGCCGCGGTCTACTTCCTCATCTTCGGACTGATCCTCGGTACGCGGAAGGGCTTCACGCAGGACGTCTTCATCCCGTTCCTGGTGACCGGGGTGTTCGTCTTCACCTTCACCCAGAACTCCGTGATGGCCGGCGTCCGCTCCATCTCCGGGAACCTCGGGCTGGTCCGGGCACTGCACTTCCCGCGGGCCTCGCTGCCGATCTCCTTCTCGCTCCAGCAGCTCCAGCAACTGCTGTACTCGATGATCGTGCTGCTCGCGGTCACGGTCGGATTCGGCAGCTACCCGCGCCTGTCGTGGCTGCTGGTCGTCCCGGCCCTGGCGATGCAGTTCTTCTTCAACACCGGACTGGCGCTCGCCATGGCGAGGCTCGGGGCGAAGACCCCCGACCTGGCCCAGCTGATGCCGTTCGTCATGCGCACCTGGATGTACGCGTCCGGGGTCATGTTCTCCATCCCGGTGATGCTCGCGGACAAGCCGGCCTGGATCACCGACGTGCTCCAGTACAACCCGGCGGCGATCTACATGGACCTGGTCCGGTTCGCCCTGATCGACGGTTACGGCTCCGAGAACCTGCCCGACCACGTCTGGGCGGTCGCCCTGGCCTGGTCGATCGTGGTGGGCCTGGTGGGCTTCGTGTACTTCTGGAAGGCAGAGGAACGGTACGGCCGTGGCTGACGACAACACCGCGGGGCGCGTCCCCACCGTGATCGCCGACGACGTGCACATCGTGTACCGGGTCAACGGCGGCGGCGGTGGCAAGGGCGGAGCCACCGCGGCCCTGAGCCGGATACTGCGCCGCGACAAGGGCGTGGAGCGCGGGGTGCGCAAGGTCCACGCCGTGCGCGGCGTCACCTTCACCGCCTACCGGGGCGAGGCGATCGGTCTCATCGGGACGAACGGCTCCGGCAAGTCGACCCTGCTGCGGGCCATCGCCGGTCTCCTGCCGACCGAGAGCGGCAGCGTCTACACGGACGGGCAGCCCTCGCTGCTCGGCGTCAACGCCGCGCTGATGAGCGACCTGACCGGCGAGCGCAACGTGGTCCTGGGCGGACTCGCGATGGGGATGAGCCGCGAGGAGATCCGCGAGCGCTACCAGGAGATCGTCGACTTCTCCGGCATCAACGAGAAGGGCGACTTCATCACCCTGCCCATGCGTACGTACTCCTCCGGCATGGCCGCCCGCCTCCGCTTCTCCATCGCGGCCGCCAAGAACCACGACGTCCTCATGATCGACGAGGCGCTGGCGACCGGTGACCGCAAGTTCCAGATCCGCTCCGAGGCGCGGATCAGGGAGCTGCGCAAGGAGGCCGGGACCGTCTTCCTGGTGAGCCACAGCAACAAGTCGATCAGGGACACCTGCGACCGGGTGCTGTGGCTGGAGAAGGGCGAACTGCTCATGGACGGCCCGACCGAAGAGGTCCTCAAGGCCTACGAGCGGGAGACCGGCAAGTAGGACGCACCGACCCCGCGTCACGCACCGGGCGGCCTCCGCCGGACCCTTCCGGCGGGGGCCGTGCCGTGTCCGGATCATGGACCGGGCCCCGAAGATCCACGCCTCGTCGTACGGCGCCCGCCGCGATCTCCTCCCGCCGGATGACGTGAACGCCTCCCGGTGGTAGCAAAGTTGACGCAGGCCACAGGTCCCGTACCGTGCGGCCCGTACCCCGGCGTTTGGATGAGCGTTGTACAACGTAAGCTGTACCGGTGCTGATTCGCCGCACCTGGGGCGATACCGCCTGGGCGGACGGCCCGTAGCCGTCCTCCGCACTCGGGACGGCGGGCGGCGTGTCCGGAATGGGATGTTTTGGGTCAGCAGTGTAGAACGGGAGATGTGACGGCTATGACGGAAGATCTCCAGCTCCGAGGTGCTCACGCCGTCCCCGCGCAGGGCGGTCCGCAGTGACCCGTACCCGGCAGGCGCGGCTCGATACCGCCGCATCCGGAACTCTCGACAAGGCAGCCGACGAGAACTTTCCGGTCGCCCCCTTCTTCCTGCCGCGCGCCTGGCGCGACGACCTGATGGCCGTCTACGGCTTCGCCCGGCTCGTCGACGACATCGGCGACGGCGACCTCGCTCCCGGCGGCGCCGACGCGACGCACCTCGGCCTCGACCCCGCCCGGGCCGACGACCGGCTCGCGATGCTCGACGCGCTCGAGAGCGACCTGCGCCGCGTCTTCGCCACCACCGGCGAGACCCCGCACCACCCGCTGATGCGGGCGCTGCGCCCCACCGCCCGGCGCCGCGCGCTCACCCCCGAGCCCTTCCTCGGCCTCATCGAGGCCAACCGCCAGGACCAGAAGGTCCGCCGCTACGGGACGTACGAGGAACTGCTCGCCTACTGCGAGCTCTCCGCCAACCCCGTCGGCCGCCTGGTCCTCCAGCTCACCGGGACCGCGAGCCCCGAGCGGCTGCGCCGCTCCGACGCCGTGTGCACCGCGCTGCAGATCGTCGAGCACCTCCAGGACGTCGCCGAGGACCTCGGCCGCGACCGCATCTACCTGCCGGCCGAGGACATGGCCCGGTTCCACGTCGGCGAGGCCGACCTGGCGGCGCCCACGGCGAACGCCTCGGTGCGCGCGCTGATCGCGTACGAAGCCGAACGCGCCCGGGATCTGCTGAATGAAGGCACCCCCCTCGTGGGTAGCGTCCACGGCAGACTCAGGCTGCTTCTCGCCGGATTCGTGGGAGGAGGACGCGCCGCCCTCACCGCGATCGCGGCCGCCGGCTTCGACGTACTGCCCGGACCACCCGGACCCACCAAGCCCAGCCTGCTGCGCGAAGTGGGAGTTGTCTTGCGAAGAGCGCGTAGAGAGGGGTGAGCCGGACCGTGGAGGGACAGACGACGTACATGTCGGCACCGGTACAGGCCGCATACAGTTACTGCGAGGCGGTCACCGGACAGCAGGCGCGTAACTTCGCGTACGGCATCAGGCTGCTGCCGGCCGAGAAGCGGCAGGCCATGTCGGCCCTGTACGCCTTCTCCCGTCGTGTCGACGACATCGGTGACGGCGAGCTGGAGCCGGAGACCAAGCGCGCCCGCCTGGAGAGCACCCGCACACTCCTGGACCGCGTCCGCACCGGAGCGGTCGACGAGGACGACACCGACCCGGTGGCCGTCGCGCTCGCGGACGCCTCCCGCAGGTTCCCGCTGCCGCTCGAAGGGCTCGACGAGCTCATCGACGGCGTGCTGATGGACGTGCGCGGCGCGACCTACGAGACCTGGGACGACCTCAAGGTCTACTGCCGGTGCGTCGCGGGCGCCATCGGCCGCCTCAGCCTCGGCGTCTTCGGTACGGAACCCGGCGCCCCCGGCACCGAGCGCGCCTCGGAGTACGCCGACACGCTCGGCCTCGCGCTCCAGCTGACGAACATCCTCCGCGACGTCCGCGAGGACGCGGGCAACGGCCGCACCTATCTGCCCGCCGACGACCTCGCCAAGTTCGGCTGCTCCGCGGGCTTCCACCGGGCCACCCCGCCGCCCGGCTCCGACTTCGCCGGGCTGATCCACTTCGAGGTCCGGCGCGCCCGCGCCCTGTTCGCCGAGGGATACCGGCTGCTGCCGATGCTCGACCGGCGCAGCGGAGCCTGCGTGGCGGCGATGGCCGGCATCTACCGCAGGCTCCTCGACCGCATCGAGCGCGACCCCGAGGCGGTGCTGCGCGGCCGGGTCTCGCTGCCGGGCCACGAGAAGGCGTACGTGGCGGTGCGCGGCCTGTCCGGTCTCGACGCCCGCCACATCTCCCGGCGCACGGCTCGAGGGCGTGTCTGAATGCGCCTCACGTACATCTCGCGCACCATGTGCATCAAGGATGAACGGTTCGGACGGCGGGCAACCCCCGGCCCGGCGACTGCGTCCCTGACTGAACAGACCCGACGGGAAAAGACCTGGCGAGAGGGGGACGCATGAGTGACGACGCGCCGCGCTCGTCCCGGGCGGCCGTGATCGGCGGGGGGATCGCCGGCGTCACCGCGGCCCTGCGTCTGGCCGACGCCGGGCTTGACGTGACCCTGCTCGAAGGACGCCCCCGGCTCGGCGGGCTCGCCTTCTCCTTCCGCCGCGGCGGACTGACGGTCGACAACGGCCAGCACGTCTACCTGCGCTGCTGCACCGCCTACCGCTGGTTCCTCGACCGGGTCGACAGCGCACGGCTGGCACCCCTGCAAAACCGTTTGGACGTGCCCGTTCTGGACGTCGGCCGGCCCTCGGGGCCCCGGCTGGGACGGCTGCGCCGCAACGCGCTCCCGGTCCCGCTGCACCTCGCCGCCGGACTCGCCGGGTATCCGCACCTGTCGCTCGCGGAGCGGGCCGGCGTCGCACGGGCCGCGCTGGCGCTCGGCCGGCTCGACCCGGACGACCCCGCGCTGGACGAGGACGACTTCGGCAGCTGGCTCGCCCGCCACGGCCAGTCGCCCCGCACCATCGAGGCGCTCTGGGACCTCGTCGGCGTCGCCACCCTCAACGCCACCGCGCCCAACTCCTCGCTCGCGCTGGCCGCGAAGGTCTTCAAGACCGGGCTGCTCTCCGAGCCGGGCGCCGCCGACATCGGCTGGGCCGCCGTACCGCTCGGCGACATCCACGACACCATGAGCCGCAAGGCCCTGGACTCGGCGGGCGTCCGCACCGAACTGCGCACCAAGGCGGGCGCCCTGACCCGTACCGACGAGGGACACTGGCTGGTCGACACCGGCGCCGAACGGATCGAGGCGGAGACCGTCGTCCTGGCCGTGCCGCAGCGCGAGGCCCACGACCTGCTGCCCGCGGGCGCGCTCGACGCACCGGACCGGCTCCTGGACATCGGCACCTCGCCGATCCTCAACGTGCACGTCGTCTACGACCGCAAGGTGCTGAAGCGGCCGTTCTTCGCCGCGCTCGGCTCGCCGGTCCAGTGGGTCTTCGACCGTACCGAGACCTCCGGCCTCACCGGCCCCGGCCAGTACCTCGCGGTCTCCCAGTCCGCGGCCGGCGACGAGATCGACCTGCCCGTCGCCGAACTGCGCGCCCGCTACCTGCCCGAGCTGGAACGGCTCCTGCCTGCCGCCCGCGGCGCGGGAATCCGGGACTTCTTCGTCACCCGCGAGCGCACCGCGACGTTCGCGCCCGCGCCCGGCGTCGGCCGGCTGCGGCCCGGGACGCGCACCCGTGCGCCCGGCCTCTTCCTGGCAGGTGCCTGGACCGCCACCGGCTGGCCCGCCACGATGGAGGGCGCGGTGCGCAGCGGCGCGAGTGCCGCGGACGCCGCCCTCCTGGCGCTCGGCCGCGCACATGGACATCCGCTGCAGGAGGCGGCATGAGCAGTACCACCGGAACAAGAGGAGAGTCAGTGACCCCGGCGAATCCGGCTTCCGACACCGTGGCGGACACCACGGACGTCACCGCGCTTCTGGAGCGCGGACGGGCCCTTTCCGCGCCGGTGCTCCGGGCCGCCGTCGACCGGCTCGCACCGCCCATGGACACCGTGGCCGCCTATCACTTCGGCTGGATCGATGCCCAGGGCAGGCCCTCCGACGGCGACGGCGGCAAGGCCGTCCGCCCGGCGCTGGCCCTGCTGTCCGCGGAGGCGTCCGGTGCCCCGGCCGAGGCCGGCGTGCCCGGCGCCGTGGCCGTCGAACTCGTGCACAACTTCTCGCTGCTGCACGACGACCTGATGGACGGCGACGAGCAGCGGCGCCACCGCGACACCGTATGGAAGGTGCACGGCCCCGCCCAGGCGATCCTGGTCGGCGACGCCCTGTTCGCCCTGGCCAACGAGGTCCTGCTGGAGCTCGGCACGGCCGAGGCGGGCCGCGCGGCCCGGCGGCTGACCTCGGCCACCCGCAAGCTCATCGACGGGCAGGCCCAGGACATCTCCTACGAGCACCGCGAGCGCGTCACCGTCGAGGAGTGCCTGGAGATGGAGGGCAACAAGACCGGCGCCCTCCTCGCCTGCGCCTGCTCCATCGGCGCGGTGCTCGGCGGCGCCGACGACCGTACCGCCGACGTCCTGGAGGCGTACGGACACCACCTCGGGCTCGCCTTCCAGGCGGTCGACGACCTCCTCGGCATCTGGGGCGATCCCGAGTCCACTGGCAAGCAGACCTGGAGCGATCTGCGCCAGCGCAAGAAGTCCCTGCCGGTCGTCGCCGCGCTCGCCGCGGGCGGGCCGGCCTCCGAGCGTCTGGGCGAACTGCTCGCCGCGGACGCCAAGAGCAGTGACTTCGACAGCTTCTCCGAAGAGGAGTTCGCCGCACGTGCGGCGCTCATCGAGGAGGCGGGCGGCCGAGAGTGGACCGCCCAGGAGGCACGTCGTCAGCATGCGGTCGCCATCGAGGTGCTGCACGGTGTCGACATGCCGGAAACCGTGCGGGCGCAGCTCACCGCGCTCGCGGACTTCGTTGTTGTACGAAAGAGATGATCACCATCTGGTCCATATGACTCGCAGTCGCCGGCCGGTGCCCGAACGGGTGCCGGCCGACGGAGACCCCAGCACAGCAGAGGACCGACTGCACGAAGGGGAAGCCATGACAGCGACGACCGACGGAAGCACCGGGGCCGTTGATCCCCGAGCAGCCTCGGCCAGTAGACAGACAACCGAACCAACCATCGCCGCGGACGGTGTACTGACCGCCGCGCGGCGGGCCGCGGAGCGCTCGGTGGAGCACCTCCTCGGCAGGCAGGACGAGCAGGGCTGGTGGAAGGGCGACCTCGCCACCAACGTCACCATGGACGCCGAGGACCTTCTGCTCCGCCAGTTCCTCGGCATCCAGGACCCTGCCACGGTCCGGGCGGCCGGCCGCTACATCCGCGGCGAGCAGCTCGGCGACGGAACCTGGGCCACCTTCCACGGCGGCCCGGGGGACCTTTCCGCCACCATCGAGGCCTACGTCGCGCTGCGGCTGGCCGGTGACCGGCCGGAAGACCCCCATATGGCCCGGGCCGCCGGCTGGGTCAGGGAACAGGGCGGGATCGCGGCGAGCCGGGTCTTCACCCGCATCTGGCTGGCCCTCTTCGGCTGGTGGAAGTGGGACGACCTGCCGGAGTTGCCGCCCGAGTTGATGTTCTTTCCCAAGTGGGCCCCGCTCAATATCTACGACTTCGGCTGCTGGGCCCGCCAGACCATCGTGCCGCTCACCGTCGTCTCGGCGAAGCGGCCGGTACGCCCGGCCCCGTTCGCCCTGGACGAGCTGCACACCGACCCCGACCACCCGAACCCGCCCAAACGCCCCGCCCCGGCGGCGAGTTGGGACGGCCTTTTCCAGCGCCTCGACAAGGCGCTGCATGTCTACCACCGTTTCGCGCCGCGACGGCTGCGCCGCAGCGCCATGAACGCCGCCGCCCGCTGGATCATCGAACGCCAGGAGAACGACGGCTGCTGGGGCGGCATCCAGCCGCCCGCCGTTTACTCGGTCATCGCTCTGCACCTCCTCGGCTACGACCTCGAACACCCGGTGATGCGGGCCGGCCTCGAATCGCTCGACCGCTTCGCCGTGTGGCGCGAGGACGGTGCCCGCATGATCGAGGCCTGCCAGTCACCGGTCTGGGACACCTGCCTGGCCACCATCGCGCTCGCCGACGCCGGGGTCGCCCCCGACCACCCGGCGCTCGTGAAGGCGGCGGACTGGATGCTCGGCGAGGAGATCGACCGGCCGGGCGACTGGGCGGTGCGCAGGCCCCGGCTGGAGCCGGGCGGCTGGGCCTTCGAATTCCACAATGACAACTATCCCGATATCGACGACACCGCGGAGGTGGTCCTCGCACTGCGCCGGGTCCGCCACCCCGAACCGGCCCGGGTGGACGCCGCCATCGCGCGCGGCGTGCGCTGGAACGTCGGCATGCAGTCCCGCAACGGGGCCTGGGGGGCGTTCGACGCGGACAACACCAGCGCGTTCCCCAACCGGTTGCCCTTCTGCGACTTCGGCGAGGTCATCGACCCGCCGTCCGCCGACGTCACCGGCCATGTGGTCGAGATGCTCGCCGTCGAGGGCCACGCCGGCCACCCCGTCACCCGGCGCGGCATCGAGTGGCTGCTCGCCGAACAGGACGTGAGCGGCGGCTGGTTCGGGCGCTGGGGCGTCAACTACGTATACGGCACGGGGTCGGTGGTCCCCGCGCTGATCGCCGCCGGACTGCCCGCCGCGCACCCCGCGATCCGGCGCGCGGTCGACTGGCTGGAATCCATCCAGAACGACGACGGCGGCTGGGGCGAGGACCTTCGCTCCTACGTCGAAGAGAAGTGGATCGGTCAGGGGGCGTCCACCGCGTCCCAGACCGCCTGGGCGCTGCTGGCACTGCTCGCCGCGGGCCGGCGGGACACCGTCGCCGTGACGCGCGGCATCGCCTGGCTGACCGAGACCCAGCAGGCCGACGGCTCCTGGGACGAGCCGTACTTCACCGGTACCGGTTTCCCCTGGGACTTCTCCATCAACTACCACCTCTACCGGCAGGTCTTCCCGCTCACCGCACTCGGGCGGTACGTGCACGGCGACCCGTTCGCGGGCCGCACGGCGACGCGCGAGGAGGCCTGATGGGCGATGCCCAAGGGCCGGCCGGCCCCGCCGCCCCGCTGCTGATCGCCTGCGCGCTCGGCATCGAACAGCTCGCCCTGCGCACCGGCAGGGGGAGGACGGTGGGCGCCCCGGAACGGGTCACCGTGCTCCGTACCGGCATGGGCCCCAGGGCGGCCGAGGCCGCCGTGGGGCGTGCGCTCGGTCCGGGCGGGGCCGGGGCGCCGGGCACCGCGGTCATCGCCGCGGGGTTCTGCGCCGGCCTCGCGCCCGGGATGCACCCGGGCGACCTGGTGGTGGCCGAGGAGACCCGGGCGGTGGGCGACCCCGTCCGCTGTACGGGCACGGACCTGCTGGCCGACGCGCTGGCCAGGGCCGTACCGGGTCGCACCGTCCACACCGGTCCGCTGACCGGCTCCGATCATGTCGTCCGGGGACATGAGCGGGCCGAGCTGCGGGCCACCGGGGCGATCGCGGTGGACATGGAGTCCGCCGCGACCCTGCGCACCGCCCTGCGGTCCGGGCCATGCCCGGTTGCGGCCGTACGGGTGGTCGTGGACGCTCCGGAGCATGAGCTCGTCCGCATCGGCACGGTCCGCGGTGGAATATCGGCTTTCCGCGTCCTCCGTGCCGTACTACCGGCTTTTTATGAATGGCACCGATCTTTGCTGCTCCCCAGGAGGTGAGCTAGATGGCCATGCCGCTTCGTCAGACCATCAAGGTTGCGACGTACCTTGCCGAACAGAAGCTCCGCAGGCGGGAGAAGTTCCCGTTGATCGTCGAGCTGGAGCCGCTGTTCGCCTGCAATCTCGCCTGCGAGGGCTGCGGGAAGATTCAGCATCCGGCCGGAGTCCTCAAGCAGCGCATGCCGGTGGCCCAGGCCGTCGGCGCGGTGCTCGAATCCGGCGCCCCGATGGTTTCCATCGCGGGCGGCGAGCCGCTGATGCACCCGCAGATCGACGAGATCGTGCGCCAGCTCGTGGCGAAGAGGAAGTACGTCTTCCTCTGCACCAACGCGATGCTGCTGCGCAAGAAGATCGAGAAGTTCACGCCGTCGCCGTACTTCGCGTTCGCCGTGCACATCGACGGGCTGCGCGAGCGGCACGACGAATCGGTCGCCAAGGAAGGGGTGTTCGACGAGGCCGTGGCGGCGATCAAGGAGGCCAAGCGGCGCGGCTTCCGGGTCACCACCAACTCCACGTTCTTCAACACCGACACCCCGCAGACCATCATCGAGGTCCTGAACTACCTCAACGACGACCTCAAGGTCGACGAGATGATGATCTCGCCCGCCTACGCGTACGAGAAGGCGCCCGACCAGGAGCACTTCCTGGGGGTCGAGCAGACCCGGGAGCTGTTCAAGAAGTCCTTCGCCGGCGGTAACCGCGGCCGGTGGCGCCTGAACCACTCGCCGCTCTTCCTGGACTTCCTGGAGGGCAAGGCGGACTTCCCGTGCACGGCCTGGGCCATTCCGAACTACTCGCTGTTCGGCTGGCAGCGGCCCTGCTACCTGATGAGCGACGGGTACGTGCCGACGTACCGCCAGCTCATCGAGGAGACCGACTGGGACAAGTACGGCCGGGGCAAGGACCCGCGCTGCGCCAACTGCATGGCGCACTGCGGCTACGAGCCCACCGCCGTGCTCGCCACCATGGGGTCGCTGAAGGAGTCCCTGCGCGCCGCGCGCGAGACCGTCGGCGGGAACCGGTGACCTGAGATCCGGTCGCCGAGCCGGCGGGCGCGGCCGGTGCCGCGCCCGCCGGCATGGACGGCGCCGGGGCTCCCTCCGGGGAGTCCCGGCCGTCACCTGAGCTGGAACAGGAGCAGAGAGGGGGCCCGGGCATGACGCTGCTGCAGAGCATCCGGGGGCCGCACGATCTCAAGGCACTGAACGCGTCACAACTCGGCGAACTCGCCGACGACATCCGTACGTTCCTGGTGCAGGCCGTGGCCAGGACCGGGGGCCATCTGGGCCCCAACCTCGGGGTGGTGGAGCTGACCATCGCCCTGCACCGGGTCTTCGACTCACCCGTGGACCGCGTCCTGTGGGACACCGGCCACCAGAGCTACGTGCACAAACTCCTCACCGGGCGCCAGGACTTCTCCAAGCTGCGCAGCAAGGGCGGCCTGTCCGGCTACCCGTCCCGCGAGGAGTCGGAGCACGACGTCATCGAGAACTCGCACGCCTCCACCGTCCTGGGCTGGGCCGACGGCCTCGCCAAGGCCAACGAGGTGCGCGGCAAGGACGACCACGTCGTCGCGGTCATCGGTGACGGAGCCCTCACCGGCGGCATGGCTTGGGAGGCGCTGAACAACATCGCCGCCGCCAAGGACCGCCCGCTGATCATCGTCGTCAACGACAACGAACGCTCCTACGCCCCCACCATCGGCGGCCTCGCCCGCCACCTGGCGACCCTGCGCACCACCGACGGCTACGAGCGCTTCCTCGCCTGGGGCAAGGACCTCCTGGAACGCACCCCCGTCATCGGTCAGCCGCTGTACGGGTCGCTGCACGGGGCGAAGAAGGGGTTCAAGGACTTCATCGCCCCGCAGGGCATGTTCGAGGACCTGGGGCTGAAGTACATCGGCCCGGTCGACGGGCACGACACCGCCGCCGTCGAGGCGGCGCTGCAGCGCGCCAAGCGCTTCCAGGGCCCGGTGCTCGTGCACTGCATCACCGAGAAGGGGCGCGGCTACGCCCCCGCCCTGAGGGACGAGGCGGACCGCTTCCACACCGTCGGCGCCATGGACCCGCTGACCTGCGTCCCGCTCGCCCCCTCGGCCGGCCCGTCCTGGACCTCCGTGTTCGGGGACGAGATCGCGGCGATCGGGGCCGAGCGGCCGGACGTCGTCGCGCTCACCGCCGCGATGCTGGACCCCGTTGGGCTGACGAAGTTCGCCGAGGCGTTCCCCGACCGCGTCTGGGACGTGGGCATCGCCGAACAGCACGCCGCGGTCAGCGCCGCCGGGCTCGCCACGGGCGGGCTGCACCCGGTCGTCGCCGTCTACGCCACCTTCCTGAACCGGGCGTTCGACCAGCTGCTGATGGACGTCGCCCTGCACAGGTGCGGCGTGACGTTCGTCCTGGACCGGGCCGGGGTCACCGGGCCCGACGGCGCCTCGCACAACGGCATGTGGGACATGTCCGTGCTCCAGGTCGTGCCCGGGCTGCGCATCGCGGCCCCGCGCGACGCGGAGCGGCTGCGGGAGGAACTGCGCGAGGCCGTCGCGGTGGACGACGCGCCGACACTGGTCCGGTTCCCGAAGGAGTCGGTGGGCGAGCCGGTCCCCGCGATCGGGCGGATCGGCGGCATGGACGTGCTGCGGCGCGCCGAGGACGCCGATGTGCTGCTCGTCGCCGTCGGCGTGATGGCGCCCGTCTGCCTGCGTACCGCCGAACTGCTCGCCGGAGCGGGCATCCGCTGCACCGTGGTGGACCCGCGCTGGGTCAAACCGGTCGACGCGCGGCTGGCACCGCTCGCGGCGGAGCACCGGCTCGTCGCCGTCGTCGAGGACAACAGCCGTGCGGGGGGCGTCGGTTCGGCGGTCGGCCAGGCGCTGCGGGACGCCGGCGTCGATGTACCGCTGCGGACCTTCGGCATTCCCGAGCAGTTCCTCGCACACGGCAAGAGGGCCGAGGTGCTGGCCGACATCGGACTCACACCGGTCGAGATCGCGGGCCGGATCAGCGCCGCGACGGCCGCCCGGACAGCGGGCGGCGGCCCGGGGCACGGCGCCCCGGCCAACGGGCACAAGGAGAGCGGGGCATGAAGGACGACGAGCCCAAGGGCTTCGATCTGGCGCGGCTACTCGCCGAGCGCGGCGCCGAACGCTACGAACTGCACACCAAGCACCTCAACCACCAGCTCCCGCGCATGCTGCACACCATCGGCTTCGACAAGGTCTACGAACGGGCCGAGGGTGCGCACTTCTGGGACGCGGAGGGCAACGACTACCTGGACATGCTCGCCGGTTTCGGCGTGATGGGGCTCGGCCGGCACCACCCCGTCGTACGCAAGGCGCTGCACGACGTCCTGGACGCCTCGCTCGCCGACCTGACCCGCTTCGACTGCCAGCCGCTGCCGGGTCTGCTGGCGGAGAAGCTGCTGAGCCACAGTCCGCACCTGGACCGGGTGTTCTTCGGCAACAGCGGCACGGAGGCCGTCGAGACGGCGCTCAAGTTCGCCCGGTACGCCACCGGCAGGCCGCGCATCCTGTACTGCGACCACGCCTTCCACGGGCTGACCACCGGCTCCCTCTCGGTCAACGGCGAGGGCGGCTTCCGCGACGGCTTCGCCCCGCTGCTGCCCGACACCGCCATCGCGCTCGGTGACCTCGACGCCCTGCGGCGGGAGCTCAAGCGCGGCGACGTGGCCGCGCTCGTGGTGGAGCCGATCCAGGGCAAGGGCGTGCACGCCGCGCCGCCCGGGTTCCTGCGCGAGGCCCAGGAGCTGCTGCACAAGCACAAGGCCCTCCTCATCGCCGACGAGGTGCAGACGGGTCTGGGCAGGACCGGCGACTTCTACGCGTACCAGCACGAGGAGGGCGTCGAACCCGACCTGGTCTGCGTCGCCAAGGCGCTCTCCGGCGGGTACGTCCCGGTCGGGGCGACGCTCGGCAAGGACTGGATCTTCAAGCGGGTCTACTCCTCGATGGACCGGGTCCTCGTCCACTCCGCGAGTTTCGGCTCCAACGCGCAGGCCATGGCGGCAGGACTCGCGGTGCTCTCGGTGATGGAGGACGAGGAGACCGTGGCGCACGCGCGCCGCACCGGCGACCTGCTGCGCGAGCGGCTGTCCGCGCTCGTCGGCCGCTACGAGCTGCTGCACGAGGTGCGGGGGCGCGGGCTGATGATCGGCATCGAGTTCGGCCGCCCGTCCTCGCTGAAGCTGCGCAGTCGCTGGACCATGCTCCAGGCGGCCCGCAAGGGGCTCTTCGCGCAGATGGTGGTCGTGCCCCTGTTGCAGAAGCACCGCATCCTCACCCAGGTCTCCGGCGACCACCTCGAAGTGATCAAGCTGATTCCGCCGCTGGTGATCGACGACGCGGACGTGGACCGGTTCGTGAGTGCGTTCACGGCCGTCATGGACGACGCGCACAGCGGCGGCGGGCTGATGTGGGACTTCGGCCGGACCCTGGTGAAGCAGGCGGTCGCCAACCGCTGAGGCTTTTGCCTCGGAGGCAAGAAATTTGCCTCCGAGGAAAGTCTTTGGCCCAATGGAGGCATGAATCCTCCGGACGGTCAGGTGGCCGACGAGCTTCCCGGCGTCGCGCCACGTCTGCGCGACCTGCGCCGCGGCCGTGGTCTCACCCTGGAGACCGCGGCGCAGCGCGCCGGGCTCTCGCCCGCCCATCTGTCCCGGCTCGAAACGGGCCGGCGCCAGCCCTCGCTGCCGATGCTGCTCCAGCTGGCCAGGATCTACGGTACGACGGTTTCCGAGCTGCTCGGCGAGATCCCCCCGGAACGTGACGCGATCGTCCGAGGCCGCCCGTTCGAGGGCGCGGAGGCCGACGGCTGGTTGTACCAGCAGGCCGGCGGCTCCGGCCGGGCCATGCAGGCGCTGCGCGTCCGCGTCCCGTACGGCGCCCAGGGCGACCTGGTCCGCGTCCACCCCGGCGAGGAGTGGCTGTACGTCCTGGCGGGCCGCCTGCGGGTGACGCTCGGCGAGACGGTGCACGACCTCGCCCCCGGGGACAGCGCGCACTTCGACTCGCTCACCCCGCACCGGATCGCGGCCCCGGAACCGGACGGCTCCGAGCTGCTCTTCGTCCACACCCTGCTGCAGAGCCCCGCCGCCGAGCTGTGCCTCGGCAGCGGAATCCATCGTCGCTAGGGCGTGTTCTGAGAGTGCCGCCTGCCGGTCGGGCGGACGGCGTTACTTTCACAACACGCCCTGGACGTACCCGCGGCCGGGCCCCCGGTCGCCAGAGAGGCCTGTCATGTCCGACTCCGAGAACTACGACCCGCTCACCCCCGCCAAGCGTGCGAACGCCGACACGCAGGAGAAGAAGATGCCCCGCGGGCTCGTCATCCGGCTGTTCGCCTACCTGGTGGCCGGGCACGTCATCGCCGGGTTCCTGTACCTGCTGTTCGCGGTGGGGATGCACAACCAGTAGGCCCCCTCGGCTCGATCAGCCCTCGTCGAGGAGCCGTTCGCGCAGCCGCTCCCGGATGGCGGGCGTGAGCCCCAGGCCGTCGGCGAGGTAGACGTCGGTGCCGCCCCAGGTCTCGTCGATGGCCGCGAAGGCCGCGGCGAGGTAGTCGGGGTGGGCGCCGAAGAGCGGGTTCAGCAGTTCCATCACCTCCGGCGACATCCCGGCCGGCGAGGTGTCGCTGCGGTGGACCCGGTAGCGGCGGTGCGCGTCGTTGGACTTGAGGTAGTCGGCCTCGATGGTCTCGCGCCCGACACCGACCGCCAGCAGCGTCACCGCGATGGTGAGCCCGGCCCGGTCCTTGCCGGCCGCGCAGTGCATCAGCGCGGGCACGCTGTCCTCGGCCAGCGCGTGCAGGACCCGGCTGTGCTCGGCCGTGCGGTCCAGGATGATCGCGCGGTAGGAGGCGACCATGCGGCGGGTCCCCTTCCCGTCGGCCAGGATCGAGCGCAGCTCGTCCATGCCGCCGTCGCGCACCATCCGCCAGAACTCGGCCCCGTCCGCCGGGTCGCTGAGCGGGATGCTCACATTGCGTACGCCCGGCAGCTCCACGTCGAGGCCGTCCAGCTTGTGGTCCGCCGCGTTGCGGAAGTCGAAGACGGTGTGCAGGCCGAGCCCGCTGAGGAACGCCGTGTCCTCGACCGTCGCGTGCGCCAGGTGGCCACTGCGGTAGAGCTTTCCGTACCGCACCCGGCGGCCGTCGGACGTGGGCAGTCCGCCCACGTCCCGGAAGTTGCGGATGCCGGCCAGTACGGGCTCCGCCGGCGGGGTCTGCGGCAGCTGCTGCGTCACGGTCACTCCTGAAGGCTCTGCCCCGGCGCCTGTCGCCGACGGGCCCACGCCCGTGACGATACGACATCGATTCCTAGGACAACCATCTCGGTCAGCGCCCTTCGGAGGTGCCGGACCGGGCTCGATTTCCGTGTGCGGGGCGTTGCCCTCCCTCCCCGTGCGGTCGATGATGTGCGGAACTGTGCGAATCTGTGGGCACGTGGACGGGGGCGCGATGATCGAGACGAGCGACCGGGGCCGGACCTGGCTGCTGACCGGGGCGAGCGGCGGCTACGCCCTCCACCTCACCGACCGGCACGAGCTGCTGCACCTGCACTGGGGCCCGCGGATCTCCCTGGCCGCCGCCGAAGCCCTGGCCGCCGCCCCCGCACCGCCCGGCCGGGGCTTCGAATCCCCGCTGGACGGCCGCGAGGAGTACCCGGTGGAGGGCGGCCCCCGGTTCGTCCGCCCCGCCCTGTCGGTACGCACCGACGAGGTGCGCGGGACCGCGTGGGCCTTCACGGGCGACACCGTGGACGGCGACGAGCTGCGGATCTCCTTCCACGACCCGGTGCACCACCTCGCGGTCACCCTGCACTACCGGATGCGCGACGACTCCGACGTCATCGAGCGCTGGACGACACTCACCCACACCGGGCCGGACGGCCCGCCGCTGGAGCTGCTCCGCGCCGACGCGGCGGCCTGGTCCCCGCCGGCCCGCGACCGCTGGCGGCTCAGCCGGCTGCACGGCCGCTGGGCGGCGGAAACCCAGCTGGAGCGCACCGAGCTGGCGTACGGCGAACACCTCCTGTCCAGCCGGCGCGGCCACACCAGGGGCTGCCCTGGCTCGCCCTTGACGCGGACGGCGCGGCGACCGAGGAGGAGGGCGAGGTCTACGGCTGCGCGCTCGGCTGGTCCGGGTCCTGGCGCATCGCCGTACAGCGGCTGCCCGACGGGCTCGTGCAGATCACCGGCGGCGCCGGCTACGACGAGTCCGGGCTGCTGCGGCTCGCGCCGGGGGAGTCGTACACCAGCCCCGTCTTCGCCGGGTTGTGGAGCGCGGCGGGCTTCGGCGGGGCCAGCCGCGCCTGGCACGCCTGGCAGCTCGCCCATGTGATCCCCGACGCGTCAAAGCCGCGCCCGGTGCTCTACAACTCCTGGGAGGCCACCCGTTTCGACATCGCGGAGGAGCAGCAGCGGGCGCTGGCCGAACGCGCCGCGGTGATGGGCGTCGAGCTGTTCGTCGTGGACGACGCCTGGTTCGGGCAGCGGGTGAGCGACCGGGCCGGGCTCGGCGACTGGACGCCGAACCCGGAGCGCTTCCCGAACGGGCTCGGCCCGCTCGCCGAGCATGTGCACGGGCTCGGCATGCGGTTCGGGATCTGGGTCGAGCCCGAGATGGTCAATCCCGACAGTGACCTCTACCGCGCGCACCCCGACTGGGTCCAGCACTTCCCCGGGCGGGAGAGGACTGAGTTCCGCAATCAGCTGGTCCTCAACCTGGCCCGCCCCGATGTGCGGGCGTATCTGTGGGAGCGGCTGGACGCGCTGCTGTCCGGCACCCCGGTCGACTATGTGAAGTGGGACTTCAACCGCTGCTTCTCGGACGCGGGCTGGCTGGGCGCGGACTACCCGCAGCGGCTCTGGACCGAGCACGTGGACGCCCTCTACGCCCTGATCGACCGGCTGCGCGCCGCCCACCCGGGTGTCGCCTTCGAGTCCTGCTCGGGCGGCGGCGGGCGGATCGACCTGGGCATCCTCTCCCGTACGGACCAGGTCTGGACGTCGGACAACACCGATCCGCTGGACCGCCTCGCCATCCAGGAGGGCTTCGGGCAGATCCACCCGGCCCGGGTGATGGCGGCGTGGGTCACCGACAGCCCGAACCTCCAGCTGAACGGCCGCTCCTCCTCGCTGCGCTTCCGGTTCGTGAGCGCCATGGCCGGGGTGCTGGGGGTCGGCGGGGACCTCACCGAGTGGAGCGGCGCAGAGCTGGACGAGGCGCGCGGGTGGGTGGAGCTGTACAAGGAGATCCGCCCGGTCGTGCAGCTGGGGGAGCTGTACCGGCTGCGAGCGCCGGGAGACGGGTTCAGCGCCGTGCAGTACGTGCGGGGCGCGGACACCGTCGTACTGATGTGGCTCCACGCCCAGCGGTACGGGGAGGAGACGCCGGCCCTGCGGTTGCGCGGTCTCGATGCGGAGGCGACGTACACCTGCCTGGACACGGGGGCCGTGCACCACGGTTCGGTGCTGCTGCACCACGGGCTGCGCACCGGGCTGAGCGGCGACCTGGACGCGCGGGTGCTGCGGTTGCGGCGCGGATGATGGCCATGGCATGTCCGTAATGGGATGTTTCGCCGAACATGCCCCGGTTGCAAGGGAGATGATCACCCGCTCGTGAGCGGGATCATATCCGTGACGGTGTGTGGTGGCGCCGCGGTGGGGTATTCCGTACGCCGCGCGGAAAGCCAAGATCCGTAATCCACGGAGTGTGACCGGAATTCCGCGCCGAATTTCCGGTGCCGAATCCGGTGCGGAACCCGTGGCTTGTTTCCGCCGTCCCGGCTCGCTTACGTTCCATGTCAATCCGGATGGAACGCCCAATCCTGCCGCCGTCCGGAATTCGCATCCACTCACCGTGTGGCAGGAGCGGGGGAACCAGGTAAGCCGCCGACCGGGAGAACCGGCCGGCTAGGGGTGAAGTCGCGCCATGCGCGGCCGGGCATCTCCAGCCCGAACCCGACAGCTCACCTCGCAGGCGCCGGAGAGGAAACCCTTCATGCCCATTTCGGGTAAGCACCGCCGTCCCAAGTCCAGCACCATCGCCCGTGGCGTCGTCGCCGCGAGCGCCGGCGGAGCCGTCATCGCGCTTCCGCTGCTCGGCGCCACCGGTGCCCACGCCGCGGAGCAGACCGCCCCGGCCACCTCGAAGTCGGCCGCCGCGCACACCACCCCGGCCAAGTCCGTGAAGAGCACCGGCACCACCACCTACTCCGTGGTCTCCGGTGACTACCTGTCGAAGATCGCGGCCGAGCACAAGCTCAAGGGCGGCTGGCACAAGCTGTACCAGGACAACCGCGCGGTCGTCGGCGACAACCCGAGCCTGATCTTCCCGGGCATGAAGCTGACGCTCGGCGCCAAGTCGGCCACGACCGCCTCCACCACCCCGTCGAAGGCGCCGGCCAGGACGGAGGCGAAGGTCGAGACGAAGACCGAGACCAAGTCCGGGACGGAGGCCGCCACGACCTCCGACTCGTCCTCCTCCGGCGCCTCCGCGTCCCAGGAGACCCAGGCCCCGGCCACCCAGGACAACGCCTCCGGTTACGTCCACCCGGTCCCGGGCAACCACACCACCGCCTACCGCGCCTCCGGCGCCAGCTGGTCCAGCGGCAGCCACACCGGCATCGACTTCCCCGTCGCCAGCGGCACCAGCGTGAAGGCCATCACCTCCGGCACCGTCGTCACCGCCGGCTGGGGCGGCGCGTACGGCAACGAGGTCGTCATCAAGCACGCCGACGGCCACTACTCGCAGTACGGCCACATGTCCTCGCTCTCCGTCTCGGCGGGCCAGACCGTGACCGCGGGCCAGCAGGTCGGCCTCTCCGGCGCCACCGGCAACGCCACCGGCCCGCACCTCCACTTCGAGGTCCGCACCGGCCCGGCGTACGGCTCGGACATCGACCCGATCGCCTACCTGGCGTCGCACGGGATCTACGTCTGATCCAGGCAGTACCGGCCCGGTGAACCGGGCCGCGGCAGAACAGAGAGGGGCGGTGCGCGTCGACGCACCGCCCCTCTACTTATTCCCCCTTTACCGAAACCTGACCGGGTGGTTTATCTCACCACCCGTCAACCCCTTATTACGGTCGCGTAGGTCACATTCGGGGGTGCAGGATATGCCCTTGTGGCAGACGATTCGAGAAACATCCAACAGGGCGTCATCAACCGACAGGGCGCCATCGGGTCGTACGCGGCGATTGGCGACAGTTTCACCGAGGGAGTCGGCGACCCCGGCCCGGACGGAACGTTCGTCGGCTGGGCCGACCGGCTCGCGGTCCTCCTCGCGGACCGGCTCCCGGACCTCGGCGCGGCGACGGACGCCGAGGACTCACCCGTTCCCGCGCACGGGAACTTCCGGTACGCCAATCTCGCCGTACGAGGACGGCTCCTCGACCAGATAGTCGAGGAGCAGGTACCGCGCGCCAAGGAACTCGCCCCCGATCTGGTGAGCTTCTGCGCCGGCGGCAACGACATCATCCGGCCGGGCACCGACCCCGACGACGTGGCCGAACGCTTCGAGCGAGCGGTCGCCGACCTGACCGGCTCGGTCGGCACCGTCATGGTCACCACCGGCTTCGACACCCGAGGCGTGCCCGTGCTGCGCCATCTGCGTGGCAAGATCGCCACCTACACCGCCCATGTGCGGGCCATCGCCGACCGCTACGACTGCCCGGTGCTCGACCTGTGGTCGCTGCGCTCGGTGCAGGACCGGCGCGCCTGGGACGGCGACCGGCTGCATCTTTCGCCCGAGGGGCACACCCGGGTCGCGCTGCGCGCCGCCCAGGTCCTCGGCTTCGACGTGCCCGCCGACCCGGACCAGGAGTGGCCGCCGCAGCCCCCGCGCGGCACGCTCGAAGTCCGGCGCGACGACATCCACTGGGCGCGCGAATACCTGGTCCCGTGGATCGGTCGACGGCTGCGCGGCGAGTCCTCCGGGGACCACGTCGAGCCCAAGCGGCCGGACCTGCTGCCGCTCTGACGTACCCGTCCGCTGTCCTCAGCCGCCCAAGGGCTGTCCGGTGGCCCGTCCCGTCGCGGCGGCCGGGGACAGCGGCAGCGCGGCCGGTATGCGCTCCAGCACCCCGCCCGCGAAGACGTCGTACAGCGGCAGTGTCTCCAGGTGCACATAGCCGATGTGGCAGTCGCAGACGGCGAGCGGACAGGCCCGCGGCCCCAGCGCCCGGCGGTAGCTGCCGTCGTACAGATTGCCCAGCTCGGCCCGGACGAAGTGGCAGCGGCGCACCGTCCCGTCCCCGTCCACCGAGATCACCGACTCACCGGTCCGGCAGGGCAGCCCGGCCGAGCGGTGCGGATGGCGGCTGTACGGGAACAGCGGGTCGATCGCGGTCCACCGGTCCGCCTCCTCGTCCGTGTAGGTGTGCCCCTCGGCGGCGTTGACCCACAGGTAGACCTCGTCCGCGAGGGCCGCCCGCAGCCGCCGCGCCTCACCGAGATGGGCGTCCAGACCCACGACCCCGACGCTGTGGCGCACTCCGAGGGCCGTCAGCTCCTCGCACCGGGCGAGGAAGCGCTCGTACGGCGTCTGCCCCGGGTGGTACGTGCACCACAGCGCGATCCGCTCGCGGGCCGCCGCCGGAGCTTCGGCCAGCCACCGCGTCCGCCCACTCAGGTTCGTCTGGATCGCGACCCGGCGCACGTGCGGCAGCCCGGCCAGCTCGACGATCGCCCGGCGGTACCAGGAGCGCACCAGGCCCTCGCCCCACGGCGTGAACAGCACCGAGATCCGGTCACCGCTCTGCGCCGCCACCCACGCCGTGAACCGCTCCAGCGCCGCCCGGTCGGCCCGCAGTTGCTCCCGGCTGTCGCGCCGCTTGGCGAACGGGCAGTACGGGCAGTCGTAGTCGCACGAGGCGAGCGGGCCCCGGTAGAGAATCGTCAGGTCCACGGGTGACTCACTTCAGCTCGTACGCGGCCATCGCGGCCCGCACGGCGGGGGAGAAGAGTTCGGGCCCCAGCGCGTCGGAGTACGCGAGCCCCTCGGAGGACAGACGCAGCAGCCCCTCCGCCGGCGCCGCCGGATCGAGCCAGCCCAGGGCCTCGAACCGGGCCAGCTCCGCGGCGAAGTCCTCGTACGGGGAGGTGCCGAACCGCTCGCGGTAGCCGGACAGGGGCATGCCCTCGGCCTGCAGGACCGACTGGAGGAGATGGCGGCGGCGCGCCTCGTCCCCGTCGGTGTACCGCCCCACCTCGGCGCGGGAGAAGTCGTCGGTGGCGGTGTAGGCGTCGATGATGCCGCGCACCTCGCCCATCCGCACCGCGTAGTCGAAGGAGTAGTGGAGCCGCGAGGTGTACGAGCGGGCGCCGCAGCCCAGGCCGATCATGCCGTCCGTCTGGCAGGCGTAGTCGTCGGGCCCGTCCGTGCGCGGGACGTCGGCGCGCCGGAACATCCGCATCGACACCTGCTCGTAGCCCCGGGCGAGGAGGTGGTCGCGGCCGGCCCGGTACAGGCGCAGGCGCTGCCCGTCCCAGGCCGCGTCGGCCGCACCGGCGGAGAGCCGGCCCAGCGCGGTCAGCGGGCGGACGTAGAGCGGGTACAGATACAGCTCCTCGGGCCGCCAGCGCAGCGCCGCGTCCAGGGAGGTGCGCCAGGTCCGCTCGGTCTGGCCGTCGATGCCGTAGATCAGGTCGATGTTGAGGACGGGTATGGAGGTGTCCCGGATCAGGCCGAGGGCCCGCTCGACATCGGCGGGGCGCTGCGGTCGCACCGCGGCCCTGGCCTCGGCCTCCACGAAGCTCTGCACACCGATGCTGATCCTGGTCGTGCCCCGCTCGGCGAGCACGGCCAGCCGGTCGGCGGTCGCGGTCGACGGGGACGTCTCCACGGACAGCGGCACGGACCGCAGGTCGGCGCCCATGCGCTTCTCCGCGATGTCGCACAGGCGCTCCAGCTCGGCCGCCTCCAGGAAGGTGGGCGTGCCGCCGCCGAACGCCGCCGCGGCGAACCGGACCGGCTCCTCGTCGCCCAGCGCGTCCCGCACGGCGCTCGCCTGCCGGTCCAGCGCGTCCAGATACCGCGAGGCCAGCTCGTCGGGCGCGCCGATCCGGGTGAAGAGGTTGCAGAAGCCGCAGCGGACCTCGCAGAAGGGGACGTGCAGATAGAGGGAGAGCGCGTCCTTGCGTTCCCCCGCCCACAGCTCGCTGAGCACCGGCCGTCCGCCGGGGTGTTCGGCGAGCGGGCGGTAGGCCGTCTTGTGCGGATAGGCGTACACATAGCTCCGGTACGGGCGGACGGTGTGCGTCGTGGTCATCGTGCGGTCCCCGGTTCCAGGAAGAAATGGGCGTACGGGACGGTCCAGACGGACTCGTGGCCGAGCCGGTGACCGGTGTAGCCGTCGTCGCCGTACGCCGTGCCGTGGTCGGAGCAGACGATGGCGAAGGCGCGGCGGCGACTGCTCACGGCGGCGAGGAGCCGGCCGATGTGCGCGTCGACGTATTCCAGGGCCGCGGCGTGCGTCGCACGGCTGTCGCCGGCGTCACGGGTCGCCCCGGGCTTGTGGAACCAGTTCGGCTGGTGCAGTGCGGAGACGTTGACGAACAGGAAGAGCCGTTGCTCGGGCGGCAGCCCGGCGACCACCTGCTCGGCTCGGGTCACCTGCGCCTCGAACGAGTTGGGTGAGGCGACGCCGAACTCCGGCTCCCAGTGCGCCTCCTGGAACATTCCGGGCAGCACCGAGCCGAGCGGCCCCCGCTGGTTGAAGAAGCCCACGCCGCCGATGCACACCGTGCGGTACCCGGCCTTCGCGAGCCCCGAGACCAGGTCGGGGGTGTCGAAGACGAAGGTGCGTTCCGCGGTGGTCTCGCTGCCGGCGAAACGCGCGGCGAACAGCCGGGGATGCGGTCCGGGCGCGGCCGGGGTGGGCAGGAACCCCGCGAAGATCGCCTGGTGGGACGCGTAGGTGAAACTGCCCGGGGCGTGCCGCTCCTCCCAGGCACCGCCCGGCAGATGCCGGGCCAGCCGCGGGATGCGCCCGGCGGCGGCGAGCTCCGCCGCCACGTCGTACCGCAGGGTGTCCAGGGTGACGAGCAGCAGGTCGTGGCTGCCCACGACCTCGCTCATGTCGGGGTTCAGGGCGTCCGCGACGCCGGGGAAGGATTCAGGGGGCTGGGGTTCAGGGGGCTGGGGCGACACGGGTGTTCCTTGCTCGGTCCAGTACGGCGGCGACCTGCGCCGCGTAGGTGTCCAGGCCTTCGGCGCCACTGCCGGGCAGGCCGGTCAGCCGCGGCAGCAGATCGCCGAAGGCGTTGACCTCGCCGACGGCGAAGCGCCGCCAGCCGGTCGCGGGCAGCAGGTCGACGCCGACGCACAGCGTGTCCGGGAAGGCGCCGGCCGCCTGCTCGCAGACGGCCAGGGCCTTGCCCCAGCCGGCCCCCGACGCCTCGACGGCCGCGCGCACCTCGTCCAGGTCGCCGCGCGCGCCGCCGAGATGCAGATTGGTCATGGGGGAGCGGCTGGTGCGGACCACGGCATGGGTGGCCCGGCCGTCGACCACGACGACCCGCAGATCCGCGACCCGGCCGCCCTGCGCGGCCTTGGGCAGCCAGCGCTCGATGTGCAGCCCGTCCGGGGCGAGCGCGTCGACGATCGCCGCGACCTCCCGCTCCGTCGTGCACCGGCGCACCCGCAGCGAGTTGTAGAGGCGGCCGACGGGGTCCCGCTCGACCGAGGTGGTGGCCCGGACCCGGCCGCCTCCGGCCGTCTCCACGGCCAGCACACCCGACGCGGACGACCCGTGCGCCGGCTTCACGAAGACCCGGGGCATGCGGTGGCCCGCCATCAGCGCACGCACATCGGCCCAGTCCCGCACCGCGGGCGCGGCCGGGCCGGAAGTCGGCGAGGCCGGCACGGGCACCCCCGCCGACTCCAGCACACCGTGGCACAGCCGCTTGTCGAACAGCACCGCGATGTCGGCCGGACTGCCCAGCAACCCGGCCCCGGCCGCCGTCGCCGCCCGCGCCACCTCGCGTACCGCGGCGGTGAACCTGGCGTACCAGAGGGCCGAACCCTCCACCCTGGTCGGGTCGTCGGCCCCGCGCAGCCACCGGTCGACCTCGGCGTCCTCGCCCGGCGACTCGATCCGCACGGTCTCCCCGGACAGGAAACCGGCCCCGCCCCTCAGGACGTCGAGCCAGGGGACGGTACGCGCCTCGGGCAGCCCGGCGGCGCGCACCGCGTCCCGGAAGAGCGAGACCCGGCGGCTGCCCGGGTTGCCGACGACCGCGAAACGCGGCGGCACGCTACTCGCTGACCGCGACATAGCGGGGCTCGTCCTCGTCCTCGGGGTCCCAGTCCTCGGCCTCGTCGAGATCGACCCGGACGCCCTCGCGGGCGCACACATCCCGGACGCGGGCGGTCACCGGGTCGCTGAGGTAATGGTGGTGCAGGTCCAGCTCGGTCAGATGAGTGAGCGGCTGCCCGTCGAGCAGGGCCAGGGCCCCGGTGTCGCTGAGGGTGCCCATGGAGAGCGACAGGGACTCCAGTTGCGCGACGACCGGGGCGGACGCGACGGCCGCCGCGATCTCGTCCTGGATCTCGCTGTTCTGCAGCCCGAGGTGGCGCAGCCGGGGGAAACCTCCGCCGGACAGCAGCGGGGCCATGTCCTCCACCGTGGCGTCCCCCGCGTACCACTGGGAGCCGAACCACAGCTCCAGCCGCTCCAGCGCGGGCAGTTCGCAGGCGCCGACCGCGCGGACGACCTGACCGGGCAGACCGCCGGACTCGAACCGCAGGGACCTCAGCGCCTCGTGCCGCACCGGCCGCAGCTCCAGCGTCTCCTCGTTCAGGCCGCTCCCGCCGCCGCGCACCACCAGCTCCTCCAGCCGGGGGAACGCCTCGAACACCGGCGTGATGTCGCACATCTGGAGCCAGGACACCTCGCACTCCTCGCCGACGACATCGGCGAGGAACAGGGCGCGCAGTGCGGGGAACCGGTCCGCGTCGGAGGCGATGAGCTCCACCACGGGGGCGAGCGACCTGTAGCCGTCCGGCCACCAGGGACCGATCAGCAGGGCCCGGACCCCGGCGGGGTCGACCGTGTCCAGGAAGTGCTGCCAGGTCCCGGCGAACTCAGGCCCTTCCCAGGCACAGTCCAGCCGCCAGGCGACGGAGTCCGCCGCGGGCAGCGCTCCCTGCACCGGGCCGTGTTCACCCGCCAGGGGCAGGGTGAACACGGGCAGGCCGTGGAAGGAGGAGGGGTGATCGATGACTGTCATCGCGTCCTCACTCCGAGACCGTGACGTACCGGCCCGCGGCCCCGCGGTCGCCCCACGGTTCGCAGCGTTCCGACAGGTCCACCCGCACCCCGTGCGGCTCCAGCGCCTGGGCGACCCGCTGCCCCATCGGCTCGGTGAGGAAGTGGTGGTGCAGGTCGAGGACGGCGAGATGGGTCAGCGGCTGCCCCTCCAGCAGCGCGGCCGCGCCCTCGTCGCCGAGCGTCCCGCAGGACAGGTCCAGGGTGCGCAGCCGCGCCACAAGCGGGGCAGAGGCGACGGCGGCCGCGATCTCGTTCTGCATCTCGCTGTTGCGCAGGCCGAGATGGCGCAGGGCCGGGAAACGCGTACCGGACAGCAGCGGCGCGAGGTCCGCCACCTCCGCGTCGCCCCCGTAGGCCGAGACGCCGAGCCACAGGTCGAGTCGCTCCAGCGCCGGCAGCTCGCTGTCCAGCACCCCGCGCACCACCTGCACCGGCAGTCCGCCCGTCTCGATGGTGAGCGACCGCAGACGCTCGTGCCGCGTGGCCGGGAAGACGAGCTCGGACCCGCCGCGCACCCCCAGCTCCACCAGCGCGGGGAAGGCGCTGAGCAATTGTGTGACGTCACTCTGCTCGATCCAGGAGATCTCCGCCTCCTCCATCGTCAGATCCCCGACGAACACCGCCTCCAGGGAGGTCAGCCGGTCGGCGGCGGCGATGACGAGACCGATCGGATAGGACGACTTCTCCTCGTACGACTCGCCCCACTGCCCGATGATCAGCGCACGGACACCCGAGGGATCGACCTCGTCCAGGAAGGCGTTGAACTCCTCCTCCCAGGTGCCCTCGTCCTCGTACGCGTCGATCGAGACCCGCCAGGCGGCGGCACCGGCAGCAGGCCGGGGGCCGCCGTCCGTCCCGGACTGGAAATCGACGGCCGGGAGGCCGAGCAACTCGTGCAGGTGGTCCACGGACATGGCCCTGAGCTCCTGATGACGGCGACGGTTCGGTGTTCGCAAGGTCTATCAAGGCCCACTGACAACGGGCCGACCGGCCCCTGCCCGTGACGGCTCGGCGGCCGATTGTCAGACCCCCGCCGTAGCGTCTTTCCTGTGGCCGGCACAGCGGGTGCCGCCGCGGAGGGGAGAGGTCTGTGTACCGGCAGGGCGATGTGCTGATCGTGGGGCTGGAGGAGTCGGCGGTGCCCGCGCACCTCCTGGAGGCGCCGGGCGAACTGCGCGACGCGCGGGGCCGGCTCGTGCTCGCACTCGGCGAGGTGACCGGACACGCGCACGCCGTGCCCGGCCCCGGACGGCTGATCCGGGAGAGCGGGGTCTTCGGCCCGATGCTGCTCCACCTCCCCGAGGGCGGACGCGTGGTGCACGAGGAGCACGCGACGATCCCGCTGCCCCAGGGCTGGTTCCGCGTGGTCCGCCAGCGGGAGTACGCGCCGGGGGCGGTCCGCATCGTCGCGGACTGAGCGGGCCTCACCGGCGGGACGGCCGGGCGCGCGGCAGAAGGAAACGCACGACCGATGTGCGCGATCAGAGCGGAACAGAGACGGGGAAACCGATGCAGTACGTGGACTCTTGGCGGGCCGTGGCGACGGCGACCGGCGCGGCGGACCGGGCGGCGGCCGAGGACGGGGTGCGGCTCGCCTATCGCGGTGCGGGACTCGCCGATCCGGAGCAATTCATCTGGGCCGACTCGCCCAGAGCGGCCGTCGAGACCGTGGCGAAGCTGACCGACGCGGGGCGCTCCGTCCGCGACGAGGTGCGGACCCGCCCCTGGGCGGAGGAACGGCGCCGTATGTACGACGCGCTGGGCCCGGCCGGCTGGTCCGCCCTCTGGTCCGCCACCGGCGCCCAGCTGTGGGAGACCACGGCCGGCCTCGCCGAACGGATACGGGCCGGTGTGGTGGCCGACCTCGGCGGGGACCCGGACGCGGAGTCCCGGGTGCGGCTCCTCCTGCTCGACGCGGTCCTCGGGCAGCACGACGCGGCCTGGCTCGCCGCGTTCGACGGCCGGGGCGACCGGCTCGACGGACTGGCGGCGGTGGCGCGCAACGCCGGCTGGTGGTGGCCCTACGAGCGCGTCGTCGTGATCAGTGAACGCCCTGAGGTCCTGCGGCGCGACGAGGCGGGCCGGCTGGACCGGGGCGACGGACCGGCGCTCTCCTACCCCGACGGCTTCGCCCTGTACGCCTGGCGCGGCATGCCCGTCCCGCCGGCCTTCCTCGACGAACTGACCGCGCTGACGCCCCGGCGCATCCGCACCGAGGAGAACGCGGAGCTGCGCCGCGTGATGCTGGAGTTCTACGGGTACGACCGCTACCTCACCGAGTCGGGCGCCGAACCGGTCCACCGGGACGAGACGGGCATCCTCTGGCGGATAGCGCTCGCCGGTGACGAGGACGTCGTCATGGTGGAGGTGGTCAACTCGACACCCGAGCCGGACGGAACCCACCGCACGTACTGGCTGCGGGTGCCGCCCACCACCAGGACCGCCAGGGCGGGCGTCGCCTGGACCTTCGGGCTGCAGAGCGAGACCTACGCACCGCTGCGGCAGACCTGACCGCGCCCGGAAGAGAGGGGCCGCCGCGCGTGCCACGCCGAGGAGCAGGGGCCGTCAGGCCGTCAGGGCCTCGTGGTCGATGCCCAGTTCGCGGGCGAGCGCCTGCTCGGTCCACTCCAGCATGGTGGCCCGGGACAGCGGACCCGCGTACGACATCATCTGCACCGCGAGCCCGTCCAACAGGGCGGTCAGCCGCCAGGCCACGGACATCGGGTCGTCGCAGTGGAATTCGCCCGCCGCCGCGCCCTCCTCGATGACCTCGGCCAGCTCGGCCTTCCACTGCTGGTCGAGATCGCCGGCCACGTTGCGCAGCGCCGGGTCGCGGAGGGAGGCCGCCCAGCCCTCGATCCACAGCCGCCAGCCCTTGGCCTGGCCCGTCGGCGCGTACCAGCGGACGGCCGCGCGCAGCCTGCGTACGGCGGTCGTGCGGCGGCTCAACAGCTTGCGCAGATGGGCGAGATCGATCTCGGCGGCGTGTGCGAAGGCGGCCGCGACCAGTTTCTCCTTGGTGGAGAAGTGATAGAGCACGAGTGCGTTGCTCACGCCGAGCACGGACGCCACGTCCGCGATGCGCACGGCCGCGACACCCCGCACCTCGATCTGTTCGACGGCAGCGCGCAGCAGTTCCTCGCGCCGCTCCGCCACACCCAACCGCACTCTTGCCACGGCGTCACCCTAACCAATGCCAGTCCGGGCGCCCGATGCGCGGGCCGGTTCCGTGGTCCCGGGCTCTGCGGCCCCGGGGTCAGCGGTACCAGCCGAAGCGTTCGGCCATCACCGGCAGCCGGTCGGCGGCCACCGCGTGTGCCGCTGCCCGGGGGGTGCGGTCGTCCGCCTCCGCACGGGCCAGGACCAGGCCGACCAGGGCCCGCATCGAGCGCCGGATGTGGGCGAACGCCTCGTCCGCGTCGGCGCCGATGTCGCCGAACAGGGTCCACCACCACCAGGCGTTGGTGGCGGAGTTGGCCACCACGTCGGGCAGCACGGTGATCCCGCGCTCGGCGAGCAGGGCCTCGGCCTCGGGCAGCACCGGCATATTGGCGGCCTCGACCACCCAGCGGGCCGTGATGCCGGCCTGGTTCGCGGCGTCCACGGCGTAGGAGACGGCGGCGGGCACGAGCACCTCCGCGTCCTGGACGAGCCAGGCGTCGGCCGGCAGCTCCCGGTCGCCGGCGCGCAGCACCCCCCGGTCCACCGTGCCGTGCCCGTCCCGGGCGGCGAGCAGCGCCTCGACGTCGAGCCCGGCCGGGTTCGCGATCGTGCCCTTGATGTCGGCGACCGCGACCACCCTGAGCCCGGCGCGGGACAGGAACCGGGCGGTCGCCCCGCCCATCGTCCCCAGGCCCTGGAGCGCCACCCGCGCGTCGCCGTAAGCGACACCGTCGCGGTCCAGCGCGGCGAGCGCCGCCTCGGCGACGCCGCAGCCGCCGGCCAGTTCGTCCAGGCCGATGCCGTCCACCTCGACGGCGAAGGCGTCGGCCAGCCGCCGGCGGGCCGCGGCCTCGTCCTCCAGCAGCGGGTAGACGGCCTGAACGGTGGAGACGAGGCCCGCTTCCGCCGCCGCGCGGTCCACCAGGTCCTGGCTGAGGCCCAGGTCCTCTCCGGTGGTCCAGATGTTCTCGATGTACGGGCGCATCGCCCGCAGGTAGCGGACCAGGACGCCGTAAGCCGCCGGGTCGCGGGGGTCGCAGTCGATGCCGCCCTTGGCGCCGCCGAGCGGTATGTAGCGGGCCCCGGTGCGGTCCGCGTCGAAATGCAGGGCTTCCTTCATCGTCATGCCCCGGGCCAGCCCCGTCACCTCGTCCAGCGTGCAGCCCGGCCGCATCCGCAGCCCGCCGCTGGACACCCCGCGCACCAGCCGGTCGACGACGAGGTGACCCTGACGGCCGGTGGCGTGGTCGGTCCAGGTCAGCGAGATGAGCGGGGCGGGCGGGGACACCGGGGGCGTCGTCATCGGGAGTGCTCCTCGGTCACTGTCGGCGGGCGGCCCTATTACTGAACCGTCGGTCAGTATCAGGATGCCGGGCGCCCCTGTCAACGCGGCGTCCGCCGCCGCACCGCCCGGTGGCCGGAATGCGCCGGCGGACGGCGGCGGGGCAGAAGGCGGGCGGGACGGCGTGCCGGATGCGGAATCCTGCGGGAGGCCCGCTCGTTGGATTCGGCATGACTGGATTCGACACACGACAGGAGGCGCTGCTCCGGCTCTTCAGTGAGAGCGACGGCGGCGTCCTGGTCACACTCAAGAAGGACGGCAGGCCCCAGCTGTCCAATGTCAACCACTTCTACTATCCCGACGAGCGCATCGTCCGGGTCTCGGTCACCGAGGGCCGCGCGAAGACGCGGAACCTGCGCCGGGACCCCCGGGCGAGCTACCACGTCACCACCCAGGACCGCTGGGCCTGGACCGTCGCGGACGGCACCGCCGAGCTGACCCCGCCGGCCGCCGACCCCGGGGACGCCGTCGTGGAGGAGCTGATCCGCCTCTACCGCGACGTGCAGGGCGAGCATCCCGACTGGGACGACTACCGCGCGGCCATGGTCAGGGACCGGCGCGTAGTCCTGCGACTCCATGTCGAGCATGTGTACGGACAGCAACGTGGGTAAGGCGGGATTCGCGGAACACCATCCCCTTGGCTGTTCTGCTCTCGCACTGTCGTACCCCCTGTCCATAATGAGACGACACCGACTCCCTCAGGAGATTTTGTGACCGGCGCTGACAACAGGCTTCCGCTCCGCACCCGGCTGCGTGCGCTGCGCCCCGCTGCCTTCGGGGCCGACCCGGACGGCGCCCGGATGGAGCGCATCCGCCGTTCGCCCAACTTCGCCGACGGTGTCTTCCAGAACCCGGCCGGGGCGCGCATCAGACCCTCCGGCTCCGCGCTGGAGTTCGCCAGGGTCTACTTCCGCAAGGAGGAGCGGGTGCTCAGGTCGCCCGCCGGCACCGTGCCCGTGCACGCCACGACCCTGGCCGACCTGGCCGAGCCCCCCGCCTCCGGCCTGCGGATCACCTGGATGGGGCATTCCAGCGTGCTCGCCGAGATCGACGGGCGGCGCGTCCTGTTCGACCCGGTCTGGGGTGAGCGCTGTTCCCCCTTCGCGTTCGCCGGGCCCAAGCGCCTGCACCCCGCGCCCCTGCCGCTCGGCGCCCTCGGCCCGGTCGACGTGGTGGTGATCTCGCACGACCACTACGACCACCTCGACCTCCCCACGATCCGCGCCCTGGCCCGTACGGACACGGTCTTCGCGGTCCCGCTCGGGGTCGGCGCGCACCTGGAGAGCTGGGGCGTCGCACCCGATCGGCTCCGCGAGCTCGACTGGAACGAGACGGCGACGGTCGCCGGGATCAATCTCACCGCCACCCCAGCCCGCCACTTCTGCGGGCGCGGTCTGCGCAACCAGCAGCACACCCTCTGGGCTTCGTGGGCGGTCGCCGGCCCCGAGCACCGGATCTACCACAGCGGTGACACCGGGTACTTCTCCGGCTTCAGGACCATCGGAGCCGAGCACGGGCCGTTCGACGCCACCATGATCCAGATCGGGGCGTACAGCCAGTTCTGGCCCAAGGACCGCACGGACAGCATGCCGGAGCCCGGCGCGTGGCCGGACATCCACATGAGCCCCGACGAGGGCGTGCGGGCCCACCTCGATCTCCAGGGCGACGACCCCACGGCGGGGGTCATGCTGCCGATCCACTGGGGCACGTTCAACCTCGCGCTGCACCCCTGGGCCGAGCCCGCCGAGTGGTCGATGCGCGCCACCCGGTCAGTCGGCGTGACGATGGCGTCCCCGCGGCCCGGCCAGCCGTTCGAGCCCGCCGATCCGCCGCCCGTCGAGCCGTGGTGGCGTGCGGTGGCCGCTGAGCCGGCGCCCGGCTGGGGCAACTGGCCCCCGGTCCACGTACAGCTCCCCGACGCGGCGGACACCACCGCCCCCGACCTGGATCTGGACCGGGACCGCGACCGGGCGCCCCAGGCCTGAGGACCGGGCGTACGCCCCGGACGGGGAGGGCGGGGCGTACGCCGGGCACGGACGCGAGCACGGGCTCCGCCCAGGAGACGGTCACGTCCTCAGGGGAAGCGCCGATGCTGGGGGTGCACTTCGCCTCCGACGACCTCACGCGGGTTCGGGTGGCTCCCGGGCCGGACTTTCTCTGGGAGATCAGCAACAGCGTCCAGACCCTCCAACGACGTGACGGCTAGAGGGAGTCCGGCGCCTGGCGGTGCTGGGTGCGGCCCCGGCTCTCCGGGAGCACGCCCCTCCTCTCCCGCCGCTGCCTCCGCGCGGCTACTCGCCGGACTTCCGGTCGGCACGCCCCCTCGACCGCCGTCGAGGGGGCTCGCTCATGTCACGGCACCGCCCGTCGCGCGCCATCGACCCGGAATCGAGCCCGGGGGAATCGGTCGCCCGTGCGAGCACTCATACCAGAGCGGGACGGATGGCGGGCAAGTTCCACAACTGCCCCTCGCGCCCTCGCACCTGGCGACTACCGTGTGTGTCCGGTGATCAACGGTGGGCTCATATTCTCCGGGCCTGCCCGGCCGATGACCCCGAGAACGACCGACCACCGTAGGTGCCACCACATGAATGCAGATTCCTGGGGCTCCACGTACCGAGGACGCTGATGTCTCAACTTCGCGCACCCGACGCGCGACCGGAACGACGAGAGGGCGGGCGGCACGGCCGACCGGGTGCCCGTTCCCACTCGGCCGCGGCCAGACCGCGCGCCGCCCGGCCGTCCCCCGAGGCGCGCATACGCCCTCAACTCCTGCGCACCGCCGTGCTGCCGGCCCTCGCCGTCGCCCTCGCCGGCGCCGCGGCCGTCATCTTCACCGCCCGCGCGGGCCACGCCCGGCCGTCCACGGAACTCTGGATCGCGCTGGGCGCCGCCGGCGCGCTCGCCCTCGCCGCGATCCTCGCCGCCTTCCTGGCCGCCAACCGGGCCGCCACCACGGTCCTCGGCCGCTGCCTCGCGCTGCGCCGGACCAGCGCCCAGGGCCAGGCCGACCTGCAACGGGTGGTGGAGCAGCTGCGCAACGGCGAGCCCGTACCCGTCAGGCGCTCCCCGCAGCATCCCGCCCCCGGCGGCGACCCCTTCGAACTGCTCGCCCAGGAGCTCGGCCGCCAGCAGGAAGCGGCCGTGGCCGCCGTCGTGCACGCCTCCCGGCTCTCCGAGCACAGCGGCGAGGACCAGAAGGTCGAGGTCTTCGTCAATCTCGCCCGCCGCCTCCAGTCGCTCGTGCACCGCGAGATCCAGCTGCTCGACGAGCTGGAGCACGAGGTCGAGGACCCGGACCTGCTCAAGGGCCTCTTCCACGTCGACCACCTGGCCACCCGCATCCGCCGCCACGCCGAGAACCTCGCCGTGCTCGGCGGCGCCGTCTCCCGCCGCCAGTGGAGCAACCCGGTCACCATGACCGAGGTGATGCGCTCGGCGATCGCCGAGGTCGAGCAGTATCCGCGGGTCAAGCTCGTGCCCCCGATCGACGGCACCCTGCGCGGGCACGCCGTGGCCGACGTCATCCACCTGCTGGCCGAACTCGTGGAGAACGCCACCGTCTTCTCCGCCCCGCAGACCCAGGTGCTGCTCCGCGCCCAGCACGTCACCGCCGGGCTCGCCCTGGAGGTGGAGGACCGCGGGCTCGGCATGCCGGGGGACGAGCAGAAGCGGATGAACGCCCTGCTCACCGACCCCGACCAGGTCAATGTCGCCCGCCTCCTCCAGGACGGCCGGATCGGGCTGTTCGTGGTGGCCTCGCTGGCCCGGCGGCACGGCATCGCCGTTCGGCTCCAGAGCAACATCTACGGCGGCACCCAAGCCGTACTCGTGCTGCCGCAGACCCTCCTCGGCGCCGACGAGGACACCTCCGGCTCCACCGCCGCCCCGCCCGTCCCGCCCCCTGGGCCCGTACACCGCCCGCCGCCCCAGGAGGACACCGTCGCACCCCGCGACCCGGCTCAGGCGCCCGTTCCCGAGCCGGAGCGCCGGCCGTACGTCCCCAGCCAGCAGCCGCGGCCGCACCGGCCCCCGCAGCAGACGCGCCGCCAGGAAGAGGCCCCGCCGCTTCCCCTGCGCGGCGAACGCGCGGACCGGCCCGCCACCGCCGCCCAGGTCCCGCCGGCGGCCGACCCCCGGGCGGACGACGGCCCGGAGACCGAGGTGGTCCGCGGCACCACGGACCGGCCCCAGCTGCCCAAACGCGCCAACCAGGAACACCTGGTCCCGCAGCTCAGACAGGCCCCCGTCCCGAGGCCCGAGGACGAGCCCGTCCTCCACGACCCCGGGCTCGTGGCCGCCTTCCGGCGCGGCATCGACCTCGCCGAGGCCCGGGCCGAGTCCGAGGCCGAGCCGGAACCCGTACCGGAGGCGCCGGCCGGTGCCACCCGGACCACGACGGCCGCGCAGGTGGGGGCACCGCCCCAGCCGCTCCCCGTCCGGGGCGCGGCCGCACCCGCGCAACTGCATGGCGCCGGGGCGTACCCCGGCGACCACGACCCACTCACAGCGAACCCCACCAAGGAGTAGATGCACCATGGCGACCGATATGCCGTCCGGTCAGGTCTCGGACCTCGACTGGCTGCTGAGCGGCCTGGTACAGCGCGTGCCGTACACCCGCAGCGCCGTCCTGCTCTCCGCCGACGGGCTGGTGAAATCCCTCCACGGCATGGACGCCGACAGTGCCGACCACATGGCGGCACTGGCGGCCGGCCTGTACTCACTGGGCCGCAGCGCCGGAGCCAGGTTCGGGGACAACGGGGAGGTCCGCCAGGTGGTCGTGGAGCTCGACTCGACGCTCCTCTTCGTCGCCACCGCCGGCTCCGGGACGTGTCTGGCCGTGCTCGCCGGACGCAACGCCGACGCCGCCGTGCTCGGCTACGAGATGGCCATGCTGGTCAAGAGCGTCCGGCCCTATCTCATGACCCCGGTGAGACAGGCGGCCGGGATGCCGGGCGC
Organism: Streptomyces sp. A0958; assembly: GCF_004795035.1. Lineage (GTDB taxonomy): Bacteria > Actinomycetota > Actinomycetes > Streptomycetales > Streptomycetaceae > Streptomyces. The sequence continues at coordinate 59,158 of NZ_SSBK01000005.1, forward strand.
CGCGGGGCTGTGAGCGTGGCGGTCACCCAGGACGGGCCGCTGCTCGACGACGCGGCGGGCCGCCTCATCCGCCCCTACACGGTGAGCAACGGCCGTACCCGTCCCACGGCCGTGCTCGACCTGCTGTCCCTGGTGATGGCCACAGGGACCGTTCCGCAGACACACCTCGGCCCCGAGCACTCGGTCGCGCTGGGACTGTGCGACGGACCCACATCGGTGGCCGAGATCGCCGCACATCTGAGGCTGCCCGCCGTCGTGACCAAGGTGCTCCTCTCGGACCTGGTCGACTGCGGCGCCGTCACCGCGCACCCGCCCGCCTTCCATGACACGCCCACCGACCGACATCTGCTGGAGGCAGTGCTCGATGGCTTACGACGACAGCTCTGACGGCTACGGCTACCCGGACGGCTCCGGTTACGGCTACGGCTACGCGGACGGCGCCCCCGGCAACGGGTACGCGCACGACACCGTGACGTCCGGGTACAGCGAAGCCCCCGCCGCCCCCGAGGGCTTCCCCGTCGCGCTCAAGGTGCTGGTGGCGGGCGGGTTCGGCGTCGGCAAGACGACGTTCGTCGGGGCGGTCAGCGAAATCGCGCCCCTGAGCACCGAGGAGCTGCTGACGCAGGCCAGTGCGGCGACCGACAGCCTGGAGGGCGTCGAGTCCAAGACCTCCACCACCGTGGCGATGGACTTCGGCCGCATCACGCTGGACGAACAGCACGTGCTCTACCTGTTCGGCACACCGGGCCAGGAACGCTTCTGGTTCATGTGGGACGAACTCTCGCAGGGCGCACTGGGCGCGGTGGTGATCGCCGACACCCGCAGACTGGAGGAGTGCTTCGCGGCCGTCGACTTCTTCGAACGGCGCGGCATCGGATTCATCGTCGCCGTCAACGAGTTCGACGGCGCCTTCCGCTACGGCCCCGAGGAGGTGCGGGCCGCGCTCGACCTGGCCCCCGAGGTGCCGGTCGTCCTGTGCGACGCCCGTATCGCCAGCTCCGGCACCGGCACGCTCGTCACCCTGGTCCAGCACCTCATCAACGCCACCGACGAGGCCGCGCCGCTCCCCGGCCACGCCGGCCTCGGGGTCCGGCCGTGATCCCGCACGCCGCCGGGCGGCTGCTGCTCACCCCCGTCGACAGCGAGGCGCCCGTCCGCACACAGCGGCTGCGCAGCCTCGGCCTCGGGGAGCGGGCCGACGCCTCGTTCGACAACTTCGACGCCTTCGCCGACCGGGTGGCCGAACAGACGGACGTGCCGTTCTCGATGGTCAACTTCATCGACGGGAACCGCCAGTTCTACGCGGGGCTGCACACCCCCGCCGGCACCCGCAAGGGTTCGGACCTGGGCGCCACGGCGGCGGGCAGCGGTCGCAGCGGCCGATACGTGGCCCTCGACCACGGCTACTGCCCGCACGTCGTCGTCCGGCGCAGGGCGCTGGTCCTGGAGGACGTCTGCGACTACCCGAGGTTCGCCGGCAACCCGGTCGTGGACGACATAGGCATCCGCTCCTATCTGGGGGCGCCGCTGATCGACCGCACGGGCATCGCGCTGGGGGCCGTCTGTGCCGTGGACACCGTTCCCCGCCCGTGGGGCAGGGCCGGGCTCGACACCATCAAGTCCCTGGCGCAGGAGCTCGTCGGCCACCTCCACCGGAGGGAGGACAACAACGCCTTCGGGCTCTGACGCCCGCGCCCCGGCCCCTCCCTCACACCTCGACCGTGCGGCCGTCCAGGAAGGCCAGCCCGGCGCGCACGGCGGCGCGGTCGAGCAGCTGCGCACCGACCTGGCCCGCACCGGCACGGCCACCCAGTCATCGACCGACGGTACGGCCACCGCCGCTCTCGCCCTGGACGCCGACACCAACACCGACACCCGCACCCTGTCCGAGGCAGGCGCCTGGTGGCAGGCGGACCTCGGAGCCGTACGGCACATCCGGCAGGTCGAGGTATGGAACGACGCCTCCTCCACCACCGCCGACTTCGACATCGTCACCGACGGCTCCACCGTCCACGTCAGCGGCAAGGCGCTGCGCCCCACCGTCGTGAACCTGGACAGCCGGACCCGCACGGTGAGGATCGTGACGTCCGGCACCGGCCGAGTGGCCCTGTCCCAGGTGCTCATCCACCCCTGACACCCGCTGCTCAGTAGCACTGGACACCCGCCGCGCCCGGTCCGACGACCGGGCGCGGTACGTGCGTCACGGGCGGCTCACTCCAGACCGAAGGCGTCCGCCAGCATGCCGGTCTGGGCGGCCAGCAGGGTCTTGCCGTCGTGGCCCATGCCCGCGAACTGCCCCGCCACCTCCAGGCCCACCGCCCCGTGCAACTGCGCCCACGCCAGCAGCACGCCGGCCAGCGCACCGGCCGACGCCCCGCCGTCACCAGCGGCGTCCGGCGCGTACCCGGCCACCCAGGAGCCCACGCCGGCGTCTGTCTCCAGCCACGCCGCCATCCGGTCCACCACCGATGCCACACCCGCCCCGGGCGACCCGCCCGCGAACACCGGCAGGAACGGCCCGAGCACGGCACGGGCGCGCTCGAGTGTGTCGGCGGGGGCCACATATCCCGGCACCGGGGAGCCCTGGATCAGCAGGTAGCGGTGCGGCTCGGCGATCGCCCAGTCGCGGTACGCCGCCGCCAGCACGTGCAGCCGCTCGCGCGGGGCCCGGTCCTCCGCCGTGGCCGCCGCCACGCCGATGGCCGCGGCGGCGTCGTCGTACGCGTCCCGGATCAGGGCGCTCAGCAGGTCGTCGCGGCTGGCGAAGTAGCGGTAGAGGGCGGGGCCCGACAGGCCCATCTCCCTGGCGATCCGCGTGAGCGCGAGCGCCGCCACACCACCGTCGGCGAGCTGCCGCAGCGCCACTTCCTTGATCTCCGCCCGGGTCTGCTCCCGGTACCGGGCCCGCGGCCCCTGCTGCGCCTCAGCCATTCCCGGCCCTCTCGCTAGGCAAGCTCACTTCAGTTACGGAGTCTAACAACGGCTCTTGTGATGAGTCATCGCAAGAGTTATGGTCAATAACAGAAGCGATGGGTAGTCACCAGCAACCACGGGAGTCCTCATGACCGCAGCACGTGATCTCCACGCAGTCCTCGGCGCCGGCCCCGCCGGCACCGCGCTCGCCGCGGAGCTCGCCCGCCGGGGCCACCAGGTCCGCCTGGTGGACCGGACGGGAGGTGGCGGCGCCCCGGCAGGTGTCCAGCGGTTCGCCGCCGACGTGTCCACCGCCGACGGAGCGCGGGCCGCGCTCGACGGGGCGACGGTCGCCTACCACTGCGTGAACGTCGGCTATCACCTCCAGGTCGAGGTCATGCCGCGCATCCAGCGGTCCGTCCTCGCGGCGGCCGAAGCGGTCGGCGCACGGCTCGTCGTCCTCGACACGCTCTACCCGTACGGCGAGACGCACGGCGCGGTGATGACCGAGGACACCCCGTGGAACGCGACCACCCGCAAGGGCCGCATGCGCGCGGAGCTCGACACCCGCTACCTCGCCGCCCACGACGAGGGCCGGCTGCGCGTCGTGCTGGGCCGGTCGGCCGACTTCGTCGGCCCCGGCGTCCTCAACTCCACCCTCGGCGGGGCGGTCTTCCCGGCCGCGCTGACCGGAGGAGAGGTCCCGGCGTTCGGCGACATCGACCTGCCGCACAGCTACACGTACATCGGCGACGTGGCGGCGGGGCTCGCGACGCTCGGCGAGAACCCGGACGGGGACGGCCGCGTCTGGCACCTGCCCACGGCGCCCGCGCTCACCACCCGCCACATCCTGGGCCTGGTGGCGGAGCGCGTCGGCCGCCCCCTGAACCTGACCGTCGTCGCCCAGCCGCGCCCGTTCGGCCCGTTCGACGAGGTGTTCATGGCGGAGTACGCCGAAATGTTCTACCAGCACACCGAGGCGCAGATCGTCGACTCCTCGGCCATCGAGAAGGCGTACGGCCTGGTCCCGAACCCGATGCCGGCCACCATCGACGCCACGCTCGCGTGGTACGGAGAACTGCTCGCCGCCCACTGAGCCGCCGGGCGCTGGTCTAACGGCCCAGGAACCCGCCGATCCGCTCGCAAAGTCTGTGCGGGTCCAGGCCGCGGGCGGCGAGGTGCTCGTCCATCCGCCCGTACCTGCGCAGCTCCTCGCGCGCCACGCCGAGTCCCAGAATCCGGTGGGGGAGCGCGGCCAGCGCGTCGTTGGCCGCCGCCGTGGACGTGCCCGCCAGGTAGGGCTCGACGACCACCACATCGGCGGCCGGCCGGTCACCCACCGCCCGGCGCAGGCCCTCCCCGTCGAACGGGCGCACCGTGGTCGCGTAGAGCACGGTGACATCGAGCCCCTGGGTGGCGGCCAGGACGTTGTCGAGCATCGGCCCGACGGCGACGACCACCCCGCCCGCGCCCTCACGCACCGTGCTGAACCCGCCCGCCCCGCCGACCGGACGCGCCGCCCGGTTCGACTGCAACGAGAGCCGCACGTAGACCCGACCCTCCCCGGCGGCGGCCTCCCGCAGCAGGGTCTCGGCCTCGTCGGGGTGACCCGGCACGTGCACCGTCCAGCCGTCCAGCGTGTCCATGAGCGCCACGTCCCCCGGCGCCATGTGCGTGAACCCGCCGGCCGGCCAGTCGTACGAGCCGCCCGCGCTCACCAGCACCCCGCCGACCCCCTGGTGCCCGAAGTCCAGCTTCACCTGCTCGAACGGCCGCTCGACCAGGAAGCTCGCGAAGGTGTGCACGATCGGCCGCATGCCGGTGAGGGCCATGCCGGCCCCGGCCCCGATGAGCAACTGCTCCCGGATGCCGACGTTGACGACCCGGTCCGGATGGTCCCGCTCGGCCCGGACGAAGCCGTCCCGGCTGATCTCCGCCAGCACGAGCGCCAGGCGGGGGTCCTCGTCGAGCAGGCGCGTAGTGGTGGCGATGAAACGGTCACGCATGGTGTCCATGGAGGGCTTTCTCTTCCTCTTGTGTGCGATCCGCAGCTCGGGGTGCGCTCAGTGCTTGGGGGCGACGCGGGCGACGACGGCCCGGGGTCGGCCGGGGTGCGGTGCGGTGAAGGCCGCGTACAGCGCCTCGTGGTCCCGCCCGTCCACGGAACCGACCGACCAGCCCGCCGTCGCGAACCGGTCGGCGATGCCCCCGGGGCGGCCGTAGGACGCCGACGCGTTGTCGATCACCACGGTGTGCAGCTGCTCCAGCCCGGCCGGTCCGGCGAAGGCGATGGCCTCGTGACTGCTGCCCTCGTCCAGCTCGGCGTCCCCGGTGAGCACCCACACCCGCGGCCCGGTCAGCCCCTGGGCGCGCAGCCCCAGCGCGCTGCCGACGGCCAGCGGCAGCCCGTGCCCCAGCGACCCGCTGCCGATCTCGGCTCCCGGCACGAGCACCCGGTCGGGGTGGTGCCCGAGCGGCGAGTCGTACGCTCCGAAGTCGGGCAGCAACTCCTCGCCGAAGAATCCGTGCGCGGCGAGCACCGCGTAGTACGCCATCGGCCCGTGCCCCTTGGACAGCAGGAAGCGGTCCCGCCCCGGATCGTCCACGGTCTCCGGCGTCACCCGCAGTACCCGGTCGTACAGCACCCACAGGGCGTCCAGGGTCGAGGTGGCGGCGGGCCCGTGCTTCTCGTCGCCGGTCATGAGGCTCATCAGCCGGGGCAGATCGCGGTAGGCGGGCCCCGGAAGGGCAGTCGTCTGTGTCATGGAGCCAGCGTTGTACATCAAGCTGGGTTGAGGTCAAACACCGGAAGGCGTTCGTGACCACCCGATGAAGTGCGGTATTGTTCTCATGCGCGTTCGGCCAGGGGAAACCCCAGGTCAGGCGGGCATCGGGACGTGGCGCAGCTTGGTAGCGCACTTGACTGGGGGTCAAGGGGTCGCAGGTTCAAATCCTGTCGTCCCGACTGGAGACAGTCGCAGATCAGGGCCGGTTTCGGAGAAATCCGAAACCGGCCCTGATCGTTTTCGGGGTCTTACGAGCTCACTCGTCCTCGCCTGCTCGGTCAGGCCGGCGACGAGGGTTCCCTCGGAACCACAGACCTCCAGGCGTACGTCGTAGGCGGCGCCGTTGTAGCGGGTGGCGGTGCAGGTGGCCAGGGTGCCGTCGTCCAGGGTGAGTACGGAGACGGCGGTGTCGACGTCCTGGGCGGCGGCGAAGAACTCCTCGCCGCGGTTGGCGCCGGTCGCGTAGGCCTCGGTGATCTCGCGGCCGGTCACCCAGCGGAGCCACTCGGTGGAGACGTACGCCGTGCGGGTCGAGGCCGACGGAGGCTCGCTGACGTACACCGGCGACTCGGGGCCGTGCCGCCGGCTCGTGGAGCTGGCCCGCGGCAACGGGGCGCAGGACGAGCTGGTGCCTCGCCTCTCCGAGCGCGAGGGGATCACCGAGGTGACACTGAGGCAGGACGAGGTCGACTGAACGCCGCTTCCCGCCGCCGTACGCGGCCCACGGGCCGCTCCGACGGCAGCCGAACGCCCCCTGCGGACAAGTAGAAACCCATCAGTCAGTATGTCAGGACAATAGGTTGACAGGTCACCACTTGAGAGGGCAGGCTCGATCACGAGAGCCGGGCACCTGCCCGGGTACACCCACGACAGGCAGAGAAGAGGCACGGCATGCCGATGAGGTTGGCCCATGCCGTACACGTCGCCGAGGGAGGCAGGCCGTGACCACACCACTTACCCAGCGCATCGCGGGAGCACCCATCTCCTGGGGAGTCTGCGAGGTCCCGGGCTGGGGACACCAACTCGACCCGGACCTGGTCCTGCGGCAGATGCGCGAGGCCGGACTCACGGCCACCGAGTTCGGACCGGAAGGATTCCTGCCCGACGCCCCCGAGGCGAAGGCCGCGACACTCGCCTCGCACGGCCTGAGCGCCGTCGGTCAGTTCGTACCGGTCGTCCTCCACGACCCGGACCACGACCCGCTCCCCGAGGTCGAGGCGGCCCTGACCGGTCTCCTGGCAGCCGACGCCCGCACGGTCGTCGTCGCGGCGGGGACCGGGGCCGACGGCTACGACGACCGGCCGGCACTCGACGCGGCGGGGTGGTCCGTCCTCCTGGCCAACCTCGACCGGATCTCCGCCGCCGCGGCCGGCGCGGGCGTCCTGGCGACCCTGCACCCCCACGTGGGGACGATGGTCGAGTCGGGCCAGGAGACGGAGCGGGTACTCGACGGGTCGGGCATCGGACTGTGTCTGGACACCGGCCACCTGCTCATCGGCGGCGGCGACCCCCACTCTCTCGCCGCCCGCCGGCCCGGCCGCATCGCCCACGTGCACCTCAAGGACGTACGCCTCGACCTCGCCGACCGTGTACGGGCCGGCCGCACGACGTACACCGAGGCCGTCGCCGAGGGCATGTACGTCCCCCTGGGCGCCGGTGACGTCGACATCGCCGGGATCGTCCGGATGCTCGAGGCGGACGGATACGCCGGATGGTACGTGCTCGAACAGGACACCATCCTGCGGGTCGCACCCGGCGAGGACGGCGGCGCTGACCCCCTGGACGACGTCCTCGCCTCGGTCGCCCACCTCCGCTCCCTCGCCAACGGGCCCGCCGCAGACACCGTGGAGGGCTGATCCATGGCCCACGAGCTCGTCGCCATCGGAAGGACCGGCGTCGACATCCACCCGCTCGACCACGGCGTCGGCCTCGAACAGGTGCGCAGATTCGACAAGTTCCTCGGCGGGAGCGCCACCAACGTCGCCGTCGCCGCGGCCCGCCACGGCCGCGACGCCGCCCTGATCACCCGCGTCGGCCGTGACCCCTTCGGCCGGTACGTCCAGCAGGAGGCCACCCGCCTCGGCGTGGACGCCACGTTCATCACCCCCTCACGACGCCGGACGGACCGCCCACCTCGGTCACCTTCTGCGAGGTCTTCCCGCCCGACGACTTCCCGCTCTACTTCCACCGATACGCCGCCGCACCCGACCTCATGATCGACCCCGCCGCACTGCCCATGGAGGACATCCGCGAAGCAGCGGTCTTCTGGGCGACCGTCACCGGCCTGTCCGCCGAGCCCAGCCGGGCAGCTCACTTCGCCGCCTGGCAGGCCCGCGGCCGGCGCCACCGCACGGTCCTCGACCTCGACTACCGGCCGATGTTCTGGACCGGGGCCGAGGAAGCCCGCCACCAGCTCGACCGCGCCCTCGACCACGTCACCGTCGCCGTCGGAAACCGGGAGGAGTGCGAGATCGCGGTCGGCGAGACGGACCCGCAGCGGGCGGCCGACGCCCTGCTCGCACGCGGCCTCGAACTCGCCGTCGTCAAAATGGGCCCGGGCGGTGTCCTGGCAGCCACCCCGGACGAACGGGTGGAGGTCGCGCCGTTCCCCGTCGAGGTCGTCAACGGCCTCGGCGCGGGCGACGCGTTCGGAGGCGCGCTCGTCCACGGCCTGCTCAGCGGCTGGGAGCTGCGCCGCGTCATCGAATGCGCCGACATCGCGGGCGCCATCGTCGCCTCCCGCCTGGCCTGTTCCACCGCCATGCCGACCACGGCCGAGGTACAGGCCGTCCTCGAGCCCCGGTCGCTGGCCCACGCCGAAGGGCCGCATGATGGACGCCGCACACCTGACCGAGATCCGGGCCCGCGAGCCAGGCCGCATCGAACGGTCCTGGCAGAAACGCTCCCGCCGCCCGCCGACCTGCGAGGACGGCCGCCTGCTCATTGTCGCGGCCGACCACCCCGCCCACGGAGCCCTGGGCGCGCGCGGCGACGAGGTGGCCATGGCGAGCCGCACCGCGCTGCTCGACCGCCTGGCGACCGCTCTGTCACGCCCCGGCGTGGACGGCGTGCTCGGCACCCCCGACCTGCTCGACGACCTGCTGCTGATGGGAGCCCTGGAGGACCGGGTAGCCATCGGATCGATGAACCGAGGCGGTCTCCAGGGCGCGTCCTTCGAGTTCGACGACCGGTTCACCGCCTACACCGCCGAGGCGATCGCCGCGCACGGACTGGAGGGCGGCAAGACACTCACCCGGATCTGCCTCGACGCCGCCGGCACCGTGGCCACCCTCCAGGCGACCGCCGCCGCCGTCACGAGCCTCGCCGAGCACAACCTCATGGCCATGATCGTGACGGCGCGTTCGACGCCGACGGAGACGGCTTCTTCCTGGCCTCGACGCTCTTCGACCACGTCGGTGCCGAGATGCCGCTCTACACCGACGAGACCTTCGGCCCCGTGCTCAGTGTGGTCCGCGTGCCGTCCTACGACGAGGGCCTGGCGCTCATCAACGCCAACCCGTACGGCAACGGCAGGGCGATCTGCACCAACGACGGCGGAGCGGCCCGGCGGCCGTCCCCCAGGCGTTCGGCCCACATCCCGGGGCCCCGCGTCGCCCCGCCCGCTCACCACCCCCCGTCGCGCCGCGCCGCCCCCTCCGTGCTCTCGCGCAGGACGAGCCGGTGCGCCACGACGCGGTCCTGCGGGCGCACCGCGGAAGGGGGGCCGCCCGCCTCGTCCGGGCGGGGCTCCGGGCGCGTGGCCTCGTCGATGCGGCGCAGGAGCAGGTCCACCGCGACCCGGGCCACCGCCTCCTTGTCCGGGGCGACCGTGCTCAGTGACGGCACGCTGAACCGGCCGCCCTCCACGTCGTCGAAGCCGATCACGGCCACGTCCTCGGGCACCCGTGCCCCGTAACCGTGCAGCGCGCGCAACGCCCCCAGCGCCAACTGGTCGTTGAGGCACAGCAAAGCGTCCGGCCGGACCCCCTCGGCCAGCACCCGGCGCACGGCGTCGGCCCCGTCGCCCATGTGGAACGCCTCCACCGGCAGCAGGGACGCCGGGTCGTACGCGAGGCCCGCCCCGGCCAGCGCGAGGCGGAAGCCGCGGGTGCGGGCCTGAGCGGTGCCGACGCGGCCGTCGTCCCGCCCGCCGACGGTGAGGATGCGCCGGCGGCCCAGGGCGAGCAGGTGCTCGGTGGCCTCGCGGGCCGCGCGTTCGTTGTCGATCGCCACATGGTCCGCGCCCTCGGTGAGCAGCTCGCCCAGCAGGACGGTCGGCGGCGGCCCGGTGTGGGCGCACAGGTCCTCCGGCGCGAGGGCGAGCGGGCTGAGGATGACGCCGTCCACGAAGTCGGAGCCGAAGCCGGCCAGCGCCGCCTTCTCCCGTTCCCGGTCGCCGCCGGACTGGTGGATCAGCACGGTCAGGGAGCGTTTTTCGGCCTCCCGGACGACGTGGCGGGCCAGCTCCGCGAAGTACGGGACGTCGAGTTCCGGCACCACCAGGGCGATGATGCCGGTGCGACCGCTGCGCAGATGCCGGCCGGCGAGATTGATGCGGTAGCCGAGGTGGTCGATGGCCTCCTGCACCACCCGCCGCGTCCGGTCGGACACGTGCACGTAGTCGTTGAGCACGTTGGAGACCGTCTTCTCCGACACCCCCGCATGCCGTGCGACGTCCTTGATCCTCGGCCGTGCCACCCGCAACCTCCCCGCCCTCGGTCCGCGCCGAGTCTATGTGGTGTCCTCCGGCGGACCGGGGACGGCCGGGGAGCGACGGAAGGGGCGCGCATCCGGCACAGGTGATGACCCAGCTCTTTACAGCCAATGTACATCGATGTAAAAACAGGTCACCGCACCGGGTGACCGGCGCGGATCACCCCGATGTGCACGGGCGGCCGACGGCTGCCGTGCCGATGGCGCCTGCCGTCGGCCGGGCACGTCGTCCGGCCGTCGAAAGGTCAGTGATGAACTCTGCACCTCCCGCCCGCGGGCTGCCCGGCGCCTGGGACCCGGACCGGTCGCCCGGCATCGGCCGCCGCGGGCTGCTGCGTTACGGGACGGCCGGAGCGGCCGCGCTGCTGGCGGCGGGCCCGCTGACCGGCTGCGCCTCGCCGGCCCGCGCCGGTGAGGCCTCCGCGCTGAAGGTATGGGACCTCTTCCAGGGCGGCGACGGCATGCTGATGGACGAGATGATCGCGGCCGTCTCCCGGGGCACCGAGGGTTTCGACGTGGACCGGACGATCCTGGACTGGGGCCCGTCGTACTACACGAAACTCGCCATGTCGGCGGCCGGCGGCCGGGCCTCCGACGTCGCCGTGCTGCACCTGTCGCGCCTGGCCGGATACGCCCCCGGCGGCCTGCTCGACCCCCTCGACCTGGATCTCCTCGCCGAATTCGGCGTGGGCGAGAAGGACTTCGCCCCCGCCGTGTGGAAGCGCGCCCAGCACCGGGACACGGTCTACGCGATCCCGCTGGACGTTCACCCCTTCATCGTCTTCTACGACAAGGACGCGGCCGACAAGGCCGGCCTGCTCGACTCGTCCGGCCACCTGGCGCCGATGGGCTCGCCCGAAGCGTTCCTGGACGCCGGGAAGAAACTCGCCGAGATCACGGGCAAGTCCGGCGTCCTGTTCGGACACGTCACCGACACCGCCCAGAGCTGGCGCCAGTTCGCGGCGCTGTACGCCCAGACCGGCGCCTCCTTCACCCTGCCCGACGGCGGCCCGCCGAAGATCGACATCGACGCCGCGGTGAAGGTCGTGACCTTCATGAAGCAGCTCTTCGACGGCCGTACGAACCCCAACAACCTCGACTACAACGGCGCGATGGCCGCCTTCATGGATGGCCGGGGCGGCATGATCATGGCAGGGGAATGGGAACTGCCGACGTTCCGGAAGTCCGGCATCAAGCACCTGGGGGCGGCCCCCTTCCCGCAGGTCTTCGCGCGGCCGGCCGTCTACGCCGACTCGCACAGCTTCGTGCTGCCGCATCAGGACGACCCCGACCCCGCCCGGCGCCGCGAGGCCCACCGGTACATCGCCGAGATCGTCAAGCAGAGCCTGACCTGGGCGAGCGCGGGCCACATCCCGGCCTACCTGCCGGTGCAGGCCCGCCCCGAGTACGCGAAGCTCGACCCCCAGTCGTCCTACGCGGCCGCGGGCGAGATCGCCGTACTCGACCCGCCGAACTGGTTCGCCGGAGCCGGCGGCAACTTCCAGAACCGCATGTGCCAGCCGCTCCAGTCGGCGCTGCTGGGCAACACCTCCGCCGAAAAGGCGGTACGGCAGATGGTCCGTGAAGCGGACACCCTGCTGCGCCAGCCCAACCCGGTCGCCTGACGACAGCCGAAGGAGCCGCATCGTGACCACCACCGCGCCCGCCGGAGCCGCGGCGCCACCGCAGCAGCCCCCCTCCTCGACACCGGCCGCGCCCCGGCGCCGCCGCTCCCTGACCCGGGGCGGCGGGCTGTTCGTCCTGCCGTTCCTGGTCCTCTTCGGACTCTTCCTGGTCTGGCCCGTCGTCCAGGGCCTCTGGATGAGCCTCACCGACGCCTCCCTGAGCCTGCGCGACACCGAGTTCGTCGGCTTCGCCAACTACACCGAGGCGTTCGGCGACCCGGACGTCTGGAGCAGCCTCGGCAACACCGTCTTCTTCACCGTCATCTCCTGCGTGCCGCTCGTCCTGGTCGCCCTGGCCATGGCGCTGCTGGTGCACAGCGGACTGGCCGGCCAATGGGTGTGGCGGCTGGCCTACTTCGCCCCGTACCTGCTGCCCGTCACCGTCGTCACGCTCATCTGGACGTGGCTCTACCAGCCCGACATCGGCCTCGGCAACCAGCTGCTGACCTCGCTCGGCATGGAACCCGTCGGCTGGCTCTCCGACGAATCGGTGGCGATGTGGTCCGTCGCGGCCCTCACCGTCTGGTGGACGGTCGGATTCAACTTCCTGCTCTACCTCGCGGCCCTGCAGTCCCTGCCCGTCACCTACGACGAGGCCGCCGCGCTCGACGGCGCCGGCGCCTGGCGGCGGCTGTGGTCCGTGACCCTGCCGCAGCTGCGCCACACCACCGTCCTGGTCGCCATGCTCCAAGTACTCGCCTCGCTCAAGGTGTTCGACCAGATCTACATCCTCACCAAGGGCGGCCCCAACGGCTCCACCCGCCCGATCCTGGAGTACGTCTACGACGTCGGGTTCACCGGATACCGGCTGGGCTACGCCTCGGCGGTCAGCTACATCTTCTTCGCCATCGTCATCGTCGTGTCCGTCATGCAACTCCGCTTCTTCCGTCAGGAGGGCTGACCGTGTCCGCCATCTCCACCCCCGTGCGCCGGCCGCGCCGGCCACGCCGCGAGGAGTCCGGCTCGCCCCTGCTGCTCGGCCACGGACGGCTGCCCCGCGTGCTCGCCGGGACCGCGCTGACCGTCCTCGCCGTCGCCTGGCTGCTGCCCTTCCTGTGGGCGGTCGCCACCTCGCTGCAGAGCGAGCAGGACGTGATGAAGTCGGGCCTGTCGCCGTTCAAGGGAGCCTTCACGCTCTCCGCCTACCGGCAGATCCTGGACCGCGGGAACGTTCCGACCTGGGCATTCAACAGCGTGCTGATCGCCGCCCTGGTCACCGTGGTCACCACGGCCGTCTCGACGCTCGCCGCGTACGGGTTCTCGCGCGGCACCTTCCGCGGGCGGCGGACCCTCCTCGCCGTCACCGTCGCCGCGATCATGGTCCCGCCGCAGCTGCTCATCGTCCCGCTCTTCGAGCAGATGACGATGTTCCACCTGGTCGACACCTACGCGGCGATCATCCTGCCGCAGGTGGTGGCCCCCATGATGGTGTTCATCCTGAAGCGCTTCTTCGACGGGATACCCCGCGAACTGGAGGACGCCGCCCGCATCGACGGCGCCTCCGAACTGCGGGTCTTCCGGTCGATCGTGCTCCCGCTGTCCCGCCCGATCGTCGCCGCCGTCGCGATCTTCGTCTTCATCGGGGCGTGGAACAACTTCATGTGGCCCTTCGTCGTCACCAACGACCCGGACCTCATGACGCTCCCGGTCGGCCTCGCCACCGTCAAGGACGCCTACGGCATCCAGTACGCCCAGTCCATGGCATCCGCGCTGCTGGCCGCGCTCCCGCTGATCGTGATGTTCCTCCTCTTCCAGCGGCGCATCGTCAACTCCGTGGCCACCACCGGCCTCGGCGGCGGCTGACCCCCACGACTGTCCCTGTTCCGGCGCCGGTCTCCCGGCCGGCCGCCACCACGATCCGACTGGAGTACCTGTGCACACCCCCTCCGTCCCCCGTCCGGAGTACCCGCGACCGCAGTTCGTACGTCGCGACTGGCTCAACCTCAACGGGACCTGGCAGTTCGAGACCGACCAGGGGGACAGCGGTCTCGAACGGGGTCTCCTCGACCGCGACCTCACCGGCGAGATCCTCGTACCCTTCGCCCCCGAGTCCGAGCTGTCCGGTGTCGGCGACACCGACTTCCTGGAGGCCGTCTGGTACCGGCGGCGGTTCACCCCGCCCGCCGAGTGGGCCGGCCGCCGGGTGCTGCTGCACTTCGGCGCCGTCGACCACGACACCACCGTCTGGGTGGACGGCACCGAAGTCGTACGCCACCGGGGCGGTTTCACCCCGTTCACCGCAGACCTCGGCGAACTCGCCCCGGCCGGCCGCGAGGTGGAGATCACCGTACGTGCCCGCGACCCGAAATCCGGCCCCCAGGCCCGGGGCAAGCAGGCGATCCACTACGCCAACCACGACTGCAACTACACGCGTACGACCGGGATCTGGCAGACCGTCTGGGCCGAGCCGGTCCCCGAGACCCATCTGCGCCGCCCCCGCATCACCCCCGACCTGGCCGGCGGCGCCTTCTCCCTCGAACTGCCCCTGTCCTCCAACCGGCCCGGCCACCGCGTACGCGCCGTTCTCAGCGACGACGCGGGCGAGGTCTGCCGCGCCGAGGCCCGCGCCGACCTCGATCTCGCCCCCCGCCTGCACCTGGCGCTCCCGCAGGACCGGCGCCGCGAGTGGAGCCCCGAGGACCCCTTCCTGTACGGGCTGCGGCTCGAACTCCTCGGCCCGGACGGCGAGGTGGCCGACAGCGTCGAGAGCTACGCGGGCTTGCGCGCCGTCGGCATCCGGGGCAGGGCCGTGCTCCTCAACGGCCGGCCCCGCTTCCAGCGCCTCGTCCTGGACCAGGGCTGGTACCCGGACGGCCTGATGACCGCCCCCACCGACGAGGCCCTGGTCCGCGACATCGAACTGGCCATGGAAGCCGGCTTCAACGGGGCCCGGCTGCACCAGAAGGTGTTCGAGGAGCGCTTCCTCTACCACGCCGACCGGCTCGGCTACCTGGTCTGGGGCGAGTTCGGCGACTGGGGCTGCGAGGTCGGCGGGTCCTCCGGCGACAACCAGCGGCCCGACGCGTCCTTCGTCGCCCAGTGGCTCGAAGCCGTGGAACGCGACTACTCCCACCCCTCGATCATCGGCTGGTGCCCGCTCAACGAGACGTACCAGAAGCTCCACGACCGGATCACCCAACTCGACGACGTGACCCGGGCGATGTTCCTCGCCACCAAGGCCATGGACACCTCCCGGCCGGTGATCGACGCCTCCGGCTACTCCCACCGGGTTCTGGAGACCGACATCTACGACTCCCACACCTACGAGCAGGACCCGGCCGCGTTCCGTCGGCTGGTCTCCGGACTCGCCGAGGGGAAGCCCTTCGTCAACGCCTACGAGAACGGCGCCGCCTACTCGCAGCCCTACCGGGGGCAGCCGTACTTCGTCAGCGAGTTCGGCGGGATCTGGTGGGACCCGGAGGCCGCCGCGGAGCAGTCCGGCAGCGACCGCACGATCTCCTGGGGGTACGGCGACCGGGTGCGCACCGAGGACGAGTTCCACGAGCGCTTCGCCGGTCTGACCGGTGCGCTGCTGGAGGACGTGGACATGTTCGGCTACTGCTACACCCAGCTGACCGACGTCTTCCAGGAGCAGAACGGCGTCTACCGCTTCGACCGGGGCACCAAACTGGACATCGCCCGCGTCCGGGAGGCCCAGCTGCGGCCCGCAGCGATCGAGCGGCCGGACGCCGGCTGACGGGGAAGGACACCGGGTGCCCGCCCCTTGCCGGGGCGGGCACCCGCCGGGGTCAGAGCCGTTCGAGCCGCCAGAGCTGCGGCTGCTGGCCGTTGCAGGTCCACTGCTGGACGTTGGAACCCGCCGTGCGGGAGCCCTGGGAGACGTCCAGGCACTGCCCGGAGGACTCCACCACCAGGCGGTAGTAGCCCCGCCCCGCGTTCTCCAGCCGCCAGTCCTGGGCCGGCTGGGCGTTGCAGTACCACTGCCGTACGTTCGCGCCGGGGGTGGCGGAGCCGTTCTCCACGTCCAGGCAGTAGCCGCTGTTGACGCCGGTGAGCGTGAAGTCGCCGCCGTGCGCCCGCAGCGTCCACTCCTGAGGGCCGAGGCCGTTGCAGGTCCACTGCTGTACGTTGCCGCCCGCGACCCTTGAGTCTGCGGCCACGTCCAGGCAGTCGCCGCTGTTGGCGTTCACCAGCCGGTAGCGTGCCCCGTCCACGACTCCGGCCGCGTCACCGCTGCCGGTGACCGGGCCGGTGGCCACGTACGGGCGGCAGACGGCGCCGTCCCAGTCGGTCGCGATCTCCAGCACGGTGCGGCCGTCCGCCGAGGGCAGCAGCGGGGAGCTGTAGTTCGGGCAGTAGGTCGCGGTCGGTGCCTCGACCCGCACGGGGGCCTCGATCTCGTACCAGGGTCCGGTGCCGTTCTCCGTGTTGGCCAGGATCGTGCGCCCGCTGTCGGCGGCGGGCGTGCCGTCGCGGTTGAGGAGCTGCTGGCCGATCAGCAGGAGCCGGCCGTTCGGTCCGCCGCCCGGCGCCGGGGCCCAGGCGATGGTGGGCGTGGCGCGGAAGTACTTGCCGTCCACGGTCTCCGGGCGGAACCCGAGGGAGGCCGGATCGCCCCAGCCCCAGCCGTCCGGGGAGGTCCGGTAGTGCACGACGCACTGGTACTGGCCGCCCGGATTGCAGATCTCGTAGCTCATGAAGTACGTGCCGTTCGGCAGCCGGCGCACCATGGGCATGCCCGGCCGGTCCGGCTCCCAGGCACTGGCAACGGTGTTGCGGCGGTCCTGCCAGGTGATTCCGTCATAGCTGCGGGCGGCGGCGAGCTTCTGGTTGTGCGCCGGGTCGGTCTCGTCGGCGTAATGGCAGACGAGCGCCCCGTCGGCGGCCACGGAGAACTCCGGCTCCCACAGCCCGCCCGTACCGTTCGCCGTGGCACAGGTGGAAAGGTAGGACCAGGTGCGGCCCACGTCGTTGCTCCGCCAGACGCGCAGGGCCATGCGCCGGTTCTGCTCGTCCTGCCCGGAGGAGGCGGCCCACAGAAGTGTGCCGGGGGCCAGGGCGCCCACCTGCCGGGGCAGCTCGAACAGGGTGGAGCAGCACAGGCCCTGCCCGCCCGCCGACTCCGGATCGACGACGCTTCCCACCCGGCGGAAGGTGGCTCCGGCGTCGGTGCTCTCGTGGATGGCGCCGACGCCGTTGTTGCCGTCGAAGGTCACGACGCTCGCGAGCACCCTGCCGTTGGCGGCGCCGTTGTGTTCCAGCCGGATGGCCCGGGGGTAGAGGCCGGTCCCGCTGCCCAGGGGGGCGCCGTTGGCCGGGGCGAGGGCGGCGGACGCGGCGGGGGGCGCGGGGGCGGCGGAGGCCGGCGCGAACGACAGGCCCAGCAGCGCGGCCAGGACCGGCGCGGCGGCACGCGCCGCCCAGCGGGCAAGGCGCCCGGTCGTCGTGGGGGAGAGGTGGTGTGCGGGGCGGAATGGTCGGCGTAAGGAGAGCACAGGCTTCCTTCCTCGGGGCACGGAGGCGTGGGGGCGGCCGGGCGGAGCTGCTGACGGCGAAACAGTAGAGCCGCATGTACATCGATGTAAACAGGCGTGCAGGCTCTGCTGTCCCGGGCAAGCCCGGCGTCACGCGTCCGGTTCAGGGCGCGGTCAGCGTCATCTCGAAGGAGTACCGGGACGCCCGGTAGAGGTGGGAGCCGAATTCCACCGGGTGGCCCACGTCGCCCAGGACCGTGCGCTCCATGGTGAGCAGCGTGCCTCCGCGCGACTCGGCCAGCAGGCGCGACTCCGCGGCCGTGGCCCTTCGTGCCCCGATGGTCTGCTCGGCGGAGCGCAGCGCGACACCGGCCTGCCTGAGCAGGGCGTAGAGCCCGTGCGTGACGAGGTCCTCCTCGGTGAGGCTCAGCAGGTTGGCCGGCAGGTGGTTCTCCATGACCGCTATCGGCTCGTCGTCCGCGTACCGCAGCCTGCGCATCGCCAGGGTGTCCGTGCCGGGTTCGAGTCGGAGGGCGGTGGCGACCCGGCCCGTGGCGGGCACGGTCCGCAGGGAGAGGACCTCGGTGCGCGGGCGGCGGTCCTCGCGCTGCAGATCCTCGAAGAGGCTGGACAGCTCCACCTGCCGGCGCACCCGGTTGTTGACGACCTGGGTGCCCACTCCGCGCTTGCGGGCCAGCAGCCCCTTGTCCACCAGATGCTGCATGGCCTGACGCATCGTCGGGCGGGAGAGTCCGAACCGGTCCGCCAGGGAGATCTCGTTCTCCAGACGTGTGCCCGGAGCCAACGTGCCGCTCTCGATGAGGCGTTGGAGCTGCTGCGCGAACTGGAAGTACAGCGGCACCGGGCTGCTTCGGTCGATGCTGATCAGCCTGGTGATCGGCTCCATGTCGGGCTCCTCGGAACGTTGTGCCACGCGCTCAGTATGCCGTACGTTCGACTCAAGCTCTGTACGTATATACGTCAGTACAAAGGCGTGACTCCGCGCGAGCGGCGACGATACAAGGACGAGGCGAGGCACGTCAGGGGCGGCAGTCCACCCGGCCCCGGCCCCTTCCCCGAACCGGAGGCAACCGCGCATGCGCATCGGACTCATCGGAACCGGCCGCATCGGCGCGTTCCACGCCGAGACCCTGACCGCACTGCCCGCGGTCGACCGCCTCGTGCTCCATGACGCCGTCGAGCAGCGGGCCCGCGAACTGGCCGGCAAGCTCGGCGCCGAGCACGCCGGGGACCTCGGCGGGATGCTCGCCTCCGGCCTCGACGGTGTCGTGATCGCCGCCCCCACCGCCGCCCACGCCGACCTCGTCCGCGCCGCGGCGGACGCCGGGGTGCCCGTCTTCTGCGAGAAGCCGATCGCCACCACGCTCGCTGGAACCCGCGCCCTGCTGGCTGAGCTCGCCGTCCTCGGCGTACCGCTCCAGGTCGGCTTCCAGCGCCGCTTCGACGCCGGGTACGCCGCCCTGCGCGAAGCCGTCGCCGCCGGGGAGCTGGGCTGGCTGCACACCGTACGGGCCTGTACCGCCGACCCGGCCCCGCCGCCGGCCGGGTATCTGGCGCTGTCCGGCGGGATCTTCCGGGACTGCGCCGTGCACGACTTCGACATCGTGCGCTGGGTCACCGGCCGCGAGGTCGTCGAGGTCGGCGCCACCGGGGCCAACCGGGGCGACGCCTCCTTCACCGAGGCCGGTGATGTCGACACCGCCGTCACCGTCCTCACCCTGGACGACGGCACCCTGGTCAGCTGCACCGCCACCCGCTACAACGGCGCCGGCTACGACGTACGCATGGAGGTGGCCGGCTCCCTGGGCACCCTGGCCACCGGGCTCGACGCCCACAGCCCGCTGCGGACCACGGCGGGCGGGTCGCCGTCGGGGCCCGGCTGTCACGACGGGTTCCTCAGCCGCTTCCGCGATGCGTACGTCGCCGAGCTGACCGCGTTCACCGAGGTGGCCGCCGGCCTGCGGCCCAGCCCGTGCACCGGGGCCGACGCGCTCGCCGCGCTGCTGGTCGCGGAGGCCGCCGACCGCTCCCTTCGCGCCGGACGGCCGGTGAGGGTCGAGGAGGCGGGCCCGGGGGCGGGGTGATGGGGACGGGGGTGGCGGGGCCGATTGGGTGATCAAATGAAGGGCTGGTTACCATATGAGCGCCCCCTAGCTCGAAAGATAAACCTGTGACTGTCAATGACGACGCGTTCACCAACTGGAAGCACCGCGAGGAAATCGCGGAGTCGATGATTCCGATCATCGGGAAGCTGCACCGCGAGCGGGACGTCACCGTCCTCCTGCACAGCCGCTCCCTGGTGAACAAGTCGGTGGTGAGCATCCTCAAGACCCACCGATTCGCCCGGCAGATCGACGGCGCGGAACTCTCCGTCACCGAGACCCTGCCCTTCCTGCAGGCGCTCACCACGCTCGATCTCGGCCCCTCCCAGATCGACATCGGCATGCTCGCCGCGACGTACAAGGCCGACGACCGCGGCCTCAGCGCGGCGGAGTTCACCGCCGAGGCCGTCGCCGGTGCCACGGGAGCCGACAAGATCGAGCGCCGCGAGCCGCGCGACGTCGTCCTCTACGGCTTCGGCCGCATCGGCCGCCTCCTCGCCCGGCTGCTCATCGAGAAGGCCGGCTCCGGCAACGGCCTGCGGCTGCGCGCCATCGTCGTCCGCAAGGGTGCGGGCCAGGACATCGTCAAGCGCGCCTCGCTGCTGCGCCGCGACTCCATCCACGGCCAGTTCCAGGGCACGATCACCGTGGACGAGGCCAACAACCGGATCATCGCCAACGGCAACGAGATCCAGGTCATCTACTCCGACGACCCGACGTCGGTGGACTACACGGCCTACGGGGTCGACGACGCCATCCTCATCGACAACACCGGCAAGTGGCGTGACCGCGAAGGGCTTTCGAAGCACCTGCGGCCGGGCATCGCCAAGGTCGTGCTGACCGCGCCGGGCAAGGGCGACGTCCTCAACGTCGTCCACGGCGTCAACCACGAAATGATCAAGCCGGACGAGCAGATCATCTCCTGCGCGTCCTGCACGACCAACGCGATCGTGCCGCCGCTGAAGGCGATGGCGGACGAGTACGGCGTCCTGCGCGGCCACGTGGAGACCATCCACTCGTTCACCAACGACCAGAACCTGCTGGACAATTACCACGGCTCCGACCGCCGGGGCCGCTCCGCGCCGCTCAACATGGTCATCACCGAGACGGGCGCCGCCTCCGCCGTCGCCAAGGCGCTGCCCGATCTGGACGCGACGATCACGGGCAGCTCGATCCGCGTTCCCGTACCGGACGTCTCGATCGCCATCCTCAGCCTGAAGCTCGGTCGCGAGACCGACCGCGCCGAGGTCCTCGACTACCTCCGCGACGTGTCGCTCACCTCCCCGCTCAAGCGGCAGATCGACTTCACGACCGCCCCCGACGCGGTGTCGAGCGACTTCATCGGCTCGCGCCACGCCTCCATCGTCGACGCGGGCCCCACCCAGGTCGACGGCGACAACGCGATCCTCTACCTCTGGTACGACAACGAGTTCGGCTACTCCTGCCAGGTCATCCGCGTCGTGCAGTACATCTCCGGCGTCGAGTACCCGACGTACCCCGTGCCGGTGCTCTGACGGACGACAGGTCCCGCCCGCCGGTGGTGGCGGGCGGGCGGGACCTGCTTCTAGGCGATGCCGGAGACCGCCGCGGGCGCGGGGGCGTACCCCGTCGCCCGGGTGGTGAACGTCCCCCGGCCCTGCGTCCGGCTGCGCAGCCGGGTCGCGTAACCGAACAGCTCGGCCAGCGGCACGGTCGCCGTGATCACCGCGGCACCGGCCCGCGCGGTGGAACCGGACACCCTGCCGCGGCGGGCGGCAAGGTCGCCGAGCACCCCGCCGACGGCGTCGTCGGGCACGGTGACGGTGACCTCGACCACCGGCTCCAGCAGCACCATGGCACTGGCGCGCAGGGCCTCCCGGAGCGCGAACCTCCCGGCCGTACGGAACGCCATCTCCGAGGAGTCCTTGGGATGGGTGGCGCCATCGGTCAGCGTCACCCGCACCCCGGTCACCGGATGCCCGCCGAGCGGACCCTCGGCCAGGGCGTCCCGGCAGCCGGCCTCGACCGCCCGCACGTACTCCTGCGGCACCCGGCCACCGACGACCGCCGAACGGAACGCGAACTCCGCAGCCCCCTCGCCGCCCTCGCCGCCGTCCCCGCCGGTGGCTTCCAGCGGCTCGACATCGAGGACGACGTGCGCGAACTGACCTGCCCCGCCGTCCTGTTTGACGTGCCGGTGGACCAGCCCGGACACACCGCGCACCAGCGTCTCCCGGTGGGCGACCTGCGGCCGGCCGACCCGGACATCGAGACCGTGGTCGCGGCGGATCTTCTCCGCGGCCACCTCCAGATGAAGTTCGCCCATGCCCGAAAGAACGGTCTGACCGGTCTCGGAGTCCGTACGCACGGCGAGCGACGGGTCCTCCTCGGCCAGCCGCACCAGGGCCGCCATCAGCCGCTCCGTGTCCGTGCTGCGCCGCGCCTCCACCGCCACGGACACGACCGGGTCGGCCACCGTGGGCGGTTCGAGGACCAGCGGAGCACCGGGCGCGCACAGGGTGGCACCCGGGCGGACGGTCTTGGGGCCGATGACCGCGACGATGTCCCCGGCCACCGCCGTGTCCACATCGACGTGACGGTCCGCCTGGACCCGCAGGATGCGCCCGACGCGTTCGCTGCGCCGCGTGCCGGCGTCCAGCACCGTTTCCCCCTTCCCGACCGTTCCCGAGTACACGCGCAGATACGTCAGCCGGCCCGTCGCGGTGGCGTTCACCTTGAACGCCAGCGCTGCGAACGGCCCCGCCGGATCGGCGGCCCGCTCCTGCACCGCCTCACCGAGCATGCCCCGGACGGGCGGCACGTCGGCGGGGGAGGGCAGATACGCCACGACCGCCTCCAGCAAGGGTTCGACGCCCCGGTTGCGGTAGGCCGAACCGCACAGCACGACGACGCCCTCGCCGGTCCGCGTCAGATCCCGCAGCGCCCCGGCCAACGTCCGCTCCGAAAGCTCGGAGCGCGCGCAGAACTCCTCCAGCGCCGACGGGTGCAGCTCCGCCACCGCCTCCTCCAGCAGCCGCCGGCGCCGGCCCGCCTCCTCCCGCAGCCCGGCGGGCACCTCGGTCTCCTCGTACGCGTCACCGTCGTCGGCCCACACCAGGGCGCGCATGCGCAGCAGGTCCACGACTCCGCGGAACCGGTCCTCCTGCCCGATGGGCAGCTGGACCACGAGCGGGACCGTGTGCAGCCGCTCCCGGATCGAGGCGACGGCGGTGTCGAGGTCGGCGCCCGCCCGGTCGAGTTTGTTGACGAAGGCGATGCGCGGGACGGCATGGCGGTCGGCCTGACGCCATACGGACTCGCTCTGCGGCTCCACCCCGGCGACCGCGTCGAACACCGCGATCGCGCCGTCGAGCACCCGCAGGGAACGTTCGACCTCGTCGGCGAAGTCGACGTGCCCCGGGGTGTCGATGAGGTTGATGCGGTGACCGGCCCAGGTGCAGCTGACCGCCGCGGCGAAGATGGTGATGCCCCGGTCGCGTTCCTGCGAGTCGAAGTCGGTGATGGTCGTACCGTCGTGGACCTCGCCGCGCTTGTGGGTGGTGCCGGTGGCGTAGAGGATGCGCTCGGTGACGGTGGTCTTGCCGGCGTCGACGTGGGCGAGGATGCCCAGGTTGCGGACGGTGTCGAGTGCGGCGTTGAGGGGACGGTGCTGTTCGTTACGCACGGCCGGTGGCCTTTCGGGGTGATCCGGAAGAAGACGGCGCGATGCCCGTACGAGACGGCCCTGGGCCGGGCCGGGCCTGCGAAGCCCGCCGTTCCCTGTGCGAGGAGAGGGTGACGGCTAGTCAGGACTTGTGAACTGCCCGGGCGTTCGTCACGGGGTCCGGGGCCGGCCGCGCAGCCGGCGCCGGGCGCCGTAAGACACCAGGATCACCTCGAACCGCGACGGGGGGACGACGGCGGCGGTGCGGTGGCGCACGGCGGTCTCCCCTCAACGGTCACGGCGGGCGCGGCGGCGGAGAGCCGGCGCGCGATGTGCGGCGAGTCTAGGGAGTGGAGCGGGGGCGGGGGAACCGGTTTTTCGGCCGGGCGCCCGCACCGTCGCCGTTCCGTGGCGGACCGGGGACCGTTCCGCGGCGCGCCGGGTGCGACCGGGAGGCGTGCCGATGCGTCAGGCACGGCCTCGCGGTACCCGGCCGGGGCGCCGGGTACGGGGCTTCCACGCGCCCCGGCATCGGCGGATCGCGCTCCGGCCGCAGCCGCGCCACTCGGCCGGCGACGCACCCGCGCCCCGGCCGCCCCGCGTGATCAGGGCGTTCACGGGTGAGTGCGGGTCCAGGGCCATCGTGCGCGCCAGCAGGACGCCGATCACCAGCGGGGCGAGCGAGAGGGCGATGGTGGTGCCGGCACTGGTGACGTGCTGCATGCGAAGGCGCTGTGCGTCGGGAGCCATGACCCCATTTCAGCGTCCGTGCCCCGGCGCGGGATCGGGTGACGTACTCAGACCGTACGGCCGGGGTACTCAGCACCCCGGGCCGCATGGACCGGGCGCTCAGCACCCCGGCCGCATGGTCCGACCTTTGAAGGGTCAGAGGGTCAGAGGGGCAGAGGGGCAAAGGGGCAAAGAATCGAAGGGCCAGAGGGTCAGGCAGTCGTGCCGGGCCCCGAGCCCGCGCCCGACGCCGCCTTGATGCCCTTGGTGATGTCGTCCAGGACGGACAGCGCCGGGGCCTTGCTGTTGATGTCGAACCCCGAGCGGACGATGACCAGCATGTCCTTGGACAGCGGGGAGGGGAAGGCGAGCGACTCGACGTAGCCGTCGTCGCCGTTCTTCGTCACCACCTTCCACCGCACCCGGTAGCCCTGCTGGCCGGCCACCGTGACCGCCTCGGACTTCAACTGCTGGTGCGAGGTGATGCCGCCGTAGGTCTTGCCGCCGTAGGCGTTCTCGGCGTTGGTCTCGATGTCCTTCTCGGCGGTGGCCTTCGCGGTCTTGGTGGTCAGCTCGAGCGCCTCGGCCGGGGCGGAGAACACCCCGCCGCGCACACACTTCTCGTCAGTGGCACCGGGGCAGGCGTACGAACCGGTGGTCACCCCGGCGCCCATGCCCGACTCGCCGTCCCAACCGTCGGGGACCGGGATGCTGATGCCGCTGGCCAGGTCCGTCGCGTACCCGTCCTCGGGCTGAGGCTGCCCCTGCTCCGGCGTCTCGCGCCCACCGCCGTTGCCGCTGCTGCCGCCGTTGTCGCCGTCCCTGCCGTTTCCGCCGCTGCCGCCGCGCTGCCGGTCGGGGCCGGGGGAGGGGGAGGTGGACGGTGCGGAGGCCGTGGTGTCGTTCTTGCCGCCCGAGTCGTCCGTCAGCAGATAGACACCGCCCCCGATGGCGGCGAGCACCACCACGGCCGCGGTGATGCCGGCCCCGACGCGTATCCGCCGGCTGCGCACGGCCGCCGGTGGTACGCGCAGGTGGTCGGTCCACTGGGTGCCGTCCCACCAGCGCTCGTGGCGGGGGCCAAATCCTGAATACCCGGGGTCTGGATGCCAGCCGGGCGGGCTCGTCTGGGTCACGCCGGACACCGTATCCGGGTTGCCTGAGAATCCTATGAACCGGGTGCGCCGACCCCCGAGGCGAACCGGGCGGAAGCCGGAGCCATCTTCCGCCGCTCTTGGTCTAGACAACTGGAGGAGTGGTCGCTAACATCCGCCGACGAGGCGCGGCGGAGCCCGCTACCCGTCGCCCGCCCGATCGCGGCAGGAGTGAGGCACCTATGGAAGCAACCACTCCCGACCGCCGTTTCGCCGAGGACTACCGCCTCGCCCGGGAGATACCGCGCGACGGGCTCACCGCCTGGCGGGCGGCCATCGCGGCGGAGGTGGACCTCGCCCCTGGCGCGACCGTGCTGGACGTCGGCGCGGGCACCGGCGCCTTCTCCTCGGCGTTCGCCGACTGGTTCGGTGTGCGGGTGCTGGCCGTGGAACCCGCCGCCGCCATGCGGGCACTGATCCCCAGGACCGTGACGATCGAGGCGCTGGACGGGCGGGCCGAGGCGCTGCCGGTGCCGGACCGCTGCGCGGACGCGGCCTGGCTGGGCTCGGTCGTCCACCACATCGACGATCTGCCCGCCGCCGCACGGGAGTTGCGCCGGACGCTGAAGCCCGGCGCCCCGGTGCTCATCCGCAACTCCTTCCCGGGCCGGTGTGCACGTGACCTGCGGGTGCGGTTCTTCCCCGGGGCCGAGCGCATCGTCGACGGCTATCCCACCGTCGAGCAGACCTGCGCCGCATTCGCCGAAGCCGGCTTCGCCCGCGTCGCGTTGCACGCGGTGCCGCAGGAGAGCGCGCCGAGTCTCGCCGCGTTCGCC
This sequence comes from Streptomyces sp. A0958, assembly GCF_004795035.1. Classification (GTDB taxonomy): domain Bacteria; phylum Actinomycetota; class Actinomycetes; order Streptomycetales; family Streptomycetaceae; genus Streptomyces. The sequence goes on from NZ_SSBK01000005.1 coordinate 85,115, forward strand.
GACCGGATCAGACGGGACACCGACGCGAAACTGCGGGGCCTGGGCGACGACGAGTTCGAGCGCGGCATGCGGCGGCTGCGTACGGCGGCGGAGCAGGAGCCGGACCGGCCGGCGGTGAGCTGGATGGACCTGCTGGTTCTGGCCTGACACCGTCGTGGCGGGGCAGCCCGTGGGGGCGGACGCATGACGCGGAGCGACGAGGAGGAGCAGACCGGCCTGTGCGTCGTAGCCGGCCGGGGAATAACCGGCGGACAGCCCCGAGGGCCGCTGGCTAGGCTCACCGAATGACGTCATCACGCTATCCGCCCAAGCCCCGCCCCGGCGACCGCGTCGCCGTGCTCTCCCCCTCGTCCGGGCTTCCCGGCGTCTTCCCGCTGCCGCACGAACTGGGACCGCGCCGCCTCCGCGAGGAGTTCGGGCTGGAGCCGGTGGAGTACCCGTGCACCCGGAAGATGGGCTCCACGCCACAGGAGCGCGCCGCCGACATCCACGCGGCGTTCGCCGATCCGGACATCAAGGCGGTCATCTCAAGCATCGGTGGCGACGACCAGATCACCGTGCTGCCCTACCTGGACCGAGAACTGCTGAGGACCCACCCCAAGCCGTTCTTCGGCTACAGCGACTGCACCAACCTGCTGGTGTTCCTCGACAACCTCGGCATCGTCGGTTACCACGGCGGGTCGGTCATGGTCGAGTTCGGGCGCCCCGGCGCGCTGCACCCGATGACGGCCGAGTCCCTGCGGGCCGCGCTCTTCAGCCGTGGCGACCACGAGCTGACCCCGGCGAAGGAGAGCGGCAGCATCAACGGGCCCTGGGAGGACCCGCGTACCTTCGACAGCGAACCCGAACTGCTCCCCGCCGACGGCTGGACCTGGCATAACGCCGGGCGCGTGGTCCAGGGGGCGAGCTGGGGCGGCAACCTGGAGATCCTGTCCTGGCTGCTGATGGCCGACCGGGAGATCCTGCCGCCGGACGCGTACGAGGGCCGGGTCCTGTTCCTTGAGACGTCCGAGGAGATGCCGGGCGCCGACGAGGTGTACTACATCCTGCGGAACATGGGGGAGCGGGGCCTGTTGCGACGCTTCCCCGCCCTGATGATGGCCCGGGCCAAGAACTGGTCCTTCGACCAGCCGCTCGACACCGCCGCCGGTGAGCTGTACTGCGAGCAGCAGCGGCAGGCGGTGCTACGGGCGTTGGAGGAGTACGCCCCCGAGACGATGGCCGTCTTCGACGTCGACCTCGGCCACACGGACCCGCAAGTGATCATTCCGTACGGCGGTCAGATCCGGGTGGACGGCGTGGACCGCCGCATCGTCGTCACGTACTAGCACCGGTTCCGATTCGGATCACCGGGTGGGCCACCGCTGTCACGTTGACGGGCAGATGTTGCTTCGACCCCGGAGATGCAGGTGTGGTGCCTCCTCTGTGACCCGATCTTCTGTGGTCCGACCACATGGCATGTGTGACATAGTCGGGATATGCGTACAGGTCGGAACAGGGAGTGGGAGTAGCGGATGCCTGTCGAGTGGCAGCCCGTGCGGCAGGCCCGTACTCATGAACTCGTACTGCAGAGCATCGAGGAGCAGGTCTTCGCCGGGAAGCTCAGGGCCGGCGACCGGCTGCCGCCCGAACGTGAACTCGCCCCCGTCTTCGGGGTGAGCCGTTCCGCGCTGCGCGAGGCGCTCCGGGTGCTGGAGACCATCGGGGTACTGGTCGCGCATCCCGGCCGGGGGCACGACTCGGGAGCCCGCATCGTGCGCAACCCGGACGATGCGCTCGGGCGGCTGCTGCGCCTCCACTTCGCCCTCGGCAGCTACAGCCTGCACGACGTGATGGAGGCCCGCGTCGCCCTGGAGCGCGCCAGTTTCGCCGCCGCCGCGGTGCACGCCTCGGACGAGGACCTGGACGCGGCGGGCGCGATCGTCTACCGGATGTCGCGCGAGGGCATCCTGCCGGAGGAGTTCAACGAGCTCGACACCCAGTTCCACGTCAAGGTGGCGAGCAGTTCGGGCAACGCGCTCACCTCGACGTTGACCGCCGCGGTGCGGGAGTCCGTACGTCCCCTCATCCTGCGGGCCCTGGAAGAGGTGGACGACTGGCCGGCCACCCAGGCACACCTGAACCGCCAGCACAGCGAGATGCTGAGGTTCGTGCGCACCGGCCACGGCGAGGAGGCGGCCGATCTCGCCGAGCGGCACATCCGCGGTTTCCACGGCACGCTGGTCGACGAGGACCGGACCGGCGCCGGCGACGAGGACGGCGGCGGCATCGAGTAGCGACGGCGTGACAACAGTGCGGGGCCGGTGCGTGGACCTGGGTGAACCAGGGACACGCACCGGCCCCTTTTTCTGTACCTCTCTCCGCACGTCTCTCTCTGCATGTCGAGCCCCGGCACCCGGCGAGAGCGGCCCTGGCACGCGTGTGCACCGGCCAAAATCGGACGGAGGCTAGTATGGTCGGACCACAACTCGCGATCGGGGAGGCTCCATGCGTATCGGACTCTTCGCCACCTGTCTGGGAGACACGCTCTTCCCCGAGGCGGTGAAATCCACCGCGGTGCTGCTGGCCCGCCTGGGCCACGACGTGTTGTTCCCGCCGGGCCAGACCTGCTGCGGCCAGATGCACGTCAACACCGGGTACCAGCGCGAGCCGGTCCCGCTGGTGCGCAACTTCGCCGAGCAGTTCGGCGACACCTCGATCGACGCCGTCGTCGTGCCGTCGGGCTCGTGCGCCGGCTCGGTCCGCCACCAGCACGAGATCATCGCCGAGCGGTACGGGGACGCGGCCCTGCGCGCGGGCGTCGCCACCGTCAAGGCGAAGACGTACGAGCTCTCGGAGCTGCTGGTCGACGTGCTGGACGTGACCGATGTCGGCGCCTACTTCCCGCACCGGGTCACGTACCACCCCACCTGTCACTCGTTGCGCATGCTGCGGGTCGGCGACAAGCCGCTGCGGCTGCTGCGGGCCGTCGACTCGATCGACCTGGTCGAGCTGCCCGAGGCGGACGCCTGCTGCGGGTTCGGCGGCACCTTCGCCGTGAAGAACGCCGAGACGTCGACGGCGATGCTCCAGGACAAGATGCGCAACGTCACCGCGACCGGCGCCGCCGTGTGCACCGCGGGCGACTCGTCCTGTCTGATGCACATCGGCGGCGGGCTCTCCCGGATCACCTCCGGCACCCGCACCCTGCACCTGGCCCAGATCCTCTCGTCCACCCGCACCTCGCCGCACGTCCTGACGGAGGCCGCCCGATGAGCGCAACCTTTCTCGGCATGCCCGCGACCCCGCCCCGCTCCCCGTACGGCACGGGCAACCTGCGCGGCGACCGGACGTTCCCAGCCGCCGCCCACGACGAGCTGCGCAACGAACAGCTGCGCCGCAACCTCGGCCGCGCCACCCACACCATCCGCGCCAAACGTCTGACCGTCACCGGCGAGCTGCCCGACTGGGAGGAGCTGCGCGACGCCGGAGCGGCCATCAAGACCGACACCATGAACCGCCTGCCCGAACTGCTGGAGGAGCTGGAGCGCAACGTCACCGCACGCGGCGGCACCGTCCACTGGGCGCGCGACGGCGTCGAGGCCAACGCGATCGTCGCCCGGCTGATCAAGGAGACGGGCAGCGAGGAGGTCATCAAGGTCAAGTCGATGGCCACCCAGGAGATCGGCCTCAACGAGCACCTGGAATCGCTGGGCATCACCGCGCACGAGACCGACCTCGCCGAGCTCATCGTGCAGCTCGCGCACGACAAGCCCTCGCACATCCTGGTGCCCGCGATCCACCGCAACCGGGACGAGATCCGGCAGATCTTCCTCAAGGAGATCCCGGGCGTCGACCCGTCCCTGGACAACGTCCCCGCCCACCTCGCCGCCGCGGCCCGCGTCTATCTGCGCGAGAAGTTCATGACCACGAAGGTGGCCGTCTCCGGAGCCAACTTCGGCATCGCCGAGACCGGCACCCTGTCCGTCGTCGAGTCGGAGGGCAACGGCCGCATGTGCCTGACCCTGCCCGACACCCTGATCACCGTCATGGGCATCGAAAAGGTCCTGCCGCGCTATCAGGACCTGGAAGTCTTCCTCCAGCTCCTGCCGCGCTCCTCAACGGGTGAGCGGATGAACCCGTACACCTCGATGTGGACCGGCGTCACCCCCGGGGACGGACCGCAGACCTTCCACCTGGTCCTCCTCGACAACGGTCGGACCGCAGCCCTCGCGGACCGCATCGGGCGCGAGGCGCTCAACTGCATCCGCTGCTCGGCCTGCCTCAACGTCTGCCCGGTGTACGAACGCGCGGGCGGCCACGCCTACGGCTCGACCTACCCCGGCCCGATCGGCGCTGTCCTCACCCCGCAGCTCGCCGGCATGGACGCGGCCAAGGGCGACCCCAACAGCTCGCTGCCGTACGCCTCCAGCCTCTGCGGGGCCTGCTTCGACGCCTGCCCCGTCAAGATCGACATCCCCTCGCTGCTGGTCGAGCTGCGCCACCAGCACACCGAGCAGTCCGGCACCACGCCCGAGAAGCTGGCGATGAAGGCGGCCGCCGGGGTGATGAGCAGGCCCAAGGTGTACACGGCCGCGCAGAAGGCCGCGGGACTCGGCCGGGTCCTGGCCGGCCGCGACGGAAAGCTCTCGCACCTGCCGCCGCCGCTCTCCGGCTGGAGCGACAGCCGCGACACCCCGGCCCCGCCCAAACAGACCTTCCGGGCCTGGCTGGCCTCGGCGGAAGGAGCCGCGACCATGCGGGCGGCCTCCGACGAGCACACCCGTAACCAGCAGCAGGAGGAGGACAAGTGACGACCGCTCGTGAAACCGTGCTCGGCCGCATCCGGGACGCACTCGCCCTCGCGCCCGCAGCCGACGGCGCCCCCGTCCCGCGCGCCTACCGCACCGGCCGCACCCTCCCCGACGAGGAACGCCTCGCGCTGTTCACCGATCGCCTGGTCGACTACAAGGCACAGGTCCACCCCTGTACCGCGGACCGCGCCGCCGAGGTCATCGCCGAAGTGCTGCGCGAACGGGGAGCCGAGCGGATCGGCGTGCCCGCCGGACTCGACCCGCAGTGGCTCTCCGCCCACGACGGCGACGTCCAGCAGGATTCCGCGGACATCCCGGCGCCGCGCCTGGACGCCCTCGACGGGGTCGTCACCGCCTCCGCCGTCAGCTGTGCCGAGACCGGCACCATCTTCCTGGACGGCTCGCCCGACCAGGGGCGGCGGGCGCTGTCCCTGGTGCCCGACCTCCATGTGTGCGTGGTCGACCTGTCGACCGTGGAGGTGGGCGTACCGGAGGCGGTGGCCCGGCTGGTACCGGAGCGCCCGACCACGCTGATCAGTGGACCTTCGGCCACCTCCGACATCGAGCTGGAGCGCGTCGAGGGCGTCCACGGCCCGCGCACCCTGGCGGTCGTCATCCGCACGGACGCGTAGGACACATACATGCGCGACGCGTGCCGGGAAAGGGGGTGCGGCCAGGGGCGGGGCTTCGCCCGACCCCGACCCCGCCCTGCCCCGCCCCGTGTCACCCGTGCGTGACCGTCACCGGGCCGAATCCGATCCGGGTCCGTGCCGCGTCCTCGGCCCAGCAGACCTCGACCGTGTCCCCGTCGACGTTCACCCCGCTCAGCACCGCGTCGAGCGGGGCCGCCTCCGGCTCCGCGCTCAGCGAGGCGAGCGACACCAGGACCACCGTGCCCTCCGCGTGGGCGCTCAGCCGGGGCAGCACCGCCCAGGGCGTGTACGCCGTGCCCTGCGGCGCCCGGACCTCGTCCCGGGACTCCCAGCCGTGCAGCCCGTGCAGCGCCGACGCCACCGCCGACCCGGGACCGGTCGCCCAGCCCGTCTGCTCCACCCGCGCGCCGAACGGGGCGCCGAGCACCCGGTGCACCCGCAGTTCGTAGCGGCCCCGCGCCACCGTCACGCTCTCCACCCGCAGCCCCGGCACCATCGGCGCACCCTCCGCGAACACCGGGCGGTGCCACGAAGCGGCCCAGCCCCAGCCTTCGCCCCCGCCCGCGCCCAGCGGCCGGATCGCGCGCCGGCCGCTGCGGACACCACCGACGACGACGGCCAGTTGGTTGTCCGCCGCATTGGCCGGAGCGGTCGGACCGGTGACCGTCGAGTACGCCTGCCGGCCGTACAGCGGGTCGTCCCGCACCGCCGACTCGCCCTCGTGCGGGCGGACATGGTCGCTGCCGTGGTTGTGCAGCCGCACGATGCCGTCCGCCCGCGTCGACTGGATCAGCAGCCCCGGCTCGGGCAGCGCCAGCACCCGGTCCGGGCCCTCGCTCGGTGCGGGCTCCTCGGTGGCCGTCCACAGCGGGTGGTCCGCCGGGGCCAGCAGCGAGACGAAGGCCTTGGACGCCCAGTACGGGGAGGCCGGGCCCGAGTACGGCTGGAGCGTCGCCGTGTGCGGCCCGTGCCAGCCCAGGGACAGCAGCCCGTCGTCGCCGGTCGCACCCCGGTCCAGGAAATAGCGCAGCGCCCCGCTGATCACCCGCCGGGAAGCACCCGGCGCGAGCGGAGTGTGCCCGGTCAGTGCACCGAGCCCGACCGCCGCACCGGCCGCGAACCGGTAGGTCAGCGAACGGCCGAAATGAATCGGCGCCCCGTCCCCGCCGAACAGCAGCGTGAAGCTCTCCAGATGTGCGCGCAGCCGCGCCCCGTAGTGCGCGGACAGCTCCGCCTCGCCCGCCAAGCGGGCGTCCAGTACCGGGTACAGGTGAAGGGCCCAGCCGTTGTAGTGGTCGAACGCGCGGCCGTCGCCGTCCTGGTACCAGCCCCGGCCCCGGTACCAGCCCTCCATCAGGTCCCGCGCCCGCTCCCGGACCCGGGCGGTCTCCGCGTCCGCCCGGCCCACGGACTCCAGAAACCCGGCCACCGAGTAGGGGAACAGATACCAGTTGTTGGGTGCGGGGGTGTGCCGCAGCGCCCCGCGCAGCCACTCCTCGGCGCGGTCCTGCACCGCCGCGTCCAGCCGGTCCCACAGCCAGGGCCGGGTGAGCCGCAGACCGATGGCGACCGAGGCGGATTCGACCATCGGCTGCCCGGCCACGGTGTGGTCGCGGATCAGCGGCCAGGACTCGGCGTCGTCCCGGCCGGGCGTACGGGTCCCGGCGGCGAGCCCGTCCGCGTACCGGCCGAGCCATCCGCGCGGGTCCGCACCCCGCGCGCCCGCCACCCGGAAGGCGGCGGCGAGGAAGGTGCGCGCGTACCCTTCGAGCCCGTCCGAGCGGACCCCCGACGAGGAGGGCCGCCCCGGCAGACCGAGCAGGGCGCTGCCGGGCGTCGCCCACTGCCAGGCGGCCTCCAGCAGCCCGTCGGCCGCCGCCTCCCAGTGCGCGCGGGTGTACCCGGTGAACGGGCTCATGGCCCGGTCGTCGGCGGGGAGCCGGGGCAGCGGGCCCAAGTGCGGTGCGCTCATGCGAGGAACGCCAGCCTTTCGCGTCGTACGGGATGGGCGAAGCCCTCGCCGGTGGCCCAGCGTCCGGCCTCGGTGGCGGCCAGGTCGACCAGGCGCTGCCACTCGTTGCCCTGGGAGCCCGCCAGATGCGGGGTGATCAGGGCGTTCTCGCACTCCCACAACGGGTGGCCGGCCGGCAGCGTGTCCGGGTCGGTGACGTCCAGGATCGCCCGGATACGGTCCTGCCGCACCACGTCGACAAGGGCGTCCTGGTCGACGACGGCACCCCGCGCGGTGTTCAGGAGTACCGCGTCCGGGCGCATCGACATCAGCAGTTCGCGGCTGACCAGACCCTGCGTGGCGGGCAGCAGTGGGGTGTGGACGCTCACCACGTCGCTGCGCGCGAAGAGTTCGCCGAGCCCCACCGGCCGGACGCCGAGCGCTGCCGCCTCCTCCTCGGAGACGTACGGGTCGTGCAGCAGCACCCGCAGGTCGTACGGGCGCAGCAGCTCGACCACCCGGCGGCCGATGAGCGAGGCGGACAGAATGCCCACGGTCCGCCGGTAGTTGCCCACCTCGGGGGAGGTGGCGAGCCAGTCGTCGCGCAGGCCCTGCGAGCGGTAGGAGCGGGCCCTCTCCAGGACCCGCTTGCCGGAGAGCAGGATCATCGCGACCGTGTACTCGGCGACCGGCAGCGCGTTGGCGGCGGCGGCCGACGACACCTTGATGCCGCGCTCCCAGCAGGCGTCCGTGATGTGCCCCCGCACGGAACCCGCCGTGTGCACGACCGCCCGCAGCCGGGGTGCCGAGGCGAGCGCCGAGGCGTCCAGCGGCGGGCAGCCCCAGCCGGTGACCAGGAGTTCGGTGTCCGCGAGCACGGCGTGGGCCCGGTCGGTGGTGAAGTCGTCGAGCACGGGCGGCGGCGTCAGGTCGCACACCCGGGAGAACGCCTCCAGGGTGCGGTCGTTCAGCAGGGCACCCGCGGTCTCGGCCGCCATGGCGAAGGCGGCGCGCGGGCGGCGCCCGGCGGTGTCGTGGACGGGTGTGGTGTTGGGCATCGTTCTCCAGGTGGCAGGGGCGGGTGGGTGGTTCCGGCTGCCCGACGGCGCCGCGCGACTCGCGACTTCGTGGCAGCATAGTCAGCTCGTAGTTGGAGCGATCAAAGGTCGGACCCGAAGTGCGGATCGCTCGGGGGATTAGGCTCTCTGCCTGGCATGGACACACTTACCCTCTGGCAACTCGCGGCACTGGCCGCGGCATCCGCACTCGTCGGCTTCTCCAAGACGGCCGTCAGCGGTGCCAACACGATCAGCCTCGCGGTCTTCGCGGCGGTCCTCCCCGCCCGGGAATCGACCGGAGTGCTGCTCCCTGTCCTGATCGCCGGCGATGTGCTCGCCGTCCTCGTCTACCGGCGCCACGCGCACTGGCCGACCCTGCTGCGGCTCTTCCCGGCCGTCGCCGTCGGCGTGGTGGCGGGGACGCTGTTCATGGTGTGGGCCGACGACGCCACCGTACGGACCTCGATCGGCGCGATCCTCGTCTTCATGGCCGGGGTCACCATCTGGCGCCGGCGCCGGACGGAGGCGGGCGGGGAGCCGGGGACGACGGACGGGCCGCCGACCACCGCCGAGCGGCTCAAGGCCCGCTCGTACGGGGCGCTCGGCGGATTCACCACCATGGTCGCCAACGCGGGCGGCCCCGTGATGTCGCTCTATCTGCTCTCGGCCGGATTCCGCAAACTCGGCTTCCTGGGCACCTCGGCGTCGTTCTTCCTGATCGTCAACATCTCGAAGGTGCCGTTCAGCGTCGGCCTCGGGCTGATCGACGGGCAGTCGCTGCTGCTGGACGCCTGCATGCTGCTGTTCGTGCTCCCCGGCGCCTGGCTCGGCCGCATCGGCGTGGACCGGATCGACCAGCGGCTCTTCGAACGCCTCGTCCTGGCCGCCACCGTCCTCGGCGGCCTCCAACTGCTCCTGGTCTGACCGCAGACCGGGCCCGGTCCCTCCGGACGGTCGTCCGAAGGGACCGGCGGACCGGGTGAGCCCGGTCAGATGATGCCTTCCTCGATCTGCGCCTGCTCGCGCGCGTTCCCGTAACCCGAGGGCGTGCCGTACGAGCGTCGCGCGATGAACCACCAGACGGTGCCCAGGACCAGGACGGTGACCAGCGCGATCGACGCGTAGTTCGTCGGCGACCTCAGCGGACCCGCCTACGCCCTGCACTGCGCGGCCGAGGCGAGGCGGGCCGGCGCCACGCTGCGCACCGGCGTCACCGCCACCGGCTGGGCCGGGCCCCGCACCCTCGACGCCACCGGCCCCGGCGGCCTCGAACGGATCACCGCCCGGGCCGTCGTCCTCGCCACCGGCGCCCGCGAACGCCCCCGCGCCGCACGGCTCGTCCCCGGCACCCGCCCCGCAGGCGTCTACACCACCGGCGAACTCCAGCAGACCGTCCACCTCCACCACCAGCCCGTCGGCACCCGCGCGGTGATCGTCGGCGACGAACCGGTCAGCATCGCGGCCGCCGACACCCTGCGCACCGCCGGAGTCCACCTCGTCGCTCGGGTCACCGACCACCCGCCCCGCCCCCTCGCCGCCGTGCGGACGGGCGTCGGGACACCCTGCTCACCCGCAGCACCGTCACCGCCCTGACCGGCCGCCCCCGGCTCACCGGTGTGCGGGTGCGCCACGAGGACGGCCGCACCACCACCCTGGCCTGCGACACCGTGGTGTTCACGGCCGACTGGATTCCGGACCACGAACTCGCACGGCGTGGCGGGCTGCCCATGGACCCGGGCACCCTGGGCCCCGCACACGACCCCGCGTACCGCACCGGGGAGCCGGGGGTCTTCGCCGTGGGCAACCTCCTGCACGGAGGGGAGGGCGCGGTCACCGCCGCGCGCGAGGGCCGGGCCGTCACCGCCCCCGTACTGCGCCACCTGGCCACCGGCGCCTGGCCCGCGAGCGGGCCGCCTCTCACCGTCGAGGCACCGCTGAAATGGATCGCACCCAACCTGACCGGGCCCGGCGGCGGTCCTCTCCTCCTGCGGACGGGCCGGCGGATGACCGCACCGCTGCTCGTAGTCAGCCAGGACGGTGCGGTGCTGCACCGCCGCCGTGCGGCCCGGGCCGTCCCGCCGGGCCGCACCTTCCCCCTGGCCGCCGACTGGCGGGACCGGGCCGACCCGCAGGGCGGCCCGGTCCACATCCGGATCGGCTGACCGCCGGCCCGAGGGGCAAGCGGCCCAGGGGATCAGGGGGCCGACGAATCAGAGGTCCAAGGGGTCGGCGGCCCAGGGGATCAGGGGCCCAGGGGATCAGGGGTCCAGGGGGTCAGCGGGCCCAAGGGGTCACGGCTCGGGAATCAGCGGCCCCGGGAGGCGTCAGCGGCTCAGGGGATCAGCAGCCAGTCCGAACCGATCGCGGCGACCAGCCCGATCCCCAGCAGCCAACTGCCCAGCCTGGTACGTCCGTTCCGGCTCAGCTCGATCACGACCCCGCAGAGGATCAGCGCCAGCCCGTACACCCCGACCACCAGCACGGAGGACCGGCTCGCGATCCGCAGACCGAGCACCACGGCCATCGCCGCCATCCCCACCGACGAGAGCACGATGCGCAGCCGTCTCGCCTGGCGCGGAGTCAGCCGGCGATCGCCGGTGTCCTCGGCCACACCCTCGCCTTCCACGACATCGTCCGTGACCTCCTCCGTCACGTCTTCGGCTGCGTCGTCGGCTATCGGGGCGTCCACGGTCCGGTCCTGGTCAGAAGTGCTCATGACGCCGGATCGTAATGGCTCCACCCGCACCTGTTCGCCGTTGTCAACCAACACCGTCGAAACCAGGCCGAGTTCGCCGCACCCCCGCCCGTGGCCCAGCCCCGGCTACGACGCGTCCGCCCGGAGCGTCGGCGCCTCGGCAGCCGCGTCGACCGGTTCCGCGCCCACGCCCTCCACCCGCGCCGCCAGCTCCCGCGCCCAGCCGGCCAGGGCCCCGACCCCGATCCCGTGCGCCCCGGCCGTCCCGTACGCCTCCAGGGCCGCCGCGCCCCGCCGCAGCAGCCGCGCCCCGCCCGTGGCGTTGCCCCGGGCCGCATGGGTCAGCCCCACGGCCAGCTGGGCGAGCCCGCGCCACAACTCCCGTTCCCCGTCGGGGCCCGACTTCCAGGCGTCCTCGAAAACCTCGTGCGCGTGGAAGGGCATGCCCGCGTCCAGCAGCCGCTGGGCCTCCCGCACGGTCTCCTCGGGGGTGCGCACCACACCCTCCGGCTGCCGCTCCACCCCCGGTGTCCCGTACGGCAGCGGGCGGCCCAGCCCGTCGCGGGGGCGCGCGTTGTGCGCCCTGCCTTCGGTGTCCCGGTCCCTGCGTGTCTCGTTCACACCACCGATTGTGCCCCGCACCTGCGGCGAACTGTCCGAACCCCTGTCGGTCGGGACCAGCGCACGACTAGGCTCGACCACCATGGTCACGACTTTGGGGGAGGCTAGGCATGAAGCCGTCCCGGCCGCTTTATGAGCGCGAACCGGAACTCGCCACTGCCGCGCAAGCCATCGACGCGCTCTGCGGTGCGCAGGCGACCGGCGGGCTGCTGATCTACAGCGGCGAAGCAGGCATCGGCAAGACCGCGCTCCTGGCCGAGATCCGGGCCATGGCGGAGGACCGGTGCACGATCTGGTCCGCACGCGGTGGTGAGACGGTCACCTCGGTGCCGTTCCACGTCGTGCGGCAACTGCTCCATCCCGCGCTCGACCAGTTCCCGCCGGACGACGTACGGGCCCTGTTCGGCTCCTGGTTCGACATCGCCGCCCCGGCCCTCGGACTCGCCGAGCCCTCCGGCCCGCAACCCGATCCGCAAGGTGTGCGCGACGGCCTCGACTACGTCGTCAAGCGCCTCGCCTCCCGGCTGAGCCACCGCCCGCTGGTGCTCCTCATCGACGACGCCCACTGGGCGGACGGCGAATCCCTGGCCTGGCTCGCCTCGTTCACCGCCCGCCTCGGCGACCTGCGTGTGCTCGTCGTCCAGGCCCACCGCCCCGAGGAGCTGGCGGCCCGCGAGGCCGCGCGCAACGCGGCGGGCGGCCACCCCGCGCAGATCCGCGTCGCCCTGCGCGCCCTCACCCCCGACGCCACCGCCGAACTGGCCCGCGCGGCCCTCGGGGAGCACGCCGACGATCCGTTCTGCCGCGAGGTGTGGGCCGTCACCGGCGGCAACCCCTACGAGGCGGTCGAGCTCGTCGCGAAGGTCCAGGACCGCGAGCTGGTCCCGCTGGAGGAGTCCGCCGGGCTGCTGCGCGAACTCGGCGCGTCCGCCCGGGGCAGCGGCCTCGTCGCCCGGCTCGAACGGCTCGGCACCAACGCCAACCGGTTCGCCTGGGCGGCCGCCGTCCTCGGCACCGAGATCTCCCAGGACCTCGCCGCCACCCTGGCCGGGATGAGCCCGGCCGAGGCGGCCGACTGCACCGCCCGGCTGCGCGAGGCCCGCATCGTCAGCGGCTTCGACCCGCTGGAGTTCGTACACCCGCTGATCGCCTCCGCCGTCTACCGCTCCATCCCGCCGGCCACCCGCACGGCCATGCACGGCAGGGCCGCCTGGGCGATCACCCGGGCCGGGCTCGGCCCCGCCGCGGCCTCCCGCCACCTGCTCGAAGTCCACCCCGACGACGACCAGGAACTGGTCGAGCAACTACGGGCCGCCGCGAAACAGCACCTCGCCGTCGGCGCGCCCGAGGCCGCCCGCCGCTGCCTGGAGCGCGCCCTCAAGGAGCCACCGCGCCACGACGTGCGCGCCACCCTGCTGTACGAGCTGGGCTGCGCGACACTCCTCAGCTCCCCGGCCACCACCGTGCAGCACCTGCGGGCCGCCCTCGACATGCCCGGCCTCGCCGACGACCTGCGGGTCGACGCCACCTTCCGGCTCGCCGCCGCGCTCTCCCACAACAACCAGCTCAAGGAAGCCGCCCTGGCCCTCGCGGCCGAGGCGGACCGTACCGCGCCGGGCCCCGGCCTGATGCGCCTGCAGGCCGCGCACTTCCTCTGGGAGGGCATGCAGGCCACCGAGGAGGACGGTCCCGGCCGCTCACGCCGGCTCGCCGCCAACGCCGACCACCTCACCGGCCGGGACAACGCCGAACGAGCCCTGCTCACCCTGCGCGCGTTCGACGCCATGCTGCGCGGCGAGAACGCCCAGATCATCGTCGACTTCTGCGAACGCGCCCTGGTCGACGGCCACCCCGCACGCGGACTCGGCTGGACCGACACCGAGTGGGGCTTCGAGCTCCCGGCCCTGGTCGGCATCACGTACGCCTTCACCGACCGGCTCGACCGCGCCGAGGAACTGTTCGGCGAAGCGGTCCGGGCCTTCGAGATCTCCGGCTGGAGCGGCGCCCACCTGGCCTTCGCGCACACCCTCCTGGGCCTGGTCCACCGCCGCCGGGGACGCCTCGCCGAGGCGGAGGGCTTCCTGCGCGAGGGGCTGCGCCTCGCCGACCGGGTCGGCAGCGGACTCCCCGTCCACTGGGACGCCGCCTGCCTGCTCATCGACACCCTCCTGGCCCGGGGCCGCGTCGCCGAGGCACGCAAGGTCGCCGACCATTACGACTTCGGCCTGCCCTATCCCAGCGCCATGGTGCTGCCCGACGCCCCGTGCGTCCGCGGCCGCCTGCTCCTGGCCGAAGGCCGTACGAAGGAGGCCGTGACCGAGCTGGAGGCGGCCGGGCGGGCGATGGAGCCGCGCGGCAGGTTCAACGGCATCTGGGGCCCCTGGGCCGGCGACCTGGCACGCGCCCTGTCCGAGGACGACCCGGGCCGCGCCGCTCAGCTCGCCAACACCGCCCGGGTCCACGCGGAGCGGTTCGGCACGGACACCGCCATCGGCGAGGCCCTGCGCTGCGTCGCGCTCTTCGCCCGCCCGGAGGAGGCCGTGCACCTCCTGGGCGAGGCCGTCCGCCACCTGGAGGCGTCACCCTCCGCGTTCGAGTTCGCCCAGGCCCTGGTCGACTTCGGCATCGCCACCCGCTCGCCCCGGGAGCTGGCCCGCGCCCACAAGCTGGCCACGGCCTGCGGCGCGGAAGGACTGGCGACCCGCGCCCAGCAGGCACGCGCGTCGATCCGGTCCGCCGAGTGAGGTAATGTTTGTCCTGCAGCGGCCACCCGGTCCGACCGGGCGGAATCGCGGCGGGACGTGGCGCAGCTTGGTAGCGCACTTGACTGGGGGTCAAGGGGTCGCAGGTTCAAATCCTGTCGTCCCGACTGGAGACAGTCGCAGGTCAGGGCCGGTTCCGGAGGCATCCGGAACCGGCCCTCGGCCGTTCCTGGGGACCGGTCGGTGCTCGGTCAGCTGGTGGGGAAGTTGTCCGGGGTGCTGATCCGGCTCTTGATCAGTGCCCCCGATTCGGTCAGCACACCGCTGCTGCTGTAGTCACCGCCGTCGCAGGTGCCGGGCCGGAACGCGGCGCTGCTCTCGTCGGCGTCGGAGTAGGTCCAGTTCGCGTAGCCGATCTTCAGCTGGTCGAGCAGGTTCAGCCAGGCCGTGGTGCTCTCCCGGTCCATCGCTCCGCCGCCGGTTGCGCTCACCGTGCCGAACTCGGTGGCGAACATGGGCAGTCGGGAGGCCGCCCGGCTCAGCGTGGTGCGGTAGGCGTCCTTGTGGCTCGCGGCGTAGAAGTGGAACGCGTACATGATGTTGTCGGCATTGACGGGGTTGTTGACGATCTCGTTCTCGTCGGAGCCGTCCGAGACGCCCAGCGAGGACCAGCCGCGGGTGCCGACGATGACGACGGCGTCCGGGTCGGCCGCGCGGATCACCGGGATGACCTGCTCGGCGTAGCTCTTGATGCCCGCCCAGCTCACCCCGTTGGGCTCATTGGCGATCTCGTAGATCACGTTCTTCTTGTCGGCGTTGCGGGCGGCGACGGACGCGAAGAACGTCTTCGCGCGGTCGAGGTTGTAGTTCGGGTCGCCCGGCGTCAGGGTGTGGAAGTCGATCAACGCGTACATGCCCCGCGCCTCGGCCATGTCGACGAGGCCGTTCACACGGTTGGTGAAGCCCGTCGGGTCGGTCTCGTAACCGTCCTCCTGCACGTACATGGCGACGCGCAGCAGGTCAGCCTTCCAGTCGTCCGCCAGCGCGTCCAGGGACGCGTCGTTGTAGCACTGGCTGAACCACTGGATGCCGTGGGTGCTCATTCCGCGCAGCTGTACGGGGCGGTTGTACTGGTTGCACAGGTTCACGCCGCACACGTGGACCTGCCCGTTGATGCCCACCGGAGTGCCGGAGGAGGTGCCGTCGCCCGGGTCGGGCGGTGTGGTTTCGTCGCCCACGGAGCCCGTGCACGCCACGCCGTTGAGCGTGAAGGCCGTGGGCTTCGGGTTGGCGCCAGTGAAGGAACCCACCAGGCCCAGGTCGGCCGACGCGCCGGTGGCCAGCGAGCGGTTCCAGTCGACGCCGGCGGCGGTGACCGTGGAGCCGGACTGCGACCAGGTGGCGTTCCAGCCCTGGTCGACCTTCTGGCCCGAGTCCGGCAGGGTGAAGGCGAGCGTCCAGCCGTTGACGGGCTGGCCCAGGTTGGTGACCTTGACCCCGGCCTGGAAGCCGCCCTGCCACTCGCTGGTGACCGTGTAGTCGACCTTGCATCCCACGGCGGCCACCGCATGGGGGCTGAATGCGACCGTGAGACCCAGGGTCGTCGCACAGGTCGCCAGTAGAGCCAATAGGCGTTTCACAGCATTCCTCCATGTATGAAGCGGGGACGACGTGATGGGAGCGCTCCCGAAAGCTGGTGGGGCAGGAGCGGTCGGACTTCGCCAGGTGAGCGGAAGGAGCGTCGGCGCAGCCCGGTGCCGGAGTGGGTCAAGGGGGCACCGTGAAAATGGGAGCGCTCCCAATCTCGGGGTTTGCCAGACGCTCCGTCAAGCGGTCGGACCGGATTGGTAGTTGGCGCCGCGCCGAGGGCTGCGCGCCGGACGGGCCCCGCTCGCCGGCCGCGCTGCCCCGGAGGCCGTGAGATCCCCGCGCTCGTGGACGGTCCGCCGAAGGCCCCGCCGGCGCCGCCGACGGGCCGTAGGATCGGTTGTTCTTGGGGGTGGGAGCATGCTGAAACGGGGTTCCGGAACACCGACGTTGGAGGAAGTGGCCGCTCTGGCCGGAGTGGGGCGGGGCACGGTCTCCCGGGTGATCAACAACGCGTCGGGCGTCAAGGCGTCCACACGCCGTGCCGTGCAGCGCGCCATCGACGAACTCGACTACGTGCCCAATCTGGCCGCGCGTTCACTGGCCGGGCGGCGCGCGGACGCGGTCGCGCTGGTGATGACGAAGTCGGACTGGCGGCTGTTCGGGGAGCCGTTCTTCTCGGAGATCGCGCGGGCGGTCGGGGACGCCCTGACGGAGGCGGGTGTGCAACTGCTGCTCACCCTCGTGCACACGGACATCGAGCGGCAGCGGCTCGTGGAGTACGTGCGGGGCGGCCGGGTCGACGGGGCCCTGCTGGTGTCCGTACCGGCGGGGGACCGGTTGCCCGACATGCTCGCCGACGCCGGGCTGCCCACGGTGCTGCTGGGCAGGCGCTCGGGCGAGGAGCGGGTGACCTATGTGGACGCCGACAACGTCGGCGGTGCGCGGGCCGCGGTCGAGCATCTGGTGAGCGGCGGGCGGAGGACCATCGCCGCCATCGCGGGCCCGCCCGAGATGTACGTCGCCCGGTGCAGGCTGCGCGGCTACCGGGAGGCGCTGCGCGACGCGGGGCTCGGCGAGGTGCCGTCCCTGGTCGCCGGGGGCGACTTCACCGAGGCCAGTGGGCGGCGGGCGATGGCCGGGCTCATCGAGCGGCACCCGGAGGTCGACGCCGTCTTCGCCGCGTCGGACAGCATGGCTGCCGGTGCGCTGGCCGCCCTGCACGCCGCGGGCCGCCGGGTTCCGCAGGACGTGGCGGTGGTCGGCTTCGACGACTTCGAGTTGGCCGAGCAGACCGAGCCGGCGCTGACGACGGTCCGCCAGCCGATGGAGGAGATCGGCCGGACCATGGTACGGCTGCTGCTGGAGGAGATGGGCCAGCCGGAGGTGGCCTGGCGCCATGTCATCCTGCGGACCCGGCTGGTGGTGCGCGAGTCGGCCTGAGGCGTCGTCCCGCGCACCGCTGCGACCGCCTGAGCGGCCGGTCGGCGCCGTGACGGCCGCTCCGCGTGCCTTGCCGTGCCCCGGACCGCCCCGGCCGGGGTTCGTGCGACGCATTCCGTCCTAAGGGGTTGTCAGGGGCATGCCTAGCTCCTACAGTCCCTACGAACCATCGAGTGGGAGCGCTCCCAAGCGTGGCGGTCGGCGCTTCCGACACCCTTGCCGCCCCATCCCGTCATTCCTGAACTCGCCCCGGGCCCGCCCGGTCACCCCCCCCACCCCGCCCCGCCCCCACCTACGCAGACCGCCCCGGACCGCCCCGGCCCCACGTGGGCGCGGCCTCCGGGGAGACGAAGGCCCCCTCACGCACGGTGCCCACAGGAGAACAGAAAGCTCCGACCGTACAAGAGGAGAAAGGTCCGACCGGAAGGCAGTCCTCACACAGGCACAGGAGACACCATGGCTCGACGCAGGAAACAACTCGCTTCTCTGATCGCGGCGTTCGCGACGCTGCTCGGCGGAATCGCCCTGACCTTACTGGGCCAGGGCAGCGCGCAGGCGCACGGCGTGACGATGATGCCGGGATCGCGCACCTACCTCTGCTACCTGGACGCCCAGACCAGCACGGGCGCCCTCGACCCGACCAACGCGGCCTGCAAGGCCGCGCTCGCCGAGAGCGGCGCGAGCTCGCTGTACAACTGGTTCGCCGTGCTCGACTCCAACGCCGGCGGGCGGGGCCAGGGCTACGTACCGGACGGGAAGCTGTGCAGCGCCGGTGACCGGTCGCCGTACAACTTCACCGGATACAACGCCGCCCGCGCCGACTGGCCCCGGACGCACCTGACGTCCGGGAGCACGATCGAGGTCAAGCACAGCAACTGGGCCGCACACCCCGGCTCGTTCCGGGTGTACCTGACCAAGCCCGGATACTCGTCCACCAGCGAACTGGGCTGGAACGACCTGGAGTTGATCGAGACCGTCACCAACCCGCCGCAGGTGGGCTCGCCGGGCACGGACGGCGGCCACTACTACTGGAATCTGGACCTGCCGTCGGGCCGCTCGGGTGACGCGTTGATGTTCATCCAGTGGGTGCGTTCGGACAGCCAGGAGAACTTCTTCTCCTGCTCCGACATCGTCTTCGACGGCGGCAAGGGCGAGGTGACCGGCATGCGCGGCTCGGGTGGCACGCCCACCCCGGACCCGACGGACCCCACCAACCCGACGGACCCCACCAACCCGACCGATCCGACCAACCCCACCGATCCGACCAACCCGACGGACCCGACCAACCCCACCGACCCGCACACCGGGTGCATGGCGGTGTACAGCGTGACCAACTCCTGGAGCGGTGGCTTCCAGGGCTCCGTCGAGGTCATGAACCACGACACGACGGCACGCGAGGGCTGGGCGGTCCAGTGGAAGCCGGGCGCCGGCACCCAGATCAGCAGCGTATGGAACGGGGCGCTGACGACCGGGTCGGACGGCACCGTCACCGTCAAGAACGCCGACTACAACCGGACCATCCCGCCGGACTCCAGCGTGACCTTCGGGTTCACGGCGACATCGACCGGTAACGACTTCCCGGTCGGCTCGATCGGCTGCGTCAACCCGTAGCCGCTGAAGGCGGCAGCGCCGGTTTCCGCTTCCCACGCTGAAACCAGCGCTGCCGCGTCACCGGCCGGTGGACTCACGCCTCGGCCGGGAGGAGACCGGTGCGGCGGTGGGAGCCGAGCCGGATTCCGGTGACGGCACTGACGTAACGGGCACCGCGGCGGTCGTGCGGGACGACGAACTGGGTGCCGGCCTCGTCGAGGTCCCGGCCGTCCATCCGGGTCGCCAGCAGAACCGGCGCGTTGCCGAAGTCGGCGTCGATCTCCGCCCAGGACAGCACGGTGTGATGCCCGTCGCCGCCGCTCACGGCGAGCAGGAAGCGGGAGCGCTCCTTGCGGCGCAGAGGGCCGAAGCGGGGCTGTGCCACGGCCACGACCTCGCGCAGCAGCGGGCCGGCGAAGGTGTGGCGCTGCGGTCCGGAGGTGGCGCAGTCGAAGACCACCTCGGCCCGGTGCTGCTCCCAGTCCCGGCGCAGACGGGCGACGGTGGGGGTCACGGGGTCGGCCATGTCCCCCCACAGCGAGAACGTACGGACGGGCGTGGGACGCGGGGCGGTGTTCGGTCGGCTCATCGTCGGTCCCCTCGCGGCGGTCGGTGCGGCGGCTGCGCGCAGTGATACCCGACCGCCGGAGCGGTGAACCGCGATTGCTATGCGAATGAGCCTGTTCGCCTCGCATGTGTGAGCTTCCTACGAGACGGGCGCTCGCATTCGGCTGGTCTATCGGCCGATGTCCCGCGCCTGCCGGTCCAGGGCGAGCCAGACGCGGTCGCGGGTCACCGGCAGCTCGGTGAAACGGATGCCCGTGGCGTCCCGCAGCGCGTTGGCGAACGCGGGCGCGACCGGGTTGAACGGGCTCTCGCTCATGGACTTGGCGCCGAGCGGGCCGATCGCGTCGGACGTCTCGGTGAAGTGCACCTCGGTGCGGGGCACGTCCGCGTACTGCGGAAGCCGGTAGCGGCGGAACGCGGCCGTGGTGACCTCGCCGCGCTCATCGACCCGGACGGTCTCGAAGAGCGTCGCGCCGAGGGCCTGGGCGACCCCGCCCTCGACCTGGCCGCGGCACTGCATCGGGTTCATGACCTTGCCGGCGTCGGCGGAGTGGACGCTGCGCAGGATGCGGATCTCGCCGGTGCCGGGGTCGACGGCGATGCGGAACCACTGGGCGTTGAAGGCGACCGAGCGCGGTGATCCGCCCCAGTGCCCGTCGGCCGCCAGCTCCTCCACCGCGCCGAGGGCGTGCCCCGCCTCGTACAGTTCCTTGAGCGTGACGAGCCGCCCGGCGCAGTCGACGGACTCGGCGCGCAGTACGCACAGGTGCCGGGCCACTCCCGTGTGGCGGGCGGCCAGGGTGGACAGCCGTTGCGCCAGGGAGGTCGCGGCGAGCAGGACGGCCTTCCCGGCGACGACCGTGCCGGCGGAGCCGAAGGCGCCGGTGTCGTGGCGGACGACATCCGTGTCGGACTGGCGGATCGCGATCCGGTCCGCGGTGGTGTTCAGGGCGCCGGCGGTGATCTGCTTGTGGACGGTGGTGGTGCCGTTGCCGAACTCCGCTGTGCCGACGGCGATGTCGTACGTACCGTCCGGCAGGAGAGAGACCCGGGCGTCGGCGTAGTGGCCGCCGGGGGGACCGGTGGCGATCATCGCCATGCCGGTGCCCTGGCCGACGAGCCACCCCTCGGGGGCCTCGTCGGCGCTGCGGTCCTCGGCTATGGCCCTCCGGACCACTGACAGGCACTGGGCGAGGCCGTAGGAGGCGATGTGCAGGTCCTCCTCCTCGCCGATCGGGCCGACCATGGCATCGCCGGGACCGATGATGTTCTTCTCACGGAAGACCAGGGGGTCCATGCCGAGGCGGCGGGCCAGTTCGTCCATGACGGACTCGACGGCGAAGGTGACCTGACCGAGGCCGTAGCCGCGGAAGGCACCCGCCGGCACGACGTTGGTGTAGACGGAGTACGCGTCGACCTTCTTGTGCGGGGCCCGGTAGACGGCGAAGGACTCGCCGACGCTGTGGAACATCACCGCCGGACCGTGATTGCCGTACGCCCCCGTGTTGGACACCACCCGCATCCGCAGGGCGGTGAGGGTGCCGTCGGCGCGGGCTCCGGCCTTGACGTCGATGAGGAAGGGGTGGCGGGTGGTGGCACCGTAGAACTGCTCGGCGCGGGTGTACTCCAGCTTCACCGGCCGCCGCAGCTTCAGCGCGGCGAGGGTGACGATGTCCTCGGTGAGCATCTCCTGCTTCCCGCCGAAGCCGCCGCCGACCCGGCCCGCGACCACCCGGACCTCGTCCTCGGGCAGGCCGTACAGCGCGCAGAGCGCCCGCCGGGTCAGGAACGGCGTCTGGGTCGACGAGCGCACGGTCAGCCGCTCCCCGGTGCCGTCCTCCTTCGGCTCGAAGTACGCGACGCAGCCATGGGTTTCCAGGCTGGCGTGCTGCACCCGCTGGGTCCGGAAGGTCTCCTCGTGGACGACGTGGGCCTCGGCGAAGCCGTCCTCGACCGAGCCGACCTCGCCGTGCACCTCGCCCGCCACGTTGTTCTCGACCCGGGCGATGCGCGCCTCGGGCCCCTTGCCGGCGTGGATGACGGGCGCGCCGGGACGCATCGCCGCTTCGGGATCGGTCACGTGGGGCAGTTCCTCGTACGTCACCTCGACACGCCGGCAGCCCTCGTCGGCGGCCTGTTCGCTGCGAGCCACGACGGCCGCGACCCGCTGGCCCACGTACCGCACGACGTCGTCCAGGACCCGGGTGTCGTCGGGGTCCTCGGTGGGATGCTCGTGCCGGGCGGAGGAGTACAGCGCCGCCGGCGCGTCCTCGTGGGTGAGGACGGCGACGACGCCCGGTACGAGCAGCGCGGCGGCCGTGTCGATGGCGACGATCCGGGCGTGCGGGTGCGGCGAGCGCAGCAGCTTCATGTGCAGCAGGCCCGGCACCTCGACGTCGAAGGTGTAACGGGCGGTCCCGGTCACCACCTGCGGCCCGGCCGGAGCGCCGACGTTGCGGCCCACCGCCTGCCCGGCGCAGGGCCGTTCGGTGTGCCGTACGCCCCGGACCGCGTCCTCGATCGCCCGGTAGCCGGTGCAGCGGCAGAGGTTGCCCTTGAAGGCGCGCGGCAGGTCGTCCAGTTTGCCGTCGTCGTGCGCGGTACCCCGCTCCGCCTCCAGCGCCGCCGTCGTCATGAGGAACCCGGCGGTGCAGAACCCGCACTGATAGCCCTGTGCGTCGAGGAACTTGCGCTGTACGGGGTGGAGTTCGCCGTCCGCGGAGGCCAGGCCCTCGACGGTGGTGACCGTACGGCCCTCGGCGCGTGCGGCCGGGTAGAGGCAGCTGTGCACGGGCTCGCCGTCCACGTGGACGGTGCACGCGCCGCAGTCCCCGGCGTCGCAGCCCTTCTTCACCCCGAACCAGCCCCGCTCGCGCAGGTAGGTCCGCAGGCACTGGCCGGCCCGCGGCTCGGTGTCGGACGCCTTGCCGTTGACGTGGAGTTCGAAGCTCACAGCTCGCCCCTCTCGAATGTGTGGGTCAGCTCGCGGCGGACTTCCTCGGCGAGGCGCAGGCCCATGTGCCGGCGCCACTCGGGCAGTCCGTGGATGTCGTCGAACCACTCGGAGCCGGACACCGCCGAGTCGACCGCCGCCCGCAGCCGCGCGGCCGTCGGCGGAAGCGGGAACCAGAACCGGAAGGGCCGGGTCGTGGCCGCGGTCACCGTCACCGCCAGCGAGCCGTCCACCGGGTCGAGTGTGCCGATGACCAGCGCGCCCGACCGGCCCAGCCCGTAGAGCGACGCCTGCCGGAAGGCCGTACGGCACTCCAGTGCCCGGCCGGGCAGTGTCACCGAACGCAGCAACTCGCCGGCCGCGAGGTCCTTCACGCCCGCGCCCCGGACGAAGTCGGCCACCTTCACCTCGCGCGCGGAGCCGTCCTGCGCCTGGAGGAGGCAGCTGCCGTCGAGCGCGGCGGTCAGCGAGATCATCGGGCCGGCCGGGAGGCCGTTGCACAGGTTCCCGCCGACGGTCGCCATGTTCCAGATCTTGAACGAGGCGAGGAAGGCCCGGCAGCACTGCTCGAAGAGCGGGGCCGCCGGCGCCCGGAGAGAGCCCCGCCCGAAGCGGGACAGCTGGGCGATCGTGCAGGTCGCGGCGATCTCCAGCGAGCCGTCCGCGTGACGGGTGAGCGGCTCCCAGCCCAGCCGGCTCAGGTCGATCAGCCGCCGCAGCTGCGGCTGAGGCTCGGAGAACAGGTACGTACCGCCTCCGAGCCATGCGTCGCCCGCCCGCCACGGCTCGCGCAGACGCGCGTCCCTCACGTCGGTGATCGTGTGCAGATCCATCCCGTCCCAGCCTTCCGACCGATGCCTTGAGGTCAGTGAAGCCCGCGCGGGCCCCGGGCACGACTGGATGGGAATCCGGAAAACACCCCCCCTCCGGGCACCTCCGGCTGGATGATCAACCAAGAGCTGTTTTACGTCTCCAACTGTGCATCTACGATGCAGTGACTCGTATTCGCCTCGTGAATGCGAGTGCGGGCCCGTCCCGTGACCGCGCAAGGAGTCTCGTATGCACGTCGACCACCTCCTCCGGCTCGACCGGTTGGACCTGTCCCTCGTCTGGGGCGACGAGACGCTGCTCGGTCAGGAGATCGCCGGGGTCACCGCGACCGATCTGGAGGACCCGGCGCGCTTCCTCCAGCCGGGCGAGGTCGTGCTGAGCGGACTCGTGTGGTGGAACCGGAGCGGCGGACCGGCCAGGACGAACCGTTTCGTGTCGGCCCTGCGGGAGGCCGGTGCCGTGGCGCTGCTGGCCGGCGAGGAGACCCACGGGGAGGTGCCGCGCGAACTGGTCGACGCCTGCCGCAGGCACCGCGTCGCCCTCATCGCCGTACCCCCGCAGACCAGCTTCCGGGCCGTCACCGAGGCCGTCTACCTGCGGCAGTGGGGCGAGCTCAGCGGCGGCCCCGCCAGCCACCACGCCTTGCCGGAGAACGTCCGCCAGGACCTCGACCGCGCGCTGGAGAACGGAGCGGCGGCAGGCGAACTGCTCGACCGGGCCTTCGCCCACCTCGGGACGCCCGACTGCCATCTGCTCACCGGCAGCGGCCGGACCGTCGCCCGCACCGGCGGCGCCGCTCCGCTCCCCGCCCGGCGGGCCGTTGAGGCCCTGCGCGGCGGGCGGGGCACGACCGTGCGGGTCGAGTCCGAGGGCACGGTCTTCGACACCTGGTACCTGCACCTCCCCGAGGAGGGCCAGGTGCCGCCGAGGGTCCTGGAGGAGATATCCGGACTCCTCGGCCGACACCGGCGCCGCCAGGACCGCTACCGCGCGGCCCGCGGACCGGCGGCCGGCCGCCTCGTGGAGGCCGCCGGCGCCCTGCGCACCGACACCGGCCGGCTGCGCGGCGCGCTGGAGTCCTGCGGACTGGCCGGCCGAACCGCGTACACAGTGGTCACCGCGGTGCTGGAGCCGCACGGGGACACCGGCGGGGAGGGCGTCGCCGCGCTCACCGAGGCCCTGAGCCACCTGCCGCACGTCGCCTTCGCCGTCGCCCAGGGCGTCGGCGGCGAGTCGACAGCGGTCGTCGCCCACGAGGAGGGCACGACGCCCGACGTGGGGGAGCGGCTGCGCGAGGTGTGGCCCCTGATCCAGGACCGCTGCCCGGAGAGCACCTGGTGCGTCGGCCTGAGCACACCGGTCGCCACGCCCGCCGAGCTGAACACCGCACTGGGACAGGCGCGTTACGCCCTTGCGGCGGCCCGCGGCCCGGCCCTGTCGCCCCTGCCGGTCGCCGACCTGCGTGAACTCGACGAGCTGGCCCTGCTGTTGGCCGGCGTCCCGGCCGATGTGCGGGAGGTCTACCGTGAGACGGTCCTCGGTCCGCTGCTGAAGGGCGGAGCCAGGTCGGGCGCGATGCTCCTGGAGACCCTGGAGGTCTTCCTCGCGCGCGACTGCTCCTGGGCGAGGACGGCGGAGGCCCTGCACGTCCACGTCAACACGGTCCACTACCGCGTCCAGCGCATCGAGATCCTCACCGGCCGCGACCTGTCCCGCCTCGACCACCGGGTCGACCTGCGCGCCGCACTGCTCTGCTGACGGCCCGCCCGCCCCGCCCCGTGACTCGCAGGGCCGGCCGGACATCGGCTGCAACTTCCGCGTCGACCGGGACGGCCGCATCGTCGTGGGCGGTCCAGCAGGAACGAGTGCACCGGGCTCCCGTCAGGAACGGGGGCCGGGCGCACCGTCGTCCGGCCAGGGGTCGGCCCGGCGGCCCAGAACGGGCAGGGCCAGGGCGACTCCCGTACGTTCCGCCGCGCGGGTCAGGAAGTCCATCGTGGCCGGGAAGTCGTCGAGGAACGCGCGGAACGGCCGCAGGGGCCGGTCGAGGGGGCGGAAGAAGTCGTCCCAGTGGATGGGGACGACCCGCCGGGCCCCCGTGGCGGTGACCAGCCGCTGCCAGTACTCCTCCCGGAACGCCTCGTCCTGATGACCGAGCGCGCCGATCCCCAGATACACGGTCTGCGCGTGGTGGCCGTCGAGGGCGCCGGGGAGGCTGTGGGCGCTGGCGTGGATCAGGAGTTCACGGGTGCCGTGGCGGACGTGCAGGGTGTAGCAGTCGCCGGTCCGGTAGTCGGTGGCCCGGACCGGAGGCCGTAGCGGCCGGTCGATGCGGCCGGGGGCGATGTCGCCCGGGCTGTGCCGGGCGGGCAGGGCGGTGAGCGTGAAGCGCCCGACCGTGAACGGCACGCCGACGGGCGCCAGTTGGAAAAGGTCGTCGGGGAAGCCCTGCCCCGGGCGATGTTGCGGGTGGACGGGGAGCCGATGAGCCGGGCCCCCGTGGCGGCGGCCACCTGGGGGGAGTCCAACGCGTGGTCGTAGTGCGAGTGGACCACGAACACGGCGTCCAGCCGGTCGATACCACCCAGGCGCAGACCCGCCGCGATGCGTGAGGGGTCGGGGCGCAGCCGGCCCAGGCGCATCCGCAGGAGGCCCGGGCGGCCGAAGAACCCGTCCGTGAGGATCGCGGTGTCCCCGTCGTCCAGCAGGATCGTGGACACACCCAGGAACACGGCGCGCGGTGCTCCCGGCCGGGGCGGCGCCGAAGGCTCGAACAGGTGGGCCCACGGGGCGATTCCGGGTGCGCGCAGGCCCCGCAGCACGGCCGTCGCACGCGGGCCACGGCGTCCGGTGTCGGTGTCCATGCGGTGTCCTCGCTCCAGGAGGCGTACGGGCAGCCTCCATGATGCCTCGCGCACGCGCCCTCGGTCACCACCATTGCCGACGGCAACGCACCTCGCTATGTTAATCAGAAATCACATCTGCGTGACAAGATCCACAGCGCGTCGATCGCGCAAACAGCAAGTCTGAGAAGGCGCCTGGAACTGTCTGGTCCCTCACGGAAGCAGGTAAGTCAATGGAAAATCTCAGCAGGCGAAAGCTACTGACGCTCGGTGCCGCACTCGGCCTCGCGGGCGTGGCGGACCCGGCCCGGGCGTGGGCGTCCTCGGGCCCGGCGACGGCGGCCGACGCCGGGACCGGCCCGCGGTGGATCTGGGACGACACGGCGGACCCTCTGATGGTGTCGATGCTGGAGAACGGCCACGTGCCCGCGATCAACACCGCGTGGGCGTCGTGGGTGAACAACAACGACCCGCTGCCCACCGGGCTGCCCGCCCAGTTCAGCGCCTACCTGCGACAGGTCAACCGGCTGCCCTCCTGGGCCGACCAGACCAAGCTGGACCGCGCCGCCGACTTCAACCGGCGCAAGGACACGTACCTGTTCATGCTGTACGGCCTCGGCAGCGGCATCATGAGCACCGTGATCCCGCGCGAGGCCAGGAGCGTCTACTGGTCGGCGGGCGGCACCAACATGCAGGACCGGGCGGCCAAGACGTTCACGTTCGGCTACGACCTGTCCCAGTTGGGGGCCTTCCGGCCGCAGGGGCAGTTCGTCGTCACCGCCAACAAGACCCGCGTGGTGCACGCGGCGGTGCGCCACCTGCTGCCGCAGTCGCCGCACTGGCGGGCCGTCGCCGACGAGTCCGTCCCGATCAGCGCCGCCGACATCCTGGTCACCTTCCACAGCCTGGGCACCTATGTGCACCGGAAGCTGCTCGACTGGAAGGTGCCCTTCTCGGCGGCGGACCAGGAGGCGTTCCTGCACTCGTGGCAGGTCGCCATCCACCTGCTCGGCGTGCCGGACGAGTACATACCCCAGACCTGGGCGGCGGCGGAGGCGCAGTCGGCGCAGGTGCTGACCCCGATCCTCACGCCGACGACCGAGGGCATCGCACTGGCCGAGGAACTGCTCGGCCTGACCGCGCAGATCGACCTCGGCGTCACGCGCGGGTTCATGAACGAGTTCGTGCGCTACGTCCTCAGCGACGCGGTCGGCGACTGGCTGGGGCTGAAGCGTGACTACGTGTCGGCCGCCCTGGTCCGCACCGCGTGGCCGGCGTACATCCTGTTCCGTGAAGGGCTTTCGCCCATCATGCCGGGAACGTTCTACGCGATCGACCAGATGGTGCGCGGACTTGCGATGCTCTTCCTCAACAAGGGCTCATCAGGCGCCACCACGCCCATCACCATCCCCACCGGGAACAGGGCGGCCTGAGCGTACCGATCCCTCTGTGCCCGCCCCGGGGCGGGCACAGAGAACCCGGACGGGAGCCGACGTTCAGAGGCCCAGCGCGCTCACGACCAGCGCGGTCACCATCTCACGGTGACGCCGGCTGTCCCGCCACCGCAGTCCGCGTCCCGCCTCGACCGCCACGCCGAACCCCGCGTGCACCAGCACCCGGGCCTGGCGCGGGTCCAGCTCCGGGCGGACCAGCCTCAACTGCTGTTCCCACACGGCGATGTGCTCCCGCTGGGCCAGGGCCAGGGGCCGCCGCAGATCGGCCGGCAGACCGGCGACCTCCGCCTCGGCGACGCTGTTGAGTGCGGTGTGCTCGAAGCTGTAGGCCACGTACGTCGCCGCCAGCGCGACGATGGCCTCGTGCGGGCCCGCCACCCCGTTCAGGCTCTGCTCCACACCCTGGGCCAGCAGCCCCGCCGCCTGGAGACACGCCGCCGCCAGGATGTCGATCTTGCCGGGGTAGTGGCGGTAGAGCGCGGACGGGGTCAGCCCCACCGCCCGCGCGATCTGCCCGTTCGTGACACTGGCGAAGCCGTCCCGGGCGAACAGCGGCACGGAGGCGGCGAGGATCTGCGCGCGCCGGGTTCGCGGCACCGGCTGGGCGGGCAGCTCGACGGGGTGCGCGGCGGGCCGGTCCGCCGAGGGATCGCAGGCGGCCACGTCCAGCGCGGACGCCAGCAACAGGTCCTCGGCCCTGCGCTGCGCGATGGAGGTGTGGTGCATCGTGATGGAGGCGATGGCACCGAGGGCGGCCATGGCCCGCAGGCGGTCGTCGGGCAGCGGGTGCTCGCGCCGCACCGCTTCGTCCACCCGCTCGACCAGGCGGCCGAACTTCGCCGCGAGACGCCGCCGGTCCTCGCGGCTGAGGTAGCGGGCCTCCCAGCGGTACACACCGCCCGACGCGCGATGCGTGACGGTGATCCGGGAGAGCGGCAGCAGCACGTCGGTCAGGGGCGCGCCGGGCGGCACCTGGTCCAGCGCGGCGACCAGCCCGTCCACCATGACGTCGGCGCACTCGGCGAACAGGGCGTACTTGTTCGGGAAGTGCCGGTAGAGGGCGGCGGCGGTGATACCCACCCCGGCGGCGACCTCTTCCATGGACGCCGTGTGGTAGCCGCGCTCGCTGAAGACCCGCCCGGCCGCCTGGAGGATCAGCTGCCTGCGGTTACGGGGCCGGGACGCCGCCGTCCGGTCGCCGGTCGCGGCCCGGCGGGCGGATCGAGGGGCTGGGACCATGCGGATCAGTCAATCACACAGGGTCAGCAGGCCGGCCCGCCGTTGTCGCCTCAGAAGGTGAGGACCGGCTTGACCACGCTGCCGTCCCCCATGGCGGCCGCGGCCCTGCCGATCTCCTCGAACGGGAAGGTGGTGACCAGCCGGTCGAGCGGGAAGAGGCCGCGCCGGTGCAGGGCGACCAACTCGGGGATGAAGCGACCGGGGTCGGAGTCGCCCTCGATCACCCCATGGACCCGTACGCCCTTGGCGAGCAGGCCCGTCACGTCGAAGGCCACCTCGCCGCCGAGGCCCAGCAGGGCGAGTTCACCGCGCGGCCGCAGGGCGCCGACGGCCCGGCGGACCATCTCCGGGCGGCCGGTGGTCTCCACGACGTGGTGCGCGCCGCCGCCGGTCAGCTCGCGCAGCGCCGCCGCCAGGCCGTCCCCGGGGGCCAGGGCAGCCGCCGCGCCGAGCGCGGTGGCCAGTTCCCGGCGGGAGGCGACCGGATCGACGGCCACCACCGGATCGCAGCCCACGGCGACTGCGGCCATCAGCGCGCTCAGGCCGACCCCGCCGGCGCCCAGGACGACCAGCGAGGAACCCGGTGCGGGCCGCAGCCGGTTGAGCACCGTACCGGCGCCCGTCTGGCCGCCGCAGCCCAGTGGGGCCGCGACCGGGGCGGGCAGGTCGGACGGCACCTGGACGACGCCGCGTTCATGGACGACGGCGTACGTGGCGAAGCTGGACTGGCCGAAGAAGCCGGCGTGCAGCGGCGCGCCCGCCATGGACAGGGGTGTGGTGCCGTCGGCGCGGCCCCCGGAGAAGTTCAGGGTCTGCGCGGCGAGGCAGTAGGCCGGGTGGTCCGCCGCGCACTGTTCGCAGGCCCCGCAACTGGCGAACGTGAGGCAGACGTGGTCGCCCGCCGCGACGCCGGTCACCTTCGCACCCACCGCCTCGACCCGGCCGGCGCCCTCGTGGCCGAAGACCATCGGGGTGAGGTGGCGCGGCCAGGTGCCCTGCATCGCGAGGTCGGTGTGGCAGAGGCCCGCCGCCGTCATCCGCACCAGCACCTCGTGCGGGCGCGGGTCCTGGAGGTCCGCGTCCCGGACGGTGAACGGGGCGCCGGGGGCGTCGGTGACCGCCGCGCGGACGTGCCTCACGCGCCCTCGCCGGCGGCGGGCGGTGCCTCGGAGGCCCGCTCCAGGAAGAAGTAGTAGAACGGGCCCTCGGCGGGGACCCCCTTGGCGTTCATGATCCCCATCAGCGTCGTCCCGTCCACCCGCTTGAAGTGGTCGAAGACCGGTCGGCCGTCGTAGACCATGGTGGCCGTCGACTCGCCGCGGAACTCGACCGTCCAGAGGCTGGCCTCGCCCTGGCCGAGTTCCAGGTTGGAGTACAGCTCGCCCGCCGTGTTGCGGCACATCAGCGGCTTGGCGTCGTGCACGGAGGCGAACGTCTTGCCGTACCAGTCGGCCTCGGCCAGCATGCCTTCGAGCGGGTGGCCGGTGCGGAACTCGCCGCCCTTCCACTCGCCGAGTATGTCCTGCGGACGGACGGTGTCCAACGCCGTCCATACGGCGTCGAGTTCGCCGGGATCGATCAGGCCGCTCCTCTCCCGCAGTTCCTGGAACCGGGCGCGGGCGTCGAGCACGTTCATTCGGGTGTCCTCTCGTCGGTGCTGCCTCGTCGGAGCGGGGATTCAGGGTGTGGCCGCCGGGGGGTGGCCCACGGTGCCCAGACTCAGCAGGACGTGCCGTTCCGCGACCTCCTCGGCGGTGAGCGGACCGTCCGCGCGGAACCAGTTGGCGACTCCCTGGCACATGGTGAGCACCGCGCGCACGGCGTCGGCGGGGATCGGTGTGCTGAACACGCCCCGGGCGCGGCCCGCCTCCACCGTGTCCAGCAACATGTGTTCGAGGTAGTCGCGCAGGGCGACGTATCGGGCCCGGTTCTCCGGCTCCAGGCTCCTGATCTCCGTGTCGAGGAAGGCCAGTTGGCGGCGGTGGGCCATGGAGAGCACGATCGACTCGACCATGCCGCAGTACCGTGCCAGCGGATCGTCCCCGGCCTCGGCGGCCGCGGCCCGGCAGCGGTCCAGGACGTCCTTGATGGACGTCTCCAGCAAGGTGGCCAGTAGGGCCTGCTTGTTCTCGTAGTGGTAGTAGAGCGCGGGCACGGTGACGCCCACCCGGCCGGCGATCTCCCGGACCGAAGTGCCGTGGTAGCCGTGCTCGTTGAACGCCTCCATGGCGCGCATCAGGATCGGGTGCAGGTCGAGCGGTCGGTAGGAGCGCCAGTGCTCCGCGGGCGGCGCCATGTCGTGGCTGGTCTCGGTGCTCAACTGCTCTCCTCGGGACGGGCGGCGATCGGCGACTTCGTGCGGCCCGTGCGTCGCAGGTGCCTCGTTCCACGTGCTTAGCGCTCGATCAGGGAACTCCGGCGGTCAGCGTACTGCCTGCTCCCGATTCTCCGGTAGATGCCCGTAAAAACTCGTGGTGTACGGGGAGTTGACCACCTGTCTGCGCACTCCTACGTTCTTAGCGAACGCTCAGTAGACCCGGACCGGGTGGAGGTGTGCGTGTCGCACGCCGAGAGAGGAACCCATGGAACTGTCCTCACCCCTGACGTACGCCGGCGACCCGCGCGCCGCCGCCGACCGGGCCGCCGGCCTGGAGTCCGCGGGACTCGACGCGGTCTGGGTGGCGGAGGCGTACGGCTTCGACTCCCCGACGGTCATGGGGTACCTGGCCGCGAAGACCGACCGGATGCGGATCGGCTCGGCCATCGTCAACGTCTACTCGCGCACCCCCGCCCTGATCGCCCAGACCGCCGCAGGCCTGGACGCGATCAGCGAAGGCCGCGCCCTCCTCGGCGTCGGCGCCTCCGGGCCGCAGGTGGTCGAGGGCTGGCACGGCCGCCGCTACGACCGCCCGCTCGGCCGCACCCGCGAGGTCATCGAGCTGTCCCGGCGGATCTGGCGGCGCGAGGTGATCGAGCACCACGGGATCACCGACCTGCCCCTGCCCCCGGAGAAGGGCGGCACCCTCGGCAAGCCGCTGAAGCTGCTGAACCACCCGGTCCGCGACACCATCCCGGTCTACGTCGCGGCGCTGGGCCCGGCCAACGTACGGATGACCGCCGAGATCGCCGACGGCTGGCTGCCGTTCCTGTACGTCCCCGAGCGCGCCGCCGACGTCTGGGGGAAGGCCCTGCGCGAAGGCGCCGCCGGGCGCGACCCCGCGCTCGGCCCGCTCCGGGTCGTGGCGGGCGGCCTGCTGGCCATCGGCGACGACGCCGAGTCGGTCCGCGACCTGATGCGCCCCACCGTCGCCCTCTACGTCGGCGGCATGGGCGCGCCCGGCCGCAACTTCTACCACGATCTCGTCTCCTCCTACGGCTACGAGGGCGAGGCGGTGGCCATCCAGGAGCACTACCTCGCCGGCCGCAAGAAGGAGGCCGAGGCCGCGGTCCCGGCCGAACTGCTGGAGCGCCTGTGCCTGGCCGGTCCCGAGGGGTACGTCCGCGACCGCGTCGAGGTCTTCCGCGAAGCGGGCGTGACCATGCTCAACGTCACCCCTGTGGGCCCCGACCCCGCCCGGCTGATCGAACGCGTCAGGAGCTGGCTGTGACCGCGGCGGATGCCACCGCACCCCGTCCACCATCCGCAAGGAGGCCCCGATGACACGCACCACCGGCGACCTGCCCGAAGCCCCGGCCGACCGCACGCTGCCCCAGCTGCTGGCCCGCAACGCACACACGTACCCGCAACTGCCCGCGCTCTCCTGGCGGTCGGCGGGCACCGGCGGCGGCTGGTCGACGTACAGCTGGGCAGAGGTCGAGGAGCACACCCGTACCCTCGCCGCCGGCTACCGGACCCTCGGGGTCGGCCCCGGCGACCGCGTCCTGCTGATGATGCCCAACCGGCCCGAACACTGGCTGTCCGACCTGGCCCTGGTCCGGCTCGGCGCGGTCCCGGTCAGCGTCTACGGCACCGCGGCGCCCGAGCAGATCACGCACATCGCCCGCAACTGCCGCGCCCGCCTCGCCGTGGTGGACGGGTCGGCGCAGGTGGCGGTGTGGGAGCCGCTGCTGACCGACGCCGACACCCCGCTGGAGCGCCTGGTGGTGGCCGAGCCGGGGGCGGAGGGCGGGCACGTCCCGTACACCGCCCTGCTCCGGGAGCCGGCGGCGGAGGGGAACGCCGGGGAACTGGACACGGCACGCCCCGAGGACCCGCTGACCGTCGTCTACACCTCCGGCACCAGCGGCGAGCCCAAGGGCGTCGTCCTGACCCACCGCCAGGTGATGTCCAACGCGCTCGCCCTGGACGCCGTGGTGGAGCTGCCGCCGCACGTCGAGCACATCTGCTACCTGCCGTTCGCCCACATCGCCGAACGGATGCTGGGCATCTACCTGCCCTGCCACCGGGCCTCGCACGTCTACCTCTGCGCCGACCCGGCGAGCGTCGCCGGCGTGGTGCGCGAGGTGCGCCCCGCGCAGTTCTTCGGTGTGCCGAGGATCTGGGAGAAGCTGTCCGCGACCGTGCGCGGCATCCTGTCGCTGATGCCGGCCGAACAGCGGGCGGTCATCGAGGAGGCGTTCGAGATCGCCCGCGAGCACGTCGGACACCGCGAGCGGGGCGAGACACCGCCCGCCGAGCTGGAGAAGCGCTACACCCAGGTGCGGGAGGACGTGCTGCTGCCCATGCTGGCCGCCGGCGGACTGGACCGGGTGACCTGGTCGGCCAGTGCGTCGGCGCCGATGTCGGTCGACGTGGTGAGGTTCTGGGCCGGATTCGGCATCGTCGTCATGGATGCCTGGGGGCTGACCGAGACCACCGGGGTGGCCACCAGCAACAGCCCGCGGGCCGGGTTCCGGCTCGGCTCGGTCGGGCGCCCGGTGGAGTCCGTGGAGGTCCGGGTCGCCCAGGACGGGGAGATCCTGGTGCGGGGCGCGTCCGTCTGCTCCGGATACCTCCGGCCGGACGGTTCGGTGCTGCCCGCCGTGGACGACGACGGCTGGCTGGCCACCGGCGACATCGGTCGGATGGACGAGGACGGCTACCTCTGGCTCACCGACCGCAAGAAGGAGATGATCATCACCTCCACCGGCAAGAACGTCTCGCCGGCCCTGGTCGAGAACGCGCTCAAGGAACACCCGCTGATCGGCCAGGCCATGGTGCACGGCGACAACCGCTCCTACCTGGTCGCCCTGCTGGTCCTCGATGCGGAGGCCGCCCCCGCCTGGGCCGAGGCCAACGGCGTCCACGTCGACGGGGGACTGGCCGGGCTGGCGGAGCACCCGGCCGTCCGGGCGGAGACGGACCGGGCGGTCGCCGCCGCCAACGCCCGGCTCAACCGCAGCGAGCAGGTCAAGCGCTACGAGCTGCTGGCCGAGGAATGGGGTCCGGCGACCGGCGAGCTGACGCCGTCGCTGAAGATGCGGCGCCGGATCATCCGGGACAAGTACGCCGACTCGCTGTCCGGGCTCTACCGGGACTGAGCCGGGGCGCCCGCTTCGTCCCGGGCGCGGCGGGGCGGCCGTTCACCGCGGCCGTCCCCCCGCGCCCCGGCCGTTCACCGCGGCCGCCCCGCCCCGGCCGTCTCAGAGGCCGTACGTCTTGCCGATGACGTCCCGCTGGATCTCGCTGGTCCCGCCGTAGACCGTGGAGACCACCGCGGCCCGCAGATGGCGTTCCATGTCGAACTCCGTGGTGTAGCCGTAGCCGCCCATCATCTGCATGCCTTCCAGGGCGGCCCGCTTGGCGGTCTCGGTCACCTTCAGCTTGGCCATCGACGCCTCGCGCGGAAACAGCTTGTCCGGCTGCGCGTCGCAGTCCAGAGCCACCTCCCGCACCAGTAGCCGGGCGCACTCGATCTCGGTGGCCAGGTCGGCGATCCGGTGCCGCAACGCCTGGAAGGAGCCGACGGGCCGGCCGAACTGCTCCCGTTCGCGCACATGGCCGACCGTGTCGTCGAAGGCGCGGCGCGCCAGGCCCAGCATGTTCGACGCCAGGAAGAGCCGCTCGTAGTTCAGCCCGGCCATCAGCTGCCGCCAGCCGTCGCCCACCTGCCCGACGACCGCGTCCGCGGGCAGCCGCACGCCGGTGAGGAAGACGTCGTTGACCTCACGGCCGCCCATGGTGTCGATGGGCCGGATCTCCACGCCCGGGGTGCGGGCGGGCAGATGGAACATGGTCAGACCGCCGTGCTTGTCCTCGCCGGTGCGGGCCACCAGCAGGATGTGCTCGGCGCAGTGCGCGTTGGAGATCCAGGTCTTCTGGCCGTCGATCACCCACGTGCCGTCCGCATCCTGCCGGGCCCGGCAGCGCAGCGCGCCGACGTCCGACCCGGCCCCCGGCTCAGACATGGCGATGGACAGCACGTCACCGCGCACGACCCCGGACAGCACCTGCCGCCGCCGCTCCTCGGCGCCGAACTTCTCGTACGCCTTCGCGGCGATGACGGTGGTGATGAAGCCCCCGGCCGGGACCATCCCGTACGAGGTCTCCTCCAGGAACAGACAGGCGTCGGCCAGCCCGCCCCCGGCGCCTCCGTACTCCTCGGGCAGGCACACCCCCAGCCAGCCCAGCTCGGCGAGCCTCCCGTACAGCTCGGGGTTGTGGGCCTCGCGGCCGGCGGCGGTCAGCGCGTCGCGCTGCTCCCGGGTGGCGCACTCCCGCTTGGCGAAATCGCGGATGGCCGCGACGAAACCGGCCTGTTCCTCGGTGAGGCGACTGCCCATCAGGTCCTCCTGGGGTCGGAAGCGTGTTACTAAGAGATGGTAGGCGTTTCATTGGCTCATCGGGAGGGGGTTCGCCGGTATCGTGAGCGGCATGAGAACTGACACGAACGACTCGGCGCTCACCAGGGCCCTCGCCGAGTCGGAGACGGAGGACCCGACGGCGCGGCGGATTCTCGACGCCGCGCTGGAGCAGTTCACCCTGCTGGGCCTGCGCCGCTCCTCCGTGGACGACGTCGCCAAGCGGGCCGGAGTCTCCCGGGTCACCGTCTTCCGGCGCTTCCAGACCAAGGACAACCTGGTCATGGCCACCCTGCTGCGTGAACACGGCCGCTTCTTCCAGCGGCTGGACGCGGCGGTGGCCGCGCTGCCCACCATGGAGGAGCGAGTCGTCGAGGGCTTCGTGGTCGCCCTCCGCCACACCCGCGCCCACCCGCTCTTCGGCGGGCTGCTGCGCCTGGAGCCCGAAGTGGTGCTCCCGTACATGACCGTGCAGGGCGGCTCCACGCTCTCCGCCACCGTCGCCTACCTGACGGGCCATCTGCGCCGCGCCCAGCAGGCCGAGGGCCGCCCCGACGAGGACCCGCGGCCGGTCGCCGAACTCATGGTGCGGGTGGCCGTGTCCTTCCTGCTCAATCCCGCCAGTTGCATCGAGATGGACGACGAGGAGCAGGCCAGGGCCTTCGCCCGCCGCTACCTGGCCCCGCTGCTGAACGCCTGACGGGCCGGCCGCCCCCGGCGGCCCTCCCGCCGGGCCCACCCCGGCCGTTCAGCGGCGCCGGTGCAGCGCCCGGGCCATCCGGATCGCGCGCTCCCGCGTGGCGGCCGGCACCTCGAAGGAGGTCAGCGCGATCGGCGGAGCGAACCGCTGCACCGTCATCGACTGCACGGAGGTGAAGGCGCGCAGTCCTTCCTCGCCGTGAATCCGCCCGAATCCGGATTCCTGCGCACCGCCGAACGGCAGCGCGGGCACCGCCGCGAAGCCCAGCACCGAGTTCACCGACACCGCCCCCGCGCGCAGCCGCGCCGCGATCGCCGCCCCGGCGCGCCCGCCGCGGCAGAACACCGCGGCGCCGAGCGCGTAACGGGAGGCGTTGGCCCGCTCCACCGCCTCGTCCACGCCGGCCACCGCGTTGATCGCCACGACCGGCCCGAAGGTCTCCTCGGTCATCGCCGCCGCGTCCTCCGGCACCCCGGTCAGCACGACCGGCGCGACGTACGGGGCGCGCACCGACTCGGGCCCGCCGAGGAGAGCCCGCGCACCCGCCGCGACCGCCCCGGTCACATGCCCCTCCACGATCGCGACCTGGCCCGGCAGCGTCATCGGTCCGTAGGCGGCTTCCGCCTCGGCGCCGGGGCGCAGCTTCCCGGCCCGCTCGACCACCCGTTCGCACAGGGGTGCGTGGATCTCGCGCACCGCGTACACGCGTTCCACGCCCGCGCAGGTCTGGCCCGCGTTGCTCAGCGCACCCCAGACGATGGCGTCGGCGGCGGCGTCCAGGTCGGCGTCCGCCGTCACGATCACCGCGTCCTTCCCGCCGCACTCGGCGAGGAACGGTGTCAGTGTCTCGGCGCACACCGCCATCACCTCGCGGGCCGTCCCCGGCGAACCGGTGAACGCCAGCTTGTCGACCCCGGACCTGGCGAGGGCGTCCCCGGTGGACGCGGGCCCGGTGACGGTGGTGAGCAGCCCGGCGTACTCGGGTACGGCGGCGTCGAAGAGTTCGGCCGGCAGGAGCCCGGTGGCCGGGGTCAGTTCGGACGGCTTGAAGACGACGGCGTTGCCCGCCGCCAGGGCGTAACCGATGGAGCCCATCGGGGTGTACAGGGGGTAGTTCCAGGGGCCGATCACGCCGACCACGCCGAGCGGCCGGTGCACCAGCGAGGCCCGCTGGTGGACGGTGAACAGCCCGGTGCCCACCTTCCGCCGGCGCAGCACGCGCTCCGCGTTGCGGGCGGCCCAGGCCAGGTGTTCCAGCGTGAGTACGACCTCCAGCGCGGCGTCGCCGGCCGGTTTGCCGGTCTCTTCGGTGATGGTCCGGGCCACCGGCTCCAGATCGGTGGCGAGGGCCTTCTTCCAGCGCAGCAGGTGGTCGCGGCGCCGCGACGCCGGCAGCGCCGCCCAACCGGCCTGGGCGGTCCGGGCCCGGGTGAGGGCGCGGGAAACCTCTTCCGGCCCGTCCACCGGGTGTTCGGCGATCTGCTCGCCGGTTGCGGGGGAGCGCGTGGTGAAGGTCGCGGCATCGTCGGTCATCGGGGCTCCATTCCAGGGGAGTACCGTGTGAGTCGAAGATACTGAAACTATTGAAGTGTTTCATCGGGGTCAATACCGCTGACACCGCCCGTAGTCGCCGCACCTCCAGGCGGCCCCGACCCGGTCAAGCCCGGGCAGGGCGCGCTCTTCGTTCGGCACCGCACCGGCCCTGGACCGGCGGTCCGGGCACCCCGCGGCGAGCGGTCAGCGGCGCAGCCGCAGCCGCAGCGGGGCGTAGACCGCGAGGGCCACGAGGAACGCCACCCCGTACGCGAGGTCCGCCCCGTGCAACGCCTCGGCCACCGGGCCCACGTACAGGCCGGTGCTCATGAACGGCACCGCCGCGGCGAAGGCCACGGCGAACGCGGCGAGCGACGGCCACCACGGGCGCGGGCGGGCGTGCTCGGCCACCAGGTCCACGGGGGCGCCGCGGCGGGCCCTGGCCCGGACCAGCCAGTCGACGGCCACGATCGCCACGAAGCCGGGAATCCAGTAGCCGACGAGGAGCAGCACGTTCTGGAAGCGGGCCGTCGTGTCGGCCGCGTGCATCCACAGCACCAGCGGGAAGCCGAGGGCGGCGGCGAGGGCCGCGGCGACCGGGCGCGGCAGGCGCACCCCCATGGTCTGCAGGGCCAGCGAGCCGCTGTAGTCGTTCATCGCGTTGCTGCACAGCGCGGCCAGCGCCACCGCGAGCAGCCCGAACGCTCCGAGGGCACCCCCGCCCAGCAGGGTGTCGACGCCGCGCGCGGTCTGGTCGGTGAAGACCGAGGCACCCCACAGCCCGAGCGTCTGGACCGTCACGAAGGAGGCACTGATCCCGCCCAGGGTGCACCAGCACATGCGCGGCCGGGACGTCTCGCGCGGCAGGTAGCGGCTGAAGTCGCTGGCGTACGGGGCCCAGGACAGCGCCAGGCTCAGGGCGATCGTGCAGGTAAGGACGAACGCGCCGGCCCGGTCGGCGCCGTGGACCGAGCCGGTGGTGACGGGGTGGACGCCGCTGAGGAGCTTCGTGGAGAGCACGGCGAACGCGGCGGCGAGCACGAAGGTCATCACGGTCTGAAGGCGGTGGATCACCTCGTAGCCCAGCACGCCGAGCGCGCCCTGGGCGGCCATCATGACCAGCACCCCCAGCCAGAACGGCCAGCCGCACAACTGGGCCAGCGCGTCGCCGCCGAACAGGCCGATCAGCGCGTCCCAGGCGATGGACGACAGCCACTGCAACGCGCCCGGCAGGACCACACCCGGGCCGAACGCCAGCCGTGCGAGCGGCAGTTGCCCGGACCCGGTCCGACTGCCCCAGGTGCCCAGATACGCGGTGGGCGCGGCCCCGACGAGGGTGCCGAGCACGACCGCGGTGAGCGCCGTCGCGAAGTCCAGGCCCAGCGCGATGCCCACGGTGCCGGTGAAGACGCCCGTCATGGTCAGGTTGGGCGCGAACCAGACGGTGAACAGGCGGCCGGGGCCACCGTAGCGGCGGTCCTCGGGGACCGGGGCTATCCCGTGCGCCTCGATGCGCAGATCGCCGGGGGCGGTGGGCATGCGCCCGCCGAATGCGGGCCTCGGCTCCACGGCGGCGCGCTCGTCCTGGGCATGCGGCAATGACATGAAGACATCCCTCCGCCAGTGCTAACTGGTTCAGGTTCGACGGGTGTGATCTCAGCCCCTGCGCGGGGCACCCCGTGTCCGGTGTGGCGGCCAGGATAGCCGGACGGATGTCCGGGTCGAGGCGGGGGGCCGGGCGGGCGCTCAGAGCGAGAGCGCGCAGCGGAACCCGCCGTGACCTGTGGTGCTGTCGGGAGTGTTGGAGGTGCGGGCGGCGACCCGGTAGCGGTTGCAGTACGAGCGGTGGCACAGGTGCGAACCGCCGCGCAGCACCCGGCCGGCGCCGTCCGGCGGTCCGACGGGGTCGATGCGGGTCTCCGGGCGGTCCGGGACGTGCCAGTCGGCGCTGAACCGGTCGGCGCACCACTCCCACACGTTGCCCGAGACGTTGTACAGCCCGTAGCCGTTGGGGGCGTAGGCCTTGACGGGGGCGGTGCCGGCGTAGCCGTTCTCCCGGGTGTTGCGGACCGGGAAGTCGCCCTGCCAGATGTTGCAGCGGTGCCGGCCGTTCGGGGTCAGCTCGTCGCCCCACGGGAAGCGGGCGCGGGCGAGTCCGCCGCGGGCCGCCTTCTCCCATTCGGCCTCGGTGGGCAGCCGCTTGCCGGCCCAGCGGGCGTAGGCCGAGGCGTCGTGCCACGACACATGGACCACCGGATGGTCCCGGCGGTCCCCGATCGAGGTGCCGGGCCCCTCGGGCGCCCGCCAGCCGGCTCCCTCCACCGCTCTCCACCAGGGCGCCCCGGGCACGGTCCCTGGGAGCACGGCGTGCCGCGCCTCGTGGGGGACGAACGGGCCGAAGACGTAGGACCAGCCGATGAGTTCGGCCTCGGTGCGGTAGCCGGTGGCCTTGACGAAGCTCGCGAACCCGGCGTTGGTCACACAGGTGGCGTCGATCCGGAACGGGGCGAGGACCACCTCCCGGACCGGCCCCTCCCCGTCGGCGGGGAACGCGTCCTCGTCGGCGCCGCCCATCAGGAACGGCCCCCCGGGCACGGCGACCGTGCCCCGCAGGAGATCGGCGGTACTGCGGACGGGCACGGTGAAGTCGGCCGGGGGAGCGGTGGTGACGGCGGTGGCGGCGCTCTCGCGGCCCGGCCCGCAGCAGGCGCTCATCGGGAGGTCCCCTCGTCGTGCGCGGCGTCCCGGCCGTGGCCGCCCGCCGGGGCGGAGGCGGGGCGGTCGAGGAGTTCCGCCAGGTCCTGGCCCGTGGTGCGCAGCAGCAGCGCCACGCCGCCGAGAGCGGCCGCCTCGCCGCCGAGGGTGGAGCCGCGCACCTCGATGGAGCGGGGGGCGGAGGGCAGGGAGAGCGCCGCGATCTGCTCCCGGATCGGGGTGAGGACGAGGTCGTCGAGGGCCGCAGGCTCCCCGTAGACGACGACGCACTCCGGATCGACCTGGGCGGCGAGCGCGGCGAGCACCCGCCCGGCGGTGACGGCCGCGCCGCGGAGCACGTCGGCCACCTCCGGCCGGCCCTCGGCGGCGAGGCCGATCAGCTCCTCGGCGTCCCGGGCGCTCACCCCCCGGTCGGCGCAGGCGGCGAGCAGGGCCGGGACGGAGATGAGGCCCTCCAGACAGCCCCGGCCGCCGCAGTGGCAGGGCTTTCCCTCGGGATCGCAGCTGGTGTGCCCGATCTCGCCGGCCGCGCCGTGCGCGCCGTGCACCAGCGAGCCGTTGACGACGAGTCCGCCACCGACACCCTGGGACCAGCGCAGATACACGGCGTTGTCGAAGCCGCGCGCGGCGCCCCAGGTGACCTCGGCGAGGGCGGCCAGCCGGGAGTTGTTGTCGGTGAGCACCGGTGCGCCGAAGTGCCGGCCGAGTTCGGCGGCGACGTGCCCGGCGAACGGGGTCATCGTGTGCCGGTCGGCGGAGGCCGGGTTCTGGACGAGGCCGGGAAGGCCCAGGCCGATGCCCTGCACCGGGGCGAGGCTGATGTTCTCGCGCCGCACCAGCTCCTCCACCGCGCGGATCGCCTGGGCGGCACGCTCGGCGGCCTGGCTGTCCGCCGGCACCGGGGCGCTGTAGCGGCCGACGATCTCGTGGGCGCAGTTGGCCACGACCACATGGATGTGGTGGCGCTGGAGGTCGATGCCGATCAGTTCGGCGCCGCGCGAGTTGAGCGAGATCTCCAGGGCCGGCCGGCCGCGTCCCCTCGGCTGCCCGGCGTCGGGGGCCGGCTGCTCGACCACCGTGTTGCGTTCCAGCAGGTCGGACACGATCGCGAACAGGGTCGTACGGGACAGCCCGACCCGGTCCTTCAGCTCGCCCCGGCTCAGCGCCCCCGACCTGCGCAGCTCGCCCAGTACGGCGGCTTCATTGGCTCTGCGCAGGCG
Source organism: Streptomyces sp. A0958 (assembly GCF_004795035.1). Lineage (GTDB taxonomy): Bacteria > Actinomycetota > Actinomycetes > Streptomycetales > Streptomycetaceae > Streptomyces. The sequence goes on from NZ_SSBK01000005.1 coordinate 127,004, forward strand.
TTGGAGGGCATCGGTGCGTTCGGTCATGGACGCATGGTCGATCGGTCAAGGGGTTTCTGTCAATGCACCGGACGAATTCACACAATCTTTATTCCCGAGGGTTGACGTAAAAAAGTGGGCCTCCCTACAGTTCCCGTCAATCGCCGGAGCCGGAACGCGTCGAGCACCCCGCAACGCGCCCCGGCCGGCGCCCGTCACCACCATGAGCGACCACCGAAAGGGCGGCCCGAGTGGCTCCGCGCAACGTCCTGTTCCTGATGACCGACCAGCACCGGACCGACACCCTGGGCTGTTACGGCAACCCGCTCGTCGACACCCCCGCCCTGGACGCCCTGGCGGCCGAGGGGACCCGTTTTGACCGCTTCTACACCCCGACCGCCATCTGCACCCCGGCCCGCGCCTCCCTGGCCACCGGCCTCCACCCGTTCCGCCACGGCATGCTCAACAACCCCGAGCGCAACGGCGGCAGCAAGGACGAACTCTCCGACGAAAGCCCCATGCTCTGGCGTCAGTTGACGGACCAGGGTTACGCGGTCGGCCACGTCGGCAAATGGCACATCGGCCGCGAGCGCGGCCCCGAGTTCTACGGCCTGGACGGCGAGCACCTGCCCGGCGCCCTCAACCCCGTACACCACCCCTCGTACGAGAAGTGGCTCGACGACAACGGCTTCCCGCCCTTCGCGGTGCGCGAAGCCGTCTTCGGGACCGCCGCCAACGGCACCGGACGCGGCCACCTCATCGCCGGCCGGCTCCAGCAGCCCGCCGAAGCCACCATCGAGGCCTTCCTCACCGACCGCACACTCGGCCTGCTGGACCGCTACGCCGCCGACTGGAAGGCGACCGGCAAGCCGTTCATGCTCTCCTGCCACTGGTACGGCCCGCATCTGCCCTACCTGATCCCCGACCACTACTACGACCTCTACGACCCCGACGACGTACCCCTGCCCGCGTCCATGGCGGAGACCTTCGCGGGGAAGCCCGAGGTGCAGCGCCAGTACAGCGCCTACTGGTCCTCCGACGACTTCGACGCCGCCGCCTGGCGCAAGCTCATCGCCGTCTACTGGGGCTACGTCACGATGATCGACCACCAGGTCGGACGCATCACCGAGGCGCTGAAGGGCCACGGCCTGTGGGACGACACGGCGGTCTTCTTCACCGCCGACCACGGCGAGTTCACCGGCGCCCACCGGCTCAACGACAAGGGCCCGGCGATGTACGAGGACATCTACAACATCCCCGGCATCGCCCGCGTCCCCGGCGCCCCCGCCCAGGTCAACGACGACTTCGCCACCCTCATCGACCTCAACCCGACCATCCTCGAACTGGCCGGCGCGCCCGTCCCCGAACTCTGCGACGGCACCAGCCTGCTCCCGCTGCTGCACGGCGAGGAGGCCGGCGGCACCCGCGACGAGGTCGTCACCGAATTCCACGGCCACCACTTCCCGTACTCCCAGCGCATGATCCGCGACCGGCGCCACAAGCTGGTCCACAACCCGGAGAGCGTGCACGAGCTGTACGACCTGGAGACCGACCCGCACGAACTGCACAACGTGTACGAGGCGCCCGCCTACGCGGAGGTCCGCCGCGACCTCACCGTCCGGCTCTACCGCGAGCTGCTGCGCCGCGGCGACCCCGCCTACACCTGGATGAGCTACATGGCCGACATCGGCGGCGGCCGGGCGGCCGACGTCGACGGGGTCGCGGAGGAAGTGGCATGAGCGTGCAGGACAGGACCCGGGCACCGCACCGGACGAAACCCCCGGGCCCACCGGCCACCGAACCCCCGGCCCGCCAACGCCCACCCGGCAAGACCACCAAGAAGCGCGGCACGGGCCGGCTCACCTCCGTACTCCTCGCCCTCGCCTCCGCCGCGCTCGGGCTCCTCGCCTGGATCGCCCTCGCCGGCAGCGGCATCAACGGCTTCCCCGGACCCGTCGTCGTGGCCCGCCGCGCGGGTGAACTCATCGCCGACGGCACGCTCTTCGAGGACGCGGGCGCCAGCCTGAAGCGCGTCCTCATCGGCTACGTCCTCGGCGTCGCTTTCGCGATACCCGTCGGATTCGTCATGGGCTGGTACCCGGTCGTCCGCAGACTGATCGAACCCTGGCTCCAGTTCTTTCGCATGGTGCCGCCGCTCGCGATCATCCCGCTCGCCATCGTGCTCATGGGCATCGACGAGACCCCCAAGATCTTCGTGATCTTCCTGGCCTCGTTCCTGTCCTGTGTCGTCTCCACCTTCCAGGGCGTCGTCGCCGTCGACGTCACCCTCGTCAACGCGGCCCGGGTCCTCGGCGCCCGCGACCCGCAGGTCTTCCTCGGCGTCGTCGTGCCCGCGTCCACCCCGTTCATCCTGGTCGGCATGCGGATCGGGCTCGGCGCCTCCTGGGCGACCGTCGTCGCCGCCGAACTCATCGCCGCCCAGGGCGGGCTCGGCTTCCGGATGCAGCAGGCACAGCTCTACTACGACCTGCCGACCATCTTCGTCCAGCTCATCGCGATCGGCGCGATCGGACTCGCCATGGACCGGCTGCTGCTCCTCGCCGAGCGCCGGCTCACCCACTGGCAGGAACGGCGGTAACCCATGCCCAGCATCAACTTCCACGACGTGACGAAGGACTTCACGGTCAAGGACGGCGGATTCCTCGCCCTGGACCACGTCACCCTGGACATCGAGGACGGCGAGTTCGTCACCGTCGTCGGCCCGTCCGGCTGCGGCAAGAGCACCCTCATGAACATCGCCGCCGGACTCCTCGACGCCACCGACGGCGAAGTCGTCGTCGACGGCGTCCCCGTCAGCGGCCCCGCCCCCGAACGCGGCGTCATCTTCCAGCAGTACGCGCTCTTCCCGTGGATGACCGTCGCCGCCAACGTCGAGTACGGGCTGAAGGTCGCCGGCGTCAAGAAGGAGGAGCGCCGGCGCAGGGCCCGCGAGGTCATCGAGCTCGTCGGCCTCACCGACTTCGCCGACGCCCTGCCCAAGACCCTCTCCGGCGGCATGAAACAGCGCTGCGCCATCGCCCGCGCCTACGCCGTGGACCCCAAGGTCCTCCTGATGGACGAACCCTTCGGCGCGCTCGACTCCCTCACCCGGGTCCGGATGCAGGAATCGCTCCTGGACACCTGGGGCCGCGACCGGCGCACCGTCATGTTCATCACCCACGACGTGGACGAGGCGGTCTTCCTCGCCAACCGCGTCGTCGTCATGGCGGCCCGCCCCGGCCGCATCCACACCGTCATCCCGGTCACGCTGCCCTACCCGCGTACCGAGGAGCAGCGCCTGTCGCCCGAGTTCGCCGCACTGCGCGCCCAGGTGTGGCACGCCGTGCACCACCAGCCCGCCCCGCTCGAAGGAATCGTGACATGAAGTCGATCCGTGCCGTCCGCCGCCGCACGGCGGGCCTGTTCCTCGCCCTGGCGCTCGTCTCCACCGCCGCCGGCTGCGGGGACGACTCCTCGGACGCCGCCGGCGGGCCGCAGAAGGTCAGTTTCGGCTACATCGCCGACTACAGCGGCTCCGTCGCCCTGGCCGTCGCCCAGAAGCAGGGGCTGTGGAAGAAGGCGGGCGTCACCCCCGAACTCAAGGTCTTCACCAACGGGCCCCTCCAGGTCCAGGCCCTGGGCACCGGCAACCTGGACTTCGGCTACCTCGGCCCCGGCGCCCTGTGGCTGCCCGCCTCCGGCCGGGCCTCCATCGTCTCGGTGAACATGCTGGGCCTCGCCGACCGGGTCATCGCCCGGCCCGGCTCCGGCATCGAGAAGCCCGCCGACCTCAAGGGCAAGAAGGTGGCCGTCGCCGAGGGCACCTCCGGCGACATGATCCTCAACCTGGCCCTCAGCGAGGCCGGACTGAAGCCGGACGACATCACGAAGGTCGCCATGGACGCCTCGACCGTCGTCACGGCGTTCTCCTCCGGCCAGGTCGACGCGGCCGCCACCTGGTACCCGCTGATCGACACGATGAAGAAGAAGGTGCCCGGCCTCAAGGAGATCAGCCGCACCGAGGACTACTACCCCAAGCTGACCTTCCCGAACGTCTTCGTCACCCAGCCGAAGCTCGCCTCCGGCGACCCCGCGCTCGTCAAGAAGGTGACCGGCGTCCTCAAGTCGGCCGGTGACTGGATCGCCGCACACCCCGAGGAGTCGGAGACCGTCGCCGCCGACTTCCTGAAGCTGCCGGCCGGGCAGCTCAAGGGCTCCACGAAGTACGTGAAGATCCTGCCCTCCGACGAGCTGACGAAGCTCACCCGCGACGGCACGGTCGACGGCTGGTTCGACGAACTGGCCGCCAACTTCCACCGGATGGGCAAGCTGCCCGACCCGGGCAAGGCCAAGGACTACTACCTCGGCGACCTCTACGCCGCAGCCGGAAAGGCGGACCGCTCATGACCGACTCGCCGCACATCGACACCACCACCGCACCCGGCGGGGTGAGACGGCGCGGCTTCCTCGTCGGAGCGGCCGGGCTCGCCGGAGCCGCCCTCCTGGCCGGGACCACCGCAACCGACGCCGCCGCGGCCGGCGGCCCGCTCCGGGTGACCTCCGGCGGCCGGGCCCGCGCCTCGGTCCTGTGGTGGGGCGGCGGCAGCGCCGGGTTCGCCGCCGCCGAACTGCGCGACTACCTCCGCGCGATCACCGGCGTCCGCCTCCCGCTGCGCGCCGTCCCCGCCCCGGCCGCCGCACCCGAGGGCGTCACCGGCCTGGTGGCCCTGCACACCGGGACCGGCGGCGGCCGGATCACCGCGAGCCGCCTCGCCGCCGCCGGACGCGAACTCGCCGGCGCCCCCGAGGACTCCTTCACCCTGCTCGGCGACGACACCTGCCTCCTGCTGACGGGCCACGGCGACCGCGCCCCGCTGTACGCGGTGTACGCCCTCCTGGAACGGGCCGGCGTCCGCTTCTTCGCCCCCGCCTTCCCCGCGTACGAGGGCCACCACGAACACGTACCCGCCACCCGTGACCTCGCCCTGCCGGCCGTACGCCATACCGACCGGCCCGCCACCGGGCTGCGGCGGCAGTACGCCGAGGAGGGGTTCAGCCACACCGCCGCGAGCCTGCCGCCACTGCTCGACTGGATGGCCAAGAACCGGCTCAACACCTTCGTCTACCCGACCGACTACCTGGGCCTGGGCGTCACCGCGTACGACAAGGTGCGCGGCGTACTGGCCCGGGAGGCCGGGAAGCGGGGCCTGCGGATCGAGACCGGCGGCCACGGCTACGACAGCTTCCTGCCGAAGGCCGCCTACCCGCAGTTCTACGAGTCCGGCGGGCCGGTCTTCGACATCTACAACCCCGAAGCGCTCGACGCCTACGTGGGCAAGGTCGTCGCCTTCCTCCGGGAGCGCCCGGAGATCACGGTCTTCGACTGCTGGCCCCCGGACGTCGGCGCCTTCCAGAAGCCGGTCCTCGACCGGTACGGCACCGCCTCCAACGCCGAGTCGGTGGTGGTCAACGAACTGGCCCGGGTGCTGCGCCAGGAGCTGCCCGGCGTCCGGGTCGAACGCATCGCGTACGCCTCCACGGTGCGCCCGCCCGACGCGGACCACGCGAGCGACCCCGAGGTCATCGTGGACTTCGCCGCCTACTCCCGGAACTACGACGGCCACATCGGTGACCCGGCCGTCGGGGCCAACGTCCCCTTCGCGGACGCGCTGCGCGCCTGGCGGACCACGCACAGCGGCCCGCTCGCCATGTACGAGTACTACCGGCGCTACCGCTGGCGCAGCCTGCCCGTGCACCCGCTGACCACCATCGCCGGGGACGTGGCCTTCGAGGCGGGGCTCGGTCTCGACGGGATCGGCATGTACAGCGAACCCGGCGACTGGATCACGTACGAGCACGTGCAGAGCCTGGTCGCCGCGCTGGCCTGGGACGGCTCCCTCGACGCGGACGCGTTCCTCGACGGCTACCTGCACGCCCGCTTCGGGGACCGGGCGGTGCCCGCCATGCGCCGCTACTACGAGCTGACGCGCCTGGACCCGGACACACACGCCGCCGCAGCGCTCAGCACCGCGTACGGGCAGGCCCGTGCGGCACTGCGGGAGGCGGCCGGGCAGGTGACGGGCGCCGCGCCCCGCACGGTCCTGGACCGGCTGACCCGCAACGCCGACATCGCGCTCGCCGACATGCGGATCGGCCTGGCACCGGCGGCCGGCGCCGAACTCGACGCCGCCCGCCGGGAGTACCGCGCGCTGGTGCACCGCAACCGGTTCAACGGGATCTGCCTGCCCAACATGCAGGCGTGGTGGCGCTGGAACGGGCCGCAGAGCCAGCAACCGTACGACGACGCGAAGATCCGGCAGGACGTCGTCGACACCTACGCGAGCCCGGCCGCCGGCTTCGGCGACCCGGGGCTGTTGGTGCTGGAGCGGGGCGGCGAAGCGGTGCGGCTCGACGTGGAGGCCCAGGACGCCGACTTCACCGGCCACACCGTGCACTGGACGGCCACCGCACCGGAGGGCGTCCGCGTGGAGCCGTCCCACGGCACGCTGAAGGTGCGCGGGACCCGGGGCGACGTCCAGCGGGTCGCCGTGAGCGCCGCACCGGACGCGGCGGCCGGCACGCGTCCGATCACGCTGGACTTCCGCCTCGCCGACGGCATCCGGCTGGTCGCCTCCCAGGTGGTGGCCGACATCCGCTGACCCGCACGGCGCACCACGACCGGCTCCACGGCCCACGGACCCGCACCATGAGCACACCAGCGAAAGGGCGTCCATGACACACCACCCCCACCCGCCGCGCACGCGGCCGCGCCCGTTACGGCGGCGCGCGGTCGTCGGCGGCCTGGCCACCGGACTCGCGCTGTCCCTGTTCTCCCCGTCCCCGGTCTCCGCCCACCCCGCGCCGCAGGCCGGGCGGGCGACGGCCGCCGAAGCCACCACCCACCGCTACCCGGGCAACGACCACCGCGCCCACACCGTCACCTGGGACGAGAAGTCCCTCAAGATCGACGGGGAGCGGCTGGTCGTCTGGTCCGGAGAGTTCCACTACTGGCGGCTGCCCAGCCCCGACCAGTGGCGCGACGTACTGCAGAAGCTCAAGGCGTCGGGCTTCAACGCCGTTTCGCTGTACTTCTTCTGGGGCTACCACTCGTCGGTGCCGGGCTCCTACGACTTCAGCGGCGTCCGCGACATCGACCGGCTCCTGACCATGGCCGAGCAGGAGGGCCTGTACGTCATCGCCCGCCCCGGCCCGTACATCAACGCCGAAGTGAGCATGGGCGGCCTGCCGCCGTACATGAGCACGTACGCGGGCGAGCAGCGCACCGCCGATCCGCAGAACCTGGCGGCCGACCTGGAGTGGCTGAAGGCCGTCAACGGCATCATCGGCCGGCACCAGATCACCGACGGCGGCGGCAGCGTCATCGCCTACCAGGTCGAGAACGAACAGATCGACAACTCAGCCGAGCACATCGACTACATCGAGAAGCTGCAGAGCGCGGTCGTCCAACAGGGCATCACCGTCCCGCTGTTCCACAACGACTACGGCAACGGGCACGGCTGGAACGTGCCCGGCGGCCCCGGCGGTTCCAAGCTCGGCCTGTACGCCTTCGACACCTACCCGCTGGGCTTCGACTGCGCCGGCGCCCGGGGCAGGCTGAGCGACTACGAGACCCGGGTACGCGGCTACTCGCCCACCACCCCCGTCTTCATCGCCGAGGGCCAGGGCGGCGCGTTCACCGCGTGGGGCCGCGACTTCCAGACCGACGAGTGCGCGAAGTTCACCGACGAGGCGTTCACCCGCCAGTTCGCCGTGAACAACCTCGCCAACGGGGCCACCCTCTCCAACACCTACATGGAGTACGGCGGCACCAACTGGGGCTGGACCGGAGATCCCGGCTCCGGCTTCACCTCGTACGACTACGGGGCGGCGATCTCCGAGAACCGCGCGATCACGCCGAAGCTCGCCGTCCAGAAGGAATTCGGCTACCTGCAGAGCGCGGTGAAGCCGATCGCCTCCGCGGAGCCCGACACCGCCCCCGACCTCACCGTCACGGGCGGCGGCCCGGTCAGGGTCCAGCAGCGCCGGTCCACCGAGCAGGCCGACGACACCTCCGTCTCGGGCCACGGCATGCGGCTCATCACGCTGCGCCACCCCGACTCCAACGACACCACGACCAGCCGCGTCACCTTCCCCCTGGACCTGACCGGCGACGGCGGCTATGCCCGGGTTCCGCAGAAGCCGGACACCGCGATCACGGTGGACGGCCGGGACGCCACCACCCTCGTGGCGGACTACGCCTTCGGATCGCACCGGCTCGTCTACTCCACCTCCCAGCTCCTCACCCAGCTGAACGCCGGACGCGATCTGCTCGTCCTCGACGGGGCGAAGGGCACCGACGGCGAGACCGTCCTGCGCTACGCGAAGCGGCCGAAGGTCACCACGGTGGCCGGGGCACCCGTGGAGACCACCTGGGACCCGGTACGCAAGGACCTGCGGCTCAACTACCAGCACGGTGGGAGCCGCACCGTACGCATCTCGGGCGGCGGCGGTCGCGACCTCACCGTCGTGATCGGCGACCGGGACGGTGTCGCGGACATCTGGCAGCTCGACGCGGGCAGCGGCCAGGCGCTGGTCATCGGCCCGGAACTCGCCCGCACCGCCCGCGTGAGCGGAACCCGCCTCGACCTCACCGGTGACACCCGCGAGGCCGGCCGGGTCAGGGTCTTCGCACCGGCCGGGGTGAAGACCCTGACCTGGAACAACAAGGTGGTACGGGCCGAGCGGGACGCCTCCGGGGCGCTCGTCGCCCGGCTGCCCGGCCCGGCGAAGGTGTCGGTGCCCGCCCTGGACACCTGGCGCACCTCCGCCTCCGACCCCGAGCGCACGGCGGACTTCGACGACTCGGCGTGGACCAGGGCGGACCGCACCACCGCCGCGAACACCCGGCACGGGCCCGGCGCGGCGTCCGGAGTCGTGCTGGACACGGACGAGTACGGCTTCCACGAGGGCGACACCTGGTACCGGGGCCACTACACGCCCACCGTGGCCGGCAGCACCGTGAAGGTCACGGTGAAGACCGGCACCGCCGGCCACGCCCTGGTCTGGCTCGACGGCCACTACCTCGGCGCCCAGGGCGACGGCGGCGCCACCTACACCGTCCCCGAGGGCCTGGTGGAGCCGGGCAAGCCCGCCGTGCTGGCGATCCTGGTGCGGAACATGGGCCAGTACGAGGACTGGAGCTCCGACGGCCGGTCCAAGGGCGGACGAGGCCTGGCCGACGTCGACATCGCCGGCGCCGGGAAGACCGAGTGGCGCATCCAGGGCGCCGAGGGCGGCGACGAGCCGACCGACACCGCGCGCGGGCTCTACAACAACGGGGGTCTGTACGGGGAGCGCCTGGGCTGGCACCTGCCGGGTGCGCCGGACGCGTCGTGGGCGCGCACCGGCTCGCTCAAGAGCGACCGGCCGGGCGTGCGGTGGTACCGCACCACGGCCCGGCTCGACCTGCCGAAGGGGGCCGACACCGCGCTCGGGCTGCGGATCGAGGACGCCGGGGGCCGGACCGGCAAGTACCGCGTCCAGATCTTCGTCAACGGCTGGAACACCGGTCAGTACGTCAACAACGTGGGCCCGCAGCAGGAGTTCGTCATCCCGTCCGGCTTCCTGAAGCCGCACGGCGACAACACCGTCGCGCTGGCGGTCACCGCCGAGCAGAGCGGGGTCGGCCCCGACTCGGTGCGGCTGGTGAACCAGGGCAGCGTCCTCGGCGGCGTCGCCGGAAAGCAGAACGAGGCACCGGACTACGCGGCCCTCGCCGCGCGGTAGCGAAGGGTGCGCGCCCCGGAGGTCCGCCCGGACCGCCGGGGCGCGCACGGCCGCCCCCGGACCCCGCTCAGCTGAAGAGCTTCGTCACGAACGCGGAGAGGTTGGTGACCGTACGGGCGATCTGCTCCTCGGTGGTCAGCGACTCCTTGAAGCGGGCGCCGGAGGCCACGGCCTTCCTGCCGCGCACGTACAGCGAGCAGGCCAGGTCGGTGCACATGTACAGGCCGACCGAATTGCCCTCCCGCCCGGCGGGTCCTGTCTTGCGTGCGGTCATCAGCGAGACCCCGCTGCCCGGGTGCGTGGTCAGGCAGAGCGAGCACATGCTCCGGTGGAGGAACCCGCGCTGCTGGGACGGGAAGCGCAGCGAGATCCCGGCCAGCTCGCCCTCGTGCTCGGTGACGATGTAGCTGCGCCCCGGCGCGGACAGGTCCCGCCAGCCCAGGAAGTCGAGGTCGTCCCAGGGCAGCTCCTCGAAATCGCGGGGGAGCGGCAGACGCTTGGCTTCCCCCTTGGAGCAATTCACGAACGATGTGCGGATGTCCTGCTCGGTCACGGCCTTCATACCCACGAAGCTAACTCTGCCTATGGGCCCTAGGCAAACGATTAATGCACTTAGGGCTTCACCTGGGGCTCCTCGGCCGCGAGGGCGAGGCGGTGCACGGGCGGGTGCGGGACGCCGAGGTCCGGGCGCCAGGTCGCGAGGATCTGCGCCGAGGGGTCGAACAGCGGCCCCGGCAGCGCGTCGAGCGCGGTCCACTCCCAGGTGCTGATCAGGTGCGGTTCGGTCACCCGCGCGGTGCCGGAACCGATGCGCACCAGGGCGGCCATCGTCACGCGGTTGATGCCGGCCACGGCGTCGTGCAGCATCGCGAAGACGCTCACCTCGTCCTCGGCGACCGTCAGCCCGGTCTCCTCCCGCAGTTCGCGCACGGCCGCCGCCGCAACGGACTCGGGCAGCGGATCGACCTTGCCCCCGGGCAACTCCCAGGTGCCGCTGTGATGCCGGCCGAGCAGCACCCGGCCCCGTGCGTCCTGCACGATCACGCCGACACCCAGCGCCGCCTGCGCCTGCGGCGGACGGGAGTTACGGGAGGGAACGAGGGGGCTTTCGGTGTCCATGCGGTTCTCCTGACGGGGGCCGTTCCGGTTCGGGCGTCGAGCCTATGGGGCGGCGGCGCCCGGCCCCCGCGCCTATACCGCCAGCCGCAGCGAGGTGTCCGACACGCCGAGCCGTACGCTCTGCCCCCAGGTCAGCTCCAGCGCGTCCGCCTCCATCCCGTCGCCGAAGACCACCACCCGGTCGGACTCCACGGTCAGCCGCAGCCCCTGCCCCCGGCCCAGCTCGCCCGAGACGAACGAGGTGCCGGTCACCGGCGACGGCCAGGCATCCCGGACGAACCAGAGCAGCCGGGGGTCGGCGGGCCCGGGCAGGGCGGGGGGGGGCTGCGGCGCTCCTGCCACAGGGAGCGCAGCCAGCCGGTGGCCCCGGTGCCGGTCCCGACCAGGACGCCGGAGGAGGCCTGCGGCTCGGCGGGGGAGTCCGCCGCGTCGAGGCCGAGCCGGTAGCGGGCCGTCTGGTGACCGGGCGGGCCGAGGTAGATCTCGTTGAGGGCGAGCAGTCGCTGTGTGTCGTCGGCCACCGCCTCGACCATCGTCAGGTCGTCCGCCCGCCCGCCGGGCGCCACGGCCGCCCGCATGAGGGCCGCCGCGTCGGCCGGCCGGTGGCGCACCAGGACACCGGGGTTGCGGCCCGGGTCGGTGTCGATGCCGACGACCGGCTGGCCGGACAGGTACTTGGCGGCGTCGGCGACCAGACCGTCCTGGCCGGCCACGACCACGACGTCCTCGGGTGCGAACAGGAACCGGTCCAGATCCGCCCGCTCCACCCGGCAGTGCCGCCACTGGAGCGGTACGGCCGCCGCCACGTCGGCCGGCGCCTGCCGGGTCCGCCCGGGGACGACAAGGCTTGCCCGGGTACCCGAACGGCCGGTGACTTCGGGAGAAGTCACCGGCCGTTCGGGTTGCGCGCCGTCCCCGTCCCCACGGTGCGGCGCGGGCGGGCCGCCGTCATCCGCTGGGGCGACGGCCCACGTCTGTCAGGACCCGGACGCCGGAGCGCCCAGGCCGAGTGCGGGAAGGACGGCGCCCTCCACGAAGCGGACGAGGAAGGTCTCGTCCGCATGGGCCCCCTGTAGCATCGGGCGGGCCCGCATCACGCCCAGCAACTGCGCGGAGACGAACTCCGTCGCCGGGTTGTCCGCCGCCACCTCGCCGCGCTCCACCCCGCGCCGGACGAGCGCGTCGATCGCCGCCATCTCCGGCAGGATCAGCGACTCGCGCAGCGCGCACAGCAGCTCCTGGTTGTGCAGGGCGGCGTGGCTCAGGGCCAGCATCAGGGGCGTGTCGCGCCCCGATCCCTCGCCTATGGCCCGCGCCGCCTCCAGCAGGTCGCCCGCCAGCGTGCCGGTGTCGATCGTCCGCAGGGTGCCGCGCCGGGTGCCGTGCAGGGCGGCCACGACCAGCTCGGGCTTCGACCCCCACTGACGGTAGAGCGTGGACTTGCCGCAGCGGGACCGGGAGGCGACCCCCTCCATGGTCAGCGACTCGTAGCCGCTCTCCCTCAGCATGTCGAGCACGGCCGTGTAGAGCTCCTGGGCCCGCTCCGGCGTGATCTTCGAGCGGCGCTGCGCGGGGGCGTGCTCCTGCTCGGTCTCCAGCGACGGCATGCGCTTTCCCTCTCTGCGACTCTGCGACGAGGTCCATCGATACGCCAGTGTACCGATACGCGAGTGTCCCGATACGGTTGCGTATCGGTACACTGGCGTATCGATAAGGGCGGAGAACCGCCCGCTACACACCGCTTCGTCAGCAAAGGGGCACCGGGTGAAGTACGCCGGTAACAGGCCCGCCGATCGGGAGCCGGACACCTCTGCCCGACCACCCCTAGTCCGCGAGCTCCTCCTCGTCGTAGGACTCTTCGTGATCTACAAGCTCGGCCGCCAGGCCGCGAACGGTCACGTCGATGAGGCGTTCCACAACGCCGGCCGCGTCTGGGACTTCGAACGTGCCGTGCACCTGCCCGGCGAGGGCCTCGTACAGCGCCTGCTCCTGCACGACGAGACGCTGATCCACCTCGCGAACACCTACTACGCGACCGTGCACTTCCCGGCCACGCTGCTCTTCCTCGCCTGGCTGTACTGGCGCCGCCCCCGCCATTACGTCTGGTCGCGCCGCATCCTCGCCGTGCTCACCGGCGCCGCGCTCGCCCTGCACCTGCTCTTCCCGCTCGCCCCGCCGCGCCTCCTCGCCGCCACCGGTCTCATCGACACCGGCCAGGTCTACGGACCGACGGTGTACGGGGCCACGCCCGCCACCGACTCCATGGCGAACCAGTTCGCCGCGATGCCCTCACTGCACTTCGGCTGGGCGGTCATGGTCGGCGTCGGCCTCGTCGTCGCCACCCGCTCCCGGTGGCGCTGGCTGTGGCTGCTGCACCCGGCGATCACGCTGCTCGTCATCGTCGGCACCGCCAACCACTACTGGCTCGACTCGATCGTGGTGGCCGCCCTGCTCTCGGTGGCGTTCGCCGCGCTGCGGCTGCCGCGCGCCGAGCCGGTCCGCCCGCCGCTGCCGTGGCCGTCCGTCGTTCCGCAGCGGGAACACGTCACGCCCTACGCCTCCTCCGGGGCGCGCCGGTGAACGGCACCCTGGCCGCCGTCGCGCTGTCCCTCGTCTCCGCCGCCGCCTACGCGGCGGCCGCGGTGGCGCAGGCACGGCTGGCCGGCCGCACCGAACCGGGCACCGGGACGCTCCGGCTGCTCGGGCGCGGCGCCTGGTGGTGTGCCGTCGGGCTGAACGCGGGCGGCGCCCTCCTGCATGTCGCCGCCCTGAAGTACGGACCGCTCACGCTGGTCCAGCCGCTCGGCGCGCTCACCCTGGTGGCGGCCGTACCGCTGGGCGCCCGGGCCGCCGGCCGCCGCGTCACCGCCACCGAGTGGCGCGGCACCCTGCTCACGCTGCTCGGCCTCGGGGCCCTGCTGCTGACGACGGGCGGGACCGCCCCGCACGAGACGCTGACCCTGGCCGAGGCGCTGGCCGTCGGCGCCGGGACCATGGCCCTCGTCGCCGGCCTCAGCCGCCCGGGCGCCCGCCCCGGCCTCCGGCACGCGGCGGCCTCCGGCATCACATCCGGCGTCGCCTCCGCGCTCACCCAGACCCTGACCGTCGCCGTCACCGACCACACCGGCCCACTGCTCAGCCCGCGCCTGGTGGTCGTCGCCGTGCTCGTGTCCGCCTTCGCGATGGGCGGGCTGCTGCTCTCGCAGACCGCCTACCGGGGCGGACTCGGGGCGCCGCTCGCCGTCGTCACCCTCGCCAACCCGGTCGCCGCCGCGGCCATCGGCCTGGCGCTGCTGGGGGAGCGGTTCCAGGGCGGACCGGCCGGACTCGTCCCGGCGCTGCTCGGCACGGCGGCCGCCGTCCGGGGCGTGATCCTGCTCAGCCGCGCCCAGGCGCAGCCCGTGCCCGCCGTGGCCGGGGCCCCGGCCACGACCCGGTCGAGGGTGGTCATCAGGAGCCCCCGGGCCTCGCGCCCGGAACAGCCGCGCAGGATCAGGGTGGGCCGCTCCTGAGCGCACCGGCCGCCTCCGGGTTACCCGGGATCGGGCGCCGGGGCGGGGTAGTCCGCGAGCGCGCGGGTCAGCCACCCGATCCAGAAGTTCTCCAGGTCGATGCCGCCGCGCAGCACCAGATGCCGCAGCCGGTCCTCGGGCGTGTCCCGGCCCGGCGGGAAGTCCCGCTCCTCGATCTCCAGGTACTCCGCCAGCTGCCGCCGGTGCAGCGCCAGATGGCGGCGCAGCTCCGCGTCGAGCCCGGGCGCCCCGACGACCGCCGCCGCACGCACCCGCAGCAGCAGCGGATCGCGTACCTGCTTGGGGTCCTCCTGCCGAGCCACCCAGGCGGACAGCGCCTCGCGGCCCGCCGGCAGCACCTCGTACTCCTTCTTCTGCCCCCGGGCGGGCTGCGCCGGGGTCAGCGCCCTGATCTGCCCGGCCTGCTCCAGCTTGCCCAGCTCGCGGTAGATCTGCTGGTGCGTCGCCGACCAGAAGTAGCCGATCGACCGGTCGAACCTGCGGGTCAGCTCAAGGCCCGAGGAGGGCTTTTCGAGCAGGGCGGTGAGGATCGCGTGCGGCAGTGACATGGGGTGCATCCTAAGGACGGCCGGACGGGTCGCAGGCCGCCCGGCCGTGGGGCCGCCCGGGTCAGAGCGAGCCGGCGAGTTCCGTGCCCTGCCGGATCGCGCGCTTGGCGTCCAGCTCGGCCGCGACGTCGGCGCCGCCGATCAGATGCGCGGTACTGCCCTCGGCGAGCAGTTCCTCGTACAGGTCCCGGCGCGGCTCCTGGCCCGCGCACAGCACGATCGTGTCGACCGGCAGCAGGTGCTGCCGGCCGCCGACCGTGATGTGCAGTCCCTCGTCGTCGATCCGGTCGTAGGTGACGCCCGCGGTCATGGTGACCCCGCGATGCCGCAGCTCGGTGCGGTGAATCCAGCCCGTCGTCCTGCCGAGGCCGGCGCCGACCTTGCTCGCCTTGCGCTGGAGCAGGTGCACGGTGCGGTTGGTCTTCGGGCGCTCCGGGGCCGCGAGGCCGCCGCGTTGCCGGTACTCGGTGTCGACGCCCCACTGCCGGAAGAACACCTCCGGGTCCAGGCTCGCCGCCTGACCGCCGTCCGTCAGGAACTCCGCCACGTCGAAGCCGATCCCGCCCGCCCCGACGAGGGCGACCCGGTCACCGACCGGCGCCCCGTGCCGCAGCACATCGAGGTAGCTGACGACGCTGGGGTGGTCGACCCCGGGGATCGGCGGTGTCCGGGGGGTGACCCCGGTCGCGAGCACGATCTCGTCGAACCCTCCTAGGTCCCCGGCGCCGACCGGGGCGCCGAGCCGCACGTCGACCTCCTCCTCCGCGAGCCGGGTGCGGAAGTAGCGCAGCGTCTCGTCGAACTCCTCCTTGCCGGGCACCCGGCGGGCCACGTTCAGCTGCCCGCCGATCTCGTCGGCCGCGTCGAAGAGCGTCACCGCGTGACCGCGCTCGGACGCCGTGACCGCGCAGGCGAGCCCGGCGGGCCCGGCGCCCACGACGGCGACGCGCTTGCGGGTGCGGGTCGGCGACAGGACGAGTTCCGTCTCGTGGCAGGCGCGCGGATTGACCAGGCAGGAGGTCACCCGGCCGCTGAAGACGTGGTCCAGGCAGGCCTGGTTGCAGCCGATGCAGGTGTTGATCGCGTCCGCGCGCCCCTCGCCCGCCTTCGCCACGAAGTCCGGGTCGGCCAGGAACGGCCGGGCCATCGACACCATGTCCGCGCGGCCCGCCGCGAGGACCTGCTCGGCGACCTCAGGGGTGTTGATGCGGTTGCTCGTCACCAGCGGTACGGAGACGGCGCCGCGCACCTTCTCGGTGACCCAGGTGAAGGCGCCCCGGGGGACCGAGGTGGCGATGGTCGGGATGCGGGCCTCGTGCCAGCCGATGCCCGTGTTGATGATGGTGGCCCCGGCCGCCTCGATCTCCCGGGCGAGCCGCACCACCTCGTCCAGGGACGAGCCGCCGGGCACCAGGTCCAGCATCGAGAGCCGGTAGATGAGGATGAAGTCGCCGCCGACCCGCTCACGGACCCGGCGCACGATCTCCACGGGGAAGCGCACGCGGTTCTCGTACGAGCCGCCCCAGCGGTCCTCGCGGTGGTTGGTCGCCGAGGCGATGAACTCGTTGATCAGATAGCCCTCGGAGCCCATGATCTCGACACCGTCGTACCCCGCGCTCCGCGCCAGTACGGCCGCCGTGACGAAGTCCTCGATCGTCGCCTCGACCTCGTCGTCGGTCAGGGCGTGCGGGGTGAACGCGCTGATCGGCGCCTGGACCGCGCTCGGCGCCACCAGGTCCGGATGGTGGGCGTAGCGGCCGAAGTGCAGGATCTGCATGGCGATCCGCCCGCCCGCCGCGTGCACGGACGACGTCACCCGGGCGTGCCGCGCCGCCTCCGCCTCGGTGGTCATCTTCGCCCCGCCGGGCAACGAGCAGCCCCGCTCGTTGGGCGCGATGCCGCCGGTGACCATGAGGCCCACCCCGCCGCGGGCACGCTCGGCGTAGAAGGCCGCCATGCGCTCGAAGCCGTTCTCGGCCTCCTCCAGGCCGACATGCATCGACCCCATCAGCACCCTGTTCGCAAGGGTGGTGAACCCGAGGTCGAGCGGGCTCAGCAGATGCGGATACGGGCTCATGCGGCGGCTCCTCGCTGTGGCGTCGCCCCAGTTCTAGACCACCGGAACGCCATTGTGCAACAAGTTGCACAATGGCGTTCGTCGCACTGTGTCACGGGTCACGCCCCGGTGCGGGCCGCCCGGACGGCGTAACAACACGGTCCGCGCGCGGCGCGGGGCACGGAGAGTGGTGACGTACGGCATCCAGGGGCCCCCGTCGTCCGGGCCGGGCCCCGAAACCCACTGGAGACCCCCCATGGGCAGCGTCAACCGTCACGACCTCGGTCTGCTCCTCCTGCGCGTCGGCACCGGCGCGTTCCTCACCGCGCACGGCGCCCAGAAGTTGGCCGGCTGGTTCGGGGGCGGAGGAGTCGAGGGCACCACCGCCGCCATGGAGGCCATGGGCTTCCATCCGCCGAAGCACAGCGCCATCGCCGCCGGGCTCGGCGAGGCGGGCGGCGGCGCGCTGCTCGCCCTGGGCCTGGCCACACCGGCGGCCGGGGCGGCGGCTGCCGGAGCCATGGCCGGAGCGGTGGCCGTCCACGCGCCCGCGGGGTTCTTCGCGCAGGGCGGCGGCTACGAGTACCCGGCGTTCCTCGGTTTCACCGCCGCCGCGATCGGCCTGACCGGCCCCGGCCGCTACTCCGTCGACCACGCCACCGGCCACGCGTTCAACCAGCCCTGGATGGTCGCGCTCGCCTTCGCCGGCAGCGCGGTGGCCGCCGCCGCCGTGGTCGGCAAGCGGTCCAAGGCACAGGTCCCGGAGCCGGAGGAGTTCTGATCGGCCGGCCGCGCCGACGCGGGGTCCATGGGACGGGCCACGGCGGTCGTCGGAGCCGGAGGAGTTCTGACCCGCCGGCCACGCCGAGGGCGTGACCGGCACGGATTCAGCTCGCGGCCCTGCGCCACCCCTTCGCCGCCGCGACCAGCTCGGGGACCGTGGAGAACTTGACCCTCGGGCGCCCGCCGTCCCGGCCGCGCGCCCGCTCGGCCCGGTCGATGGCGGCCAGACCCCGGGCGTCGACGACCTGGCGGCTCCGGCCGCGGACCAGACGGCCGAACGCCTTGGCCGGGTGGGCGGGGGAGGGGAGCGCACCGGCGACCGCGTCCGCGAGCAGCGTGCCGACCGTCTCGGCCGCGCAGGTGCGGTTGGCGCCGATGCCGCCCGAAGGGCCGCGCTTGATCCAGCCGACGACGTACGTCCCGGGCAGGCCCCTCACCCGGCCGCCCTCGTGCGGGACCGTGCCGCTCGCCTCGTCGAAGGGCAGGCCCGGGAGCGCCAGGCCCCGGTAGCCGATCGCCCGGAGGAACAGCTGCGCCGGGAGCCGCGCCTCACCCCCGTCGGCCGTGACCCGGACGCCTTCCACGTCGTCCCGGCCGATGACCTCGACGGGCGCGGAGTGGAAGCGGAGCACGATGCGCCGCCCGTCCGCCGGCGGGCGCGACCAGTCCACGCGCTCCCGGCGTACGCTCCGCAGCACGGCGGCCGCACTGCCGGACACCGCGCCGCCGATCGCGGGGCCGATGCGCGGATCGTGGTCGTCCACCACCAGCTCCACGCCCGGCAGGTGCCTGAGCGCGAGCAGCTCCGACGAGGTGCAGGCGGCGTCCTTCGGGCCGCGCCGCCCCAGCAGCACGACCTCGCGCACCGCCGAGCCGCGCAGCGCCGCGAGCGCGTGGTCGGCGATGTCGGTGCCCGCCAGCGAGGCCGCGTCCGTGACGAGCAGGCGCGCCACGTCGAGAGCCACGTTGCCGTTCCCGGCGACGACCACCCGCTCGGCCCCGGACAGGTCCACGGCCCCGGGCGCCACCTCGGGGTGCGCGTTGTACCAGGACACGAACGAGGTCGCCGCGATGCTGGACGGCAGGTCTTCGCCCGGTATCCCGAGCCTGCGGTCGGCGCCGGCGCCGACCGCGTAGATCACCGCGTCGTGGTGCGCGGCCAGTTCCTCGGCGGTGACGTCCCTGCCCACCTCGACCCCGAGATGCATCCGCACCCGAGGGTGGGAGTGGAAGCGCGCGAAGGTCTCGCCCACGCCCTTCGTCCCCGGGTGGTCCGGCGCCACGCCGTAGCGGACGAGGCCGCCCGCCACCGGCAGCCGGTCGACCAGGGTCACTTCGGCGTTGGTGTGCAGCAGCAGGTCCTCGGCGGCGTACATCCCAGCGGGGCCGGTGCCGACGACCGCCACCCGGATCGGCGCGAAGTGCGAGGGCAGGCTGCGCGCGAAGGACGGGGCGCCCCAGGCGTGGAAGTTGGGTCCGGTGGCCGGCTCCAGCTCCCGGTCCGCGTAGTAGGCCGCGTTGATGGCGGCGTACTCCTCGCGCGCCCCGAAGAGGCTGTCCACTGGGAAGATCGCGTCCACCGGGCAGGCGTCGGCGCAGGCACCGCAGTCGATGCAGGTCTGCGGGTCGACGTAGAGCATCTCCGTGCTGCCGAAGGCCGGTTCCTCCGGCGTGGGGTGAATGCAGTTGACGGGGCAGACGGCGACACAGGTGGCGTCGGTGCAGCAGGTCTGGGTGATGGCGTAGGTCATGGTCGGCTCGGGCTCTCGGCTCGGGTCAGATCAGGTCGGCGCGCTTGTAGAAGAACAGGGCCGGCTTCGTCAGCAGGCGGGCCGAGGCCAGGAACTCCATCAGCCCCGAACAGCTCGACCTCATAAGGGACTTGTGATGCTCGTTGGTCTTCGCCTCGGCAATCGCCCGCGCGGCGTCCAGGCCCGCGTTCGCGTACACGTCCCGGTTCACCATGCTGGTGACGATGTAGTACGAGGCGACGGCGACCACGAGCGCGTTGAGGTGCCGGCGCACCGGGCCCGCGCCGCGCAGCCGCTTGCGGGTCTCGTCGCGGGCGAACTTCATGTGGCGCGACTCCTCCACCACATGGATGTTGTTGATCGTGCGGACGAAGGGCGCGACGCGCTCGTCGCGCATCCAGTCGCGCTGCATCACGTCGAGCACCTCCTCCGCCACGAGAATCGCCGCGTACGCGGCCTCGCCGAAGGCGAGTGTCTTGAAGGCGCGGCCCAGCTCCAGCACGGGCCGGCGCGGCCGGTAGGCCGGTGCGCCCAGCTTCGCGGCGCCCCGGGCGAACATGATCGAGTGCCGGCACTCGTCGGCGACCTCGGTCAGGGCCCACTGGAAACGCGGGTCGGTCGGGTCCTTGGCGTACATGTCGCGCAGCACCATCTGCTGGAGGATCATCTCGAACCAGATGCCGGTGCTGGCGACGGACGCGGCCTCCTGGCGCGTCAGCGCCTTGCGCTGAGCATCCGTCAACTCGCCCCAGTACGCGGTCCCGTAGAGCGTGCTCCACTCGGGGCTCGCCCCGTGGTGGTCCGTGTCCAGAGGGGTGTTCCAGTCCACCTCGGTGGCCGGGTCGTACGAGAGCTTCGCGGACGAATCGAGCAGGCGCCGGGCGACGTCCTGCTCGGCGGCCCGGTCCTGGTCCTCCGGCCGAACGGTGCTGCTTGCCATGCTGCGGCTCCTTGACTCGAGAGATCGACCCGTCGCCGCCCGGCACCCTCACCTTGCGTCAGCCCGATGAGATCGATGGCCGCCGAGCGCCGCCTCGCTTGTTAGACGTGGTGTCTAGCAAGCTGTTAGACGGAAGGTATAGCAAGAGCGGCGCGCTCACTACCCCCGCGTAGGAAATTCGTACGTTCCCTCCACGGTGCAGGCGCGCGCGTGGTGTTGGTGTGCCCCGGCGCGGAGGCCCTGCGGCCTTGCCCGCGGGCGGGTGCGGGAGGCCGTGACGGTCCGCCGCGGCCCAGGCGTCCGGTGTCAACGCCAACTCGTTACGACCCGGTTGCGCCCCGATCGCACGCCGATTTGTCGTGTCCCTGAAAAGAGAGCGCATTCTGTCAGTGCTCGCAGCCTTGTCAGTGGAACCTTGGCGGCCCTATTCTCGGCGACCAGAAAGCGCTTTCCCTTTCTTCAGGCCTCGTTACGGCGGGCGTCACACCGCGGCAACTTCGGCGGTCCGCCCGCACCAACTACGGTACGCGGCACCTGCACGTTCGGCACGACCGCACCACGCGGCTTCCCCACCCGTGATCCGAGACGAATGAGGACGAACATGAGGCGACCAGTCGCGCTGCGACTCTCTGCGGCGCTGTCCACGATGGCCCTGGCGGCCGCGACCGGGGCGGTCCTGACCGTGCCCGAGGCCTCGGCGGCGACCGGCGGCGCCACCGGCTACGCGAGTCAGAACGGCGGGACCACCGGTGGCGCCGGCGGTCAGACCGTACGGGCCACCACCGGCACCCAGATCCACCAGGCCCTGTGCGGCCGGGCCAGCAGCAGCACCCCGATCACCATCGAGGTCGAGGGGACCATCAACCACGCCAACACCGCCAAGGTGTCCGGCGGCAGCTGCAACACGGCGGCCGGTGTCATCGAGCTCAAGCAGATCAGCAACGTCACGCTCGTCGGCGTCGGCAGTGGCGCCGTCTTCGTTCAACTGGGCATCCACATACGCCAGTCCAGCAACATCATCATCCAGAACGTGACCGTCAAGAACGTCAGGAAGTCCGGCTCGCCCACCTCCAACGGCGGCGACGCCATCGGCATGGAGAGCGACGTCCGCAACGTCTGGGTCGACCACGCCACCCTGGAGGCGTCCGGCGGCGAGTCGGACGGGTTCGACGGCCTCTTCGACCTGAAGGACAACACCCAGTACGTGACCCTGTCCTACAGCACCCTGCGCAACTCGGGCCGGGGCGGCCTCATCGGCTCCAGCGAGACCCAGCTCAACAACGGCTTCGTCACCTTCCACCACAACCTGTACGAGAACGTCGACTCCCGCACGCCCCTGCTGCGCGGCGGCATCGCCCACATCTACAACAACTACTACGTGAAGCTCAACAAGTCCGGGATCAACTCCCGGGCCGGCGCCCACGCCAAGGTGGACAACAACTACTTCAAGGACTCCAAGGACGTCCTGGGCACCTTCTACACCGACACGACCGGCTACTGGCAGGTCAGCGGCAACACCTTCGACAACGTGACCTGGTCCACCCCCGGCAGCGACAACCACCCGGCGGGCCCCAACCCCCAGTCCAACACCACGGTCAGCATCCCCTACGCCTACAGCCTCGACGCGGCCTCCTGCGTGCCCGACATCGTGACCCGGACGGCGGGCGCCAACAAGGGTCTGAAAGTCTCGGACGGCAACTGCTCCCCGACGAACCCGACCGACCCCACCAACCCCACCGACCCGACCGATCCCACCGACCCGACGGACCCGACCACGCCCGGCGGGACCAACCTCAGCATCGGCGCCGGCGCCGACGGCTCCAGCAAGGCGAGCGGGACGAGCTACGGCAACGTGCGCGACGGCGACATGAACACCTACTGGTCGCCGTCCGGCTCGACCGGCTCCGTCTCCATCAAGTGGCCCTCCGCCACCAGCGTCTCCGCGCTCGACATCCGGGAGGCGGCGGGCGCCCAGGGCGCCATCGGCTCCTGGCGGGTCCTCGACGCCGACACCGGGGCGGTCCTGAAGACCGGCAGCGGCGCCGGCGCCATCACGATCCCCACCACCTCACTGCGCAAGATCACCTTCGAGATCACCGGCTCCAGCGGCACGCCGAAGATCGCGGAGTTCGAGACGTACGCCGGCTAGCGGCGCATTCGCAGGCAGGCAGGCAGGCAGGCAGGCAGGCAGGCAGGCAGGCCGGTCCGGGGAGCACCACCTTTCCCGGGCCGGTTTTCCCCGCAGACATGAGTACCGCCCGGCGGGCAAGCCGCACGGTATGACACGGACACCGCATTCTGGCACCGACCGAGAAGACGACGAGCGCGCCGGTGACGGCCACGAGCCGCAGGTGGGGCCCGGCGAAGAGGTGGAGGAACGGGCACCGGACCAGCCGACCGAGCTGAGCGGCCGGTCCTGGCGCGCCGTGCTGCGCTCCACCGCCAGGGAGTTCAAGGACGACGAGCTCGCCGACCGGGCCGCGGCGCTCACGTACTACGGCGTCCTGTCGCTGTTCCCCGCACTGCTGGTGCTGGTGTCCCTGCTGGGCATCGCGGGGGAGTCGGTCACCCAGCGGGTCCTGGACAACCTGCGCAAGCTCGCGCCCAGCTCCGCCCGCGACGTGATCACCGACGCCGTGCAGCAGCTCCAGGGCAACGCCGGCGTCGGGTCGGTGATGGCGATCGTGGGCCTGGCCGTCGCCGTGTGGTCGGCCTCCGGCTACATCGCCGCGTTCATCCGCACCTCGAACGCCGTCTACGACCTGCCCGAGGGGCGGCCGGTCTGGAAGGTCCTGCCGCTGCGCCTCGCCCTGACCGTCACCCTGATGGTCCTCGCCTGCGTCAGCGCGCTCATCGTCGTCTTCTCCGGCGGCCTGGCCCGGCAGGCGGGGACCGCCCTGGGCATCGGCGACACCGCCCTGACCGTGTGGTCGATCGCGAAGTGGCCGGTCCTGGTCCTCCTCGTCACGCTCATGATCGCGCTGCTGTACTGGGCCGCCCCGAACGCCAAGGGCCGCGGCTTCAGGTGGATCACCCCGGGCAGCTTCCTGGCCCTGCTGATCTGGCTGGCGGCCTCGGCCGGGTTCGCGTTCTACGTCGCGAACTTCGCCTCGTACAGCAAGACCTACGGCACCCTCGCCGGCGTGATCGTGTTCCTGGTGTGGCTGTGGATCACCAACCTGGCGATCCTGCTCGGCCTCGAGTTCGACGCGGAGATGGCCCGCCGACGCGCGATCGCCGGGGGACTGCCCGAGGATGAGGAGCCGTACGTGGAACCCCGCGACACCCGAGCCTGGAGCGAGGCGGACCGCCGCCGCATGGAGGAATGACGTGCGGGCGGTACCTGGGCGTTCGCAGGGTAGTCGTGCCAGGACCACAGATCGAGGAAGGCAAGGAGACCTCGCCATGAGCACGATGGAGCGACAGACCCACGCCACCGACGAATCGGTGAACGTGCTGGTCTCACGGGCCTCGCAGCAGATCTCGGAGCTGGTCCGCGAGGAGATGCAGCTCGCCCGGGCGGAACTGACCCGGAAGGGCAAGCGGTACGGGAAGGGCGGCGGCCTCTTCGGCGCCGCGGGACTGCTGGGCTTCCTGACGGCCCAGGCCCTGGTGGCGACCTGCATAGCCGCCCTCGCGTCGGCGCTGCCGGTGTGGGCGGCGGCCCTCATCGTCACGGCGGTGCTGGCGGCCGTGGCCGCCGTGGCCGCGCTGGCTGGGAAGCGGCAGATCACCGAGGCCGGGGGCCCCGCACCCGAGCAGACCATCGACAGCGTCAAGGCCGATGTGGCAGAGATCAAGGAAAAGGCACACCGATGAGCGAGACACCCCGGACGGACACCGAGAACCCCACCCCCGAGGACCTGCGCCGACAGGTCGAGCACACCCGCGACGAACTCGGGCACACCGTCGAGGCGCTGGCGGCCAAGGCCGACATCAAGGCGCAGGCGAAGGAGAGGACGGCCGCTGTGAAGCAGCAGACCGCGGAGAAGACCGCCCTGGCCACGGGTCAGGTGCGCGAGAAGGCCGGTCAGGTCGCGCAGAAGCTGAAGGACCGGACACCCGACCCCGTCCTGGAGAAGACGGCGCAGGCCGCCGCCCAGGTACGCGACGGCGCCGCCCGGGCCGGACAGTACGCGGTGGACAAGACGCCCGACCCGCTGCTGCAGACGGCCGGCCAGGCCGCGACAGCGGCGCGCGCCAACCGCAAGCCGCTGCTGGCGGCGGCCGGTGCGCTGCTCCTCACCGTGCTGCTGGTCCGCCGCAGCCGGGGGCACCGCCGGTGAAGGCGGCCAAGATCGCCTACAAGCCGGTCGGGCTGGTCCTGGGCGCCGTCGGGGGCATGGTCGCGGGCGTCGCGTTCAAGCAGGTGTGGAAGGCCATCGAGGGCGAGGGTGACGCGCCCGACGCCATGGACGAGGACCGTCCCTGGCGGCAGATCCTGCTCGCCGCCGCCGTCCAGGGCGCGATCTTCGCCGTGGTCAAGGCCGCCGTCGAGCGGTCGGGCGCGGTGACCGCCCGCCGCCTGACGGGTACCTGGCCGGGCTGACGGATCGGAAAGCGGAGGTGACGGCGCCCGTGACCACGCCGCCGCCACCTCCGCCGTCCGGTGCGGGAACCTATCGGCTGCCGGCCGCTGCGGCGGTCTCGCCGCTCCGGTCGCCGTGCAGGTGGTAGACGTTGAAGGCCTTGCGGATGACGGGCTGGGCGACATTGCGCACGGGGACGCCGCCGCTGGTCATCCCGTGTTCCGTACCCGCGTGCGCATGGCCGTGGACGGCCAGGTCCGCCCCCGCCGCGTCGATGGCCTCCGCCAGCAGATAGCTGCCGAGGAAGGGGTAGATCTCCAGGGGTTCCCCCGCGAGGGTGTCCGGCACCGGCGCGAAGTGGGTCAGCGCGATGCGCTCCTGGCACCCCTGCCCGGCCAGCTCCTCCAGCGAGGTCCGCAGCCCGTCGGCGCAGCGGCGGGTGTACCGGATGAACTCCTTCATCAGGGGCTCCCCGAACTCGCTGCCGCTCCGCCCGGCGAAACCGCCGCCGAACCCCTTGGTGCCCGCGACACCCACCCGCCGGCCACCGGTCTCGACGACGGTGCCCTCGCCCTCCAGCACCCGCACGCCCGCCTCGCGGAGGATGGCGGTGACCTCCTCCGGCCGCTCGTCGTGATGGTCGTGGTTGCCGAGCACGGCGACCACCGGCACCGCCAGACCGGCGACCTCCCGGGCGACCACGCGGGCCTCCTCCGGTGTGCCGTGGCGGGTGAGGTCCCCGGCGAGGAGCAGCAGGTCCGCGCATTCGGGAAGCGTCTCGAAGGCGGGCCGGAGCACCCCTTGGCTGTCGGGGCCCATATGGATGTCCCCCACGGCGGCGACGCGGATCACAGGACCTCCTCCGAGTGGTCCGGGGCCGCCGAATCGGCGACGACGACGTCGAAGCGGACCGTCAGCCCGGACAGTTCGTCGTTCACGGTGCCCATCAGCTCCTCGCGGCAGTGCGCGGTGGGGACGGTACCGACGACGGTCACGGACGACCCGCGGTTCTCGATACGGATACCGAGCTCGCCCGTCTCCTCCGCGGCGAGCCGGTCCTTCAGATGGGCGATGCGGTACTCGACATCGGCTGGGGCGTTCATCGTTCTCCTCCTTGCGCTGCGACGACTCCGAGGCGTTCCAGCAGGTAGAGGAAGGCGTCCGGCATCGGTGACTCCCCGTACTCGCGGCGCAGGGCCGGCCAGTCGACCCTCTCGCGCAGCTGCCTGGCGATCGGCAGTACGGCGCCGAAGTCGCAGTGGTGCTCGGAGAAGGCGGCCAGCAGCGACCGCATCAGATCGGTCGGCGCCAGCACCGGCATGTGCACCGAGTCCACGGAGAGGTCCATGGCCCGGCCCAGCAGTTCCGGGGTGACCGGCTCGTTGGCCACTTCGAGGATGAGGTCGATGTCCTGGCCGAGGCACTTGGCCTTGAGCAGCCAGTCCTCGGGCGGCGTGAACACCGGCAGCCCGGCCTCCTCCAGGGTGGCCGCGACCGCTTCGGCGTCCTCGGGCCGGACGCAGAAGTCCGCGTCGTGCTGGAGGTTGCCGGTCCCGCCGTGCGCGTACACGGCGACACTGCCGGCCAGGGCGAAGGCGTGCCCGCTCCGCTTGAGGATGACGGCGACCTGCTTGGTCGCCTCCAGGATGGCCTGGTTCAGGTCGGGCGGAAGCCCCTCGGTGCGGACCTCGTGGTGCGGCGACCCACCGGCCGCCCCACTGGCCGCCCCACCGGCCGGCCCGCCGCCCGGGGCACCCACCGGACGCGTACCGCTGACTGGCTCGCGTCCGTGGGGAGGGGGGTCCTGCGCGTTCCGCGTCACCTGCTGCTCCGTTTCCGGACGCCGGCTGCTGCACTGGTCACGATGTGTCCCTGTATACCGCAGGGACCACCACGCCACCTCTTCATACCGCAGGGACCACCGCGCCACCTCTTCGCCGGGACGGCCGAACGGGCCGCACCTCTGTCGCGGTGGGCGGGCGAATCCGGCGGCGATCGGGGAACGTGGAGCGTATGAGCCCTTCGCAGACCCCGGACCCCGATCCGGAACCCCGCAAGACCACAGGCCTCGAGCCCGGCGGGGGCGTCCCACCGGGCGAGACCCCGCCCGCCGAGGGCGGTATGTCGGGGACGGGGCCCCAGGACACCACCTACAACCCGCCCAAGGGCTGGGCAAAGGCCCCGATGGCGCTGATCATCGGCCTGACGCTGCTCATCGCGGCGTTCTTCCTGGTCTACGCGATCATCCTGCTGCTCTGAGGCGCGGGGGAGCGGCGACCCGAACAGCCGAACGGGACGGCGCCGACGGCTGTCCGCCCGCACGGACCGCTCCATCCGGCCGTGTGCGTAAACCTCGCATAGCTTGGTGAACCGGAGCATACGTACACGTTTCGAAGGAGTCGACACACGTGACGGACGTATCGAGCAGGGGCCCCGCCGCCGGTGACGAACGCGAGACGCTCACCAACCGGCAGGGCCACCCCGTCTACGACAACCAGAACCAGCGCACCGTCGGCGCCCGGGGCCCGGCCACGCTGGAGAACTACCAGTTCCTGGAGAAGATCAGCCACTTCGACCGCGAGCGCATCCCCGAGCGCGTCGTCCACGCCCGGGGCGTGACCGCGTACGGCTACTTCGAGGCGTACGGAGCCTTCGGCGACGAGCCCATCAGCCGCCTCACCCGCGCCAAGCTCTTCCAGGAGCGCGGCAAGCGTACGGACCTCGCCGTGCGCTTCTCGACCGTCATCGGCGGTCACGACTCGTCCGAGGCCGCCCGCGACCCGCGCGGCTTCGCGGTGAAGTTCTACACCGAGGACGGCAACTGGGACCTCGTCGGCAACAACCTGGGGATCTTCTTCATCCGGGACGCGATCAAGTTCCCCGACGTGATCCACGCGCTCAAGCCGGACCCCGTCACGTTCGAGCAGCAGCCGAGGCGCATCTTCGACTTCATGTCGCAGACGCCCGAGTGCATGCACATGCTGGTCAACCTGTTCAGCCCGCGCGGCATCCCGGCGGACTACCGCCACATGCAGGGCTTCGGCGTCAACACGTACAAGTGGGTCAACGCCGAGGGCGAGTCCTTCCTGGTCAAGTACCACTGGATGCCCAAGGCCGGCGTCCGCAGCATGACCGAGGAGGACGCGGCCAACGTCCAGGCGGACAGCCTCGGCCACGCGACCAAGGACCTGTACGAGTCGATCGCGCGCGGCGACCACCCGGAGTGGGAACTGCTCGTGCAGGTGATGGACGACCACGATCACCCCGAGCTGGACTTCGACCCGCTCGACGACACCAAGACCTGGCCCGAACAGGACTTCCCGCCCAGGGCGGTCGGCCGGATGGTGCTCGACCGGATGCCGGAGAACTACTTCGCCGAGAACGACCAGATCTCCTTCGGCACCGGTGTGCTGGTGGACGGGCTCGACTTCTCCGACGACAAGATGCTGGTGGGCCGCACCTTCTCCTACAGCGACACCCAGCGCTACCGCGTCGGCCCCAACTACCTGCAACTGCCCGTCAACCAGCCCAAGAACGCCGAGGTGCGCACCAACCAGCGCGACGGCCTGATGGCGTACCACGTAGACGGTGGCGGCGAGAACCCCGTCGTCAACTACGAGCCGTCCGTCACAGGAGGCCTGCGGGAGGCGCAGTACCCCACGCACGACGAGGTGGGGCCGGAGGTACGCGGCAGGCTCACGCGCAAGCGCATCCCGCGCGCCAACGACTACCTCCAGGCGGGCCAGCGCTACCTCCTGATGGAGCAGTGGGAGCGGGACGACCTGGTCCACAACTTCATCGATCTGCTCTCCCAGTGCGACCGGCCGGTCCAGGAGCGGATGGTCTGGCACTTCCTGCTCGTGGAGAACGAGTTGGGCCTCAAGGTCGGCGAAGGCCTCGGCATCAGCGCACAGGACGTGAAGGGCCTGGAGCCGCTGGCCGGCCAGGACCTGACCGACGAGGACCGGCAGCGGCTCTCCCGCCTGGGTGACAACCCGCCGCGCGACGTCGCCGGACTGACGATGACCCACTGCGTACCGAACGAGCGGCACGTGGTCACCCGCTGACGCGCCCCGTCGCGTTCGGTCCCCCGCGGCGAGCCGCGGGGGACCGGCGTCACGAGTACGGCGTCGTCCCGACAAGGGGAACGACCAGTACGTGCCTGCCACTCCGACGTGTCCCTCGCCCGCATGGCAAGGTAGCCGCGGGACGGGCAGGAGCCGGCAGAACTCCTCCCCGCCGTGCTCGGCACACAAGGAGGAGATCACTGATGTCCCGCCCGGTATCTCGGCCGGTTGGAATCAAGGACGTGGCGCGGGCCGCCGGTGTGTCCGTCGGCACGGTCTCCAACGTGATCAACCGCCCCGCCGGGGTCGGCGCCGAGACGCGGAGCAGGGTCCTGTCCGCGATCGAGCAACTGGGCTACGTGCGCAGCGAATCGGCGCGACACCTGCGGGCCGGCCAGAGCCGAGTCGTGGGCCTGGTCGTCCTCGACATGGGCAACCCCTTCTTCGTCGACGTGGCCCGTGGCGCCGAGCGCACCGCACGGGACAAGGGGCTCGGCGTCATGGTCTGCAACAGCGCGCGGAGCCGGAGCGACGAGGCGGATTACCTGTCCCTCTTCGCCGAGCAGCGCGTCCGCGGGGTACTGCTGGCGCCGGCCGATGCCGGCGGACGCAACATCGAGACCCTTCGACGCTCCGGAATCCCGTTCGTCCTCGTGGACCGGGTGGGGGACGACCCGGAGACCTGCTCCGTCTCGGTGGACGACGTGCTGGGCGGCGCCCTCGCCGTACGTCACCTCCTGGAGGCCGGACACGAGTCGATCGCCTACGTCAGCGGCCCCAAGACGCTGAGCCAGGTCCGGGACCGGCGAACAGGGGCACTCAACGCGCTGCGCGAGGCCGGCCACACCCCTGCTGCCCTGCGGGAGCTGACCACCGAGCGGCTCGACGTCGCCGCCGGCCGGGACGCGGGTGCCAGGCTCCTCGGCCTGGCGCACCGGCCGACAGCGGTGTTCTGCGCGAACGACCTGCTCGCGCTCGGGGTGCTGCAGGCGATGTACTCCGCGGGCGTGCGTGTTCCCGAGGACATCGCGATCGTCGGGTACGACGACATCGCATTCGCTGCCGCGGCCGCCGTTCCGCTGACCTCGGTGCGGCAGCCGGCGGTGGCCATGGGCACGTTGGCCGCGGAACTCCTGATCGAGGAGACGGAGGGCGCCCCGCACGAGCACCGCGGCGTGATCCTGCAGCCCGAACTGGTCGTCCGCAGATCCAGCCTGACTTCGCCGACGCGCTGGACATGAGCCGCGTAAGGGCCTGCCCTGCCGCGACGACCGTCATCGAGAGACGCCCGTAAGAATCTCGTAAGGCCTCTGGAGTGAAGGCGGAATCTTTGGGCACAGGATGTCTCGGAGGTTGATAATCATGGTTCCTATCATTCTTGTTCTGCTGCTCGCCCTGATTCTCTTCGGCGCCGGTTTCGCACTGAAGGCGCTGTGGTGGATCGCAGTGATTGTGCTGGTGGTATGGCTGCTCGGATTCGTGATCCGGCCGACGGCCAATGGCAAGCGGGGCCGCTGGTACCGATGGTGACTGCCACCGGCTGAGCAGACCCCTCATGGCGTGCGGGCGGGCCGCGACGATTCGACGTCGCGGCCCGCCCGCACGCCATTCGTATGCCGGTCCCACATCATCGGAGACGGGATCGAGGATAAGTAATGCAATGCAGGGCACCCGGGAAAGGTGACCGGGGATTTCATCCAGAACCATGACCTCCAGGGATGAGATCTCCGGTCACTCACACGTTGAGGGGACCTTTCTTGCCTCACGGAGAAATCAGTAGCTACTGATGTCAGTCCCTGGTGGCATCAAGGGGTGCTGATGTGGGAGCATCAGTGCATGCTGACTTCAGTCGACACTGATGTTATTCGGGTTCTGGGTGATCCGCTGCGCATGCGGGTGGTCGCCCTGCTGGCCCGGGAGACGCTCTGCATGTCGCATCTGGTCGAGGAGACCGGTGCCAAGCAGACGAACCTGTCCAACCACATGAAGGTCCTGCGCGAAGCCGGCCTGGTGGAGACCGAGCCGTGCGGCCGGTTCACCTACTTCAAGCTGCGCCCCGAGGTCCTGGCCTCGGTGTCCGCGCACTTCGCCGAGCTCGCCGAGTCCGCCCGTAGTGCCGTCGAGAACAAGAGGGCCTGTCCGTGACCTCCGCCGAGCCCGCCGCCGCCCGCCCGGCCCCGGGAGCCGGGGGCGAGGACTCGATCGTCAGGAAGCTCTCCACGCTCGACCGGTACCTCGCGGTGTGGATTCTGCTCGCCATGGCCGTCGGTCTGGGCCTGGGCCGCCTCATTCCGGGGATGAACGACGCGCTCGCGAAGATCGAGGTCGGCGGGATCTCCCTTCCGATCGCCCTCGGTCTGCTGGTGATGATGTACCCGGTGCTGGCCAAGGTCCGCTACGACCGGCTCGACACGGTCACCGGGGACCGCAGGCTGATGGTGTCCTCGCTGGTCATCAACTGGATCGTCGGACCGGCGGTCATGTTCGCGCTGGCCTGGACCTTCCTGCCGGATTTGCCCGAGTACCGCACCGGCCTGATCGTCGTCGGCCTGGCCCGCTGCATCGCCATGGTCATCATCTGGAACGACCTCGCCTGCGGCGACCGGGAGGCCGCAGCGGTCCTCGTCGCCCTGAACTCGGTCTTCCAGGTCCTGGCCTTCGGCGTGCTGGGCTGGTTCTACCTCGACCTGCTGCCCCGGTGGCTCGGCCTCGGCGACGGGCAGGGGCTGGACGTACCCGTCTGGCACATCGCCCTGAACGTCGTCGTCTTCCTCGGCGTGCCGCTGCTCGCCGGGTTCCTGACCCGCCGTATCGGCGAGAAGAGGATGGGCCGCGAGTACTACGAGCGGAAATTCCTGCCGAAGATCGGCCCCTGGGCCCTGTACGGCCTGCTGTTCACGATCATCATCCTGTTCGCTCTGCAGGGGAAGACGATCACCTCGCAGCCGCTGGACGTCGTACGGATCGCACTGCCGCTGCTGGCGTACTTCGCGATCATGTTCTTCGGGTCCTTCCTGCTCGGCAAGGGCCTCGGCCTCGCCTACGACCGTACGAGCACCCTCGCGTTCACCGCGGCGGGCAACAACTTCGAACTCGCCATCGCGGTCGCCATCGCCACCTTCGGCGTCACCTCCGGACAGGCCCTCTCCGGCGTCGTCGGACCCCTCATCGAGGTCCCCGTCCTGATCGGCCTCGTCTACGTCGCCCTCGCCTGGCGCAAGAAGTTCGCCCCCGACGCCCGCACCACGCCCGGAAGGGAAAGCTGATGCACTGTCTGGAATGCCACGCCGAAGGAAGGGACGGCCATGCCGTCGGGGTGTGCCACAGGTGCGGAGCCGCCGTGTGTGCGCGTCACGTCCGCACGGCGACCCGCAGCGTGCGCCACGGGAGCCTCGTCGGCACCCCCGGTGAACACCGGGAGTGCACCCTGCTGTGCCCGGTCTGCGCCGAAGCCCACGCCCCGGCCGTAGCGGCGCGCACTCCGTGACCACCACCGATGTCGTCGTGATCGGCGGCGGGCAGGCAGGGCTCGCCGCCGGGTACCACCTGCGCCGCAAGGGCCTGGACTTCGTGATCCTCGACGCCCAGAACACCGCGGGCGGTGCCTGGCAGCACACCTGGGACTCCCTGCACCTGTTCTCCCCGGCCGGCTACTCCTCGCTGCCGGGGCGGCTCATGCCCGTACAACCGGGCCAGGAATACCCCGACGCCGCTCACGTGGTCGACTACCTGAGCGACTACGAGCAGCGCTACAGCCTGCCCGTTCACCGCCCGGTCACGGTCCGCGCGGTTCACCGGGACGGGACACGGCTGCGGGTGGAGACGGATGCCGCCGACTGGTCGGCGCGGGCGGTCGTCTCGGCGACCGGCACCTGGTGGCGCCCCTTCCTCCCCGCCGCTCCGGGCCGGGAGACGTTCACGGGCCGCCAGCTGCACACCACCGGCTACCGGCGCCCGTCCGACTTCGCCGGGCAGCGTGTCGTCGTGGTCGGTGGGGGGAACTCCGGCGCGCAGATCGCCGCCGACCTCGCCGCCCACGACGGCATCGACCTCACCTGGGTTACCCGGCGCCCGCCCCGCTTCCTCGCCGACGACATCGACGGCCGGGCCCTGTTCGACGCCGCGACCGCCCGACGCCGGGCGCTGGACGAAGGCCGCCCCGACTCCGGCGGCGTCGCCTCGCTCGGCGACATCGTGGCCGTCCCGCCGGTCCGCGCGGCACGAGACGCGGGGCTCCTCAGGACGCGGCGGATGTTCGAGCGGCTTGTCACCGACGGCATCCGGTGGCGCGATGGCACCACCGCCCACGCGGACGCGGTGATCTGGTGCACCGGGTTCCGGCCCTCCCTCTCCCATCTGGCCCCGCTGGGCCTGCGCGGTGAACGGGGCCGCATCGCCACCGACAGGACGCGCGCGGCCGGTGAACCGCGGCTGCACCTTCTCGGCTACGGCGACTGGACGGGCCCGGCCTCCGCCACCCTCATCGGTGTGGGCCGCCCCGCTCGCGACACTGCCGAGAGCGTCGCGGGGCTTCTCGACGGGTGACCGTTACGGATCTGCCGAGGCCCATGGCGTCGGGCTGCCGGCGTACAAGTGAACGTGTCGGAGGCGTACGCCGACACGGGCCGAGGCTACGACGGCGCAGGGCGCCCCTGCGGCACCTCGTCGGCGATGACGTCCCTGCCGCCGCCGAAGGGCACTGACTGACCGGCCGCGGCCTCGGTCAGCGTTCCGCGGCTGCCGGGCGCAGGTCGAGCATCGCGGACATGGCGGCCACGACGGACGGCGCGACCTGGTAGTACACCCAGGTCCCGCGCCGCTCGGAGGTCAGCAGACCGGCCTCGCGCAGCTTCTTGAGGTGGTGGGAGACGGTCGGCTGGGAGACGCCGACGTCCTGGATGTCGCACACGCACGCCTCGCCCCCCGGATGCGAGGCGACCTTGGAGAACAGGCGCAGCCGCACCGGGTCGGAGAGCGCCTTGAACATCACGGCCATCCTCTCCGCGTCATCCCGCGACAGCTCCGCCGCCGTGAGCGGCGGGCAGCACGGCACCACGGCCTGCGCGTCCAGGACCGATAGTCCCTCGGCCTTTGAATTCGACATGTGTCTATCTTGACGTCCATCTATACCGAAGGCAAGCTTCAGACATCGACAGCAATCGAATCAATGGTCGAACCCTGCCTGCCTCGGAGGACATCAGCACCATGAACACCACCACTGCGGACCTTCCGGTTGTCGTCATCGGAGCCGGACCCGCCGGACTGGCCGCCGCCGCGCACCTGATCGAACACGGCATCACCCCGCTGGTCCTGGAATCCGGGCCGACCGCCGCCTCCGCCGTACGCGACTGGTCGCACGTACGGCTGTTCTCCACCTGGGGCGAGGTGACCGATCCGGCAGCCGAGAAGCTCCTGGCCCCGACCGGCTGGACGAAGCCCGACGCGGGCACCTACCCGTCCGGAGGGGACTGGGCCGAGCAGTACCTGCAGCCCCTCGCCGATGCCCTCGGCGACCGCGTACGCCTCGGGGCCACCGTCACCGGGGTCTCACGCGCCGGCCGCGACCGGATCGTCGACGCCGACCGCGAGGGCCAGCCCTTCGTCGTCCACCTCACCACCACCGACGGCGGCGAGGAGCGTGTCCTCGCCCGCGCCGTCATCGACGCCTCCGGCACCTGGAGCACCCCGAGCCCCGCCGGGGCCGGCGGTCTGCCCGCCGTCGGCGAGAAGAAGGCGGCCGACCGCATCACCTACCGCGTGCCCGACCTCAAGGACCCCGCCGTCCGCGCCCGTTACGCGGGCAAGCGCACCGCCGTCATCGGATCGGGCGCCTCCGCCTTCACCGCACTCGCCGCACTCGCCGAAGTGGCGAAGGACGAACCCGGTACACACGGGGTATGGATCGTGCGCCGCGGCATCAGCGACTCCACCTTCGGCGGGGGAAGCGCCGACCAGCTTCCGGCACGCGGCGCCCTGGGGCTCGCCGCGAAGGCCGCCGTCGACCAGGGGTGCGCCGACGCTGTCACCGGCTTCCGCACGGAGGCCGTCGAACGCGACGGCGACGGCCGGCTCGTCCTGGCCGCCGAGGACGGGCGC
This sequence comes from Streptomyces sp. A0958, assembly GCF_004795035.1. Classification (GTDB taxonomy): domain Bacteria; phylum Actinomycetota; class Actinomycetes; order Streptomycetales; family Streptomycetaceae; genus Streptomyces. The sequence goes on from NZ_SSBK01000005.1 coordinate 162,191, forward strand.
CGCCTGGACCCGGTCGACGAGGTGATCGTGCTGACCGGATTCCGCCCGGACCTCTCGTTCCTCTCCGAGATCCGCCTCGGCCTCGACGAACGCCTCCAAGCACCCACCGAGCTGGCCCCGCTGATCGACCCCAACCAGCACTCCTGCGGAACCGTCTACCCGCACGGCCACCGCGAACTGTCCCACCCCGAACAGGGCATCTACCTGGTCGGCATGAAATCCTACGGCCGCGCCCCGACCTTCCTCGCCATGACCGGATACGAGCAGATCCGCTCCGTCACCGCCGCCCTCGCCGGCGACACCGAAGCCGCCGACCGCGTCGAGCTCACCCTCCCCGAAACCGGAGTCTGCGGCGGCGCCGGCCTCTTCGACGCCCCGGACGCCGACCGGACCGACGGCGGCTGCTGCTGCGCCGCCCCCGAACCCGCACTGGTACAACTCGGCGGCGGCGCGGAGCTTGACGCAGCCGCCGGTGACCTGCGGGGTCTCACCGGCTCAGCCTCTCAAGGCTGACCCCGGGGGCCAACTGGGACTAGAAGATCGCCCAGGGCAAGCACCGCACCCAGGCCCTGCTCTGCCTCGTCGGACGCCGGGCCGACGCCCTCTTCGCGATGCTCCGCGACGGAACCTTTTACGAAGCCCGGCCGGCCGGCCCCTGACCAGCGTCCCTGTCAGGCATCACCACGACGAGGAGTCGGGGTCGGCCTCCAGAACAGCCCGCAGCTCTGCGAAGCGCCGGTCCTGCGAGGAGCCCGCGGCCAGCTCGCTCAGCGCATAGGCCGTGGTCTTGAAACCGTCTCCGTGATGGAACTCCGCGCCCCACGCACCCAGCCGCACCGAAGTCACCTCGTCCAACCCCAGGCGGTGGGTACCCCACGGATTGACCGCCACAAGCCCGTCAGGGCCAACCTCAAGCCGGACCCTGAGAACCGCCCACCAGAAGAACAACGCAACGCCAACAGCCAGCCCTGTCCACAGGCCGGCCTTCCGGGCCGCCTCGGCTCCCGGAGAAGAAACCCATCCCGCCCAACCGAAGAGTGCCTTCGCCCCCACAACAGCCGGCATCACATAACCCGCAGCGCAAGCCGCCCCACCCACCCGCCACACCGACACCGAGTCCCCGCCCTGATCAGCCATGCCCGCATTGTGGTCCGTGCGACTCCTCCACTTGGCCGCAGCCGTAGATGCCCGAGCGCACCTGTGCGGGCCGGCGGCATGACGCATCCCGACGCCACCCCGTTCACCGTCCAGGTGGACCTCATCCAGTGTCATCAGTGAACCCCTTCCGACCTGGCGGGTGGGTGGGTCGGCAGCCCTGGAGGACCCCAACGCATCGATCTCTCCAGCCGCACACTGCGGCATCTCTCCGATCACTGCGGCATCTCTCCGGTCTTCTCGCAGGTCACCGCCGTTGTCCGAGCCGTCGTCGCCCTCGAACCCTCCAGCTGACCAAGACGGAAGCGGCTCATTGAGACGGGTGCGAGGGGCCCCGGCCAGCGGCCCGGTTGTGGCACGGGGTCCGACTTCAGGTCCCACGCTCCGCTCCTGGCCCCCGTCCAGGCCATCCGTGTGACGGTGATCACGGCCGTCCTTCGGGGGCGCTGCGTAGGCTTGGGCTGTCGCGATGGTGGGGTCCGCGAGAGCGGGTGAAGCCCTCCCTCGGTCGCCTGGCGAGGCGTCGGAAATGTCAGCGAGTGGTCAGCACGCGGGTCCTGGAAAACCTGGGAAGAGCTGCCCGGACATGCGACTCGCTGTAGGGTGTCTAAACAGCCCTTGACCTGCAAAAACGCAGGCAGGGAGCCTACTTTTGGGAGTGCTTCGATGATGCGAACGATGTTCAAGTCCAAGATCCACCGCGCCACCGTGACCCAGGCCGACCTGCACTATGTCGGGTCTGTCACGGTCGATGCCGAGCTCATGGAAGCCGCGGATCTGCTGCCCGGCGAGCTCGTCCACATCGTGGACATCGACAACGGTGCCCGGCTGGAGACGTACGTCATCGAGGGGGAGCGCGGCTCCGGGGTGATCGGGATCAATGGTGCCGCCGCCCACCTCGTGCACCCGGGTGACCTGGTCATCCTCATCAGCTACGCCCAGGTCGACGATGCCGAGGCGCGCGCCCTCGTTCCGCGTATCGTTCACGTCGACGCGGACAACCGCATCGTCGCACTCGGCGCCGACGCCTCCGCGCCCGTGCCGGGCAGTGACACCGAGCGCAGCCCGCACGCGGTGCCCGCGGCGCGCTGAAGCGTCTCGTCCAGCTAGGGAGCAGCCCCGCCATGGCAGAGCAAACCGGGCCCGAGATCCGTGACGACCGGGCGGCGGGCAAGCTGCTGGCGTACGAGGACGGCGGGCCCGTCGGGGGCATCGCGTACTTCGTGATGGGCGGGGAGCCCGCCGGGCTCGTCGTCGTGCACACGGTCGTCGAGCCCGGGCACGAGGGCAAGGGCATCGGAGGCGCCCTGGTCGGTGAGTTCTACGCCATGGCGGGCCGCGAGGGCGTGCCCGTCGTCCCGCTGTGCCCGTACGCCGCCAAGTGGGCCTCGCGCCATCCCGAGGAGGCCCCCGAGGCGTCGGTCGAACTGGTGGAGCGGGCGAAGGTGCAACTCGCCTTGCACCCCGAGCTGTACTGACGGCGGGGACGGCGGGGACGGACGTGTCGCCGGTGACGCTCGCGCTGCTGCACACCTCGCCGGTCCACGTTCCGGTCTTCGACGCCCTGCGCGACGCCGACCACCCGGGGCTCGTCCTGCGCCATGTGGTGCGCGAGGAACTGCTCACCCGGGCCGGGGCGCGGGGGCCGGAGGCGGTGGCGGACGAGGTGGAGGCGCTGGTCGCGGAGACGGTCGCCGAGGGGGCGGACGCCGTGCTCTGCACGTGTTCGACCATCGGTGCCGTGGCCGAGTCCGCCGGGGTGGCGCTCGGCGTCCCGGTCCTGCGCGTCGACCGGCCGATGGCCGCGTCCGCCGTCCGCGCGGGACGGGTCACCGTCCTCGCCACCCTCGCCTCCACCCTGGCGCCGACCCGCGCGCTGCTCGCCGAGGAGGCGGTCAGGGCCGGTCTCCCCGCGGCGGATGTGCGTACCGTGCTGGTGGCGGGCGCCTGGGAGCGCTTCGCGGCCGGTGACGTAGACGGATGTCTGGACCTCGTGGCCGCCGCGGCCGACGCGGTGACGGACGCCGATGTCATCGTGCTCGCGCAGGGCTCCATGGCCGGTGCGGCCGACCGTACGACGACCCGTGTCCCGGTGCTGTCCAGCCCGCGCCCCGGGCTGGCCGCCGCGGTGGTGGTGGTGGCGGCCGGTCGCTGAGCCGGCCGGGGCCGTGCCCTTGGTCCGTACGTATGGGCTCGCCGGGCGAGGGAAGCCGCTCCGGGAGACGGTGGAAGAGATCCACCCCCGACCGTTCGGAGGCCCGAGATGACTCATCCGTTCCCCGACCCCGTACCGCCGGCACCCACGCCCGGGCCGATTCCGGGGCCGCCGCAGCCGCTGCCCGAGCCGACGCCGACCCCGCCGGGACCGGCGCCGACGCCGCCCTCGCCCACCCCGCCAGGGCCCGCACCCGAACCGATTCCGCAGCCGCCGTCGCCGGACCCCGAGCCGGTGCCGCCGCCCGAGCCCGAGCCGTCACCGGCCGGCTGACCGGCGACGACCGGTCAGCCCGCGGCCAGCAAGGCGTTTGCCCGCGCGGTCACCTCGGTCAGCACCCGGCCCGCCGTGGCCAGGTCCTCGGCCGGCAGGCCCGCGTACAGCGGGGCCGTGGCGTCGGCGACGCCGGTCCTGTGCTCACGCTCCAGCGCCTCGCCGGCGGCGGTGAGGGCCAGCAGGGGCTGTTCGCCGGGCCGCTCCTCCAGCAGCCCGGCCGACGTCAGCTCCGACAGGGTCTGCTCCGCCACGGACACGTCCAGCTTCACGGCGCCGGTCATGCGCTCGATCAGCCGGCGGCGCTCGATGATCCCGCCCTTGTCGGCGGTGGCGGTCAGCGCCACGGACTGGTGGAAGGTGATGCCGCTCGTCGCCAGCAGCCGTTTCAGGACGGCCCGGGTGGCGTAGTGGGCCATGCCGATGATCTGGCCGTTGACAGGGGGTGCGGTAGTCATGGTTACTCCTTGGAAGAGCCGGTGACTGCGGGAACCGGCACGTCGAGCAGTGCCGTCAGTGCTTGGGTGAACGCCTCGGTGTCCAGGCCGTCGAGGCCGCCCAGGGGTGCCAGTAGCCCGTTGACGAGCTGCCGCACCACCTCGACCGCGCGGCCGGTCGCCGCGCGGCCCTCCACGGTCAGCGAGAGCTGGACCGCTCTGCTGTCCGAGGGGTCGGCGGCCCGCTCGACGAGCCCCGCGGCCTCCAGACCGCGGGCCAGTTTCGAAACGTAGAGCGCTTCGAGTCCGGTGTGCTCGGCGAGTGCGCGCTGACTCGGCCGCAGCCCCGCCCGCTCCATCCCCAGCAGGGACGCCACCAGCGAATACTGCGCGTGGGTCAGCCCGAGCGGAGCCAGCGCCCGGTCGAGCGCCACCCGCCATTTCATGGACAGGCGCCAGACCAGGAAACCCGGGGTCGCGCCCTCGATCGCGTCGCTCATGGCAGATACCGTACATGGCTACTATGTACATGGCTACTAAATTTCGGCCCGTCGCCGCCCGTCGCCGCTGCCTTCCGAGTGCCGGACGCCCCCGAACCCCGCCGCGAGTACGCGGGTCAGTCGCGCAGGCTCAGCAGCGCGTCCGCGTGTGCGAGGCCGCTCTCGGCGGAGACCGAGTCCAGCGACTGGGCGTCGCGCACCGGCGCGAAGCGGACCACCGGCTCCGGGTGCCCCGCCTGCGCGGCCACGTCGAATCCGTACACCGCCGGGCGCGGCAGGCTGTTGTACGACCACGGCGTGGAGAAGTAGTACGCGCCCGTGTCGTACAGCACCACGTAGTCGCCGGCCCGCAGTTCGGGCAGTTCCCTGGCGTGCGCGACGACGTCTCCCGCGAAGCAGCACGGGCCCGCGATGTCCTGGACCAGCGCGGGCCCGTCCTTGGGCCGCCCCTCGGCGTCGAAGGCGCCGACCCGCAGCGGCCAGGCCTCCGGCATGAAGACGGTACGGGTGGCGGTCTGGGCGCCCGCGTGGGTGAGCGCTATGCGGCGGCCGCCCGCGTTCTTCGTGTACTCGACCAGCGCGCCGATGAACCCGTTCTTGGCGAGCAGCGACCGGCCGAACTCGGTGACCAGTTCGTACCGGCCGTCGAAGAGTCCGGGCACGGCCGCCCGCAGGGCCGCCGCGTAGGCGGCGAAGCTGGGGCGGATCTCGTCGTCGGCGAAGTTGACCGGGAGGCCGCCGCCGATGTCGAGACCCGTGATCTGCCGGCGGCCGAGGGCGTCGTTGATCTCCTCGGCCAGCCGGTACGTCTCGCCGATCCCGGCCGCGATCAGCTCCAGGGAGCAGCCCTGCGAGCCGACATGCGCGTGCAGGCGGGTCAGCCAGGGGTGCGCGGCGAACGTCTTCACGACCTGCTCGCGCGCGCCGGGGTCGCGCAGCGCCACGCCGAACTTCGACGTGGCCGTGGCCGTGCTCATCGCGCCGATGGAGCCGCCGCCGACCTGCGGGTTGACCCGCAGCCCGATGGCGGACACCGCGTCGGACGGGCGCAGCGAAGCGATCCGGTCCACCTCGTCGAGGTTGTCGGCGTTGATCGCCACGCCGACCGCCAGGGCGCGGCGGATCTCGTCCCGGGTCTTGGCGGGGGAGTCCAGCACGATCTTCGACGGCGCGAACCCGGCGTCGAGCGCGAGCCGCAGCTCACCCGGGCTCGCGACCTCGCAGCCCATGCCGCACCGGGCGAGCAGCCGCAGTACGGGCACGAGCGAGGAGGCCTTCGCGGCGAACGTGTGCAGTACGGCGGGCACCCCGGGGAACGCCTCGTGCAGGGCGGCGACCGACGCGCGTACGCCGTCCGTGTCGATGAAACCGGCGACCGGGCTGGACTCGCCGAGCAGCCCGGAGGCCACGGCGTGGCGGACCGCGGCCGCGACACGCGCGGATGGAGTCAGGACGGAGGGCGACGTCGGGGCGGGGGGCGACGTCAGGGCGGAGGGCGATGAAGGGAGGCTCATGGAGCCAGATTCGGTGATGGGTGCCCCCAGGTCTCTGTCCAGGCGGACAACAACGGTGCACCGCCTTGGCCGCTCGGCCAACAGCTCGTGCGAGTCCGCCCCCGGCCGGTGGCCGACAGCTGGTGCCGGCCGGCCGACTGGCCGTCCTTGGCCGGTGCCGGTGGTCGGCGGCCTGTACGGACTGCCTTCGGCCGGTGGCCGGCAGCGTGTGCGCGACCGGTCCCAGCCTGGTGGCCGTAAGCCGTAAGCCGTGAGCAGTGAGCGGTACGACGTGAGCCGTGAGCAGTGAGCGGTACGACGTGAGCCGCGAGCCGTGAGCCGTACGACGTGAGCCGTGAGCCGTACGAACAGACGGCAACCTACCCGGTGAGACGCACGGCGAGGGTGACCAGCAGCCTGGTGTCGGGGTCGTCCAGGTCCACGCCGAACCGCTCCCGGGCGCGCCGCAGCCGGTAGCGCAGCGTATTGGGGTGCACGACGAGCCGGGCCGCCGCGCGGACGACGTCGCCCGACGCGTCGAGATAGGCCGCCAGCGAACGGACCAGCTCACCGCCCGCCGCCAGATCGGTGCGTACGAGCTCGTGCACGGGACCGTTCCCCGCCTCCCAGACCGGCCGGGCGGCGTCCAGGACGCGGGCGATGTCCAGCGAGGGGCCCACGCCCGCCGCGTCCGCGTAGGGCTTTCGGGCCCCTGCGCCGTCCGTGTCCGCCCGCTTGCGCAGCACCCGCACGATCAGCAGGGCCTCCTCGCACGAGGCCCGCACCCCCGGCGCGCCGGCGACCGCCGGGCCGGCACCCGCCAGCACCCCGGCGCCCCCGGGCGGGGCCTGGGCCGCCAGTTCCCGGGCCAGCGCGAGGGCGCCGCGTGCCGGCCCGGCCTCCACGGGCAGCAGCACCAGCAGCCGGTCACCGTCGCGCAGCACACGTACCGACGGGCGGTATGTGACTGCCTGGAGCGCGAGCACATCGAGCGTGCGGTCGCCCGGGACCGGTGCGGCGGCGAGGCGTTCGGCGACCACGACCGCGCACGCCGCGTCGGGGGACAGGCCCAGCGACCAGGCATGGGTGCGGGCGTCGCCGTCCCCGTACAGCAGGCCGCGCAGCGCGAGTTCGCTGCGGCGCGCGGCCCCGCTCTCGCGCAGCCGGTGCCGCACCAGAAGGGGAGCGGCGACATCGGCGGCCCGGCGCAGGGCGTCCGCCGCTCCCGCGCGCAGGGGGCGCCCGTCGCCCGCCACCCAGATGGAGCCGAGCACCTCGGGGCCACTGCGGACCGCGATGATCAGGCGCTCGGGACCGTCGGCGTCGGCGGCGCGGTGGATCACGTCCCGGGACGTCCACAGCGCCCGGAGCATGCCGCTGCGCCGCAGCTCCGCGATCCGCCACTGCGGCACCCGGCCGCCCAGGATGGTGGAGCGGCGCAGCGCGTCGGCGTCCGGCCCGGTGGCGGAGTGCGCCAGCACGCGCAGGCGGGTGTCCTCGATGGTGATCGAACCGCCGGTGTACTCGGCCACGGCCGCGGCGAGGGCGGACAGGCTCTCCGCGCCGCCGGCCACCGGCCGCCCCGGGCTCTCGTCGTCCCGGCCCGCCCGTGCGCAGGCCAGCGCGGAACGCAGCAGCGCGGCGGTGTCCGTCCAGTCGGCCCACTCCGCGCGGGTGAGTACGGCGACCCCCGCCTCCTCGGCCGCGGCGAGCACCTGCGGCGAGGCGGCCACCCCCTCCACCTCCCGCAGCACCACACCGGACGCGCCGCGGTTCGCCGCCGCGCGTACCGGTTCGGCGGCGTCGGGGGACGCGGAGGGCGGGCCGGTCAGCAGCACCAGGCAGCCGTCGAGCGGCCGGGCGGGGCCCTCGTCGCCCACGGCCACGCCCCGTACGCCGACGTCATGCCCGGCCGGCGCCAGCAGCAGCCGCAGGCTCCCGCCGTCGTCGAAGGCGAGGATCTCGCGCAGCGCCACCGAGGGCTGCGGTGAGGAGGACGCACGGCTCGTCATGGCAGCCGAGCATACGAGCGCACCGGCGCGCGGGACCGGCCTTTCCGGGCCCGGCCCCTCACTCGTCGGCGAGGTCGCTGCGGTTGCACGCCAGGACCCCCGCCGTACCCGCCAGCCGTGCGGTCAGTGCGTCCAGGTCGCCGCGCCCCCGAACACTCAGCGCGATCTCCACGGTCCGCTCGGCGTCCTGTTGCGAGCGGCGGCGCCGGAACATGCCCGAGCCGTCGGCGGAGAGCGTGGTCAGCTCCGAGACGGCGAACCCGGTCTCCGTGCAGTGGTTGACCAGTTCCCGCAGCGCGCCGACGCCCTCGGTATAGGTGATCCGGTAGCCGATCGAGGCGTTGCTCAGGGCGGGGAGCCGGTGGGCGAGGGGGCGGACGCCGTAGGACACCAGGAAGTACGCGAGGGTGGCCAGTGTGGCGAGAACGGGCAGCCCCGCACCGGCCGCGCAGCCAACGGCGGCGGTGAGCCAGATCGAGGCCGCCGTGGTGAGGCCGCGCACCGAGCCGCGGTGGACGAAGATGACGCCTCCGCCGATGAACCCGAGCCCGGAGACGATCTGCGCCGCGACCCGGGACGGGTCCAGTTCCACCTGGCCGGTGGCCACGACGTCGGAGAAGCCGAACTTGCTGACCAGCGTGAAGAGCGCGGCGCCGAGGCCGACGATCGTGTACGTGCGCAGCCCCGCCGCCTTCTGGCGGATCTCACGCTCGATCCCGATCGCGGAGGACAGGACGAACGCGATGCCGAACTGCGCCGCGTGTGTCCAGTTCTGACCGAACGGTTCGTTGATGTCGAGTGCCACGAGACCTCCGATGCCCGTCGGGCCTGTCCGGCGGATCGTGTCGGACGGCCACCCCTCGTCCTTCCGGGCAGCCCGCCCCCGGAAGGGGAAGCGCCGAGGCTCCGCCGGGCCGGGCGGTGCGACGGTGCCGCGGCGCGATCACCACCGTACCCGGCCCCGGGCGGGTGACTCCCGCACCGGGGCCGTCGGAGGGTGACGCGGTTTCACCCCGCCCCGTTCCCACGCGGCGGCCCGCGTGGGGCTCGCACGGGCGCGGTCGTACGGTCTGCCTCCCGGCGTGACGGCGCCCTTTCCGGACCACCGTCACGCGAAACCCTCCTGGGCGGTGACGCCCCGGCCCTGCGGAAGACGTGACGTGGCAAGGATTCTGTTCGTTGTGACCGGTGCCGACCATTGGACGCTCGCCGACGGGACCGCGCATCCGACCGGCTTCTGGGCGGAGGAGATCGTCGCTCCCCACGAGGCGTTCAAGGCGGCAGGGCACGAGATCGTCGTCGCCACCCCCGGCGGTGTGGTGCCCACCGTCGACCGGGGCAGCCTCGCCCCCGAGTTCAACAACGGCCAGGAGAACGCCGACCGGATGGCGGCAGCCGTCGCCGGCATCACCGAACTCGAACACCCGCTCGACGTGGCAGCCATCGACCCGGCGGATTACGCGGCGGTGTTCTACCCCGGCGGACACGGCCCCATGGAGGACCTGGCGGTGAACGCCGACTCCGGTCGGCTGCTGAACCGGGCCCTGGAGTCGGGCATGCCCCTGGGCATCGTCTGCCACGCTCCGGCCGCCGTGCTCGCCGCCACCGACGCCGACGGCGGCCACAGCTTCGCCGGATACCGGCTCACCGGCTTCACCAACGCGGAGGAGAGCCGGACCGGACTCGCCGACAAGGCCAAGTGGCTGCTCCAGGACCGCCTCGTGGAGATCGGGGCCGACTTCCAGGAGGGCGAGCCGTGGGCCCCGCACGTGGTCGTGGACCGCAATCTGGTCACCGGCCAGAACCCGGCATCGGCCGGCCCGCTCGCCGACGAACTGCTCAAGCGTCTGGGCTGAGGCGGGAGCGACCGGCCGCCGCCTCCGGGGGCCGGTCCGTCTCGCGCCGCCCGGTCAGCCGGCCTCTACCTCCGAGCGGTCCCCGCCCCAGAGCGTGTGGAACGAGCCCTCGCGGTCGGACCGCCGATAGGTGTGTGCGCCGAAGAAGTCCCGCTGCCCCTGGGTGAGCGCCGCCGGCAGCCGGTCGGCGCGCAGACCGTCGTAGTACGAGAGCGCCGCGGCGAATCCAGGGGTCGGCACGCCCTGCCGCACCGCCTCGGCCACCACCGCGCGCCAGTCGTCCTGCGCCGCGCCGATCTCCTCGGCGAACTGCTTGTCCGACAGCAGGCTCAGCAGCCCGGGCTGTGCGTCGTAGGCCGCGCGGATGCGGTCGAGGAACGCCGCCCGGATGATGCAGCCGGCCCGCCAGATCGACGCCACCGCGCCCAGATCGATGTCCCAGTCGTACGCCTCGCTGCCCGCCCGGATCTGGTGGAACCCCTGGGTGTACGAGACGATCTTGGACGCGTACAGCGCCTGCTCGACCCGGTCCGCGAAGGCCGCCGCCTCGCTCTCGCCGAGCGGGGTGACCGTGGGGCCCGCCAGATCCCGCGCGGCCTCGCGCAGATCGGTGTGCCCGGACAGCGAACGGGCGAAGACCGCCTCCGCGATGCCGGAGACGGGCACGCCCAGATCGAGGGCGATCTGCACCGTCCAGCGCCCGGTGCCCTTCTGCTCCGCCCGGTCCTGCACGATGTCCACGAACGGCCTGCCGGTCGCCGCGTCGGTGTGGGCCAGTACCTCGGCCGTGATCTCGATCAGATACGAGTCGAGGCGGCCGGTGTTCCAGCCGCGGAACGTCTCGGCGATCTTCGCGGGGGAGTACCCGGCCACCGCGCGCAGCAGGTCGTACGCCTCCGCGATCAGCTGCATGTCGGCGTACTCGATGCCGTTGTGCACCATCTTGACGAAGTGGCCGGCGCCGTCCGGCCCGATGTGCGCGGTGCAGGGCGTGCCGTCCTCGGCCTTCGCCGCGATCCGCTCCAGCATCGGCCCCAGCGACTCGTACGACTCGGCCGAGCCGCCCGGCATGATGCTCGGGCCGTTCAGCGCGCCCTCCTCGCCGCCGGAGATGCCCGCGCCCACGAAGTGGATGCCGCGCTCGCGCAGCTCCTTCTCCCGGCGCCTGGTGTCCTCGAAGTGGGCGTTGCCGCCGTCGATGATGACGTCGCCCTCGTCCAGCAGCGGGGCGAACTCCTGGATGACCGCGTCCGTCGGCTCGCCCGCCTTCACCATGACGACCAGGCGGCGCGGCCGCTCCAGGGCCCGGACGAACTCCTCGGGGCTGTGCGCGGCCACGAAGGAGCCCTCGCCGCCGAACTCCTCGACCAGGGCCTCGGTCCTGCTCTCCGTACGGTTGTGCACGGCGACCGTGAAGCCGTTGCGGGCGAAGTTGCGAGCCAGGTTGCGGCCCATCACCGCGAGCCCGGTGACGCCGATCTGCGCGGTTGCGCTCATCTGTCTGCTCCTGCGGTAGGTCGGGGGAGGCCGGGAGCCGGGGGCTGTGACAGCCGGCCGATGTCCAGTATGGACACGGGAACGGGGGACGGCCTGTTCAACTGCGCATGCCCGAGGAAGGCCGTTTCACGTCAACTCTTGACACTCCGTCGACGGCGGCGCAACACTGACAACGCGCGCGGGAGAGCGCTCTCCCGCTCCGTCCGGGCCACCGTGCCGGCCCACTCCCCGCTGTCGGCACGGTACGGAAGCCCGCGGTGGACACGGTGATCCGTGACCACCGCGGGCTCCTGTGTATATTCGGGAAAGCTAAGGGTCCTAGGAAGTACGTCGGCGGGGGTGGGGATGGTTCGCGCGGGGCTCACGACCGAGCGGGTCGTGGCGGCGGCGGCCGACCTGGCGGACTCGACCGGTTTCGACAAGGTCACCATCTCCGCGCTGGCCCGCGGCTTCGGCGTCAAGGACGCGAGCCTGTACTCCCACGTCAAGAACCTGAGTGACCTGCGGACCCGGGTCGCGCTGCTGGCCGCCGAAGAGTTCATCGACCGGATCGAGACGGCGGTGGCCGGACGGGCCGGGAAGGACGCCCTGATCGCGTTCGCCGACGCCTACCGCACCTTCGCGCTGGAGTGCCCCGGCCGGTACGCGGCCACACAGATGCGCGTCGACCCGGCGATCGTCGCCGAGGCGCCCGCGTACCACCGCACCCTCCGGACCACCTCCGCGATGCTGCGCGCGTACGGTCTGACCGAACCCGATCTCACCGACGCGGTACGGCTGCTGCGCAGCACCTTCCACGGGTTCACCGCCCTGGAGGCCGACGGCGGATTCGAGGCCCCGCGTCCCGTACAGACCTCCTGGGAGCGGGCGGTGGAGGCCCTGCACTTCCTGCTGTCGAACTGGGCGTCGGCCACCGGCGCGAAACCGTGAGCGGCGGATCATGAGTCCGTCGCTGCAGCGCGAAACCTCCGGCGGCGGCGGTCGTCCGCCGCGGCCGGAGGCTGCTGAGGGGGTGGCGCCGGGTCAGGCGGCCTTGCGGGTGCGGTCGGCCGCCGCTTGGCGGATCGGCTCCGCGTAGCGCCGGCCGCTGCTCTTGACCGTGCGGCGCTGCGTCGCGTAGTCGACGTGGACCAGGCCGAACCGCTTGTCGTAGCCGTACGCCCACTCGAAGTTGTCGAGGAGCGACCAGGCGAAGTAGCCGGCCAGCGGGGCGCCCTTGCGGACGGCGCGGGCGCAGGCCGCGAGGTGTTCCTCCAGGTACCGGCTGCCGCCGCTCGCGGACGAACCGCCTCCGCAGCCGGTGACTCCGGCGGCTATGGAGATCGCGAGGGTGACGGCTGCCGCGGCTCTGATGGTGCGCATGCTGGGTGGCCCCTTTCCGGGGAAGAAGGCTGTGTCCGGGAACCGACACGACCTTCAGGGCCTAATTTATGGCATGATTTAAGAGATGAGCTAAGGTCGCGTCAAGTCCCGGGGTCGCGGTATGTTGCGGGCAGGGAAGGAGCCACATGGCTGAGCGCAACAGACGAACCGTGCGTGACCTGCGACGGGGCAACCGGGCGCGGGTATTGCAACGGTTGTATTTCGACGGCCCGCTGAGCCGCCAGGAGCTGGGTCCGGCCACCGGGCTGAGTTCGGGTTCCATCAGCAACGTCGTCGCGGAACTCGCCGCGGAAGGCCTCGTGGAGGAGGCCGGTGTCGTCGACTCCGACGGCGGCCGCCCCCGCACCCTGCTGCGCGTCGCCCCCGGTGGCGGCCTCCTCATCGGCATCGACATCGGCGAGACCCGGGTCAGGGTGGAGCTCTTCGACCTCTCCCTGACCGAACTCGCGCGCACCGAGAGGCTGCTCGCCCAGCACGGCTACGACGTCGACCGCATCGTCGGCCATGTCCGCAGCGGCGTCGCCGACGTGCTGCGGGACGCCGGCGCCGACCCGCACCGGCTGCTCGGCATCGGGATCGGCGTCCCCGGCATCATCGAGCGCCACGCGCCGGACGGCGTCATCGGCGACGTGGGCTCCGTCGTGCACGGCCAGACCATCGACTGGAGCGCCGTGCCCTTCGAGCAGCTGCTCCGGGACGCCGTGCGGGTTCCGCCGCAGGTGCCCTTCTTCATCGACAACGGCGCCAAGACCCTCGGCCAGGCCGAGATGTGGTTCGGCGGCGGGCGGGGCGCGGGGGCCTCGGCCATCGCCCTCATCGGTTCCGGTGTCGGCGCCTGCGTGAACCACGGCGACCTCCTCGACGAGGACCGCAGCAGCCAGGCCCTGGAGTGGGGCCACAGCACCGTGCAGCTGCGCGGCCGGCGCTGCCGCTGCGGCTCGATCGGATGCCTGGAGGCGTACGCGGGCGCCGAGGCGATGCGCGAGCGCTGGCACGAGGCGGGCGGCCCGTTGCCGGCCGACGCCGACGACGAGACCGCGCTCGCCGCGCTGCTCGCCGCCGCCTACCCGGCCGCCGGCGGCGAACCCGACCCCGTGGCGGTCGCGGTGCTGGACGAGACGGCCGAGTGCCTGGGCGCGGCACTGGGCGACCTGACCAACCTCTTCCTGCCCGAGCGCATCCTGCTCGGCGGCTGGGCGGGCCTGCTGATCGGCCCGCATCTGCTGCCCGACATCCGCCGGTACGCGCAGGAGTACGCGCTGAAGCACGCGGCGGCCCGCACCACCATCGAGATGGGCCGCCTCGGGCCCGACGCGGTCACGGTCGGAGCGGCGACGCTTCCCCTGGCCGACTTCCTGGCCCGCGGCGGCAGCCGCCCGTCACCCGCGCCCGGGACCGGCTCCGGCTCCCCGGCACCGGAGCTGCGGACCCCGGCGGACGCCGTGCGGAGCAGGCAGCGCCCCCGGACCGCGTCGGATGCGCCCGGCTGAGGGGCGCCACTGCGGTACGGCTGCCGTCCCGGGCCGCGCTTACGGGCCCCGCGTCCCGGGCCCGCCCGCGTCCCGGGCCCTGCGTCCTGGGCCGGCCCGCGCGTCCCCGCCCGCGCTTCGGGCCGCCCCGCGTCCCGGGCCCGCCCGCGCGTTCCGGCCCCTGCGTCCTGGGCCGGCCCGCGCTGACCCTGTGCGTGCGTCCCGTGCCTGTCCTGTGCGCGCCTCCCGTGCGGCGTCGCCCAGGTATCGCCCCGCCTACGCCGAGTCCCGCACCACCAGCGACGGCTCGAAGATCACGGACGTCGCGGCCCCCTCCGGCTTCGACAGCCGCTCGATCAGCAGCCGGGCCATCTCGGCGGCCATCGCCTCCACCGGCTGGCGGACCGTGGTCAGCGGCGGGCGGCAGGCGGATGCCGCGCTGCTGTCGTCGAAGCCGATCACCGCGACGTCCTCCGGCACCCGCTTGCCGTGTTCCCGCAGGACATGGCAGGCGCCCATGGCCATCAGGTCGTTGGCCGCGAACACCCCGTCCAGATCGGGGTGTTCGGCCAGCAGCCGTTCCATCGCGGCCTCACCGCTCTCCTGGGTGAACCGCCCCTCGGCGATCGCGATGTACGGGTGCCCGTTCCCCGCCATCGTGTCCCGGAAGCCGGCCAGCCGCTCCTGGACGGCGGGCACGTCGAGCGGGCCGGTGATCGTCGCGATCCGGCGGCAGCCCCGGGCGAGCAGATGCTCGGCGGCCAGCCGCGCCCCGTCCTGGTGGGCGACGTCGACATAGCTGATCCGGGTGGCGCGGGCGGGGCGCGCATAGAGCACGGCCGGCAGCCCCGCGTCGGTGAGCATGCCCGGCAGCGGGTCCTCCGCGTGCGTCGAGACGACCAGGGCACCGTCCGCGCTGCCCTGGCGCAGGAACGACACCACGTCCTCGCGGGCCCGTGACGTCTCGGCGAACATCAGCACCGGGTGCATACCGCGCGGCCGCAGATAGTTGACGACCCCGGTCACCACCCGGCCGAAGAAGGGGTCGGCGAAGACCTGTCCCGTGAAGGACGCCCCGCTGCCCGCCTCGGTCCCGTCCGCGTCGGCCGGTGGCGCGGTCTCCTCCGGCTCGGTGCCCGCGCCCGTCACCACCAGCGCGATGGCGTCGGTGCGCCGGGTCACCAGGGAGCGGGCCGCGCGGTTGGGGGCGTAGCCGGTGAGTGCGACGGCCCGGCGCACGGCCTCCTGGATCACCGGGTCGACATTCCGTACGCCGTTGATCACCCGGGAGACGGTGGCGCGGGACACCCCGGCCGCCCTCGCCACGTCCTCGAGGGTGGGTGTTCCGGCCGGTCGCAGATCATCCGTCATGAGCGCATTTATAGCATCAGCGGAGAGCGCTCTCCATCGTGCTCCGAACCGTTATCCGATCCTTTCCCGGCCGAGTCCGGGCGCGGCTGTGCCGTGAGCCCGGCGGTGAGTGGCAGATCGCCCGCCGAACGCCCGCCGAGCAGCGTGAACTCACCCGCCTCGGTCTCCCAGCCGCCCCGCCGGGGCGACCAGTGGGCCAGTGCGCGCCCGCTCACCCGGACCACCGCGACCGCGCTCCGCCCGGGGTCCGCCTCGACCGCCGCGTACCCGATGAGCCGGCGCACCGGCCGCTCGACGGCCGAATCGGGGCGGGCCAGATAGACCTGCACCACCTCCCGGCCACGCCGCCGCCCGGAGTTGCGTACCCGCACCCGTACGTCGAAGGGCTCCCCGGCCCGCACCGCCGCCGGGGCCGTCAGCTCCTCGTACGCCCAGCCGGTGTACCCGAGGCCGTGGCCGAACCAGTACGCCGGTGCGGTCGCGGACCGCAGCCAGGCCCGGTAGCCGATGTGCGGGCCCTCCTCGTAGCGCAGCCGCCCGTCGGCGGCGGGGGCGGTGCCGAGCACCGGTACGTCGTGCTGGGCGGCGGCCCAGGTGGTCGGCAGCCGGCCACCGGGCTCGGACCGGCCGAACAGGACGTCCGCCAGTCCGTCCCCGGCCTCCTGGCCCGGGAACCAGGTGAGCAGCAGCGCGGGAACCCGGGTGTGCCAGGGCAGGGCGACCGGGCCGCCCGCGTTGACCACGACGACGGTGCGCGGGTTGGCCCGCGCCACGGCCCGTACGAGCGCGTCCTGCCCCTCCGGGAGCTCCAGGTTCTCGCGGTCGTGGCCCTCCGACTCGCTCTGCTCCGTCGTGCCCACGACCACCACCGCGACGTCGGCCGCCCGCGCTGCGGACACCGCGTCGGCTAGCGCGGCGGCCGGGTCACCGGCGGGCGGGGCGGCGGCGAGGACCGTCGCGACGCCCGATCCCGGGGCGAGCGAGCGCCGTGCCACCACCTCCACCTCCCGGCCGGCGACCAGTTCGGCCCGGGCGGTGTGCAGGGGCGGGGCGACGTGCACCCGGGTCGGGTCGTCGCTGTCCAGCGGGAACGTGCCGGACAGCACCTCGTGGCCGTCGACGGACAGCGTGATGTCGCCCCAGCCGCCCACCGCCCAGGTCCACACCCCGCTTCCGGCCGGCCGGAACAGGGCCCGGATCTCCACCGCCGCGGCATCGCCGGCCGGGACCGAGGGCTCCACGATCCGTCCGGACAGCCGGTGCTCGGCGTGGAGTTCGGCCCCCTGCCCGTCGAGCAGCCGCACGAGCACCCCGGGTTCGCCGCTGCGCGGATCGCGCGCCCGGTCGCGGCCGAGCGGTTCCGGCCGGCCCGACGGCGGCAGACCCGGCCGGTAGGTCACCTCGGCCGCCCCGTCCAACGCCTTCTCCAGTCCGGCGAGCGGGGTCACCACGGTCTCCGGGAACACCTCCGCACTGCCCCCGCCCTGGATGCGTACGGCCGTGGCGTGCGTACCGATGACGGCGACCGAGCCGAGCGCCGCCGGATTCAGCGGCAGCACTCCGCCCTCGTTGCGGAGCAGCACCGCACCGGCGGAAACGGCGCGCCGCAGCAGCGCACGCCGCGCGTCCGGGGCCGTCGTGGGCCGCCGCACCGGCCGGGCCGGACCCAGCGCGCCCACCCGTCCCGCCAGCCTCAGCAGTCTTCGCACCTTGTCGTCGACCGCATCGGCGGACACCAGGCCCTCTTCCAGTGCGGCGAGCAGGCCGGCCGCCCAGGGACCGTCCGGGCCCGGCATCGCCAGGTCCTGGCCGGAGCGCGCGGTGTCCAGGAGGGTGCGCACGCCTCCCCAGTCGGATACCACGAGCCCGTCGAACCCCCAGCCGTCCTTGAGGGGGTGCTCCAGGAGCGGGGAGGCGGACATGGTGACGCCGTCGACCTTGTTGTACGCGGACATGACCGCCCAGACCCCGGCCGCCACCGCCTCCTCGAACGGGGCGAGATAGACCTCGTGCAGCGTCCGCTCGTCCATGCGGACGTCGACGTTCAGCCGGTCCGTCTCGGCGTCGTTGCCGACGAAGTGCTTGGCGGTGGCCGCGACCCCGCCCGACTGGATGCCCCTGATGAGCGCGGCGCCGGTGCGTCCGGTGAGCAGCGGGTCCTCGGAGAAGCACTCGAAGTGCCGGCCGCCCAGCGGTGAGCGGTGCAGATTCAGCGTGGGGGCCAGGAGCACGTCGACGCCCTTGCGTCTCGCCTCCGAGGCGAGCAGGGCCCCGAGGTCCGTCAGCAGCCGCTCGTCCCAGGAGGCGGCGAGCGCGGTGGGGGAGGGGAGGACGAGCGAGGTCTCGCGTTCGTCCCAGGTCTCGCCGCGCACTCCGGCCGGCCCGTCCGAGAGGGTGAGCGGCCGCAGCCCGACAGCCGCTTCACCGTACGTGCGCCAGGTGCTCGCCCCCGTCAGCAGACGAACCTTCTGGTCCGCGTCGAGCTTGTCGAGCAGCGGATCGGTCTCTTCGTCCGTCATGGCGGCCATGCTCCTTCGTGCACCGCGCCCCCATGAATCGGAGAGCGCTCTCCCGGCTGTCGCGCCCAGCGTCGCTGGCTGACGCCGACCGTGTCAACAGGGGGCGGCGGGACCCCGCGCGTGCGGGCCGGGGAGGCCGAAGACGACCGTGATCCGGCCGCCCCGAGCCAGGGCCCCCGCGCGCGGGCCGGGGAGGCCGTCGGTGCCTCCGAACGCTCCCCGGGCATAGCGTCGCCGCTGACCTTCACCATCCGCCGACCGCGCGCACCCGCGCCCGCCCTTCGCGCCGATGGCCGAAACGTACCGTGGTCTTGTCATCACCCGCTGTCTGCACATAAGTTGACCGCTTGCGACATGTCCTACAGCCAGTGGGGGAGCCAAGTCATGGCCGCGAACGGACGGCACCGCAGATATCAGCCGAGCCGCATCAACCGGGCTTCGCTCACGGTCACGGCAGGGGGTGCGGGGCTCGCGCTCCCACTCATCACGGCCGCGTCGGCCGGCGCCGCGTCGGCGGACGTGTGGGACAAGGTCGCCGCGTGCGAATCCACCGGCAACTGGCACATCAACACCGGCAACGGCTATTTCGGCGGGCTCCAGTTCACCCGCTCCACCTGGGCGGCGTACGGCGGCACGGTCTACGCGCCGCGCGCCGACCTGGCCACCCGGGAACAGCAGATCGCCATCGCCGAGAAGGTCCTGAAGGGCCAGGGGCCGGGCGCCTGGCCGGTCTGCTCCGGAAAGGCCGGCCTGGCACAGGGCGGCGACACGCCCGATGTCAGCCCGCAGAGCGAGCGCACGGCCCAGGTGACGACGCCCAAGAAGCCGGACAGCGCCTCATTACCCCCGCGCAAGGCGCAGACGAAGCCGGCCGCGGCGACGCCGACGCACGTGCCGGGCAAGCGGGAGTCGTACACAGTGACGCCCGGCGACTCGCTCTCCGGGATCGTCGTCGACCGGCACCTCGACGGCGGCTGGCAGCGGCTGTACGCGGCGAACCGCACGGTCGTCGGCGACGATCCGGACCTGATCTTCCCCGGCCAGCGCCTGAGCCTCGACCTGACCGGAACGCCGAAGACGGCCACGAAGGCCACGCCGAGGACGGCGACGAAGGCCGAGCCCAAGGCCGCGGCGAAGACCGAGCCGAAGACAACCCCGAAGACGGCTCCGAAGAAGCAGCAGACACAGCAGGCAAAGCCGCAGCCGAAGAAGACCGAGACGCCCAAGACCCAGACGCAGAAGCACACCTCGCTCACCGCGCCGGTCGCGGCCCGCACCGGCACGCAGTACCACCAGGCGGGTTCCTGGTCCAGCGGCTACCACACGGGCGTCGACTTCCCCGTCCCCACCGGCACGTCCGTGAAGGCGATGGCGGCCGGCACCGTCGTATCGGCGGGCTGGGCGGGACCGTACGGCTACCAGGTCGTCATCCGCCACAGCGACGGCAAGTACAGCCAGTACGCGCACCTCTCCTCGCTGCTGGTGCGCGGCGGCCAGCATGTCGGCGGCGGTCAGCGGATCGCCCGGTCCGGCGCCACGGGGAACGTCACCGGACCGCACCTGCACTTCGAGGTCCGGACGGGCCCCGAGTACGGCTCGGACATCGACCCGCTGGCCTACCTCAGGGCGGGCGGCGTCAAGGTCTGAACGCCCCGGCGGTCACCGGCCCCCGCGGGCGGCCCGGCCCTGTGTCCAACGCCCGGCGCCTGGCCGAACCCCACCCGTCCGGCCAGGCGCTCCAGGGGCATCCGCACGGACTGCGGCGGCGCCGGGGGAGTCGTCTGCGCGGGCGTCGCCGGCCGCGGACCCGAGGGCCGGGGAAGGGACGCGGCGGCCGGCGCGGGACTGAGCGACGCGCCCCCAGAGCCCCCAGGGTTCCCGGGGCCCTCCGGCTCCTGTTCGAGCGCCGGCGCCAGGCGCTCCGCGCCCATGCGTTCCGTGGTCAGCATGATCAGCCCGCCGGCCGCGACCACCCCGCAGGCCAGGGCGAGCACCGTGCCCGTGGTGCCGTGCCGGAACTGCTCGCCGAACAGCGTGATGCCGACGGCCGCGGCCACCACCGGGTTCACCACGGTCACCGTGGCCAGCGGAGCCGTCAGACCCGCGCCCCGGTAGGCCGCCTGGGACAGCAGCAGGCCGGCGCCCGCGAGCGCCGCGATCACCAGCAGGGTCGGCAGCCCCGACCCCACGGAGCCGGCGGTCCACTCCATGGCCACGGTCTTCGTGTACACCGACGCGATGCCGAACGCGACACCCGCCGCCCCCGCCAGGACCACGCTGCGCATCACCGGCCGGCGCATCGCCCGCGAGAGCAGGACGAGCGCCGCCACCGCGCCGAAGGTGACGAAGGCCAGCATCAGTTGCTGCGGGCGGCCCAGGGAATGCCCGTCGGAGTTGCCGGTGAGCGCGAGCAGCCCGGCGAGCCCCGCCGTCGCCATGACCGCGCCGCGCCAAGCCGTGGCCCCGGCCCCGCGGCGTACGAGCAGGGCGGCCATCGGCAGCGCGAAGACGATCGTCAGCGCTCCCAGCGGCTGCACGAGGCTGAGCGGGCCGTACGCCAGCGCCACGACGTGCAGAACGGCACCGACGCCGTTCAGCGTGACCGCCGCCCACCAGACGCGGTTGCGCAGCGGTGCCGGCGAGCGGCCGTCGGAGGCCGTGGCCACGCGCTCCTGGACGATCGCCCCGGCCGCGTAGGCGACCGCGGAGACCAGTGACAGCAGCACGGAGAGCGCGAGGGAACTCATGTACACCACGATCCCCTTTTACAGCCGCCGCGTCGTCGTCCCTGAGGCGGCGATCCGGCGTACTGCTTTGGTAGTACGGGAACGGTCAGGGTGTCCTCCTCCTGACGGTAGTCCTCCCTGCGGCCCACGTCAGAACGATCAACCGCCTCAACCCGTGGTGGCACGCGCGGCCACGAACCGCACCTTCACGTCACCGGCCGGACCGTCACCGGCCGGACCGGCACCGGCCGGACCGGCACCGGCCGGACCGGCACCGGCCGGACCGGCACCGGCCGGACCGGCACCGTCCCGCCCCTTGACGTGACCACGGCGGAATCGAAGAATTGATCGGGCTCTGACAACGTTGTCCTGAGGAGTATCCCCATGCATCGGACCCCACGGCCGGGACTGCGCGGCCCGGCGGCCGTACTCGCCGCCGCCGCACTCCTGGGCGGTGTCCTCCTCCCCGGGGCTGCGGCCGAGGCCGCCCCCCGGAGCGACGGCCGGCTGACCGACCTGGTCAACCCGTTCATCGGCACCCAGAACGAGGGCAACACCTACCCCGGCGCCTCCGTGCCCTTCGGCATGGTGCAGCTCTCCCCGGACACCGGCCACAACACCGGTTACGACTACGGCGAGAACCACATCCGCGGTTTCTCCTCCGTCCACCTCTCCGGCGTCGGCTGCGGGCTGGGCGGCGACCTGCCGACGCTGCCCACCACGGGGGACGTCACCGAGACCGACTACGCGAAGTACGCGGCCGAGTTCAGCCACGACGACGAGAAGGCGAGCCCCGGCTACTACAAGGTCGGGCTCGGGTCCGGCATCGACGCCGAGCTGACCGCGACACAGCGCACCGGGGTGCAGCGCTACACCTTCCCGGCCACCGACAAGGCCAACGTGCTGCTCAACGCGGGCCAGTCGCTGCACCGGACGCTCTCCTCCGAGGTGGAGATCCTGGACAGCCGCACCGTGCGCACCGCCATCACCGGCAGCGGCTTCTGCCAGGACACCAAGCCGTACACCGTCTACACCGTCACCCGCTTCGACCGGCCGTTCACCACGTCGGGCACCTGGAACGGCGACACCGTCACCGGGGGCTCGAAGAAGTCCGCGGCCGCCGACGCCCGCAACGGCGCATGGCTGCGGTTCGACACCACCAAGGACCGCACCGTCGAGGCCACCACCGCCCTGAGCTACGTCGACGCCAGGGGCGCCGCGCTCAACCTCCGCGCCGAAGGAGGCCGCAGCTTCGACCGCGTCCGGCGCGCCGCGCAGCAGACCTGGGAGGACCGCCTCGAAGGCGTGCGGGCCAAGGGCGGCGGCGACGAACTGCGCCGCACCTTCTACTCCTCCCTCTACCGGTCCTTCCTCGCGCCCAACGTGGGCAGCGACGTGGACGGCCGCTACACCGGCTGGGACCAGAAGAAGCACCGGGCCGAGAACTTCACGTACTACCAGAACTGGTCGCTCTGGGACACCTACCGCACCCAGGCCCAGCTGCTCGCGCTGCTCGCCCCGCGCGAGTCCCGGGACATGGCGATATCCGTCCTGCGCGTCGACGCGGAGAGCGGCTGGTTGCCCAAGTGGGGCTACGGCACGGTCGAGACGAACATCATGACCGGTGACCCGGTCACCCCCTTCCTCACCAACGCCTACCAGCAGGGACTGCTGAAGGGGTACGAGGAGCAGGCGTACCGGGCCCTGAGGAAGAACGCGGACGGGGTACCGCCCACCGACTCCGCACCGGTGGGCCGGGAGGCCAACGTCCAGTACCTGGCGGACGGCTTCGCCCCGTACATCAAGGACCGTCAGCACGCCAAGCCCGGCGACTCCGACTTCGACCACGGCGCCTCCGCCACCCTGGAGTACGCCCTGGCCGACGGCATGCTCGCCGAGATGGCCCGCGACCTCGGCCACGACGCCGACGCCGCGCGCTACGAGGCCCGCGCCCAGAACTACCGGAAGATCTTCGACCCATCGACCGGCTTCTTCCGCGCCCGTGACGCCTCCGGCGCGTTCACCGGCCCCGCCGACCCGGCCGAGAGCGAGGGCTTCCACGAGGGCACCTCCTGGCAGTACCAGTGGATGGTCCCGCAGGACATCCCCGGCATGGTCGACCTGATCGGCGGGAAGGACGCCGCCAACCAACGCCTCGACTCGTTCTTCGCGTACGACGAGCTCCTCGCCGACCCGGCGAAGACGGCCCGTGAGGTATGGGTGAACGGCCCGTACGCGTACTACAACGCCGACAAGTACAACCCGCAGAACGAGCCCGACCTCATCGCCCCGTACACCTACCTGTCCACCGGCCAGCCGTGGAAGACGACCGATGTGGTCCACGCAGCCCTGACGCTCTTCACCAACGGCCCGACCGGCATGACGGGCAACGACGACCTGGGGACGATGTCCGCCTGGATGGTGCTGTCGTCCATCGGCGTCTTCCCGGTCCAGCCGGGCACCGACACCTGGGGACTGTCCACGCCGGCCTTCGAGCGCGTCGACATCGAGCTCGACCGCCGCTACTACCCGCGCGGCGCGCTGACCGTCAGCGCCCCCGGCACCTCCGCCGCCGACCGCTACATCCAGTCCGCCCGGCTCGACGGCGCGCCCCAGGCGCGCACCTACCTGACCACGGACGACATCCGCTCGGCCCGCTCGCTCTCCTTCACGGTGGGCGACGAGCCGTCGACGTGGGGAACCTCACCCGAGGATGCCCCGCCCGCCCTGGACTGACCCGGCGGCCGCACGGCCGAGCGCCCTTCCTCCCGTCCGGACGGGAGGAAGGGCGCTCGGCCGTGCGGCCGCCGGGTCAGCCGGGAAGCGCGGGGTCGATCGCCTCGGCGACGTTCGGGAAGACGGGGAGTGCGCTGTCGAGTCCCAGCACGCCGATGAGCCGCTCCATGAAGACGGAGGGCGCGGCCAGCCGCAGCCGGGGGCCGAGCGCGGTCTGCCCCTGGAGGAGCACGTTCACCGTCGTGGAGTCGGCGAAACTCACGTCCGAGAGGTCGACGACGACCGGCCCGGTGCCCTCCAGCGACGCGTTCTCCAGCGCAGCGCCGAGGGGCGCGACGTTGTCGATGTCGAGGTCGCCGGTCACCGCGAGCACCAGCGCCCCTCGTTCGTGCCGTGGGACGATCTGCATGGCGCGGCCGGCGCTGGGGGGTGGAAGCACGTTCACCTCGTGATGCACTGGACGGTGGGGGAACCACCGGATCAGGCGGACGGTGCGATGTCGCCCGGTCCCTGGTCGCGGCGGGAATGCTCAACGATAAAAGTAACAGTTGCCATTTGACAACATTCTTCGGCGGGCAACAATCTGTACCGAACGATCAACGAGTGCGCCCGTCCGAGGAGCGCCTCAGGAACGCGGAAGCAGGGCTCCATGAAGCTAGGCGCTGTCCGCGACATCGTCGCGAAGCCGCGCGGCCGGACTCCGGTCGCCGGTGAGCCGCTGCGATGCCGCCGAGCGGAAAGCGGTGAGCCCCACGGCCAGAGCCGCCACCTCGGACGGCTGCATCCTCTCCAGCACGGCGGTGAGTTCCCGGGTGCGGATCGCCCGGTACTCCTCCAGCAGCTCCCGGCCCCGGCGGGTGAGCCGGAGCTCGACCTCCCGGCGGCTCGTCGGGCTCGGGGCCCGCTGGATCAGACCCATGGCCTCCATCCGGTCGCAGAGCCGGCTCACCGAGGGAGCACGCGAGCCGAGTGCCTTGCCGAGCGAGCGGAGATTGCTCCCTTCCTGCTGCTCGATGACCAGCAGCGCGCGAAGCTGCGAGGGCGAGACCACACCCAGCGCGGCGGCCTCCTGGCCACGCCCCCACAACACCTCCAGCAGTTCCGACGCGGCACAGACGTCCTCGGACACCTGTTCAGGGCGGTGAGGGAGTCCGGTGCGGTGGGGCATCCGTCCACTCTGTCACCCGTAGCGTGCTCCTGTCAGCCCGGCTCCGGCCCCGCCACCCACCGAAGAATGGGCGAAACAGCGTGAATGCCCACACGGAGATCGAACGAGCGCTACGCGCGGCGCCACCGTATGCCCTGGTGGAGACGGTGCGCGCCTCACTCGTGAGGGAGTACGGAGCACGCTCGGTGCAGCTGTTCCTGGCCGACTACGGAATGACCGTGCTCAACCCCGTCGACGCCGCCGAGGGCCCTGCCCAGCCACTTTCGATGCACAACAGCCCGCAGGGCCGCGCCTTCGGCAGCCAGCGCCCGCACCAAGGGCGGACCGGACCCGACGACGCGGCCGACCACTACTTCCCGGTCACCGCCCGGGGCGAACGCCTCGGCATCCTCACCGTCCGGCTGCCGACCGCGCGCTCCACCCCGCAGATCATGGACGACCTCACCCATGTGGCCGAGCTGCTGGGGCACGAGCTCGTCGTCGCCGACCGGGAAACCGACCACTACCAGCGGGCCCGCCGCACCACGCGCCTCACCCTCGCCGCCGAAATGCAGTGGCAGCTGCTCCCCGCCCGGTCGTTCACCGCCGCGGAGTACGCCATAGGGGCCCAGCTCGAACCCGCCTACGCCATCCACGGTGACAACTTCGACTGGGCGGCGGAGGGCGATCAGCTCAGCGTGGCCGTGACCAACGGCATGGGCGAGGGCATCCGCGCCTCCCTGCTCACCAACCTCGCCGTGAACGCGCTGCGCAACGCCAGGCGAGCCGGGATCGGCATCGCGGACCAGGCGGCCCTGGCCGACCAGGCCATCTACGAGCAGCACCGCGGCGCCGCCCACGTGTCCACCCTGCTGCTCCGCTTCGACCTGGCCACGGCGTCGGTCGAAGCGGTCGACGCGGGCTCCCCACAGCTGTGGCGCCTGCGCGGCCGCACGGTCACGCGCGTCGCCCTGGACGCCCAGCTGCCGCTGGGGATGTTCGAGGAGTCGCAGTACGTCGTCCAGCACCTCCAGGCCCGCCCGGGGGACCGGCTGCTGCTCGTCAGCGACGGGGTCTACGACGCGGTGTCGCCCCTCGGCGAAAAGTACGCGGAGCGCAATCTGGCCCGGGCGGTCCTCGCCACCCGGCTGCTGCCGGCGGCCTCGGTGCCCGGGGCGGTGCTGCGGGAACTCGCGGAGCACCGCGCGTCGGACACGCTCGACGACGCGCTGGTCATGTGCATCGACTGGTTCGGCCGGCAGGACGCCCGGAGCTGAGCCCGGGCCGGCCGGCGCCCGCCGGTCGGCTCAGCTGCTGAGCGTGAACTCGGCGCGGATGCGCTTGCCGACCGGCACCCGCTCGGCCGTGACGCGGTCGCACAGGGCCACCACGATCTCCATGCCGTGACCGCCCAGGCGGCTCGGATCGGGGGCGTAGAACACCGGCAGCGCGCTGCTGCTGTCGTACACCGTGATGCTGATCCGCTCCGCGGTGCCCTCCAGCTCCAGCAGGTACGGGCCGTGGCTGTAACGGTCGGCGTTGGTGACCAGCTCGCTCACCGCCAGCATCAGGTCATTGCGGGTGTGGGTGCCGACCACGGCCATCCACTCGGACACCAGCCTGCCCAGGAAACGGTCTGCCAGTGCCCGCGCCTGGGAAATGCACCCCGGCTCGCCGTCGAACACTTCGGCGCTGTGCAATGCCTCCGAGGGCGGACAACTCCGTGGGGAGTCGTCCGGCCGGGAGATCGCCTGTTCGTTCATGTGCTCCAGCCAGGGCGCAGCGGGGAGGTCGCAGACCTCTTTCTGGTGATCGTGTACCCGCGTCGGGAGATCCCATTCCCAAGCATGGTCAGCGAATATTACGCGCGGCCGGGAAGCCGCACCACGGTGAGGAAGAACTCGTCGATCTGGCGCACCGCCGCGATGAACTGGTCTAGGTCGACCGGCTTGGTGACATAGGCGTTCGCGTGCAGTTTGTAGCTGCGCAGAATGTCCTCCTCGGCGGAGGACGTGGTCAGCACGACGACCGGGATGAGCGACAGCACGGGGTCCTGCTTGATCTGCTCCAGCACCTGCCGGCCGTCGTACTTGGGCAGGTTCAGGTCGAGCAGGATCAGGTCGGGACGGGGCGCCTCGGCGTGCGCGCCCCGGCGGTAGAGGAAGTCGAGCGCCTCCTCGCCGTCCCGGGCCACATGGAGCTTGTTGCGGATCTTGTTGTCCAGGAACGCTTCACGCGTCATGAGCTCGTCGCCGGGGTCGTCCTCGACGAGAAGGATCTCGATGGGCATCTCGGGCATGTTCACGCGGTCTCTCCGGAAGTCTCGGCAGGGGTGGTCGGGCCGGCCGGCTCCGTGGCCGCGGGGGCGTCGACGGGCAGGCAGAAGTGGATACGGGCGCCCTGGCGGGACTCCGGATCGAGCCAGATCCGGCCACCGTGGAACTCGATGATCTTGCGGCACAGGGCGAGTCCGATGCCCGTGCCGTCGTACTCGTCGCGGGGGTGCAGCCGCTGGAAGATGACGAAGACCTTCTCCGCGAACTCGGGCGCGATGCCGATGCCGTTGTCCGTCACGGTGAAGTGCCAGTCGTCGCCCTCCCGCTCGCACTCGATCGTGATCACGCACGGCTCGTCGGCGCGGCGGAACTTCACGGCGTTCCCGATGAGGTTCTGCCAGATCATCGCGAGCGTCGTGGGGTCCCCGGTGACCGAGGGGAGCGGGTTCTCGTGGACGACCGTGGTCCCCGACTCCTCGATCACCAGAGCCAGATTGGCCAGCGCCCGGTCCAGCGCCCGGTCCAGGTCGACCGGGCTCCAGCTGTCGTGGACGCGCCCGACGCGGGAGAACGTGAGCAGGTCGTTGATGAGCACCTGCATGCGCTTGGCGCCGTCGACCGCGAAGTCGATGTACTGCTTGCCCCGGCCGTCCAGCTCGGTCCCGTACCGTTTGTCCAGCAGCTGGCAGAACGAGGCCACCTTGCGCAGCGGCTCCTGGAGGTCGTGCGAGGCGACGTAGGCGAACTGCTCCAGCTCGGAGTTGGACCGGCGCAGCTCGACCGTCTGCTGCGCAAGCAGCTCCTCCCGCGCCTGCGCGGCGTCGAGTTCCGCCACGAGCCGGCTGCGCATGTCCTCGACCGCCGAGGCCACCGCCCGTACGTCGGACGGCCCGCTCACCTCGATGCGGTGCCGGCGGGACGAGGTGGAGCGCACCCGCCTGGAGGCCTCGGCCAGCGCGTTCAACGGGCGCCCCACCATGCGCTGGAGCAGCACGCTGAGCGAGATGACGCACACCACGAAACCGATCACCAGGGCGATCAGTACCCGGTCGCGGGTGTGGCGCGCTTCGTCCAACTGGGCGCGTGCCCGGTCCCGGGCGGTGTCGAGATGCGCCTGCTGGGTGCCGTAGAGCTGCCGCAGCTTGTCGAAGGCGGCCTTGCTCGCGCTGGTCAGGTCGGACGAGCGGGTCCCCGGCCCGTCGCGGCGGACGGTGGCGATCAGCGGGTCGGCGTGCACCCTGCGCCACTCCGCGGCGGCCGAGGCGATCCGGTCCAGGTCGCGGTTGTACAGCTCGCCGTCACCGATCGCGGAGCGCACCCGGGCCAGCCGGTCCTTCTCGGCCTTCTTGCCCGCCGCGAACGGCTCCAGGAACGAGGCGTCACCGGTCAGCGCGTAGCCCCGCACGCCCGTCTCCTGGTCGAGCAGCGCGTTCTGCAGCTGGAAGGAGGCGGAGCGGGCCGGCTGGATACGGTCCACCAGCTCGGTGGTGCGGTCCGAGATCCGGGACAGGACGAGCCCCCCGGCGACCAGACAGCCGCAGACCACGAGGACGAAGCAGCCCAGGATCAGGTGGACCCAGTTCTGGACCGACAGACTTGCCCGAAACCCGGTCGGCTTCACGGTGGTGTCCGGTATGTCAGTGTTCACGGGTGGTGCTCCAGCCGAGGTGCAGGACGGCCACGTCGTCGGCGAGGCCCCCGTGAGGAGCCGCCGCTTCCGAGGCGCCCGCGACGAGTGCGTCGATGAACGGGCGGGCGGCGAGATGGGCCCGGCCCCGGGCCATGTCGAGCAGCCCTTCCTCACCCAGCCGGGTATGCGGTCCGGTGCGCCCCTCGAAGAGGCCGTCGGTGAACAGGACGAGCCCGGCACCGGGCGCGAGTTCAAGATCGGTGACCGGCCACTGACCGTGTCCGGGCAGCAGGCCGAGCGCCATCCCGCCCTCGGGCTCCACCCACTCGACGTCCCCGCCGCCCCGCAGCAGCAGCCCCGGATGGCCGGCCCGGACGACGCTGACGCTGTCCCCGCCGGGCGGGAAGACCAGCGAGGTGACGGTCGCGAAGACATGGGGGTCGGAACGCTCGGCGACCAGGATCGACTCCAGCAGCCCGAGCTGCTGCAACGGATCGGTCCCGCACAGCACGGCAGTACGCCAGGCCACGCGCAGGCACACGCCGAGTGCCGCCTCCGCCGCACCGTGCCCCGACACATCGCCGATGACAGCCCGCACCGTGCCGTCGGCCGTCTGCACCACGTCGTAGAAGTCGCCGCTGAGCAGGCCGTGGGCGCGGCCCGGTTCGTAGCGGGCGACGGCCCGGAAGCTGTCGTCGTTGAGCAGTGGCACGGGCAGCAGCCCGCGTTCCAGGCGTGCGTTCTCCTGCGCCATCAGCTGGTTGGCCCGCAGGGCGGACGCGGCCCGTTCGACCTGCTTGCGCTGGAGGGCGTACCGGATGGCGCGCGACAGCGCCTGCGGATCGAGCCGCCCCTTCACGAGGTAGTCCTGCGCCCCGGTGGCCACGGCTTCGAGCCCGGCGTCGGCCTCCGCGAGGCCGGTCAACACGACGATCGCGGCGTCCGAGGACGACTCGACGATCTGGGTGACGGCCCGCAGGCCGTGGACGTCGGGCAGGTGCAGGTCGAGCAGGACACAGATCGGCGCACGGTGCGACCGCAGGTACGCCATCGCCTCGGACAGGGTCTTGCACCAGGTCAGCGCCGAGTCCAGCTCACCGTCGGCGAGCATTTCCTCGACGAGCAGCGCGTCGCCCGCGTCGTCCTCGACGAGCAGGATGGAACCGCTGACGTCCCAGACGGAGTCCCGGCCGTCCGCCCCGTGGGCGGTCTGGACCGGGAAGCGTGCCGGTATGGGAGGCCGGGCCGGGGCGCCCATGCGCATCTCAGCCACGTTTCACCCTCTCGTTGCCACCGCGCGGGCCGCCCGCCGGTGTGCATCGCAGCATATGTGAACGGCGCCCGACGCTTTGCCGTCGGGCGCCGTCCAACGCCTCTTCGACCACACCGCGCCGTTGCGTGGCCGATTCGAGAGGGTGAGGAATCATCCGGGCCGACGGATCACACGGGCCCGGTGCCGGTGTGCCGGTGTCAGGCTTCGACGGACATCCCCGCACGCAGCCGCTTGACGATACGGGCGAGCAGCCGGGACACGTGCATCTGGGAGACGCCGAGCTCCGCCCCGATCTGCGACTGCGTCATCTCCTCGCCGAAGCGCATCTGGACGATCCGGCGCTCGCGCTCGTCCAGCTTCTCCAGCAGGGGCGCCAGGGTGTGCAGGTTCTCGACGGTCTCCATACCGGGATCGGCCTCGCCGATCACATCGGCGTACGACCGCTGCTCGGTGCCGGAGTCGGTCTCCGCGCTGGGGGTGTCGAGGGAGCCGGCCGAGTATCCGTTGGCCGCGACCAGGCCCTCGATGATCTCCTCCTCGGGCAGGTCGAGGTGGGCGGCCAGCTCGGCGACCGTCGGATCGCGGTCCAGCCGCGCCGACAGCTCCTCCTTCGCCTTCGCCAGGTCGACCCTCAGCTCCTGGAGCCGGCGCGGGACGTGCACCGCCCAGGTGGTGTCCCGGAAGAAGCGCTTGATCTCCCCGACGATGTAGGGGACCGCGAATGTGGCGAACTCCACCTCGCGCGAGAGGTCGAAGCGGTCGATGGCCTTGATCAGGCCGATCGTGCCCACCTGGATGATGTCCTCGACGTCGTCGCCGCCGCGGTTGCGGAAGCGCGAGGCGGCGTACCGCACGAGCGAGAGGTTCATCTCGATGAGGGTGTTGCGCGCGTACTGGTACTCGTGCGTGCCCTCCTCCAGCGTCTGCAGCCGGTCCAGGAACATCCTCGAGAGGGCACGGGCGTCCTTCGGAGCGACCTTCCCGGTGTCCTCGATCCACGGCAGCTCCGCAGTCCCCGCGCCCTGCGGCGCACCGTCCTGCTCAACAAGCGCGCGTGCGTCGCCGAGGACTTCGCCGGTCCGCTCCGTCTTGGTCGCCATGATGTGTGACCTCTTCCTGTCGCCAAGTGCTTCGCACACCGCCTGCCCCGTATCGGCGAGGGCATGCGCAACTGATGCGACAGTTTTTTGGGCGGCTCCTCCGCCCCGGCCGGCCACCCGAATGGAGCAGCCCGGGAACCGTGGCAAACTTGATCGGGGCGTTCGGCCCGCAGTAAGGCCAGCGGCACGAGTACAGAGGAACGGCAATGACGGTGACAGAGGACGGCCCGGAGCTCGTGGCCGGAACCGAGGAATTCGGTCCCGGTATCGACCCGCAGCGGCTGGCCGTCTGCCTGAGCGTGCTCGACGAACTCGACACCATCGAGGTCGACCACCCGGACGCCATCGCGGTGCGCCGCGCCACCGCCGGGATCTACCGGACCGTGAAGCAGCGCCGCCGCCAGGAGCGCCGGGCCGCCAAGACCGCGCACGACAAGGCGGTGACCGAGGCCACCGCCACGGGCTCCGCCGAGCGCATCGACGACGAGACCCAGGGGGTCCTGCCGTCCTCCTCCGCCACCGCCGAGATCGCCGGAGTCCTCCGGCGGCCCCGGTCCTGCTACGTGTGCAAGACGCGGTACGTCGAGGTCGACGCCTTCTACCACCAGCTCTGCCAGGACTGCGCCCGGGAGAACCGCGCCCGCCGCGACGCGCGCACCGACCTGACGGGGCGCCGGGCGCTGCTCACCGGCGGCCGCGCCAAGATCGGCATGTACATCGCGTTGCGGCTGCTGCGCGACGGCGCGCACACCACGATCACCACGCGCTTCCCCAACGACGCGATCCGCCGCTTCAAGGCGATGCCGGACAGCGACGAGTGGATTCACCGCCTGAAGGTCGTCGGCATCGACCTGCGC
This sequence comes from Streptomyces sp. A0958, assembly GCF_004795035.1. Lineage (GTDB taxonomy): Bacteria > Actinomycetota > Actinomycetes > Streptomycetales > Streptomycetaceae > Streptomyces. Next base: position 194,116 of record NZ_SSBK01000005.1, read on the forward strand.
GACCCCGCCCAGGTCGTCGCCCTCGCCGACTCGGTGGCCGCCGAGGGTCCGCTCGACATCCTGATCAACAACGCGGCGCAGACGGTCCGCCGCTCGCCGCAGGCCTACAGCGAACTGGTCGGCGCCGAGTCCGCCCCGCTGCCCGCCGGTGAACTGCCCGCCGCCCAGGTGATCGGCACCTTCGGCAGCGGCACCGTCGACCGGGTCGCCGCGCTGCCCGCCCCGCGCAAGGAGCGGCTGAGCGCGCAGGACGTCACGGAGCTGGCTCTGGTCACGGGTTCCGCTTCGCCCGCCCGGATCGCCGCCGGCACCGCGATCGACGCGGGCGGGCTCGTCCCGGACCTGCACGACACCAACAGCTGGATCCAGACAGTCGACGAGGTCGAGCCGATCGAGCTGCTGGAGGTCCAGCTCTGCAACTCCACCGCGCCGTTCATCCTGATCAGCCGGCTCCGCCCGGCCATGGCGGCGACGGCGGCCAAGCACTCCTACGTGGTCAACGTCTCCGCGATGGAAGGCGTGTTCGGCCGCGGCTACAAGGGCGCGGGGCATCCGCACACCAACATGGCCAAGGCCGCGCTGAACATGCTGACCCGGACCAGCGCCCAGGAGATGTTCGAGAAGGACGGCATCCTGATGACCGCCGTCGACACCGGCTGGATCACCGACGAGCGCCCGCACCCGGACAAGATGCGGCTGGCGGAGGAGGGCTTCCACGCCCCGCTCGACCTGGTCGACGGCGCCGCCCGGGTCTACGACCCGATCGTGCGCGGCGAGTCGGGCGAGGCCCTGTACGGCTGCTTCCTGAAGGACTACGCCCCTGCCAACTGGTAGCGGCGCGGGAGCGCGCCGCCCGCGCCCCGTGGAGACCCGGCCGGAATGTGTCCCTGGCCGGGTCTTTTCCGTACGCGGTGGCCGAAAGTGACCCATAGCACACGTTCCATCGAGCGCGGATGCGCTCATTTGGTTACTCTGATGTGAACGGACGTCATCGAGGAGTCCACGAACCTTCCTCGACCGTCCTGGGACAGGCTTGTCAACCAAGTCGCCGTCCCGCCCCGTACCCGGCGCCACCGCGACCGAACTGTTCCTGCCCCTGCCCCGCATGGGCGGCTGATTCCCGGCAATGAGAACCGGAGCGTCGGCGGCGCCCGGGGCTACGCGACACAAAGGAGTGCGCGGTGACGACACCGGAAATGACGAAGCACGAGGAACGGCCGGCCGAACGGCGAGGAAAGCCGGGTTCCGGCGGCGAGAAGCTCCAGAACATCGAGGTCTGGGCCAGGTCCGCGCCGATCCGTCTGGCCGGCTACGAGGACGACCTCGCCGAGCCGCACATCCTGCCCGGCATCGACTGAGTTCCTTCCACGGGCCCCGGCCTGCCCCCGAGCGGGCGGGGCCGGGGCCCGTTTCCGTGCGTCGGCGCGCGCTCAGACCACCGCGCGCGCCAGTGCCGCCCCGCCGAAGGAGAGCCCCAGCCCGACGCCGACGGTGAGCAGGAGATAGCCCGCCGCCAGACCGAGCCGGCGGGCCGAATTGAGGGTCAGCAGTTCGTAGGAGAACGTCGACCAGGTCGACAGCGCCCCGCAGAAGCCGGTGGCCAGCAGCAGATTCAGCCGGGTGCTCAGGTCGCCGTTCACCGCCGCCTCGGCGATGAACCCGAGGAGCAGGGCGGCCCCCGCGTTGGCCGCGAAGGTGCCCCACGGGAAGACGCTGTGCAGGCGGAACTTCGCGTCCACCCCGAGGAGATAGCGCACCGGCGCGCCCACCAGTCCGCCGGCCAGGACGAGCAGCCAGTCGGTCATGACGCCTCGCCCTGCGGACCGTAGGAGCGGCCGAACGAGAAGTGCGCGGCGAACGCACCCGCCGTCACGGCCGCCAGCGCCGCCGCCACGGTCAGTACCAGGCAGCCGACGGCATAGCCCGGCTGATGGTTCTCGAACAGCTGCCGCACGTTGTCCGTGTAGTGCGAGAACGAGGTGAACCCGCCGAGCACGCCGGTACCGAGCAGCGGGCTGATCAGCCGGGGCGCCCCGGGGAAGCGCAGCTTCAGCGTGACCATCAAGATCCCCATCAGGAAGCACCCCACCGCGTTGACCAGCAGGATCGTCCACGGGAAGGCGAAGGTCCCGGCCGGCCACAGGCGTTCGGCTGCGTACCGGGCGGCGGCCCCCGCGGCCCCGCCGACCGCCACGGCCGCCACGACCGTGAGCTGTACGCCCGGGTGGTGATCGGGGTGGGTGTGCCGGTGCAACCGCATCTTCTGGGACATCCAGCGAACGTACGGACGACGGCCGCGCGTCACGCTCCCGGTTCGCGGCGTGGCCCACGGCTGTACCCGAGTGGGCTACGCGAATCCCATACAGCGCGATAGTTACCGCTTTATATGCGTTTATGGCATATATCGGGACTGTTCCGAAGGCCCGTCATGCCTGAACCGCATCCGCCTTCTGACGAGACGCTGGAGCATGCCTTGCCCCTCGCCGAGCCGGACCTCGTCCGGCGGCTGGAGAGCCGCCAGCCGACCGCGTACCTTCTGGCCTCCCTGCGAGGCGTCGGGCAGGTCGACTTCCAGGCCAGTCTGTTCACCGGCGCGGCGATCCTCGCCGGCCTGTGGGCGGCGGGCTGGGAGACCGGCCTGTTCGCCACGCTGGGGACGCTGACCGCCACGGCCGCCGCCTATGTGCTGGCCGTGGACCGGGGGGCCATCGCGCTCGGTCTGCAAGGGTTCGCGGGCTGCCTGACCGGCATCGCCCTCATCTCCTCGCTGGGCAACCACCCGGCCACCTATGTGCTGACCGTCGTGGGCGGCGTCCTGTGCGTCATCCTCATGGCGGCCCTCTCCACCTTCCTCAAGCCGTACAAGCTCACCCCCATGACCGCGCCGTTCTGCCTGGTCTCCGGGGTGATGGTGGTGGGAGCCCCGTCCTTCGACCGCGTCTGGCACGGCGCTCCGGCCGCCGTGTCCAGCACGACGAGCGGCGACACCGGGATCACCTGGAACGACCTGTGGCACGCCTTCTTCAACAACGTCTCGCAGGTCTTCCTGGTCGAGAGCTGGTACGTCGGACTGATCATGCTCGCCGGACTCGCCCTGGCCGGCCTGCGCGTCGTGCTCTACGCCGCGGCCGGCAGCGTGGCCGGGATCGTCGCCGCCTGGCTGCTGGGCGCGCCGACCGACCTGATCGCCAACGGCATCTACGGCTACAACGCGGTGCTCGTCGCCATCGGCCTCGGGGTCGTCTTCATGGCCAACACCGTCTGGACCGCTGTCTACGCCATGTTCGGAGCGGCGGTCAGCACGGGCCTCACCGCGACCCTGACCTCCTTCTTCAAACCCTTCGGCGGCCACACCTTCACCTGGCCGTTCATCCTCACCACCTGGACGCTGCTGGCGGCCGTCCCCCTGCTGCCGCGCCTGCGCCGCAGCGACTGACAAGGCCCGAGGCCACCGGCCCTCCCGCCCTCTCACCGCACCATCCCGAGGAAGGTACCCACGATGAACCTCGCCCCTCGCGAGATCGACAAACTGCTCGTCTACGTCGTGGCCGACCTGGCCCGCAAGCGCCAGGACCGCGGCCTCAAGCTCAACTACAGCGAGTCGGTCGCGCTGATCACCGAGGCGATCCTCGAAGCCGCCCGCGACGGCAAGAGCGTCGCGGACTGCATGGAACTGGGCCGCCACATCGTGGGCGAGGACGACACCATGCCCGGCGTACGGGAGATGCTCGGCCTCCTCCAGGTCGAGGCGTCCTTCGTGGACGGCACCAAGCTCGTCTCCTGCCACGACCCCATCGGCGGCTGACCGATGGCCGGGAGCGGGACCGTCATCGCCGTGTGCGGCCACGAAGCCGCGTACGGACGCGCGCTGGAAGGGCGTCTCGACCCGTCCGTGAGCGTGGTCTCCAGCGGGCGCGAACTGTTCCGGGCCGTCGCCGCGCGCCTGCGCCGGGGCGAGAACAGCGTGGTCGTCCCCATGACGCTGGGCCGCGAACCCGGCCTCGTCGCCGACACCGCCCGCACCCTGCGCGCGGTTTCCGCCGCCGGGCCCGGCGGCGCGCTGCTCACCGAGCCCTTCGGCACCGCCCAGCACCTCGTCGCCTGGCTGCGGGCCGCGGCCGGCCGGGTGCCCGCCGGGTCCGGACTCCTCGTCACCGCCCCCTCGGGCGACCCCTTCGAGGACGCCGAGCTGTACCGCGTCGCCGCGCTCGTACGCCGCTACGGCCGCCATGCTCTGGTCGAGGTCGCGTTCGACGGGGGCGACCCGGACCCGGCCGAGGGCGTGAGGCGCTGCGCGCTGCTCGGCGCGAAGGACGTGGCGCTGCTGCCTGCCTCGTTCGCCCCCGTGGACGCGGGCGGCGCGGCACCGGTGCCGGCGGAGAGCGTGGGCCCCCTCATGCCGGCCTCCGCGCTGCGCCGGGTGCTGGACGAGCGGGTGGCCGACGCCCTCCGGCGCTGGGACGAGCACGGCGACGACGGCATCGCGGCCGGGCTCGTGGCCGCCGACCACCACGGCCACGCCCACACCCACCCACCGGGCGAGGGCCACGGCCACAGTCACGGCCACACGCACGGACACTCCCACGAGCACCGGCACCACCACCCGTCCGCCGATGGAGCGGACCGAGTCATCAGGAGCATCGCATGACGTTCCGTCAGCAGTATCTGTACGGCGAGGACCCCATCGAGCTCAACGCGGGCCGCCGCACGCTGAAGATCACCGTGAGCAACACCGGCGACCGGGCCGTGCAGATCGGGTCGCACTACCACTTCTTCGAGGTCAACTCGGCGCTCTCCTTCGACCGCGAGGCGACGCTCGGCATGCACCTCAACATCGCCGCGGGCACCTCCGTACGGTTCGAGCCCGGCGGTTCGCGCGAGGTCGAGCTCTGCGCGTACGCGGGAACCGGCCGGCTCACCGGCTTCAGCGGGCTGCTCAACGGCAGCCTCTCCTCCCACCCCGCACGCGTCGAAGCCGTCCGCAGGGCCATCGAACGCGGCTACCAGGGTGCGCAGAGCGCCCCCGCCGCCAAGAGCGACAAGGACGGCTCCAAGGGGGAGTCCAAGGACGCCGGCAAGGGCGGGTCCAAGGGTTCCAAGGCAGCCAAGGACAAGAAGAAGGGTTCGCGCTGATGCCCATCCTGCCGCGCAAGCAGTACACCGACATGTTCGGCCCGACGGTCGGCGACCGCTTCCACCTCGCCGACACCAACCTCGTCGTCGAGGTCGAGAAGGACTACAGCGAGGGCCTGTACGGCGACGAGGTCGTCTACGGCGGCGGCAAGACCATGCGTGACGGCATGGCCTCCGACCCGCAGGCCACCGCCGCCCAGGGCGCGCTCGACACCGTCATCACCAACGTGGTCGTCATCGACCCGATGGTGGGCGTCGTCAAGTGCGACATCGGCATCAAGGACGGCTTCATCGTCGGCATCGGCAAGTCCGGCAACCCGCAGACGCAGAACAACGTCGACCCGGACCTGGTCGTCGGACCCGGCACGGAGGCCATCGCCGGCGAGCACCTGATCGCCACCGCCGGCGCCATCGACACCCACGTCCACCTCATCGCCCCGCAGCAGGCCGAACAGGCGCTGACCAACGGCATCACCACCCTCATCGGCGGCGGCACGGGCCCCACGGACGGCTCCAACGGCACGACCTGCACCCCCGGCCCGTACAACATCGGCAAGCTCCTCCAGGCCGCCGAGTCCTTCCCCGTCAACCTCGGGATCATGGGCAAGGGCAACGGCAGCCTGCCGGAGGCGCTGACCGAGCAGGTCGTCGCCGGGGCCTGCGGGCTCAAGGTGCACGAGGACTGGGGCGCGACCCCGGCCGTCATCGACAACGCGCTGAACGTCGCCGACGCGCACGACGTCCAGGTCTCCATCCACACCGACAGCCTGAACGAGAGCGGGTTCTTCGAGGACACCCGCTCGGCGATCGACGGCCGGGCCATCCACACCTTCCACAGCGAGGGCGCGGGCGGCGGCCACGCCCCCGACATCCTGCGGGTCACCGGCGAACCCAACGTCCTGCCGTCCTCCACCAACCCGACGCTGCCGTACACCAAGAACTCGGTGGACGAGCTCCTCGACATGGTCATGGTCTGCCACCACCTCAGCCACGACATTCCCGAGGACGTGTCCTTCGCCGACAGCCGGGTCCGGGCCGAGACGATCGCCGCCGAATCCGTGCTGCACGACCTCGGCGTGATCAGCATGTTCTCCTCCGACTCCCAGGCCATGGGCCGGATCGGGGAGTCCGTCACCCGGGCCTTCCAGACCGCGCACCACTGCAAGGACAAGCTCGGTGTGCTGGAGGGCGACTCGGAGCGCAACGACAACCAGCGGGTGCTGCGCTACCTCGCCAAGGTCACCATCAACCCCGCCATCGCCTCGGGCATCTCCGACCACGTGGGATCGATCGAGAAGGGCAAGCTCGCCGACATCGTGCTGTGGCCCATCCACTCCTTCGCCGCCAAGCCGAAGATGATCATCAAGGGCGGCATCGTCTCCTGGGCCCAGATGGGCGACCCCAACGCCTCGCTGCCGACCCCGCAGCCGGTCATCTACCGGCCGATGTTCGGGCAGTACGGCAAGGCGCTCCCCGCCACCCACGCCACGTTCATGTCGCAGGCGGGCATCGCCGCTGGCGTGCCGGCCGCGCTCGGCCTGGAACGCAAGGTCCTGCCGGTGCGCCGCACCCGCACCATCGGCAAGCACAACATGATCCGCAACGACGCCCTGCCGGACGTCCAGGTCGACCCGGAGACGTTCAAGGTGACGCTCAACGGCAAGGTCGCCACCATCGACCCGGCCGAGACGCTGCCCCTCAACCACCTCTACTTCCTGGTCTAGGGACGATGTACCGCAAGGAGGGCGACATCGCGGGCGAACCCCGCCCGGCGGGGACCACGGCCGCCGTGGGCCTTGGACCGCTGCTGGTCAGCCTCCAGCTGACCGACTCGGCGTTCCCGAGCGGCTTCTACACGCTCTCGCACAGCCTGGAGGGCTTCGCCCAGGCGGGCGCCGTGGACGCCGGGAGCCTGCCGCTGCTGCTGGAGGACCTGTTGCTGCACGGCGTCGGCCCCGCCGACGCCACCGCGCTCGCCCTCGCCCACCGGGCGACCGCGGCGGGCGACCCGGAGGCCGTCGTCAGGATCGACGAGCACCTGTTCGCCACGAAGCTGGGGCGGGAGATGCGCCAGGCCGCCACGCGGACCGGGCGCCAACTCCTGGACCTCGGCCACGAGGTCTTCGGCCGCCCGGAGATCGGCGACTACTTCGGCCGGGTCGTACGCCGCGAGGCCCCCGGCACCCAGGCGGTGGCGGCCGGGGTCGTCTACGCGGCGACCGGCGTCCCGGTCCGCCAGGCCGTCGCCGCCGACCTGTTCGCGTTCTGCGTCAGCTTCGCGGGCGCCGCCCTGCGGCTGCGGCTGACCGACCACCGTACGGCGCAGACCCTGCTCAGGGGTGCCGCACCGGTCATCGAGACGACCGTCGACGCGGCGCTGCGCAGGGAACTCGACGACGTCGGCGCCACCGTCTTCGCCTCGGACGTCATGTCGGGCCGTCACGAACGCGCCGAGGCCCGGCTCTTCGCGAGCTGACCACCCACCCCCGCCACACACACCAGGGAGCACCATGGACGACAACGTACTGCGGGTCGGCATCGGCGGACCCGTCGGTTCCGGCAAGACCGCGCTCATCGAGGCGCTGGTGCCCGTGCTGATCGCACGCGGCCACCGCCCCGCCGTCATCACCAACGACATCTACACCCAGGAGGACGCCCAGCACGTCCGCCGTACGCTGGCCGGCGTCCTCGAACCCGAGCGCGTCGTCGGCGTCGAGACGGGCGCCTGCCCGCACACCGCCGTGCGCGACGACCCCACGATGAACCTGGCGGCCGGCGCCGAGATGCTGGAGCGCTTCCCGGACACCGACACGCTGCTCTACGAGTCCGGCGGCGACAACCTCACCCTGACGTTCAGCCCGGCACTGGTCGACCTGTTCCTCTTCGTGCTGGACACCGCCGAGGGCGAGAAGATGCCCCGTAAGCGCGGCCCCGGCATCACCGAATCCGACCTCCTCGTCATCAACAAGATCGACATCGCGAAGTACGTGCGCACGGACATCGGCGTCATGGAGTCCGACGCCCACCGGGTCCGCGGAGACGGCCCCGTCGTCCTCACCGACTGCCTGACCGGCGTCGGCATCGACGAGATCGCGGGCTACCTCGAATCGCGCCGCAAGGTGCTGATCTGACATGCCGCTCGCCCCGCAGCGGCCGAAGGCCGGCCGGCTCGCCGAGGAGTACTACACCGCGGTCCGCGTCCCCCCGGACCTGGCGGCCCTGGCGTCCGTCCCGGACACGCTGGCCCCCGGCTCCCCGGCCAAGGTCGGCATCCTCGACCTCGCCTTCGCCGTACGGGGCGAGCGCACCGAACTCGTCGGGCGCTACCAGAAGACACCGCTGCAGATCATGCGGCCGCTGTGGATCGACCCCGCGCTGCCCGGCATGAGTTACGTCTACCTCATGGCGACCGGCGGCGGCATCGCCCAGGCCGACCGCTACCGGATGGACTTCCGCTGCGGCCCGGACACCCAGGTCCACCTGACCACCCAGGCCGCCACCAAGGTCTTCCGGATGGAGCACGACTACGCGAGCCAGCGGGTGCACCTGACGGCCGAGGCCGGCAGCTACGTCGAATACCTGCCCGACCCGCTGATCCCGTTCCAGGACGCACGCTTCTACCAGCGCACCGAGGTCACCGTCGCACCCGGTGCCACGGTCCTCCTCGGCGACACCCTCACCGCGGGGAGGCTCGCCCGGGGCGAACGCCACGCCTATCGGACGCTCGCCACCGACCTGCGCATCAGCAGGCCCGACGGCACCCTCCTCGCCGTCGACACCCTGCGCCTGGCCCCCGGACGGTCCGGCCGGGGCATCCTCGGGCCCGGGGTGTTCGCCGGGCACGACCACGTCGCCTCGCTCTTCGTCGTGACCGACCGCGTCCCGGCAGCCGGCCTCGCCGACGCCCTGCACGAGGCGCTAGCCGGACTCGGCGTCCTGTACGGGGTGAGCGTGCTGCCCCGGGACTGCGGGGCCTGGGTGCGGCTCCTCGACGACAGCCCGATCCGGGTCGCCGCCGCGCACCGGGCCGCCTGGCACGCCGTACGCCGGCTGCTCACCGGCCACCCGCCGCCGGACCTGCGCAAACCGTAGACCCCCGCCCCTCCCCCCACACGAGGTACCGCCGATGATCACCGCTCCCGCGCCCATGCCGGCCGCGTACGACTCCGGGGACACCGCCTGGCTGCTCGCCGCCACCGCCATGGTCCTCCTCATGACGCCCGGCCTCGCGTTCTTCTACGGCGGCATGGTGCGCACCCGGCACGTGCTCATGATGATCAAGATGAGCTTCGCCGCCCTGGCCTTCGGCACCCTCGTCTGGTGGGTCATCGGATACACCCTGGCGTTCGGGCCCGACGTGGGAGGCGCCGGGCTCATCGGGAACCTCGACCACGTGTTCATGAAGGGCATCCAGCTGAACACGCTGAGCGGCGCCATCCCCACGTACATCTACAGCACCTTCCAGATGGGCTTCGCCATCATCACCGTGGCGCTGATCAGCGGTTCGATCGCCGACCGCGCCACGATGAAGGGCTGGCTCGTCTTCGTCGTGCTGTGGCTGCTGATCGTCTACATCCCGGCCGCGCACTGGGTGTTCGACAAGGACGGCTGGATCGTGAAGCACCTCGGTGCGCTCGACTTCGCGGGCGGCCTGCCGGTGGAGCTCAACTCCGGGGTCGCCGGACTCGCCGTAGCCCTCGTGCTGCGCGCACCGCGCGACTTCGCCCGCCACGAGGAGCGCCCCAACAACATCCCGCTCGTGGTCGTCGGCGTCGGGCTCCTGTGGTTCGGCTGGTTCGGCTTCAACTCCGGCTCCGCGCTCACCGACCAGGGCACGGCCGCCGCCGCCTTCATCAACACCCAGCTCGGGGCCGCGGGCGCCATGGTGACCTGGCCGCTGGTCGAGAAGTGGCGCACCGGCCGGGTCACCACCATGGGCGTCGTCTCGTCCGCCGTCGCGGGCATGGTCGCCATCACCCCGGCGTGCGGTGAGATCGACACGCTCGGCGCGGTGATCACCGGCCTCGTCGTCGGCGCGGTGAGCGCCTTCGCGATCACGCTGAAGTTCCGCTTCAACGTGGACGACACGCTCGACGTGGTCGGGGTGCACGGCGTCGGCGGGCTGATCGGCCTGATCATGGTCGGCCTCTTCGCCACCGCGCGCATCAGCGGCCAGGAAGGCCTCTTCTACGGCGGCGGCTGGGGCCTGCTCGGCAAGCAGCTCGTCGCGATCGTCTCCATGATCGCCTTCTCGTTCATCCTCACCTGGATCATCGCCAAGGCCGTCGACCTGACCGTCGGCTTCCGGGCGAAGGAGGAGTACGGCAACGTCCCGGGCGAGGAGGCGGAGCAGGCGTACGACTTGCAGACCGCCGATCGCCTGGGCGCACTGGTCTCCGGCAAGCGGGTGGCGAGCGACGACGAGCTGGTCAGGCAGATCAGCCGGCTGCTGCGGGCCCGCGAGGACGACCGCTGAGGGCGTGCAGAGCATCAACTTGCGTGTCGAAGCCCTTGACACCGCTGCTCAGGCAGGGTGTTCGACAGCAAGTTGTTTACCGGAACGCCCTCAGCTTAGTTTCTTAGCACCTACTTCCGGGTCGGGCGCAGGAAGTCGCGTACGAACGTGCGGTGCCACCAGCAGCCGGTGGCCCGCAGCTCGCGCCAGGTGGTGAACCGGTAGCGGAAGACCCTGGCCCGCACCTGGGCAGGCGGGGCGCCGGGGAACGGTTTGTGCCGCAGCAGCCGCAGCGTGTCCCGGTCGTTGTCCAGCAGCCGTTCCACGAACGGGCCGAACCAGGCACGGGCGTACGCGGGCGACAGCGCCGCGAACCACATCATCCAGTCCAGCCGCAGATGGTACGGCGCGAACTGGCGCGGCAGCCGCCGCGGGTCGCCCGGCTTGCCCCGGAAGCCGTACTCCTTCCACACCGTGCCCGGGTGCACCACCGGATCGGAGGTGCCCTCGACCACCACCTCCAGGCGGACCCGGCTGACGCTGCCGAACGCGCCGTACGTGTTGACCAGGTGCAACGGGTCGAAGGAGCGGTTCATCACCTGACGGCGGGAGACCAGGTTGCGGGCCGGGCGGTAGCTGAGGGCGAGGATCAGCACCGTCACGGCGATCACCACCACCTCGTACCAGAGCGGCGCACCCCGCTGGGCGGGCGGCTCGGTCAGCGGCGACCAGTCGATGGCCGGCAGGGCGAGTGTGATGGTCAGCCAGTTGAGCCAGGCGAAGTTCCCCGAGAGCACCAGCCACAACTGCGTGACGATCATCAGCCCCGCCGCCACGCTCGCCACCGGCTGCGGGGTGAGGAGCAGAACCGGGACGAGCAGCTGCGTCACATGGTTGGCCGCCACCTCCGCCCGGTGCACGGGCCGGGGGAGACGGTGGAAGAACCAGCTCAGGGGCCCCGGCATCGGCTGGGTCTCGTGGTGGAAGTACAAGCACGTCAGATTCCGCCAGCAGGCGTCGCCGCGCCACTTGATGAGCCCGGCCCCGAACTCCAGCCGGAACAGCACCCACCGCAGCAGCCACAGCACGAGCACCGGTGGCGCCGTGCCCGCGTTGCCCAGGAAGACGGCGAGAAAGCCCGTCTCCAGGAGCAGCGACTCCCAGCCGAAGCCGTACCAGACCCCGCCGACCTGCACGATCGACAGATACAGCAGCCACGGCAGCGCCCAGAGCGCCATCGCCGCCCCCAACGGCACCCGGTCGTCCACGCCCGCGATCAGCGCGACGGCGACGGCGCAGCCGGTCCAGGCGACCGCGGCGAAGGAGCGGTCGGAGTAGCGGAGGCGGAAGAGACCCGGGGCGCTGCGCCAGTCCGTGCGCCGCAGGACGTCCCGGGCGGGCAGCATGCCGCGTTTACCGATCAGCGCCCGGAACTGGAGCGCCGCGGTGAGGAAGGCGGCCAGGTAGATGACGGCCAGGGCCTCCTGGAAGACCAGCCGGCCGAGCCAGTACCCGTCTGCGGTGAACCACTCCATCGCTACCAGTATCGGCCCGCCGCACCCTGCGCGCCGGACCTGTTCCGGCGAGCCGTCCGTTTGCGGCGGACCGGGAAGTGCGGCAGACATGAGGGGAGCGACCGGGAGACCGGTGACCAGGCAGGAGATTCCTTCGTGCACTCACGCATACGTCTGCGACGCGCTGTGTTCGCCCTCCTCTCCGCCGGCATCCTCCTCGCCGCGGGCTGCGCCCAGGAGACCTCCCCGCGCACCAGGACGGCCGCCGAGGACGTCCTCCTCCAGCCGGCCGCCGACCCCGGTCCCTCCCCGTTCACCGGTTCCACGGCGAGCACGCCCGGTCCGGCGCGCTCAGGTGGCGGCTCCTCGTCGGCGCCCGGCGACGGGAAACCGCTCACGCGCACCGGATCGACGCCCGGACTGTACGGCGGAACGCGCGCCGTCCCGTCCTGCGACGTCGAGACCCAGATCCGCATGCTCGCCGCCGACCCGGCCAGGGAAGAGGCCTTCGCGCGCACCGTGTCGGTCGCCCCTGCCCAGGTCCCCGCCTTCCTGCGCGCCCTGACGCCCGTCCTGCTGCGCGCCGACACGCTGGTCACCGGCCACGGCTTCCGCGCGGGCTCCGTCACCGCGTTCCGGTCCGTGCTTCAGGCGGGCACCGCGGTCATGGTCGACGGCCGCGGCCTCCCGCGCGTCCGCTGCGCCTGCGGCAACCCCCTGGACCCGCCGACCGGGGCGGCGGGCGTCTCGGCAGGCAAGGGGGCGCGCTGGGAGGGGTTCGACGCGGCGCGGACCGTCGTGATCGAGCCCGCCGCACGGCCCGTCCGCGAACTGGTGATCGTCGACGTGGAGCACCACACCTGGATCGCGCGGCCCTCGGGCGACGAGGGCGCCGGGGACCGGGAGCCCGCGGTGCCGCCGCCCTACGACCCCGGCACCGACATCACAGGGCCGCTCCCCGAGGCGCCGCCGACCGGCACGAAGGAGCCGCAGGCGCCGAAGAAGTCCGCGCGGCCCAAAAAGCCGGCGGACCCGACGCCGTCCCGCTCCCGGCCGCCCGGCGACTGCCCGACACCCGCTGAGCCGACGCCGCCCGGTGAGCCGGCGGCCGCCACCGGCCTGCCCGCCCGGTCGGCCGGGGAAACGAACTGCCCCACGCCCACCGGCGTCCCCTCCGACGCCCCCACCGACGGGTACCCGGACGAGCCCACCGAGCCGGAACCGGACGAGCCGCCGCAGGATCTGGTGCCGCCCATGACCGACGAGCCGCAGACGTCCATCCAGCTGCCCCGGCACGACGACGGCCCGGCGGCCCGGGGGTGAGGGGCGGCGGGCTCATTCCTCGGTCGGCAGCCAGTTCCCGTGCAGGCCCAGCGGGACGCGGACGGGGATGCGCACCCGGGCCACCGGGCCCGTCGTCGGGTCCTCGGACGGGATGACGAGCAGCCAACTGCTCGCGTCGGTACGGTCGGTGGCGTACGTCATCCAGTAGCCGCCCTCGCCGGGGGCGGTGCCCGGGACGGGGGCGAAGACCGGCTCGCCGACCGACAGGTTCCCGGCCCGCCACGCGAGGTGCGGGCCCGAGGGGTCGCTGCCGTCGTACCAGCGCAGCTCGTCGAACTCGCCCGGCAGCAGGTCCGGGTCGCCCGAATCCGCGGCCACGGCCAGCTGGCGGTGGCGGCGGCCGATCAGACGGTCGTCGGTGCGGGGGAGTTCCATCCGGGCGTCGTCCAGCACGGTGCGGCGCATGGTGCCCGCCTCGGGGTCGATGACCGCGCGCACCAGGCCCGCGTGGTTGGGCCGGCCGCCCTCGTCGGGCGTGCCCATGGCCAGGCGCGTCCACTGCACGTAGTCGAGCACCACGTTCCCGCCGTCGGGTTCGGTGTCGTACGCGTTGACCGTGTGCCACAGCCAGAAGGCGTCGTCGGAAGCCCAGCGCACCGGGCCGCCGTCGCGGGGGACCAGGGCGACCCGGGTGCCTCGTTCGGGGCGCCAGTCGATCATGGAGCCGCCGTTCATCGCCGCGTCGATGTCGAAGAACACGGGCGCCAGCACGATCACCAGGAAGCGCGGAGTCAGCGCCATGTCGTGGATCATCATCGGCTCGTCCACCCCGTCGATCGCGGTGGGGCCGCGCACCACCTCGCCGGTGGGGCCGATCGCCGACCAGGTGAGGTAGGGCGGCTCCAGGCCGTAGCAGAAGGCGAGCATCTCGCCGGTGACCGGGTCGGTCTTCGGGTGCGCCGTGATCCCGGCCGGCAGCGCCCCGCCGAACGTCTCCTTGCCGACGGTCCCCAGCTCCGGCGTCATCAGGAAGGGGCAGTCGGACTCGGCGAGGGCCAGCAGCCGTCCCGCGTGGCGCACCACGTTGATGTCGGGCATGTCCCGGAACGTGCCGGCCAACTCCGGCTCGACGTCCGGCACCCTGGGCAGGATCATCGACTCGATCCCGCCCCACAGCGCCAGCCCGGCCCGCTCCTCGGCGACCACGGCGGGTGTCCGCACGAACCGGTTGCGGTAGCGGGCCCGGCCGCCGGAGATCCATACCCCGTGCAACATGCCGTCCCCGTCGATCGGGTAGAGGTACGAACCGATCGGCGTGAAGCGGGGGTTGGGCCCGTTGCGCAGGAACACCCCGTCCAGCTCGTCCGGCAGTTGGCCCGTCACCTGGAGGTCCGCCTCGTCGACCTCCTCGGTGACCGGGGCGAAGCGGCCGGAGAGATGGACGACGCGGCTCGGGTCGAAGGCGTGTGCGGCATGTGCGGCCATGGCGGCCTCCCTCGCCGGGGTCGTGCGCACCCGGATGCGGGCCCGGGCTGACCCTTCATTCAAGCTCCGGCCCCGGCCCGCCGCAACGCGGAACGCGCGCTGCCCGCGCGGAATGTTCACCGAGCGCTACCCGGACCGGGTGCGCGAGCGGGCCCGGGACGCGCAAGCCTCCCGTGAGGCACACCGACCCCACTTTGGTCCAGACCTATTGACGGAAGGTCTGGACCACTTTACGTTGGGCGGCGTTCGCGATCCGGTTGCGTGTTGTCAGGGGCATGCCATTTCAGGAAGAGGTCCCGCCATGTTCGGTCGTACATCACGTCTGCTGGGGATCGGCCTCGCGGCGGCGTGCATCGTCCCGATGCTCGTCGCGGCCAAGCCGGCCTCCGCGCAGGAGGACACCTGTGCGGTCAAGTCGAAGCCCACGGGCAAGGTGCTCCAGGGGTACTGGGAGAACTGGGACGGCGCGTCCAACGGGGTGCATCCGCCGCTGGGCTGGATTCCGGTCACCGACAGCCGCATCCCGCAGCACGGCTACAACGTGATCAACGCGGCCTTCCCGGTCATCCTCTCGGACGGCACCGTCCGGTGGGAGGACGGGATGGACTCGACCGTCAAGGTCCCGACCCCGGCCGAGATGTGCCGGGCGAAGGCGTCCGGGCTCACCACCCTGATGTCGATCGGTGGCGCCACCGCCGGCATCGACCTCAGCTCCAGCGCCGTCGCCGACCGCTTCGTCGACACGGTGGTGCCGATCCTGAAGAAGTACAACTTCGACGGCATCGACATCGACATCGAGACCGGCCTCACCGGCACCGGCAACATCAACCAGCTGTCCGCCTCGCAGTCCAACCTGATCCGCATCATCGACGGCGTACTCGCGAAGATGCCGTCCAACTTCGGTCTGACCATGGCGCCCGAGACGGCGTACGTCACCGGCGGCAGCATCGTGTACGGCTCGATCTGGGGCGCCTACCTGCCCATCGTGAAGAAGTACGCGGACAACGGCCGGCTCTGGTGGCTGAACATGCAGTACTACAACGGCAGCATGTACGGCTGCTCCGGCGACTCGTACTCCGCCGGCACCGTGCAGGGCTTCACCGCGCAGACGGACTGCCTGAACAAGGGGCTCGTCATCCAGGGCACCACGATCAAGGTCCCCTACGACAAGCAGGTCCCCGGCCTGCCCGCCCAGCCCGGCGCCGGCGGCGGCTACATGGCGCCCGGCCTCGTCTCGCAGGCCTGGAACCACTACGGCAACAGCCTCAAGGGCCTGATGACCTGGTCGCTGAACTGGGACGGCTCCAAGAACTGGACCTTCGGCGACAACGTGAAGGCGCTCCAGGGACGCTGACGCCCCCGTCCGGCCAAGGCCCCGCACGCCCCGGTCCGGGGATGTACGGGGCCTTCGCCGGACTTCTCAGCTGCCGGCCTCCGAGGCGTCCAGCATGGCCTCGCGCTCCACGACCTTGATCCGCTCGCGGTCCTGCTCCGCACCCAGGGCGCGCTCGTGCGCGTCCAGGCGGTACCAGCCCTCGCGGGTGGTGTAGCGGACGCCGCGCGCATCGAGGAACGCGGTGACGGCCTCGGGCTCGGGCTGCGCCGGGGCGGGCAGCCGGCCCTCGGCGTGGTCCTCCAGCAGGCAGGCGACCGTCTCGTTGGCGTCGCCCTTGGTGTGACCGATCAGGCCGATCGGACCCCGCTTGATCCAGCCGGTGACGTACACCGACTCCATCGGCTCCCCGCCCGCGAGGACCCTTCCGGCGGCGTGCGGCACCGTGCCGGACGCGACGTCGAAGGGCAGCTTCGGCAGCTCCTGCGAGTAGTAGCCCACGGCCCGGTAGACGCTCTGCACGTCCCAGTCGTGGAAGGTGCCGGTGCCGCGCACATTGCCCGTGCCGTCCAGCTCCGTGCGCTCGGTGCGCAGCCCGGTGACCCGGCCGTCCTCGCCGAGGATCTCCACGGGGGACTCGAAGAAGTGCAGGAAGAGCTTGTGCGGCCGGTCGCCGACGTCGCGGATCGCCCAGTTCTCCAGCGTGGAGGCGACCATGTTGGCCTGCTTGTTCCCGCGCCGGGTCTCGATCGAACCCGCGTCGTAGTCGATGTCCTCGGGGTTGACGATGACCTCGATGTTCGGCGAGTGGTCCAGCTCCCGCAGCTCCATGGGGCTGAACTTGGCCTGCGCCGGACCGCGCCGCCCGAAGACGTGCACCTCCAGCGCCTTGTTCGCCTTCAGGCCGTCGTAGACGTTGGCGGGGATCTCCGTCGGCAGCAGCTCGTCGGCGGTCTTGGCCAGGATGCGGGCCACGTCCAGGGCGACGTTGCCGACGCCCAGCACGGCGACCTTCTCGGCCTCCAGCGGCCAGGTGCGCGCCACGTCCGGGTGGCCGTCGTACCAGGAGACGAAGTCGGCGGCCCCGTACGAACCGTCCAGATCGTTGCCCGGGATGTCCAGGGCGCGGTCCGCGTCGGCGCCGGTGGAGAAGATCACCGCGTCGTAGAAGGTCCGCAGCTCGTCGAGGCCCAGGTCGTTCGGGTAGTCGACGTTGCCGAAGAGGCGCAGCTGCGGCTTGTCCAGCACCTGGTGCAGCGCCTGCACGATGCCCTTGATGCGCGGGTGGTCGGGGGCCACGCCGTAGCGGATCAGGCCGAAGGGTGCGGGCATCCGCTCGAACAGGTCGATGGAGACGCCCGGGTCGGCGGCGGCGTCGGATTTGAGCAGCGCGTCCGCTGCGTAGATGCCGGCGGGACCGGCTCCGACGATGGCGACGCGGACGGGGCGTGTCATGGCGAGCTGTTCCTTCGAACGGATGAGCAGAAGCAGGGCCGGGTTAGTAAGGCAAGGCTTAGTCGACCCTGCCGCACACGTTAGCCGCTGCTCCTGCCCGGTTCCGGGGCGGGGGCCGTGTTACCAGGTGGTATTCGGCCCCCGGTTCCGCCGCCCGGCGCCGGAATTCCCTGGAAACCGGGCCTTCCGGACCTGTCGCAAATGTGTTCCATTGCACATTCACCAGATGGACGGTTCGGTCGAGGATTCGGACAAATGGTGGCAGAGTGACGCGCATGGATGATCGGGTAGCGGGTGCCCTGTCACTCCCGGACGACTGGCCCGCCCACCCGGATCTCAGCCTCGCCCTGAACCGAATGGGCAGCTTCGACTGGGATCTCGACAGCGGCCTCATGCACATGGACCGGGCCGCCCTCGACGTGTTCGACCTGGGGGCCGACGAGTACGACGACCGGCCGGAGACGCTCGGGCAGCGCGTGCCGCCCGACGAGGGCGTCCGGCTCGACGCCATGGTGTCGCAGGCACTCAAGAGCGGCCGCGGCAACTACGGCGCCTACTTCCGCGTGCAACGGCGCGACGGGACGCTGCGCTGGGCGCACACCCAGGGCTTCGTCCGGCGCGACGACACCGGACGGCCGCGCCGCATCATCGGCATCGTCAGGGACGCCACCCAGGAGCTCGCCGACTCCACCGCCCGCCGCGAACTGGACAAGGAGCTGCGCCGCCGGACCAGCCTCGTGGACGCCACCACGGCGGCGCTGGCCCACGCCCGCACGGTCAAGGACGTCATCGAGGTCCTGAAGAAGTCCGAGGGGCTGGCCCTGCTCGGCGCGACCAGCCTGGTCATGGGGCTGATCGAGGCCGGCCGCATCCACCTGGTGGCCGACGGGCCGGAGGGATCGTTCGTCCCGGGCACGCGCTACACCCGGACGGACGAGCAGTACCCGATGAGCGAGGTCGTGCGCACGCTCGGCCCCCGCTTCATCGAGTCGGCCGAGGACTTCGCCGCCTCCTACCCCGGCCTGTGGCCCCACATCAGCCACCTCGGCATCACCTCGGCCGCATACCTGCCGCTGATCGCCCAGGCCCGGCCCATCGGCGCGCTCGGCCTGCTCTACAGCGGCAAGGACGGCTTCACCGCCGACGAACGCAACCTCCTGCTCGCCCTCGGCAGCTCCATCGCCCAGAGCCTCCAGCGCGCCATGCTCTACGAACAGGAGCACGACCTCGCCGAAGGGCTCCAGCAGGCCATGCTGCCGCGCCGGATTCCCGACGTGCCGGGCGCCCAGATCGCCGTGCGCTACCGCTCGGCCCGGCTGGGCCGGGACATCGGCGGCGACTGGTACGACGTCATCCCGCTGCCCGGCGGCCGGGTCGGCGCCGTCATCGGCGACGTCCAGGGCCACGACACGCACGCGGCCGCCGTGATGGGACAGCTGCGCATCGTGCTGCGGGCGTACGCCGCCGAGGGACACAGCCCCGCCACGGTCATGGCGCGGGCCTCCGTCTTCCTGCACGAACTCGACACCGACCGCTTCGCGACCTGCATCTACGCCGAGGCCGACCTGACCACCGGGGTGATCCAGCTGGTCCGGGCCGGCCACGTGGACCCGCTGCTGCGCGACACCGACGGGAGCTGCCGCAGGGTGCCGTCCGAGGGCGGGCTGCCGCTGGGGCTCTCCGCCGAGTTCGGTCGGCTGGAGTATCCGGTCGGCACGGTCGAGCTGGACCCGGGGCAGACCATGGTCCTGTTCACCGACGGCCTGGTGGAGCTGCCCGGCGTCGACCTGGACGAGGGTACGCAGCTGCTCGCCGACCTGATCAGGAGCGGCCCGCGGGACCTCCAGCAGCTGGCCGACCGGCTCTGCGCGTCGGTGGACGAGCGCGGCGGCGAGGACGACGTCGCGGTGCTGTTCCTGCGCCGCAAGGCCGTACACGCCCCACATTCCGGCGGCCGGCTCCAGCAGCACGTCGCCCAGAGCGACCCGGAAGCGCTCACCTCGGCGCGCCACATGATCCGCGCGGCGGTACGGGCCTGGGGCGCCAAGGACCGGGCCGACGAGGTCGAGCTGGCTGCCGACGAGCTGACCACCAACGCCCTGATGCACACCGACGGCGGCGCGATCGTCACCATCCGGGTGCTCACCGGCCCCGAGCGGCGGCTCCGGGTCGACGTGGAGGACCGGTCGAGCGCGCTGCCGCGCCGCCGGGACGCCGGCGAGTCGGGGGTCTCCGGGCGCGGGCTGATGCTGGTCGACCAGCTCGCGGACGCCTGGGGCGTCGAGTCCCGCGGCACCGGCAAGTGCGTCTGGTGCGAGTTCGTCATTCCGCCACGCGGCTGACCCGGCCCGCGCGCCGCCCGGACGGAGGGCGGGTTGAGCGGAACCGGCATGTAACGGAACGTAACGTGGTCGTACTTGACCGTAATGAACCGCGAGGGATCGGCTGCATCGTGGTCGGTATCCGTCTTCTTCGATGACATGAGGACCCGTTGGGCACTGAGCTACTGGCACCTCTCGATCTCGCCTTCTGGCACCTGGAGTCCGCTGCCCACCCCATGCACCTCGGCGCGCTCGCCGTGTTCTCCCCGCCGCCGGGCGGGGCCCCCGGCCCCGACGCGCTCCTCGAACTGCTCGGCTCCCGGACCGCGGCGATTCCCCGGCTGCGCATGCGGGTACGGGACGTGCTGCTGCCCGTCGGCGGCGCGGCCTGGTTCGCAGACAAGGACTTCGACGTGCACCGCCACGTCACGCGCGTCACGCTGTCCGCCGAGGGGCCCGAACCCGAGGGCGGGGGCTTCATGCCGGCGGCGACCCGGCTCGCGGGCGAGCTCATGGAGCGGCCCCTGCGGCGGGGGCTGCCGCCCTGGGAGATGTACCTCATCGAGGGTGGAACCGGCGCCCCCTTCGCGGTGCTGGTCAAGCTCCATCACGCGCTGGCCGACGGCATGCGGGCGGTCGCCATCGGGGCCGGGATCTTCGACGAGATCGCCTCGGCGACGGCCCGCCCCCCGTCCGCCCGGCCGCGCCCCGTGCCGCCCCGCTCCTGGATGCCGGGCCCGCGCCAGGTCGCGGGGCTCGCCCTCGGCCGCATCGAGGACCTCGGCCGGGCCTTCGGCGTCGGCGCGTCACTGGTGCGGGCGGGCCGCCTCGATCCGCGCGGCGCACCGGCGCTCAGGGCCGGGTCCAGCGGCACCCGGCGGCTGGCCACGGCCGACCTCGACCTCGAAACAGTGCGGCGAATCCGCCGGGCCTCCGGCGGCACGGGCAACGATGTGCTGCTCGCGGTCGTGGCGGGCGGGCTGCGCCGCTGGATGCTGGAGCGCGGCGAGTCCCTGCCCGGCGACGACCCGCGCGCCCTGGTCCCCGTCTCCCGCCGCCGGCCGGGCGGTGCGGCCGCCGCGACCGGCAACCGGCTCTCCGCCTATCTCCTCGGCCTCCCCGTCTCCGAGGCCGACCCCTGGCAGCGGCTGCGGGCCGTGCGCGCGGCGATGGAGCGCAACAAGGCGGCGGGGCCGCTGCGGGGAGCCGGCGCGGTCGCCGTGCTGGCCGACCAACTTCCCCCGCTGGCCCACCGTTTCGGCGCCCCGCTCGCGGGGAACGCGGCCCGGATGCTCTTCGACGTCCTGGTCACCAGCGTGCCCCTGCCGCGCTCGCGGCTCTCGCTGGCCGGCTGCCCACTGAGCGCCCTCTACCCGATGGCGCCGCTGGCCCGGGGCCAGTCCATGGCCGTCGCGCTGACCACGTACGGTGCGCGCGTGCACATCGGTCTGGTGGCCGACGGCAAGGCGCTCCCGGATCTGGAGCGGCTGACGCGGTGCGTCGAGGAGGAGGCGGCCGAACTCGTCGCGGAGGCGAGGGAAAGGCGGTGACCGCCGCCATAGGTCGGAGAGGTCACCTCCCCTCCAGTCGCATTTGATAGCCGCAAGGGTGTTGACGCGCCCAAGTGATCCGATGAATATTCGCTGTGTGGCAACGATCATTGAGCAGGGCGGCGGAGGAATGCGGCGCAACAGGGTGGGAAGCAGCGCGGTGGAAGTCACCGCACTCTCCTTCGGTGCGGCCGCCATCGGCAACCTCTACAGCGCGGTGGAGCCGGAGCGGGCCGCGGCGACCGTCGACGCCGCCTGGGAGGCCGGCATCCGCTACTTCGACACCGCCCCGCACTACGGGCTCGGCCTCTCCGAACGGCGCCTGGGCGAAGCCCTGCGGCACCGCCCACGGGACGCCTACACGCTCTCCACCAAGGTCGGCCGGGTGCTCGACCCGCTCTCCGCCGCGGAGACCGCCGCCGCCGAAGGGCTCTCCGAGGGCTTCGCCGTACGCGCCACGCACCGCCGCCGCTGGGACTTCAGCGCCGCCGGGGTCCGCCGCAGCATCGAGGACAGCCTGGAGCGCCTCGGCCTCGACCGCATCGACATCGCCTACCTCCACGACCCCGACGACCACGCGGAAGCCGCCTTCCACGAGGCGTACCCGGAACTGGAGAGGCTGCGCGCCGAAGGGGTCGTCGGGGCGATCGGCGCCGGCATGAACCAAACCGCGATGCTCACCCGCTTCGTCCTCGACACCGACGTCGACGTGGTCCTGTGCGCGGGCCGCCACACCCTCCTCGACCAGTCGGCGCTGACGGACCTGCTGCCGGCCGCCGCCGCACGCGGCCGCAGCGTCGTCGTCGGCGGGGTCTTCAACTCCGGGCTCCTCGCCGACCCGCGCCCCGGCGCGACCTACGACTACGCCACCGCCCCGCTGAACCTGCTGGACCGGGCCCTGCACCTGAAGGGCGTCACCGAGGCCCACGGCGTGCCGCTGCGTGCCGCCGCCCTGCACTACCCGCTCACCCACCCGGCCGTCGCCGGCATCCTCGTCGGCACCCGCTCCCCGGACGAGGTGCGCGACGCCGCCGCGCAGCTGAGCCGGGAGATCCCCGACGCCCTCTGGGACGACCTGCGCGACCAGGGCCTGCTGCCCGGGAACGGACACTGACATGCGTATAGCCCTGCACACCAAGGTCCGCGCCGACCGCATCACCGCGTACGAGGCCGCGCACCGCGAGGTCCCGCCCGAGCTGACCCGCGCGATCCGGGCCGCGGGCGCCGGCTCCTGGACGATCTGGCGCAGCGGCACCGACCTGTTCCACCTCATCGAGTGCGACGACTACGCCCGCCTCCTCGCCGAGCTGGAGCACCTGCCCGTCAACGTCGCCTGGCAGGCCAGGATGGACGAACTCCTGGACGTCGCGCACGACTACTCGACCGACGGCGCCGAAGCCGGGCTCCCCGTCGTCTGGGAACTGTGAGATGACCGCCCGGCCAGGTGTCGTCGACGCCCACCACCATGTGTGGGACCTCTCGGTGCGCGACCAGGACTGGATCACCGACGAGGAGCTGGCGCCCCTGCGCCGCGACTTCACCCTCGCCGACCTGGAGCCCGAGGCGCGCGCGGCCGGGGTGCGGGCGACCGTGCTGGTCCAGACCGTCACCGTGGCCGAGGAGACCCCCGAATTCCTGGCGCTCGCCGACGGCAGCGAGCTGGTCGCCGGCGTCGTCGGCTGGAGCGACCTCACCGCCCCGGACATCGCCGACACCCTGGCCGCCCTGCGCGAACTCCCCGGCGGCGACCGGCTAGTCGGCCTGCGCCACCAGGTCCAGGGCGAACCCGACCCCGACTGGCTGCTGCGGCCCGACGTGCTGCGCGGCCTGGCCGCGGTGGCCGATGCCGGGCTCGTCTACGACCTGGTGGTCCTCCCGCACCAGCTGCCCGCCGCCACCCGCGCGGCCGCCCTGCTGCCCGGACTCGTCCTCGTACTCGACCACGCCGGCAAACCGCCCATCGCCGCAGGACGCTCGCACCCCTGGGCCGGCGACCTGAGGGCGCTCGCCGCCCTCCCCAACACCGTCTGCAAACTCTCCGGGCTGGTCACCGAGGCGGACCCGCGCACCTGGAGCGTGGCGGACCTGCGCCCGTACGCCGAGACCGTCATCGACGCCTTCGGGCCCGCCCGCCTCATGTTCGGCTCCGACTGGCCGGTCTGCCGGCTCGCGGCGACGTACACCGAGGTCCTGGACACCGCTCGCACCCTGATCGAGGGCCTGGGCGACGAGGAGCGGGAGGCCGTACTCGCCACCACAGCCGAACGGGTGTACGGCCTCCGGTAGGCGCCCCGGGCGCGGCTGCGGCAGGCTGGAACCATGCCCGAACTGCCGGAAGTCGAAGCCCTGCGGCTCTTCCTCGACGACCACCTGGTCGGCAAGGAGATCGACCGCGTCCTGCCGCTCGCCATCAGCGTCCTGAAGACGTACGACCCGCCCCTCACCGCCCTGCACGGCGGGACGGTCACGGACGTGAGCCGGCACGGCAAGTTCCTCGACATCGGCGTCGGACCGCTGCACCTGATCACCCACCTCGCCCGGGCCGGCTGGCTCCGCTGGAAGGACGGCTTCCCCGACGCCCCGCCCCGCCCCGGCAAGGGCCCCCTCGCGCTGCGTACCGTCCTCACCACGGGCGACGGCTTCGACCTGACCGAGGCCGGCACCACCAAACGCCTCGCCGTCCACCTCGTGCGCGACCCGGCCGAGGTGCCCGGGATCGCCCGGCTCGGGCCCGACCCGCTCGCCCCCTCCTTCGACCGGGACGCGTTCGCCGCACTGCTCGACGGGGAACGCCGCCAGATCAAGGGCGCCCTGCGCGACCAGTCGCTCATCGCCGGCATCGGCAACGCCTACAGCGACGAGATCCTGCACGTCGCGAAGATGTCGCCGTTCAAGCTCACCGCCAATCTCACCGACGAGGAGATCACCCGGCTGTACACGGCCCTGCGCACCACGCTGGAGGACGCCGTCACCCGCTCCGGCGGGGTGGAGGCGGGCCGCCTCAAGGCCGAGAAGAAGAGCGCGATGCGCGTCCACGGACGCACCGGCCAGGCCTGCCCGGTCTGCGGGGACACCATCCGCGAGGTGTCCTTCAGCGACTCCTCGCTCCAGTACTGCCCGACCTGCCAGACCGGCGGCAAACCACTCGCGGACCGCCGCCTCTCCAAGCTGCTCAAGTAGCGGCGCCCACACGTCAGAAGCAGGCCCTACACTCCGGCCTCATGCTCCGCGTACTCGCCGTCGACGACGAAGAACCCGCACTGGAGGAACTCCTCTACCTCCTGCGCGCCGACCCCCGCATCCGCAGCGCCGAAGGAGCCACCGGGGCCACCGAAGCGCTGCGCCGCATCGGCAGCGCCGTCGACGCCGGGCCCGACGACCCGTCCGCCATCGACGTCGTCTTCCTCGACATCCACATGGCCGGCCTGACCGGGCTCGACGTCGCCCAGCTGCTGGCCGGCTTCGCCGCGCCCCCGCTCATCGTCTTCGTCACCGCCCACGAGGGCTTCGCCGTACACGCCTTCGACCTCAAGGCCGTCGACTACGTCCTCAAACCCGTGCGCCGCGAACGCCTCGCCGAGGCCGTGCGCCGCGTCGCCGAGCAGGTCGGCGACCGCTCCGCACCCGTCCACGACACCGCCCACGACCAGATCCCCGTCGAACTGGGCGGCGTCATCCGCTTCATCCCGATCGACGACATCGCCTACGCCGAGGCCCAGGGCGACTACGCCCGGCTGCACACCGCCACCGGCAGCCACCTCGTGCGCGTCCCCCTCACCACCCTGGAGGAGCGCTGGCGCACCCGCGGATTCGTCCGCATCCACCGCCGCCACCTCGTGGCGCTCGGCCGGATCGACGAACTGCGCCTGGACGCCGGAAGCATGAGCGTGCGCATCGGCACCGCCGAGCTCGCCGTCAGCCGCCGCCACACCCGCGCGCTGCGCGATCTGCTGATGCGCCGGACCGGCCGCTGACCAGCGCCTACCCGGCCCGAAACCCCTTCCCAGCGAGGCCGGGGGCTGCGTACACTCCGGCCCCATGTCCGCAGAGTCCACACCCCGGCGCGAAGTGGTGACGGGGGAGCCCCGGCGGGTGCGCCCGCTGCCGCGCTACCGCACCCAGTCGGAGATCGACGAGCAGACCGCACTCGGCGGCGCGTACGTCCGCTCGCTGATGCGCGGGCAGTTGCGGGCGGGGCTCACCGCCTTCGCCGTGCTCGCCGTCGTCGTCGGCACCCTGCCCCTCGTCTTCGAGGCCCTGCACAGCTCCGCGGTCGTCTGGGCCGTCCTCGGCTTCGCCGCCTACCCGCCGCTCACCCTGCTCGCCTGGTGGTACGTGCGCCGAGCCGAGCGCAACGAGAGCGACTTCGCCCGGCTCGTGGAAGGCCGCCCCGCCCCGTGAGCCGCACGTACGCGGTGGCGGCCGTCGCCGTCGTCGTCCTGGCCACCGTCCTCGTCGGCGGATTCGGGCTGCGGATCTCCCGCACGACCTCCGACTTCTACGTCGCCTCGCGCACCGTGCGCCCCCGGCTGAACGCCGCCGCGATCAGCGGCGAATACCTCTCCGCCGCCTCCTTCCTCGGCATCGCCGGACTCGTACTCGTCCACGGGCCCGACATGCTCTGGTACCCGGTCGGCTACACCGCCGGGTATCTGGTGCTGCTGGTCTTCGTCGCCGCGCCGCTGCGCCGCTCGGGGGCGTACACCCTGCCCGACTTCGCCGAAGGACGCCTGGAGTCGCGGCAGGTGCGCAGGATCGTCAGCGTCCTCGTCGTCGGCGCCGGCTGGCTCTACCTCGTCCCCCAGCTCCAGGGCGCCGGACTCACCCTCAAGATCCTCACCGGGGCGCCCGGCTGGCTCGGCGACGTACTGGTGGCCGCCGTGGTCGTCCTCGCCGTCGCGGCCGGCGGCATGCGCTCCATCACCTTCGTACAGGTCTTCCAGTACTGGCTGAAACTGACCGCCCTCCTCGTCCCGGCGATCTTCCTGGTGCTGGCCTGGCAGGGCGACGGACAGCCCCGCATCACCTTCGACGAACAGCTCTCCGCCTTCCGCGCCGACCACCCGCTCTACGCGACCTACGGCCTCATCGTCGCCACCTTCCTCGGCACGATGGGCCTGCCGCACGTCGTCGTCCGCTTCTACACCAGCCCCAACGGCCGCGACGCCCGCCGCACCACCGTCGCAGTCCTCGCCCTGATCGGCGTGTTCTACCTCCTGCCGCCCGTCTACGGAGCACTCGGCCGCCTCTACGCCCCCGAACTCATCCACGGCGGCGACGCGGACGCCGCCGTGCTGCTGCTGCCCGGCCGGGTCATCGGCGGGCTCGGCGGCGACCTGCTCGGCGCGCTCGTCGCCGGCGGCGCGTTCGCCGCGTTCCTGTCCACCGCGTCCGGACTGACCATGGCCGTCGCCGGGGTCATCACCCAGGACGTGCTGCCCTCGCGCGGGGTACGGCACTTCCGGCTGGCCACCGTCCTCGCCATCTCCCTCCCGCTGGCCGGCTCGCTGATGGTCAGCCGGGTCCCCGTCGCCGACTCCGTGGGCATGGCCTTCGCCGTCTCCGCGTCCTCCTTCTGCCCGCTCCTGGTCCTCGGCATCTGGTGGCGCCGGCTCACCCCGCCCGGCGCCGTCGCGGGCCTCCTGCTGGGCGGCGGCTCCGCGCTGCTGTCCGTCGCCATCACGGTCAGCGGCGCGGTCCGCCCGCCCGGCTGGCCGCACGCCCTGCTCGCCTGGCCCGCCGTCTGGTCCGTGCCCGTCGGCTTCCTCGCCATGATCCTGGTCTCGCTCGCCACCCCCGGCCGGATACCCCCCGGCACCAACGCCGCCATGACCCGCTTCCACCTGCCCGAAGCCCTCACATCCGGGAGGCACCGGTGACCGGGGCCGGATACGCCGTCGTCGTCCTGCTCGCCCTGCTCCTGCTCGGCGGCGGCCTCCTGCTCGGCCGGCGCACCGCCAGACCCGTACGCACCAGCGACGTGGGCACGCCCGTGGAGCACGCCACCTTCGAGACGCTGCACACCGCGTCCCTGGCCGCGCCCCCGCTGCGCGCCGGGCTCACCGAGGACAGCGCCCGCAGGTCCGCCCGCAGGCTGCGCTCCCTGCTCGGCACGGACGCCCTGTGCCTCACCGACCGCGACGGGGTCCTGGTCTGGGACGGCGAGGGCGACCACCACGGCCGGCACGTCATGGAACAGGTCGCCGGCGTCCTGGAAACCGGCCGCGACACCGCCTTCCGCAGCGACTGCGACGACCTGGACTGCCCGCTGAAATGGGCCGTCGCCGTGCCCCTCACCGTCGACCACCGGGTGCTCGGCAGCCTCGTCGCCTACGCCCCGCGCGAGTCCGCCGTCCTGGCCCGGGCGGCCGGCGAGGTCGCCCGCTGGGTCTGCGTCCAGCTGGAACTCGCCGAACTCGACCGCTCGCGCACCCAGCTCATCGAGGCCGAGATCAGGGCCCTGCGCGCGCAGATCTCCCCGCACTTCATCTTCAACTCACTGGCCGCCATCGCCTCCTTCGTCCGCACCGACCCCGAGAAGGCGCGCGAACTGCTCCTGGAGTTCGCGGACTTCACCCGCTACTCCTTCCGCAGCCACGGCGACTTCACCACCCTCGCCGACGAGCTGCACTCCATCGACCAGTACCTCGCCCTGGTCCGGGCCCGCTTCGGTGAACGGCTCTCCGTCACCCTCCAGGTCGCCCCCGAGGTGCTGCCCGTCGCCCTGCCCTTCCTCTGCCTCCAGCCGCTCGTCGAGAACGCCGTCAAACACGGCCTCGAAGGCGCCGTCACCTCCAGCCGCATCACCATCAGCGCCCTGGACGCCGGCTCCGAGGCCGAGGTCGTCATCGAGGACGACGGCACCGGCATGGACCCCCAGCGGCTGCGCCACATCCTGCGCGGCGAGGGCGGCAACTCCACCGGCATCGGCCTGCTCAACGTGGACGAACGGCTGCGCCAGGTGTACGGGGACGACTACGGCCTCGTCATCGAGACGGGCATCGGTGCCGGGATGCGGATCACCGTACGGTTGCCGAAGTACCGTGCCGGGGTGCACGGTTCCTGACCGGCCGGCCCGGTCCGGCCCGTCAGTACAGGTGGACCGCCAGATGCCCCAGCGGCAGGCCCAGCTGCCACGCCGGGGTCCACACCTGCGCGGCCTCCTCGCCGCCCGGGTCCTCACCGCCGTCCCGCTCCCAGGGCAGCGGGCCGATGGCCTCCAGGTCGGCCGCCAGCAGCTCGGTCTCCTCCAGCCACCGCCAGGCCGCCCGGGCCAGCGCCAGATCGGCGTCCGTGCAGCCCGGCGCGGGGACGCGGAGCCGTTCGCACACCCACCGGCGCCACGGCGTCCCGTACGCGGTGAGCAGGCGCAGCTCGTCCACCCGCGTCGCCGGCAGGGCCTCGGCCACCGCACTGTCCAGGAGGAAGATGGTCAGCGCCAGCGCGTCGCGCCCCGCCCGGTACTCCAGCGTCGCAGGCTCCATCAGATCACCGGTCCGCAGCAGCTCGTCGGCGAGGTACTCCGCGTACATCCAGGCCATCGGGACCGGCAGCTCGTCCCCGCCGGACCCCTCATGACGCTCCGGGCGCATCCCGAATCGCCCCATTCCCTTTTCTCGGCACCGGGTGCGGGGACCGTGCGACCGGCGGCCCCCCGGCCGGTTCCCCACGCAGCATTGAACCGGGGGAGCGTGCCCCGCGTGGCCAGAAGGACAGGATTCGCCGGACCCGATCCGTCACAGACATGAGGTTGCGATGACCGCCGACCCCGGGGAGGGGCCGCACATGCGGCAGTTGCTCGGCGCCTACGTCCTGGACGCGCTGCCCGACACGGAGGCCCGCACGGTCGCCCGCCACCTGCGCTCCTGCGGCCGATGCGCCGCCGACTACGCGGCGGTCGCGGAGGCGGCGGAGCTGCTGGCGCTGCTGCGCGAGAAGGATCTGCTGGAGTAGCCGGGCAGATTGCGGGAAAGCAGCCGCAGCGCGTAGTACGAACGGGACTTGACCGTGCCCGCCGGTATTCCGAGCACCCGCGCGGTCTCGCCCACGCTCAGCCCGCGGAAGTAGATCTGTACGAGCACCGACCGGTGTTCCGGGCTCAGGGCGCGTACGGCTTCGCGCACGTCGAGCGCGGCGACCGCGGACTCCGCGGTGTCGGTTCCGGCCGGGGCGCACTCCAGGACCACATCGCTGACCTCGGCGGGCCGGGCCAGCCGCGAGCGGCGGGCGTCGATCGCCAGCCGGCGCCCGACGGTGAACAGCCAGGGCCGCATCGACTCGTACGGGCCGTCGAAGGCCTCCGGGTGCTGCCAGGCCCGCACCAGCGTCTCCTGGAGCAGGTCCTCGGCCCGCTGCCGATCGCCGAACGTCAGACCGAGCAGAAAGTGGAACAGGGCGGGTCCGTGTTCACGCTGGAGCTGCGCGAGGGCCCGCTCATCGGTCGTCGTCGTGGTCATGGTGAACGCCCTTTCCCGCCAAGGCCCTGCCGCCTCGCTGCTGACTGGCGTATACGAGCGCATTCAGGCCACGAGGGACAGGACAAACGCCACCCCGTGCGACGAGCGGTCGCACCGAGCGGCGAATGGTGCGGTGAACGGTCGGGCGGCGCCCCGAGCGGGGTCCTACGGGACCACGGTCACCGGCCAGCGGCCCGCCTTCACCAGACGGACGGCCACCGAACCGATGAAGCGGTGCCCCGCCGACTCCGACGCGCCCACCACGACGGCGTCCGCCTTGAGTTCGTCGGCGGCCGTCACCAGACCGTTGTACGGGTCACCGCGGAACGTGTGGAACTCCCAGCGCACATCCCATATGTCCTTCAGCCGCTCCGTAGCCGCCCGGATCTCGCTCACCAGACCCTCGGCGACCTCCCCCGTCGCATCGCCGATCGGAGCCCCGAGCGCGGCACCCGCGGGCAGCACGGGCTGGACGTACACCAGAGCCAGCTTGGCCCTCTGGCGACGGGCGAGCCCGGCGGCATAGGCCGCCGCACGCATCGAGGAGTCGGAACCGTCGATGCCCGCGACGATCACCTTCGGTCCGTCTGTGCCACGTTCGAACTGGTGGGGCTGCTGATCTGTCACGGCAGTGAGGCTATCGGCTCGGTCCGGCACTCCCCGCCCGGCCTCCCGGAGGCCGTGCTCCCGCCGCCACCTGCGCGGACGCACTCCCTCCATCCGGGTGCAAAACCCCCGGCGAGCGGTGTCGCTGAGGTCGGCGGCGGAGTGGGCGTGCGAGCAGTGGGGCATGAAGAGTGATCACAGGCTGCCCCTGCGCAGAACGCTCCTGCGGCTGGCCGCCGGCCTGGGCGCCGCCACCGCCGTACGCCTCGTCGCCGCGGACCCCGTCGGCTCCCCACCGCGCCCCGAGCCGAAGGCCGCGGGGGCGGCGGGATCGCAGGCCGCCACCCTCCGCACCGGACCGCTCGCCTATAAACTGCGGCCCATGACGGGCCACACACCGCCCCGCTACCGCCCCGCGGCGCCGCCGGTACGCACCCGGCCGTTCGAGAAGCTGACCGACATCGGCCACGCCATGGTGCTCACCTTCGACGACGGCCCCGATCCCCTCTACACCCCGCACATCCTGGACACGCTGCGCGAGCACGACATCCGGGCGATGTTCTTCCTCTGCGGCGAGATGGCGAACGACAACCGCGACCTCGTCCGCCGGATCGCCGACGAGGGGCACACCGTGGGGAACCACTCGTGGACGCACCCCCTGGTCACCAAGCTCTCCCGGGCGGGCACCACCGACGAGCTGGGCCGTACCAGCGACGTGATCGAGAAGATCACCGGCGCCGCGCCGCTCTGGTACCGGGCACCCTACGGTGCCTGGAACCGCAGCTCCTTCGAGATCGGCGCCGCGATGGGCATGGAACCGATGGCCTGGACCGTGGACACCCTCGACTGGACCGTGCCCGGCACCGACAGCATCGTCCGCCGGGTGACGGAGGGGGCGGGCCCCGGGGTCGTGGTGCTCTCCCACGACGCGGGCGGCAACCGCTCGCAGAGCGTGGCGGCGCTGCGCCGGTACCTGCCGGAGCTGCTGGCCGACGGATACCGGCTCACGGTGCCGCGACGCCGTTGAGGGACGGGTTCAGCGGGTCTCCACCAGGCGGGCGAAGACCACGACGTTACCGTCGTAGCCGTTGGCCTTGGTGTATCCGCCGCCGCAGGTGATGACCCGCAGCTCCGCCTGCCCGGTGTCGCCGTAGACACGGGCGCCGGGGAAGTCGTCCTTGGCGAAGACCTCGACGCCGTACACCTCGAAGACCGCCACCCGGTCGTCGCTGCGGTCGACCTCGATGCGGTCGCCCTTCTTCAGCGAGCCGAGGCTGTAGAAGACGGCGGGCCCCGCCTTGTTGTCGACGTGGCCGACGACGACCGAGGTGCCGAGCTGCCCGGGGGCGATGCCGTTCTGGTACCAGCCCGCCAGGTTGGGGTCCTCCGGCGGCGGGGTCCCGATCCAACCGTCCGGGTCGAGGTTCACATCGATGACCGGTGCGTCGACCTGGATGGCCGGGATGGCGACGCGGGCGACGGGCGCGTACGCGAGGGGCTTCACGGCCGGGCCCGGCACCGGGGCGGCGGGGGCGTTCTTCTGGTGGCCCACCGAGGCGGCGGCCACCGGCTGCGGCGGGCCGGGGGAGAGGTCGGCACCGTTGCGCATCAGTGCCAGACCGGTGAGCATCGCCAGGGCGAGCGCGCCCCAGGGCGAGTGTCTGACCCGTTCGGGTCGCCAATTGTCCCGGCCCATGGTTCTCCCTTCGTCGCGACGAGCAGAACGCTAGGCGCGGTACGGCCGGGCGGCGATCAGAGAAGGGCGAACGGGTGGCGGCGACACACTCGGATGCTTATCGGAGTAGCGCACGGATAAAAGTTCTGACGCCCTGTGACCTGCGCATCCATCAGCTCGGGGCGCACCGGGACGGCGTGTCGGATCACCGGTGTGGAGCAGCGCCGACATGCGGGGGATCAGGGATCTGGTGAGGGTTCGTCATGGGAGGCGTTCTCGTCGATCCATCCCGGTGCACCCAGCCCCGGGGCGCTTCCCGGTGGAGGTTCGAACGATGCGTGCTACACGCGCTCTCGTTGTCGCCGCGACCGCCGTCGCCGCTCTCGGGCTCGGCGCCCCGATGGCGGCCGCCGGTGGAGACGTCGGGAACAACCAGAACAACGGCAACAACCAGAACAACCAGAACGACTGGAACGACCAGGACAGCTGGAACAACGGCAACAACAACGGCAACGGGAACGGCAACAACAACGGGCACAACAACGGCAACGGGCGCAACAACGGCCCGAACAACGTGACCGTCGACCCCGAGCGCGTGCACCAGGGCGCGGCCATGCAGGTCAGCGCCGAGGGCTGCGGCCGGGGCGGCAGCGTCTCGTCCAACGCGTTCCGCACCACGCGGCTCTCGGCCGGCCGGGTCGGCCACGCCCGGGTCCGCATCCTCAACGACGCGACGCCCGGCTCGTACAACCTGACCGTGCGGTGCGACGGCACCGACCGGACGGCCGGCCACCGCTTCACCGTGCTCGACAGCCGGGGTGCGCAGGGCGGCCTCGGTGGCTCGATGGCCGCGACTCCCGCGGAGATGGGTGTCGGTGCGGGCCTGGTCGCCTCGGCGGCTCTCGGTGGAGGCGTGTACATCATGCGCCGCCGCAGGACGGGCCATGGGGCGGCCTGACCGCAGGGACGCTCCCGCCGGACCGATACCGAAGTCGCCCCGAGTCCTGTGACAGGACCCGGGGCGACTCTTGTTCCACACCTTCCGCACCGGTCAGTGCGAGCGGCTCTCCCTGCGTCGCCGCACGAAGAACACGACACCGGCCGCGGCGGCCACGGCCAGCGCGGTGCCGGCCACGATCTCACCGGAGTTCACGCTGTCGATGCTGCCGCCGAGCCCGCCCTGCACACCGGCCGGTGAGGCCGAGGCCGCCGCGGTTCTGGTCGAACTCGTGGTGGGCGCGCTCGTGGCCGCGCTGATCGTGAGATTCACCTTGGCCGTGGAGCTGGGCGAGGTGTTGCAGATGAACGTCACCTCGTAGGCGGCGCCGGGCTTGGCGTCCCAGTCGACCGTGGCCGGGGTGCTGCCGTTCATCGGGATGGTGACGGTGTCGAACACCCCCGAGGACGCCGTGGCCGTGGTCGAGCACCCCCTGGCCGCCAGGGTGACCTTGCCGCCCGGCGCGATCACCGACGGCGTGACGGTGTATCCGCTCCCGCCGCCCGACGGCCCGCCCGCCGTCGTGGCGTACGCGCTGACGGCCGGGGCGGTCAGGGCGAGCGCCGCGGCGCCGAGCAGGGCGACGGGAGCGACACGTATTGCGCGCATGGTGAATCCTCCGGGTCCCCGAGGAGCAGCTGCGGAACGGATTTCCACAAAACGTCAGAAATGCACCTCGAATGCGGCCCACGCTAGAAGTGGTGCATTTCGCCCGCGATCGGGGTCCGGCGAATGGGGCACCGCTGTCCCCCGGGCGGCGGACCGGCCCGGGGGAGGGTTCCGCTATCCGCCCGCCGCCCCGGGGAACAGGTCGAGGAAGGGTGCGGCGGTGGCCGAGAATCCCCTCCCGAACGGTGAGTCGAAGTCCCAGATCAGGAAAAGGAGGAAGGCGATCAGCACACTGAAGAGGCCCGCCAGCAGGAGTTCACGGAACGTCCGCCGGATCTGCAGCGTGAAGATCAGCCCCACGGTCACCAGGGCCCCGATGATCAGCCCGAACCACACGACACCCGGCATGGTCGCGCGGGCGCTCTGCCCCCGTGCGCTGCGGGCGTCGTCGGCGGCGGCCACCTGGTCGACCAGGGGCTGGTAGGCCTCCCCCTCGTGGTCGGTCTTCGGCCGGTAGTCGGTCACGTCGGCGCGTACCCGGTTCAGCAGTTCGGTCCCGTGGTCGCTGAGCGCCCCCTGCTTGGCCATGGTCCGCCACTCGTCGTGCACCACATAGCTGACGTAGGCGTCGACATCGGCCCGGATGCGGGTGCGCACCTCCTGCGGATAGACGGACGAGCGCGCGCTGACCTCGTGCAGGGCCTGTGCCTCCTGGCGTACGTACTCCTGCGCGGCGCTCCGGCCCTCCCAGACACCCGCGATGGCGAGGCCCAGCACGATCGCGTAGACCACGCCGATCATCATCGTCATGTACTCGATGACATCGGGGGTTTCGGACGGGTCGTCGTCCGCGGGGAGCCTGCGGTTGTTGAGGACGGCGATGGTCAGGACGACGGCGGTGGCCGCGACCAGGGCGAGTGTGAGGACGAGCCATTCCGACATGGGTGTCTCCGGGGATCATCGGGAACGGGGCCGCAGCACGGCGACGGCGAACACCGCGGGGGCCGTGATCATCAAGGTGAGCGTGACCAGGGAGGTGTGGCGCTCCGGTGCCTTCCGCACGGGGCGGCGATAGGAGGGAAGCGCCACCGGCGCGGGGGACGAAGGCCGCACGGACGGTGCGGGCGACGGCGAGCGCGAAGGGGCGGGCCGGGGCGCCGGGGCGGGCGGTGGAGGCGGGGGCGGCGGAGGTGGCGCGGGTTCGGGCTCCGGCTCGGGTAGCGCAGGAGGCGGCGGGGGCGGCGGAGACGGCGTCGGGGGAGGCGGCGGTGGTGCGGGTTTCGGCGTGGGCGTCGGAGTGGGCTCGGGCTCCGGCCCCGCGTAACAGCTGCCGTCACCGCTGACGGCCACGGCCGAGCCGCCGCCGTCGTCCCCGATGGAGGCGTACGCGCAGCTGTCGGCGATCGCCGGGGTGGGGGCGGTCAGCTGCCAGGTGAGCGCGACCGCGGCGGCCATCCGCCAGATGAGTGATCCGTACACGACGGGGAGCATGTTCCGGGCCGCGCGGCGGCACGCCGGACCTCTCCGGGATTCCCCTGATGGAGGGGACCTGAGGTGCGGAAGGTTTGCGGCCCGGGAAGTCGTCCCGGAGCCGCTTGCCGAAGGGGATGGGCGGTGCGCAGGTCCACGGTCGCCACGAAAAGGAGCGGGTGCGCGTCGGCGCCTGTCTCTGGAAATGGCCGATTGTCGACCCTCTCGCCGGCAATGACATCAAAGGCGGTGTCACCGGCCGTGGGCATTCGTCACGCCGAACGGCCGAGAGGAGCGGGAGAGGCGGACAACCGGTTGC
Organism: Streptomyces sp. A0958; assembly: GCF_004795035.1. Taxonomy (GTDB): domain Bacteria; phylum Actinomycetota; class Actinomycetes; order Streptomycetales; family Streptomycetaceae; genus Streptomyces. The sequence goes on from NZ_SSBK01000005.1 coordinate 229,778, forward strand.
CGCGACCTCCGTTCCGCCTTCCGGGGCAGCGGGCCCGGAGGCACCAACGGCCATGGACTCGGCTGCACATGAGGCCCGGTCGCGGACGGGTCCGATTTCGCCGGAGCGTCAAAGTAGTCCGGGAGTGAACTATTTGGCCCTTCCCGTTCACCGAATGTGACAGGCAGCGACGGGGCGGTTGCACATGCCACGGGAGTGTGACCAATAACGGACGGCTAATTTCCGTTTCCGCTCGCTCTCTTGGCGGTCGATCAGTAGCCTCTGGTCAACACTGACCATGAACATGGCCGGATCGCCGTGGCGACTTGTTGGAGACATCGATGGAGCGTCCCGCCTGGGCACCGCAAGGCATTGACATTTCGGTGCCGAGCGTGTCCCGAATGTATGACTTCTATCTGGGCGGATCGCACAATTTCGAGGTGGACCGGGAAGCGGCCCGCAAGGCCATGGAGTTCATGCCGGGACTTCCCAAGGCCATGCAGGCGAACCGGGCATTCATGCGCCGCGCGGTGCGCTACGCGCTGGGTGAGGGCATCAACCAGTTCCTCGACATCGGTTCCGGGATACCCACCTTCGGCAATGTCCACGAGGTCGCCCAGGGGATCGACCCCGACGCCAAGGTGGCCTACGTCGACCACGACCCGGTCGCCGTCGCGCACAGCCAGGCCGTCCTGGAGGGCAACGGCGGCGCGGTGATCGCCGCCGCCGACCTGCGCCGGCCGGCCGAGATACGGGAGAACCCCGAAGTCGCCGGACTGCTCGACTTCGACCGCCCGGTGGCGCTGCTGCTCGTGGCCGTACTCCACTTCGTCGAGGACTCCGACGACCCGCAGTCCGCCGTCGCCGCACTCCGCGACATGCTCGCCCCCGGCAGCCTCCTCGTCGTCACCCACGCCGCCTACGAAGGCATTCCGCTGACACGTGACGAGGCCGGCGGCACGGTCGGGGTCTACAAGAACATCCGCAACCCGCTGGTCATGCGCACGCGCGAGGAGATCAGCCGCTTCTTCGCCGGCTACGAACTGGTCGAGCCCGGCCTCGTCGCGATGCCGGAATGGCGCCCCGACAGCCCCACCGCGCCCGAGAACGAGGACCCATACGCCTTCTCGGGCATCGCGGGAGTGGGACGCAAGGCGTGAGTATTCCCGCCCAGTCGTCCGGAGCCCCGGACGCGGAACCCGACGGCCCCGAGGACCGGCTCCGGAGGTTCGCCACCATCTGGAGCCGGGCCATCTTCCCGTCCACGGCCACCTCCATGACCCGGCCGGAATTCGAGCAGCATCTGCTGCCGCTGGCACGCACGCTCAGCGACACCCTGCACGCCCGCCCGTTCGACGCGGCCGCGGCGAACCAGGTGGGCGGCGCGCTCGTCGCGGCACACTGCACGGACCCGGACGCCCTCAGCGCCACGCTCGGCGTCATCGACTCCTACCTGGTGCTGTACTGCGGCGGCAACGGGCCGGCGGCCCTGACCACCGAGGACAGCCGCTCGCGCTGCGCCCGCACCCAGCACGCGGTGGCGGCCGGCTTCACCCAGGCCCTGCGCGAGCGGACGCTGGCCGAGCAGGAGGCCATCGCCCGCTCGGCGCTCACCGCCCGCTCCGACGCCGAACAGGCCCTGCACGCCACCGAGGCCCGCTTCAGGGCCGTCTTCAAGGACGCGGCCATCGGGATCGGGATCGCCGACCTCGACGGCAATGTGCTGGAGGTCAACGACACCCTCACCCGGATGTTCGGCGGCCTGGAGAACCACGTCCTCAGCCACCGCGTCAACGAGTGGGTCCACCCCGAGGACTCCCCGCAGGTCTGGAAGTACTACAACGAGCTGGTACGCGGCGAACGCGAGCACTACCGGGTCGAGAAGCCGTACTACCGCAACGACGGCACCGTCCTGTGGACCAATCTGACGGTTTCCTTGCTGCGCGACTCGGAGGGCCGGCCCGAATACCAGCTGGCACTGCTGGAGGACACCACCGAGCGCAGGCTGCTCAACCTGCGGCTGCGCTACGAGGCCACCCACGATGCGCTCACCGGTCTGCCCAACAGGACGCTCTTTTTCGAGCGTTTGGAGAAAGCGCTCTCAGCGGGCGGCAACAGCCGCTTCGGGCTCTGCTACCTGGATCTGGACGGCTTCAAGGCGATCAACGACAGCCTCGGCCACGCCGCGGGCGACCGGCTGCTGGTCGAGGTCGCGGACCGGCTGCAGAGCTGCGCCACGGCCCCCGGCGAGATGGTGGCCAGGCTCGGCGGCGACGAGTTCGTGGCGCTGACCACGGGCTTCGACACGGCGGCCGAGGTGGACGAACTCGCCTGCCGCATCCTCAGCGTGCTCGCCACCCCGATCCGGCTCGACGGGCGCGAGCTGACCGTCCGCGGATCGATCGGCGTCGTCGAGGGGCCCGCCGGGGAACGCAGCGCCGCCGAAGTGCTGCGCAGCGCCGACATCACCATGTACCGGGCCAAGTCGGCCGGCGGCAACCGCTTCGAGCTGGCCGACGCGGAGGCGGACGCCCGCGCCATCACCCGGCACGGCCTGACCACGGCCCTGCCGGCCGCCCTGGAACGCGGCGAGTTCTTCATCGAGTACCAGCCGCTGGTGCACCTCGGCGACGGTACGGTGCACGGCGCGGAGGCGCTGGTGCGCTGGTGCCACCCGCAGCACGGGGTGCTGGGGCCCGACCGGTTCATCGCGCTGGCCGAGCACACCGGGCTGATCGTGCCGCTCGGCCGCTGGGTGCTGGAGGAGTCGGTCCGCCAGGCCAACTTCTGGCAGGAGCGGCACACCGACGGCGGCCCGCTGCGCATCAACGTCAACCTCTCGCCGGCCCAGCTGCACCACCCGCAGCTGGTCGCGGAGACCATCGACGTCCTGGAACGGTCAGGGCTCGAAGCGGGCGCGCTGTGCCTGGAGGTCACCGAGTCGGCGCTCATCGGGGCCGACGAGGACCTGCTGAAGCCGCTGCGCCAGCTGGCCGAGATGGGCGTCGACATCGCGCTGGACGACTTCGGCACCGGGTACTCCAACCTCGCGAACCTGCGGCGGCTCCCGGTGAGCGTGCTGAAGCTGGACCGCTCCTTCACCCAGGGGATGCAGCACCATCCGGCGGACCCGGTCGACCTGAAGATCGTCGAGGGGATCGTGTCGCTCGCGCACAGCCTCGACCTGGCCGTGACGGTGGAGGGCGTGGAGACCGGCGCCCAGGCCGAGCAGCTGCGGGAGCTGGGCTGCGACACCGCCCAGGGCTGGTACTACGCGCGCCCGGGCGCCCCGGACCGCATCCACTCGCTGCTGCTGGCCGACGCGGTGTGAGCCGGGCGGGCGCGCCTCGTCCCTGACCTACGGGGACGCCGCGTCCGCCCGGCCGGCCAGCAGTACCCGCTGCAGTTCGCGGGCCGCGCGCGGCGGAGCCACGTCGCTGCGGTGCGCCAGCGCGATCGTGCGGCGCAGCCCCGGCCGGGCCAGCGGTGTCGCCCGCAGTCCGACGCCCGCCCGGGTGGCGACCATGCTCGGGACCACCGCGATGCCCAGGCCCGCGCGGACGAAGCCGAGCACCGCGTCCATCTCGCCGCCCTCCACCGTGAACGACGGCTCGAAGCCCTCGGCCCGGCAGGCGGCCACCGTCAGTTCCCGCAGGTCGTAGCCGTGCCGGAACATCACCATCGGCTCGCCCTGGAGGTCCGTGATCCGGACCCGGCCGCCCCGCCCGGGCCGGGGGCGGTGCGCCGACGAGACGACCACCAGGTCCTCCTGGAGCAGCTCTACCGTCGTCAGCGCCGGGGAGGCGGCCGGCAGCGGCAGCACCACCAGGGCCAGGTCGAGCGCGCCGCGCGCCAGCTCCCGTACCAGGTCGTGCGAGCCGCCCTCCTCCAGCAGCAGCTGGATGCCGGGATGCAGGTCGTGGAAGGCGCGCAGCACCTCGGGCAGCAGCCCCGTGCACACGCTGGGCGTCGCGCCCAGCCTGACCCGGCCGCGACGCAGCTGGGCCAGCTCCTGGACCTCGTGCCGAGCGGTGTCGGCGTCGGCCAGGATGCGCCGGGCGAGCGGCAGCAGAGCCTCGCCCGCGTCCGTGAGCGTGATGTTCCCGCGCGCCCGGCTGAACAGCTCGGCGCCCAACTCGCTCTCCAGGGCCCTGATCTGCTGGGAGAGCGAGGGCTGCGAGACGTGCACCTCCTCGGCGGCGCGGGTGAAGTGCCTGGCCTCGGCGACGGCCACGAAATAGGTCAGCTGCTGGAACTGCATAACCCCACGCTACCGCGCTGCATAGGTTCCGCCTATGGAGATGAGGCATTCCATGTCTTGGACTGATCGGGCCCTTCGCCCCTAGCGTCGTGTCCATGGCATTGGCAACCCGGACGGACCGACGGTCGTCCATGACGCGCACGCTGTGGGGCTCGACCGTCGGCAAGAAGGCGATCATGGCCGTGAGCGGCCTGGTCATGCTCCTCTATCTGGTCGCCCACATGATCGGCAACCTGAAGATCTTCTTCGGGTCCGTCGAGTTCAACGGCTACGCACACTGGCTGCGGGTGATGGGCGAGCCCGTCCTGCACCGGGAGTGGGGCCTGTGGATCGTGCGCGTGGTGCTCGTCGCGGCCGTGGTGCTGCACGCGGTCTCCGCGTACCAGCTCAGCCGGCGCGACCTCAGGGCGCGGCCCAGCCGCTACGTCCACCCGAGGCCGCGCGCGAGCTACGCCACCCGCACCATGCGCTACGGCGGCGTCATCCTGGGGCTGTTCATCGTCTGGCACATCCTGGACCTGACGACCGGCACCGTGCACTCCGGCGGCTTCCAGTCCGGCCACCCGTACCAGAACGTCATCGACACCTTCTCCACCTGGTACGGCAACGTCATCTACATCGTGGCGATGCTCGCCCTCGGACTCCACGTCCAGCACGGGTTCTGGAGCGCCGCCCAGACCCTCGGCGCCGGCCGCGCGAGCCGCGACCGCGTCCTGAAAACCCTCGCCAATGCCCTCGCGCTGGTGCTGACGGTGGGCTTCGTCTCCGTACCCGTCGCCGTCATGACCGGAGTGGTGAGCTGACATGAACGACTACACGCACTACACGACCGGCGAACCCGTCGCCGACACCAAGGCGCCCGCCGGCCCCGTCGCGGAGCGCTGGGACACCCGCCGCTTCGAGGCCAAGCTGGTCAACCCCGCCAACCGCCGCAAGCACACCGTCATCGTCGTCGGCACCGGCCTCGCCGGCGGCTCGGCCGGCGCGACGCTGGCCGAACAGGGCTACCACGTCGTCCAGTTCTGCTTCCAGGACTCGCCCCGCCGGGCCCACTCCGTCGCCGCCCAGGGCGGCATCAACGCGGCCAAGAACTACCGCAACGACGGCGACTCGGTCCACCGCCTCTTCTACGACACCGTCAAGGGCGGCGACTTCCGCGCCCGCGAGTCCAACGTGCACCGGCTCGCCCAGATCTCCGTCGAGATCATCGACCAGTGCGTGGCGCAGGGCGTCCCCTTCGCCCGCGAGTACGGCGGCCTCCTCGACAACCGCTCCTTCGGCGGCGTCCAGGTCTCCCGCACCTTCTACGCCCGCGGCCAGACCGGACAGCAACTGCTCCTCGGCGCCTACCAGGCGCTGTCCCGGCAGATCGCCGCGGGCAACGTCGAGCTGCACCCCCGTACCGAGATGCTGGACCTGATCGTCGTCGACGGAAAGGCCCGCGGCATCGTCGCCCGCGACCTCGTCACCGGGAAGACCGACACCTACTTCGCCGACGCCGTGGTCCTGGCCAGCGGCGGCTACGGCAACGTCTTCTACCTGTCGACCAACGCGATGAACTCCAACGCCACCGCCATCTGGCGGGCCCACCGGCGCGGCGCCTACTTCGCGAACCCCTGCTTCACCCAGATCCATCCCACCTGCATCCCGCGCACCGGCGACCACCAGCCCAAGCTGACCCTGATGAGCGAGTCGCTGCGCAACGACGGCCGCATCTGGGTGCCGAAGGCCAAGGGCGACACCCGCCCGGCGAACGAGATCCCCGAGGACGAGCGCGACTACTACCTGGAGCGCGTCTACCCCGCCTTCGGCAACCTCGTGCCACGCGACATCGCCTCCCGTGCCGCGAAGAACGTCTGCGACGAGGGCCGCGGCGTCGGGCCCGGCGGCCAGGGCGTCTACCTGGACTTCGCCGAGGCCATCGGGCGGATGGGACGGGCGAAGGTCGAGGAGAAGTACGGCAACCTCTTCGACATGTACGCGCGGATCACCGCGGAGAACCCCTACGAGACCCCGATGCGGATCTACCCGGCCGTGCACTACACGATGGGCGGACTCTGGGTCGACTACGACCTCCAGACGACCATCCCGGGCCTGTTCGCGATCGGCGAGGCCAACTTCTCCGACCACGGCGCCAACCGGCTCGGGGCCTCCGCACTGATGCAGGGCCTGGCCGACGGCTACTTCGTCCTGCCCTCCACCATCAACGACTACCTCGCCCGCAACCCGCGGCAGGAGGAGATCGACGCCTCGCACCCCGCCGTTCAGGAGGCCGTCGCCGAGACCGAGGACCGGCTCAGCCTGCTCCTCGCCGTCGACGGCGACCGCACGCCCGACTCCTTCCACCGGGAGATCGGCGAACTCATGTGGGAGTACTGCGGGATGGCCCGCACGGAGGAGGGGCTGCGCACCGCGCTCGCCCGTATCCCGCTGATCCGCGAGGAGTTCTGGCGGCGCATCAAGGTCCCCGGCAGCGGAGACGAGCTCAACCAGTCGCTGGAGAAGGCCAACCGCGTCGTCGACTACCTGGAGCTCGCCGAGCTCATGTGCCTCGACGCCCTGCACCGCGCCGAGTCCTGCGGCGGCCACTTCCGCGAGGAGTCCCAGACCCCGGACGGCGAGGCCGCCCGCCGCGACGAGGAGTTCTCCTACGGCGCCGCCTGGGAGTTCACCGGCACCGGCGACGCCCCCGTCCTGCACAAGGAAGACCTCGTCTTCGAGTACGTCCACCCCACCCAGCGGAGCTACGCATGAAGCTCACCCTGCGCGTCTGGCGCCAGAAGAACGCCGACGCACCCGGCGCCATGTCCACGTACCAGGTGGACGGCATCTCGCAGGACATGTCGTTCCTGGAGATGCTCGACACCCTCAACGAGGAGCTGATCCTCGCCGGTGACGACCCCGTCGCCTTCGACCACGACTGCCGCGAGGGCATCTGCGGCGCGTGCAGCCTCGTCATCAACGGCGACGCACACGGCCCGAACGGGGTCTCGCCTGCTCGAGCGGATTCGAAAGCCTGGGGAAGCACCACCACCTGCCAGCTCCACATGCGCGCCTTCCACGACGGCGACACCATCGACATCGAACCCTGGCGCGCCTCGGCCTTCCCGGTCGTCAAGGACCTGGTGGTGGACCGCTCCGCCCTCGACCGGATCATCCAGGCCGGCGGCTACATCTCGGCCCCGACCGGTACGGCTCCCGACGCGCACGCCACGCCCGTGCCCAAGCCGGACGCCGACTTCGCCTTCGAGCACGCCGAGTGCATCGGCTGCGGCGCCTGCGTCGCGGCCTGCCCCAACGGTTCGGCGATGCTCTTCACCTCGGCGAAGGTCAACCACCTGAACGTCCTGCCGCAGGGTGCCCCCGAGCGGGAGACCCGGGTGCTGGACATGGTGGAGCAGATGGACAGCGAGGGCTTCGGCGGCTGCACGCTCACCGGCGAGTGCGCCACCGCGTGCCCGAAGGGCATCCCGCTGCCGTCGATCTCCGCCATGAACAAGGAGTGGCTGCGGGCCACCCGCAAGGCGCGCCGCTGAGCTGTCACCCGCCTTCCGGCCCCGGAGGCCGCCCGCCTCCGGGGCCGGAAGGCTCTTACGCGTCTCAGGTCAGGACTGGGTGACGGAGAGGTCGTCGCCGTAGACCGTGCCCTGTCCGTACCAGCCGTGCAGGTAGACCGTCACCGAGCCGCTGGAACCGGTGGTGAAGGACACCGACTGCTTGGTGTAACCGTTCGACAGGCCCCAGGTGCTGGCCGTCGCGCCGCCCCGGACACCGAGGTAGGCGTAGTTCCCCTGCACGTAACCCTGCAGCGTGTACGTGGTGTTGGGGGACAGGGTGAGCGTCTGCGCGCACTCGCCGGTCTGCGACGCGGTGGCCGCGACCGCGAGCGCGTGCGAACCGCCGTGCACCGGCGAGGAGACGACCGCGCCACCGGACTCACAGGTCCAGGGGCCCAGCGCGCCGGTCTCGAAGTCGCCGTTGACCAGCGACCCCGTACCGCCGCCGGCACCGGGCACCGTCAGGGTGAACGACGCCGAGTGGCTGAGCGTACCGGCGGTGCCGGTCACCGTGACGGTGTAGGTGCCCGGGGCCGCCGACGCCGAGGCGCTGAGCGTCAGCGTCGAGGAGCCGCCCGCGGTGACCGAGGTCGGGCTGAGCGTCGCGGTCACCCCGGCCGGGGCGCCGCTCGTGGTCAGCGCGACCGTCCTGGCGGCACCGGAGGTCACCGCGGTCTTCACGGTGGCGGTCGTCGACTTGCCCCGTTCGACCGTCGCCGAGGAGGGGGTGACGGCCACCGAGTAGTCGTCGGTCACCGGACCGCTGCCGCCGCTCGTGAACGGGGCGAAGGTGTGGCTGAAGTACCAGGTGTCCTGCGCGATGCCGGAGCAGGTGTCGCTCCCGCCGGTGCCGGGGCAGCCGCCGTTGTCGCGCTGGAGGGCCCAGAACGACAGGGTGCCGACGCCCTTGGAGACGGCCCAGTCGTAGACGGTGGGCGCGTTGGCCGTGGTGAAGGTCTCGGCCGGTCCGTAGTCGTCGATGCCGGGCATCTCGGTGATGCCCGTCATGCCCCACAGCTGGGCCTCGGTCTTCGACGGGTACAGCGAGGCCAGCTGGCCCTTCAGGCCGGTGATGGCCGTCTGGGTGTCCTTGGCCATGTCGTGCGAGGCGCCGTCGTAGTAGTCGAACGTCATCAGGTTCACGACGTCGACCTTGGTGCCGTTGGACACCGCGTTCCGCAGCACCGCGAGACCGCTGTCGGCGAGGCCCCGGGTGGTGGTCGGCAGGGTGTACGAGATCTGCACCGAACGCCCGTTGGCGGCGGCCCAGTCCTGGACCTTCTTGATCGCCTTGTTGCGGCGGTCGATCCCGGCGCTGTTCTCCAGCGAGTTGTCCTCGATGTCCATGTCGAGGCGGGACACGTCGTAGGTCGTGATGACCTTCTCGTACGCGGCGGCGATCGAGTCGACGTTCGTACAGCTGTCGGCGATCTCGGTGCCGGTGTTGTCGGCGGTGTAGCCGCCGAACGAGGGGATGACGTCGCCGCCGCGCGAGCGGATGGTGGCGAAGTCGGAGCCGAACTCGGACTGGGCGATCGGTGTGCTCGAATCACCGTTCCAGTACGGGGTGCAGGAACCGCGGGCCTCCGTCTGGATGAAGGCCATGGTCAGGTACTTGGCTCCGGACGCCTGCGAGAGCGCGGCCGGGCTGTCCCCGTTCCACGCCTCGAAGTACGGCGCGAAGACATGGGCGGGCAGGGGAGTGGCGGCGGTGGTGGCGGCCTGCGCGCCGGCGCCTGATCCGAGGACCAGACCTGCGGACCCGACGGCGGTGGCCAAGGCGCTCAGGACGGCGCCGACTGTTCTTGGACGTCTCATGGGGCAGCTCCCAGCGGGGTGGGACAACGGGCGGATGCACGGCTCGGCCGCGCCCGGTGAGGGGCGCGGCCCGTTCCTGTGATTCCCGGCCGGGGTCACATGCCGCACGGCGACGAACAGCCGTGGGGCATGCCCATAATTGGTATGGACCAGCTAACTGTCAACGTTCTTTACTGTTTCATTTCCCGAGAGCCGGTCCGTGAGCCAACCCGTGCGGCAAATAGGGGAGTTGGAGACGGTTGGGGGATCAGTCGAGATGGAGGGCCGCCCGCAGATACCCGGCCGTCCGGCTCTCCCGCACCCGGGCCACCTCCACCGGCGCACCCGCCGCCACGATCCGGCCGCCCCGGTTGCCGCCGCCCGGACCGAGGTCGATCACCCAGTCGGCGCCCGCGACCACGGCCATGTCGTGCTCCACGACCACCACCGTGCCGCCCGAGTCGACCAGCCCGTGCAACTGCCTTGTCAGCACCTCGACATCGGCCGGATGCAGCCCCGTCGTCGGCTCGTCCAGCAGGTACAGCGTGTGGCCCCGGCGGGCCCGCTGAAGCTCCGCCGCCAGCTTGATCCGCTGCGCCTCGCCGCCGGACAGCTCCGTCGCGGGCTGCCCGAGCCGCAGATAGCCGAGCCCCACATCCAGCAGCGTTCCCAGGCTGCGCGCGGCGGCGGGCGTGTCCGCGAAGAACTCCGCCGCCGACTCCACCGTCAGATCGAGCACGGAAGCGATGTTCAGCCCCCGCAGCGTGACGTCCAGCGTCTCGGGGTTGTACCGCGCGCCGTGACAGTCCGGGCAGGGCGCGTACGTACTCGGCAGGAACAGCAGCTCCACCGAGACGAACCCCTCGCCCTGGCACGTCTCGCACCGCCCGCCCGGCACGTTGAACGAGAACCGGCCCGCCCGGTAGCCGCGTTCACGGGCCTCGGGCGTCTGCGCGAACAGCTTGCGCACCACGTCGAACAACCCGGTGTACGTGGCCAGGTTGGAACGGGGCGTCCGCCCGATCGGCCGCTGGTCGACCTGCACCAGCCGGTCCACCGCGTCCAGCCCCTCGGCCCGGGCGCAGCCCGCCACCGGCCGCTCCGGCTCGGACTCCTCGGCACCGGCGGCCCGCCGGTCGGCCAGCGCACCCGCCAGCACCTGCCCCACCAGCGTCGACTTGCCGGAGCCGGACACCCCGGTGACCGCCGTGAACACCCCGAGCGGGAACGCCGCGTCCACCCCGCGCACGTTGTGCCGCTCCACCCCGTGCAGCCGCAGCCAACCCGATGGCGCGCGCACCTCACGCACCGGGGCCGGGCCGTCGTCGAGGAGGAAGCGCCGGGTGGCGGACTCCGTGACGTCGGCGAGCCCGGCCGGCGGACCGCTGTGCAGCACCCGGCCCCCGTGCTGACCGGCCAGCGGACCCACATCCACCAGCCAGTCCGCCCGCCGCACCACGTCCATCTGGTGCTCCACCACGAAGACCGTGTTGCCGGCCTCCTTGAGCCGCCCCAGCACCGCGAGCAGCGCCTCGGTGTCCGCCGGGTGCAGGCCGGCGGACGGCTCGTCCAGGACGTACACGACACCGAAGAGGCCCGAGCGCAGCTGGGTCGCGAGCCGCAGTCGCTGGAGCTCGCCGGAGGAGAGCGTGGGAGCCGTGCGGTCCAGGCTCAGATAGCCGAGCCCGAGCTCGGTGACCGTCCCGATCCGGGCCAGCAGGTCCGCCGTCAGCACCCGGGCGGTCTCCCCGCCGCCCGCCGCCGAGAGCACATCGGCGAGTTCGGTGAGCGCGAGGCCGGCCAGCTCCGCGATCGTACGGCCCGCGAAGGTGACCGCCATGGCCTCCGGCCGCAGCCGGCCGCCCCCGCAGACCGGGCAGGGCTCACTGGTCAGGAAGCGCTCTGCCTTCGCCCGCAGCGTGGCGCTCCTGGAATCGGCGAAGGTGTGCATCACATAGCGGCGCGCGCTCATGTACGTGCCCTGGTAGGGGCGTTGGATGCGACCCGCCTCGCGCACCGGGTGGACGGTCACCACCGGCTGCTCGTCGGTGAACAGAATCCACTCCCGGTCGGCCGCGTCGAGCGCGCGCCACGGCCGGTCCACGTCGTAGCCGAGCGCGTCCAGCACATCGCGCAGGTTCTTGCCCTGCCAGGCGCCGGGCCAGGCGGCGATCGCCCCGTCCCGGATCGAGAGGTCCGGGTCCGGGACCAGCAGCTCCTCACTGGTGCGGTGGACCCGTCCCAGGCCGTGGCAGCGGGGGCAGGCCCCGGCGGCGGTGTTCGGGGAGAAGGCGTCCGAGTCCAGCCGCTCCGCGCCCTCGGGATAGTCCCCGGCCCGGGAGAACAGCATCCGCAACGAGTTGGACAGCGTCGTCACCGTCCCCACGGAGGACCGTGCACCGGGCGCCGACCTGCGCTGCTCCAGCGAGACGGCAGGCGGCAGCCCGGTGATCTCCCCGACCGCGGGGGCGCCGACCTGGTGGATCAGCCGCCGGGCGTACGGGGCGACGGACTCGAAGTAGCGGCGCTGCGCCTCCGCGTAGATCGTCCCGAAGGCCAGCGAGGACTTGCCCGAACCGGAGACGCCGGTGAAAACGGTGAGGGTGTCGCGGGGGATGTCGACGTCGACGTCGCGCAGGTTGTGCTCGCGGGCGCCGCGGACCCGGACGTACGGATCGTGGGGGGAGGTCATGGGGGAGTGGGTCTCCGTACGCTCGGTGCCGAACTGTTCGTGCCGGCCGGTGCCGCGCCGGTTCGCCGGACACCGCGCCCGCTTGGTTTGCCGGCCGCATGCGAAACGACGCCCGGCCACTGGCCGTATTCGATCTCGACGGTACGCTCGCCGACACCGCCCACCGCCAGCACCATCTGGAGGGCCGCCGCCGGGACTGGTCCGGTTTCTTCGCCGCCGCGGCGGACGACCCGCCGCTGGCCGAGGGCGTACGGCTGCTGCTGAGCAGCGCGAAGGAGTGCGAGGTCGTCTACCTCACCGGGCGGCCCGAGCGGTGCCGCAAGGACGCCGTGACCTGGCTGGCGCGGCAGGGGCTGCCCGAGGGGCGGCTGCACATGCGGCGCGACGACGACCGCCGGCCGGCCCGCCGGACCAAGCTGGAGATCCTCCGGCGGCTCGGCCGCGACCGTACGGTACGGATGCTGGTCGACGACGAGCTGGTCTGCGACGCCGCCGAGCTGGCCGGATTCACCGTGGTGCGCGCCCGCTGGACGCCGGCCTCGCCCGCGCTGAAGGACGCGCAGGAGCGCGAGGGGCGTACCTGATCCGGCCAGGTGCGCCGCATCGGCCCGCCCGTGCGCGCCCCGCTCGCGTCACTGCGGGTCGTCGAGGCGGAAGCCCACTTTCAGGCCGACCTGGTAGTGCGCGATCCGGCCGTCCTCGATCTGTCCACGCACCTGGGTGATCTCGAACCAGTCGAGATTGTGCAACGTTTCCGAGGCTCTTGCGACGCCGTTGCGGATGGCCTCGTCCATGCCCTCCTGGGAGGTTCCTACGATTTCGGTGACGCGATACGTGTGGTTTGACATGGTATGTCTCCTCTCGCCCTTACCAAGGTGCCCTACCTCGGCCCGGTTCGCGAGGGGTCGTGGGGGTTCCGCATGTCCGGAACGCCCCTTGACCAAAGTATTGGTCCATACCAAAATCCAGCCACGCCCGTGCGAGCGCAGCCCGCAGTCCCCCACACCGGGTCCGCAATTTCGTCCTGCCGTTCCGCAGAAGGTGACTCCGTGAAAAACCGCATGCTCGTCGGAGCTGTTGCCCTGATTTCCACTGTTGCGCTGGGCGGGTGCGGCATGATCCCCGGATCGGGCGGCTCCGGCGGCAAGAAGGTGACGATCTGGCTGATGAAGGACAGTGTTACCGCCGACTTCCTGGACCGCTTCAAGAAGTCGTACGAAGAAGAGCACTCATCAGTCGAACTGGAGTTCAAGATTCAGGAATGGGGTGGCATCGGCCCGAAGGTCCTGGAGGCGTTGAGTGGCCAGGACACGCCCGATGTCATCGAGGTCGGCAACACCCAGGTCGCCCAGTACGCCGAGAGCGGCAACCTGCGCGACCTGACCCTGGAATCGATGCGTGACCTGGGAAGCGAGGACTGGCTGCCCGGTCTCGCCGAGCCGGGCAGCATCGGTGGCGTCCAGTACGGAATCCCGTGGTACGCGGCCAACCGCGTGGTGATCTACAACAAGGACCTCTTCGAGGACGCGGGCATCAAGAACCCGCCGAAGACGCGCGCCGAGTGGATCGAGGACAGCGAAAAGCTCAACCACGACGGCAACCAGGGCATGTATCTGCCGGGGCAGAACTGGTATGTGCTCGCCGGCTTCATCTGGGACGAGGGCGGGGAACTCGCCACCGACAAGGAAGGCGACTGGCAGGGTGCACTCCACAGTTCCGCCGCGCTCAAGGGCATGCAGTTCTATTCCCAACTCCAGGCGCTGGGCGATGGACCCAAGGACGCCGACGAGGAAAAGCCCCCGCAGGCCGATGTGTTCGCCGAGGGGAATGTCGCCCAGATCATCTCCACCCCCAGCAGCGTGCCGCTGATCGAGAAGAAGAACCCCGAACTCAAGGGAAAGCTGGGCTACTTCCCCATTCCGGGCAAGACCTCGAAGGCGCCCGGCTCGGTGTTCACCGGCGGCTCCGACCTGATCATCCCGCAGAAGGCCGACCAGCGCAGCGCGGGCTATGAGGTGATCAAGGCGCTGGCCGGGGCCAAGTGGCAGGAGGAGCTGGCCAAGACCATGAGCTACGTGCCCAACAAGCCCGAACTCGCCCACGTCATCGAGGGTGAGGAGAGCACCGCCGCCATGGCCGAGGGCGCCACCCGCGGCCACGCCACCCCGAACTCCTCGCAGTGGGCCGCGGTCGAGGCCGACAACCCGATCAAGCCCTACATGACGGCGGTCCTCCAGGGCGGGGACCCGGCGACCGAGGCGAAGACCGCCTCCGAGAAGATCACCGACCTGCTCGCCGGCAGCTGATCCGGCGGGGCGGCGTAGGAGCAGGCCGACCGGCGGCGCGGGCCGGGGCCGGGCCGGGCCGGCGGCGCGGGCCGGGGCTGGGCCGCACCGGCGGCGCGGGGCAGGACCGGGCCGACCGGCGGCGCCAAGGCGGGGCGGGACCGGGCCGAGACCCGGTCCCGCCCCGCCTTGGCGCCTCGCCCCCCGCTCAGTCCACCGTGGCCAGCGACAGCGCGAATCTGCCCCCGGAATCCGTCCACCAGTGGGCCAGTCGCAGCCCCGCAGCGGCCAGCTCGCGGCGCACACCGTCCTCGCGGAACTTCGCGGACACCTCCGTGCGCAGCTCCTCACCCGCGTCGAACGGCACCACCAGGTCCAGCTGCGGGATCTTCACCGTCAGCGCCCGGCGGGCCCGCAGCCGCATCTCGATCCACTCCTCGCGCGGATTCCACCGGGCCACATGCTCGAAGTCGTCCGGCGCGAAGTCCGCACCCAGCTCCCGGTCGACGACCGACAGCACGTTCCGGTTGAACGCGGCCGTCACCCCCGCCGCGTCGTCGTACGCCGCCACCAGCACCTTCTCGTCCTTCACGAGGTCCGTGCCGAGCAGCAGCGCGTCACCGGGCGCCAGCAGCGAGCGCACCGACCTCAGGAACACCGCCCGCTCCCGCGGCAGCAGATTGCCGACCGTGCCGCCCAGGAACGCCACCAGCCGGGGCCCGGGAGTGCCGGGCAGCGAGAGCCCGGCGGTGAAGTCGGCGATCAAGGCGTGCACGGACAGCTGCGGCCGCTCGGCCAGCAGGGCGTCCGCAGCACCGCGCAGCGCGCTCTCGCTGACGTCGACCGGCACATAACTGTGCAGTTCGGGAAGCGCGTCCAGCAGATACCTGGTCTTCTCCGAGGAGCCCGAGCCCAGCTCGACCAGGGTGCGGGCCCCGGACGCGGCGGCGATCTCGGCGGCCCGGCCGCTCAGGATCTCCCGCTCGGCACGCGTCGGGTAGTACTCGGGGAGCCGGGTGATCTCCTCGAACAGTTCGCTGCCGCGGGCGTCGTAGAACCATTTGGGCGGCAGTGTCTTCGGCTGCCGGGTCAGACCGTGCAGCACATCGGCGCGCAGCGCCGCGTCCGTCGCGTCCACCGGCAGGGTGCGGGTCAGCAGGAAGGGACTCACGCGTGGGGCTCCTTCAGCGGGGTCAGCAGGACATCGGAGCTGGTCGCGGTCAGCAGTGCGCGGTCGGGGACCTCGCACCAGCGCGGATCGTCGTCGTACGGCTCCGAGGCGACGACCGTGTGCCGGCCGGGCTCGGACAGATGCCACAGGGTGTCGCCCCAGGCGGTCGCCACGATGGTGCGGCCGTCGGTGAGCAGCAGGTTGAGCCGGGAGCCGGGGGCGGCTTCCGCGACCTCCAGGACCGTGTCCGTCACGGCCTGCGTGAGCGCGTCGCCCGCCGCCAGCCGGTGCTGCACCAGGGCCCACACCAGGGCGGAGTCGCTGCGCGCGGTGAGCCGCAGCAACTCGGCCGGGGGCAGGGTGGCCGCCAGGGCCGCCACCGAGCCGGGCCAGCCCTGCAGCGCCCCGTTGTGGCTGAACAGCACGTCGCCCGCGGTGAACGGCGCCGCCGCGGCCTCGCCGTCCGGGTCCGCCCCGGTCGCGTCCCGGACCGCGGCGAGCAGCGCGTGGCTGCGGACCACCCGGGTCAGATCGGCGAAGGTCTGGTCGCCCCACACGGGGCCCTGGCGGCGGTAGCGTCCCGGAACCGGGTCACCGTCCGCGTACCAGCCGACACCGAAGCCGTCGGCGTTGACCGTCCCGTACCGCTGACGGCGCGGCTCCCAGGACTGCCGCACCAGGGAGTGCGCCGGCCGCGTCAGCACCTCGCCCAGACCTATGGGCGGCCCCAGGTATGCGATGTGACGGCACATCAGAGGTCCCTTGCGGTACGGAATCCGGCGAATACCTGCCGCCGGACCGGCAGGTCC
Organism: Streptomyces sp. A0958; assembly: GCF_004795035.1. Classification (GTDB taxonomy): domain Bacteria; phylum Actinomycetota; class Actinomycetes; order Streptomycetales; family Streptomycetaceae; genus Streptomyces. Next base: position 246,329 of record NZ_SSBK01000005.1, read on the forward strand.
CAGTTGCGGAACGTGCCCCGGCAGGCCACCGTGTCCACCGCGAACGAGCCGCCCCGCAGCACCTTGTGCTCAGGGCCGAAGAACACCTCCGAGTACTCGCGGTACGGGAACGGGGCGAACCCCGGATAGGGCAGGAAATCGCTCGCCGTCCACTCCCACACGTCACCGATCAGCTGCCCCGCCCCGCACGGCGCCCGCCCGGCCGGATACGCCCCGGCGGGCGCCGGCCGCAGATGGCGCTGCCCCAGATTGGCGCGCTCCGGCGTCGGGTCCTCGTCGCCCCACGGATATCGGCGGGAGCGCCCGGACGCGGGGTCGTGCCGGGCCGCCTTCTCCCACTCCGCCTCGGTGGGCAGACGGCGGCCCGCCCACCGCGCGTACGCGTCGGCCTCGTACCAGCTCACGTGCAGGACCGGCTCGTCGTCCGGCACCGGCTCGGTCACCCCGAAGCGGCGGCGCAGCCACTGCCCGGCGTCCCGGTGCCAGAACAGCGGGGCCCCCAGCTCGTGTTCGCGGACCATCGCCCAGCCCTCGGGCGCCCACCAGCGCCGCTCGCCGTAGCCGCCGTCCTCGATGAACGCCCGGTAGGCACCGCAGGTCACCGGGGCGGTGTCGATGCAGAAGCCGGGCACGTCCCGCCGGTGCGCGGGGCGTTCGTTGTCGAGCGCCCACGGCTCGGTCGAGGTACCCATGGTGAACGGGCCGCCGGGCACCAGGACCTCGGTGGGCAGCGCCGGAACGTCGACGGCGGGCGGCGGCTCCGGTGCCGTCAGGGCCACCGGACCCGAGCGCAGCTGATGGGTGATCAGCATCGTTTCGTCGTGCTGCTGTTCGTGCTGGGCGATCATCCCGAAGGCGAAGCCGGACCGCACCAGCGAGGCGCCGCCGTCGAGCGGGGTGGATTCGAGCACGTCCAGTGCCCTGCCCCGCACCTCCGAGGCGTACGAACGGGCCTCGGCCGGGGCCAGCAGCGGCAGGGAGGGGCGAGTGGCGCGCGGGTGCTCGAAGGCGTCGTACAGCCCGTCGATCTCCGGACGCATCGCCTCCCGGCCCGCGACGCCGCGCAGCAGCCACAGCTCCTCCTGGTTGCCGATGTGCGCGAGGTCCCAGACCAGCGGCGACATCAACGGCGAGTGCTGGGCGGTCAGTTCGTGGTCGTCCACGCTGTCGGTGAGCAGCGTGGTGCGCTCCCGGGCGGTGAGCAGCGCCGTGAGCGCCCGCTCGCGCAGCGCCTCAGCGCCCCCGGCGTTCGGGGGAGTGGGGGATTCGGTCATGACAAGGTCCCCTTCGGATGGTCCGGGCGGTGGTCCCGGCCCGTGGTGAGCAGGTCCCGCAGATCGTCGGCCGGGCACCTGCCGCGGGCGACGTAGCGGTCGTGGAAGCCGGCCACCGCGTCCCGCACAGCCCGGGACGCGCCCAGCCGGGGCAGCGCCTCCAGAGCGAGCGCGAAGCTGACGTCCGCCGCCTGGCGCAGCTCCGGATCGGTCAGCCCGTCGCAGGCGGCGGCGGTCCACAGCGGATTGCGCGGTGCGGCCCGGGCGCCCGCGGTCTCGGCCAGCGGCTTGACGGCGCGGTACACGGTCTCGGCGGCCTCCGGGTCGTCGAACAGTGCGGTCGTGACGGCGAGCGGCACGATCCAGCCGTCGTCACCGGGCTGCGCGTCGATCATGCGCAGCTCCAGGTGCCCGCGCGGGCGGACCGGCGGGAACAACGTGGTGATGTGGTAGTCGAGGTCGCTGCGGTCCGGGCGTCTGGGCAGCCCCGAGCCGATCCAGTCCCGGAAGGTGAGCCCTTCCGGCACGGCCCACGGAGCCTCGCCCCGGACGCACAGCACCGGTGTGTCCAGGACATGCGCGGCCCAGGCGTCGCGGGGCGGCAGCGGGCCGGCGGGGGCCAGCGTCCGCGACGCGTCCAGATCGGCCCACAGGGACTGGCGCGTCGACCGCCAGGGTGTCGGCGCGCCCTGCCGGAACGGCGAGTTGGCGAAGACCGCCACCAGCACGGCGCCCAGCAGATGGGCCAACTGCCAGCGCCGCGCGTACCCGAGCGGCCCCGGCTCCTCCTCCCCGGCGTCCAGGCAGACCTGGACCGAGGCGGTGGTGCACATCATGGCCCGGCCGGCCGGTCCCCACCGGTCGAGCGCCCTCTCCATGGCGTCGTACCGGGGCTCGCGCAGGAGCCGGCGCGGTGGCTGCCAGGGATCGACGCCCACTCCGGCGGGTGCGAGACCCAGTCGGGCGAGGGCGGCCCGTACGGCGACGAGATCGGCGGCGGCGTCGTTGACGCACGCCATCAGGGAATCGGCGGGGCGCGAGCTGAGCTCCAGCTGGCCGCCGGGTTCGAAGGTGAGCGCCGCACTCAGGGGCAGCGCCCGGACGGCCGTTGCGGCCGCCTCCAGAAGGTCGGGCGGGACGGGGCGGTGAGGGTGTTCACGATCGTGCAGAAGCCATTCGAGTTCGACTCCCACGGTGCGCGGCGGTCCCGTCTTGAAGCAGATGCCGCGCAGTAAATCCTCCGCCTGGCCCTCGTCGAGGGGCGGGGCGGGAGCGGGCGGACCGTGGCCGCCGGGTGTGTCGGATGACATGCCGGGCCTCCTTGTTCCGGTGCGTCCGTCCTAGCCAAACCCCTGTAAAGCGATCGCACAAGAGTGCCCTGTGCGCCGGATATCCGGTTGCGTCCGCTCCGACGGGGCGTCGATCATGCCCCGTATGCACCTTAAGGGGGAGTGGTCGTGAGCGCCCGGCTGCGCGGGATCGCGCGGGAGACCGAAGCCATCGTCCGGGCGGGTTCCTACCGCACCGCGCAGGGCCGCGACATCAGCATCGAGCGCGCCCTGACCGCCGCGCTCTCGGGCACGCGGCTGTACGGCCCCGAGCCCGTACCCGTCGCCGCGCTCGACCGGGACCGGACCCCGGTCGTCGAGGTCACCGGCGAGAGCAGCCTGCGGGCGGCCGCCCGGATGACCGGCGAGCGGCCCGGCAAGGTCGCTGTCCTGAACTACGCCTCCGCCCGCAATCCCGGCGGCGGCTACCTCAACGGCGCCCAGGCGCAGGAGGAGGCCCTGTGCCGGGGCTCCGCGCTGTACGCCACGCTGCTGCGGGCCCCCGAGTACTACGCCCACCACCGCGCCGAACGCAGCGCGTTCTACACCGACCGGGTCATCCACTCACCGGGCGTGCCCGTCTTCCGCGACGACCGGGGCCGGCTGCTCGACACCCCGTACACGGCGGGCTTCCTCACCTCGCCCGCGCCCAACGCCGGGGTGATCCGCGCCCGGACCCCGCAGGAGGCCCACCTCATCCCCGCCGCGCTCGCCGCCCGGGCCGAACGGGTGCTGGAGGTCGCGGCCGTACGCGGCTACCGCAGGCTGGTCCTGGGCGCCTGGGGGTGCGGCGTGTTCCGCAACGACCCCGCCGAGGTGGCCGGCGTCTTCCGTGCCCTGCTCACCGGCGAGGGCCGTTTCGCGGGCCACTTCGAGCAGATCGTCTTCGGCATCCTCAGCCGCGACGACGCCTCACCCACCAGAGCCGCATTCGAGCGCGTGTTCGCCGGCCGGTGTCAACCCTCACCCTGACGTCCAGGGTGAGGGTGGGTGTGCCGCCGGGTGCGCCGGAACTGCTCCGTTCGGGTCGGCGGCCCGCCCCGCACCTTCGGCCGGGGCGGGCCGTCGGGCGCGGCTACGACCAGCCGTAACGTTCCCTCAGCCGCCCGACGACCAGGTCGAACCTGTCCCGGTCCAGGGCGCACGCCTCGCGCCGCATCCCGTCCTCGTGCACCCGCAGCACCCGGTCCAGGTCCACCCACGACTGGCGCCCCGAGCTGTCCCAGGGGCCCGCGCCCAGCGCCACCCACTCGCGTTCCCGGTCGTGCTGCTTGCTGGACAGCTGCACGGCCAGCAGCGTGCCCGCCGCCTCGCGCGCCACCACCAGGACGGGGCGGTCCTTGCCGCGCCCGTCGTTCTCCTCGAAGGGCACCCAGGTCCAGACGATCTCCCCGGGATCGGGGTCGCCGTCCCGGTCGGGTGCGTAGGAGGTGCGGACCGGGCCCACATCGCGCGGGTCGGCCTCGGAGGTGGCGGCGGTACCGGAGCGGCCGGGGAAGGCGGCCGGATCGTCATGGCTGTCGGTGCGGTGCTGGATCGTCATCGCAACACCGTAGAACCTGCCCCGCCGCCCGCGTGGAGCGGGGCGGGCACGGGGGGCCGTGGCGTCGGGCCGTCGCCGGGGTCTGCGAGACTGCCCGCAGCCATGAGTCAGTTACCCGAGCAGTCCACCGAAGGTCCCGTGCCGACCAGCGCCGATGTGGCGCGCCTGGCCGGCGTCTCCCGGGCCACCGTCTCCTACGTCCTCAACAACAACGCGCAGGTACGGATCAGCGATCCGACCCGCCGCCGGGTACGGGAGGCCGCCGACGAACTCGGTTACGTACCCCACGCGGCTGCCCGGACCCTGCGCGCGGGCCACTCCCGCATGGTGCTGCTGCCCACCGGCGACATGCCGGCCGGGCCCCTGCACCTGCGCTTCCTGCGCGAACTGGAGGCGGGGCTGCGGGACCTCGACTACACCGTCGTCCAGTACGGCTCCCTCGGGCTCGGCGCCGACGACGCCGCCCGCGCCTGGGCCGAACTCCGCCCGGCCGCCGTCATCGTGCCCGGTTCCGTCCCGCTCGCCCCGCAGGGTATAGCCGTGCTCCGGCGTTCCGGAGCCAAGGCGGTCATCACCCTGGGGCCTCAGCCGGTGGAGGGCGCCCACGCCTTGATCACGGATCAGCGGGAGGTCGGCGGCTGCGCGGTGCGCCATCTGCTGGAGCGCGGGAGGCGCCGCATCGGCGTGGTGATGCCCGAGGAACCCGGCGCCGCCGTGTTCGCCGCCCCGCGACTGGCCGGCGCCCGCGCTGCCGCGCTGACCGGGGGCGCGCGGATCGAGGTGCTGCCGCTGCGCTACGACGAGGAGTCGGCCGCCGCGCTGGCCGCCCGGTGGCCCGGGCTCGGCCTGGACGCCGTCTTCGCCTACGACGACGCCTACGCGATGCTCCTGATGCGGGCGTTGCAGGACGCGGGGATCGAGGTGCCGGCCGACGCCGCCGTGGTGGGCGCGGACGACTCCATGATCGGGCGGCTGCTGCGGCCCCGGCTCAGCAGCGTGCGCATGGAGTTGGCGACGGCGCAGCCGCTGGCGGACCTGGTGGACCGCCTGGTACGGCATCCGAGGACACCGCCCGAACGCCACGACCTGCTACGGGCCCGGCCGGTGCGGCGCGAATCCAGCTGACCGCGCGAGCCGGGCGCGGCGAGGTGCGCGGCGGGCGGCCCGTGCCTAGCGTCATGACCATGAGTCATCCGCAGAGTTACGAAATCCTCATCGTCCCCGAGTTCACCGACGACAAGGCCCCCGAGTCCCAGGGAACCGGGGGCGGTGCCGCCGGCGCCAGCGTCCGGGGCACGGCGGCCAAGGGCTCCGACGAAGGAGGCCCCGGCGACGCCGTCCGCTCGGCCGTCGTGACCGCCACCGGCGAGACGGGCGAGACCGGATACCCCCGCTACGCGGGCGACGGCATGGTGGCGGACATCGACCCGAGGACGCAGGCGGTGGAGGGCCTGCTCGTCGACGGATCGGAACTCGCCTACGGGCTCTCGGCCCGCATCGCCGAGCGCGACCGCAGGCAGCGGGACACGGACGGCTGAGACCGCCCGCCATCAGCCGCGGACCGGCCGGTACACGACCGGGACCGGCCGGTACACACCACTGGCGCCGATCATTACAGACAACCGGCGCCGACCGTTACACACGACCGGGACCGGCCGGTACACATCACTGGCGCCGACCGGTGCGGGCGAGCGGTGCCGACCGGTTCGCGCGATGCCGGAAGGGGCGGCCTACTGCTGCCCTTCCTGCCCGCGCTTCTGCTCGGCCTCGATGGACTTGCGGACCTCGTCCATGTCCAGCTTCCTGGCCTGGCCGATGACGTCCTCAAGGGCCGCCTCGGGGAGTGCGCCCGGCTGGGAGAAGACCGCCACGTTGTCCCGGACGATCATCAGCGTGGGGATCGACCGGATCTCGAAGGCCGCCGCCAGTTCCTGCTGCGCCTCCGTGTCCACCTTGGCGAAGACCAGGTCCGTATGACGCTCGGATGCCGAGTCGTAGACCGGTGCGAACTGCCGGCACGGGCCGCACCAGGAAGCCCAGAAGTCGATCAGGACGAACTCGTTGTCGCTGACGACCTGGTCGAAGTTTTCCTTGGTGAGCTCTACGGTGCTCATGCGTTGCTACCTCTTCCTGTGCCCGTATGAGACGTGTCCGGGACAACGGTGCCCGTACTCGCGCTATTCCGCCTGCCCATGTGGCCGACACCCACACCCGCGGACACAATGGGCGTATGACACATGCTGCGGAGCCTGCCGTGTACGACGTCGTGGTCATCGGTGCGGGCCCGGTGGGTGAGAACGTGGCGGACCGGGCCCGGGCCGCCGGGCTGAGCGCCGCCGTCGTCGAGTCCGAGCTGATCGGCGGCGAGTGCTCCTACTGGGCCTGCATGCCCAGCAAGGCCCTGCTGCGCCCGGTCGTCGCCCGCGCCGACGCCCGCCGCGTCCCCGGCCTGAGCGGCGCCGTGCAGGGGCCGCTCGACACCGCCGCCGTCCTCGCCCACCGCGACGAGTACGCCTCGCACTGGAAGGACGACGGCCAGGTCGCCTGGCTCGACGGGATCGATGCCGACATCGTCCGCGGCCACGGGCGGCTGACCGGCCCCAAGGAGGTCACCGTCACCGCGCCCGGCGGCACGGAACACCGCCTCACCGCCCGGCACGCCGTCGCCGTCTGCACCGGCAGCCGGGCCGTGGTCCCCGGCCTGCCAGGGATCGAGGACGCCCGCCCCTGGACCAGCCGCGAGGCGACGAGCGCCAAGGAGGTGCCCGGCCGGCTCGTCGTCGTCGGCGGGGGAGTCGTCGGCGTCGAGATGGCCACCGTGTGGGCGGCCCTCGGCTCCGAGGTCATCATGGTGGTGCGCGGCAAGGGGCTGCTCCCCAGGATGGAGCCATTCGCCGGTGAGCTGGTCGCCGAGGCGCTGACCGAGGCCGGGGCCGACATTCGTACGGGCGTCTCGGCCACCTCCGTACGCCGTGCGGACCCGGACGGGCCGGTCACCGTGGAACTCGACAACGGCGAGAGCGTCGAGGCCGACGAGATCCTGTTCGCCACCGGCCGCGCCCCGCGCACCGACGACCTGGGCCTGGAGACAGTCGGCCTGGAACCCGGCTCGTGGCTCACTGTCGACGACAGCTGCCGGGTCGAGGACACGGACTGGCTGTACGCGGTCGGCGACGTGAACCACCGCGCCCTGCTGACCCACCAGGGCAAGTACCAGGCACGCATCGCGGGTGCGGCTATCGCCGCCCGCGCCAAGGGCACGCCGCTGGACACCGAACGTTGGGGCACCCACGCGGCCACCGCCGACCACGCGGCCGTCCCGCAGGTCGTCTTCACCGACCCGGAGGCCGCCTCGGTGGGCCTCACCCAGGCCGAGGCGGAGCAGGCCGGCCGCCGGGTCCGTGCCGTCGACTTCGACCTCGGCTCGGTGGCGGGAGCCGGGCTGTACGCGGACGGTTACCGGGGCCGCGCCCGCATGGTCGTGGACCTCGACCGCGAAGTCCTGCTGGGCGTCACCTTCGTCGGCCCCGGCATCGGCGAACTGCTCCACTCGGCGACGATGGCGGTCGTGGGCGAGATCCCCGTCGACCGGCTCTGGCACGCGGTGCCGTCCTACCCGACGATCAGCGAGGTCTGGCTCCGGCTGCTGGAGACCTACCGGGGATAGGTACGTCGTGTTTCAGCCGGCCGGCTCCGCTGCCAGCGGCCGGCCGCAGCGCAGGTTCCACCGCCCCGACCGGCCGCTGAGTTCCGTCAGGGTCAAGGGGGGGACGTCGAGCCGCCAGAACGCCTCCCGCGGCAGTGCCAGCGCGTGGACCAGCGCCGCCCGCACCAGGGACGGCTCGGCGACGGCCAGCACCCGGAAGTCGCCGTCGGCATCGCCATCGCTGTCGCCGTGCAGCGAGTTGAGCCAGGCGCCCGCTCTGGCGCACAGGCCGTGCAGCGACTCGCCGCCGTGCGGGGCGGCGGTGGGGTCCGCCAGCCAGGCCGCCACCTGTTCCGGTTCGCTCCGACTCACCTCGTCCAGCCGGGCACCCGCCCACCGGCCCAACCCCCAGTCGGCCAGGGCCGGTTCACTGGCCGCCGACCGCAGCCCCAGGGCCTCGGCGGTCAGGGCGCACCGCTCGGACGGCCCGCGCACGGCACGGTCCGCGGCAGGCACCCGCGAAGCGGCGAGCCGGGCCGCCCGGACGCCGGACGCGTCGAGCGCGGAGTCACCGGCGAACCGGGCCTCGCGCAGCGCCGCGTTCATCGCCGGTGAGATCAACATCACCCGTACCGTCATACCCGCCCTCAACTCCCCGAACAGTGGCCACATGACCAAGCACACCATGGCATCCGGGGCTTCCGAGCGGTTCGGACGGGCCATGGCGGCGCCCGGTGTCCAGGGGGTATGGTCTCGGCGACATGACGAGGGTGTGACGGAAGTCCGGTGAGAATCCGGCACGGTCGCGCCACTGTGTACCCGCACGCGTGCGGGAAGTCAGACCCAGCACCTTCGTCTCAGGCACCACGATCGGGACGCGTGTTCCCACAGGAGGTTCTGCCATGGCGCAGACTGCTGCCCCCGCCACCGGCGCATCCGCCATCACCCCCATCTCCCTGAAGGCCATCGCCCCTTGGGCGGTCTTCTTCGGCCTCCTCATGCTGGTCCTGCTCTACTTCGTCGGCGCCGAGCAGGGCGCCACGGCCGTCATCTCGGGCGAAGGCGTGCACGAGTGGGTCCACGACGGCCGTCACCTCCTCGGTTTCCCCTGCCACTGACCTGCCTGCTGATCCAGGGGAATCCCTCATGAACTCCATATCTGTCAGAGCCCTACTGGTCCGCGGCATGCTGGCGGGACTGGTCGCGGGCGCGCTCGCGCTGCTCGTCGCCTACTTCCTCGGTGAGTCCCGTGTGGACGCCGCCATCGCGCTCGAAGAGGCCCACAGCGCCCACGGCCACGACCACGGCGCCGCCGAGGAACTCGTCAGCCGGAGCATGCAGTCCACCGCGGGCCTGGCCACCGGTGTGCTCGTGTTCGGCGTGGCCGTCGGCGGCATCGCCGCGCTCGTCTTCTGCTACGCCCTCGGCCGGATGGGCCGGTTCGGCCCGCGCGCCACGGCCGCGCTGATCGCGGGCGCGGCCCTGCTGAGCGTGTACATCGTGCCGTTCCTGAAGTACCCGGCCAACCCGCCGGCCGTCGGCAACCCCGACACCATCGGCAAACGCACCGCGCTGTTCTTCCTGATGGTCGCCCTCAGCGTGCTGCTGGCCGTCGCCGCCGTCATCATCGGCAAGCGGCTGGCGCCCCGCCTGGGCAACTGGAACGCGACGGTCGCGGCGGCGGCCGGCTATCTGCTGGTGATCGCCCTCGCCTACGTGTTCCTGCCGTCGATCAACGAGGTCGGCGCGGACTTCCCGGCCACGCTGCTGTGGCAGTTCCGGCTGGCCACGCTCGCGGTGCAGGTCACGCTCTGGACCACGTTCGGCCTCCTCTTCGGCCACCTCACCGAACGGCTGCTGGTCCCGAGGGCCGCCGCGGTCACGGGCGCCAACGGCCGGGCGGACCGGGCGGCGACCGTCGTGGGATGACCACCGTCGTACGGACACAACGGGCGGAGCCCGCCGGGGCCTTCCGGCGGGCTCCGCCCGTTGTGCCTCACTCCTCGCCGGCTGAGCCGCTCCAGTCGATGGCGTAGTACTTCAGCGCCGCGTCCTCGGCCACGAGGCGCATGCCCGCCGCCGCCATGACCCGCTGGGAGGGGACGTTGCCGACGTCGGCGTCCCCGCGCACACGGGCGACGCCCTGGTCACGGGCGAACCGCAGCAGCGCCCGAAGCGCCTCGCCGGCATACCCCTTCCCGCGCGCCGACTCAACGAGCCCATAGCCGATCGTGACGCTCCCGTCCACGTCCGGCGCCGCGTGGAACCCCACCCCGCCGATGACCACCCCGTCCTCGCGCAGCCGTATCTCGTACGGGCCGAAGGGGCTGGGGTCGCCGGTGTCCGCGCACGACGTGAGGAAGCGCGTGGCAGCCCCCTTCTCGCCGGGGGAGGGGTAGCCGGGGGCCCAGCGCCCGCCGGCGGCGGGGGAACCGGCCACCACGTGTTCGGCGTCGGTGACGCTCATCCCGTGCAGGAGCAGGCGCGGGGTTTCGACATTATTCATGATCCTCGGGGTATCACGGGGCGGCAGGCCCCGGCACGCGAATATGGCCTGCGGCTACGCGTCGCGACCGGCCCCGCTATCCGAATTCGGGACCGGCGGTTACGAGTCGCTGCCGGTCCCGAAGTCCCCGGAGAGCGCGGCGTCCAGCCGCAACTGTTGTCCGCCTCGGCCTGCCGCCCCTGCCGCTCCAGCGTGCGGCCGAGCTTGGGCCTCGCGTAGTGCTCCACCGGATCGCGCTCCAGCACCGCCCGCAGCTCCGTTTCGGCCCGAGCGGTCGCCGGGCTGGCCCCGCAGGCGTCCGATGCGCACAACACCCACAGGTGGTTCAACCTTCCACTAAATGTCCGGCGTGGGCATCACCCGCCCCCTCCCGTGGCCGAATAGGTTGAGCGCCATGAGCAATCTCGATCGCCAGGCCGTCCCCTCCGTCTGCGGAGGACGGGGCTTCGTCGTCGCCGAACCGGTACGTGAACTCCTCGCCCCGCGCCGGGTGCGCCTCGGCGAGTCCACCGAGGTCCGCAGACTGCTGCCCAACCTGGGCCGCCGCATGGTCGGGGCCTGGGCCTTCGTGGACCACTACGGCCCCGACGACATCGCCGACGAACCCGGCATGCAGGTGCCGCCCCACCCCCACATGGGCCTGCAGACCGTCAGCTGGCTGCACGAGGGCGAGGTCCTGCACCGCGACAGCCTCGGCAACCTCCAGACGGTTCGCCCGCGCGAACTCGGCCTGATGACCTCCGGCCGCGCGATCAGCCACTCGGAGGAGAGCCCCAAGCGGCACGCCGCCCTGCTGCACGGCGCCCAACTCTGGGTCGCGCTGCCCGACGCGCACCGGTCCGTCGAGCCGCACTTCCAGCACCACCGCGACCTGCCCACCGCCACCGCCCCCGGCCTGACGGCCACCGTCATCCTCGGCGAACTGGACGGCGCCACCTCGCCCGGCACTGCCTACACCCCCATCGTCGGCGCCGACCTCGCGCTGAACCGGGGCGCCGAGGCCCGGCTGCCGCTGGACCCCGACTTCGAGTACGCCGTGCTGTCGATGTCGGGAGAGGCCGAGGTCGACGGCGTACCCGTGCTGCCCGGCTCGATGCTCTACCTCGGCTGCGGCCGCACGGAGCTCCCGCTGCGCGCCGAGTCCGATGCCGGACTGATGCTCCTGGGCGGCGAGCCCTTCGAGGAGGAGCTGGTCATGTGGTGGAACTTCGTGGGCAGGACCCAGGCCGACATCGCGCAGGCCCGCGAGGACTGGATGAACGGTGATCGGTTCGGTGCGGTCCACGGCTACGACGGCCCGCCCCTCCCGGCTCCGGCGCTGCCCGACTTGCCGCTGAAGCCGCGCGGGCGGGTGCGCTGAGCTGCGATTCTTCTCTTTCGAGGGTTGCCGGGTTCCTGTTTGCCGCGTCGCGGGCATCGTGCCCTTCCGACGTTGCCCGGGAAAGAAGCGAGGTAGGGCAGTGATCTGCGTCGGCGGCATGATCGGGATCGGCAAAACAAGTGTGGCCGAGCTGATCGCCAAAGAGCTGGGGAGCAAGGTCTTCCGCGAGAGCGTGGAGGACAATCCGATCTTGCCGCTCTTCTACACGGCTGATCCCGAGGAGATGGAGGCGAGGCGCTACCCCTTCCTTCTCCAGCTCTACTTCTTGCAGACGCGATTCGCCGCGATCAAGGAGGCGTACAAACAGGACGACAACGTCCTCGACCGGTCGATCTACGAGGACTGGTACTTCGCCAAGGTCAACCACGACCTCGGCAGGATCAGTTCCCTGGAGATGCGGGTGTACGAGGGGCTGCTCACAGAGATGATGCGTGAGATCGACGGCCTGCCGTACCGCAAGGCACCTGATCTCATGGTGTACCTCAGCGCGGACTTCGAGACGGTGCTGCGCCGCATCGGTCTGCGGGGGCGCGACTTCGAGCAGGGCCAGGGTCTCGTCGAGTACTACCGGACGCTGTGGTCCGGATACGACGACTGGGTGCGCGAGCACTATTCCGCCAGCGACGTCCTCGTGATCGACATGAACCGAACTGATGTGGTGAACAGCCCCGAAGACGCGGGGCGCGTCGTCCGGGAGGTCGTGGACGCCCTGTCCGTTGTGAGGGCCCGGCGTTTCTGACGCGGAGGGTGCATGGTGGTCGGCGTCTTCCGGCGAGGGGCGGGTGGCATCATGGCTGGTGACTTGGGGGACAGCGCTCCGAGGAAACCGGTGTGAATCCGGTGCGGTACCGCCACTGTGATCGGCGAGCGGATCGGAACGTGCCACTGTCCCGCGCGGGCGGGAAGGCCGGGACGAGCGCTTGCCCGAGAGCCAGAGACTCACGCTGTCGCCTTCTCGACGTACCCCGGGGCGGAGCTCCCCGGCGAGAGGGAGGACGCGGCATGCCTGAACAGCCCGCCGACGAGAACGCGCCGACAGTGGACCGGGCGGCCCCGTGCCGGGTGGTGGTGTGCCGCGACTGCTGCTGCGGGACCGTGAAGGTCGACGCCGATCACGCGGCGCAGACCGCGCGGTTGCGGGAGATCGCCCCGGTGCGGATCTCCGAGTGCCTGGACGTGTGCGAACAGGCCAACGTCGTCGTCGTGCAGCCCTCGGCGGCCGGACGGGCGGCAGGCGCCCGCCCGGTCTGGCTCGGGCTGGTCAACGACCCGGCAGCCACGGAGGACATAGCGGACTGGGTGCGGGCCGGGGGGCCGGGTGTCGCGGCCCGCCCCGAGATCCTCGACCTCTATGTGATCGCCGCGCCACGCCGCGTCGGGACATCCACCTCATGACCGGCGGTCAGGGCGCGGCGGACGAAGTACCGGCGCACGAGACCGTCGAGGCGCTGCGCGACGTCGCACAGCTGGGAGGTTTCTTCGCCCTCGACACGGCCTTGGGGCCCGCGTCCGGCGAAGAGCGTCTCACGGGGGAGGGGTTCGCCGCGCGGGCCGGAACCGTCAACGAACGCTACGGCACCGTCGAAACCCGTATCGGCGTCTCCATCGCTCACCTCGGACTCGCGGCACGCCTGTGGTCGCCGGTCCTCGCCTGCACCCTCGTCCACGGCATCGTGCCGGTGATGACCACCGTGGAATGGGCCGGCGACGGCTCAGCCCTTCGGCTGGCCGGGCCGCGGGGCAGCCGTGTCCCGCGGTCGGGGTCGTCGCCGGTGGCGGACGCCGTGGCCGCGCAGGCCGACGGCGTCCTCCGACGCGTGGAGAGCCACCTGCCCGTCAAGATGGCGCCGCGGCTGCTCGCGGGGAACTCCGCTTCCGCGCTGGTCGGTTCGGCGGCGCAGCTGCTGAGGTCCCGGCCCGGGCTGCGGGCGCCGCTCACCGAGCTGACGCGGGAACTCCTGGAGACGGGACGGCTGCGCGGGACCGGCCGGATCACCGGCCCCGAGCTGACCTTCCGCCGCCGCAGCTGCTGTCTGTACTACCGGGCGCCGAACGGCTCGAAGTGCGGGGACTGCTGCCTGGTCCGGTGACCGGGCAGGTCACCGGGGGCGAGCCCGTGTTCGGAACGCTCACAGGGCCGGCGGTCACCGGTCCGCGCCGGGCAACGGCCCGTCCGCCGGCAGGAACGTCACCTGGGGACGGCCCGTGCGGGGATGCACCGCGACCTCGGCGGTCACCTCGTAGACCTCCGCGAGCAGGCGCGGAGTGAGCACCTCGTGCGGCGGTCCGGACGCGACGACACCGCCGTCGCGCAGAACGTACAGGCGATCGCAGTAGTACGCGGCCAGGTTGAGGTCGTGCAGGGCGACGAGGACCGTCGCGGGCAGCCGGCGCAGCGCGGTCAGGATCTCCAACTGGTGCCGGATGTCCAGGTGGTTGGTCGGTTCGTCCAGGACGAGCAGCGACGGTTCCTGGGCCAGAGCACGGGCGATCAGCACCCGCTGCCGCTCGCCGCCGGAGAGCCGGTCGAAGGAGCGGTCGGCCAGGGTGACGGCGTCGACCGAGGCGAGTGCAGCCTCGATCGTGGCGGCGTCCTCGGTCGTGTCGCCCGACAGGAGCCGCTTGTGCGGGGTCCGGCCCATCGCGACGACTTCCCGCACGCTCAGATCGAGGCCGGACGGGGTGTCCTGCACCACCGCGGCCAGCGTGCGCGCGAGTCGGCGTGGAGGCAGAGACCAGGCGTCGGCGCCGTCGACGCGGACCGTTCCGGCTTCCGGGCGCAGTACGCGGTAGACGGCGCGCAGCAGGCTGGACTTACCACTGCCGTTCGGGCCGACGAGGCCGATCGTCTCGCCGGTACGGGCCGTGAGCGTGACGTCGTGGACCAGCCGCCGGGCGCCGGCCGTGAGCGTGACGCCCTCGACGCGCAGTTCGGCCGCCGTCATGCTGCGCCCCCCGCCTTCTTGCGCGCGTCGCGCCGCATCAGCCACAGGAAGAACGGCCCTCCGCACAGGGCGGTGAGCACGCCGACCGGGATCTCCTGCGGTGCCGCTACGGTCCGCGCCGCGATGTCCGCCAGGACCAGGAAGGAGGCGCCCCCCAGTGCGGCGGCCGGCAGCACACGCCGGTGGTCGCCGCCGACGAGCAGCCGCACGATGTGCGGCAGCATCAGGCCGACGAAGCCGATCGGTCCGGCCGCGGCGACCAGCACACCGGTGACCAGCGAGACGAGCACGAACATCCGGGCCCGGAACCGTGCGACGTCCAGGCCCATGGTGGCGGCGGCCTCCTCCCCGGCGAGCAGCAGGTTCAGGTTCGGGGACTGGACCATGAGGACGGCGATGCCGAGCAGCAGAGCCAGACCCGGCAGCCAGAGGGAACCCCAGGACACACCGCCCAGGCCGCCCAGCGTCCAGGCGAGGACGGTGCGCGCCTCGTTGCCGTTGTCCGTCGTCAGGAGCAGCAGGTTCAGCAGCGCGCTGAGCACCGACGCCACCGCGACCCCGGCCAGGATGAGCCGCATCGATGTGATGCGGCCGCCGGTGCGGGCGGCGGCGTAGACGAGCACGAGCGCGCCCAGTGCCCCCGTGAAGGCGGCCGCCGACAGGGACACCGTCCCGAAGAGGCTCACCCCGAACACGATCACCGCGACCGCGCCGAGCGAGGCGCCGGAGGACACCCCGAGGAGGTACGGCTCGGCGAGCGGGTTGCGCACCAGCGCCTGCAGCGCCGTACCGACGACGGCGAGGCCCGCGCCGGTGACCGCGCCGAGCAGGACGCGGGGCCCGCGCACGTCGAGGACGATCGTCTCCCGCGCCCGGGTCCAGGTGGGCTCCGTCCAGTCGGCGCCGAGCGCGTGCGTCACGATGCCCCACACCTGGGCGGGCGGCACGTGCACCGAGCCGACGGCGAGCCCTGCGGTCAAGCAGGCGGCCAGGAGCACGGTGAGCGCGACCAGGGTGACGGCGAACGCGGCCCGGCGGCGCGGCTTCACCACGGCGGTGTCCTCGGCGTCCGCGGTGAACGCGGTCACTTGAAGCTGTCCGGGTGCAGCCCGCGCGCCAGGTCGCCCACCGCGTCCGCCGAGCGGACGCCGACAAGGGTGTCGGTCAGCGGCAGCACCACGAAACGCTTGTTCTTGATCGCGGGCACGTCGGCTAGGGCGGGCTGGGAGAGCAGGAACTTCTTCTTCTGCGCGACGCTGGTGCCCGCGTAGTCGTAGATGGCGATCACATCCGGCTTGCGGTCGACGACCTGTTCCCACGAGACGTCGCCGAACACGTCGTCCAGGTCGGAGAAGACGTTCTTGCCGCCGGCCAGTTTGATCAGTTCGTTGCCCAGGCCCTTGCCGCCGGCCGTGAAGGCGGACTTGTCGCCGCTGTCGTAGACGAACACGGAGACGTCGCGCGCGTCCTTCACGGCCTCGCTCGCCTTGTCGACGCGGGTGCGCAGCTCGGAGACGAGCGCGGACGCGCGGTCGGAGACGCCGAAGATCTTGCCGATCGTGCGTATCTCGGTGTACGTGTCCTGCATGGTCACCCCCTTCTTCCCGGCGCAGTTCTCCCGGTTGAGGTAGGTGTCGATGCCTGCGTCCTCGAACGCCTTGCGCGAGCGGCCCTCCTTCTCCGCGAACGCGCTGGCGTACCCGCCGTAGACGAAGTCAGGATCGGTGTCGAGGACCTTCTCGAACGACGGCGCCTGCTTCGACAGCTGCGGGATCGACGCGAAGTCCTCGCGGAGAGCGGGCAGGACCGCCGAGTCAGGGTACGACGTACCGGCCATCCGATCCTTCAGCCCCAGCGAGAGCATCAGTTCGGCCGGATGCTGGTGGATGGTCACCGCACGGGACGGCGGCTTGGCGTACGTCGTCCTGACACCGCAGTTGTCGATGGTGACGGGGAAGCCCTTCGCCGCCGAGGCGCCCGCCTCCGGGGAGTCGGCGGTGGTGCCGGACGAGCCGCAGCCGGCCGTCAGCAGGATCGCCGACAGCGCGGTGACGGCCGCGGCGAGGCGCGCCGGACCGCGCCCGCGTGAGGCTGCGGACGCCGCGGGCGACGGGGAGAACGAGAAAAGGGGACGGCTGTGACCGTCGTGCATGGGAAGCCTCCTGCGGAGTCCGCGCTCCTTGGATCGGGCCCGCGGCAGATCAGTGACCTGACTTCCGCGGACGCCCCGTGGGACGTGCGCGGTCACAGTGGCGGGACCGTGCCGGACTCGCACCGGCTTCCTGGCTCCTGCCGCGGCTTTGACCTGGTGATCGTACGTAATGACCAGGTAACCGAGGTAACCGGGTCGGACCCGGGGACATCGAGGACCGCGGCGCGCTCTCCGTAAGCGTCGAGGTGATCCCCGGCATCACTAGCGTTGCCTCCCTGACCGCCCGGCACCGCATCCCGCTCAACCAGGTGGGCCGCCCGGCGCACATCACCCCGGCCCGCCGCCTCACCGAAGCCGGCCGGAACGACGACGGCGACATCGTCGTCATGCTCGACGCCCACGAGTCGTTCACCCAGGTCGCGGGCGATGAACGAAGCGGCCCCGCGTGCTCACAGCGCGACCATCCCCACCACGGCCGCCGCCAACACGACCACGAGACCCACGACGTCGACGGCCATGTCCCGCTTCCAGGACCGGCGTTCGGCCCCGACGTCCAGAGTGAAGACCGCCGGGTCATCGGGGGCGTAGTGGACCGTGACGTCCCGGCCCTGTGATCCGGCGGGGTCCCGCAGTCCTGACTCGCAGTAGGCCGTAACGGCCGTACCGTCGAGGGTGGTGAAGGTGACGACCGGCATCACGCGCGTGAAGGTGTGTCCGTCGTCGTCAGTGCTGACGCTCTTGAGTACGGCGACGACACGGCCGGGTACGGGGGCCATGGCGGCCAGTGCGTCGAGACGGCGATTCCTGTCGCGTACGTTCCCCGGCAGGTGGTACATGGCCGAGAGGGCCCACGGCCCGCAGAAGCCGAGCAGAGCCCACGGCCAGCCCCGGTCGATCGCGGCTACGACGACCAGACCGGCGTAGACGAGGAAGACCGCGAAGGTCGGCGGGCCGAGTCCGCGCCCGCCTTCGGAGAGGTCGTTGGCGAACCGGAAGGCGTGGGGTCTGCCGCGCGGGTAGTGGACGCCGATCTCCCGGCCCGTCCAGGCCGCGCTGATCCTCTCGCCCCGCTCACCGTCGTTGGTGACGGTGAACTCCTGTCCGCTGGACGGGTCCTGGAAGGAGACGACCACGGCAATCCCGTCGCTCGGGGAGCTTCCGTGCCGGGGCACCCCCACCCGCTCGATCCGCCCCTTCGCCCGGACCGCCCGCTGCGCCCGGGTCGTTCCGGCCAGCGACATCCCGTAGCCCACCAGCGCGACCGTGCCGAACACGCCACACCACAGCACCAGATATCCGTGCCAGCCCATCCGCTTCCCTCCTGCCACTTCGGGGACGGCCACCGAGCACACCCCTGCCGTCCGGAACAGTGCGGTCCCGGGACACGCGCACCTCACCGTGCGGGCGCGCGCCGCACCACCTTGCCCTGTCCGTTCGCCTCCAGTGACGCCGTTCCTCCGGGCCCGGTCACGACGACCCTGATGACGAGGGAGCCAGTGAGACGGTCGACGGTGATCTGCCAGGACCGGGGGGAGCGGACGCCGAGGGTGGTCGTGGCCTCCTCGACCAGGGCGGGGAAACGGTCGTACGGCAGCGTACTGTGACTGAGCACGGTATTTGGCCCCAAAGGACAACTCCGATGCACAGAACGCGAGCAGGTGCGCAGGCGAGTGTTTGTGGGCCAGCCACTCGTCGCTCAGGGCAGTCAGGCCCAGGGGTCGTCGGACGGTTCGGGCTCCTCCGGGTGGAGCATGCGGCGGACGCAGCGCAGGAGCCCCGGCTCGCTGCCACCGGCGGCAGCCATCCAGGGCAGGACATTTATGGCGCGGGCGCGTTCTGCGGAGGCCAGGGCTTCTACGGTGGTGTGCAAAGTTTCGGGGGCGGGTTCATTGGTGAGGGCAAGCCAGCCGATCGCGGCCGCAAGGCGGGCTTCGGGGGCCTGTGCCCGGTCCTGCCACAGCTCGCGGATCCATCCGGTGGCCGGCTGGTGCGGGTGGGCACGTGTGGTCTCTGCGGTGGCGAGAACCAAGGCGGCCCGGACCATGGGGTCCTGCTCCTTTGCGGACCGGGTAGCGAAGGCGCTTCGGACTGTATGCCCGGGGTCGGCCGCGGTGGCGAGAACGTAGGAGGCGTCGATGCGCATGGCGGGGTCGGAGGCGTCGAGGAGAGGCAGGAGCACGGGGGCCCCGGTGGTGATCACGGCTCGGGCGGCGGCCACCGACCAGCCCGCCGGGTAGCCGGTCACCTCGACGCCGTAGTCGTCATAGTCGTCGTGCTGGGGGCCGGAGCGATGGAGGAGGAGTTCGTCGCGGGAGGCGACACCGAAGTGACGGGCGCGGGCCGGGGCGGCGAGACCGCAGAGGGCGTCGGCGCGGTGTCGATGATGGGGGTCGGTGGCGATCCGGATCAGGAACGGGACAGCGAGAGCGGCGGCGGCCCGGCTGTCGTCGGCGCACATGCCGATCAGGACACCCATCGAGTTACGTGCCGACCCGTCTCCGGTGCACAACCGGCGAACGGCCTCCCGCGCTTTCTCGCCGTGAGGGAAGTTTCCCCAGGGAAGGTCGTCGAGGGCGGCTCCGCCGAAGGTCCCGGGCCGTAGGGTCGCCACGACAGCCCGGATGTCGAACGGGCCTCCCGCGAACGAGGCCAGATCCTCCCCGTCCACCAGCGCCCGACACATCGCAAACGTCGGATCGGTCCGCCAGTCCCCCACACCACACCATCCCACCGTCGAATCCCCAGTGGATTGATCATGCGGGATCTCCCGGACGACTCGAAGCCATCTGCAGTCCTGACACGGCACGCCGCAGACCATCGTGAACCCAGAAACTCCCAGCCCAGCATGTCCCTGCGGCTATCGCGCGGGCCATCTAACGTGCACAGGTGCCAGCTAGCGCGCCCAAGGGCCGGATAGCGTGCTCAGTCACAACGACTGTGACTGAGCACGCCGGCTGGCGAGTGAGCGCGAAACGTGGCGGGTGCTCAGGAGGACTGACCGGGGCGGGGGGACTGGGCGCGGCTCTCGGCGTCTGTAGCTCTTGGGTCGACGGGAGTGCCGGGGATGATCAGGCGGCTTTCGTAGGCGAGTACGACGAGCTGGGATCTGCTGGACGCTGCGAGTTTGTGCATAATTCGGTTGATGTGCGATTTGACGGTCAGAGGGCTCACGACGAGTGCTTTGGCGATGGCGGTGTTGTCGGGCTGCGTGGCAATGAGCGTGAGGACTTCGAGTTCGCGCTGGGTCAGTGGCGTCAGCGTTCCGCGGAGGGCAGGCGGTGGGGCTGTGTGGGCGGGTGCGGGTGAGATGACCATGGCGCCGCCGAGGATGACGTCGAGTGCGGTGAGGAAGTCGTCGGGTTCCAGGTTGGGGCCGAGCACGCCGGTCACTCCGGCGCCTGTGAGGAAGGGCAGTTCGGCGGGCGGGATGTTCCCGAGTACGACGACCCGGGTGCACGCGGTGGCGTGGCGCAGACGTATCTGGGCTGCGGAGGGCGGGCCTTGGAAGAGTTCTTGGGCGTCGACGAGCAGAAGGTCGCAGGCGGTCAGTCCGGCCAGGGCGTCGGTGAGGGTTGCGGTTTGGGCTGGGTGGGCGAAGGCGGGGGATGCGGCGATGACGCGTGCGTAGGCGTCCCGGACGAGGGCCGGGCCGCCCGCGAGGAGTACCCGGTGCATCGGCGGCGTCCTTGGGGAAGGGGTCGGGCCCGCGGTGCCCGTGGCGGCCGCGGGCCCGTGGGGCGGTGTCAGTGGTTGTGGTCCGTGAAGCCGGCGTAGCTGGGTTCGCGGACGGTGGGGGTGTCGGGGGTCTGCTTGGTGAGTTTTTCGCCTTCGATGTCGACGTTGGGCAGGATGCGGTCGATCCAGGCGGGCAGGGACCAGGCGCGCTTGCCGAGGAGGGCGAGGGCCGCCGGGATGATCGTCATGCGGACGACGAACGCGTCGAAGACGACGGCGATGGCGAGGCCGAATCCGAGCGACTTGATCATGGCGTCGTGGGAGCCGACGAAACCGGCGAAGACGCTGATCATGATGAGGGCGGCGGAGGTGACGACGGTGGCGCTGTGCTTGAAGCCCGTCTCGACGGCGGTGCGGGCGTCGGCGCCGTGGACGTACGCCTCGCGCATGCGGGTCACCAGGAAGACCTGGTAGTCCATGGCCAGGCCGAACACGATGCCGACCATGAGGACGGGCATCAGGCTCATGACGGGGCCGGTCTGTTCCAGGCCGATGAGGTCCTTCAGCCAGCCCCACTGGAAGACTGCGACCAGGGCTCCGAGGGAGGCTAGTACAGAGAGCAGGAACCCGAGGGCCGCCTTGAGTGGGACCAGGATGGACCGGAAGACGAGGATCAACACGAGGACGGCCAGGCCGACGACGAGGGCGAGGTAGGGCACGATCGCGGCGCTGAACTTGTCGGAGATGTCGATGTTGAGGGCTGTGGTGCCTGTCACGAGGGAGCGGGCACCGGTGTCGGACTGGAGGTCACCGGCCAGACTGCGGATGTCGGTAACGAGGTCCTTGGTGGCGTCGCTGCCCGGTGCACTCTTGGGGATGACCGTGATGATCGCGGTGTCGCCGCTCTCGTTGAAGGCGGCCGGCGTCACCCCGGCCACGTCCGGAAGACCGGAGAGGGACTTGCCCAGGGCTCCGGCGCTGTCGCGGGCGACGGCCGGGTCCTGGTCGTCGACGGTCACGGTGAGAGGACCGTTGAAACCGGGTCCGAAGGACTCCGACAGCATGTCGTACGCCTTGCGCTGGGTGGACGAGGTGGCCTTGGAGCCATCGTCCGGCAGCCCGAGTTCGAGCTGGGTGGCCGGAAGGGCGACTACGCCGAGAGCGACCACGGCCAGGAGGAGCATCTGGGCCGGCTTGCGCAGAACGTAGGAGATCCAGCGCTGCCCCAGGCCCGGCTTGGCGGGCTTGGCAGGGTCGGCCACGGCGGCAGGCTTCTTACGCTTCTTGCCGCGGACGCGTTCACCGGCGAAGCCGAGGAGGGCGGGAACCAGGGTGGTGGCGACGAGGACCGCGATGACGACGGCACCAGCGGCGGCCAGGCCCATCGCGGTCAGGATGGGCAGGTTCACCACCGCGAGGCCCGCGAGGGCGATGACGACGGTCAGCCCGGCGAAGACGACGGCGGAACCCGCTGTGCCGTTCGCGCGGGCGGCGGCCTCCCGGGCGTCGTAACCGTCGGCGCGCTCCGAGCGGTAGCGGGAGACGATGAACAGGGCGTAGTCGATGCCGACGGCGATGCCGAGCATCGTGGCGAGGGCCGAGGCGTTGCTGTTGAGGTCGAGCGGGCCGCTGAGCGCGGTGATGGCGGCCATGCTCACCCCGACTCCGACGAGCGCGGTGAGCAGGGGCAGGCCTGCGGCGATCAGGGAGCCGAAGGTGATGAGGAGGATGACGGCTGCCAGGGCGAAGCCGATGGCTTCGGCAGTGTGGCTTTCCTCGGGGGCGGCCAGCGCGTTGCCGGAGGCTTCCACGGTCAGCCCCTGGTCGCGGCCCGATTCCAGGGCCTTGTCCAGGCCGGTGTGGTCGCCGTCGGTGAGGTCGGCATCCGTGGCGGTGTAGGTGACCTGGGCGTAGGCGGTGGTGCCGTCCGCGCTCACCGCCTTGGAAGTGAAGGGGTCGCTGATCTGTCCGATGCGGGAAGAGGAGTCTTTGATGCCGGCCAGAGTCGCTTCGAGAGCGGCCTTGTTCTCCGGGGTGCTGATCTTCTCGTCGTCGGGTGCGCGCAGCACGACACGGGCGGTGGCTCCGCCGGCGTTGGCCGCGGGGAACTTCTCTCCCAGGAGGTCGAAGGCGCGCTGGGCCTCGGTGCCGGGCAGGGTGATGCTGGAGCTGGCGGGGCCCGAACTGCTGGAGGCGCCGATACCTACGGCGCCCAGGATGAGCGCCCAGAGGAGGACGATCAGCCAGCGCCGCTTGAACGCGGCCCTGCCGATCTTGTGAAGGAAGGTGGCCATGAGGGAAACGCTCCGGGTCGAAGGTGTTTTCGGACGTGCGGTGCCCTGAGCCCGGCCTGTGGCAGGCGGGGCCCCGATGAGGGCATGCGGAGGGAGGCGAGCGGCTCCGGGCCGTCGTCAGGGACGTGCGGGGTCGCCGGCAGCACGGGAAGGTGCGGCCGGAAGGTGGTGGGGGCTGGGTTGGGTCAGGCGGTGGCGGGCTGCGCGGTGAGAGCCGGCAGGAGCACCAGCTCGACAACGGCTTCCATCAGCTCCTGGGTCGCCTCGGTCCCGTGAACGATTTTCTGTGCGAGCCACGGGCCCAGCAGGATCTGGTCCGCCAGGTCAATGACCGGGTTTCCGGCCCTGATCTCGCCCCTTGCGACCGCACGCTCAAACAGCTGGGCAAGATCCCGCAGGATCGGATGGATCAGGATCTCGCGCACGATGTCCATGAGGCCCTCGTCCTGGACGATCGCCGCCGGCAACGAGGTGAAGGGCTCATTGGCCAGATCATCGGCCACCAGGTACCGCGCGACCTCCATCAGATCGCCGCGAAGACTGCCGGTATCGATGCTGGACAAATCCTCCCCGGACTCCGCGCTGAGAGCCTTCCACGCCGAAATCACCAGACGCGGCTTGCTCTCCCACTGCCGGTAGAGCGTCGCCGTACTGCACTTCGCCCGCTGCGCGACCGCAGCCATGGTCACCTGCTCATAACCGACCTCGCCGACAAGCTGAGCCGTCACGAACAGCAGCTCACGCTCCCGCTCCGGGGTGAGCTTGCGCCGGCGCGACGCCACAGGTGCCTCAGTCATCGCTGCTCCCGATCCCATTCCTAGCTGACTCCAGAACTGTAGCCACCCCATGAAGCGAAAATCAAGTTTTCGAAACTGGAATTTTCGATCACGGTGAGGGGTCGGCTCTAGATCGCAGCGGGTGCCGCGCCCTCTGCCAACGCGAACGCCTGAGGTGCCCACGCTTCCCGGGCTACGGCGTACGCAATGCGTTGCCCAACAACGCTTCATCCACTCACGCCGATCACCGTGTCACCGGCGCCGCCCACGACTGACTCCCGCCGCCACTCAAACTTCAGTGCGACAGGACACTGAGTGTGAGCGTGCGCCGTACCTGGCACTGTTGGACACCTTCGATGCACAGCGTGGGCGGCTTAATTGAGGCCCGGTCGCGCTGCTCAGTACTTGATCTCTTTAGCTTCGTACCCTTCGAGCCCCGTCGTGACGAGGGCCGGTACGAGGGCGTGCAGGTACCAGGCGAGGTCGGTGAACGCGGGCGCCGCCGGGATATGCCGGCGGTCGATGCTGGGCGAGAAGAAGACTTCCTTGCGGCCGGGCATCAGCATGAACATCCCGCCGGTCCCGGCTTGCGGGTGGTAGACGTTGATGGCCACGGTGTACGGCAGATTGCCGGGCGCGTCCAGGCGCACCAGCACCTCATTGATGTCTTTGGGGGCGCTGGTGGCCCATTCGTACATGTCATCCGCGTCGTTGATCATGTGGGTGACACCCCCGACAGGGTCCTCCACCGACCAGCCCACCGCGGTTAGGGCATCCACGATCGAGCGTGCGGTGGTCGGGTGCGTGAACGTGAAGTCGATGTCGGCGTCTCTGGAGATCCCACGGCACCTCCGCTCAGCGTGGCGCAGCCACGCATGCTCGCCCTTCGAACGCAGGGCCGTCGATCGATTCTTCATCAGGTCCAGGCCTCGACCGTCGCTGGGACGGTGGGCCATAGACGGCTCCGACGGCCAACTCTGTTGCTCAGGATCCGTTCGCGTAGATGCTGAGGGTGCGGGTGCTGGGGCGTTCGCCCCAGTGGCCGCTGTGCGGTGAGGCTTTGGCCAACCCTCAAGGTCCACGGCGGCCTTCTGAGACAGCGATTTCGGCGACCTGTCGGAGCGCTTCCTGATACGCCTCGGCGTTGCCCGGCACCTTCTGCCAGGTGCGGACCTTGAGCGTGGTGGCATGCAGGGGCCCGGGCGGGATGCCGAGGTAGCGGCCGGCACTGGCTCGTGGGCCGCCACGGGCCATCTGGACCAGGCGGATCGCGGCGTCGCGGCGCAGGTGCCGTACGGGCCCGTGCAGTCCGTCCAGCGGTGCTGTCCAGGTGTTGGGGAGGGGGTCCGAAATGAAGTTTCCCCGTGATCCTGGACACTCGTCCGTTAGGCCGCGAGGGCGTGTCGATGCCGCTGCCTGGTCTCGGCCGGGGTGAGGTAGCCGAAGATCTTGTGCTTGCGCAGGCGGCGGCGGTTGTAGAAGGTCTCGATGAAGTTGAAGACTTCGGCGCGGGCGGTGGCCCGGTCGGGCCAGTCCGGGTTCCGATCTCTTCCTTGAGTAGAGCCCAAAAACTCTCTGCTGCGGCGTTATCGAAACACGAACCGGTGCGTCCACAGCTCTGCCGTAGCCCCAACTCTATTGTTTGGGCGCGGAATTGTGCCGAGGTGTACTCGCTTCCGCGATCACTGTGGACCACGCATCCGGGCTCCAGACCGCCTCGGCCGTGGGCCATATCGAGTGCGTCCACGACGAGCTCGGCGCGGTGGTGGTCGGCCATCGCGTAGCCGACGACCTCGCGCGTGGCCAGGTCTAGCCAGCAGGCGAGGTAGAGCCAACCCTCGGCCGTCGGGAGGTAGGTGATGTCGCCGACCAGCTTGGTGCCGGGGTGCTCGGCGTGGAAGTCCCGGCCGACCAGGTCCGGGGCCGGCTTCGCCTTCGAATCCGGCCGGGTCAGCGAGCGCCGCTTACGGCGGGTGACGCCGCGGATGTCGCGCTCACGCATGACGCGGGCGATGCGCTTGCGATTCACTCGCCGCCCCAGACGCCGCAGCTCGGCGTGGATGCGCGGGACGCCGTAGGCCTTGCGGGAAGCGATATGCAGCACGGTGATCTCGTGCGCGAGCGCGTCGTCGGCCGCTTGGCGGGCCTGGCGGGTGGCCTCGCCCGCGCGCCAGGCGTAGTAGGAGGAGCGGGTCACGTGCAGCACCCGGCACAGCATCGTGACCGGATAGTTCGCCTTCTCCGCGTGGATCAACTGGTACAACGCGGTCACCGGTCGATCTCCTTCACGAAGAAGGCCGTCGCTTTTTTCAGGATCTCGATCGTCTGCTGCTGCTCGCGGTTCTCCTTGCGTAGCCGGCGCAGTTCGTCGCGTTCGGCGCTGGTCAGCTCGCCCGGGGCGCCCTCACCCCGGTCGGCTTTGGCCCGGCGGTACCAGCCGCGCAGGGACTCGGAGCTGATGCCCAGCTCCCGGGCGACGGCGGTGACCGTCTTGCCCGAGGAGTCGACGAGCGCGATCGCGTCCCGCTTTAACTCCTCGGTGTACCGCTTCGTGTATTTGCTTCCCACCTGGTGCTACTTCCTCTGGAACCTCAAGATCCCAGTCTCCAGGTGTCCACGATCAAGGGGAAGCTTCACCCAGAGCGTGCACCGCCTGCTCGGTCTCGGCCACCGGGTCGCGCGACCGGGCGCAGCGCGAAGAAGCCGGCCGTGCCGGCCGACGCCGCGGCCGACGCGGGCACGGGCGACCGGCTGCTGACTCTCGAAGGGGACGCGGCGGACTGGGGCCATGTGTCGGCGGCCGTCGAGGAGACCGTACGCACGTTCGGCCGGCTGGACCATGCCATCGCCAACGCCGGGTACTCGGCCGACGCCCACGTCGAGACCGGCGACCCCGAGAAGTGGCGGGGCATGGTGCCGACCAACGTGCTGGGCCCCGCCCTGCTGGTACGGGCGGCGCTCCCGGCGCTGAAGGAGACGCAGGGCCGGATCGCGCTGATCGGGAGCGTCGCCGGGTACAAGAACACGGCGGGCAACCTCTACTCGATGACGAAGTTCGCGGTGACCGGCCTCGCCGAGAACGTCCGCATGCTGACGACCGGGTACGGCGTGGGGACGACCCTGATCGCGCCGGGCCGGGTACTGACGCCGTTCTGGGACGAGCGCCCGGGCGGCGCGGAAGCGGCAGGCCCGATGATCTCCGCCGGGCAGCTGGTCGACACGCTCGTCCGGGCGATCTCCCAGCCACGCGGCGTGGACGTGAACACGCTGGTGGTCCGGCCGTTCGGCCGGCCGAACCGACGCGCTCACCCCGCCGCCCGGTGGCGTACGAGTGAGCGCCGGCGTCCGGCGGACGCCCGGCCGGCGGCGGACAGGCACCACGTCCACCACCGGTCGAGCGCCCGCCCGGACAGCGCCTCGCACGGGATCACCGCGGGCCAGCGCAACACCCTCGCCTGCGCCGACACCTTGGCCCCGCCGCGCACCGGGTCCACCACCAGGGCCGGTACCCCCATGCTCAGCGCCAGGGCCATCCCGTGCAGGCGGTCGGTGACCACGAGGTCCAGCCGGCCGACGAGCGAGAGGAACTGGTCGGCGGTGCGGCACAGCCGCCAGTCGTCGTGGGCCAGCCGCGTTTCCGCCGTCACCCGGGCGCAGTCCTTCGTCGGCAGCCAGGCGTACAGGGTCTCGGCGACCCGGTCGTGGGCGCGGCGGTCCGCGTACTCGCCCTGGCCGTGGGTGAGCGCCACACCGACCACGGGCTTGTCCGGCCGGGGGCGGGCGGAAAGGGCCAGGTCGGCGAAGGGCTCCGCCCCGGGTGCGTCGCGCGCCACGATCCGGTGGAACCCCCGCACCGCCGCGGCGTCCCCGTCGATCACACTCACCCCGATCGCGGTCCGCCTGCACGACGCGTAACGCTCGTGCAGGCGGGTGATCTGCGGGCCGTGCACCGGACCGCAGACGAAGATCACCTGCTCGTACCGCTCCGGCGGCGCGGCCTCCAGGGTCAGCGCGCCCGGCGCGAAGTGCGGACTCCAGGCGGAGTCGTGCGCGACACCCAACCGGCCCAACGCGTCGGACACCGCCTGTTCGGCGAGGACGTCACCGGCGGTCACCTCGCCGTCCGGGAAGCTGAACCACCCGGTGACCAGCACACGACCGGTCGCGCTGCGGGGACGGAGAAGTGGGTCGAGAACGCCGGCCAGGCTCTGGCCCATGGTCGTCTCCTGTTCCTTGATTCATTCCAACGGTAGTCCCGGAGATGCGCGGGCGAGTTACTCCGGCAGGATTCGTGTGTGAGAAGCGAGTGACAGGGAACGCGGCTCGGTGTCGTCGGAAGCGGCGATGACGAAGGGCGGAGATTTCCGCGGGGCAGCTTGCCTGCCGTGCCACGGAGAGACGACCGGCCCGGTCGGCCGGTGCGTTCCCGCCATTCGTCCGCGCATGCGGCGACTTCGTGAGCGCGCTTTTCGGAACAGCGAGTTCTCTGAAAGGAGAAGGGGCACATGGCGTCCTCTGAGCCCGAGCGGTTCCCCTGGCAGCGTGCCTTGGTGACAGGCGGCGCCGGATTCCTCGGTTCGCATTTGTGTGAACGCCTGCTGGCTGGGGGAGTGGTGGTCGACTGCGCCGACAACCTCGCCTCCGGAGCGACGGAGAACATCGCCCACCTCGAAGGAAAGGACGGATTCCGATTCGTCCGCCTCGACATCTCCGACCCGTCCTGCGTACGGGAATTGCGCGGCCCCTACGATCTCGTGCTCCATTTCGCGTGCCCCGCCTCGCCCGTCGACTATCTGAGAATGCCGCTGGAGACCCTGGACGTCGGCAGTCTCGGAACGCGCAACATGCTGGAAATCGCCGCCCGGGACGGAGCGCGCCTGCTGCTCGCCTCGACCTCCGAGGTCTACGGAGACCCCTTGGTGCACCCGCAGCGGGAGGACTACTGGGGCAATGTGAACCCGGTCGGACCACGCAGTGTGTACGACGAGTCGAAGCGGTTCTCCGAGGCGTTGGTGACCGCCCACAACGCGGCCAAGGGAACGAACGCGGGAATCGTGCGGCTGTTCAACACCTACGGTCCCCGCATGCGGGCCCACGACGGACGGGCCGTTCCCACCTTCATCTGCCAGGCACTGGCCGGGGAGCCCCTCACCGTCGCAGGTGACGGCAGCCAGACCAGGTCCCTGTGCTACGTCGACGACACCCTCGACGGCGTACTGAGCGTCGCCGCGAGCAAATCCGTGCGGCCGGTCAACATCGGCGGCAGCGACGAGACGACCGTACGGGAGATCGCCCGCCGGATCGTCAAACTGACCAGCTCGGCCAGCCGGATCGACTACGTCGACCGGCCCGTCGACGACCCCGAGCGGCGGCGCCCCGACACCACCCTGGTGCGGGAGATGTTCGGCTGGGAACCACGCGTGTCCTGGGAAGAAGGGCTGGAACGCACCATCGCGTTCTTCGCCTCGCACCCCGGCACACCGGCCGACGCAACGGCCCGCACTTTCTGAAGGAGCCAGCGCATGCGCGTGCTCGGAATCAACGCCCTGTTCCACGACCCGTCCGCAGCCCTGGTCATCGACGGCAAAACCGTCGCGGCCACCGAGGAGGAGCGGTTCAGCAGGCGCAAGCACGGGAAGCGGCCACTGCCGTTCTCCGCCTGGGAGCTGCCCGAACTCTCCGCCCGCTGGTGCCTGGAGACGGCCGGCCTCGAACCCGCCGACCTGGACGTGGTCGCCTACTCCTACGACCCCGAACTCGCCCGCCCCGCCGAGCAGATGGGCCTCGACGACCCCTGGGACGAGCTGCGCCAGACCTACGCCCGGCGCGCCCCCGAATTCCTCGCCGAAGCGCTGCCCGGACTCGACCCGGCCAAGGTCCGCTTCGTCGCCCACCATGTGGCGCACGCCGCGTCCGCCGGACTCGCCGCCCCACTGGGCGACGACTGCGCGGTGCTGGTGCTCGACGGGCGCGGGGAGTGCGCCTCGCAACTCGCCGGACACTACAAGGGCGGCGCTCTGGAGATCCTGAACACGCAGCCGCTGCCCGAATCGCTGGGCCTCTTCTACGAGGAACTGACCGAGCACCTCGGATTCCTGCGCAGCAGCGACGAGTTCAAGGTGATGGCCCTCGCCTCGTACGGGCAGCCCGTCTTCGCCCAGCGGCTCGCCGAACACGTCCACGACACCGGCGGCGGAGGATTCCGCGCCTCCGGCGTCCCCTGGGGCGAATTCGCCCCGGCGCGCCGGCCGGACGGCCCGTACAGCGAGCAGCACGCCGACCTCGCGGCCAGCGCCCAGCGGTGCCTGGAGGAGGCCGTCCTCCAGCTGGCCTCCTGGCTCCACGAACGCACCGGCGCGCCGCGCCTGGCGCTCGCCGGGGGAGTGGCCCTGAACTGTGTCGCCAACGCGCGGCTCCACCGGGAAGGGCCCTTCGACGACATCTGGGTCCAGCCGGCCGCCGGTGACGCGGGCACCGCCCTGGGCGCCGCCCTGCACGTCTCGGCCGAACACGGCCCGGTCCGCCCGATGACCACCGCCGCCCTCGGCCGGGGCTGGAGCGACGAGGAGCTGCGCCGCGTGCTGGAGACGGCGGCGCTGCCCTACGAGGAACCCGAGGACGTCGCCGCCGCCGTCGCGGAGGAACTGGCGCAGGACGGCATCGTCGCCTGGTTCCAGGGACGCAGCGAGTTCGGCCCCCGGGCGCTCGGCCACCGTTCCCTCCTGGCCCACCCGGGACGGGCCGAGAACCTGGAGCGGCTGAACGCGGTCAAGGGGCGCGAGGAGTTCCGGCCCGTCGCCCCCATGGTGCTCGCGGAACGCGCCACCGAACTCTTCGACGGCAAGATGCCCAGCCCGTACATGCTGTTCGTCCACGAGGTCGCCGAGGAGTGGAAGTCCCGCATCCCGGCCGTCGTCCACGTCGACGGGACCGCCCGCATCCAGACCGTGGACGCCGCGACGGAACCGTTGGTCGCCCGGATGCTCACCGCGTTCGAGGAACGCACCGGCCTTCCGGTCGTCGTCAACACCAGCCTCAACACCGCCGGCAGGCCCATGGTCGACCACCCGCGCGAAGCGCTCGAATGCTTCGGCTCGGCCCCCGTCGACCTGCTGGCCATCGGCCCCTTCCTCGTCCGCCGTTCGAAGGCGTTCACATGACGGCCGGGGACCAGGAGAGCCGCGTGACGACCGCCGCGCCGCACGGAGCGCAGGACGCGCCGGCCGCCGACCCCTACTCCGTGGTCATCCCCACCATCGGCCGCCGCTGCCTCGACGCCTGCCTGCGGGCCCTCGCCGAAGCGGCCGTCCCGCCGCCCCGGGAGGTCTTCGTCGTCGACGACCGCCGCGACGCCGACGCGCCCCTCGACCTCACGGGGGCGGGCCCACTCGCGGACCGGCTCACCGTACTGGCCACGGGCGGCCGCGGCCCCGCCGCCGCCCGCAACGCCGGACTGCGCCACGTGGCGACACCCTGGGTCGTCTTCCTGGACGACGACGTCCAGGTGCGCCCCGGATGGGGAGCCCTGCTGGCCCACGACCTCGCCCAGGCCGGACCGGGCACCGCCGGAGTGCAGGGCCGGCTCACGGTCCCGCTGCCCGACGACCGCAGGCCCACCGACTGGGAGCGCTGCACCGCGGGCCTGGAGGAGGCGGCCTGGGCCACCGCGGACATGGCCTACCGCACGGAGACGGTGCGCCGGGCCGGAGGGTTCGACGAACGGTTCCTCCGGGCCTTCCGGGAGGACGCCGACCTCGCCCTGCGCCTGATGAACGGCGGCTGGACCCTCGGCAGGGGCACGCGCTCGACCCTGCACCCCGTGCGCCCCGCCGACCGCTGGGTCTCCGTGCGCACCCAGCGCGGCAACGCGGACGACGCCCTGATGAACCGCATCCACGGACCGGACTGGTGGACCAGGGCCGACGCCCCCCGGGGCCGGCTGCGCGGCCACCTCGCCGTCACCGCCACCGGACTCACCGCCGCCGTACTGGCCCTGACCGGACACCGCCGCGCGGCAGCGGTGGCGGGAGCCCTGTGGGCCGCCGGCACCGCGGAGTTCACCTGGGCCCGCATCGCGCCCGGTCCCCGTACCGGCACGGAGGTCGCCACCATGATCGGCACCAGTGCGGTCATCCCGCCGCTCGCGGCACTGCACCGGGGCATCGGCGCGATACGTCACCGCCGCGCCGCCGCCTGGGGAGGAACCGCGTGAACCCTCAGCCCTGCCGAACGGCCGCGCCCGACGGACCGCCGCTCACCCGGCCGGCCGCCGTGCTCTTCGACCGGGACGGAACACTCGTGCACGACGTCCCGTACAACGCCGACCCGGCCCGGGTCAGGCCGGTGCCCGGCGCCGCCGACGCCGTACGGCTCCTGCGCGACGCCGGCATCCCGACCGGCGTCGTCAGCAACCAGTCCGGCATCGGCCGGGGCCTGCTCACCCACGAGGACGTGCGCCGGGTCAACGCCCGGGTGGACGAACTGACCGGCCCCTTGGACGTCTGGGTGTACTGCCCGCACCACCCCGACGAGGAATGCCCGTGCCGCAAACCCCGGCCGGGTCTGGTGACCGAGGCCGCCCGGCGGCTGGCCGTACGCCCCGCCGACTGCGTCGTCATCGGTGACATCGCGGCCGATGTGCTCGCCGCCCGCGCGGCCGGCGCCGAAGGCATCCTCGTCCCCAACGCGCAGACCCGGCCCGAGGAGACACGGGCGGAGACCGACCCGGCGGCCGACGTCCTCACCGCCGTCCGCCGCCTCCTGGCCCGCCCCGGACCGGCCGCGACGGCCGCCCGCACGGAAGGGCGGCCCGTATGAAGGCCCTCGTCGTACGACTCGACAGCTTCGGTGACGTGCTGCTCGCCGGGCCCGCCGTGCGGGCGGTCGCCGCGCAGGCCACGCACGTCACCATGGTCTGCGGACCGCTGGGCGAACCCGCCGCCCGCATGCTCCCGGGCGTGGACGACGTCCTCGTCTGGCAGGCGCCCTGGGAGGGCACCCACCCACCACCCGTGGACGAGGCGGACGTCACCGGCCTGATCGCCACGCTGCGGGAGCGCGCCTTCGACACCGGGCTCGTGCTGACCTCCTTCCACCAGAGCCCGCTGCCCGCCGCACTGCTGCTGCGCATGGCCGGGGTGGCCCGGCTCGGGGCCGACAGCGTCGATCACCCCGGCCGGCTGCTCGACGTACGCCATCACCGGCTCCCCGGCCGGCACGAGGCCGAGGCGGCGCTCGACGTGGCCGTGGCCATGGGCTTCGCCCTCCCCGCCGGCGACGACGGACGGCTGCGCGTGCTGCCGCCGCCCGACACCGCCGCGCTCACCGGCAACGGCCCCTACGTCGTCGTCCACCCGGGGGCGAGCGCCCCGGCCAGGGCCTGGGAGCCGGGCCGCCACGCCGAAGCGGTCCAGCAGCTGGCCGACGCCGGGCACCGCGTCGTCGTCACCGGAGGACCGGCCGAGACCGAACTCACCCACCAGGTCAGCGGCGAGGTGGCCGTCGACCTCGGAGGGCGTACCAGCCCCCGGACGCTGGCCGGGGTCCTGCGCCACGCCGACGTCGTCGTCAGCGGCAACACCGGCCCCGCCCATCTCGCGGCCGCCGTGGGAACCCCGGTCGTCTCGCTCTTCGCCCCCGTCGTACCCGCCTCGCGCTGGGCGCCCTTCGGCGTCCCCGTCGTGCTGCTCGGCGACCAGCGCGCCCCGTGCGCCGACAGCAGGGCCCGCCACTGCCCGGTGCCGGGCCACCCCTGTCTGGGCGGCATCACCGCGCACGACGTGGTGAGCGCGGTGCACAAGCTCCGGAAGGAGAGCTCGTGAACATCCTCATCTGGCACGTCCACGGTTCGTGGCTGACCTCCTTCGTCCAGGGGCCGCACACCTACCTGGTGCCGGTGACCCCCGACCGGGGGCCCGACGGCCTCGGCCGTGCCCGGACGTGGACCTGGCCCTCGTCCGTGCGGGAAATCGGCCCGGACGAACTGCGCGACGCCGAGATCGACCTCGTCGTCCTGCAACGCCCGCACGAGGTCGAACTCACCCACGCCTGGACCGGCAGGCGCCCGGGGCAGGACATCCCCGCCGTGTACGTCGAACACAACAGCCCGCACGAAACCCCCGTGGACACCCGGCACCCGCTCGCCGAGCGGTCGGACATCCCCGTCGTGCACGTCACCCACTTCAACCGCCTGATGTGGGACAGCGGCCGCGCCCCCACCAGCGTCATCGAACACGGCATCGTGGACCCCGGCCCCCTGTGGACGGGCACCGAACCCCGGGCCGCCGTCGTCGTCAACGAACCGGTGCGACGCGGCCGTACCACCGGCACCGACCTGCTGCCCACCTTCGCCGGCGCCGTACCCCTGGACGTCTTCGGCATGCGGACGCAGGGGCTGGCACCGCACCTCGGCCTGACCGAGGAACGGTGCCGCACCTTCGACCTCCCGCAGGACGAACTCCACCGGGCCATGGCCCGCCGCCGCGTCTACCTGCACCCGGTGCGGTGGACCTCGCTCGGACTCTCCCTGCTGGAGGCGATGTTCCTCGGCATGCCCGTGGTCGCCCTCGGGACCACGGAGGTGCACGAAGCGGTGCCACCCGGCGCCGGAGTCGTCTCCAACCGGCCCGACGTACTCACCGACGCCCTGCGCCACTTCGTCGCGGACCCCGCCCACGCCGAGCACACCGGCCGCCGGGCACGTGAGGCGGCCCGTGCCAGGTACGGGGTCCAGCGGTTTCTGGACGACTGGGATCGACTCATGAAAGAGGTCACGCGATGACGCAGCCCCTGCCGCGACCCGCACGGATCGCCCTGGTGTCCGAGCACGCGAGCCCCCTCGCCGACCTGGGCGGCCCCGACGCCGGTGGACAGAACGTGTACGTGGCCCAGTTGGCCGGATGCCTGGCCCGACGGGGACACGACGTCACCGTCTACACCCGCCGCGACCGGCCCGACCTGCCGACCCTGGTGCGGACCGAGCAGGGCGTGAAGGTCGTCCATGTGCCGGCCGGCCCGCCGACCGCCGTACCGAAGGACGAACTGCTGGCCTGTATGCCGGAGTTCGGGGCCTACCTGGCCCGGCTCTGGCGGCTCACCCGCCCCGACGTCGTCCACGCGCACTTCTGGATGTCCGGCATGGCCGCCCTCACCGGGGCCGGGGACGCGGGCATCCCCGTCATCCAGACGTACCACGCCCTCGGCACGGTGAAGCGGCGCCACCAGGGCAGCGAGGACACCAGCCCGCCCGGGCGCGTCGACATCGAGACACGGATCGGCCGCGAGGCCCACCGGATCATCGCCACCTGCGCCGACGAACTGGGCGAACTCACCGCCATGGGCCTCCCCCGGTCCAGGATCACCGTCGTGCCCTGCGGAGTCGACACGGAGCACTTCGCCCCGGTGCCCCTCGCCGACCGGGCGCCCGGCTCCCCGCGCCGGCTGCTGTCCGTCGGCAGGCTCGTCCCCCGCAAGGGCTTCGACCGCGCGATCAAGGCCCTCGCCGGCGTCCCGGACGCCGAACTGCTCATCGCCGGCGGACCGGACGCCCCGCTCCTGTTCGCCGACCCGGAAGCCGAACGCCTGCGCAAGGTCGCCGCCGAGTACGGGGTGGCCGAGCGGGTCCGGCTGCTGGGCTGCGTACCGCAGGAGCTGATGCCGCACCTCATGTCCAGCGCGGACCTGCTCCTGTCCCTGCCCCGCTACGAACCGTTCGGCATCGTCCCCGTCGAGGCGATGGCCTGCGGCACACCGGTGGTGGCCACGGCCGTCGGAGGCCAGCTGGACACCGTCGTCGACGGCGTGACCGGGACCCTGGTGCCGGCCGCCGACGAGGAGGGCTACGACCTCGCCGCCACGATCCGCGGCCTGCTCGACGACCCCGCCCGACGCGCCCGCTACGGCGCCGCCGGACGCGCGCACGCGCTCGCCCGGTTCACCTGGGACGAGGTGACCGACGGAGTCTCCCGCGTCTACGCCGAACTCGTCCGCACCCCCCAGCCCTCGGAGGTGGCACGATGAAGCTGATCGCCCCCGGCCAGCACTGCGACGACCTCGCACGAGCCCTCCCCGCCTTCCGCCGCGCCGCCGGCGTGACGGAACGATGGGGCAAGACCCTGGCCGCCGTCCTGTCCGACGGCGGCCGCCTGCTCGTCGCCGGCAACGGCGGAAGCGCCGCCCAGGCCCAGCACCTGACCGCCGAACTCGTCGGCCGCTACCGCGACGACCGCCCCGCCTACTCGGCGCTCTCCCTGCACGCCGACACCTCGTCGACGACCGCCATCGCCAACGACTACGGCGTCCACGAGGTCTTCGCCCGGCAGACCTGCGCCCACGGCAGGCCCGGCGACATCCTCATGCTCCTGTCCACCAGCGGTGCCAGCGCCAACCTGCTGGAGGCCGCGACGGAGGCCATGCGCATCGGTATGCCCGTCTGGTCCCTGACCGGGCCCGAGCCCAACCCGCTGGCCGCGGCGAGCGACGAGGCGCTGTGCGTCGAGGCCGCCGCATCGGCGACCGTGCAGGAACTCCACCTGGTCGCCGTCCATATGATCTGCGAGAGCTTCGACCGCGAGATCGCCGCACGCGCCGCCCGGCCGACGCGGAAGCCGGCCGTCGAAGGAACCCCGGCCGAGGAGGACGCCTCATGAAGCGCCCCGCCCCCCTCGTGATCGTCGGCGACTCGCTGCTCGACCGCGATGTCTCGGGCCGCGCCGAACGCCTCGCCCCCGACGCGCCCGTACCCGTCGTCGGCGACGTGGAGCGCCGCACCAGGCCGGGCGGCGCCGCACTGGCGGCGTGCCTCGCGGCAGCCGGCGGCCGGGAGATCACCTTCGTCACGGCCCTGGGCGACGACGAGGCGTCCCACGCTGTACGGGACATGCTCAAGGACCGCGTGCACCTCGTGGAACTCCCGCTCAGCGGCTCCCTGTCCCGCAAGACCCGGCTGATGGCGGACGGGCGGCCCCTGCTGCGCCTCGACGAGGGGGACGGGCGGGCCGCCGGCTCCACGCCCGGTGCCGAACGGGCGCTCGCGGACGCCGGGGCGGTGCTCGTCGCCGACTACGGGCGCGGCACCGCCGACGTCCTGCGCGAGGCCCTGACCGCACGGGCGGCCCGCGGCCCGGTCGTCTGGGACCCGCACCCCGCGGGCGGCCCGCCGGTCCCGGGCACCCGCCTGGCCACCCCCGCCGCCCCGGAGGCACGGCACTTCGCCGGGCAGCCGGCCCCGAAGTCCCAGGGTGAGGGCCGCGCGCGGCCACAGGACCGCCGCGACGTCCTGCGCGCGGCCACGGCCAACGCCCGGACGCTGCTGGAACGGTGGGGCATCGCCTCCGTCGCCGTGACGCTCGGCGAGAACGGCGCCCTGCTGTCCCAGGGCGGCCCCCCGCTGCTTGTGCCCGCACCCTGGCGGGCGAGCGGCGACTGCTGCGGCGCGGGAGACAGCTTCGCCGTCGCGGTGGCCGGCCGGCTCGCCGACGGCGACCTGGTCGAACTCGCCGTCCGCGAGGCCGTCGAGGCCGCCGCCCGCTTCGTGTCCGACGGCGGAGCCCACGCGGTGCTCCGGGACGCCGGCCCCGTCACCCCGACGCCCGGTGCGGACGGCGGCGCCCGCGCACTCGTCCGCCGCGTCCGCGAACGCGGCGGCACCGTCGTCGCCGCGGGCGGCTGCTTCGACCTGCTGCACGCCGGGCACGTCGAACTCCTCCAGGCCGCCCGCCGGGCCGGCGACTGTCTCGTCGTCTGCGTCAACTCCGACACGTCGGTCCGGCGCCGCAAGGGCGGCGGCCGCCCCGTGGTGCCCGCCGGCGACCGCGCCCGCGTCCTGGAGGCGCTCGACTGCGTGGACGCCGTCATCGTCTTCGACGAGGACACCCCGGAACGGCTCCTGGACGAACTGCGGCCGGACATCTGGGCCAAGGGCGGCGACTACGCCCTGACCGACCTGCCGGAGACCGCCCTCGTGGAGAGCTGGGGCGGCCAGGTGGTGCTGCTGCCCTATCTCGACGGACGCTCCAGCACCCGTCTCGTGGAGCGCGCCGCCCGACGGCCCGGCGCCCCCTCCTCGGCCCCCACCCGGCGGTGAGCCCGGTGCCCACGAACCCGCCGACGCCCCGCACCGCCCCCTCGGGCGACCGGCCCGCCGTCCTGGTGCTGCGCGCCCTGGGGCTGGGCGACCTGCTGGCGGCGGTGCCGGCGCTGCGCGCGGTACGACGCGCCTTCCCGCAGTACGAGACGGTGCTCGCCGCACCGGGCAGCCTGGCCCCGGCGGTCCGGGCGGCCGGCGCCGTCGACGTGCACTTCGCCACGCCCGAGAACGGCCGGCAGGTGCCGTCCCTGGACCACTGGCCGGGCCCGCCGCCCGCCCTCGCCATCGACCTGCACGGCAACGGACCGCTGAGCCACGACGCCCTCGCCGCCCTCGGTCCCGGCCGCACGCTCTCCTTCGCCCGCCCGGAGGCCGCGCACCCCGACCCGCCCCGATGGCGGCACGACGAGCACGAGCGCCTGCGCTGGTGCCGGTTCCTGACCGCGTACGGCATCCCCGCCGACCCCGCCGAGGTACGCATCCCGCCGCCCGCCGCGCCGTCCCCGGCGCCGGGCGCCGTCGTCGTCCACCCCGGGGCGGACGCGGCGGCCCGCCGCTGGCCCGCCGACCGGTACGCGGCCGTCGCGGCGGCGCTCCGGGAGACCGGACACCGCGTCGTCGTCAGCGGCGGCCCCGGCGAGCAGCAACTCTGCGCCGAGGTCGCCGAACGCGCCGCCCTCGGCCCCGCCGACGTGCTCGCGGGCACCCTCTCCTTCGACGACCTGTCCGCACTCGTCGCCGGGGCCGCGCTCCTCGTCAGCGGCGACACCGGGCCCGCCCACCTCGCCGTCGCACACGGCACCCGGTCGGTGACCCTGTTCGGCCCGGTCGCGCCCGCCCTCTGGGGCCCGCCCCCGGGCCCCCGCCACACCGCCCTCTGGCACCCCGGCCCGCCCGGCGACCCCCACGCGACCGCCCCGGACCCCCTCCTCCTGCGGATCGGCACCGACGAGGTGGTGCGCGGCGCCCTGGCCGCCCTGCGACACGGCGACCCCGCGAAGGAGGTGGCCGGGCATGTCTGAGCGCGCCCGCGAACCGGCCGGGCGGGGTGGCCGCACCACCGTCGCGATCATCACCCGCAACCGCCGGGACAGCCTGCTGAGGACCTTGGACCGGCTGGCGGCCCTCCCGGAGAAACCGCCCGTCCTCGTGGTGGACAACGGATCGACGGACGGCACCGACGAGGCGGTCCGCCGCCACCCGGTCGGGGCGCGCCTGCTCTCGCCGGGCCGCAACACCGGCGCCCTGGGCCGCAACCTCGCGGCACACCGGGCCACCACCCCCTACGTGGCGTTCAGCGACGACGACTCCTGGTGGGAGCCGGGCGCACTCAAGGCCGCCGAAGCCCTCTTCGACACCTACCCGAAGCTGGGCCTGCTCGCCTCCCGGACGGTCGTCCATCCCACGGGGGAGCCGGACGCCCTCAACCGGGTGCTCGCCGCCTCGCCCCTGCCCGGCCGCGCGGACCTGCCCGGGACACCGGTGCTCGGGTTCCTCGGCTGCGCGGCGGTGGTCCGCCGCTCCGCCTTCCTGGACGCGGGCGGCTACCACAGCCTCCTCTTCTTCGGCGCCGAGGAGACCCTGCTCGCCTACGACCTCACCGCCGCGGGCTGGGGCGTCGTCTACGAACCGTCCCTCGTCGCCCACCACAGCCCCGACCCGGGGGAGCGGCCCGGCCGAACGGTCGCGGTGCTCCGCAACGCCCTGCTCACGGCCTGGCTGCGGCGACCCGTACCCGTCGCGCTCAGGGAGACCGCCCGGCTGCTGGGAGCCTGGGCGCGCGGCCGGCCCGGCGCCGGGCGAGCCCTGGGCCAGGCCCTGGTCCGCCTCCCCGCCGCCCTGCGCCGGCGCTCGCAGCTGCCCCGGTGGGTCGAGGACCGGATCAGGCTCCTGGAGAGCACCCCGCCGGACGGAGGCGGCCGATGAACGCCGGCACCCCGCCCGCCCCGGACCCCCGCGTCACGGTGGTGATCATCACGCGCGACCGCTGTTCCGAACTCCTGCGTACGCTGCGGACGCTCAGCCGACTCCCCGAACGGCCGGCCGTCATCGTGACGGACAACGACTCCCGGGACGGCACCGCCGAGGCGGTCGCACGGCACTTCCCGGACGTCAGGCTGCTCACCCCCGGCCAGAACCTCGGCGCGGTCGGCCGCAACCTCGCCGTACGCCAGGTCCGTACCCCCTACGTGGCGTTCTGCGACGACGACACCTGGTGGGACCCCGGGGCCCTGCGCATCGCCGCCGACCGGCTCGACGCCCACGAACGGCTGGCGGCCGTCACCGCGAGGATCATCGTCGAACCCGGGGGCGAGGACGACCCCGTGGTGGCAGAACTCCGCGACTCGCCGCTCACCGGCCCGTCCTGGCTGCCCGGCCCCGCGATCGGCTCGTTCCTGGCGGCGGCGACCGTGATGCGCACCGAGGCGTTCCGCGAGGCGGGCGGCTTCCACCCCGGGATCTGGCTCGGCGGTGAGGAGGAGCTGATGGCGACCGACCTGATGCGGTCCGGGTGGTGGCTGGCGTACGTCCCCGAGATGGTGATCCACCACGCCGCCTCGCCCGTACGCGACAGCACCGACCGCCGCGTGCTGGGCCTGCGCAACACCCTCTGGTTCACCTGGCTGCGGCGCCCGGCGGGCTCCGCGCTGCGGCGCACCCTCTACCTGCTCGCCACGGTCCCGAGGGACCGCGCGTCCCTCCGCGCCTTCGCACACGCGGGGCGGGGCCTGCCCTGGGTGCTGCGCCAGCGCAGCCCCGTACCCCCGGCCATCGAGCGCCGGCTGGCGGCCCTGGAACGGGCCCAACGCCAGGGGACCGCCCGGCGCTACGTCGGCTGACCGGTGCCCCGGAGCCGGACCGCCTGGCGTTACGTCGGCTGACCGGTGCCCTGGAGCCGGACCGCCTGGCGTTACGTCGGCTGACCGGTGCCCTGGAGCGCCTGCCGGCGCACCTCTTCGCAGCACTGGGCGATCAGCCGGGAGACGTGCATCTGGGAGATGCCGAGGGTCTCGGCGATCCGGTCCTGCGTCATGTCGCGGAAGAACCGCAGGTAGAGGATGGTGCGCTCGCGTTCGGGCAGGCTACGCAGCCCGGGTTTGACGGCCTCGCGGTCGACGGCGACGTCCAGGGCGTGATCGCACAGCCCCAGGGTGTCGGCGAGGCAGGAACCGTCGCCGGCCTTCGGCATCTCGGCGTCCAGCGAGAGCGTGCGGTAGCTGTCCAGGGCCTCCAGACCCGCACGGACGTCCTCGATGCCGAGCCCCGTCCGGTCCGCGATCTCCGCCTCGGTCGGCAGCCGGCCCCCGAGCGTCTGCGCGAGGTCGCGGCGGGCCACCCGTACCTGGTTGCGCAGGTCCTGGACCCGGCGCGGTACGTGGAGATCCCAGGTGTGGTCGCGGAAATGGCGCTTCAGCTCGCCCACCACGGTGGGCACGGCGTACGTCTCGAAAGCCTTGCCGCGCGCGGGGTCGTAGCGGTCCACCGCCTTGACGAGGCCGATGGCCGCCACCTGACGCAGGTCGTCCAAGGGTTCTCCGCGGTCACGGAAGCGCGATGCGAGCCGGTGGGCCATGGGCAGCCAGGCACAGACGGTGGCCCGGCGCAGTTCGTCCCGCTCCGGCCCCTCGGGAAGGGCCCGGAGCCGCTGGAAGGCGGCCTCCTCGGGCGGCATGTCCTGTCGCTTCTCGGACGCTGTCTGTCGGGTACCGGCCATCATGTTCACTCCCTCGGCGTCGCCTGGGCGGATCACCGCGAGAGCGCCTGCCGGACAGACGGCACCCGGAGCAGAGCTCCCACGGGCGCGCCTCTTGTCCGAAGCACGCCTGGCTCTTTCCCGCCCAGGGCCGCCCCAAACCTGCGAGGCCGCGCGGGTCAGGAGACCGAGGACAGGGCGGGAAGCGGCACCTGGGCCGGTGCGGGCTGGGCCGGTGCGGGCCGGGCCAGCAAGGGCGCCGTCCGGCGGGCCGGGGCGCGGCGGCGCAGCCCTCCGCCGAGGATGACCCCGGCGATCAGCAGGCCGCCGGAGACCAGCGCGCCCCGAGCCCCGGCGAACTCGACCAGCAGCCCCAGCAGGGGCGGCCCGGCCAGCTGCCATCCGGTGCTCGCGCTGCGCCACACTCCGAGCACGCGGCCCCGCATCTCGGGCTCGGGCTCGGTCTGGAGCACGGTCGATCCGGCCGTGTCCGATACGGACTCCACCACGGCCATCGGGATGACCAGCGCGATGAGCACCATGAGTCCGGGGGCCAGGCCCGCCGCGACCTGGAGGAGCCCTCCGCAGGCGGCCAGGACCCCCACCAGCCGCACGGTCGGGTTCCGCAGCCTTCCGGCGAGAACGGCGCCGAGGATGCCGCCGACGGCCAGCACGGTGGAGACGGTGCCGAAGTCGCTCTGGCCGGCCTGGAGCGGGCCGATGACCAGGACGGCGAGCGTCAGCTGGTAGTTGCGGCCGAAGATCGAGCTCACCGCGGTGATCCCGGCCAGCGCGACCAGACCCGGGCGGCCCAGGAAGTAGGCGATTCCGGCCCGGGTCTCGCCGCCCGCCGCCCGGGACCGTTGCGCGGGGGCGGGCCGTTGCGCCGGCGCCGCGTCCCCGGACGGCCGGAGGAACGGGATCACGGCGGTGACGAAGAGGAAGGAGATGCCGTTGGCCACGTAGGCGGAGCCGGTGCCGAGCGTGCCGACGGCCACGGCGGCCAGCGCGGTGCCTGCGAGCCGCCCGGCGCTGTGCACCATCGAACCGAGGGCGATGGCCGAGGGCACGTCCGTGCGGGGCACGAGGTCGTTGCCCAGGAGCGCGGTCGCGGGCCCGTCGATCGTGTTCACGATGCCGGTGACCGCCGCCAGGATCAGCAGGACGGGCATGTTCAGCAGCCCGGCCGCGATCAGGGCGGCCGTCGAGAAGGCGATCGCGGCGAGGACGGCCTGGCCGGCCGCAGCGGTGACCTTCAGGGGCCAGCGGTCAACGACGGCGCCGCCGAAGACGCCGAGCAGCAGGCCGGGGCCGGCCTGGACGGCCAGCGAGAGCCCGGTGGCCGCGGCCGAACCGGTGATCTGGAGGACCAGCAGGTTCTGCACGGTGAGCTGCATCCACGCGCCGGTGTTGGACACCAGGTTGGCGGCGGACCACCAGCGCATGCTGGGTACCGAGAGGCATCGCCAGGGGCTGCTGCTGTCGCGGCGGCGCGGTTTCCGGGCGGAGACGGGAACGGAGGCGGCAGGAGGCACGGGAGGAGCACATTTCCAACGAGGGCGGTCGAACAGCACGCGTCGGACTCCACGACGACGTCGCGGTGATACCTCGGGGTGCGGGGGAGGGCGGACGGACTCCAGCCCGTCGACGCACTTCATTTTCACAAACATCGAGCCGAGGCCGGAGTCCCGCTCCCGCCTCCCGCCGTCACAAGATGCGCGCAATCCCCCAACCCGCTGCTCCGGCACACGAGTTCAGGCCCTGGTGTCCTTGCTCACACAGGCTCCCGTGCCCTGGCCGGACCGTTCTCGGATCAGCGGTCGGAGACGGTGAACAGCGCGCCCTCGGGATCGCGGATCACGTACGCCGTCCCGGCGAGGCCGCCCGCGGGCGTCGCCCCGCCCCCGGCGGCCACGGCGGCGGCCGCCGTCCTGCGGCTGTCCTCCACGAAGAAGTCGACGACCCAGCGGGTCCGGACACGCGGGTCCGGGTCGTTCTCCACGCCCCCGCCGCGCAGGGTCACCACGGTGTGCCCGCCGGCCCGGACGAGCACCTGCTCCTGTGCGTAGTCGACGCCGCACCGGCTGTGCGGTCCGGCCCAGCCGAACACCTCGGCGTAGAAGATGGCCGCGTCGAAGACGTGGCGGGACCGGAGGTCGACGCGCGCCGGTGCGCGCGGGCCGTCGGACCAGACGGGCGCGGGGCCCTCCCAGAAGCCGAACGCCGCACCTTCCCGGTCGGCCGCGACCGCCGCCCGCCCCTCGCCCAGCGGGAGGGGCCCCACGGCGAGCGTGGCGCCCCGCTCCCTGATCCGGTCGGCCGTCTCGTCGGCCCCCGGTACGGCGAAGTACGGAATCCACGCCGGGGGCGGGCCCGCGGGGCCGGGGCAGCCGATCCCGGCGACCGCACCGCCGTGCGCGCGGGCGACGACGAAGTCGCCGCCGAGGCTGCTTTCGTCGAA
Organism: Streptomyces sp. A0958; assembly: GCF_004795035.1. GTDB lineage: Bacteria > Actinomycetota > Actinomycetes > Streptomycetales > Streptomycetaceae > Streptomyces. The sequence continues at coordinate 290,090 of NZ_SSBK01000005.1, forward strand.
CTCCCAGCCCATGACCTGGGCGTAGAAGTCCTGCGATGCCGGCAGATCGCGTGTCGCCAGACTCACCCAACAGGGCGCACCGCCCACTGGTGTCTTCCATTCGAGGCTCGGCATGCAGGGCTCCTTCGCCGGGGGTGCTCCCACGTGAACGATCCTCCTGACGCTGGGCATGCGCACCCGGCCACACCCGTCCCCGCGCCCGATTCCGCAGACCGTTCAGCCCATGAGGACCTGGGGCGAGATCACCTTGATCATCGCGTTGGCCCAGCGCTGCTGGCGCAGCGTCTGCGGGTGGCACCGCTCGGTCAGGTCCAGCAGCTCCTTATCCCGGGCCGCCTGGGCGGTCTGGGCCAGCAGCTCCCAGTCGACGGAGACGGCCGCCGCCTTCAGACAGGTGTCGCGCAGGTCCCGCAGGAGCAGCAGGCCCGGCTCGGGGCGCCGCCCGACGAGTTCGCCGCCCTTCTCCCGCAGCCAGGCCGCCGCCCCGGACTCCTCCTTCGGTTCCGCGGAGAGGTCGATGCCGCGGTCGGCGGCGCTGTCCGCGAGTTCTCGTACGTGCTGCTGCGACCAGGCGGCCAGGTCGCGGGCGACGTGGTGCACCTCGTGATCGGTCGCATGGGCGCTGGAGAGCCGCATCAGCCGCACGGCGAGGCCGTTCTCCCCGTCGTGCACCTCCTTGAGGACCACGTCCAGCTTCATCGGATCTCCTCCGGGCGTGTCGCGTGCAGCCGCTCGTCCGCCTCGCCCGCACCGCCGCCGGTGGTCGCGGGCACGGCCGCGCCCGGGACGGGTGCGGAGGCGGTGGTGGTGGGCGCGGGGGCGGGGGAGCCGGTGGCCTCGACGCGGCGCAGCCGGGCGGCGGCCGTCTTGAAGAGCGGCTGTTTGGAGACCGGGTCCCACTCGGTGGGCGTCAGCTCGTTCCCGGCGCGCCCGTCGCCCTCGGGCGCGAACCCGCCGTCGGTGTCCCAGTAGCCGTAGTGGAACGGCAGGAACAGCACCCCGTCCCGGATGCCGCTGACGCGTGCCTGGGCCCGTACCGTGCCGCGCGCGGTGGCGACCTCCACCAGATCGCCCTCCTCGATGCCGTACGAGTCCGCGTCGCCGGCGGAGACCTCCACCCATACCTGGGGCGCGGCGGCCTGGAGCTGCGGGGCCCTCGCCGTCTTGGTCCGGGTGTGGAACTGGTAGAGCGTCCGGCCGGTGATCAGGGAGAACGGATACTCCCCGCCGGGCGGCTCGTGCGGCGTCACGTACTCGGCGGCCTTGATGACCGCCTTCGCCGACGGGTTCAGCGCCCGGTACTCGCTCTCCTCCACCGGCGCCCCGGTGATCAGGTCGCGCCCGAAGCTCTCGCAGTAATCGGCGCCGCTCCAGAACGCACCGTCCGCGTACAGCCGCTCCGTACCGTAGGGGTGCCGCTCGTTGCAAGGCCACTGGATACCGCTCCCGCCGCGGAGTTTGGCGTACGTGATGCCCGTGTAGTCGCAGGGGCGGCCCCGGCTGCACTCCTTCCAGCCCTCGAACGCGGCCTCCGGGCCGTTCCACGGGACCAGCGGGCCGCCGTCCTTGTCCCGCAGGCCGAGGCGGCGCGCGAAGTCGCAGAAGATGTCCAGGTCGGGCCTGGCGTCCCCGGGCGGTTCGACCGCCTTCTCCGAAAGGTGCACGGTGCGGTCCGCGTTGGTGAAGGTGCCGGTCTTCTCGCCCCAGATCGCCGCGGGCAGGACCACGTCGGCGAGCTGCGCCGTCTCGGTGAGGAAGGCGTCCTGGACGACGAGGAACAGACGTTCCTGGGCGAGCACCGAACGGATGCGCCGGAGCTCCGGCAGCGACACCGCCGGATTGGTGCCGCTGACCCACAGCATCCGGATGGAGCCCTCCTCCACGTACCGGAACATCTGCATGGCGTGGGTGGGCGGGCCGTAGTGCGGCACCTGGAGCGGGTCCAGGTTCCACAGTCGGGCGAGCTCGGCCATGTGGGCGTCGTTCTCCCAGTTGCGGAACCCCGGCATGTCGCCGTTGGCGCCGCACTCGCGGGTGTTCTGCGCCGTCGGCTGACCGTTCATCTGGAGGACCCCGCAGCCCGGCCGCCCCAGCATGCCCCGTACCAGGTGCAGGTTGTTGACCTGCACCGCCGCCGCGGTGGCCTGGTGCGACTGGTAGAAGCCCTGCAAAACCGTGGACAGCAGCCGCTCGGCCGTGCCCAGGACGCGGGCGGCCTCCCGGACCTGTTCGGCGGGTACTCCGCAGATGTCCGCCACATGTGCGGGCGTGTAGGCGTCAAGGCCCTTCTTCAACTCGTCGAAGCCGACGGTGTTGCGGTCGATGTAGCCCTGGTCGGTCCAGCCGTTCGCCACGATCTCCCGCAGCAGGCCGTTCATCAGGGCGACGTTGGTCCCGGGGCGCGGCGCGAGATGCACGGTGGCCGCCCTCGCCACCGGGGTCGGCCGCGGGTCCACGCAGACGACGGCAGGGGGGTTCGGACCGGCCAGCCGGTCCAGCACGCGCGTCCACAGGACCGTCTGGGTCTCCGCCATGTTGTGGCCGAACAGCGCGATGGTGTCCGCGTGGTCGATGTCGGAGTACGAGCCCGGCTGCCCGTCACTGCCGAACGACTCCTTCAGCGCCTCGGCGGCCGTCGACGTGCACAGCCGGGTGTTGCCGTCCAGGTGGTTGGTGCCCAGGCCGCCCCGGGCGATCAGGGCGAGCGTGTAGTACTCCTCGGAGAAGAGCTGGCCCGAGGTGTAGAAGCCCACCGACGACGGACCGCGCTCCTCCATGAGTTCCCGCGTACGGCGCACCACCCGGTCCATCGCGGTGTCCCAGTCGCTCTCCACCAGCCGGCCGGCCTCGCGCACCAGCGGCCGGGTCAGCCGGTCTGGGGAGCCGTTCGCCTGCCAGCCGAACAGGTCCTTCGGGCCGAGCCGCCCATGGTTGACCCGGTCCTGCGCGCGCCCCCGCACCCCGACGATCCGCCCGCCTTTCACGGCGATGTCGAGCCCGTCCCCGTTGGAGTGCAGGACTGCCGCCGACTGGACCCAGCGCTCGACCTGGTCCGGTGTGACCCCGTCGGCGAGCCGGGTGTCCACCCGTACGGGCCACGGCTCTCCCCGGCCGTACGGGGTCCGGGTGCCCCAGGGCTGTGCGATGCGGTCGGTTCGTGTCATCGGGTGCTCCTCAGGTGCGGCCGGTACGGGCACGCCCGGCCGGAAGCGCCGAGCCGTCGGCGCCGGGCATCAGGTCGTCGAGCAGGGCCTGGCAGCAGGCCAGCAGGCTGCCGAGCGAGGCGCGGGTGTCGGTGCCGGGCCCGTGCAGGTGCCCCATCGCGTCGGCCAGGGCACGGCGGGCCTCGTCCAGGTGGCCGGCGCGCCGTTCCAGGCACTCGTCGTCCGGGCCCTGCTCCATGAGCGTCTGGTCGGCCGCGCAGACCTTCCCGGCGGCGGCCAGTACGAGGCTCAGGTCCTCCAGGGACCGGCCCGGCGGGCGGGGCAGCGCCCGCCGCTCGGAGGCGGTCTCCCAGAGGGTCAGCGTCAGGGTGAGCAGGCGGTTCCCCACCTGCGCCCAGAGGACGTCCCACGTATCGGAGGGGGAGGGGGTGCTGCGGCGCATCCGGTGGCCCGGGTTGAACCGGAAGCTCTCCGACGCCCACCCGCGCGCCGCCCGAAGCTCCGACAGCGCCCCCGGCAGCTCCCCGGCGGCCCGGTGCCAGCGCCCCGCCTGCTCCTCGTCGTACTCCTTGACGACGCCCTCGCTCAATTCGCGCAGGAGGCGGGCGCAGTCGCGGGGCAGCGCGCACGCGAGGGTTTTGACGTGCAGGGAGTGCACGGGCGGCAGGACGATCGCGTTGACCGCGATCCCGACGACGGCCCCCACCGCGGTCTCCAGCAGCCGGTGTCCGACGGCGGGCAGCGAGTAGGACCCGTAGGCCAGGACGAACAGGGCGGTCGTCGGCGCGTACAGGCCCTGCTCGCCGACCGGCGCCCAGTTGCCGAGGAGCACGGTCAGCGGGAGGGCGATGAGCATGGCGGACATGGTGTCCCCGGTGACCGCCGCGGCCCCGGCGGCGAGCAGGGTTCCGGACGCCATCATCGCGAGCAGTTCGACCGCGGAGCGCAGGGAGCGGTAGACGGTTCCCTGGACCAGGGCCACGGCCGCCCAGGGGGCCATCAGCGCCATCGGGGCCGCCAGCCACCAGCCCGTCAGCGCCCAGGCGAGGGCGGCCGCGGCGGCGGCCTTCAGGGACTGCACCAACTGGTACCGGCCGGGGAAGCGCATGTCCGAGGCAAGGGAGCCCCACCACGCCTTCACGTCGGCCGGCCGGGCGAGCAGGCCCCCTGCCGTCTTCCCGGTCCGGGACACGGACAACCCTCCCTCTGCGCATACCGACCCGGCCTGTTTCCGCCGCGCGGTCAGCCCCTCCGCCCCTGTTCCTCTTCCTCGTCCGTGGTGTGGACGGCGGCCTCCTCGGCGGATGCCGCGCCGCCGTCGATGCCCACGTCGTCGGCGTAGACGTCGGTGCGCCGTCCGGGCACCTCGTCCGCCGCACTCAGACGGCCGGAACGCGTCTCGCCGTCCTTCGGCTCCAGCGGTTCGCCCTCGCCGCCGTTCAGGTCACCGATGCCGTCGCCGTCCGGCGGCTCGACGTCGTCGACCTCCTGCGCCAGGCGCTGGTCGAGGGATTCGCCGCGGCGCTCCTCCTCGCCCGTCGTTCCGTACTTGTCGACGGCCAGCGGACGCTCGGGCGGGGAGTAGCCCTCTTCCATCTGGTCGTCCAGCCCTCGTTCGCCGAGGGTGTTCTCCATGTCGAGTTCGTCGTTCGGCGGGTCCTGGCCGTCGTCCTGCGGCTGGTAGACATCGTCGCCACGTGCCTCTGTCGGCATGATTCGTCCTTCCGTCGGAGGCGTCATGAGTGCCCGGGAGCCGCCGGGTGGCGTCACGCCACCCGGCCGCTTCCCTTCGCACCCCTGCGAGTGCCCTGCCGGGCATGGTGGAAACACCCCATTTGTCACCCTAGGTGTGCGGCTGATCCGCGTCCTCCTGGGCGTCCTCATTCGGGGTCAGCGCATCCCCGGCCTCGCTGTCCCTGTCCTTTTCGCCGCGCCGCTTCCCGAGATCCGCGACATCCGTCTCGGCCTCCTCCGCCTCCTGGAGCACCTCGTCCGCGGCGGTCCGGGGAGGCTTCCCGCCGTCCGGGCGGCTGTGCTCGTGATCCTGGTGGTTCATGTGTCTCCTTACGTGGGCGGCGCCCCGCCGACCGGGCGGGACGGCACGTGGCGGGCCTGCGGAGGCCCGGCCTCCTCCCGCGCGTGCCCTGGACCGGGCCGGCTACACACCACCGGCCCGGCGCGGTCTCAGAGGGCCGGGGTGAAGCGGTCCCAGACACGGTGACCTGCGAGAAGCGTGGCCACGCCGTCCAGCACGGTGGACGCGGCGCTGCCGGACACCACCCCGGCCGCGTCCGCGGCCAGACCGGCCTTCTCCAGCACCGTCGCCCCGTCGCCCCAGGCACCGACGGCCTTGCCGTGGCGGAACGCCTCGGTGACCAGCAGCAGGACGCGCGGGTCCACGCCGGTGGCGGCGGCCACGTCGTCGTCGGTCTTGGCGTCGCGCGCCCCGTACGCGTCGGCGCCCGGAACGGGGGCCCCGGCCAGCACGACCGCGTCGAACTCGGTCGACCGGGCGGTGGCGAAGGTGCGCTGCACGGTGACCGGGTCGCCGCCGCCGCCCAGCTCGCCGCCCGTCGGCGCGATCACCAGCGGAACCATCCCGGCGTCCAGGATCACCCCGCGCGCCTCCCGCACGGCGTCCAGGCCGGTCTCCCCGTCGGTGACGATGCCGACGACCCGGCCGTCGACCGGCCAGGTACGGCCGAGCTGGGACAGCGCGGGGCTCGGCTCGACCGACGCCAGGGCCACCGTCGCCTCCGGCGCCGGCAGGCCAAGGCCCTGCGCGACGCGCGAGCACAGCTCCGGGTCGATGTTGGCGAGCGCCTTGAGCCCCCGCTCCTTGACCGCCTTCTCCCAGCACTTGCCGAGCTCGAAGGTGTACGCGGCGACGATGTGCTCGCGCTCCGTGGGCGTCATGCTGAGCCAGAACAGCCGCGCCTGGCTGAAGTGGTCGTCGAAGGAGGCCGCCGCGTCCCGCACCTTGCGGGCCGCCGGGACCTCGGCGGGCACCTCGATGTACGCACCGGTGTCCGCGCCGGCGACGAACGGGCAGCCACCGTCCAGGGAGTTGGGCCGGTACGGTGCCACGCCGCGGTGCACGGCCGTCTGGTGCATGCCGTCGCGCAGCATGTCGTTGACCGGCGCGTGGGTCCGGTTGATCGGCAGCTGCGCGAAGTTGGGCCCGCCGAGCCGGGTGATCTGGGTGTCGATGTACGAGAAGAGCCGGCCCTGCATCAGCGGGTCGTTGGTGACGTCGATGCCCGGGACCATGTGGCCGACGTGGAAGGCGACCTGCTCGGTCTCGGCGAAGTAGTTCGACGGGTTCGCGTTCAGGGTCATCAGACCGATCGGGCGGACCGGCGCCAGCTCCTCCGGCACGATCTTCGTCGGGTCCAGCAGGTCGATGCCCTCGAACATCTGGTCCTCGTTGTCGGGGAACGTCTGCACGCCCAGCTCCCACTGGGGGAAGGCGCCCGCCTCGATCGCGTCGGCCAGGTCACGGCGGTGGAAGTCGGGGTCCATGCCCGCGGTGATCTGCGCCTCCTCCCAGACCTGCGAGTGCACACCCAGCTTCGGCTTCCAGTGGAACTTCACCAGCGTGGTCGCGCCCTCGGCGTTGACCAGCCGGAACGTGTGGATGCCGAAGCCCTCCATCATCCGGTACGAACGCGGGATGCCCCGGTCCGACATGTTCCACAGGGTGTGGTGGGTCGCCTCCGTGTGCAGGGTGACGAAGTCCCAGAACGTGTCGTGCGCGCTCTGCGCCTGCGGGATCTCACGGTCCGGGTGCGGCTTGCCGGCGTGGATGATGTCGGGGAACTTGATCGCGTCCTGGATGAAGAACACCGGGATGTTGTTGCCGACCAGGTCGAACACACCCTCCTCGGTGTAGAACTTCGTCGCGAAGCCCCGGGTGTCGCGCACCGTGTCGGCGGAGCCGCGCGAGCCGAGCACGGTGGAGAACCGTACGAACACCGGCGTCTCGGCGCCCTCGGCGAGGAAGGCGGCCTTGGTGATGCCCGCCGCGGCGCCGTAGGCCCGGAAGACACCGTGCGCGGCGGCCCCACGGGCGTGCACCACCCGCTCCGGGATGCGCTCGTGGTCGAAGTGGGTGATCTTCTCCCGGAGGTGGTGGTCCTGGAGCAGGACCGGGCCGCGGGGACCGGCCTTCAGCGAGTGGTCCGTGTCGTACAGGCGCGCACCCTGCGCGGTGGTGAGGTAGGCGCCGCCCTGGGCCACCTTGTCCTGCGGGGCGCCGGTCGGCTGCCCCGTCGGGCTGTACGTGTCGGGCCCGGTCTGGTCGTGCTTGGGCGGCAGCGGCTCGCGCGCCTTGGTGGGCTCCTCGACCTGGGCGGCCTCGGGGCCGGGGGCGCCGGGCAGTTCGTTGCCCGGGCTGACGGCCTCCTGCACCTTGCCTGCGATCTTCTCCGCGGCGGCTGACACCGGGTTCTTCTTCTCGCTCACTGAATTCCAATCTCGCGGGGGGACGGGCAGTGCCGTGCGCGCAGTGGCCGGCACGCGCTTGGGGACGGCACGCGCTTGGGGACGGCACCGCCTGACCACGGGTACCCTGCGCCCCGCGGCCGGACACCTGGGTTGCGCCATCCGGCGCCACGCCCCGGGAGCCGCCGCACCCCGTACGGCGGAAAGCCCACCCGCTGCGGAGGAGCGCAACGGGTATACGGCTCCCGTGAACGCTCCCCGAACCAGCCCCGAGAAGCCGGACGCTCCGACGAGCCTCAAGAAGGACCTGACGACCCCGCTGCTCTACTTCTTCATCCTCGGAGACGTCCTCGGCGCGGGCGTGTACGTGCTGATCGGCGAGGTCGCGGCCGATGCCGGCGGCGCCGTCTGGGTGCCCCTCCTGGTGGCCCTGTGCCTGGCCCTGCTCACGGCCACCTCGTACGCCGAACTGGCCACCAAGTACCCGCGCGCGGGCGGCGCCTCCCACTACGCCACCCTGGCGTACGGCCCCTTCATCGGGTTCGTCGCCGGATTCTGCATGCTCGCGGCAGGAGTGGTGTCGGTTGCCGCGCTGACCCGGGGATTCGGCGGCGACTACCTGTCCGAGTTCGTCACGCTCCCGCTGGTCCTCGTCACGGTCGTCTTCCTGGTGGCGCTGGCGCTGCTGAACGCCCGCGGCATCAGCGAATCGACCCGGGCCAACGCCGTCGCCACCGTCATCGAGGTCAGCGGGCTGCTGCTGGTGATCGGGCTCGGCGCCTGGATCGTGCTGCGCGGCGACGGGGACGTGGGTCGGCTGACGGACCTGGGCACCGAGAGCGAGGGACCGGTCCTGGCCGTGCTGAGCGGCGCCGTGCTCGCGTACTACTCGTTCGTCGGCTTCGAGACGTCCGTCAACGTGGCCGAAGAGACCCGCGATCCCCGCCGCTCGTACCCCAGGGCGCTCTTCGGCGCCCTGCTCACCGCCGGCGCCGTCTACGCCCTGGTCGGTGCCGCCGCCGCGGCCGCCGTGCCGACCGGGACGCTGGCGCGGTCCACCGGGCCGCTGCTCGAAGTCGTCCGTACGGCCGGCACCGTGCCCACCTGGCTGTTCAGCGCCATCGCCCTGGTGGCCGTGGCCAACGGAGCGCTCCTGACGGGCATCATGTCCTCGCGGCTGGCGTACGGCATGGCCCGCGACGGGCTGCTGCCGCGCTTCCTGACCGCGGTGCTGCCCGGCCGGCGCACCCCGTGGGCGGCGATCGCCGCGACCACCGCCCTGTCGCTGCTGCTCGCCCTGACCGGCGACGTCTCCACGCTCGCCTCGACACTGGTCCTGCTCCTCCTCGTCGTCTTCTTCCTCGTCAACACCTCGCTGCTCGTCCTGCGCCGCGACCCGGGCCGCGCCGATCACTTCAGGGCGCCGGTCGTCGTACCCGTACTCGGCGCAGCTTCCTGCGTCGGGCTCGCCACCCAGATCGAAGGCGCGGTCTGGCTGAGGGGGCTGGCCGTCCTCGCGGTGGGCGTCGTGCTGGGCGCCGTGGCCGCACTACGGCTGCGCCGCGCCCGCTGAACGGCGCCCCCCCAGTACGCTTGCGGCCACGTGGACGACAAGGGGGCATGGTGCACGAGAGACCTGCGGACGGACCGGCGACTGGTGCGATGGCGGGGCGGCCCTGGTGGACGGCCAACGAACTCCTGGCGTTCCTCGTGGAACTCGTGGCGCTGGCCTGCCTCTTCTGGTGGGGGTTCTCCCTCGCGGACCACCTGGCCGTCCGGCTCCCGCTCGGCTGCGCCGTCCTCGCGGCGGCCATCGCGCTGTGGGCCCTGTTCGCCGCTCCGCGCGCCCGCTTCCGCCCGCCGCTCGCCGGGGTGCTGGCGGTCAAGGCCCTGGTGCTCGGCGGGGGCGCGTCCGCGCTGTACGGGGTCGGGCACCCCACGGCCGCCGCGGCCCTGGCCGTCGTCGTCGTGGTCAACACCGCCCTGGCGGAGACCTTCCGGCGCCGGCCCGCCCCCGCTTCGTAGGGGCGCGGCCGGGCGACCGGCCCGCGGAGTCGGTAGCGTGGACATAACGACGAGACCGGACGCCCAGGGACCGAGGACCGCGCAAGCAACCGGCGTCACGCCCGGCCACGGCCCCTGACCACCGCCCGGGAAGGGACGCCGCTCATGTGCAGATGGCTGGCCTACTCCGGCACGAGTGTCGTGCTCAGCGATCTCCTCTACAAACCCGAGCACTCGCTCATCGATCAGAGCCTGCACTCACGCATGGGTGTCGAGACGACCAACGGGGACGGCTTCGGCGTCGGATGGTACGGGCCCGACCGGGACACGCCCGCGATCATCCGCGACACCGGCCCCGCCTGGAACAACCGCAACCTGCGCGAACTCGCGAGCCACATCCGCTCGCCGCTGTTCTTCGCGCATGTGCGGGCGTCCACGGGGACGGCCGTCCAGCAGACGAACTGCCACCCGTTCAGGCACGGCCGGTGGATGTGGATGCACAACGGGGCGATCGCCGACTTCCACCGCCTGCGGCGCGACCTCTCCATGGCGCTCGACCCGGCGCTGTTCTCCGCCCTGGAAGGGTCGACGGATTCGGAGGTGATGTTCTACCTCGCGCTGACATTCGGGCTCGACCAGGACGTGCCGGGCGCGGTGGCGCGCATGGCCGGACTCATCGAACGCGTGGGGCACGACGAAGGGGTGGAGTATCCGCTGCAGATGACCGTGGCGGTGTCCGACGGCGAACGGCTCTGGGCCTTCCGCTATTCGAGCCTCGGCAAGTCCCGCTCGCTTTTCTACAGCGACAGGGCCGAGACCGTGCGCGCACTCCACCCCGACCTGGACTTCCTGCAGGGCGTGTCCGACAGCACCCGCCTGGTGGTGTCGGAGCCCCTGGGCGGCCTGCCCGGTGTGTGGAAGGAAGTGCCGGAGAGCAGCTACGGCGTCGTCCAGCCGGGCGCGGACGAGTTCCAGCCCTTCGTGCCCGAACCCGTCTAGCCCGGCCGGTACGGCGCCTGGGGCGTCAGCCGGCGAGTGCGGCGTCGACCTCCTTGAGGAACGGGTCGAGGTCGCCCGGGTTGCGCGAGGTGATGAGCTTCCAGCCGCCCGTCTCGTCCGCGACGACGGGCTCGTCCACCCAGTCGCCGCCCGCGTTGCGGACGTCGGTCTGCAGCGAGGCGTACGAGGTGAGCCGCTTGCCCGAGACGCTGCCGGTCTCCACCAGCAGCCAGGGGCCGTGGCAGATGGCCGCGACGGGACGGCCGGAAGTGGTGAAGGACCGCACGATGTCGCACGCCGTGCGCTGCAGCCGCAGCGTGTCGGCGTTCAACGTGCCGCCCGGCACCAGCAGCAGGTCGTAACCCGCCGGATCGACCTCGTCGAGCGTGAGCTCGGGGCGTACGGTCCTGCCGGGGTCCTTGTCGCCGACGAGGGTCTGGATGTCGTCCTTCTTCAGGGCGGCGACATCGACCTGGGCGCCCCGTTCACGCAGATGGTCGACCGGTACGACGAGTTCGTCCTGCTCCACGCCGTAGTTGGTGACGATGGCCAGTACCTTGCGCTTGCTGCCGTTGTCGCTCATGTGCGTTCGTCCTTCCGTCCTGCGGGGAACACGCCCGGTGACGTTGCTTCCGGGTCGCAGCCTCTGGGTCCCCCCCATGGCGGCGGTCATTCCCGCGGCCCGCCCGTCCTCCGGCAGCCTCCTGCCGTGCCGTGGCCCCCGCAACCGCACACCCCGCCGTCCGGCCCCCGCTGTAGCGGCATCGGCGGCGGGCGCCCATGGTGGGAGAGGCGGTCCGGGCGGCCTCCGGCCGGTTGACGTGCCGGTCCCCGGGTACCCGGAAGTGACCGGCGGACCAGGCCGTTCGGCCCAAGCAGACGTTCGAGGAGTCACACCATGGCAGGTCAGACGGGCGGCGGACCGGCGCTTCCGCGGGCACGCGGCGACCTTTCGGCGGGGGTCATCGCCCATCTGCGGGGGAGCGGCACGCTGCCCGACCCCGTCCTGGCGGACGAGGCGGAACCCTACGGGGACGACCTGCAGCTCGCCCTGTACGTCTGCTACGAGCTGCACTACCGCGGCTTCGCGGAGGTTGACCCGGCCCACGAGTGGGAGCCGGGGCTGCTGGCCGTCAGGGCCGCGCTGGAACGCCGCTTCGAGTCGGCCCTGCGCCGGGACACGCCGCCCGGCGCCGCCCTGACCGACACCCTGGACGCGCTGCTCGTCGAGCCCGTCGAGGGCACGGGGGTGTCGCACTTCCTCCAGGAGCACGGCACGCGGGACCGCCTGCGGACGTACGCCGTGCAGCGCTCCCTGTACCACCTGAAGGAGGCCGACCCGCACGCCTGGGTGCTGCCCCGTCTCAGCGGACGCGCCAAGGCGGGCATGGCCGCCATCGAGTACGACGAGTTCGGCGCCGGCCGGGCCGAACGCGTCCACGCCCAGTTGTTCGCCGACCTCATGGCGGACCTGGGCCTGGAGACGGCGTACGGCCACTACCTCGACCGGGGCCACGCCGAGATGCTGGCCCTGGTGAACCTGATGTCCCTCTTCGGCCTGCACCGCAGGCTGCGGGGCGCCCTGGTCGGCCACTTCGCCGCCGTGGAGATCACCTCGTCCCCGGCGTCACGCCGCCTGGCCCTCGCGATGAAACGGGCAGGGGCCGGGCCCGCCGCCGAGCACTTCTACACCGAACACGTCGAGGCGGACGCGGTCCACGAACAGGTCGTCCGCCACGACGTCGTGCGCGGGCTGCTGGACGACGAACCCGACCTGGAGGCGGACGTCGTGTTCGGCATCGACACCACCGGCCTCCTGGAGGACCGCCTCGCCGAACGCCTGCTGGCCGACTGGCGCGCCGCCTAGTTCTCGCCCAGCAGCCGGCGCAGCTCCCGTGTGCTGCCCCGGCCCTTGGCCCGTACGATCTGCGCCGCGATGGCGTTCAGCTTGTGGTTCGTGTGCTGCGAGAAGGTGCGCAGCACGTCGAAGGCCTGGTCCGCGTCGCAGTCCAGCATGTGCATCACGATGCCGCTGGCCTGGTCGATGACCGCCCGCGAGGCCATCGCCGTACGCAACTGCTCCGCCTCCGCCTCGGCACAGGCGCTGGCGTGGTCACGGAGGAGCCCGTCGACCGACTCCTCGGCCAGGACCCGTACGGCCTCCAGCACCGCCGCGGTGAGCGGCCCCGGCCGGAAGGCGTACAGGGTGACCGTCGCCGGGACGCCCCCGACCAGGACCGGCACGGCGGTGCAGGAGCGCAGTCCCCGTTCCAGCGCCGCCACCCGGAACCTGGGCCAGCGCGCGTCGGTGACGAGGTCGGCGGCGGCGACCGGACGCCCGGAGCGGGCGGCTTCGACGCCGGGACCGGTTCCGGTCTCCTCCTGGAGGGCGGCCAGCTCCGCGAGATCCGGATGGGTCGCCGCGCTGTGGGTTTCCGCGCCGGGGAGTTCCGTGGTCACGGTCGCGCCCCGGCAGCGCGGGGCGCACCGCATCGCCCGTTGACCCAACCGGGTGATTCGCGGTACCACGGCGGCGGAATCGGTCGTCGCACCCACCGGACGGGTCACTTCACAGCCTCCCTGACGGAACGGAAGCCCCCTCGCGCGGCTCGGCGCGAGAACGCGGACCATCGGCTAGCTTCGTCGTATGAGCCGGTCATCGGAGCGCGAGGGCGATGTTCAGGCCCTCGCCGCCCGCGTGCAGGAACTGCGTGCGGCCCGTGCCCATCCTCCCGCCGAGTACCCGGTCCTGCTCGACGCGGCCCTGGCGGAACTGGAGCGCGCGGTCGAGGTTCTGCGCCCGGCGGAGGACGAGCGGGCCCGGCCGCCGGGCGTCAAGGCCACGTATCCGTTCAGGGCCGTCTTCGAGCACCTGCCGTGGGCCGTCGTCCTGATGGACGAACAGACCGTGGTCCGGCGCGTCAACCCGGCCGCCGTCGAACTGACCGGCCTGCCCCCGGGGTACGCGGCCGGCCGGCCGCTCGCCGCGACGCTCCGGCCCGCCGACCGGGCGGCCCTGCGCGGCCATGCGGCGGCCGTGGCCCGGGGCGAGGGGGGCCGCAGCCTCCCGGTACGCCTCCAGCGCCTCCCTGACTGCCCGCTGCACGCCACGCTCACCGGCCTGGACGTGCCGGACGGACGGAAGCAGGACGTGCTCCTCACGCTCACACCGTCCGCCGGCGGACCGCCCGTACCGGCCGTGCGGGAACCCGGGCCTTCCGAGCCCTCCGCCGTCGTCCGCCAGGCCGAGCTGACCGCCCTCCTGGACCGCACGGACCGCCTGCTCCTGAGCTGCGGCGGGCAGCAGGACCCTGCCGCGACGCTCAGCGCGGCTGCGGGCCTGATGCGGGACGGCCTCGCGGACTGGGCCGTGCTCGACCTGGGAGCGGCGCCGGCTCCGGTCAGGGCGGCGGTCCACGGGCCCGCGTCCCCCGACGACCCCGGCCTGGAGAAGGTATTTCTCCAGCAGGACCCGCGCGCCTGCCCGGTGGTCGCGGAGGCCATGGACTCGGGCGCGGCGGCGGTGGAACAGCTGACGGACGACCTCGGCAGGCTCGGGACCGACGACGAGGGCGCGCCGCTGATGGTCCGCGCCGACGTCACCTCCCTGCTCTGCGTCGCCCTGCTCGCGCCCGACGACACCACGGTGCTGGGGGCGCTGACCCTGCTCAGGGCCGGGGCGCGCCCGCCGTTCTCCCTCCTGGAGGCCGGCGGCGCGGAGATCGCGGCCGGCCACCTGGCCGTCCTGGCGCAGCGCGGCGGCATCCACGGTCCCGGCCCCTTCTGACCTGGGCCTCCGGGGCCGGCCGCGTACGAAGAAAACCCGCCCGGCGACGGGTGCCGCGGCCGGGCGGTGGCACACGGCATTGTGGGAGAACCTTTGAGGGCGCTTCCGGTCCGCAGACGCTCAGGTGCGAGCGGATCGAGCGGGTCGCCCCGGCCGGACGAGCATGGAGGACACGATGGTGCGGACAGTGGGTGTCGAGGAGGAGCTGCTGCTCGTCGACGAGCAGAGCGGTGACCCCCGGGCCCTGTCGACGGCCGTCCTGGCCCTGGCAGAACGCCGCGCCGAGGGCGACTCGGTCTTCGAGGCGGAGCTCCACCGCCAGCAGCTGGAGTTCGCCACCGAACCGCGCGCCGACATGGGGGAACTCGCCGACGAGATCCTGCGCTGGCGGGCGGAGGCGGCCCGCAGCGCCGCGGACGCCGGGGGAGCGGTGGTGGCCCTCGCCACCGCACCGCTGCCCGTCAGCCCCTCCATCGGCGACGGGGAGCGGTACCGCTGGCTGGCCGACAAGTTCGGGCTGACCACCCAGGAGCAGCTGACCTGCGGATGCCATGTGCACGTCTCGGTGGAGTCGGACGAGGAGGGCGTCGGCGTACTGGACCGCATCCGGCCCTGGCTCGCCGTCCTGCTCGCGCTGAGCGCCAACTCGCCGTTCTGGCAGGGTCAGGACACCACGTACAGCAGTTACCGCAGCAGAGTCTGGGGGCGCTGGCCCTCGGCCGGGCCCGTCGAGCCCTTCGGCACCGCCCGCCGTTACCACGAAGAGGTCCAGGCCCTCGTCGACACCGGCGTCCTGCGCGACAAGGGGATGATCTACTTCGACGCCCGGCTCTCGCACCGGTATCCCACCGTCGAGGTCCGGGTCGCGGACGTGTGCCTCGACCCCGCCGACGCCGTGCTGCTCGCCACCCTGGTGCGCGGCCTGGTCGAGACGGCGGCCCGCGCCTGGCGGGCGGGCGACCCCCCGGAGCCGTACGGGGTGGGCCTGTTGCGCATGGCCGGCTGGCAGGCCGGGCGCGCGGGCCTGGAGGGCCAGCTGCTCCACCCCGCCACCATGCGCCCCGCACCCGCGCCGGACGTCCTCGGCGCCCTGCTCGCCCATGTGCGGGACGCCCTGGAGGAGAGCGGGGACCTCGCGAGGGCCGAGGAAGGCATCGAACAGGTCCTGAAGAGGGGCACGGGGGCCCGAATCCAGCGCGACGCGCTCGCCCGTACGGGCAGCCTCCGCGACGCGGTCGCCGAGTGCGTGACCAGAACACGCGGCTGACACGGACGGCCGCTCCCCGATGCGGGGGGAGCGGCCGCGCGTATCAGGCGCCGTCGTTCGCGCAGACCCGTACGGTGTGCAGTTTCGGGTCCGCCGGGTCGGGCAGGTTCATGCCCGCGTCGAGGCCGGTCAGGAGGTAGCGCAGGACCGGTTCGGTCAGCCGCTCCCCGGGCAGCACCACCGGGATGCCCGGCGGGTAGGGCGTGATCATCTCCGCGGCGATCCGTCCCGCGGCGCGCTCCACCGGAATGTCCTCGGTGCCGGTGAAGTAGGCGTCGCGCGGCAGCCGGGCCTGCTCCATCCGCAGCTCGGACGGGGCGGGGACCGCCACCTCCGGCCCCCGGGGCAGGGACGGCGCCCGGCGCGCCAGATCCCGCAGCGCCGTCATGAGACGTTGCGTCGTCTCCGCGTCGTCGGCATGGGTGAGCTGGGCGCTGATGCGCCGATGGTCCATCAGGTGCGTGTCGATCCGGTGGTGTTCGCGCAGCCAGTCCGCCGCCAGGTAGCCGGAGACGCCGAGTTCCTGGATGTCGACGACGACCGGCAGCGGGTCGAACTCGGAGCCCGCCCCAGGACCGCAGAAGTCGTCGCGGTCGTTGACGTGCATGCCGTCGATGGTCTCGATCTCCTCCCGCACCGAGGCGGCGAGGGCGAGCGCGCGCGACATCAGCGTGCGGCCCTCCAGCACCATCTGGCGCCGCCACCCGTCCATGCCGGCGTACAGCAGCACGGACGGGCTGGTCGTCCCCAGCAGATCCGCCCGGGACGCCAGCGTGTCGTGGTCGATCAGATCGCCCCGCAGATGGAACACGGAACCCTGCTCGAGGCCGCTGCCCATCTTGTGGATGCTGGTGACACAGACATCGGCTCCGGCGTCCATCGCCCACGTCGGCAGGTCCGGGTGGAAAGGCAGATGCGCGCCCCACGCCTCGTCGACGACCAGCGGACGCGAGCGGCGGTGGCAGACCTCGGCGATGGACCGCAGATCCGCCGACACCCCGTACGGCGTGGGGCTGGTGACCAGGGCGCCCTTCGCGTCCGGGTGCTCCTCGAACGCCCGCTCGTAGGCGTTGGGGGACGGCGGATGGGCGAGGTGCCGCTCCGTGTCCCACTGCGGTTCGATCCACACCGGCTGGATGCCGGACAGGATGAGCCCGGAGATCACGGCCTTGTGCGCGTCCCGCCCCACCAGCAGCTTCTCGCCGTGGGCGGCGACGCTGAGCATCGCCGCCTTGACCGACAGGGAACTGCCGCACGTCGAGAAGAACGCGTGCTCCGCGTGCACGGCGTCGGCCATCAGGACCTCCGCGCGCTGCAGCACCCCCGACCTCGTCCGCCGGTCGTCGAGCCCGCCACTGGCCAGGACGTCCCCCAGGAACACGGCATCGCCGAGCACGGCCCTGACCTCCGGCGCCGCGCCGCGGGCCTGCTTGTGGCCCGGGGGAGTGAACCCCAGCTCGCCCCGCTTCCGGTAGGCGGCCAGGGCGTCGAGAACGGGTGCTTCTTCGTGGTTCTTCGGCATACAGGCCACCTTCCCGTGATCGCCCCACCCCTCACGCGTCGAGCCCCCGCCGTTTCCCGCTCCCGCTACGGAAGCGGGGTGCCGCCCGTCGCGTTCACGATCTCCCCGGTGATGAAACTCGCGTTCGCCGAGGCCAGGAACACATACGCCGGGGCCATCTCGGCCGGCTGGGCGGGGCGCCCGAGCGGGCTCTGCTTCCCGAACTCCTTCGTGTCGGGCAGGGTCGCCGGAATCAGCGGCGTCCACACCGGGCCCGGAGCCACCGCGTTGACGCGGATGCCGTCGGACGCCAGCATCTGCGCGAGGCCGTGGGTGAAGGTGACGATGGCGCCCTTGGTCATGGCGTAGTCGAGCAGATGAGGACTCGGCTTGTAGGCCTGCACCGACGTCGTGTTGATGATCGAACCGCCGGCCGGGATGTGCGGCAGGGCCATCTTGCACAGCCAGAACATCCCGTACAGGTTGGTGTGCAGGACCCGGTCGAACTGCTCCGTGGAGATGGCGGCGATGCCGTCGGGCTGGGCCATCTGGTACCCGGCGTTGTTGACGAGTACGTCGATCCGCCCGAACTCCTGCACCGCGCGGCCGATCAACGCGCGGCACTGCTTCTCGTCCCGGATGTCGCACGCCTCCGTCAGGGCCCGCCTGCCCGCCTCCTCGACCAGGCGGGCCGTCTCCCGCGCCTCGTCCTTCTCGGCGTCGAGATGGGTGATCAGCACATCGGCCCCCTCGCGGGCGAAGGCCAGCGCGACGGCCCGGCCGATCCCGGAGTCGCCCCCGGTCACGACGGCCTTGCGGTCCGTCAGGAGGCCGTGGCCCCGGTAGGAGTCCTCGCCGTGGTCGGGCGGCGGGTCCATGGGCCCGGTCCAGCCGGGGTGCTTCTGTTCCTGCTGCGGGAAATCGGGCTGCGTAAAGCGTTCGGTGGGGTCCGGGGTCGGTGCGGACTCGGTCATGACGCGACTTCTTCCGTTTCGGTGGTGGGGGCCTGCTGGATGTCCTCGATGACGAACCCGCTGCGGGGCGCGGTCGGGACGCGGCTCAGCGGGATGGAGAGGTCCTGCTCCGCCACCCGGTACGTGAGACCGGACAGCAGCACCGCGAGAGCGGCCAGCAGCGCGAGGGTGATGTCCTCGCCGGGGCACCGGTGCCCCGTGGCCGGGTCGCCCCCGCCCTGCGGGACGAGCTCATCGGGCCTGGGCGCCGCGCCACGGAAACGCGCGGGATCGAAGACGTACGGCCGGGGCCACAGGTCCGGGTCGTGGTTCTGGCCGTACAGGTCCAGGAGCACGAGCGTCCCCGGTTGGATGGTCCGGCCCGCCCATTCGAGCCGTTCGGCGGCCAGCCCGCCGATGAACGGGGCGAACGGGTAGAAACGGCGGACCTCCTGCGCGAAGGCGTAGGCGGACCCCGGATCGCCGTCCCGGAGCGCCGCACGGTGTTCGGGCCACCGGTGCAGGGCGTGGGCCGCGAAGGCCGCGAACCAGCTGACCGCGACGGTCGGCCGCAGGATGTTGAGCACCTCGACGGCCGCCGTGCGGGGATCGAGGAGCGTGCCGTCCGCATCGCGGTGGTGGGCGACGGTACGGAACGGGGTGGCGGATGCCGCCCCGCCGGCGTCACCGCTCGCGCGCTCCGCCTCGATCAGCCGGGCCAGGCGCTTCTCCTGCCGGTGCCGGGCCCTGCGGGCGCGCAGATGCCGTGGTCCGGGGGTCGCGAACCCGTCCACCATGGCCACGAGGTCGCGGGCCGCGCCGTCCGCCTCCGCCTCCGGCAGCGGGACACCCGCCCACGCGTGGACGGCGCGGGTGAGCACCCCCGCCACCTCGTCGAACAGCACGATCCGGCCCCGGTCCGCCCACCCGGCGACGGCACCACCCCACTCCCGGACCACCTGGTCGGTCAGGGTCTTCACCCCCTTCGGGTCCTTCAGCAGATGGAGGAACATCCCCTTGCGGACCCGGTGCCCCGCACCGTCCAGGGTGTGCACGGCGCCCTGGCCGAACAGCGTGTCGATGACCGGTTCCGGCAGCGCCCCGTGCCGGTGGATGTGGTCCTCGTCGTAGAAGAAGCGCACGGCGGCGGGGCCGTGCAGGGCGATGGCCCGCTTGCCGAGCAGACGGGTGCGGACGGGCGCTCCGCCACTTCGCCGCCTGCGATCGGGCAGCCACGCGTAACCCCGGAGCAGAAGGGACAGGGTGCTGTCGACCATGAAATCTCCGTAGGACAGGTGTGAGAGGGGTCCGTGCGGCGGCGGAACGCCCGGGGCGGACCCGCCGGTGCCCTGCCGTCGATCCTGGGCGCACCGGGGACGGTCCGCGACTCGGAATCCGCTGGACGGCGCTGCGGCTGTTGTCCCAACCGTCAGCGCCTGCTCCCGCGTACGCCGGGAGCCTGGCCAGCCGGGTACCCGTACCGCCCCTGGACATGCGGGACCGGCCGGGTGTTTTCGTACCCCGGTGGCAGACAACGGCCCACGCGGATCGAATCGGGCATTCCGGTTGAAGCCGCATTCCCTGGGAACTCGTCCGGGGCGAGGGCGGCGCGGCGCACGGCAGGCCACTGAACCGGCGGCCCGGCCGTCACCTGACAGCGAGGAGATGACTTCATGCGTGCACTGACCTGGCAAGGGAAACGCGATGTCCGCGTCGAGACCGTTCCCGACCCGATCATCCAGGACCCGACCGACATCATCGTCCGGGTCACCTCGACGGGCATCTGCGGATCGGACCTCCACCTGTACGAAGTGCTCGGCCCCTACCTCGACGTCGGGGACATCCTGGGGCACGAGGCGATGGGCGTCGTCGAGGAGACCGGCCCCGAGGTGACCGCCGTGGCACGCGGCGACCGGGTCGTAGTCCCGTTCAACGTCTCCTGCGGCACCTGCTTCATGTGTGAGCAGGGCCTGCACTCGCAGTGCGAGACCACCCAGGTGAAGGAGTACGGCTCCGGAGCCTCGCTCTTCGGATACACCAAGCTCTACGGGCAGGTGCCCGGCGGGCAGGCCGAGCTGGTGCGGGTGCCCTTCGGCAACACCCTGCCCATCAAGGTCCCCGACGGGCCGCACGACGACCGCTACGTCTTCCTCTCCGACGTCCTGCCCACCGCGTGGCAGGCCGTCGAGTACGCCGACATCCCGCCCGGCGGCAGCGTCACCGTCCTCGGCCTCGGGCCGATCGGCGACATGGCGGCCCGGATCGCCCTGCACCGCGGCGCGAGCCTCGTCATCGGCGTCGACCTCGTCCCCGAACGCCTCGCCCGCTCCGCGGCGCGCGGCGTCCAGGTCATGGACCTGAGCCGGTACGGGAAGGACCTGCCCCAGGCGGTCCGGGACCTCACGGGCGGCCGCGGCACCGACGCGGTCATCGACGCCGTCGGCATGGAGGCCCACGGCGCACCGCTCGGCAAGGCGGGCCAGTGGGCCACCGGACTCCTTCCCGACGCGGCGGCCCGCAAGCTCATGGAACGCGCGGGCGTCGACCGCCTCACCGCGCTGCTCACCGCGATCGACGTGGTGCGCCGGGGCGGCACGATCTCGGTGTCCGGCGTCTACGGAGGCGCCGCCGACCCGCTGCCCCTGCTCACCCTGTTCGACAAGCAGATCCAGCTGCGGATGGGCCAGGCCAACGTCAAGCGCTGGGTTCCGGACATCCTGCCGCTGCTCGGCGACGACGATCCGCTGGGCGTGGACGGCTTCGCCACCCACCACCTGCCGCTGGAGGACGGGCCGAAGGCGTACGAGACCTTCCAGGCGAAGTCCGACGGCATGATCAAGACGCTTTTGCGGCCCTGAGCCGGTGCGCAGCCCCCAGGGGCCACGGGGGAGCGACGTACGGAAGGAGTCACGGTGAACGCATCGCAAGGACTGCGCGTCGTCGTCACGGGCGCGACCGGGAACGTGGGAACGAGCCTGGTCCGGGCCCTGTCGCAGGACCCGGAAGTGGGCTCGGTCCTCGGCCTGGCACGGCGGCTGCCCGACCTCACCCTGCCCGGCGTGGAGTGGGGCAGGGTCGATCTCTCCCGCCCCGACAGCGCACGGGCGCTCGATTCCCTGCTGGCGGGCGCGGACGCCGTCGTCCACCTCGCCTGGCGCTTCCAGCCGACGCACGATCCCGTCGTCACCTGGCGGAGCAACGTCGAGGGTTCCCTGCGGGTCTTCGACGCGGTGCGCACGGCGGGCGTGCCGGCCCTGGTCCACGCCTCGTCGGTGGGCGCCTACTCGCCCGGCCCGAAGCGGGAACCGGGGGTCGACGAGCAGTGGCCGACCCATGGGTGGCCCGACGCCGCCTACTGCCGGGAGAAGGCATACCTGGAGCGGGTCCTCGACACCTTCGAGCTGCGCCATCCCCAGATCCGGGTGGTGCGGATGAGGCCGGGCTTCCTGTTCAAGGAGACGGCGGCCCCCGAACAGCGGCGCATCTTCGGCGGGAAGTACCTCCCCGGGGTGCTGCTCCGCCCGGACCTGCTGCCGTTCGTACCCGACCTGGAGGGGCTGAGGTTCCAGGTGCTGCACACGGACGACGCGGCCGAGGCGTACCGGCTCGCCGTACTGGGCGACGTGCGCGGCCCCTTCAACCTGGCGGCCGACACCGTCACCGACGCCCGCGCGCTCGGGGAACTCCTCGACGCGCGCGTGGTGCGCGCGCCCGTGCCGCTGGTACGCGGCGCGCTGGCGACGGCCTGGCACGCGCGGGCGGTTCCGGCTTCGCCGCACCTCTTCGACGCCGTCCTGCGGCTTCCGGTCATGGACTGCGCACGGGCGCGCGAGGAGCTGGGCTGGCGGGCGCGGTACTCGGCCTCCGATGCGCTGACGGCTTTCCTGCGAGGTGTCGTCGGCGGGGAGGGCGAGGCGACCGCCCCGATGGCCGGCAGCCGGTGGAGCTGATGAGCACCGCTCCCGACCGGGCGCAGGGCGCCCTGTCCTACGTCCCGGCCCGAGGGGGTGTCGCGGCCCTGCGGCGCGCGGCGGCGGACTGCCACGGCTGCCCGCTGTACGAGGACGCCACGCAGACGGTGTTCGGGGCGGGGCCCGCCCACGCCCGTACGGTCGTCGTCGGCGAGCAGCCCGGGGACCAGGAGGACCGGGAAGGCGAACCCTTCGTGGGGCCGGCCGGGCGCCTCCTGCGCAAGGCGCTGGCCGAGGCGGAGATCGACGAGCGGGAGGTGTACTTCACCAACGCGGTCAAGCACTTCAAGTTCGCCCCCGTCGGTGAGGGGAAGAAGCGCCGCATCCACAAGGCACCGAGCCTGCGCGAGATGGCGGCCTGCCGCCCCTGGCTCGAAGCGGAACTGCACCGGGTCGACCCCGAGCTGGTGCTGATCCTCGGCGCGACCGCCGGCAAGTCCGTGCTGGGGAACTCCTTCAAGGTGACCGAGAGCCGCGGCACCCTGCTGTACCTGCCCGGGGCCGGGCTGCCGGCGCCCGCCCCGCAGCGGCAGGACGGCGAGGGCGGCGGGCGCGGCCTGGTCGCCACGGTCCACCCCTCCGCAGTCCTGCGCTCCCGCGACCGGGCGGAGGCCTACCGGGGCCTCGTCTCCGACCTGCACGTGGCCGCACGCTTCCTGCGGTGAACGCACACCGGACCCCGTCCAGGCCGACAGTTCGCCACGAAAGCGGGCGGATGCCACCATGAAAACCATGTCACGCAAGGCGCTGATCGTCATCGACATGATCAACCCCTATGACCACGAGGACGCCGAACAGCTCCTCCCCTCCGCCGAGCAGGTCGTCCCGGTCATCGCACGCATGCTGGGCGCGGCCCGGGAAAGCGGAACACTTGTGATCTACGCCAACGACAACTTCGGTGACTGGCGGTCCCACCACGGCGAGATCGTCGAGGCGGCCATGGCCGGCGCCCGCCCCGACCTGGTCGATCCGCTGCGGCCCGACGACCACTCGCTCTTCGTGGTCAAGGCCCGGCACTCCATCTTCTACGAGACCCCCCTGCCGTATCTGCTCCACCAACTGGACGTCGACCACCTCGTCCTGACCGGCCAGGTGACGGAGCAGTGCATCCTCTACTCGGCGCTCGACGCGCACATCCGCCACATGGACCTCACGATCCCGCGCGACGGTGTGGCCCACATCCACCGCGACCTCGCCGACGCCGCCCTGCGGATGACGGAGCGCAACATGGGCGCCTGGGTGAGCGCGGCCGACGAGATCGCGTTCTGACGCCGGCAGACCACGCCCACCCGAAAGGAACCCCATGACGCGCGCCGCCCTGTTCGATGTGGACGGAACCCTCGTCGACACCAACTACCTGCACGTCACCTCGTGGTGGGAGGCATTCCGGCAGGCCGGCCACACGGTGGCGATGCCCGCGATCCACCGGGCGGTCGGCCTCGGCTCCGACGACCTCATCGACCATCTGCTGGGCCCCGGCCGGGACCGGGAGCAGGACGCGGGGATCAGCGCCACGCACTCCGCCCTGTACGCCACCTGCTTCGAGCGCCTGCCCCCGCTGGAAGGGGCGGCGGACCTGCTGCGCGCCCTGGCCGGCCGGGGGTGGACGGTCGTCCTGGCCACCTCCGCGTCCGGGCCCGAGCTCCAGGCCCTGCGGCGGGCGCTCGACGCCGACGACGTCATCGCCGGCACCGCCAGCTCCGACGACGTGGACGAGGGCAAGCCCGCCCCGGCACCGATCCGCCACGCGATGGAGATCGCCGGGGCCACCGCTGAGGAGACCGTCTACGTGGGTGACTCCGTCTGGGACATGGAGGCGGCGACCCGGGCGTCGGTCGCCGCCGTGGGCCTCCTGTCGGGCGGAATCCCCCGGGCGGACCTGGAGTCGGCCGGGGCCGTGGAGGTGTACCGCTCTCCGGCCGACCTCCTGGCGCATATCGACTCCGGTGTCGTCGCCCGCATGCACCCGTAGGACTCAACTGCGGCACAGGCAGAACGGGTGTCCCACCGGGTCCGCGAAGACTCGGAAGCCGCGTTCGCCGTTCCGGTCGTCGAGATCGAGCGGCCTCGCACCCAGTGCGATCACCTCGCGCTGGGACGCCTCCATGTCCGTCACCTCGAAGTCGAGGTGTTCCTGCTGGGAGTTCCGGTCGCCCCGGGGCCACTCGGGGGGCCGGTAGTCGGGGGCGAACTGAAAGGCGATGCGTGCGCCACCCGGTGCGTAGAGGTCGTACCAGCGGTCGTTCTCGCGCTTCACCTCGCCGCCCAGGACCTTCTGGTAGAAGGTGGCGAGTGCTTCGGGGTCGGGGCAGTCGAGGGCGACCAGACAGTATGTCGCGACAGCCATGTTGTTCCTCGCTTTCCGTGCCGGATCTTCCCCTCCCGGGTTCCGCGTCCGCCGGGGAGGAAACGCGTCCCGGATGGCTCCCTCGCCGCACGTTTCGACCGCCACAGATCGGTAACCCATCCCATATGGTGCAATTCGGATACACGATGATGACCGAGCAGTCGGGACCGCGGGCCCTCGTCGAGGACGTGGTGGCGGCCGAACAGGCCGGCTTCGACTTCTCCGTGACCTCCGACCACTACTTCCCCTGGCTGGCGTCCCAGGGACACGCCCCGTACGCCTGGAGCGTGCTGGGCGCGGCCGCCCAGGCCACGTCGCGCATCCCGCTGATGACGTACGTGACCTGTCCGACGACCCGCTACCACCCCGCGGTGGTGGCCCAGAAGGCCGCGACGCTGCAACTGCTCTCCGAGGGCCGGTTCCGGCTCGGGCTGGGGTCCGGCGAGAACCTCAACGAGCACGTGGTGGGCGCGGGCTGGCCGGACGCCCGGGTGCGGCTGGAGAAACTGGAGGAGGCGGTCGAGATCATCAAGGCGCTCCTCGCCGGTGGGCCCGTCACCCACCACGGCACCCACTTCGACGTGGACAACGCCAAGCTGTGGGACGTGCCCGACGTGGCCGTGCCCCTCGGTGTCGCCGTCTCGGGTGACCGGTCGTGCGAGATCGCGGGCCGGCTCGCGGACCTCGTCATCGCCACGGAGCCCAAGGCGGACCTGCTCACCGGGTTCGAACGGCACGGCGGCGGCGGAAAGCCGAGCGTGGGCCAGCTGCCCGTCTGCTATGACACCGACCGCGACGCGGCGGTGAAGCGGGCGCACGACCAGTTCCGCTGGTCGGTCGGCGGCTGGAAGGCCAACTCCGAGCTGCCGAGCCCGGCGGCGTTCGACCAGGCCACCCAGTACGTCCGGCCCGAGGACGTCGCCCAGTCGGTACCGTGCGGCGACGACGTCGGGCAGTTCGTCGAGGCGGTACGCCCCTTCGTCGATGCGGGGTTCACCGAGGTCGCCCTCGTGCAGATCGGCGGCGGCCACCAGAAGCCGTTCATCGACTGGGCACAGGAGAAGCTGCTGCCCGCTCTGCGCGCCATGTGACATGCCTGCGCGCGCGTTTGTGTGCCCCGGCCCGGAGGCCGGGGCACACAAACGCGCGCGCAGGGCTACTTCCCGGGTCTACTGGTTCTCGCGGTCCGACGAGGAGGACGACCGGGCGAGCGCCCAGGCGGGGAACACGAACCAGCAGACGAAGGACCACAGCGCCATCCCGCCCACCAGCCACAGGGCCAGCGCGTTGTGCAGCGCCACCCGCATGATGAGCAGCAGCGCCGAACACATCGTGCAGAACAGCAGCACCAGCCCGAACAGCGTGAGCCGGGACGCCCACACCACCGTCTCCGGCTTCAGATGGCGCCCGGTGAGCAGGCGGTGGTAGGAGACGGGGCCGATCAGCGCGGCCGCCGTCGCGGAACCCAGGAGCACGGTGACGACGTAGATGCCCCGGTCCGTGTCCGAGAGGGTGGCGAAGCGGGGCTGGAAGACCACCGCGAGCAGGAAGCCGAAGAGGATCTGCACCCCGGTCTGCGCCACCCGCAGCTCCTGGAGCAGTTCCGTCCAGCGGCGGTCGGCCCGCTCCTCGGTCGTCTCGTCCCGCCCGGAGCGCACGTCCTTCCCACCCCCGTCGCCTTCGTCGGCGCGGCTGCTGTCCATGCCGGCTCTCCCTCCCTCCCGGCCGTCGCACCACCACTACGGTGACGGCCTCGCGCCCCGGCGGTTCAGCGGCTCACGGCCTTGAGGAGCTGCTCCTTGTTCATCGTGGAGCGGCCCTCGACGTTCTTCTTCTTCGCCTCTTCGTACAGCTGGTCCCTCGTGCGGCCCTGCGCGCCCTTGTGCGAGCGCTCCCCGCCGCGCTCGGAGGCCGACTTGGGGTCGCGCGTGGACGTCTTGCTCGCCGTCTTCGACTCGCCGGAGCGGGCGCGCTCCTTGTTGACGGTGCGGGCGGCGATCTCCTTGGCGCGCTTCTCGGACGTGCCGCGCTTCTCCGCGCCCTCCTTCACGTGCTCGTACTGGCGCTCACGCTTAGGGCTCGATCCTGCCGGCATGACGTTGTCCTCCTCGTACTCGTCCTGGACCCGTGGAAACCGGTCCCCGGGCATACACCCGGGTTGCCGTGGGGCCTCGTCCGAAACATGGCACCGCCGACGCGGGTACGCCCACCGGGCCGCGCGCTCGGGTGACGCGGCGGGCGGCCCGTGCACCCGGCCGCCGGTGTCCGCAGGGCCGATCGGGGCAGTCGCCGCACTGCGGACAGGTGAAGGTGCCGACTTCGGGTACCGGGTTCGTACGAGGCTGGAGCCGCCCGGGTTCTCCGGCCGGACGACGAGGAGGAGACGGATGGCCACGGGAGGGAACGCTCAGGCGGACGGGCAGCACGGCACGGGGGTGGAAGCGGCGCCGGACCTGTCCTCCCTCCGGCGCGAGCTGGACCGGCGGGTCGACGGCGAGGTCCGCTTCGACGCGGGCAGCCGGGGCGCCTACGCGACCGACGGCTCGAACTACCGGCAGGTGCCGATCGGCGTCGTCGTGCCCCGCACGGTCGACGCGGGCGCCGAAGCGGTCGCGGTCTGCGCGCGCTACGGCGTTCCGGTGCTCTCCCGGGGCGGCGGCACCAGCCTCGCCGGACAGTGCACCAACGCCGCCGTGGTCATCGACTGGACGAAGTACTGCAACCGCCTGGCGTCCGTGGACGAGACCGCGCGGACCTGCGTGGTGGAGCCCGGCATCGTGCTGGACGAACTGAACCGGCAGCTCGCGGACCGCGGGCTGAGGTTCGGCCCGAAACCCTCGACGCACAGCCACTGCTCCCTGGGCGGCATGATCGGCAACAACTCGTGCGGCGCGTCCGCGCAGGCCTACGGCAAGACCGTCGACAACGTACGGCGGCTGGAGATCCTGACCTACGACGGGCTGCGCTGCTGGGTCGGCCCCACATCCGACGACGAGTTCACCCGGATCATCGACGGGGGCGGGCGCCGCGCGGAGGTGTACCGGGGGTTGCGCCGGATCATCGACGCGCACCTGGCCGACGTCCGCCAGGGCTTCCCCGCCATCCCGCGCCGGGTCTCCGGCTACAACCTCGATTCGCTCCTGCCGGAGAAGGGCTTCGACGTGGCCCGGGCCCTCGTCGGCAGCGAGGGCACCCTCGTCACCGTCCTGCGCGCCGAACTCGACCTGGTGCCCGTCCCGGCCCACGAGGCCATGCTCGTCCTCGGCTACCCCGACATCTGCGCCGCGGCCGACGACGTACCGCTCCTGCTGGAACACAGCGCACCAACCCAGCTGGAGGCGATGGACGGCCGGATGGCGCAGCTGATGCGCGAGGAGGACAGCCACGTCGCCTCCCTGAAGACCTTCCCCGAGGGCGAGAGCTGGCTGCTGCTCCAGTTCAGCGGGGACGCCCAGCAGGAGGTGGACCGGCAGGCGCGCGACCTGCTGCGGGCGCTCGGGCGCGACGAGGACGACCGCACGGTGACGTTCTCCGACGACCCGCCGCGCGAGCGCAGGATGCTCAAGGCGCGCGAGGCCGGGCTCGGGGTGACCGCGCGGCCGCCGGACGGGCGCGAGACCTGGGAGGGCTGGGAGGACTCGGCCGTCCCGCCCGAGCGGCTCGGCGACTACCTGCGCGGCCTGAGGGAGCTGTTCGCCGAGTTCGGCTACGACCACCCCTCCCTCTACGGCCACTTCGGCCAGGGCTGTGTGCACACCCGCATCCCCTTCGAGCTGAAGACCGCCGAGGGCGTCGCGACCTTCCGGAAGTTCCTGTTCCGCGCCGCCGACCTCGTCGTCGCGCACGGGGGCTCGCTCTCGGGCGAACACGGGGACGGCCAGTCCCGCGCCGAACTCCTGCCCCGCATGTACGGTGACCGGCTCGTCGCCGCGTTCGGCGAGGTCAAGGCGCTCCTGGACCCGGACAACCGGATGAACCCCGGCAAGGTCGTCGACCCGTACCGCACGGACGAGAACCTGCGGCTCGGACCGCTGTGGCGGCCACGGACCGACGCGACGCACTTCCAGTACCCCGACGACGGCGGCTCCTTCGACCGGGCCGTGATGCGCTGCGTCGGCATCGGCAACTGCCGCTCCCACAGCGGCGGCGTGATGTGTCCCTCCTACCGGGCGACGGGCGAGGAGGAGCACTCCACCCGGGGGCGGGCCCGGCTGCTCTTCGAGATGCTGGGCGGCCACGAGGACACACCCGTCACCGACGGCTGGCGCTCCACCGAGGTACGCGACGCGCTCGACCTCTGCCTCGCCTGCAAGGGCTGCAAGTCCGACTGCCCCGTGGGCGTCGACATGGCCACCTACAAGGCCGAGTTCCTGGCCCACCACTACGCCGGGCGGCTGCGCCCGGCGGCGCACTACTCGCTGGGCTGGCTGCCCCTGTGGGCCCAGCTCTCCCGCCTCGCCCCGCGCCTGGTCAACGCGGCGCTCGACGCCCCCGGCGCCCGGCGCGTCGCCAAGCGCCTCGCCGGAGTCGCCGCCGAGCGGCAGCCGCCCGCCTTCGCCGAGGAGTCGTTCGTCCAGTGGTGGCGGGCCCGCGGCACCCCGAACCCCGACCCGGCCGACGCCCGGACCGTGGTCCTGTGGCCGGACACCTTCACGACCTTCTTCCACCCGGGCATCGCCAGGTCCGCCGTCCGGGTGCTGGAGGACGCCGGCTTCCGGGTCGCCGTCCCGGAACGCGCCGTGTGCTGCGGGCTCACCTGGATCTCCACCGGCCAGCCCGCCACCGCCAAGAAGGTGCTGCGCCGGACCGTGGAGGTGCTGCGGCCCTGGATCGAGGCGGGCACCCCGATCGTCGGCCTGGAACCGTCCTGCACGGCCGTCTTCCGCTCCGACGCCCCGGAGCTGATGCCGCACGACCAGGACATCCAGCGCCTCGCGGGTCAGTTCCGCACCTTCTCCGAACTCCTGGTGAACGACGCCCCCGACGACTGGCGGCCGCCCGTCCTGACCCGGCAGGCCACCGTGCAGACCCACTGCCACCAGCACGCCGTCACCAAGTTCGACGCGGACCGCGAACTGATGCGCCGCGCCGGCCTCGACGCCGAGGTCCTGGATGAAGGGTGCTGCGGGCTCGCCGGCAACTTCGGCTTCGAACGCGGCCACTACGACCTGTCCATGGACATCGGCGAACAGGGCGTCCTGCCCGCCGTCCGGGGCGCCGCACCCGACGCCCTGGTCGTGGCCGACGGCTTCAGCTGCCGCACCCAGATCGAGCAGGGCGACACCGGCCGACGCGCCATGCACCTGGCCGAAGCGCTCGCGCTCGGCCTCGACGGGCCGCTGCCCGCCGACCACCCGGAGAAGGCCACCGCCCGCCCCGCAGGGCCGACCCCGGGCGCGGCCCGGCTGGCCTCGGGCGCCGCAGCACTCACCGCACTCACCTCGCTCACCGTGCTCGGGACGGCCGCGTACGCCGTCCTGCGCCGGAACCGACGCACGACGCACCACCGATAGGGAGAAGAAATCATGGCGACCAAGGTCTCCGACTACGTTCTGCAGCGCCTGCGCGAGTGGGACGTCGACCACGTCTTCGCCTACGCGGGCGACGGGATCAACGGTCTGCTCGCCGCCTGGGGGCGGGCCGAGAACAAGCCGAAGTTCGTCCAGGCCCGGCACGAGGAGATGGCCGCGTTCGAGGCGGTCGGCTACGCCAAGTTCTCCGGCAAGGCCGGGGTCTGCGCCGCCACCTCGGGCCCCGGAGCGATCCACCTGCTCAACGGGCTGTACGACGCGAAGCTGGACCACGTGCCCGTCGTCGCGATCGTGGGCCAGACCAACCGCAGTGCCATGGGCGGCTCCTACCAGCAGGAGGTGGACCTGCTGAGCCTCTACAAGGACGTCGCCTCCGAGTTCTGCGAGATGGTCACCGTCCCCGAACAGCTTCCCAACGTGATCGACCGGGCGATGCGGACCGCGTACGCCAAGCGGACCGTGACGGCCGTGATCATCCCGGCGGACGTCCAGGAACTGGGCTACACGCCCCCCACCCACGCCTTCAAGATGGTCCCCTCCAGCCTCGGCGCGAGCACGTCCGCGCCGGTCCCCGCCGAGGACGACCTCGCGCGGGCCGCCGAGGTGCTGAACGCGGGGGAGAAGGTCGCGATCCTGATCGGGCAGGGCGCCCGCGGCGCGCGCGCCGAGGTCGAGCGGCTGGCCGAAGTGCTGGGCGCGGGCGTCGCCAAGGCACTGCTCGGCAAGGACGTGCTCCCCGACGACCTGCCGTATGTCACCGGTTCCATCGGGCTGCTCGGCACCCGTCCCAGTTACGAGCTGATGCAGGACTGCGACACCCTGCTCGTGGTCGGCTCCAGCTTCCCCTACAGCCAGTTCCTGCCCGAATTCGATCAGGCCCGCGCGGTGCAGATCGACATCGACCCCTACATGATCGGACTGCGCTACCCGTTCGAGGTCAATCTCGTCGGTGACGCGCGCGCCACCCTCGACGCCCTGCTGCCGCGGCTCAAGCGGAAGAAGCACGGCAGCTGGCGCAAGAAGATCGAGAAGGACACCGCCAAGTGGTGGGAGGTCATGCAGCGGCGCGCCGCCGTGGAGGCCGACCCGGTCAACCCCGAATACGTCGTGCACGCCCTCGACGACCTCCTGCCGGACGACGCGATGCTGGCCGCCGACTCCGGTTCCGCCGCCAACTGGTACGCCAGGCACCTGCGCTTCCGGGGCGCGATGCGCGGTTCGCTCTCCGGCACGCTGGCCACCATGGGCCCCGGCGTGCCCTACGTCATCGGCGCCAAGTTCGCCCACCCCGACCGGCCCGCCATCGCGATCGTGGGTGACGGCGCGATGCAGATGAACGGCATGGCCGAACTCATCACCATCGCCAAGTACTGGCACGAGTGGGAGAACCCGCGCCTCGTCGTGGCGGTCCTCAACAACCAGGACCTCAACCAGGTCACCTGGGAGATGCGCGCCATGTCGGGCGCCCCGCAGTTCCTGCCCTCGCAGTCCCTGCCCGACGTGCGCTACGCGGACTTCGCCCGCTCGGTCGGCCTGGACGGCGTACGCGTGGAGAAGCCCGACGAGGTCGAGGACGCCTGGCACCGGGCCCTGGCCTGCGACCGGCCCTTCGTCATCGACTTCCGGACCGACCCCGCAGTCCCGCCCATCCCGCCGCACGCGAGCCTCGACCAGATCGAGGGGGCCGCCCTCTCGCTGGTCAGGGGCGACAGCGACCGCGGTGCGGTGCTGCGCCAGGGGTTCAAGGCCAAGGTCCAGGAGATGCTGCCCGGCCACCACGGGGACTCCGGCGACGAAGGGCCCGGAGGCAAGTGAGCCCCCACGACGCGGACGCCCCCCTGATCGACCGGGTGGAGACCGCCGTCTACACCGTGCCCACCGACGCCCCGGAGGGCGACGGCACCCTGGCCTGGGACGAGACCACACTCGTCCTGGTCAGGGCGGGCTCGGGCGGTACGAGCGGCCTCGGCTACACCTACGGGGCGCCCGCCACCGCCGCGGCCGTCGACCAGCTGCTCGCCGAAGTGGTCGAGGGCCGCAGCGCCTGGGACGTACCCGCGGCCAACGAGGCGATGAGCCGGGCCGTCCGCAACGCCGGACGCCCCGGGCTCGTCGCCCAGGCGCTGTCCGCCGTCGACATCGCCCTCTGGGACCTGAAGGCCCGCCTCCTGGACCTGCCCCTCACCCGCCTGCTCGGGGCCGGGGCCCAGGAGGTCCCCGTCTACGGCAGCGGCGGCTTCACCCCGTACGACGACGAGCGGCAGGACCGGCAGCTGCGCGGCTGGGCACAGACCCAGGGCATCCCCCGCGTCAAGATCAAGATCGGTGAGTCCTGGGGCCGGGAGGAAGCCCGCGACCTGCACCGGATCGCGCGGGCCCGCCGCAGCATCGGGGACGGCACCGAGCTGTACGTCGACGCCAACGGCGCCTACACCCGCAAACAGGCCGTCCGCATGGCCCGGAGGTTCGAGGACCACGACGTGACCTGGTTCGAGGAACCCGTCTCGTCCGACGACCCGACCGGCCTCGCCCACATCAGGGCGGCCACGACGGCCGACGTCGCGGCCGGTGAATACGGCTACGCGCTGCCGTACTTCTGGCAGCTGACCGCCGCCGGCGCCGTGGACTGCCTCCAGGCGGACGCCACCCGCTGCGGAGGCATCACCGTCTGGCTGCGCGCCGCCGCACTCGCCGAGGCCGCCGGACTGCAACTCTCCGGACACTGCGCCCCGCACGCCCACGCCCACGCCGCCGCGGCCGTGCCCAACCTGCGCCACCTGGAGTGGTTCCACGACCACGTCCGCATCGAGGAGCTCTTCTTCGACGGGGCCCTGGACCCGGCCGGCGGCACCGTACGCCCCGGCGCGTCCGGCGCCCCCGGGCTCGGCCTGGAGTTCCGCTCCGACGCCGCGGAACGCTACCGCGTCCGGTGACCGCCCGGGCCCCGACGAGGAGGCGCATGACCCGCCCGCACCTGCCGCACGACAACCCGCCGCCCCATGTGCTGCGCGAGTACGCCCTGATCGCCGACGGGGAACGGGGCGCGCTCGTCGGCCCCCAGGGCGACATCGCCTGGCTGTGCGCGCCGCGCTGGGACTCCGGCGCGGTCTTCGCCTCCCTCATCGGAGGCCCCGGCCACTACACCGTCACCCCGCGCGAACGCTTCGTCTGGGGCGGCTACTACGAGCCCGGGACGCTGATCTGGCGCAACCGCTGGGTCACCGCCTCCGGCGTCATCGAGTGCCGCGAGGCCCTGGCGTTCCCCGGCGACGCACGGCGCGCCGTCCTGTTGCGCCGGATCTGCGCGGTGGAGGGGGACGCCCGGGTGACCGTACGCCTGGAGCCGCACGCGGAGTACGGCGCGCACCGGGTGCGGGGCGTGCGGCGCGAGCGGCCCGGGGTGTGGAGCGGGCGCACCGGCCCCCTGCACTGGCGCTGGACCGGAGCCGACGCGGCACGCCCCGCCCGCGAGGGCCACCGCACCACGGGCATGGCGGCGGAGCTGACCGTGCCCGCCGGCGGCCACCACGACCTCGTCCTCGAACTCGCCGAGAGCGGACCGGGCGAGGCGGTGGACGCGGAACTGGCCTGGCAGGCCACGCAGGACGCCTGGGCCCGCGCCGCCCAGCCGCTGCCCGCCTGCCTCGCACCCGACGACGCCCGCCACTCCCACACCGTGCTGCGCGGCCTCACCAGCGCCTCGGGCGGCATGGTCGCGGCCGCCACCACCAGCCTCCCCGAACGCGCCGAGGCGGGCCGCAACTACGACTACCGGTACGTGTGGATTCGCGACCAGTGCTACGCCGGGCAGGCGGCCGCGGCAGTGGGGGCCCACCAGCTGACCGACGACGCCGTACGGTTCGTCGCCGCGCGCCTGCACGAGGACGGCCCACGGCTGGCGCCCGCCTACACCGCCACCGGCGGTCCGGTCCCCGACCAGCGGACGCTGTCCCTCCCCGGCTACCCGGGAGGCCACGACCGGGTCGGCAACCACGTCAACCGGCAGTTCCAGCTCGACGCGTTCGGCGAGGCGCTGCTCCTGTTCGCGGCGGCCGCCCGGGCGGACCGGCTCGGCCCCGACGGCCTGCGGGCGGCGGACATCGCGGTGGCGGCCATCGCCCGGCGCCGCGGCGAACCGGACGCGGGGATCTGGGAGCTGGAAGACCGCGCCTGGACACACAGCAAGCTCATCTGCGCCGCCGGACTGCGGGCCATGGCCGGGAGCGTCCGCTGCGCACAGGCCGCCTCGTGGGCCGGACTCGCGGACACCCTGGTCGCGGAGACGGCCGCGACCAGCACCCACCCGACCGGGCGCTGGCAGCGCGCGGCCGACGACCCGGGCCTGGACGCCGCCCTGCTGATGCCCCCGATCCGCGGCGGGATCAGCGCCTTCGACCCGCGGACCGTCCGCACGCTCGACGCCTACCGGGCCGAACTGACCCACGACCACTACGCCTACCGCTTCCGGCACGACGAACGCCCCCTCGACCAGGCCGAGGGCGCGTTCCTGCTGTGCGGCTACCTGATGGCGCTCGCCGAGCACCAGCAGGGCAACGAGCGGGAGGCGGTGCGCTGGTTCGAGCGCAACCGGGCGGCCTGCGGGCCCCCGGGCCTGTTCACCGAGGAGTACGACATCGGCCAGCGACAGCTGCGCGGCAACGTCCCGCAGGCCTTCGTCCACGCGCTGATGCTCGAAACCTCCGTCCGTCTCGCCGCACCCGCCCCGTCCGAAGGAGAACAGTCGTGAGCCAGAGCGTCGTCGTCACAGGAGCGAGCGCAGGAATCGGCCGGGCAGTGGCCCGGGCCTTCGGGGCGCGCGGGGCCGACGTGGCCCTGCTGGCCCGGGGCCGGGCCGGTCTCGACGCGGCCGCCCGCGAGGTGGAGGAGGCCGGCGGGCGCGCCCTGGTCGTCCCCACCGATGTGTCCGACCACCACGCGGTGGAGGCCGCGGCGGAAGAGGCCGTGCACGCCTTCGGCCGCATCGATGTCTGGGTCAACGCCGGCTTTGCCTCGGTCTTCGCACCGTTCACGCAGATCAAGGCGGAGGAGTACGAGCGGGTCACGCAGGTCACGTATCTGGGGTTCGTCAACGGCACCCGGGCCGCCCTCACGCACATGACCCCGCGCGACGCAGGGACCATCATCCAGGTGGGATCGGCACTCGGCGAGCGGTCCATCCCCCTCCAGTCCGCCTACTGCGGGGCCAAACACGCCATCAACGGCTTCACCTCGTCCCTGCGCACCGAGCTCATGCACCAGGGCAGCAACGTCCGCGTCACCGTGGTCCAGATGCCGGCCGTCAACACCCCGCAGTTCTCCTGGGTCCTGTCCCGGATGAAGGGCCGGCCGCAGCCCGTACCCCCGATCTACCAGCCGGAGGTCGCCGCCGAGGCCGTGCTGTACGCCGCCGACCACCCCGGCCGCAAGCAGTTCTACGTGGGCTCCAGCACGGTCGCCACGCTCGTCGCCAACAAGTTCGCCCCCGGCCTCCTCGACCGCTACCTCGCGCGTACGGGCTTCGACTCCCAGCAGTCCGGGGACGCCGGCCACGAGGAGCGCGAGCACAACCTCTGGCACCCGGTGGACGACGAGACCGACCACGGGGCGCACGGCACGTTCGACGACGAGTCCCACCGGCGCGACCCGCAGCTGTGGGCCTCCCGGCACCCGGCCCTCACCGCGCTCCTGGCCGCGGGTGCGGTGACCGGCGCCACGGCCCTGGGACTGCGCGCGGCCAAGGGCCGGTGAGCGGACGTGACCGCACGCACGAGGCGCGTACCGGAGATCAGCCGCCCGGACAAGGTCCTCTTCCCCGACGACGGCATCACGAAGGCCGAACTCGCCGGGTACTACCGCACGGTGGCCCGCCGCATGCTGCCCCATCTGCGGGAGCGGCCCCTCATGCTGGAACGCTTTCCCGACGGGATCGGCGGCCACGGCTTCATGCAGAAGGACGTGCCCGACCACTTTCCCGACTGGGTCCACCGCGTCGAACTCCCCAAGGAGGACGGCACCGTCACCTACCCGATCGCCGACCACACGGCAACGCTGGTGTACCTCGCCGGCCAGGCCTGCGTCACCCCGCACCGCTTCCTCTCCCGGGCGGACCGGCCGCACCACCCGGACCGGATGGTGTTCGACCTCGACCCGCCCGGCGACGACTTCGCCCCGGTACGCGAAGCGGCACTGGCCCTGCACGGTCTGCTGGACGAGCTGGAGCTGCCGTCCCTGGTCATGACCACCGGATCACGCGGCCTGCACGTCGTGGTGGCGCTCGACCGCCGGGACGCCTTCGACGACGTACGGGCGTTCGCCCGCGCGGTCGCCGACGCCCTCGTCGCCCGCAGGACCGACCGGTTCACCACCGAGGCCAGGAAGAAGGCGCGCGGCGGCCGCCTCTACCTCGACGTCCAGCGCAACGCGTACGCCCAGACCGCCGTCACCCCCTACGCGGTCCGCGCGCGCCCCGGCGCCCCCGTCGCGGCGCCCTTGGCCTGGGAGGACATCGAGGACCCGGCGCTCGACGCCCGCCGCTGGACCCTTCGCAGCGCCGACGGGCTCCTGGAACGCGACCCCTGGCACCACCCACCACGGCCCCGCTCCCTCAGCCGGGCCCGCACCCTGCTCGACGCGCTGACCGCGTAGAGCCGACCCACGACGGAGGAACCCATGTCCAGAGCGACGACGGTGAAACGGCTGCTGGATGAGCACGGGCAGACGTACGCCGAGGAAGCCGGCATCCGGCTGAAGGACACGCCCATGCCGCTGTACCAGCTGCTGACGCTCTGCGTGCTCTTCT
This sequence comes from Streptomyces sp. A0958, assembly GCF_004795035.1. Lineage (GTDB taxonomy): Bacteria > Actinomycetota > Actinomycetes > Streptomycetales > Streptomycetaceae > Streptomyces. The sequence continues at coordinate 326,856 of NZ_SSBK01000005.1, forward strand.
CGGTCCGCATCAAGGCCGACATCGCGGTGGCCGCGGCCCGGGAACTCTTCGACGCTGGGATGCGCACACCCCGGGGAATGGCCGACGCCACCTGGCAGGACCGCGTCGACGCACTGGGCCGCGCCCACTACCGCCGCTACGACGAGTCCACGGCCACCGCGCTCGGCGAGGGCGCGCAACTCGTGCTCGACCGGTACCACGGAGACCTGCGGCGGCTGCGCGACGAAGCCGGCGGCGATGCCGGGCGGCTGCGCGAACTGCTGCGCGAGTTCCCCCGGATCGGGCCGGTGGGCGCCGACATCTTCAGCCGCGAGGCCCAGGGCGTGTGGCCCGAACTGCGCCCGGCGTTCGACAAGCGGGCCCAGGGCGCCGCGGACGAACTCGGGCTGCCGCACTCCCCGGACAAACTGGCCGCTCTCGTCGGCGACGACGACCTTCCCCGCTTGGCGGCCGCGCTGGTCCGGGTGGAACTCACCGCGTGAACCGCGCACGGCCGGCCGGTGCGCGCCCCTGGGGCACGGCACCGGCCGATGAGCCGACGGCTCAGCGCAGTTCCCGGACGCGGACCAGGTTGCCCGCCGGGTCCCGGAACGCGCGGTCGCGGATGCCGTAGGGCTGCTCGCCCGCGCGGTGCGGGCCGGCCCCGGCGCGGTCAGGGGAGATGACGATGAACGCACAGGACCACGACCACCAGCACGACGACCTCGAACGGGACCACCACACCCCGCCCCGGGAGACCGAGGCCGGGCCCGAGCGCCTGCCGGCGGACCACCTGCACGGCGAGAGCGCCACGGCTCCCGGCACGTCGGAGGCCCGCGACGGGGGACCGGAAGCCCACCACCTCTTCCGGGCGGCGGCCACCGGCCGGGCCGACGTGGTGGGCACGGCCGGCATGGGCATGCTCCAGCGCACGGTCGGCAACGCCGCGCTCGGCCCGGTGATCCAGCGCGCCCGGGCGGGAGCCCCCGAGCGGACCGAGGAGGCGGAGACGCGCTCGACCGTCCACGACGTCATCGGCTCCGTGGCGGCGAACGCCACCCGTGCCCGCTCGGTCCCGGGCTGGGCGCCCAGGCGCACCGCCGAGCACGCCGAGACCATCACCGACGAGGTGCTCGACGCGGCGGAAGGCGTACCGGGCCAGACGTTCACCCTCGCCCGGTATTCCGTGGCGCCGGGGGACTTCGTCGTCGAGGTCGCGGACCCGGCGAGCGGCCCCGAGCCGGAGTTCGCCCACTGGACCCGGGTCGACGACTTCGCGCACTCCGCCCCCGATGACCCGCACATCACGCTCGACCCGAACTCCGGCCGCGTCGAGTTCGGCCCGGCCGTACGGGAACGGGCCGGCTCCATCCGCTACTACGGGGCGGTCCCCGCCAAGGGCGCAACGGTCCGGGTGCGTTCCTACCGCACGGGCGGCGGGCTGCGCGGCAATGTCGCCAGGTCGACCCTGAAGATCCTGCGCAGCGCGATCCCGTACGTGGCCCGGGTGGAGAACCGCCGGCCCGCGCTCGGCGCCGTCGACGGGGAGAGCGTCGACAGCGCCCGGGTACGCGGCCCGATGACCCTGCGCACCCCGCACCGGGCCGTCGTCCCCCACGACTACGAACTCCTCGCCCGCGAGGTCGCCCCGGGACACGGCCCGCGTTTACTGCATCCGGGCAGGTGCCGACGGCGACGACAGCGGCGCCGCCGCCCGGGGCGTGCGGCTCCTCGTCGTGCCCGCCGGGCGCAGCGACGAGCAGGGCAGGACCGAGTTCGACGAGCTGATCCCTCCCGCCCCGACCCTGCGCCTGACCGCCGGGCACCTGGAGGAGCGGCGCCCCATCGGGGCCCGGCTCGTCCGCGGCACGGCGAAGGCCCATGCCGCCGGAGCGCGGCCCCGGCGGCGCCGGCGCGGGCCGAGGCTCGGGGTGCCCCTCGCGCTGCTCGTCGTGCTGGCCGGCGTGTGGTTCGCGCTCCCGCACCTGTCCGGCCTGCTCGGTTTCGCCAAGGAGGAGACCGGCGCGCCGGAGTCCATGCCGCCCTCCGCGTGCCACGGTTCGAGTGCGGCACCGGGGCACGCCGCCGGAGCGGCGTTCGACGGCTTCAACAACCGGTACTGGGCGCCCAAGGACACCGGCGACGGTGCGGGGGAGTACCTGGAGTGCGACTTCGACCAGCCGGTCCGGCTGACCAAGATGGTGGTGTTCTCCGGAACCTCGGCGCGCACGGACGAATTCCTCACGCAGGCCCGGCCGGCCAGGATCACCGCGGAACTGACCGCGAAGGACGGCAGCACGACCGAGCGCACGATCCGGCTGGCGGACCGGGCGGGACAGCAGACCTTCGACGTGCGGGGCTCGCAGACCGTCCGCGTCCGGCTCACGCTCGACTCCGCGTTCGGTACCGGCAAGGGCCGCCGGGTCGCGGTCGCCGAGATCGAGTTCTTCGGCCACCGCTCCTGACACCGCCGCCCGGGAGGCGCGCCCCGCTTGCGGCGGCGGGACGCGAACGGCAGGGTTCGGTGCTGTGCCCACTCTCCTGATCGTGCACCACACGCCCTCGCCCAACTGCCAGGCCCTCTTCGAGGCCGTCGTCTCCGGTGCGACGACGGACGAGATCGAGGGCGTACGCGTCGTACGGCGCGCCGCACTCGCCGCGACCGCCTCCGACGTCCTCGCCGCCGACGGGCTGCTCCTGGGAACCCCGGCGAACCTCGGGTACATGTCCGGGGCGCTGAAGCACTTCTTCGACCAGATCTACTACCCGTGCCTCGACACCACGAGCGGCCGGCCCTTCGGCTACTACGTGCACGGCGGCAACGACGTCACGGGGGCCGTGCGCGGCATCGAGACGATCACCACCGGCCTGGGCTGGCGCCGGGCGGCGGACGCCGTGAAGGTGACGGGAGAGCCGGGCAAGGCCGACACCGAGGCATGCTGGGAACTGGGCGCCACCCTCGCGGCGGGCCTGACGGAGTGACACCGGTGCCGCCGTGTTTACCCGGTGGCGCGCTTCTCCTACCGCCTCAACCCGCCGCCCCCGCGCGCAGCCCGTCCATCACGAGGTCGAAGAGGCGGGCGGCGCGGGGCTGCCAGTCGCTGTGGGGGTCGAGCTGCCAGAGGCCCGCTATGGCAAGGAGGAAGTCGTCGGGGGTCACGCCGGGGCGGATGCTGCCCGCTGTCCCGTTCGCCTCCAGCAGGAGAATGATCGCCTCGGTCACCGGGCCGTGGCCGACCTGCGCCAGGGTGCCGTGTCCGCTCGTCGTCGCGCGCAGGGCGTCGGCGAGGCCGGCCTTCGTCATGGCGTACTGGGCGAGCCGGTCCATCCACTCCCGCAGCGCGAGGTCGGCGGGGCGGTCGCGGAGCAACTGGGCGGCCGTGCCGGCGACCTGCTGCATCTCGTAGCGGTAGACCTCCAGGACAAGGGCCTCGCGGTGCGGGAAGTTGCGGTAGAAGGTGCCCTGGCCGACACCGGCCTTCTTCGCGATCACGCTGACGGGGGCGTCGGCGTCCCGCGTCAGCTCGGTGAGCGCGACGGCCAGGATGCGCTCGCGGTTGCGCTGCGCGTCCGGGCGCGTGGGCGTGCTCCTCGCCTCCCGCACGCCTGCTCCCCTCCCCGCAGCCACGGCCCGGTACGGCCTTGCTCACCGGACAGCCGTCCGTTAGGTTCGACCATCAAGCGGACAGCTGTCCGCTTGGCTCCACCATAGCGCCGGATCAGGCCACATGGCCGACCGGTACCCGTCGGCCCCGCACTCGCACGCATCGCCCTTCGTCTCCCGGCGTCGTCTCGTTCGACGCGTCCAAGCAATGCGAAAGAAGGCTGATCATGGCCCCATCGACGTCCAGTGCCATCACCCTGCGCATCAACGGCGAAAAATACACGCTGCCCGTCGACCACCGCACCACCCTGCTCGACGCGTTACGTGAGCACCTCGACCTGACGGGCACCAAGAAGGGCTGCGACCAGGGCCAGTGCGGCGCCTGCACGGTGCTGCTCGACGGCCGCCGGGCCGTGTCGTGCCTCCAGCTAGCGGTAGCGGCCGAGGGACGCGAGATCACCACCATCGAAGGCGTCGCCGAGGGCGACCGGCTGCATCCCGTGCAGCAGGCCTTCCTGGATCTCGACGGCTACCAGTGCGGGTACTGCACACCGGGGCAGATCTGCTCCGCCCTCGCGGTCATCGAGGAGCACGCAGCGGGCTGGCCCAGTGCGGTGACCGAGGACCTGCGGCCCGAAGCGGCGGCGCCCGCACTCACCGCCGAGGAGATCCGCGAGCGGATGAGCGGCAACCTGTGCCGCTGCGGCGCCTACGCGTCGATCGTGCAGGCGGTCGCGCGCGCGGCCGATAACACCGCGGACGAGGTCAAGGAGCCGGTGGCATGAGGGAGTTCGGCTACGAACGGGCCTACGACGTCGCCGGTGCGGTCGCCCTCCTCGGCACCGACCCCGACGCCCGGCTGCTCGGCGGCGGCACCAACCTCGTCGACCTGATGAAGGCGGGCGTGGAGCGTCCCACGCTCCTCATCGACGCACAGGAACTCCCGCTCAGGGGAATCGAGTTCACTCCTGACGGCGGGCTGCGCATCGGTGCGACCGTCAGCAACAGCGACCTGGCGGCCCACCCCGACGTACGGCGCCACTACCCGGCCCTCGCGCAGGCGCTGCTCGCCGGTGCGTCCGGGCAACTGCGCAACATGGCCACCGTCGGCGGAAACCTCCTCCAGCGCACCCGCTGCGGCTACTTCGCCGACCTGAGTAAACCCTGCAACAAGCGGACGCCCGGCAGCGGTTGTCCCGCCATCGCGGGCGAACACCGCAACCACGCCATCCTCGGCGCGTCCGAGCACTGCGTCGCCACCCACCCCTCCGACATGGCCGTCGCACTCGCGGCGTTCGACGCGGTCATCTCGTACGAGACGGCCGAGGGGCCCGGCGACCTGCCGATCGACGCGTTCTACCTTCCCGTGGGCGACGCCCCGCACATCGAGACCGCGCTCCCCGCCGGTGCCGTCGTCACCGGCATCACGCTGCCGCCCGCCCCCGCCGCGCACTCCCGCTACCGCAAGGTGCGCGAGCGCGCCTCGTACGCGTTCGCGATCGGCTCGGTCGCCGCCGCGCTCGACGTGCGCGACGGAGCCGTGCGTGACGTACGCCTCGCCTTCGGGGCCGTCGCCTCCCGGCCGTGGCGGGCCCGTACCGCCGAGCGGGCGCTGGCCGGCGGCCCGGCCGACGCGGAAGCCTTCGCCGCGGCGGCGGACGCCGAACTGGCCGCCGCGAAATCGCTGCCGGAGAACGGCTACAAGGTGACGCTGATGCGCAACCTCGTCGTCGCCGTCCTCACCCAACTCGCCGAGGAGGCCGCTCGATGACCACCACCACCGGCAAGAGCGCCGCCACCGGAGCCGTCGGCTCGGGCCGCACCCGGGTGGAGGGCCGCGACAAGGTCACCGGGGCCGCCCGCTACGCCGGCGAGATCCCCTTCGCCCGGCTCGCCCATGGCTGGCTGGTGCTGTCCACGGTGGCCCGGGGACGGATCACGGACGTGGCGGACGAGCCGGTCCTCGCCATGCCCGGCGTCCTCGCCGTGCTGCACCACGAGAACGCACCCCGCGTCGACACCGACTACGTGGGGATGCTGGGGCGGCCGAACCCGGTCGTCGGGCTCTTCCAGCACGACCGGGTGCCGTTCGCCGGCTGGCCGGTGGCCCTGGTGGTGGCCGAGACGTCCGAGCAGGCCAGGGAAGCGGCCGAAGCGCTCGCCGTCAGCTACGAGGAGGAACCGCACGACGTGGCGTTCCGCGCCGGACGCGACGACGCCTACCGGCCCGAGGACTCCCCGATGGTGCAGGCCGACACCGCGAAGGGGGATCTCCAGGCGCAGATCGAGGGCGCCGCGTTCGTCGTGGACGAGGAGTACACCACGCCGGAGGAACACCACTGCACGATGGAGCCGCACGCCGCGACCGCCCGCTGGGACGACGGGCGGCTCGACGTCGTCGACTCCAACCAGGGCAGCACCTGGGTGGCCGGCGAACTCGCCCAGCTCTTCTCCCTGGACCCGGCCTCGGTGCGGGTGCGGTCCGAACACATCGGCGGCGCCTTCGGCTCCAAGGGGCTGAGCGCCCACCAGGTCGCCGCGGTCATGGCCACCACCATCCTCCAGCGGCCCGTGCGCGTCGTCATGACCCGGCGCCAGATGTTCTCGCTCGTGGGATACCGCAGCCCGACGGCCCAGCGCGTCAGGGTCGCGGCCGACGCCGACGGCAGGTTGCGCGCCTTCGACCACGAGGCGCTGAACCTCACATCGACCGTGCACGAGTTCGTCGAGACGAGCGCCGTGCTGGGCCGCGTCATGTACGACGCCGACGCGCACCACAGCCGGCACCGGCTCGTACGGCTGGACGTGCCGACGCCCACCTGGATGCGCGCCCCGGGGGAGGCGCCCGGCTCCTTCGCCATCGATTCGGCCCTCGACGAACTGGCCGAGAAGTGCGGGGTGGACCCGATCGCGCTGCGGGCACGTAACGAACCCGCGACGGGCCCGGTGTCGGGCCTGCCGTTCAGCAGCCGCAACGTGCTCGCCTGCTTCGAGGAAGGCGCCCGCAGGTTCGGCTGGGCGGACCGCGACCCGCGCCCCGGCCTGCGCCGCGAAGGCCGCTGGCTGCTCGGGACCGGCACGGCGGCGGCCTCCTACCCCTCCGGGGTCGGCCGGTCCACGGCCGCCGTGACCGCCGAGGCCGACGGCACCTTCACCGTACGGATCAACGCGGCGGACATCGGGACCGGCGCCCGTACCGCCATGACGCTCATCGCCGCCGACGCGCTCCAGGTGAACCCGGACCGCATCCGGGTGCGCATCGGCGACAGCGACCTGGGCCCGGCCATGATCGCCGGAGGCTCGACCGGCACCCGCTCCTGGGGCTGGGCCGTGCGGCTCGCGGCGAGCGATGTGCGCGAACGGCTGGCCCTGGGCGGCGCCGTTCCGCCCGAGGGGATCACCGCCCGCTCGGACACCGCCGACGCCATCGACGCCCTCCCGCGGCAGGAACGGCACTCCTTCGGCGCACAGTTCGCCGAGGTCGCCGTGGACGTCAGCACCGGTGAGGTGCGCGCACGCAGGCTGCTGGGCGTCTTCGCCGCGGGCACCATCGTCAACCCGCTCACCGCCCGCAGCCAGCTCATCGGCGGCATGACCTGGGGGCTGTCCATGGCGCTCCACGAGGAGGCGGTCCGCGACGCGGCGTCCGGCGGCCACGTCAACGCCGACCTCGCCGGATACCACGTCGCCGCCCACGCCGACGTGCCGCTCATCGAGGCGGACTGGGTGGACGACCACGTGCCCGGCGACCCCGTCGGCATCAAGGGCATCGGCGAGATCGGCGTCGTCGGGGTCGCCGCCGCCATCGCCAACGCGGTGTGGCACGCCACCGGCGTCCGCCACCGGCAACTGCCGATCCGCCCGGACCGCGTCCTGCGAGCGGCGGGGGACACCCGGGGTGCTTGAGATCGCGGAACGGCTGCTCCCCTGGTTCGAGGACGGCCGGGACTTCGCCGTCGCCACGGTCGTGGCCGTCGTCGGCAGCGCGCCGCGCGGCCCCGGCGCCGCCCTGGCCGTCGACCGGGACGGAGCCGTCGTGGGCTCCGTCTCCGGGGGCTGCGTGGAAGCAGAGGTGTACGAGCTCTGCGAGCAGGCCCTGGAGGACGGGCGGACCGTGCGCCGGCGCTTCGGATACAGCGACGAGGACGCCTTCGCGGCGGGGCTCACCTGCGGCGGCGTCATCGACATCCTGATCGCCCCGGTGCGGCCGGCCGCCCCCGTGTTCCGGGCGGCGGTGTCGGCCGCGACCCGGCGGGAGGCGGTGGCACTCGCCCGGGTGGTGCGCGGCCCCGACGACCTGCTCGGCGGAGCACTGGCCGTACCCGCCGACGGATCGTACGCGGGACACATCGGCGGCCGTCCGGAACTCGACCGGGCGGCGGCGGCCGAGGCCCGCGCCATACTGGACACCGGCCGCACCGGCACCGTCGAGATCGCCGAGGACGGCTCGCACTGCCCCGGCGGCCTGACGCTGTTCGTCGAGTCGAGCCTGCCCCCGCCCCGCATGATCGTCTTCGGTGCCGTGGACTTCGCCACCGCGCTCGTCCGGGCGGGCGCGTTCCTCGGCTACCACGTCACCGTGTGCGACGCCCGGCCGGTCTTCGCCACCCGGGCCCGCTTCCCCGAGGCCGACGACGTGGTGGTCGACTGGCCGCACCGCTATCTGCGGCGCACCACGACCGACGACCGGACCGCCCTGTGCGTCCTCACCCACGACACCAAGTTCGACGTGCCCCTCCTGGAGGCGGCCCTGCGGCTGCCGGCCGCGTACGTCGGCGCGATGGGCTCCCGCCGCACCCACGAGGAGCGCAACCGGCGCCTGCGTGAAGCCGGTGTCGCCCAACACGAGTTGGCCCGGCTGCACTCCCCGATCGGCCTCGACCTCGGCGCCCGCACCCCCGAGGAGACCGCCCTGTCCATCGCGGCGGAGATCGTCGCGGTGCGCCGGGGCGGCACGGGCGCACCGCTCACCGGCTCCCACACGCCCATCCACCCCGACGCCGGCGCGGGGCGCAGAGGGGTGTGAAGGCGGTCTTCAGGCGCCCAGCCGCGGTTCGCGTCCCCGCCACCGCCGGCGCAGCCGGCCTCGGCACCTCCGACGTGATCGGTTCCGGGTCCGCCGGGCACGGGGCCTCGGGCGCGGGCCCGGACGGCACGTCAGCGGTTCACGTCTGCGGGGCCCCCGTCTCCCGCAGCTCCCCGTCGGCCAGCCGGAGCCACCGGTCCACGCCGATCCGCTCCAGGAACCGTTCGTCGTGGCTGACCACCACGAACGCCCCGCGATAGGAGGCGAGCGCGCTCTCCAGCTGATCGGCGCTGACCAGGTCGAGGTTGTTGGTCGGCTCGTCCAGGAGCAGCAGCTGCGGGGCCGGCTCCGCGCACAGGACGCAGGCCAGCGTGGCCCGCAGCCGTTCGCCGCCCGACAGCACCCCCACGGGCAGGTGGGCGCGGTCGCCGCGGAAGAGGAAGCGCGCCAGCAGGTTCATCCGCTCGGCCTCCGCCCGGTGCGGGGCGAACGCGGCGAAGTTCTCGGCCACCGTGCGGTCGAGGTCGAGCAGGTCGAGGCGTTGCGAGAGGTAGGCGATCCGCCCGTCGGCGCGCTTGATCAGCCCGCCGTCCAACTCCAGGTCGCCGTTGATCAGCCGGAGCAGGGTGCTCTTGCCCGCGCCGTTGGGGCCGGTGAGCGCGATGCGTTCGGGCCCCCGGACCGTCAGGTCGACACCCTCGCCGGTGAACTGCTCCCGGCCGCCGAGGCGGACGCGCATCTGCTCGCCGAGCAGGACCGTGCGGCCGGCGGGTACGTCGGTGTCCGGCAGATCGAGCGTGATGCGCTGCTCGTCGCGTACGGCACGGCCCGCCTCGTCGAGACGGGCCTGTGCGTCGCCGACCCGGGCGGCGTGCGTCTGGCCGGCGCGCCCCGCGGACTCCTGGGCGCCGCGCTTCATGTTCCCGGCGAAGATGCGCGGGAGCCCGGCGTTCTTGAGGTTGCGCGCCGCGTTGCTCGCGCGGCGCTCGGCCCGTTCGCGGGCCTGCTGCATCTCGCGCTTCTCCCGCTTCAGCTCCTGCTCGGCGTTGCGGACGTTCTTCTCGGCCACCTCCCGCTCGGCCTGCACGGCCTCCTCGTAGGCTGTGAAGTTGCCCCCGTACAGGCGCATTTCCTCCGGACCGAGTTCGGCGATGCGGTCCATGCGGTCCAGGAGTGCGCGGTCGTGGCTGACGAGGAGCAGTGTGCCGTTCCATGCCTCCAGCGTGTCGTGGAGCCGGTGGCGCGCGTCGAGGTCCAGGTTGTTGGTCGGCTCGTCGAGCAGCAGGACGTCCGGCCGCTTCAGCAGCTGCGCGGCCAGCCCGAGCGAGACGACCTGGCCACCGCTGAGCGTGCCGATGCTCCGGTCCAGGGCGATGCCGTCGAGCCCGAGCCGGTCGAGCTGGGCGCGGGTGCGCTCCTCGACGTCCCAGTCGTCACCGATGACGGCGAAGTGCTCCTCGCCCACATCACCGGACTCCACGGCGTCCAGCGCGCGGATCACCGCGTCGACGCCGAGCACCTCGGCCACCGACAGGTCGCCGGTCAGGGGGAGGCTCTGCGGGAGGTAGCCCAGCGTGCCGTCGACCGTGACCGAACCGGCGGTGGGCCGCAGCTCACCGGCGATCAGCTTGAGCAGGGTGCTCTTCCCCGAGCCGTTGGGGGCGACGAGACCGGTGCGGCCGTTGCCCACCGTGAAGGACAGGCCGGTGAGCACCGGGGTGTCGTCGGGCCAGGAGAAGGAAAGGTTCGAGCAGATGAGGGATGCGTCGGACATGCGGAGACCTCGCGTGTGAATCCGGGGTCGGCACGGACCGCGGCCCCGGAGGAATGGCCAGAGGGAACAACGACACGGCCACTGCGGCGGCGCCCTGGGCGCCGGCGGTGGCTATCGGCTCCGGGTCTCACCCGGAGATGTCGTCGTCGCCTGCCATGTCTGGTCTCCCCGGTACACGCTGAAAGCGTGACGATCTTATCAGGCGGGC
>NZ_SSBK01000060.1 GCF_004795035.1 Streptomyces sp. A0958
GGCGCGCGGCCCGTCGAGGGCGCGCGGCCCGCCGAGGGCGCGCGGCCCGCCGAGGGCGCGCGGCCCGTCGAGGGCGCGCTGCTCCTCGAACGGCTGCACCCGGAGATGTCGCTGCGTTCGCTGCCGGAGGCGAAGGCGCTGCTGGAGGCGGCCGGGACGGTGCGGCGGCTGTGGGTGGAGCCGCCGGCCGGGCACTCCTTCGAGACGGTCGCCGGGCGCACCGGGCGGCGTACGGACGCGATGCGCGCCGCCGCCGCGGCCGACCCCGCGCTGGAGCCCCTGGTCTCGGCGGCGCTGGCGGCCCGTGAGGAACTGGTCGCCCACTCCCCCGAGACTCTGCTGCTGCACGGCAACTTCCGGCAGAGCAAGGTGCTCGCGGGCGAGCGGGCGCCCTGGCTGACGGTCGGGCCCGAGCCGCTGGTGGGTGAGCGGGCCTACGATCTGGCGCGGCTGGTACGGGACCGGGTCGAGGACCTGATCGCCTCGTCCGCCGGTGCGACGACGGCCCGGCGCAGGATCAAGAAGCTCGCGGACTCGCTGGACGTGGAGCAGCAGCGGCTGCACGGCTGGACGCTGTTCCGGGCCGTGGAGTCGGGCACCCGGGCGCTTGCGGCCGGGCGCCGCCAGGAGGGCGAAGTGACGCTGGAGTTCGCGGGCTGGCTGTAACCCCCGCATGGCCGAGGGCCCCGCACGGAGTGTTCCTTCCGTGCGGGGCCCTCGGCCGTGGTGCGAAGGGGTCAGTCCTGGTCGGTGAGGCGGGCGATCGCCTCGTCGACGGTCAGCTCCTCGCGCTCGCCGGTGCGGCGGTCCTTCAGCTCCAGGACGCCTTCGGCCGAGCGCCGTCCGGCGACGAGGATCTTCGGGACGCCGATGAGCTCGGAGTCGGTGAACTTGACGCCGGGCGAGACGCCCGCGCGGTCGTCCACCAGGACCCGCAGACCGGCGGCGCCCAGCTTCTCGGAGACGTCGAGGGCCAGTTCCGTCTGGAGCGCCTTGCCCGCGGCGACCACGTGCACATCGGCCGGGGCGACCTCGCGGGGCCAGCACAGGCCCTTCTCGTCGGCGGTCTGCTCGGCCAGGGCGGCCACCGCGCGGGAGACGCCGATGCCGTACGAGCCCATCGTGACGCGGACGGGCTTGCCCTGCTGGCCGAGCACGTCGAGCGCGAAGATGTCGGCGTACTTGCGGCCGAGCTGGAAGATGTGGCCGATCTCGATGGCGCGGTCGACCTGGAGGCCGGTGCCGCACTTGGGGCAGGGGTCGCCCGCCTCGACCACGACGACGTCGAGGTAGTCGTCCACCTCGAAGTCACGGCCCGCGACGACGTTCTTCGCGTGCTTGCCGTCCTTGTTGGCGCCCGTGATCCAGGCGGTGCCGGCGGCGACGCGGGGGTCGGCGATGTAGCGGACCTTCTCCAGCCCCTGCGGGCCGACGTAGCCGCGCACCAGGTCGGGGCGGCCCACGAAGTCCTCGGCGGTGACCAGCTCGACCACGGCGGGCGCCAGGTGCTCGCCGAGCTTGCCGAGGTCGACCTCGCGGTCACCGGGCACGCCCACGGCGACGATCTCGCCGTCGACCTTGACCAGGAGGTTCTTCAGGGTCGCGGAGGCCGGCACGCCGAGGTGGGCGGCCAGGGTCTCGATGGTCGGGGTGTCGGGGGTGTCCAGCTCCTCGACGGGGCCGGCCGCCGAGGCGTCGCCCGGGGTGGCGTTGAACGTCACGGCCTCGGTGTTGGCCGCGTAGTCGCAGTTCGGGCAGTCGACGAAGGTGTCCTCGCCGGCCGGCGCGGGCGCCAGGAACTCCTCGGAGGCGGAGCCGCCCATGGCGCCGGAGACCGCGGAGACGATGCGGTGGTCGAGGCCGAGCCGCTCGAAGATCCGGATGTAGGCGGCGCGGTGCAGCTGGTACGCCTCGGCCAGGCCCTCGTCGGTGGTGTCGAAGGAGTACGAGTCCTTCATCTGGAACTCGCGGCCGCGCAGCACACCGGCCCGGGGGCGGGCCTCGTCGCGGTACTTCGTCTGGATCTGGTACAGGATGACGGGCAGGTCCTTGTAGGACGAGCACATGTCCTTGACGACCTGGGTGAAGATCTCCTCGTGGGTGGGGCCGAGGAGGTAGTCGGAGCCCTTGCGGTCCCGCAGCCGGAACAGCAGGTCGCCGTACTCGTCGTACCGGCCGCTCGCCTCGTACGGCTCCTTGGGCAGCAGCGCGGGGAGCAGGACCTCCTGGCCGCCGATGGCGTCCATCTCCTCGCGGACGACGCGGGTGATGTTCTCCAGGACCTTCTTGCCGAGCGGCAGCCAGGACCAGATGCCGGCCGCGGTGCGTCGTACGTAGCCGGCTCGGACGAGGAGCTTGTGGTTGAGCGTCTCGGCGTCCGCCGGGTCGTCGCGCAGTGTCTTGATCATCAATCGGGACATGCGCTGGACCTGGGCCATGGTGAACTCCTGCTCGGAAGGGTGATGGGCCCGAGGTTAGCGGGGCGGCATGCGCGGGCGGAAATCCATTCCTCAGGCGCGGCGCAGCGGGAGCGGCGCTCCCATGACCGCGTACGGCTTGGGGGCGCTGGGGAAGACGACCTGCCGGGCCAGGTCCTGGTAGCCGAGGGAGCGGTACAGGCCGCGTGCCGGGCTGTCCGTGTCGATCGCGGAGAGGATCGAGCGGGGCTGGGCGACGGCGTCCGTGACGGTGGTGATGAGGGTGCGGCCGATGCCCCGGTTCTGGAAGTCCGGGTGGACGTGCAGTTCGGTGATCACGAAGGAGTCGTCGAGCCAGTGGGCGGAGCCGGTGGCGCGCAGGTAGGGCTCGACCACGGTGGACCACCAGTGGCCGCGGTCGTTGGGCATGCCGTAGACGAAGCCGACGAGCCGGCCGTCGCGGGTCAGGGCGCCGAGCGCGCGGGCGTGCGGGTGGTCGAGGTGCCGGAGCACGATGTGGCGGCGTACCTCGATCTCCTCGGCGCCGAGGCCGAAGGCGACGGCCTGCACGGCGAGCGCCTCGTCGACGCGTGCCGCGAGGTCGATCGGCCCGACCCGGACGCGGTTGGTGCGGGGGCCGCCCCCGAAAGCTGCTGCCATGGATCGACCCTACTGTCCGGGCCGGTGGCCCGGGGCCCGGTCAGAACAGCACGCTCATGAACGCCCCGGTCTCCCGGAAGCCGATGCGGCGGTACGCCTTGCGCGCGGGGGTGTTGTAGTCGTTGACGTAGAGGCTGACGATCGGGGCGACGTCGGCCAGCGCGTACCGCACCACGGCGGCCATGCCGGTCTCGGAGAGGCCGCGGCCGCGGTGCTCCGGGGCGACCCACACGCCCTGGATCTGGCAGGCCTGGGAGGTGGTGGCGCCGATCTCCGCCTTGAAGACGACCTTGCCGTCCTCGATCCGGGCGAAGGAGCGGCCGGCGGCGATGAGTTCGGCGACGCGGGCCTGGTAGAGGAGTCCGCCGTCGCCGGCGAGCGGGGAGACGCCGACCTCTTCGGTGAACATGGCCACGCAGGCCGGCATGAGGATCTCCATCTCGTCCTTGCGGACGCGGCGGACGAGCGGGTCGGGCTCCACGTCGGCGGACGGGCTCTCGGTCTCCATGAGGGGCTGGTTGGCCCGGACCTCGCGGGCGGGGCCCCAGCCCGGTTCCAGGAGCCGCCAGAGCTGGGCGGTGGGCTCGGCCGGGCCGACGATCGAGGAGCAGCGGCGGCCGGCCCTGCGGGCGCGGTCGGCGAAGGCGCGTACGGCTTCGGGGCCCGCGCAGATGGGGACGAGGTTGGCGCCCGAGTAGCACAGGGAGCGCAGGTGGCCGTCTGCGTACCAGCCCCACATCTCGCCGCCGAGGCGCCAGGGGTCCAGGCCGGCGATCTGGACGCGGGACGTCACGAAGGCGTTGGTCACGGGTTCGCTCTCGAGCACCGCGAGTGCGGCGCCGAGGTCGCTGGGTTCGAGGACCCGGGTGGTGGTCTGCGTCAACACGAGGGGGCCTCACCATGCGGTCTGCTGATTTCCGCACTGTACCCGCAGAGCCCGGCGGCCGCCGCCCGTGCCCGGATACGGCTTCCCGCGCACGCGCCGGACCCGCTCACGGGCAGCGCCCCGCGGAGGTTCCTCCGGCGGGGCGCTGTCGTGGGACTCATGGGTCAGCTGATGGAGACCTCGGGCTCGCCGGAGGCGATGCCGTCCTTCTCCATCTGCTCGGCGATCTTCATGGCTTCCTCGATGAGGGTCTCCACGATCTTCGACTCGGGCACGGTCTTGATGACCTCGCCCTTGACGAAGATCTGGCCCTTGCCGTTGCCGGAGGCGACGCCGAGGTCGGCCTCGCGGGCTTCGCCGGGGCCGTTGACGACGCAGCCCATGACGGCGACCCGCAGCGGCACCTCCATGCCCTCCAGACCGGCGCTGACCTGGTCCGCGAGCTTGTACACGTCGACCTGGGCGCGGCCGCAGGAGGGGCAGGAGACGATCTCCAGGCGGCGCTGCTTGAGGTTCAGCGACTCCAGGATCTGCAGCCCGACCTTGACCTCCTCGGCGGGGGGCGCGGACAGCGAGACGCGGATGGTGTCGCCGATGCCCTCGCTGAGCAGGGCGCCGAAGGCGACGGCCGACTTGATGGTGCCCTGGAAGGCGGGGCCGGCCTCGGTGACGCCGAGGTGCAGCGGGTAGTCGCACTGGGCGGCGAGCTGGCGGTAGGCGTTGACCATCACGACCGGGTCGTTGTGCTTGACCGAGATCTTGATGTCGCGGAAGTCGTGCTCCTCGAACAGCGACGCCTCCCAGAGCGCCGACTCGACCAGCGCCTCGGGGGTGGCCTTGCCGTACTTCTTCAGCAGCCGCGCGTCCAGCGAACCGGCGTTGACGCCGATCCGGATCGGCGTGCCGGCGTCCTTCGCGGCCCGCGCGATCTCCTTGACCTTGTCGTCGAACTGCTTGATGTTGCCGGGGTTCACGCGGACCGCCGCACAGCCGGCGTCGATCGCGGCGAACACGTACTTCGGCTGGAAGTGGATGTCCGCGATCACCGGGATCTGGGACTTCGCGGCGATGGTCTTCAGGGCGTCCGCGTCGTCCTGCGTCGGGCAGGCGACGCGCACGATCTGGCAGCCGGAGGCGGTCAGTTCGGCGATCTGCTGAAGCGTCGCGCCGATGTCCGACGTACGCGTCGTCGTCATCGACTGCACCGAGACCGGCGCGTCCCCGCCGACCGCCACCGAGCCGACCTGGATCTGGCGGCTGACCCGCCGTTCGGCGAGCTTGGTCGGAACGGCGGGCATTCCGAGAGAAATCGCAGTCATGCGCTGAGCATCCCCAAGGTGTGGATCGACGTCCCGGTATCGGCGGGCTCCGGCCTTCGAGGTTACGTCACCGGGGACGGCCGGGAGCACACCGCGTCCGGGCTCGTACGGAATGTCGGGCCGCCGGACGCACCGTGCGCACCGGCCGTCACTCGCGGTACACCGGCCGCGCGGGCCGCCCCGGTCAGGTGAGCTTGACCGGGTTGACCACGTCGGCGACGAGGACGAGCAGGGTGAAGCAGATGAAGACCCCGGCGACCACGTAGGCGACCGGCATCAGCTTGGCGACGTCGAACGGGCCGGGGTCGGGGCGCTTGAAGGTCCGTGCCGCGTTGCGGCGCAGCGCCTCCCACAGGGCCCCCGCGATGTGGCCGCCGTCGAGCGGGAGCAGCGGCAGCATGTTGAAGAGGAACAGCGAGAGGTTGAAGCCGGCCAGCAGGAACAGCATCATCGCGATCTGGCTCTGAGCCGGGACGTCCAGCGTCATCACCTCGCCGCCGATCCGGGCCGCGCCGACGACGCCGACCGGGGAGTCGGCCGCGCGTTCGCCGTCGCCGAACGCCGCGTCCCAGAGGGCGGGGATCTTGGACGGCAGGGCCACGATCGAATCGACGCCGTTCTCGATCATGTCGCCCATGCGCACGACCGAGTCACCGAAGGAGAGCGGGATGATCTCCCTGTTCGCCTCGAACCCGAGGTAGCCGGCCGTGACGTACTTCCCGGCGACCGCCTCGCCGTGGGAGTCCTTCTTCGCGACGGCGTTCTTCAGGAGCACGGCGTGCAGGGTCATCTCCTGCCCGTCGCGCTCGACCGTGATGGTGGCGGGGCCGACCGTGTCGCGGATGCGGTCGGAGAGGGTGGACCACTTGTCGGTCCGCTCGCCGTCGAAGGCGACGATCCGGTCGCCCTTCTTCAGCCCGGCGGCCTGGGCCGGCGAGACGGCGTCGGACTCCTTGCAGGTCTCCCGCTCCTGGCTCTGCGGGATGACGCATTGCTGGACGCCGGCGACCTCGGTGGTGTTGGTCTGGAAGCCGAAGGTCATGGAGACGCCGAGGAAGATCGCCACGGCCAGGACCAGGTTCATGAACGGTCCGGCGAACATGACGATCGTGCGCTTCCACGGCTTGCGCGTGTAGAAGAGGCGTTTTTCGTCGCCCGGTTCCAGCTCCTCGAAGGCGGCGGATCTGGCGTCCTCGATCATGCCGCGCCACGGCGAGGTGGACCGGGCCTCCAGCCGGCCGTCCGCCCCGGGCGGGAACATCCCGATCATGCGGATGTAGCCGCCGGCCGGGATGGCCTTGATGCCGTACTCGGTGTCGCCCTTCTTGCGCGACCAGATGGTCGGGCCGAAGCCGACCATGTACTGCGGGACGCGGATGCCGAAGAGCTTGGCGGTCGAGAGGTGGCCCAGCTCGTGCCAGGCGATGGAGAACAGCAGACCGAACACGAAGACGGCGATGCCCACAATCGTCAACAGGATCGTCGTCATGCTCATGCGCGTGCCTCCGCAGTGGCCTTGGCCGAGAGTTCCCGGGCCCGGGCCCGTGCCCAGGTCTCCGCTTCAAGGACGTCCGCGACGGTGAGAGAAGTTCCCGCCGCGGGCGTTCCGTGTTCGGTCACCACCGCGGTGACCGTGTCCATGATGCCGTTGAAGGGCAGCCTGCCGGACAGGAACGCGTCGACGCACTCCTCGTTGGCCGCGTTGAACACGGCGGGCGCGGTGCCGCCCAGCCCGCCCACGTGCCGGGCGAGGCCGACGGACGGGAAGGCCTCGGTGTCGAGCGGGAAGAACTCCCAGGTGGACGCCTTCGTCCAGTCGAAGGCGGGGGCCGCGTCGGGGACGCGCTGCGGCCAGCCGAGGCCGATGGCGATCGGTCCGCACATGTCGGGCGGGGTGGCCTGGGCGAGGGTGGAGCCGTCGCTGAACTCGACCATGGAGTGCACGTGGGACTGGGGGTGGACGACGACCTCGATGCGGTCGAAGGGGATGTCGTAGAGGAGATGCGCCTCGATGACTTCGAGCCCCTTGTTGACCAGGGTCGCCGAGTTGACCGTGATGACCGGGCCCATGGCCCAGGTGGGGTGCGCGAGGGCCTGCTCGGGGGTGACGTCGGCGAGTTCGCTCCTGGTCCGTCCCCGGAACGGGCCGCCGGAGGCGGTGACGACGAGCCGGCGCACATCGGCGCGCGTGCCGGCGGCGAGCGCCTGGAAGAGCGCCGCGTGCTCCGAGTCGACCGGAATGATCTGGCCCGGCGCGGCCAGCGCCTTGACGAGGGGGCCGCCGACGATCAGCGACTCCTTGTTGGCGAGTGCCAGCGTGCGGCCCGCCTTCAGCGCGGCCAGGGTGGGGGCGAGGCCGATGGAGCCGGTGATCCCGTTCAGCACGGTGTGGCAGTCGCTTGCGGCCAGCTCGGCGGCCGCGTCGGGCCCGGCCAGGATCTCGGGCAGCGGCTCGGCCGTCCCGTACTCCTGCCGCAGCGCCTCGCGCAGCGCCGGTACGGCCTCGGGCGAGGCGACGGCCACCGTGCGCACCTTCAGCAGGCGCGCCTGTTCGGCGAGGAGGCCGACCCGGCCGCCGGCCGCGGACAGCGCGGTGACGCGGAAGCGGTCGGGGTTGCGCAGCACCAGGTCGATGGCCTGGGTGCCGATGGACCCGGTGGAGCCGAGGAGGACGAGGTCCCGGCGGCCTTCCACGGCGTCGAAGACGAGGTGCGGGTCGGCGAGGGGAGCAGGGCTGTCGGTCATGGCGCCTATTGTCGCCGCTCGGTCTGTGTGCGGGGACAGGGCGTCCCGGGTGGTGCCGCGCGTGTCCTGTCCCCGCCTCCCCCGGGCTCAGCCGGTGGCGCCGGCGAATGCGGCGAAGGCCTCGTGGAACCCGGGGAACGTCTTGCGTACGCAGCCGGGGTCGTCGAACGTGATGCCGGGGGTGCGCAGGCCGGTGACGGCGAACGACATGACGATGCGGTGGTCGCCGTGGGTCTCGATCTCCACGGGCCGGGGCGTGCCGGGCCGGATCTCGATCCAGTCGGGGCCGGTCGTGACGGTGATGCCCATCCGCCGCAGGTTGCTCGCGCACGCCTCCAGCCGGTCGCACTCCTTCACGCGGGTGTTGCCGACGTCCTCGATGCGTACGGGCCCCGAGGCGAAGGGGGCGAGCGCGGCCAGCGTCGGCATGGTGTCGGAGATGTCGCGCATGTTGACGGTGAGGCCGCTCAGGGTGCCGTTGGAGCGGACCGTGGTGGAGTCGTCCGCCGTGCGCACGTCCGCGCCCATGCGGCGCAGTACGTCGACGAACCGCAGGTCTCCCTGGAGGGCGTCCTCGCCGAGCCCCGGGACGGTGACCTCGCGGCCGGTGAGGGCGGCGGCGGCGAAGAAGTAGCTCGCGGTGGAGGCGTCGGGTTCGACGGCGTAGGTGGTGGCGCGGTAGCCGCCGGGCGGCACGGTGAACACGGTGCCGCCGGGGCCGCCGCGGGTGACCTCGACGCCGAAGGAGCGCATCATCGCGAGGGTGATCTCGATGTAGGGCGCCGAAACGAGGTCGGTGACGGTGATCCGCAGCCCGGTCTCGGTGAGCGGTCCGAGCATCAGCAGGGCGGTGAGGTACTGGCTGGACTGCCCAGCGTCCAGGGTGAGTTCGCCGCCCTTGATGCCGGCGGCCTCGATCCGCAGCGGGTGGTGGCCCTCGGCCTCCTCGTGGCGCAGGTCGACGCCGAGGGTGCGCAGGGCCTCGGTGAGCGGGGCGAGGGGGCGGCGGCGCATCTGCGCGGAGGCGTCGAAGCGGTAGCTGCCCCGGGCGCCGGCTGCGGCGAGGGTGGGCAGGAAGCGGGCGGTGGTCGCCCCGTCGCGGCAGTAGACGTCGGCCTCGGTGGCGGCGGGCCCGGCGGGGCGGCCGGTGATGTGCCAGCGCTCCGCCTCCTGCTCGATCCCGTAGCCGAGTGCGGTCAGCCCGGCGGCGAACCCCTCGGTGTCGTCCGAGCTCAGGGGGCGTACGAGCGTGCTGCGGCCGTTCGCGGCGGCGGCCAGGAAGAGGGCGCGCGCGGTGACGGACTTGGAACCGGGGACATGGATGACGGTCACGGGCCCCCATCCTGCCGTGCCGCGCACCGGGCGGCGGGGCGCGTCCAGCGGCTGGACGGGCCCCGCCGCGCGGTGGGTCGTGTCAGCGGATCGGCCGGTGGACGTTGTCCTTGGTGGAGGGGCCGGGGGTGGCGTCGGCGATCCAGGGGCCTTCGCCGCTCGGGTCCACCACGCCCTCCTCCAGCCAGCCGTACGTGCCGGACAGGACGCCGTCGACCACGCGCCGGTCGAGGTCGTCGGTGTTGGACCAGAGCCGGGTGAACAGCTCCTCGACCCGGATGCGGGCCTGGCGGCAGAAGGCGTCGGCGAGCTGGTAGGCCTCGCGGCCGTGGTCGTCGGCGGCGCGCAGGTGCTCGGCGCGGACGCAGGCGGCGCTCATCGCGAAGAGTTCCGCGCCGATGTCGACGATCCGGCCGAGGAAGCCCTGCTTGGTCTCCATCCGGCCCTGCCAGCGGGACATGGCGTAGAAGGTGGAGCGGGCGAGCTTGCGCGAGGCGCGTTCGACGTAGCGCAGGTGGGCGGCCAGGTCGACATGGCCGGCCGGGTGGAACTCGGCGTAGGTGCGCGGCAGCTGCCCCGGGCCCGTGACGAGCTTGGGCAGCCACTTGGCGTAGAAACCGGCCGCGTTGGCGCCCGCCTTCGCCTTGGCGGAGAGCGGCTTGTCGGGGTCGATGATGTCCCCGGCGACCTTCAGGTGGGCGTCGACGGCCTCGCGGGCGATCAGCAGGTGCATGATCTCCGTGGAGCCCTCGAAGATCCGGTTGATCCGCATGTCGCGGAGCATCTGCTCGGCGGGCACTGCCCGTTCGCCCCGGGCGGCGAGGGAGGCGGCGGTCTCGAAGCCCCGTCCGCCGCGGATCTGGACCAGCTCGTCGGCGATTCTGCAGCCCATCTCGGAGCCGTACAGCTTGGCGAGGGCCGCCTCGATACGGATGTCGTTGCGGTTCTCGTCCGCCATCTGCGAGGCGAGGTCGACCACGGCTTCGAGGGCGAAGGTGGTCGCTGCGATGAAGGAGATCTTGGCGCCGACGGCCTCGTGCCTGGCCACCGGACGGCCCCACTGCTCCCGGACGGCCGACCACTCGCGGGCGATCTTCAGGCACCACTTGCCCGAGCCGACGCACATCGCGGGCAGCGAGAGCCGGCCGGTGTTGAGGGTGGTGAGCGCGATCTTGAGCCCGGCGCCCTCGGGGCCGATGCGGTTGGCGGCGGGCACGCGCACCTGGTGGAAGCGGGTGACGCCGTTCTCGATGCCGCGCAGGCCCATGAAGGCGTTGCGGTTCTCGACGGTGATGCCGGGGGCGTCCGCCTCGACCACGAAGGCGGTGATGCCGCCCTGGTGGCCCTCCGACTTCGGGACGCGGGCCATGACGACCAGCAGATCGGCGACGACGCCGTTGGTCGTCCACAGCTTGACGCCGTCGAGGACGTAGTCGTCGCCGTCCGGCACGGCGGAGGTGGCCAGCCGGGCCGGGTCGGAGCCGACGTCCGGCTCGGTGAGGAGGAACGCGGAGATGTCGGTACGGGCCAGCCGGGGCAGGAAGGTGTCCTTCTGCTCCTGGCTGCCGAAGGTCTTCAACGGCTGCGGCACCCCGATGGACTGGTGGGCCGAGAGCAGGGCGCCGATCGCCGGGCTCGCGGAACCGGCCAGCGCGAGGGCGCGGTTGTAGTAGACCTGGGTCAGGCCGAGACCGCCGTACTTGACGTCGATCTTCATGCCGAGCGCGCCGAGTTCCTTGAGGCCGTTGATCACCTCGTCCGGAATCCTGGCCTCGCGCTCGATCAGGGCCCCGTCGACCCTGGTCTCGCAGAACTCGCGCAGCCGGGCGAGGAATTCCTCGCCGCGTCGGACGTCCTCGCCCGCGGGCAGCGGGTGCGGGTGGATCAGGTCGAGGCGGAAGCGGCCCAGGAACAGTTCCTTGGCGAAACTGGGTTTGCGCCAGTCCCGTTCCCGCGCGTCCTCGGCCACCTGGCGCGCTTCGCGTTCGGAGACCTTGGGCGTGTGGTGTTGTGCGGATGGAGCGGACATGAGGAGCTCACCTCGCCGCGTCGTCGGGTGGGTGGACCCGGCAGGCGCACGGGCGGTGCGGGGGCCCGCCCGCCGTGCGTACCTGTCCGGTTCTACTTCGTCCGTATGTACCCGGTTCCTGCCACCCCCACCAGCCTGGGGGCGCCGATCGGGTCGGCCACCACTCCACTGCCCGCCGCCGCGTGCGGCACGCGACGAGGGCTGGGCCGCACCTGTTACAGGGCGAGACCGGTGAGGACGAGGACGCGCTCGTAGGTGTAGTCGTCCATCGCGTACCGGACGCCCTCGCGGCCGACGCCGGACTGCTTGGCACCGCCGTACGGCATCTGGTCGGCGCGGTACGAGGGGACGTCGCCGATGATCACACCGCCGACCTCCAGCGCGCGGTGGGCGCGGAAGGCGGCCTGGATGTCGTGGGTGAACACGCCTGCCTGGAGCCCGTACTTGGAGGAGTTGACGGCGGCGAACGCCTCGGCCTCGCCGTCCACCCGCTGCACGGAGAGGACCGGTCCGAAGACCTCCTCGGCGGCGAGGGTGACGCCTTCGGGCAGTTCGGCGAGGACGGTCGGCGCGTACGTCGAACCGTCGCGCTTCCCGCCGGCGAGCAGCTGGGCGCCGGCGGCGACGGCCTCGTCGACCCAGGACTCGACGCGCCGGGCGGCGGCCTCGTCGACCAGCGGGCCGACGTCGGTGGCGGGGTCGGACGGGTCGCCGGTGACCTGGGCCCCGACCGCCGCGACGATCCTGGGCAGCAGCCGGTCGTAGACGGCCGCGTCCGCGATGACGCGCTGCACCGAGATGCAGGACTGGCCGCCCTGGTAGTTGGAGAAGGTCGCGATACGGCTCGCGGCCCAGTCCAGGTCCTCCTCGGAGGCGTAGTCGCCGAGCACGACGGCGGCCCCGTTGCCGCCGAGCTCCAGCGTGCAGTGCTTACGGGGCACCGAGTCCATGATCGCGTAGCCGACGGGGGCGGAGCCGGTGAAGGAGATCACGGGCAGCCGCTCGTCCTGTACGAGGGCGGGCATCCGGTCGTTGGGGACCGTCAGCACGGACCAGGAGCCGGCCGGCAGGTCCGTCTCGGCCAGCAGCTCGCCCAGCACCAGCGAGGAGATCGGGGTGGCCGGGGCGGGCTTGAGGATGATCGGGACGCCGACGGCGATGGCCGGGGCGACCTTGTGGGCGCTCAGGTTCAGCGGGAAGTTGAAGGGCGCGATGCCGAGCACGGTGCCGCGCGGGAAGCGCCGGGTCAGGCCGAGCCGCCCGGTACCGCCGGCGTCGGTGTCCAGGCGCTGGGCCTCGCCGCTGTTGAAGCGGCGGGCCTCCTCGGAGGCGAAGCGGAAGACGGAGACGGCCCGGCCGACCTCGCCGCGCGCCCACTTGACCGGCTTGCCGTTCTCGGCGGAGATCAGCTGGGCGATCTCCTCGGTGCGCTCGGCCAGCCGGCAGGCCACGTGGTCGAGGGCGGCGGCGCGCACATGGGCCGGGGTCGCGGCGAACTCCTCGCGCACGGCGTGTGCGGCGGCGACGGCCTCCTCGACCTGGGCGTCGGTCGGCACGCCGACGGTGCCGACGAGCCGGCCGTCCCAGGGGTTGGTGACGTCGAAGCTTTCCTCGCCGGTGGCCTCGCGGCCGGCCAGCCAGAAGGCGTGGGTGGAGGTCATGGAGTCCGGCCCTTCGATGACGTGGGGTGTTTCCGCCCCCACGGTAGGGCCGCGCGGGCCGCCTGGCGTTTGTCCGGGGTGGAGCGGTGAGGGGCCGGGGTGCGCCGGATTGTACGTACGGCCCCCGGGTCTCAGGCCGTCGCCGGAGGTGTGGTGACCTTCAGGGCGAGCCACAGCTCCATGCGTACGTCGGGGTCGTCCAGGGAACGGCCGAGGATTTCCTCCACCCGCCGCATCCGGTAGCGCAGGGTGTGCCGGTGGACCCCGAGGTCGGCGGCGGCCGCGTCCCACTGGCCGTGGTGCGAGAGCCAGGCGCGTACGGAGGCGACCAGGTCGCCGCGGCCCTTGGCGTCGTGTTCGTGCAGGGCGCGGAGCATGCCGTCCGCGAAGGCCCGCACCGCGTCGTCGGCGAGCAGCGGCAGTACGGAGCCCGTGGCCAGTTCCGCGTGCTCGACCAGGGCCCTGCCCCGTCGGCGGGCGACCGACAGGGCCTGCTCGGCCTGCTTGTACGCGGCGGAGACGGCGACCGGTCCGGCCGGCGCGGACAGGCCCACGACGACGTCGGATTCCTGGGCGGCGGCCGGCTCGCGCGGGGTCCGCTCCTCCTGCGCCTCGGCATAGGCGGCGCAGGCGGCCACCGCCGCGCCGCCGTCGGCGGCCAGCACCAGGAGGCGTTCGCCCTCGGGCACCATCAGCAGGGTCTCGCCGGACCGGTGGGCGGCGGTGTCCATGGCATCGGCCAGCTGGACGGTGGCCGAGGGGTCCGGGGCCTCGGCGATGAGCAGCCGGAAAGGGGCGTCGAGCAGGCTGCCGTAGAGGTCCCCGGCGACGGCCCTGGCGTGGTCGGGCTGGCCGGCGAGGAGCATCCGCAGCACCGCCGCACCGAGGCGCTGCTCGGCGCCCTGGAGTGCGCGGGAGCGGGCGGTGGTGAGGGTGAGCAGGGCGACGGCCGAGTGCACGGCGTAACGCTCGGCGGTGCCGAGGGCCGCACCGGTGCCGACGGCCAGGGCGCCGCGCACCCGCCGGCCGGTGCCCAGGGACTGGAGTTCGACGCGGTCGTCGGTGTCGCCGACGACCATGCTCGCCGGGGCGGGGCGTTCGCGCAGGCGTTCCACGTCGGGGGTGAGCCGGGCGGCGCGGCGGGCGGCCCAGTCGGGGGCGGCGGCCACGACGGCTCCGGAGGCGTCGTAGAGGGCGGCCCAGCCGTTGACGTGGGCGGCGAGCCGGGCGAGGAGTCCGGCGGGGCCGTCCCCGGCGAGCGCCGCACTTGTCAGTTCGCGCTGGGCCTCGAAGCCGGCGGTGACGGCCCGGTACTGGTCGGCGGCGATCTGGGAGGAGACGGCCTTGGCGATGGCGATGAACGGTGTGCGGCGGGGCACTTCGAGCAGCGGCAGGCCGGCTTCCTCGGCGGCGCCGATCAGCGGCCGGGGCACCTCGTCGTAGTTGACACCGACCGCGAAGCCGAGACCGGCGACCCCGGCGGCGGCCAGCCGGCGCACGTACCGGCCCATCGCCTCCGGGTTCTCGGCGTCGAGGTTGGTCGCGGTGACCAGCAGCAGTTCGCCGCCCTCCATATAGGGGACGGGGTCGGTCAGCTCGCTGGCGTGTGCCCAGCGCACGGGGGTGTCGAGGCGGTCCGCCCCCGCGCGCACCGTGAGTTTGAGCGCCGAGTGCTGGACGAGCGAGGCGAGCGTGGGCGGCATGGGGATGGCGGCCTTCGGACGGGGGCGATTTCGCCGTCCCGTATGAACGGCTCGGCTCGATTCTGCCAGGGTGGCAGAGTCCCTGTCACCGTTGCCACTCCCCGTCCTCCCGCTCTCTCCCATCCCTTCCGTCACTCGTTCCGCGGCTTTCAGCCGGACAGGCGGACGAGCAGTGGCGGCATGTGCTCGCCGGCGACCGTGGTCAGCGAGAGCACGGCGTGGCCGGGGGGCAGTTCGTAGGCGAGGCCAGAGGCGGACCAGCGTTCGCGCTCGACCTGGCGCACGGTGACCGCGTCCGTGGTGACGGCCTTGCCGGTGGCCATCTTGCGCAGGGCGTGCATGGCGCGGGTCAACGGCTGGTCGGCGAAGACGCCGTGCTGGGCGACCTCGCGGACCTCCACCCACTCCTTGCCCCAGGCCTCGGCGAAGCGCTTGCCGTCCCAGGTGGTGAGGCCGGGGAAGGCCATGGTGCAGCCGAAGGCGCCGAGCAGCGCGGTGTGCAGCCCCTCGGGCACGTCGTCCAGCGTGCGCAGGGCGAGGACCGCCCCGGCGTTGACGGACCGCAGCCGGCGGATGCCCCGGACGGTCTCGGCGGTGACGGTGTGGGTGGCGTCGTCCAGGACCAGGCAGACGAACAGCGAGCGGTCGGCGCGGGCCGCGGTGACGGCGTTGAACTGGGCGAGGACGAGGCGGGCCAGGATGCGGGACGCCTCGGTGTGGACGCCTTCCGGCAGGTCGATCCGGACCCGCAGCGGGTGCTGGCCCAGGGAGCGCAGCGAGAACGGGCGGGCGTCCGCACCGGTGGCGAAGAAGCCGGCGAAGGCGGGCCGGTCGAGGGCGGCGATCCGGTCGGCGAGGACGGCGGCCGGGTCGGCGGCGCTGCCGGCCTGGCGGGCCCTGGCCTCCAGCTCGCGCAGCATCGCCTGGTGGCCCCCGCTCTCCAGGGCCTGGCGCAGGGCGCCCAGTGCGGTGGCGGAGCCTTCGAGGAGTTCGCGGAGTTCGGGTACGGAGGGGAAACGGCCGTGGACGACGCGGTACGGGCCGAGCAGCTGGCCGAGCGCGGTCGCCGCGCGGCGGGTGTCCAG
This sequence comes from Streptomyces sp. A0958, assembly GCF_004795035.1. GTDB lineage: Bacteria > Actinomycetota > Actinomycetes > Streptomycetales > Streptomycetaceae > Streptomyces. Next base: position 15,838 of record NZ_SSBK01000060.1, read on the forward strand.
GGTGGGGATGTCACCGGCCAGCCCCTCCGCGAGGGCCGCCGCCGCCTCGTCGGGGTCGGTCGTACCGCCGTACAGGTCGAAGTCGTGCACGGAGGCGGGGTCACCGATGCGGACGACGACGTCGTAGGCGTCGTCCGGGCCGAGCCCGCCGCCCGCGCCGCCGACGGCGAGCACCGCCGCCTGTCCGGTGAGCGCCCGCAGGGCGAGGGCTTCGACGACGGGCCTGATCACCCGGTCCGTCTTCCCGGAGCCGGGCGGGCCGACGGCCAGCAGGGAGGTGCCCAGCGAGGCGGGTTCCAGGGCCAGACCCGTGCCCCGGCGCGGGTAGGGGTTGCGCGGGTCGTCCGCGCACTCGCCGATCCGGACCTGGCCGGTCAGCGGGTCGTGCGTGGCGATGCGCAGGGGCACGTCGCGGAACCCGGAGGGGTGCAGGAAGGCGTCGGCGCCCTTGCGGAGCACGGTCTCGGTGAAGGACGCGAGCCGGTCGGGCCGGGTGCGGGCGCCGGCCCAGGCGTGGCGGAGCCGTACGCAGTCCACGTCGTTCATCCGGCCGGTGTACACGGCGGCGGTGAGCGCCTCCGCGACGTCCATGCGGCCGGCGGCGCGCAGGTCCGGCCAGTGGGCGCGGAGGGGGGCGTCGGTGAGGGCGGGGGTGGTCGACGGGCCCTCCGCGCTCTGAGGAGGGGTGGGCCCGCGCCGGGCCCGTAGATCACGCAGGGCATCCCCCCAACGCGCGGCACGGGCGATGGGCCACACGACGATGGCAATGGTCAACGCGTAGCAGCCGTAGGCGGCCACTGTGGCCCGTAGGCGATCCCCGCTGAGCAACCACCCCTGCGCCGACCCCATGAGCACCAGCAGCAGCGGCACCTTCGGGGTCCAGGCCAGCCACAGCACCAGCAGCGCGACGGCCACCGACAGCGTCAGCCGCATACGCTCCAGCCACGCGCCGGCGAAGTAGTGGACGACGTGGGCCCAGCCGCCGAGCCGGGCGGCCCAGAAACCGAGAACCAGCACCAGGACCTCGTAGTAGAGCGTGGTCGAGTTGACCACCAGGTCCGGCGCGTCCTCCTTGAGACCGCCCAACAACCACCATTCGCGCCCGGTGATGATCTCGATCGGCTCGAACACGTAGGGGACGGCGCGCTCGCTGAGCAGCAGCCACAGCAGCAGCCACAGGACCAGCGTGGCGGCCGGCCCCACCAGTGAGGGGCGTGCCTCCGGCTCGGCGGGCCGGGGCACATGACGGTACCGCCAGACGCCGGGGCCCGCCTCGGGGCGGGGCGCGTTGAACCAGTCGGCGGTGGGCGTGGCCGCGCCCGGTGCCCGGTACCGCACGGGCGGGGCCTCCTGCGGAGCCGGTACGGACGGAGGCCGGGCGGGCGGCGGGACGGCGGGCGGCGGGACGGCGGGCGGGTAGGCGGGCGGGGCGGCGGGCGGCGGGCCCGCCGGGTGCGGTGCGGAGTCCCCGGGCCGGGCGGGCCGGCCGTCGGGCGGCTGCGCACCCCGCGTACCCCACGCGCCGTGCGTACCGTCGTTGTCCATGAACCGTTGCCCCCTGACCAGCCGGGTCCGACCCCTGCACCGGTCAATCTAGTGCGCGCGCACGGCGAGTTCAGCAACGCGCCCGGATAGTGACCGCCCCGTGGAGGCGCGACCGGCTCCCGTACCCCCTTCTGTCCGCAGCGGACAACGACACGTACGCCATCACTCCCGATCGGAGCATGCCCGACCCCCGGCCCCGCGCCTAGCCTGCAGAAAGAGAAGCGTCCGAAACACCCCCCAGGAGCCCCGCATGACCGCAATTCCGCAGGAGCGCCGCCTCGTCACCGCCATTCCCGGCCCGAAGTCGGTGGAGCTGCAGGAGCGCCGGCTCGCGGCGGTCGCCGCAGGCGTGGGCTCCACACTGCCGGTGTTCACCGCGCGGGCCGGTGGCGGGATCATCGAGGACGTGGACGGCAACCGTCTGATCGACTTCGGTTCCGGCATCGCCGTGACCTCGGTCGGCGCCTCCGCCGAGGCCGTCGTGCGGCGGGCCACCGCCCAGCTCGCGGACTTCACCCACACCTGTTTCATGGTCACGCCGTACGAGGGGTACGTGGAGGTCTGCGAGCAGCTCGCCGAGCTGACGCCGGGCGACCACGCGAAGAAGTCGGCGCTGTTCAACTCGGGCGCCGAGGCCGTCGAGAACGCGGTGAAGATCGCCCGCGCGTACACCAAGCGCACCGCCGTCGTCGTCTTCGACCACGGCTACCACGGCCGGACCAACCTCACGATGGCGCTGACGGCGAAGAACATGCCGTACAAGCAGGGCTTCGGCCCGTTCGCGCCCGAGGTGTACCGGGTGCCGGTGGCGTACGGCTACCGCTGGCCGACCGGGGCCGAGAACGCGGGCGCGGAGGCCTCCGCCCAGGCCATCGACCAGATCACCAAGCAGATCGGCGCGGAGAACGTCGCCGCGATCATCATCGAGCCGGTCCTCGGCGAGGGCGGTTTCATCGAGCCGGCCAAGGGCTTCCTGCCCGCGATCGCGCGGTTCGCGCAGGACAACGGCATCGTCTTCGTCGCCGACGAGATCCAGTCCGGCTTCTGCCGGACGGGCCAGTGGTTCGCCTGCGAGGACGAGGGCATCGTCCCGGACCTCATCACGACCGCCAAGGGCATCGCGGGTGGCCTTCCGCTGTCCGCCGTGACCGGCCGCGCCGAGATCATGGACGCGGCGCACTCGGGCGGCCTCGGCGGCACGTACGGTGGCAACCCGGTCGCCTGCGCGGGCGCGCTCGGGGCCATCGAGACGATGCGCGAGCTGGACCTGAACAAGAAGGCGAAGCGCATCGAGGAGGTCATGAAGGCCCGGCTCGAAGGGATGCGGGCGAAGCTGCCGAACGGCGGGCTGATCGGTGACGTCCGGGGCCGCGGCGCGATGATCGCGATCGAGCTGGTGAAGCCGGGTACGAAGGACCCGCACCCGGAGGCGGCCACGCGGCTCGCGAAGGCCTGCCACGCCGAGGGCGTCCTCGTCCTGACCTGCGGCACGTACGGCAACGTCCTGCGCTTCCTGCCGCCGCTGGTGATCGGCGAGGACCTGCTGAACGAGGGCCTGGACGTCCTTGAGCAGGCGTTCACCGGAATCTGATCCGCCCGGCTCTCTCCCGGATTGGGTACGGGGCCTGTGTGGGCCTGTGAAGAAAAGGTGCGGGGGCGATGGCGGGATACCGTAGCCGCTGTCGGTCCCCCTTCGCCTGACGTACGGTTTCGGCAGATGAGAGAAACACCCCGCCCGCAGGGAACTGCGGGCGAATCCGGGTCGGAGCTTCCCCAGCACCGTCCCGGGCGTGCCTTCGCGCACACCACTGGAGCCTCGCGCTCCGGAACTCCTCACCGATCGGATGGCCGCCCGTCCCACACCCCCCGGGGCGCGCGGCAAACCGGTCCACCCGTCCGCTCCGGAACCACCCCCCCTGTTCCGGGGCGGACGGCCCTTTTCCGGCTCTCCTGCCGTATGTGTGGGTGCCCTGGGCTGGGCTGATACGTGAAACACGCCGCTCTCTGTGAACCTTGAGGTGTCTAGCAACAAGGTTGATCAAGCAGAGAAGCGGCGTGTCCATCTTCAGC
>NZ_SSBK01000061.1 GCF_004795035.1 Streptomyces sp. A0958
ACCCCGCGCTGTCACTGCCCGCAAGTAGGGTGGGAGACATGGCAGACCCCTCCAGCTACCGCCCCAAGCCGGGACAGATCCCCGACTCCCCGGGGGTCTACAAATTCCGCGACGAACACCGTCGGGTGATCTACGTCGGGAAGGCCAAGAGCCTGCGCCAGCGCCTGGCCAACTACTTCCAGGACCTCTCCGGCCTCCACCCGCGCACGCGCACGATGGTGACCACCGCCGCCTCCGTGGAGTGGACCGTCGTCTCCACCGAGGTCGAGGCGCTTCAGCTCGAATACTCCTGGATCAAGGAGTTCGACCCCCGGTTCAACGTCAAGTACCGCGACGACAAGAGCTACCCCTACCTCGCGGTCACGCTCAACGAGGAGTTCCCCCGGGTCCAGGTGATGCGCGGCGCCAAGAAGAAGGGCGTGCGCTACTTCGGCCCGTACGGGCACGCCTGGGCGATCCGCGAGACCGTCGACCTGATGCTGCGGGTCTTCCCCGTCCGTACGTGCTCGGCGGGCGTCTTCAAGAACGCCGCGCGCACCGGCCGCCCCTGCCTCCTCGGCTACATCGGCAAGTGCTCGGCCCCCTGCGTCGGCCGCGTCACCCCGGAGGAACACCGCGAACTGGCCGACGACTTCTGCGACTTCATGGCCGGTCGCACCGGCACGTACATCCGCCGCCTGGAGAAGGACATGATGGCGGCGGCCGAGGAGATGGAGTACGAGCGGGCCGCGCGCCTGCGCGACGACGTCGAGGCGCTGAAGCGGGCCATGGAGAAGAGCGCCGTCGTCCTCGCCGACGCCACCGACGCCGACCTCATCGCGGTCGCCGAGGACGAGCTGGAGGCGGCGGTCCAGATCTTCCACGTACGCGGCGGCCGGGTGCGCGGCCAGCGCGGCTGGGTCACCGACAAGGTGGAGAACGTCGACACCTCCGGCCTCGTGGAGCACGCCCTCCAGCAGTTGTACGGCGAGGAGAGCGGCGACGCCGTCCCCAAGGAGGTCCTCGTCCCGGCCCTCCCCGAGGACCCCGAGGCCGTCTCCCAGTGGCTCGCGGACCGGCGCGGCTCCCAGGTCAGCCTGCGCATCCCGCAGCGCGGCGACAAGAAGGACCTGATGGTCACGGTCCAGCGCAACGCCCAGCAGGCCCTCGGGCTGCACAAGACCAAGCGCGCCTCCGACCTCACCACCCGCTCCCGGGCCCTGGAGGAGGTCGCCGAGGCCCTGGGCCTGGACACCGCCCCGCTGCGCATCGAGTGCTTCGACATCTCCCACCTCCAGGGCGAGGACGTCGTGGCGTCCATGGTCGTCTTCGAGGACGGGCTGGCCCGCAAGGGGGAGTACCGCCGCTTCCAGATCAAGAGCTTCGAGGGACAGGACGACGTCCGCTCGATGCACGAGGTGATCAGCCGGCGCTTCCGCCGCTACCTCCATGAGAAGGAGCGCACGGGGGAGTGGGAGGAGAGCCCCGCCCCCACGGGCCCCGTACCGGCCGGCCCGGTGCCCGCCGCCCCCGACGCGGCCGATCCGGCGGCCACCGCCGAGTCCCGCGAGGACGACGGCCGGCCCAAGCGGTTCGCGTACCCGCCGCAGCTCCTCGTGGTCGACGGCGGGCAGCCGCAGGTCGCCGCCGCCAAGCGGGCCCTGGACGAGCTGGGCATCGACGACATCGCAGTCTGCGGCCTCGCCAAGCGCCTCGAAGAGGTCTGGCTGCCCGATGACGACGACCCGGTGGTCCTGCCCCGCTCCAGCGAGGGCCTGTACCTCCTCCAGCGCATCCGCGACGAGGCGCACCGCTTCGCCATCACCTACCAGCGCGCCAAGCGGGCCAAGCGCATCCGCTCCAGCCCCCTGGATTCCGTCGCCGGTCTCGGGGACACCCGCAAACAGGCCCTGATCAAACATTTCGGCTCCGTGAAGAAGCTCCGGCAGGCGACAATCGAGGAGATCTGCGAGGTCCCGGGGATAGGCCGCAGGACGGCGGAATCAGTGGCCGTCGCCCTCGCGGCGGCCGCCCCGGCCGCACCCGCCGTGAACACGGCCACAGGAGAGATCATGGAAGAGGACGACGGGGGCAGCACGACATGACTGACCACGAACATGAACACGGGCACGACCGCACAGACCGAGCAGACGGAGCAGCACACGTGAGTACGGGCACCTCGACCGAATCGGGTGACAGCGCGGCCGCCATCCCCGAACTGGTGATCATCTCCGGCATGTCCGGCGCCGGGCGCAGCACCGCCGCCAAGTGCCTGGAGGACCTGGGCTGGTTCGTCGTGGACAACCTGCCGCCCGCGCTGATCCCCACCATGGTGGAGCTCGGCGCCCGCTCCCAGGGCAACGTGGCGCGGATCGCCGTCGTCGTCGACGTACGCGGCCGCCGCTTCTTCGACAACCTGCGCGAATCCCTCGCCGACCTGGACGCCAAGGGCGTCACCCGCCGGGTGGTCTTCCTGGAGTCCTCCGACGACGCGCTGGTCCGCCGCTTCGAGTCGGTCCGCCGCCCCCACCCCCTCCAGGGCGACGGCCGCATCGTCGACGGCATCGCCGCCGAGCGCGACCTGCTGCGCGAGCTGCGCGGCGACGCCGACCTGGTGATCGACACCTCCAGCCTCAACGTGCACGAGCTGCGCGCCAAGATGGACGCCCAGTTCGCCGGCGACGAGGAACCGGAGCTGCGCGCCACCGTGATGTCGTTCGGCTTCAAGTACGGCCTGCCGGTCGACGCCGCCCTGGTCGTGGACTGCCGCTTCCTGCCCAACCCGCACTGGGTTCCCGAGCTGCGCCCCTTCACCGGGCTCAACGAGGAGGTCTCCTCCTACGTCTTCGACCAGCCGGGCGCCAAGGAATTCCTCAACCAGTACACGGAGCTGCTGCAGCTCGTCGCCGCGGGCTACCGCCGCGAGGGCAAGCGCTACGTGACCATCGCCGTCGGCTGCACGGGCGGCAAGCACCGCTCCGTGGCCATGTCCGAGAAGCTGGCGGCGCGGCTCGCCACCGAGGGGATCGAGACCGTGCTCGTACACAGGGACATGGGGCGCGAGTGACCAGTCGCAATCTGCGCCTGCGCCGGCTGCGCGGCGCCACGCCCGCGTTCGCCGTGCGCAAGCGCGGCGCCCAGCCCAAGGTCGTCGCGCTCGGCGGCGGCATGGGCCTGTCCGCCTCCCTCACCGCGCTGCGGCGGATCACCGGCGACCTGACCGCCGTGGTCACCGTCGCCGACGACGGAGGCTCCAGCGGGCGGCTCCGCGAGGAGCTGGGCGTCCTGCCGCCCGGCGACCTGCGCAAAGCGCTCGCCGCACTGTGCGGCGACGACGAGTGGGGCCAGACCTGGGCGCAGGTCATCCAGCACCGCTTCCAGTCCAAGGGCGACCTGCACGAGCACGCGGTCGGCAATCTGCTGATCGTCGCCCTGTGGGAACAGCTCGGCGACCACGTCCAGGCCCTGGACCTGGTCGGCAAGCTCCTCGGCGCGCACGGCCGGGTGCTGCCCATGTCCGCCGTGCCGCTGGAGCTCCAGGCCCTCGTCAAGGGCCACGACCCCGAGCGCCCGGACGACGTGGACACCGTGCGCGGCCAGGCCACCGTCGCCCTCACCCCGGGCGAGGTGCAGTCCGTGCACGTGGTCCCGGCCGACCCGCCGGCCGTCCCCGAGGCGGTCGCCGCCGTACGGGACGCGGACTGGGTGGTCCTCGGTCCCGGCTCCTGGTTCTCCTCGGTCATTCCGCATCTGCTGGTCCCGGAATTGCTGGACGCGCTGATCGAGACGAAGGCCCGCAAGGTCCTCTCGCTCAATCTCGCACCGCAACCCGGTGAAACAGATGGCTTCTCACCGCAGCGTCATTTGGAGGTTTTGGGACGACACGCCCCTAAACTCGCCCTGGACGTGGTGCTGGCCGACGAGGCCGCCGTGCCCGACCGCGAATCTCTCGCCGACGCAGCGAAACGGCTCGGCGCCGCGGTCGAGCTGGCGCCCGTGGCCTCACCCGACGGCGTTCCGATCCATGATCCGGAGCTGTTGGCCGCCGCGTACGACCGTATTTTTCGGATGCATGGAAGGATCGGCCCATGGCGATGACGCCGGCGGTGAAGGACGAAGTCTCTCGGCTTCCCGTGACCCGGACCTGCTGCAGGAAGGCAGAGGTTTCGGCGATTCTTCGGTTCGCGGGTGGACTCCACCTGGTGAGCGGCCGGATCGTGATCGAGGCGGAGCTGGACACCGCGATGGCGGCGCGCCGGCTGAAGCGGGACATCCTGGAGATCTTCGGGCACAGCTCGGAGCTGATCGTGATGGCCCCCGGCGGCCTGCGGCGCGGCTCGCGCTACGTCGTACGGGTGGTGGCGGGCGGCGACCAGCTGGCGCGCCAGACGGGCCTGGTCGACGGCCGGGGCCGCCCCATCCGCGGCCTGCCCCCGCAGGTGGTCTCGGGGGCCACCTGCGACGCCGAGGCCGCCTGGCGCGGGGCCTTCCTGGCGCACGGCTCGCTCACCGAGCCGGGCCGCTCCTCCTCGCTGGAGGTGACCTGCCCGGGCCCGGAGGCCGCGCTCGCGCTGGTCGGCGCGGCCCGCAGGCTCTCCATCGCGGCGAAGGCCCGCGAGGTGCGCGGCGTTGACCGGGTCGTCGTCCGCGACGGCGACGCGATCGGCGCCCTGCTCACCCGGCTCGGCGCCCACGAATCGGTGCTGGCCTGGGAGGAGCGGCGGATGCGGCGCGAGGTCCGCGCCACCGCCAACCGCCTCGCCAACTTCGACGACGCGAACCTGCGCCGCTCCGCCCGGGCCGCGGTCGCCGCGGGCGCCCGGGTGGGCCGCGCGCTGGAGATCCTGGGCGAGGAGGTCCCCGAGCACCTGGCGGCGGCCGGCCGGCTGCGCATGGAGCACAAGCAGGCCTCCCTGGAGGAGCTGGGCGCCCTCGCCGACCCGCCGCTCACCAAGGACGCGGTCGCGGGCCGCATCCGGCGGCTCCTGGCGATGGCCGACAAGCGGGCCCAGGACCTGGGCATCCCCGGCACGGAATCCACTCTCAGCGAAGAGCTGGCCGACGGCCTGGTCGGCTGATCCGCGCCCCCGGCCCGCGCGCCGCGGCGGGAACGGCCCGCGCACCCGCGGGCGTTGACGCTGCGTAATCGTCGCAGAGGGCGGGGGAGATCAACGGAAAGCTCGTACTCCTACTGGGGAGTACGGGCTTTCCGCGTTCTTCCGGCCCCGCTCGATGTCACCCCGACGGCTTCGGAGGGGTAGGGTCGTAGGCGGTCGGGGACATCCCATACAACTCGCCGGCGTCGAAAACCGGCGTACCTAACGAGGAGATCGGTTCGTGACGATCCGCGTAGGCATCAACGGCTTTGGCCGCATCGGTCGTAACTACTTCCGCGCGCTGCTGGAGCAGGGTGCGGACATCGAGATCGTGGCTGTCAACGACCTGGGTGACACTGCGACCACGGCCCACCTGCTGAAGTACGACACCATCCTGGGTCGCCTCAAGGCAGAGGTCAGCCACACCGCCGACACCATCACCGTCGACGGCCACACCATCAAGGTGCTCTCCGAGCGCAACCCGGCCGACATCCCCTGGGGTGAGCTGGGCGTCGACATCGTCATCGAGTCGACCGGCATCTTCACCAAGAAGGCCGACGCCGCGAAGCACATCGCCGGTGGCGCGAAGAAGGTCCTCATCTCGGCTCCGGCCAAGGAAGAGGACATCACCATCGTCATGGGCGTCAACCAGGACAAGTACGACGCGGCCAACCACCACGTCATCTCCAACGCGTCCTGCACGACCAACTGTGTCGCCCCGATGGCCAAGGTTCTCGACGAGAACTTCGGCATCGTCAAGGGCCTCATGACGACGGTCCACGCGTACACCAACGACCAGCGCATCCTGGACTTCCCGCACTCGGACCTGCGCCGCGCCCGCGCCGCCGCCGAGAACATCATCCCGACCACGACCGGCGCCGCCAAGGCGACCGCTCTGGTCCTGCCGCAGCTCAAGGGCAAGCTCGACGGCATCGCGATGCGCGTCCCGGTCCCGACCGGCTCCGCCACCGACCTCGTCGTGACCCTCCAGCGCGAGGTCACCAAGGACGAGGTCAACGCCGCGTTCAAGAAGGCCGCCGACGACGGCGACCTGAAGGGCTTCCTGACGTACACCGAGGACCCGATCGTCTCCTCGGACATCGTCGGCGACCCGTCGTCCTGCACCTTCGACTCCTCCCTGACCATGGTCCAGGAGGGCAACACGGTGAAGATCCTCGGCTGGTACGACAACGAGTGGGGCTACTCCAACCGCCTCGTCGACCTGACCGTCTTCGTCGGCGGCCAGCTCTGACCAGCGCCGAACCGGCAGGCATCTCGATGTGAGCACGGGGCTCGAACAGCGCAACGCCGCGCTGTTCGAGCCCCCTCGCATGCTCCCTCGTCCTCCAAGGAGTCCAGACAGATGAAGACGATCGACGAACTTCTCGCCGAAGGGGTCGCCGGCAAGCGGGTATTCGTCCGCGCCGACCTCAACGTGCCGCTGAGCGGCACCACCATCACCGACGACGGCCGCATCCGCGCCGTCACCCCGACCGTCCGGAAGCTGGCCGAGGCCGGCGCCCGGGTCGTCGTCGCCTCGCACCTGGGCCGCCCCAAGGGCGCCCCTGACCCGGCGTTCTCGCTGGCCCCCGCCGCCGCCCGGCTCGGTGAACTGCTCGGCACGGACGTGGCCTTCGCGACCGACACGGTCGGCGAGTCCGCCCGCGCCACCGTCGCCGCCCTCGCCGACGGCCAGGTCGCCGTCATCGAGAACCTCCGCTTCAACGCCGGCGAGACCTCCAAGGACGACGCCGAGCGCGGCGCCTTCGCCGACCAGCTGGCCGAACTCGCCGACCTGTACGTGGGCGACGGCTTCGGAGCCGTCCACCGCAAGCACGCCTCGGTCTTCGACCTCCCGGCCCGGCTCCCGCACGCCGCCGGCGACCTGATCGCCACCGAGGTCGGCGTACTGAAGAAGCTCACCGACGACGTGCAGCGCCCCTACGCGGTCGTGCTCGGCGGCGCCAAGGTCTCCGACAAGCTCGGCGTCATCGACCACCTGCTGGAGCGGGCCGACCGCATCCTCATCGGCGGCGGCATGGCGTACACCTTCCTCAAGGCCCAGGGCCACGAGGTCGGCAGCTCGCTGCTCCAGGAGGACCAGATCCCGGCGGTGCGGGAGTACCTGCGGCGCGCCGAGGAGAAGGGCGTGGAGTTCGTCCTCCCCGTCGACGTCGTGGTCGCCCCCGCGTTCCCCGACCTCAAGACCAAGGCCCCGGCCAACCCCTCCACCGTCGCCGCCGACGCCATGCCGGCCGGGCAGATGGGTCTGGACAACGGCCCGGAGACCAACAAGCTCTACGCATCGAAGCTCGCCGACGCGGCCACCGTCTTCTGGAACGGCCCGATGGGCGTCTTCGAGCACCCCGACTTCGCCGAGGGCACCCGGGCCGTCGCCCAGGCCCTCGTCGACTCCTCGGGCTTCAGCGTGGTCGGTGGTGGCGACTCCGCCGCGGCCGTCCGCATCCTGGGCTTCGACGAGAACGCGTTCGGACACATCTCGACCGGTGGCGGCGCCAGCCTCGAATACCTCGAGGGCAAGACGCTTCCCGGCCTCGCCGCACTGGAGGACTGACCTTTCATGACCACCCGCACCCCGCTGATGGCGGGCAACTGGAAGATGAACCTCAACCACCTCGAGGCCATCGCCCACGTCCAGAAGCTCGCCTTCGCCCTGGCCGACAAGGACTACGACGCCGTAGAGGTCGCCGTCCTGCCGCCCTTCACCGACCTGCGCTCCGTGCAGACGCTGGTCGACGGCGACAAGCTGAAGATCAAGTACGGCGCCCAGGACATCTCGGCGCACGACTCCGGCGCGTACACCGGTGAGATCTCCGGCCCCATGCTCGCCAAGCTGAAGTGCACCTTCGTCGCCGTCGGCCACAGCGAGCGCCGCCAGTACCACGGCGAGACCGACGAGGTCTGCAACGCCAAGGTGAAGGCCGCCTACAAGCACGGCCTGACCCCGATCCTGTGCGTCGGCGAGGGCCTGGACGTACGCAAGGCCGGCGACCAGGTCGCGTACACCCTCGCGCAGCTCGACGGCGCCCTGAAGGACATCCCGGCCGAGCAGGCCGAGACCATCGTGGTCGCCTACGAGCCGGTCTGGGCCATCGGCACCGGCGAGGTCGCCACCCCCGAGGACGCGCAGGAGGTCTGCGGTGCGATCCGCGGCCGCCTCGCCGAGCTGTACTCGCAGGAGCTGGCCGACGCGGTCCGCATCCAGTACGGCGGCTCGGTGAAGTCCGGCAACGTGGCCGCGATCATGGCCCAGCCCGACGTCGACGGCGCCCTGATCGGCGGCGCGGCGCTGGACGCCGACGAGTTCGTCAAGATCGTCCGCTTCCGCGACCAGTGAGTATGCGGTAGCGCGGATTCGTCGTACCCTTGCGGGGGCCGGGGAGGGCAGCCTCCCGGCCCCCGTTGTTCGCACATGCAGCCAGGATTTCCGGAAAGTAGGGACCAGCCGTGATTTTGGGGTTCGAGATCGCCCTGATCGTCTTCAGCCTGCTGCTGATGCTGCTGGTGCTGATGCACAAGGGCAAGGGCGGCGGTCTCTCCGACATGTTCGGTGGCGGCATGCAGTCCTCCGTCGGCGGTTCCTCGGTCGCAGAGCGCAACCTCGACCGGATCACCGTCGTGGTCGGTCTGGGCTGGTTCGCGTGCATCGTGGTGCTTGGCCTGCTCATCAAGCTGGACAACTGACCCGTCGTAAGCGATTCCCGGTGACGGTGTAACTCCTTTCACTGGACGCGCGTTGGGCCTTACGTAGACTGGGGCATCTTCGAGCACCATCACGCAGGGAGTTACGACCGTGGCAAGTGGCAACGCGATCCGGGGAAGCCGGGTCGGAGCGGGGCCGATGGGGGAGGCCGAGCGCGGCGAGTCCGCGCCACGGCTCCGCATCTCCTTCTGGTGCTCGAACGGGCACGAGACGCAGCCGAGCTTCGCCCATGACGCGCAGGTACCGGAGACCTGGGACTGCCCGCGCTGCGGTTTCCCGGCCGGCCAGGACCGGGACAGCCCGCCCGACCCGCCGCGCACCGAGCCGTACAAGACGCACCTCGCGTACGTGCGCGAGCGGCGCAGCGACGCGGACGGCGAGGCCATCCTCGCCGAAGCCCTCGCCAAACTCCGCGGCGAGATCTAGACATCGTTCACCGGCCGGACACCCCACGGGTGCCCGGCCGGAATGCTTCCGTGCCGCAGCCCGCCGCTGTCACGTCCGGCCGCCTGATCAATTAGGTTGGAGGGGCAGCGGGGAACTGCGGTTACGAGAGAAGTGGGCTGATGTCCGGGATGAACGCAACAAGCCGTACCAGGCTCAACCAGACGCCGGAATGGGCGGCGCTGGGCAAGCACCGTGAGCAGTTCGGGTCGACCCATCTGCGCCAGCTGTTCGCGGACGACCCGGCGCGCGGCACCGGGTACACCCTGCGGGTCGGCGACCTGCACCTCGACTACTCCAAGCACCTGGTCACCGACGAGACGCTGGCGCTGCTGCGCGAGCTCGCCGCCGCCACCGACGTCGCCGGGCTGCGCGACGCCATGTTCCGCGGCGACAAGATCAACACCACCGAGGACCGCGCCGTCCTGCACACCGCGCTGCGCGCCCCGCGCGACGCCGTGATCGAGGTCGACGGCGAGAACGTGGTGCCGGCCGTGCACGCGGTGCTCGACAAGATGGCGGCCTTCTCCGACCGCGTCAGGTCGGGGGAGTGGACCGGCCACACCGGCAAGCCGATCAAGAACATCGTCAACATCGGCATCGGCGGCTCCGACCTGGGCCCCGCCATGGCGTACGAGGCGCTGCGCTCCTTCACGGACCGCTCGCTCACCTTCCGCTTCGTGTCCAACGTCGACGGCGCCGACCTGCACGAGGCCGTGCACGATCTCGACCCGGCCGAGACGCTGTTCATCATCGCGTCGAAGACCTTCACCACGATCGAGACCATCACCAACGCCACCTCCGCCCGCGACTGGCTGCTGACCGGACTGAGGGCCGGTCAGCAAGCCGTGGCCAAGCACTTCGTGGCGCTGTCGACCAACGCGGACAAGGTCGCCGACTTCGGCATCGACACGGCCAACATGTTCGAGTTCTGGGACTGGGTCGGCGGCCGTTACTCGTACGACTCCGCCATCGGGCTCTCCCTGATGATCGCCATCGGTCCGGACCGGTTCCGCGAGATGCTCGACGGCTTCCACCTCGTCGACGAGCACTTCCGCACCGCCCCCGCCGAGGAGAACGCCCCGCTGCTCCTCGGCCTGCTGGGCGTCTGGTACGGCGCGTTCTTCGACGCCCAGTCGCACGCGGTGCTGCCCTACAGCCACTACCTGTCCAAGTTCACGGCGTACCTGCAGCAGCTGGACATGGAGTCCAACGGCAAGTCCGTGGACCGGGACGGCAATCCGGTGGACTGGCAGACCGGGCCGGTCGTCTGGGGCACCCCCGGCACCAACGGGCAGCACGCCTACTACCAGCTGATCCACCAGGGCACGAAGATCATTCCGGCCGACTTCATCGGCTTCGCCCAGCCGGTCGGGGACCTGCTGCCGGGCCTGGTCGCCCAGCACGACCTGCTGATGGCCAACTTCTTCGCCCAGACCCAGGCCCTGGCCTTCGGCAAGACGCCGGAGGAGGTGCGCGCCGAGGGCGTCCCCGAGGAGCTGGTGGCGCACAAGACGTTCCGGGGCAACCACCCGACGACGACGATCCTCGCCGACCGGCTGACCCCGTCCGTGCTCGGCCAGCTCATCGCCCTGTACGAGCACAAGGTCTTCGTCCAGGGCGCCGTCTGGAACATCGACTCCTTCGACCAGTGGGGCGTCGAGCTCGGCAAGGTCCTCGCCAAGAAGATCGAGCCCGTGCTGACCGAGGGCGAGGGGGCCGGGGGCGAGGGGGCCGAGCAGCTGGACAGCTCGACCGCCGCGCTCGTCTCCGCCTACCGCGAGCTGCGCGGGCGTTGAGAAGCCGCCGGGCCCGGCCCGCTCAGGGAGCGGACCGGGCCCGGCAGCACAGCCGGTGACGGCCGGTCAGGCCGAAGCCGGTGGGTACAGGGCACGCGGCAGGCGGGAGGCCGCAGCCGCGTCCAGCAGCCACAGGGTGCGGCTCCGGCCGTACGCACCGGCCGCCGGGGCCTGGATCTCCCCGGCCCCCGACAGGGCGATGGCCACGGCCTCCGCCTTGTCCTCGCCCGCCGCCAGCAACCACACCTCGCGCGCCGCCCGGATGGCGGGCAGCGTCAGCGAGACCCGGACGGGCGGCGGCTTGGGCGCGCCGTGCACACCGACGACGGTGCGCTCGGTCTCCCGTACCGCCGGCAGCTCCGGGAAGAGCGAGGCGACATGGGTGTCCGGGCCGACGCCCAGCATCAGGACGTCGAACTCCGGCACCGGGCCGTGGTCCTGCGGAGCCGCGGCGGCGGCCAGCTCCGCGGCGTACCCGGCGGCCGCGGCGTCGGCGTCCGGCCCGTAGGGGCCGTCGGACGCGGGCATGACGTGCACCCGGGACGGGTCCAGCGGGACGGAGTCCAGCAGGGCCTCGCGGGCCTGGGTGACGTTGCGCTCCGGGTCGCCCTCGGGCAGGAACCGCTCGTCGCCCCACCACAGGTCGAGCCGCGACCAGTCGACCGCGTCCCGGGCGGGCGCGGCGGCGAGCGCGGCCAGCAGACCGTTGCCGTTGCGGCCGCCGGTGAGCACCACCGAGGCGTCACCGCGCGCGGCCTGGGCGTCCACGATCTTCGTGATCAGCCGGGCCGCGGCGGCCTGCGCCATCAGCTCCTTGTCGCGGTGCACGACGAGCTGCGGGACTCCGGTCACTTGGACGCCGCCTTCTTCGCCGGAGCGGCCTTCTTGGCGGCGGGCGCCTTGGCGGGCGCCTCGGCGGGTGCCTCGGCGGCGGGCGCGCCCGCCTTGTCGAGGCGCTCCACCCCGAACTTCACCGTGGACTCGTAGACGTTGTCCGGGTCCAGACGCCGCAGCTCCTCCGCCAGCAGCTCCGCCGTCTCGCGGCGCTTGAGCGCCACCGCGCGGTCCGGCTGGCCCACCATGCAGAGCGTGGCGAGCGAGCCGTCGGCCCGGTCCAGGACGATGTCCCCGTTCTTCGTCGTCATCCGGACGGCGGTGAGGCCGGGGCCGCCGGACGTGGTGCGCTCCACCGGAACCCCCAGCCGGTCCGCCAGCCACATGCCCAGCAGCTCGCAGCTCGGGTTGTCCGACTCGCCCTCGACCGTGGCCGAGACGACCTCGGCCGGCTGCTGGTCGAGCGCCGCCGCCAGCATCGAGCGCCACGGCGTGATGCGGGTCCAGGCCAGGTCCGTGTCCCCGGGCCGGTACGTCGCGGCACGCACCGCCAGCTCGTCGAGCGGGTGCTCGGCCGAGTAGGTGTCGGTGATCCGGCGCTGGGAGAGGGCGCCGAGCGCGTCCTTCGCAGGGTCGGCGGGGGCGTCCTGCGGCCACCACACCACCACCGGGGCGTCCGGCAGCAGCAGCGGCAGGACGACCGACTGGGCGTGGTTGGCCAACTCGCCGTGCAGACGCAGCACGACGGTCTCGCCGGAGCCCGAGTCGGAACCGACCCGGATCTCGGCGTCGAGCCGCGCGTCACGGCGGGCCCGCGGCGAACGGCTGACCCGCTTGATGACCGCGATGATCCGCGAGGGGTGCTCGCGCGAGGAGTCGCTGGCCGCCTTGAGCGCGTCGTAGGCGTTCTCCTCGTCGGTGACGATGACGAGGGTGAGCACCATCCCGATCGCGGGGGCGCCGACCGCGCGCCGGGCCGAGACCAGGGCCTGGTTGATCTTGCTGGACGTGGTTTCCGTGAGATCGATCTTCATGGCCGGCGCCAGCTCCGTCCGTCGCGTGCGAGCATCTCGTCCGCCTCGGCCGGTCCCCAGGTGCCGGCCGGGTACTGGGCGGGCTTGCCGTGCTTGTCCCAGTACTCCTCGATCGGGTCGAGGATGTTCCAGGAGAGCTCGACCTCCTGGTGGCGCGGGAAGAGGTTGGCGTCGCCGAGCAGGACATCGAGGATGAGCCGCTCGTACGCCTCCGGGCTGGACTCCGTGAAGGACTCGCCGTACGCGAAGTCCATCGTGACGTCCCGTACCTCCATTGAGGTGCCGGGCACCTTGGAGCCGAACCGCACCGTGACGCCCTCGTCCGGCTGCACCCGGATGACCAGGGCGTTGCCGCCCAGCTCCTCTGTGGCGCCGGACTCGAAGGGCAGGTACGGGGCGCGCTTGAAGACGACCGCGATCTCCGTGACCCGGCGGCCGAGCCGCTTGCCGGTCCGCAGGTAGAACGGCACGTCCGCCCAGCGGCGGTTGTTGATCGTCAGCTTGATCGCGGCGAAGGTGTCGGTCTTCGACTTGGGGTCGATTCCCTCTTCCTCCAGGTAGCCGGGCACCTCCTGGCCGCCCTGCCACGCGTGCGTGTACTGGCCGCGTACGGTGTGCTTGCCCAGGTCGTCCGGCAGCTCCACCGCCGTGAGCACCTTGAGCTTCTCGGCGACCAGGGCCTTGGGGTGGAAGGAGCCGGGCTCCTCCATCGCGGTCAGCGCCAGCAGCTGGAGCAGGTGGTTCTGGATGACGTCGCGGGCGGCACCGATGCCGTCGTAGTAGCCGGCCCGGCCGCCGATGCCGATGTCCTCGGCCATCGTGATCTGGACGTGGTCGACGTAGGACCTGTTCCAGATCGGCTCCCACATCGTGTTGGCGAAGCGCAGCGCCAGGATGTTCTGGACCGTCTCCTTGCCGAGGTAGTGGTCGATCCGGAAGACCTCGTTCGGCGGGAAGACGTCGTGCACGATCTGGTTGAGCTCCTGCGCGCTCTCCAGGTCGTGGCCGAACGGCTTCTCGATGACGGCCCGGCGCCAGCTGCCGTCCTTCTGGTCGGCCAGCCCGTGCTTCTTGAGCTGCTGGACGACCTTGGGGAAGAACTTCGGCGGCACGGACAGGTAGAACGCGAAGTTGCCGCCCGTACCCTGCGCCTTGTCGAGCTCCTCGATCGTGGCCCTGAGGGTCTCGAAGGCCACGTCGTCGTCGAAGTTGCCCTGCACGAAGCGCATGCCCTGGCTGAGCTGCTGCCAGACCTCTTCGCGGAAGGGGGTACGGGAATGCTCCTTGACGGCGTCGTGCACGACCTGGGCGAAGTCCTCGTCCTCCCAGTCGCGGCGCGCGAAACCGATGAGCGAGAAGCCTGGCGGCAGCAGGCCGCGGTTGGCCAGGTCGTAGATGGCGGGCATCAGCTTTTTACGGGACAAATCGCCCGTGACGCCAAAGATGACCAGGCCCGACGGCCCCGCGATGCGCGGGAGCCGTCGGTCCTGGGCGTCACGGAGCGGGTTGGCTCCGGGAACACCAGACAAAGTGGTCAGCCCTCCGAAGGGGCGAGGCGCTTGAGCTCCGCCTCGGTCGAGTTCAGCAGGTCGGTCCAGGCGGTCTCGAACTTCTCGACGCCCTCGTCCTCCAGGACCTGGACGACGTCGTCGTAGTCGACGCCGAGCTTCTTGATCGCGTCGAGGTCGGCACGAGCCCGGTCGTACGCACCGGCGACGGTGTTGCCGGTGACCTCCCCGTGGTCCGCCACCGCCTCCAGAGTCGCCTCCGGCATGGTGTTGACCGTGTTCGGCGCGACGAGGTCCACGACGTACAGGGTGTCCTTGAGGGACGGGTCCTTCACGCCGGTGGAGGCCCACAGCGGGCGCTGCTTGTTGGCGTGTGCCTTGTCGAGGGCGGCCCAGCGCTCACCGGCGAAGACCTCCTCGTACGCCTCGTAGGCCAGGCGCGCGTTGGCCAGGGCGGACTTGCCCTTGGCGGCCTTCGCCTCCTCGCCGCCGATCACGTCCAGGCGCTTGTCGATCTCGGTGTCCACGCGGGACACGAAGAACGACGCCACCGAGTAGATCTTGGCGAGGTCCAGGCCCGCGGCCTTCGCCTTCTCCAGGCCCGCCAGGTAGGCGTCCATGACCGCGCGGTAGCGCTCCAGCGAGAAGATCAGCGTGACGTTGACGCTGATGCCCCGGCCGATCGTCTCGGTGATCGCCGGCAGACCCGCCTTGGTGGCCGGGATCTTGATGAACGTGTTCGGCCGGTCCACCAGCCAGGCCAGCTGCTTGGCCTCGGCGACGGTGGCCCGGGTGTTGTGGGCCAGGCGCGGGTCGACCTCGATGGAGACCCGGCCGTCCTGGCCGTCGGTCGCGTCGAAGACCGGGCGCAGGATGTCGGCCGCGTCCCGGACGTCCGCGGTGGTGATCATGCGGATCGCTTCCTCGACGGTCACCCGGCGGGCGGCGAGGTCGGCGAGCTGCTGGTCGTAACCATCGCCCTGCGAGATCGCCTTCTGGAAGATCGAAGGGTTGGTCGTGACGCCCACGACGTGGCTCTGGTCGATCAGCTCGGCCAGGTTGCCCGACGTGATCCGCTTGCGCGAGAGGTCGTCGAGCCAGATCGCCACGCCCTCGTCGGAGAGGCGCTTGAGTGCGTCTGTCATGAGAATTGCATCTCCTACTAGTCGTATAACGGCGTCAGCGCGCGGCGGCGGCGAGGGATTCCCGCGCGGCGGCGGCGACGTGTGCGCCGGTGAAGCCGAACTCGCGGAAAAGGACCCCCGCGTCCGCCGAAGCGCCGAAGTGCTCCAGCGAAACGATCCGGCCGGCGTCCCCGACGTACCGGTACCAGGTCAGACCGATACCCGCCTCGACGGCCACCCGGGCCCTGACCGACGGCGGCAGCACGCTGTCCTTGTAACCCTGGTCCTGCTCCTCGAACCACTCGACACACGGCATCGACACCACACGGGTCGGAATTCCGGCCGCCTGGAGCTCTTCGCGCGCCTCCACGGCGAGCTGGACCTCGGAGCCCGTACCGATCAGCACGACCTGCGGCTCGCCGTTCTCGGCGTCGAGAAGCACGTAGCCGCCCTTCGCCGTGTCCTCGTTCGCCTCGTACGTCGGCACGCCCTGGCGGGTCAGCGCCAAGCCGTGCGGGGCGCCCTTGCCGAACACCTTGGTGTAGCGGCGCAGGATCTCGCGCCAGGCGATGGCGGTCTCGTTGGCGTCGGCCGGGCGCACGACGTTCAGGCCCGGGATGGCACGCAGCGAGGCCAGGTGCTCCACCGGCTGGTGGGTCGGACCGTCCTCGCCGAGACCGATCGAGTCGTGCGTCCACACGTACGTCACGGGCAGGTGCATCAGCGCGGACAGCCGCACGGCGTTGCGCATGTAGTCGGAGAACACCAGGAAGGTGCCGCCGTAGATGCGGGTGTTGCCGTGCAGCGCGATGCCGTTCATGGCGGCGGCCATGGCGTGCTCGCGGATGCCGAAGTGGATCGTGCGCCCGTACGGGTCGGCCTCCGGCAGCGGGTTGCCCGCGGGGAGGAACGACGACGTCTTGTCGATCGTGGTGTTGTTGGAGCCCGCCAGGTCGGCGGAGCCGCCCCACAGCTCGGGGATGATCTCGCCGAGCGCCTGGAGCACCTTGCCGGACGCGGCGCGGGTGGCGACGCCCTTGCCCGGCTCGAAGACCGGCAGGCTGTCCTCCCAGCCCTTGGGCAGCTCGCCCGCGCGCACGCGGTCGAAGTCGGCGGCGCGCTCGGGGTTGGCGGTGCGCCACGCGTCGAAGGTCTTCTCCCACTCGGCCTTGGCCTCGCGGCCCCGGTCCAGGGCGCGGCGGGTGTGCGCGATGACCTCGTCGGAGACCTCGAAGGACTTCTCCGGGTCGAAGCCCAGCACCTTCTTGGTCGCGGCCACCTCGTCGTCGCCGAGCGCGGAGCCGTGCGAGGCCTCGGTGTTCTGGGCGTGCGGGGCGGGCCAGGCGATGATCGAGCGGGCCGCGATGAACGACGGGCGCTCCGTCTCGGCCTTGGCGGCCAGCAGGGCCTTGTACAGCCCCTCCGGGTCCAGGTCGCCGTTGGGCAGCTGGTCGACGCGCTGGACGTGCCAGCCGTACGCCTCGTAGCGCTTGACGGTGTCCTCGGAGACCGCGGTCTCCGTGTCGCCCTCGATCGAGATGTGGTTGTCGTCCCACAGCAGGACCAGGTTGCCCAGCTTCTGGTGCCCGGCCAGCGAGGACGCCTCCGCGGAGATGCCCTCCTGGAGGCAGCCGTCACCGGCGACGGCCCACACCATGTGGTCGAAGGGGGAGGTGCCGGGGGCCGCCTCCGGATCGAACAGACCGCGCTCGTAGCGGGCGGCCATGGCCATGCCCACGGCGTTGGCGACACCCTGGCCCAGCGGGCCCGTGGTCGTCTCCACTCCGGTGGTGTGGCCGTACTCCGGGTGGCCCGGAGTCTTGGAGCCCCAGGTGCGGAACGCCTTCAGGTCATCGAGCTCCAGGCCGTAGCCGGCCAGGTAGAGCTGGATGTACAGGGTCAGGCTGGTGTGGCCTGCCGAGAGCACGAACCGGTCGCGGCCGGTCCACTCCGCGTCGGCGGGGTCGTGCCGCATCACCTTCTGGAAGATGGTGTACGCGGCGGGAGCCAGGCTCATGGCCGTACCCGGGTGGCCGTTTCCGACTTTCTGTACGGCGTCC
Source organism: Streptomyces sp. A0958 (assembly GCF_004795035.1). GTDB lineage: Bacteria > Actinomycetota > Actinomycetes > Streptomycetales > Streptomycetaceae > Streptomyces. The sequence goes on from NZ_SSBK01000061.1 coordinate 17,603, forward strand.
GCGGCGAGGACGCGGACGGTGTCCACGGCCCGCTGGTCCAATTCGGTCCACTGGAGGTCTGTGGTGGTCGGCTTGGTGCTCACCCTGAGTCAGGGCTCCTCTCCAACTGTTGTCGACCGGTGACTGTGACCGCACCGGATGCTGTCGAGCCTACCCCCGCCAGTACCCGTGTTTTCCGGCTCCTACCAGGGTGGGGGCGGCCCGCGGAATCCGCCTCCCGTATGAGCGGGAAGGCTCACCGATGGGCCTCTCCGATGAGCGTGCGGACCCACTCCTGAGACGCTCCGACGAGCAGGCCGGGGCGCAGCCGCGCGACCCCCGCGAGCGCTCCGCGCCACCCGCGCGACACCTGTGCGTCACTCGTGCGTGCGAAGCACCCCCCGGATGCGCCGCGACGGGCCCCGGCGCCACATCAACACGACCCCACCCCCGCGAAGGGCGGCCTGTCCCCAACGTCTACAGTGGTCGGGTTCGCGCAAGTCTTCACCGGGCCCTTACGCCCGGAGCTTGCTGGGATTTCTCTGTCAGGGGTGTGCGTGACGGCCGTCGAGTCCCGACCCGCAGGGGTCGCCTTGACTCCGAGCCCAGGGGGCCAACGCCCATTCGGGGCCCGTGTCAAGGCATTCGTGGCACTGACCAAGCCTCGGATCATCGAGCTGTTGCTGATCACCACTGTTCCGGTGATGTTCCTGGCCGCTCAGGGTGTACCCGACTTGTGGCTCGTGCTCACTACCACCATCGGCGGCTACCTGTCCGCCGGCGGTGCCAATGCACTGAACATGTACATCGACCGCGACATCGACGCGTTGATGGACCGTACGTCGCAGCGCCCGCTGGTCACCGGCATGGTGAGCCCGCGCGAGTGCCTGGCCTTCGGCGTCTCCCTCGCGGTGATCTCGACGGTCTGGTTCGGGCTGCTCGTCAACTGGCTGTCGGCGGCGCTGTCGCTGGGCGCCCTGCTCTTCTACGTCGTGATCTACACGATGGTGCTGAAGCGCCGCACCTCGCAGAACATCGTCTGGGGCGGCATCGCGGGCTGCATGCCGGTCCTCATCGGCTGGTCGGCAGTGACGAACGAGGTCTCCTGGGCCGCGGTGATCCTCTTCGCGGTCATCTTCTTCTGGACGCCGCCGCACTACTGGCCGCTGTCCATGAAGGTGAAGGACGACTACGCGCGGGTCGGCGTCCCGATGCTTCCGGTCATCGCCTCCAACCGGGTGGTCGCCCGGCAGATCGTCGCCTACAGCTGGGTGATGGTCGCCGTCTCGCTGCTGCTCACCCCGCTGGGCTACACCGGCTGGTTCTACACCGCGGTGGCGCTGCTGACCGGCGGCTTCTGGCTCTGGGAGGCGCACGCGCTGCTCGGCCGGGCCAAGGCCGGGGTGACCGGGGTGAAGCTCAAGGAGATGCGGCTGTTCCACTGGTCGATCACCTACGTGTCGCTGCTGTTCGTGGCCGTGGCGGTGGACCCCTTCCTGCGGTAGAACCTCCAGCTCCG
>NZ_SSBK01000062.1 GCF_004795035.1 Streptomyces sp. A0958
GCACCCCGGACCCGTGGAACCCGGCGCACCCGCAGCGTCACGCGATGGCCCACCCTCGACCAGCCGAGGACATTACGGGCACCCCACCGAGCCGAACACGCTCACGCCACCCGTGAAGAATCGAGGCGAACGCTGGGCCACGCTCGCTGGCGAGGAACTGGTCCGAATACGTGTCCTCGCTGACGTGACCGGGCCCGGCTACGGGGCTCTGTTCACTTTGCGGGCGAATACTGCAACTCTCTTACCGACACTTCAGCAGTGAAAGGACACCACCGTCGACCTGCCGGTCGTGGCCATCACGGGCCCGCCGAACGGCCACCCACATCATTTTTGAAGCCGACGCACCGTCTCGTCAGAAACCGAAGGAGTTGTGTGGTTCGCAATCGGTCCACAACATTCCAGCGAGCTGCCCGATCGCACCATCGGTGTGCGGAGTGATGTGGCCGGCGTACGCCAGGTGGCGCGCCGACATGCCCCCGAAATAGAGGGAGCTGAGCGCTGAGATCGTGATGGTCAGGTCTGCCGTCTCGCCGGTGGGAACGCACGTAGCTATGGATCTGTCTGCCTTTAGATGCCACGTTCTGTTATTCGCCGGGCACATCTGGTCGTCGCTGATCGTGAACCTCAGCTCGCCGGACGTCTGGTACGAGCGTTGCGTCAGGGCTCGGGGGACGTCGAGAAGACGCGCCCAGAGGTTGTCGGTCTGACGGGTGATGCGCATCGCCCGCGGATTCGTGAGCATCCACCGCAGGGGTTCGTCGCGCGGACGGCCGGCCGCCACGACGGCCTTGGTGAGGTCGAAGTCGATCAGTAGTCCCCACAGCGCGCGGTAGGCCACCGGATTCGCCGCTTCCAGGGCTTCCACCACGAGCATTCCGGCATGGTCCGTGGTCGGGGACCAAGGCAGCCGGAAGTTGGCGATGCCGTCCACATTGCCGTGCTGGTCGCGGTGGGTGAGATAGCGCAGAGGTCCGTTGGTGGGCCTTGACCCCGGATACTGAACACGGGTTATGCGGCTGGTGCCAGCGTAGTTGGTGTGGGGTGGAAGGTGTTCTCGAAGGCGATTGGTGATCGCTGCCCGAGGCGGGAGTGTCGGCGCCGGGTGTTGTAGCGGTGGAGCCATCTGAAGGCGTCGAGTCGGGCCTCGCGCTCGTTGGGCCAGCTCTTTCGTCCCTGCAGGATCTCGCGTTTGAAGGTTGCGTTGAAGGACTCGGCGAGTGCGTTGTCGGCGCTGGACCCGACCGCGCTCATGCTTCGCCGAACCCCTGCTGACCTGCAAGCTTCAGCGAAGGCCCTGCTTGTGTACTGGGCTCCGTGGTCGGTGTGCATGATTGATCCCGCGAGACTTCCGCGGGTGCGGACGGCCACGGCCAGGGCGTCGGTCACGAGGTCCGCACGCATGTGGTCGGCGATCGCCCAGCCGGCCAGACGGCGCGAGGCAAGGTCGATGACGGTCGCCAGGTAGCAGAACTTCCCGCCGTCGATGGGCAGGTAGGTGATGTCACCGACGTACTTCGTGTTCGGCTTGTCCGCGGTGAAGTCGCGGCCGATCAGGTCCGGAGCCTTGGCCGCGGCCGGATCGGGAACGGTGGTGCGGTGCCGGCGGCGCAACCGGACCCCTTCGATCCCGGACTCCCGCATGATCCTTGCGACCCGCTTGTGGTTGACCGCCTCACCGTTCGTCTCGCGGAGCTCGGCGGTGATCCTCGGGGCTCCGTAAGTGCCGTCCGATTCCTGATGCACCGCCCGTATCCGGGCGGCCAGCCGTGCGTCGGCCGCCCGCCGGGCGGCCCGGTCCGCAGCTGTCCGGCGCCAGTAGTAGAAGCTTGAGCGGCTGACGCCGAGGACGCTGCAGAGCCGCTTCACGCCGTAACGGCGCTGGAGGTCGGCGACGCACTGGAAGCGGTTCACCAGCGCGTCTCCCCGGCGAAATACTTCGCCGCCTTCCGCAGTATTTCGCGTTCCTCCTCAAGCTCGCGGACGGGACCTGTCCCCGAGTGGTGGACACCTCTGAGCCCGGCCCGGGTAGGGGCCGGGTAGGAGGCATCTTTTATGGCTCTCCTGGAGTTCCCCCTGTGAGCTGGACAGCCTGATACTGGGACGGATGGTCCCGGAGGAAGCAGTCACAGGTAGTGAGTAAGAACAGCAACATGAGTAAGCGGTACACGGCCGAGTTCAAGCGGGACGCGGTCGCGTTGGCGTTGTCCTCGGAGAAGACGGTCACTGAGGTCGCCCGCGACCTCGGTGTGAGTCCGGAGGGCCTGCGCGGGTGGGTGAAGCAGGCGAAGATCGACCGCGGCGAGGGGCCCGCCGGGGCCCTGACCAGTGCGGAGCGTGAGGAACTGGTCCGGCTGCGACGGAAGGTCCGCGAGCAGGAGGCCACGATCGACATCCTGGGAAAAGCGACCGCCTTCTTCGCCCAGGACAAGGCGAGGTAGACACCGACGCACGGTGTCGTCTCATCGATGCGGAGAAGGTATCCGAGGACAATCCCGCAGGTCACAGCGTCAGTCACCTGTGCCGGGCGCTGGGAGTGCCCCGCTCGACGTACTACGCGCATCTGGCGTTGCGGCCGGTGAGGGCGGTGCGGCAGCGGGCTGAGGACGCGCTGGTGAGCGAGATCCGTGTCCTGCATGCCGGGTCTCGCGGCGCCTACGGGGCCCCGCGGATCCATGCGGCTCTGCGGCGGGCTGGCCGGCTCGTGAACGAGAAGAAGGTCGAGCGGCTGATGCGCCTCCACCGCATCGCGGGGATCACCCGGCGGCGGCGCCGCGGTCTGACCCGGCAAGCCAGGCGGGCCGTGTTTGCTACCGACCTCGTCGGCCGGGATTTCACCGCACCCCGCCCGGGCATTCGGATGGTCGGCGACATGACCGAACTCCTGACCCGGGAAGGGAAGCTGTATCTGGCGACGTGCATCGATCTCGCGACGCGGGAGGTGATCGGCTGGGCGATGGCCGACCATCATCGCGCGGAGCTGCCGGTCGCCGCCCTGCGGATGGCCGCCGGCCGCGGCAGCCTGGAGGACGGGTGCGTGATGCACACCGACCGCGGCAGCGAGTACACCAGTGACGAATTCCGCACTGAGATAGCCAGGTTGGGGATGCGACAGTCGATGGGACGTGTCGGTTCTTGTTACGATAACGCTGCCGCGGAGAGCTGGTTCGCCCTGTTCAAGGCGGAGATCGGGACGACCGTCTGGGAGACCTGCGAGGCGGCCCGGGCCGACGTCTTTCGGTATATCGAGGTCGAGTACAACCGCACCCGGCTCCGCCGACACCTCGACCACGGATACGTCACCCCGATCGAAACGAGATCCCTGCTCAGGCAGAACCTCACCCCCGCAGCGTAAGCACCCGCTGTCCATGTTCAGGGGGGAACTTCATGTTCCTGGAAGCCGACGCACCCCGGGTGAGCTGCCGCCATCACGGTCCCACCGTGGTCGCGGCGCCCTGGGCGAGGCACGGTGCCGGGCACACTCTGGCCTTCGACCAGCAGACCGCGTGGATGGCCGCCGAGTGCTCCAAGTCCGCGACCGCGACCTTGATGCGTACCTCGTGGCGCACGGTCGGGGCGATCGTCGCCCGCCATGTCGCCGACCGTGACAAGGGGCGTGACCGGCTGAACGGGCTGCGCCGGATCGGGATCGACGAGATCAGCCACCGCAAGGGCCAGAAGTACATGACCGTGGTCGTGGACCACGAGAGCGGGAAGGTCGTGTGGATGGCCGACGGGCACGGCAAGAGTGTCCTGGCCCGGTTCTTCGACACCCTCGGGCCAGAGCGGGCCGCACGGCTCACTCACATCAGCGCCGACGGCGCCCGATGGATCGCCGAAGTCCTCGCCGCGCGTGTTCCGGACGCGGTCCGTGTCATGGACCCCTTCCACGTGGTGGCGTGGGCCACCGACGCCTTGGACGAGGAGCGTCGCGCTTCATGGAACAGGGCCCGCCGCGAGGCCGCCGACCACGAGAGGGCACGGGCGTTGAAGAACTCCCGCTTCGCGCTGTGGAAGAACGAGGCCGATCTCACCGACCGGCAGTCCGCGAAACTGGCCTGGATCGCGGCGACCGATTCCCGTCTCCACCGGGCCTGGCGGCTTAAGGAGGCCCTGCGGACCGTGTTCGCTCTGGCCAGGACCCGGCCCACGGCCGCGCTGCGAAACCTTGAGAAGTGGATCGGCTGGGCCAGACGCTGCCGCATTCCGGCCTTCGTCGACCTCCAGCGCAAGGTTGGGGTTCCCCCGTCAGTCGGGAGGTGCTGATCAGCTGGTCAGAGAAGGTTGGCGGGGTTTCAGGTTCGCTCGTTCGGTCGTTGCCTGCTCGGCGTAGTGCTTCTCCTCGAACTCGATCGGGCTGAGGTAACCGAGGCGTTTCTGGATGCGCCGGCTGTTGTAGAAACCGTCGAAGTACTCGAAGAGCGTGAGGTTCGCCTCGGCCCTGGTGGCGAAGACACGGCCGCGGACGCACTCGGTCTTCGTCAGCATCCACAGATTCTCCGCGAGGACGTTATCGTAACTGTCGCCGACCGAGCCCATCGACGCTTCAATTCCCGCCCTCACTAGGCGTGTTGTCAGCTTGATGGACGTGTATTGACAGCCGTGGTCGGCGTGGTGGACGAGCTTGCCGGGCTCGATCTCGCGGGAGGCGAGCGCGTATTCCAGGCTGGACAGGACCAGGTCGGCGTCCGCGCGGGCGGAGGTCTCCCAGGCCACGACCCGGCGGGAGAACGCGTCGCGGATCGCGGACAGCCACAGCGGTCCCTCGGCGGTCGGGATCATCGTCAGGTCGGTGACCCACAGCCGGTTCGGCCCCTGGGCGGTGAAGTCCCGGTTGACGAGGTCCGGGGCGAGCGTCGCCTGGGGATCCCGGCGCGTGAAACCGCCCCGGCGCGGGCTGAGACCCGCCAGACCGGCCTCGCGCATCAACCGTTCGACGCGCTTGCGGCCCACGTGGACGCCATCGCGTTTCAGCATGGCGTGCACGCGCGGCGACCCGTAGATGCCACCGGACTCGGCGTGGATCGCCTTGATCTGCCCGGTGAGCTCGACGTCGCGGCGACGCCGCTCGCAGGGCTCCTTCTCGGCCCGGCGCCAGCGGTAGTAGGTGGAGGAGGCGATGGAAAGTTCCCGAAGTACGCACTCGACTCCCAGGTGCGGATGCTCGTCGAGGAGCGCGGTCACCTGGGCCGGGTCGGGTCGAGTTGCGCCGCGAAAAACGCCGAGGCCGTCCGCAGTACGTCGTTCGCCCTCTTGAGCTGGGCGTTCTCCTTCCGCAGGGCCACCAACTCGGCGTGTTCGTCGGTGGTCAGCCGGTCATCACGCTCGCCGGCATCGGCCTCGGCCTGCCGGATCCAGCCCCGCAGGGCCTCGGGGTGGACGCCGAGGTCGACGGCCAGCTTCTTGATCTGCGGCTTCGGATCCGAGGTGCGATACATCCGCACCGCACGCTCACGCAACTCCAGCGAGTACTTCCTGGGGGCAGCCATGATCGATGTTCCTCTCATAGAACCATCTGACCCTCTGTCACCACCTTCCGCATCTCGGGGGAACCTCACCCTCAAGCAGCTTGACTTGATATAGCAGCCTCGGGCAGGCGGGGAGAGCTGGCGCGCCTCAACTTCCCCGGCGCGCTAATATCACCCTAAGTGAACAGACCGTTCGGGTCAGGACGGCGGTCGAGCGCCCGCCATCCGCCCCGGACCCACGCCCCGGTGAAGTGGACCTGATCGGCCGCTCAGTCGCCCAGCCGCTGCCACGGGCGCAGCCGCCCGAGCAGTTAGCCGGCCGCGAGCGCGGCGGCCGCGGTGACGACGACGCCCATCACGACCACCGCATCCCGATCGCGGACAGCAGCTCCATCCGCTCGGCGTCAGCGTCGCCGCCCGACTGCGCTGATTCCCGATCCACGCACCCAGCTTCATTTCCCACTTATCGGCCTGCGTACGAGGCTTCGGCTTCTCGTCCTCGCTGGCGGGCTCGATCCCGAGGACCTATTCGCACAGGGTGGTAGGTGCCCCCGATCGGGTGACGCTCGGCCCGCATCGCACGCTGGTGCCGGTAGAACGGACGCATGTCTTCCTCTTCAATGCCGTTTTCCGTTACGCCGCAGCCTGGTCAGTGGGAGGGTCTGGCCTGGAGCGAGGAGGGCTTGCAAGGCGCTGCAGAGATTGTGCGGATGTCTATCGACGGGCTGTATCCGCAGCAGCTTGGTGAGTCCGTGGCCCGCGAGTTTTTGGCATGCCGCCAGGACTGCGTGCTGCCGCCCGGCACCGTAGCGCGGGTGCAGGGGGCGCTGGTGGATCCTGTGCGCTATCTGATTGAGGAGGGCGGCGCGCGGTGGCGCCCGTATTTGATCGCTGCGGCGATCGATGCGCTGGGTGGCGACAGCACACAGTGCGGGCCGCTGCTGGCGGCTCTGGAAGTGATGCATACCGGGTCGCTGATGGTGGACGACCTGCAGGATGGTTCAGTGGTGCGGCGCGGTGTAGCAGCGGCGCACGTCGCGTTCGACCCGGCTTTGGTTCTCAACGCGGGGACGGCCGCGTTCTTCGTGCTGGACCGTGCGCTGCGGCTGGTGATGCCCACAGATCCGCGTACGCAGGTGTCGATGTACCAGTCGTATATGGGAATGCTGCGCTCGGCTCATGCCGGGCAGGCACTGGACATCGCCGGACTGCGGACGGTGATGGACGCGGCAGTGGCCGGTGATGACGGCGGGGGTGTGCTGGGCGCGGTACGGCTGACCCACACGCTGAAGTCCGGCGCCCCGGTGCGCTGTTTCATGGAGCTTGGGGCATACGGGTGCGGGGCGAGCACTCAGCAGCGTGAAGCTCTCGCCCGGTTCGGAGAAGCGATCGGTACCGCGTACCAGATCACCGACGACGTCCAGGACCTCACCGGGGTACTGCGCAGTGGCGCGCCTACCAAACAGGTCGGTGAAGACTTGCGCAACGGCAAGGTCACCATGCCATTGGCGCACGCAGTCGATCTGCTGCCGCAACCGGACATGGCCGAGTTGTGGTCCCAGGTGCGTCAGCCGGGCACGGATCGGGAGACGGTGGACCGGGCGATCAAGGTCCTGACGTCGTGTGGTGCGGTGCATGCCGCTGCGCGGGAGGCCGATGAGCTGGTGGAGGCGGCATGGAGCGGGCTTGAGCCACTGCTGCCTGCGTCCGCGGCCGTGGAGCGGCTACGGACGCTGGCCCAGGAAACGGTGCGCCGCACCCGGCTCGCCTGAGGTCGGGGCCGTCGTGCGGAAAGGTCTTCGGGCTCCGGTGAGCCTCCTGCTGACGTCATCCTCGCGGTCTCCCTCACCGGCCCGTACGGGGTCTGTACAGCGAGCGGTGGGTCTCGGTTGATTGTTTCTACCGGCGTCCGGCGGTGGGCCGGCTGTCGAAGGTGATGTCGAAGGCTTGGAGTGCGGCTTTCCCTCGTGTGGTCCAGCGCTTGCTTCCGGTGCCGTTGGGGTCCAGGCTCATCACCGCGAGGTAGACGCACTTCAGCGCGGCCTGTTCCGTGGGGGAGTGGCCGCGGGCCCTCACGGCCTTGCGGATACGGGCGTTGACGGACTCGATCGCGTTGGTGGTACACACGGTCTTCCGGATTTCGACATGGAACTGGAGGAAGGGGACGAACTCCGCGCAGGCACTTTCCCGCAGCCGCACGATCGCCGGGTACTTCCGCCCCCAGGCCTCGCCGCACTCCAGGAAACGCTCCAGGGCGGCGTCCTCGGTCGGCGCGGTGTGGACGGGCTTGAGCGCCTTCGCGGTCTTCTCCCAGTCCTGCCCGGCCGCGTAGCGGAAGCTGTTCCGCAGGAGGTGAACCACGCACGTTTGTACGATCGTCGCAGGCCAGACCGTGTTGACCGCGTCCGGCAGGCCGGTCAGTCCGTCGCAGACCAGCATCAGCACATCACGGGCTCCGCGGTTCTTGATCTCGGTGAGGACCTGCAGCCAGTACTTCGCGCCCTCACCGCCGTCGCCGACCCACAGGCCCAGGATGTCCCGATGCCCCTCCGCCGTCACGGCCAGGGCCATGTAGACGGGCCGGTTGGCGACCTGCCCGTCCCTGACCTTCACGTTCACACAGTCGATGAACACGACCGGATACACGCTGCCCAAAGGCCGGTTCTGCCACTCGCCCATGCCGGCCATCACACTGTCGGTGATCGTCGAGATCGTGGTCTTGGAGACCTCCGTGCCGTGGACCTCGGCCAGACGGGCGGAGATCTCGCCGTGGGTGAGGCCCTTCGCGGACAGCGACAGGACCATCTCGTCCACCCCGCCCAGGCGCCGCTGACGCTTCTTGACCAGCTGCGGCCCGAACGTGCCCGCCCGGTCCCGCGGCACCGTGATCTCCACCGGGCCGACCTCGGTCGTCACCGTCTCGGACCGGTGACCGTTGCGGTAGTTGTCCCGGCCGCCCTCGGTCCGCTCGCCGGGCTCATGCCCGAGGTGGTCGGTCAGCTCGCCCTCCAGCGCCGACTCCAGCACCTTGCGCGTGAGCTCCGCCAGGAGGCCGCCCTCACCGGTCAGCTTCACTCCGCCGGCCTCGGCCCGGGCCACCAGCTCGGCAACCAGACCGTCATCCACAGCATCCAGCGCACCCACGGCGGCCTCCCCCGCCTCGATGCCACACACCACGCCAGTCAACAACTGCCGCTTCCAGCTCGGGAGTTACACCACTCACCGTACAGACCCTTCGTAGGGCCGACGCTGTCGCGGTCAGAACCGCTGCTGTCGGGCCCGGGGCTGCGGGTGCGGGCCCCGGCCGGGCATGGCGCCCTCTTCGATCCCGAGATCGGAGCGGGCGACACGGTCGTGCTCATCGACGGGGTGTTCCACCAGGCCCCGGCGCTGCGGCACAAGGAGATCCTGGCCGCGTTGGACCGGGGTGTGGCGGTGATCGGGGCGGCGAGCATCGGCGCCCTGCGCGCGGCCGAGCTCGACATGCTCGGCATGCTCGGCGTCGGCACGATCTACACCGCCTACGCTCACGGTGTCATCGAGGGGGACGACGAGGTCGCGGTCGGGCAGGCGCCCGACGGCGGGTGGGAGGCGCTGACCTGGCCGCTGGTCAACTGCCGCCACGTCCTGGTCCTCGCCCAGCAGGTCGGGATCCTCGACGGCGCCCGGGCGGCCGGGCTCCTTGAGGCGCTGCGCGCGGTCTACTACCCGCATCGCACGTGGGCCGCGGTCAGGGCCGTGTGCGAGCGATCCGGCGAGGAGGCGTTCGCCCGGTGGCTGACGGAACAGCGCACGGCCGACCAGTACTTCGGTGACCTCAAGCGCCTCGACGCGCTCGCCGCCGTCCAGGTCGCCCTCGACGGTGCCCCGGCACCGGTCCCGGCCGATGTGCGGACGGAGACGGTGTACTACCGGCGCTGGTCCAACGCGGCCGTCCGTGACCGGGTCGACGGGATGGATCTTGCGGCCGAGGACCGCCTGCTCTACCAGCAGGTCTTCGATCCCCACTTCCACGAGCGGTGGCAAGCCTTTCTGGAGCACCTGTCCCGGCGCCCGTCCGGCGGAGTCCCCGGCATGGGCCTGGCCGAGCGCGTGATCCGGGCGGGCGGCGGGCGCCTGCCGGGTGACCAGCTCTTCCACCCGGTGGTCGACTTGCGCGAGGAGCACACCCGGGCGCTGCTGCTGGCCTCAGAGAGCGCCGCGGACCGCCGAGCCGTCGCCCGGTACGCGGCGGCGCTGGCACGGTTCGGGGCCCCGGCCTCGGCGGTAGGCGAGGACGTGACCCGAAGGGTGCTTCTGCAGGTGTGGCGGTGTCCCGAGACGGAGTTCGACGCGGAGGCGTCCGCGCGCGGACTGGTCAACGGGTCGGGCGCCGTCCACGCGGCCAAGCGCATGGTCCCCGGCTACCTGTACGAGGCCCGGAACCAGACGAGGCAGGGGGCGATGGCCTGATGAACGGCGTGGAGGAGCGGATCAGGCTGGCGGGTACGGTGCGGGCCAGGACTCCCGAAGCCACCTGGGAGGCGGTCTCGGGCCGGCTGACGGAGTACGGCATCACCCGGGTTGCGGACTTGACCGGGCTGGACTGCGTCGGCCTGCCCGTGTTCACCGCGATCCGCCCCGCCTCCCGCACCCTGAGCACCGCGCAGGGCAAGGGCGCCACCGCGCTGCTGGCGAAGCTGTCGGCGGTCATGGAAGCGATCGAGCTCTACCACGTCGAGCAGCCGCTGCCCATCACCGCCCGCGGCCCGGCCGACACCGTCGCACCCGACTGCCCCCTCAACGCCCTGCCCCGCCACAACCCGTTCGCCGACGAGGCGCTCGGGCGGATCGTGTGGGACTGGACCACGGCCACCGGGTTGGTGCGCGGCCACGAGTTCCTGGTACCGGTGGACCTGGTCCGCCGCCGCTCGCTGCGCCCGGCGTGGACACCGGATGTGTGGCGGGCCACCAGCACCGGCCTGGCGTGCGGCAACACCCGCGACGAGGCCCTGCTGCATGGCCTGTTCGAGGTGGTGGAGCGCGACGTCCTGGTCCGTGACGCGCAACTGGGCGGTCGGAGCCGCACACCGGTCGACCTCACCACCGTCGATGACCCGCACGTCCAGGACGTCCTGGACCGTCTCCGGGCGGCGGACACGGTCCCGGAGGCGGCGCTCGTTGTCGGACCGTACGACCTGCCGGTGTGCGTGGCCTATCTCCCCTCCCCGGACCACCCCGGCGTCGTGTTCGCCGGGGGCGGCTGTCATACCGTTCCGGAGATCGCCCTGTCACGGGCCCTGACGGAGGCGGCGCAGTCGCGGCTGACCGCTATCTCCGGCATGCGCGACGATCTGCCCACCGACCCCGCACACTTCGCTCCCGCGCCCGGCCGCCGCCCGGCCCGGCCGGTCCGGCCGGTCCGGCTCATGCCGTGGCCGCAGGCCACTTCCCACTTCGCCCGCCCCGGCGGGGGATTCGCCGCCCAGGTCGCAGCTGTCGCCCGCCGCGTCGAGTACGTCACCGGGCACGAGCCGGCCGCCCTCGACCTGAGCGGCCCGGACCACCCCGTCCACGCCGTGCAGGTCATCTGCCCCGGCACCCGCTCCCGGATCAGAAGGTCGATGCCCCGATGAACACCTCCCGCACAGCTCTCGACCACGCCGCCGGCACCAGGTGGTCGCAGTACGACGCGTTCTACCGCGCCCGGGCGGGCACCGGCCTGGTCGCCGACCTCTACGCCGCCGCGATGGGCGAGGACTACCCGGTCGAGGTCGGCGCCTCCAGCTCCTGCGACTGGCACCTGCTCGGGCTGCTGACCACCCGCCTGCGACTGCGCCCGGGGCGGCGCCTGGTCGACGCCGGGTGCGGCACCGGCGGCATCGGCTTGTGGCTGGCGCGCGCACTGGGCGTCCGCGTCGACGGCTTCGACCTCTCCCCGGAAGCCGTCGGCCAGGCCACCGCGCGCCGCGACCAGTTCCTGGGCGCCCGCGCCGACCACGCCGTCTTCCGCACCGCCGAGCTGGAGAACACGGGCCTGCCCACCGGGCACGCCCAGGGCATCGTGTGCGTGGACGTCCTCGGCCGGGCCACCGACCGGGGCGCCGCACTGGTGGAGCTCGCCCGCATCCTGGAGCCCGGCGGCCGCCTGGTCGTCACCCGGGCCCTGCGCCGAGGCGCGGAACCCCAGTGGCACCGTCAGGTCGCGGCGGCCGGCCTGGTCCAGGAGCACTTGGACGACCGGCCGGGCGAACCCGCGATGTGGGAACGGCTGTACCGGCTGTGGATCCAGCACGCCGACCAGCTGCGCCACGAGCTCGGCGACGTCCCAGCCGAGCGCATGCTCCGCGAGGCGGAGCAGACCCTGCCGAGGCTGCGCGGGCGCCGGGCGGTGCTGCTCACCCTGCGCCGCCTCCCGCACGAACCAGCCTTGCAGGGGGCGGCCGATACGATGACCAGGCCAGAGCGCCGCCCCGGCGACCGGCCCACCGGAAGGACCCAGCAGTGACCCAGCAACCGCACCCTGCCCGCGCGGCGGTGTTCTCGGCCGGGTCCTGGGGCACGGCCGTCGGGAAGATCCTCGCGGACGCCGGGACCAGCGTCGTCATGCACGCCCGGCGCGACGAGATCGCCGAAAGCATCAACAACAAGCACCACAACCCGGGCTACTTCCCGGACGTCGAGCTGCCCCACACGATGACGGCCACCACCGACCCGGCGACCGCCCTGGACGGTGCGGACTTCCTCGTGCTGTCCATCCCCGCGCAGTCCCTGCGCACCAGCCTGGCCGCCTGGGCCCCGCTCATCGGCTCGGGCACGGTGGTCGTGTCCCTGATGAAGGGCATCGAGCTCGGCACCGGGCTGCGGGCCTCCCAGGTGATCACGGACGTAACCGGCCTGCCCCAGGAACGGGTCGCGGTCCTCTCCGGCCCCAACCTCGCCCGCGAGATCATGGCCGGCCAGCCCGCGGCCGCGACGATCGCCTGCACGGACGAACAGGTCGCCCGTCGCGTCCAGGCGGCCTGCCACACCCCGTACTTCCGCCCCTACACCGGAACAGACGTGACCGGGTGCGAGCTGGGCGGCGCGGTGAAGAACGTCATCGCGCTCGCCGTCGGCATCGCCTCCGGCATGGGCCTGGGCCACAACGCCGAGGCCATGCTCATCACCCGCGGCCTCGCCGAGACGAACCGCCTGGCCGTGGCCATGGGCGCCCAGCCGGCCACCCTCGCCGGGCTCTCCGGGGTCGGCGACCTCATCGCGACGTGCTCCTCGCCCCTCTCCCGCAACCGCAGCTTCGGCCTCCACCTGGGCCAGGGCATGAGCGTCACCGAAGCCACCGCCGCGACCCGCCAGACGACCGAAGGCGTCAAGTCCGCGCAGTCGATCCTCGCCCTGGCCCACGACCACGGCGTCGAGATGCCCATCACCGAGGTCATGTCCGCACTGCTCCTCGGAAAGCTGACCCTGGACCAGGCCGCCGCCGCCCTCATGCAGCGGCCCCCCAAGCCCGAGCACTGACCCCGAGCCCCGCAACCCCGGGACCCGGCCCCTGCTTCTCACCCTCCCGACACGGAGGTCCCACCCATGCCCGAATTAGTCCTGCCCGCCTGCCGGATCGCCGCCACCCTCGCCCTCACCGCCTGGATGATCATCGCCTTCACCACCCGGCCCGGCCGCTGGCTGCGCTGGAAGATGTTCTGCCGCGCGACCTTCACCGTCGTCTCGCTCACCGGCACCACCGCCGACGGACACACCGAACCGGTCAACGTCTACGACTTCCTCTCGCCCGGCAGCTTCATCCTCGGCCCGCCCCAGCTCCAGACCATCTGCGACCACCTCACCCGCACCGGCCGCTACCGGAGCATCGACGGAACCGGCCGCCTCCTGACCCACCGCGGCGAGCAGCAGATCGAGGTGAAGGCCGGCCGTGTGGTTCTTTGACGCCCTCACCTCCGGATTCACCACCCCCACCGACCCCGGCCGCCTCCAGACCTTCCGCATCCTGTTCGGCACCGTCCTCACCGCACGCTTCGCCCTCGCGATCGGGCAGGGCGGCTGGCACCGCTTCGCCCCCGGCTCGCTCAGCCTCCACCTCGCCGAACAGCGCTACGGACCGGACCGGGCCCGCCGCCTCGCCGCGATCTACCGGCCCGCGCTCCTGCTCCGCACCGCCGCCGCCCTCGCCCTGGCCGCCGGATACGCACCCCGGATCGCTCTGCTCGCCGTCCTGGCCGGCGCCGGAATGGAACTGCTCTACCTCCGCAGCCCCAACGCGATCCGCTACACCCTGCTCACCGGCGCCTGCCTCCTGCTCGCCGGGGACCTCGGCCACGGCCTGCACATCAGCCACACCCCGAGCACCGCGAACACCTGGTCGCAGTGCCTCCTCGTGCTGATCACCACCGACATCTACTGGAACTCCGCCTGGCAGAAACTCCGCTCGCCCCAGTTCCGCACCGGCCTGTACCTCGCCCAGTGGGTCCACGTCTACGGACAGGTCAAGGACCAGCTCCCGCACCAGCGCGGCCAGTACGCCGTCCCCGCCGCCGTACGCCGCCGCTGGGGCAACCTCACCGAGTCGAACATCCGCACCTGGCAACTCGCCGCAGCCGCCGCCATCACCGCGGAACTCGCTCTCCCCCCGGCCCTCCTCGTCCCGCAGACCGCGCCGTACGCCGTTGTCGCCGGCATCGGCATGCACGCGGCGTTCACCTGCCTCAAGCCACGCCAACTCATCACCTTCTCCGGCCTCACCACCAGCACCTACACCGCATTCGTTTCCTGACACGCGTGCCCAGGAAGGGCCTGAGCCCTCGCGAGGCTGCTGCCGGATAAGCGTGCAGAGAACTGACGGACCGACCCGCGACGGATTCCGGACACGGGAATTCGTGTGAGAACCCCGATAACATCCCGTGTGCCCACAGGCCCACGGGATGTTATCGGCGCCTCCGGAAATGCGTGTGGAAACGCCACAGCGCGAAGGCTATGTTTTAGTGTTGGTCAAGTGCGGCCCGACGTAACCCACGACCACCTGGCCAGTCATGCCTTGGGTGTCGTCCAGAAAGTAGATCCTTGGCGAGGTGCTGCCTTTGGATCCGAGCTTCAAATGGGCCGTCATCTCCATAAGCTTCGAATCATGGAGAGCCTTGGGGACCGGGAATATCCGCTCCCTACCCCACTTTTGCATTGTGGTTTCGGTCTCACCCGATGCGTACTGCTTGAGCGGCCAGATCACGGCCCCGGCACGATCTGACGTACAGAACTGGTAGAAGCCGCCCCTGAAGTCGTCCTTGGCGGCCTGGGCATAGGAGTCGAGGGACCGAAGCGCGTTCCACGCCTTCGCAGCCCAGACGCGTGCCCTGTCGCCCTCGTCCAGCTCCAGTGCCTTGTCCTTGTCCGCCGTGACCAGGATGCCTTCGAAGACGCCCAGACGTTCCCAGAGCTCTTCGAATGAATCCGGTGCCCCCGGGGGCGGGGTCGCGACGACGGTCTCCTCGTACCGGCCTGCCTCGCGCAGCCGACGCCGCAGCACATCCGCTTCAGCCCGGGCACGCTCCGCTTCGTCCAGGGCAGCGAAGGCGTCCTCCAGGTCCAGCCGCCCCTGCTCGACGGCGACACGGCGCTGCTCCTCCAACGAGGCCACGGTGCGCGCCGACAACTCGGCGGTGCGTACCGCCTCCTTGATCTCCTCGTCCGCCTGCGCGAGCAGCTCCTTGAGCTCGGCGACATCGGCGCGCAGCCCGGTCAGCTCGTCGCCTGGCCGTACGGCCGCCAGTGCGTCCTCTCGTACCCTGCGGCGCTGAACGGCTTGATCCGGGAGTGCCAGGTGCCGCAGGGCATCCGGGAGAGGGGCCTCGGCCGCGATCTGCTGAATCCTGCGGGCGAGCCCGAACCAGGCCACGTCCCGCGCATTGCTCATGCGGGCCATCGTGATGTACCGGTGGCGCGAGCCGTCCGTCGGCCAGGCCGGATCGACTTCTGGGAGGAACGTTCGTACCGCGCCGGGTGCGACGCGGTGATGCTCGCCGATCGCCAGCCGGAACGCGTCGACCGCCTCGGGGTCGACGAGCAGATACAGCGTGGCGAAGCCGGCGCTCTGCGACATCGCCTTATTCATCCTTCTCGACCACAGCTCGTCGGCGCGCAGCGGATTGGCCGCCACGAGAACCGGCATGCGGCGGCCCGGGTCGCAGAGAATGTCGATGAGGACATCGACGTCGTCAGCGCGTATGTCCTGGGGGCCGAGGGCGAGCGGGGCCATACCGTCGGTGGGCTTGAGGTCCCGTACGAGATCCGGAATGAGGCCTGGCCGGCCCGGAGATATCTGCGCGTCACCGTTACGGAAGGCCTCCAGGTCGACCGAGACGAGCGCGGAGGTGTCCTCGAACACGGCAGCGGTGACCGTGGTACGCCACGTCGCCGTGTCCCTGTCCTCACGCAACTGAATCCGCAGGGCGTGCTCGGCGCCATCCGCGAGGTACGCCGCTTGGTTGGTGAGCACCGACTCGTCGTCGAGGTGATGGTGGCCCGACGCAAGAGGCGCTGCACCGAACTTGCGACCCAGCCACTGGGCGCATAAGCGACGAACGTCACCGAGGGCGTTCTCGGTGTGCGGCACGGTGAGAACCGCTCGGAACGCGAGCGGGTTGGTGCTGCTCAGGGGCATGACGGTTGGATTCCTCCGAGGCCGGTGGGGTGGTGGGGTCCGACCATGATTGTCGGATCAGCCCCCTCTTGTCCCGAGGTTGAGCAGGACACTTCTTCATGGGGCGGAAGCAGCGCCGATCGGCCGGTGGCGAGCGGGAGCGGAGGAGAGCCCCGCCAGCGCACCGAGCACCTTCAGAGCACCCGCCGTACAGCCCAGTCGCACTTCGCCCGGTACCGTCGGCTCCTCGCCATACAACAGTCTTCATCAGCCAATTACTGGGTCCGGTCCGACGCCGCAGATTCGATGGACTCGGGCAGAAGGCCAGGTGGATGGGCCGCCAGTGGCAAGCAGAGAGTGATCGGACCAGGAGGATTTGTAGTCGCCCCTGGTAGCGTCGCCGAGCGTTTGATCACGGGCGCCCGCAAGGGGCGCCCCGGGGCGAGGGGGAGAACAGTATGCGCCTGGCGGCGTCGGTGGGCGGGGTCTTCGTAGCGGCAACCCTGCTGGCGGGCTGTAGCGGAGGTAGCGGCGACCATCTCGATCAGGGCAGGAACCCGGGCACTCAGCCGAGCCAGGAGACGAAGCCGCTCGCGAAGCTGGACGTGCCGCCGGCCTACGACCCTGCCAAAGGCTGGGACGCGGTATTGAACTGGGTTCCAGACGCCGTGCGAACGATTCCCGTGACCGCCGCGCCGCACTCCGGTGTGATTGCCATGTTGCACGGCGGCTCGCAGGGCTACAGCGTCGAGGCGAAGGCGGCCGACACCGGCAAGGACCTCTGGATCTCCGCGCCGTGGAACCCGCCCACACCCTTCGATGGCGCGGAAGGGGATGCGGAGTCCGGTGTCTGGGGGGAAATCCCCGATGTGACGGCGGTAGAGCAGGACGGGCGTGAGTACGTGCTTGCGTACGCGCACGGACTACGGGGCAAGGACTCTCTCCACGAAGGAGCGGAGGTGGTGCGGCTTGCCGTGTACGCCGCCGACGCCTCGGGAACCTCGGTCAAGCCGCTGCGGGAGATCGATGTCCCCGTCACGACGGACCCCGGGGACGTGCGCGTGAGGACGACCGGCGGGCGGGTCCTCGTCGCCTGGGGCGGGAGCAAGACTCATTTCCCTCTGGCGGCGGCGGTTGATGTGGCGACCGGGAAGGTCGACATGTACAAGAAGCCGAACGGGATGCTTTCCCAGTGCCGATCGGCGGTGGCGTGTTCCAGCACCCGCGTAATGGCCGCCACGCCTGACGGCCCGCTGGTTGTCATGGGTACCGGAGGTTTCGGCATCCCCGGCCGCTGGTTCAGCGACGACGTGCGCCCGCGCGGACTCAAAGCGACGACAGGGCTCGTCGGTTCCTGGAATGGAGACGCCTATGGTGTCGCCGACGGCAAGGTGCTCGTCGGTTGGTCAACGGGTGGCACGTTCGGCGCATGGAACGATCCGCTGTGGTCGGTGCACGACCTGCGAACGGGGCGCCTCCGGGCCAGCATGACCTGTGCGTCTGATGTCGTCGAATCCGATGAAGCGCACGTCTACTCCATGGTTGCTTCGCCGGACGGCCGATACGTGGCGGCCGGCCCTGTCGTCTTCGACCTGAAGCTGGGCAAGGGCATCTGCCTGGCAGGCGATGGCAATCGCAAGACGATCGCCCTCGCCGCGATCCGTGATGACGGCACGGCGTACGGGGCGGTCCTGGAGAATTCGGGGGCCAGCAAATCGGAAGCGGTCATCGCGGAGCTGGATCTGACAGCCCGCACAGGTGAGCCGAAGGTTCTCGGTACAGGTGTGCGCGTTCCCTACCTCACCAGCGTGAACGGGGCGGGCCTGTTCCTTGATCGCGACGACAATGCGCAGGTACGGGTGTCACTGCGGCTTGAACGTTGATCCCGCCGTCGTACGCCGCCGCTGGGGCAACCTCACCGAGTCGAACATCCGCACCTGGCGGCTCGCCGCGGCCGCCGCCATCACCGCGGAACTCGCTCTCCCCCCGGCCCTCCTCGTCCCGGAGTCCGCGCCGTACGCCGTTGTCGCCGGCATCGGCATGCACGCGGCGTTCACCTGCCTCAAGCCACGCCAGCTCATCACCTTCTCCGGCCTCACCACCAGCACCTACACCGCGTTCGTTTCCTGACACGCGCGCCCAGGAAGGGCCTGAGCCCTCACGAGGCTGCTGCCGGATAAGCGTGCAGAGAACTGACGGACCGACCCGCGACGGATTCCGGACACGGGAATTCATGTGAGAACCCCGACAACATCCCGTGCGCCCGTCGGTGCACGGGATGTTGTCGGCGCCTCCGGAGACGTGTGTCGGCGTAGATATCGGCCCGGGGGTCTGTACGGTGAGCGGTGTAACTCCCGAGCTGGAAGCGGCAGTTGATGACTGACGTGGTGAGTGACATCGAGGCCGGGGAGGCCGCCGTGAGTGCGCTGGATGCTGTGGATGACGGTCTGGTTGCCGAGCTGGTGGCTCGGGCCGAGGCCGGCGGAGTGAAGCTGACCGGTGAGGGCGGCCTCCTGGCGGAGCTCACGCGCAAAGTGCTGGAGTCGGCGCTGGAGGGCGAGCTGACCGACCACCTCGGGCATGAGCCCGGCGAGCGGGCCGAGGGCGGTCGGGAGAACTACCGCAACGGTCACCGGTCCAAGACGGTGACGACCGAGGTCGGCCCGGTGGAGA
>NZ_SSBK01000063.1 GCF_004795035.1 Streptomyces sp. A0958
GAGTTCTCAAGGAACGGACGCTTCCTTTGTACTCACCCTCGCGGGCTTTCCTCCGGGCGCTTCCCTTCGGTCTTGCGTTTCCGACTCTATCAGACTCTTTCGTGTCCGATTCCCGGTCGAAGCGGGCCCTGCTTTTTCGCTTTCCAGTTCTTCGCTTTCGCGTTTCCCTTTCCGGCGAGTCCGACTCTATCAGATCCTTTCGGGCCTGATTCCCAGTCAGTGGGGCTTGTCCTCGCGGCTGTTGGGCCGTTCCGACGAGTGAGACATTAGCGGAATCCAGGGCCCCGACGCTAATCGGGGTCGCGTTCCTTCGAACGCGGATTCCTCATTTCGCACATGCGCACACCAAGACATGCGACAACTGTCGCCTGCTTGCTGTGGTTACTGCGGAATGGTTGTCCGGGGACCGACCGGAGTCGGCGCTCACGTCGGACAACTCGGAGCACACTACGGATGCGCGGGGGCCGTGTCAACCCCCGGCTCCGCCGGGGGCTGCGGGCCGGGTCAGCCGTTGCCGGAGGCGAGCTCGCGGCTGCGGTCGCGGGCCGCTTCGAGGGCGGCGATGAGGGCGGCGCGTACGCCGTGGTTCTCCAGTTCGCGGATGGCGCTGATGGTGGTGCCGGCCGGGCTGGTGACGGCCTCACGGAGCTTGACCGGGTGCTCGCCGCTGTCGCGGAGCATCACGGCGGCGCCGATCGCGGCCTGGACGATGAGGTCGTGGGCCTGGGCGCGGGGCAGGCCGAGCAGGATGCCGGCGTCCGTCATCGCCTCGACCAGGAAGTAGAAGTACGCGGGGCCCGAACCGGACAGGGCGGTGGCCGCGTCCTGCTGGGACTCGGGGACGCGCAGGGTCTTGCCCACCCCGCCGAAGATCGCCTCCGCCGTGGCGAGGTGCTCGGTGGTGGCGTGGCTGCCCGCCGAGATGACGGACATGCCCTCATCGACCAGGACGGGGGTGTTCGGCATGACGCGGACGACGGGGGTGCCGGCGCTGAGGCGGTCCTCGATGAAGGCGGTCGTGATACCGGCCGCCGCGCTGATGACCAGGCGGTCGGCGTCGAGGTGCGGGGCCAGTTCGTCCAGGAGGCGGCCCATGTCCTGGGGCTTGACCGCGAGGATGAGGATGTCGGCGCGCTCGGCGGCCTGGGCGTTGGTGACGGCGTCGACGCCGTAACGGTCGCGCAGCTCGGCGGCCCGGTCCGAGCGGCGCGTGGTGACCAGCAGGTTCGCCGGGCGCCAGCCGGCCCGGATCATTCCGCTGAGCAGGGCCTCGCCGATCTTGCCGGTGCCGAGGACTGCAACTGTCTGGGTCATGCCGTTCACCCTCCGGGCGGTGCTCGCTGTGCACGGTGCTCAGTGCTCGTCGGCGCCATCCTCGCACCGCCCCGTCGGACCGAACCCTCAGGTGGTGCGGCGGCGGAGGGTGGCCGCGCCGAGGGCCAGGACGAGCAGGGCGCAGCCCGCCACGATCAGCACGTCGCGGACGAAGTCGCCGGTGACGTCGGGGTGGTGGACGACCTCGTTCATGCCGTCCACGGCGTACGACATGGGCAGGACGTCCGAGATGACCTCCAGGAACGGGGCCATGCGGTCGCGGGGGACGAACAGTCCGCAGAGCAGCAACTGCGGGAAGATCACGGCCGGCATGAACTGGACCGCCTGGAACTCGGAAGCCGCGAACGCCGAGACGAACAGGCCGAGTGCCGTGCCGAGCAGCGCGTCGAGCAGGGCGATCAGGAGCAGCAGCCACGGCGACCCGGTCACGTCCAGACCGAGCGCCCACACCGACAGGGCGGTGGCCAGGAGGGACTGGAGGACGGCGACGGCCCCGAAGGCGAGCGCGTAACCGGCGATCAGGTCGCCCTTGCCGAGCGGCATGGCGAGGAGGCGCTCCAGGGTGCCGGAGGTGCGTTCGCGCAGGGTGGCGATCGAGGTCACCAGGAACATAGTGATCAGCGGGAAGATGCCGAGCAGCGAGGCCCCGATCGAGTCGAAGGTCTGCGGGCTGCCGTCGAAGACGTACCGCAACAACGTGATCATGAGGACCGGGATCAGCAGGAGCAGCGCGACCGTGCGGGGGTCGTGGGCGAGCTGGCGCAGGACGCGTGCGGCGGTGGCGAGGGTGCGGGCCGCGCTCAGGGGCGCGGTGGCGGTGGTGTTGGCGGCAGCCGGGGTGCTCATCGGGCGTTCTCCTCGCGGGTGGCGGCCGCGTCGACCAGGTGGAGGAAGGCCTCCTCGACGGTGTCGGTGCCGGCTGCGGTACGCAGCGCCTGCGGGGTGTCATCGGCGAGGATCTCGCCCTCGCGCATCAGGAGGAGCCGGTGGCAGCGCTCGGCCTCGTCCATGACGTGGGAGGAGATGAGGAGCGTCGTGGAGCGTTCGGCGGCGAGGGTGTGGAACAGCTGCCACAGGTCGCGGCGCAGGACGGGGTCCAGGCCGACCGTGGGTTCGTCGAGGACGAGCAGGTCGGGGGTGCCGAGCAGGGCGACGGCGAGCGAGACCCGGGTGCGCTGGCCGCCGGAGAGGGTGCCGGCCAGGGCGTCCTCGTGGCTGGCCAGGTCCACCTCGGTGAGCGCGCGGGTGACGGCGGCGCGGCGGGCGTCGCGGTGTTTGCGGCCCGGCCGGAGGATCGACGCGAAGTAGTCGAGGTTCTGCCGGACGGTGAGGTCGGTGTAGACGGAGGGCGCCTGGGTGACGTACCCGACGCGGGGGCGGAGGGCGGGGTGGCCGGCGGGGCTGCCCAGGACCCGGAGGGTGCCGGTGACCTTGGCCTGGGTGCCGACGACGGCGCGCATCAGGGTGGATTTGCCGCAGCCGGACGGCCCTAGGAGGCCGGTGATCCTGCCGGGTTCGATGGTGAAGTCGAGGCCCCTGAGAACCGTGCGGCTGCCTCGTTGGACGGTGAGGCCACGGGCCTCGACGGCGACGCCCGAAGAATTCATCATGTGATGAATATTGTTACGGCCGGGCGCCCTCGTCAAGGGACGGGTGCGGCCGCCTCAGCGCACGGCCACGCTCAGCTCGACGACGTACGCCTCCTCGACCGTGCCGTCGGGGAAATCCGACGCGAGCCGGGCCCGCTCCTCGGCGAGGAACTGCCGGGCCGCATCATCGCCGATGGTCAGGAACGCGGAGTGGCTGCCGAGGTTGTCGATGTGGGTGGCGAGGCGGACGCGTCGGGTCCACGGGATGCGCCGGTGCGTGAAGTCGAGGTCCGGCGGCAGGTCGCGGTCCTGTACGGCCGAGCCGTGGGCGCTGCGGTCGTCGACACGCGCCTCGACGCGGAAGAAGCGGCGGAGCCGTGCGTCCTGGTCGGCGACCCACGGGACGGTATGGTCCGCGACGTTCCACCAGAGGGCGAGCGCGCCGCCCGGCCGCAGGATGCGCCGGGCCTCGGCGGCCGAGCGGGCCGGGTCGGTCCAGTGCCAGGACTGGGCGTACGTGATCAGGTCGGCGGAGGCGGACGCGAAGGGCAGCCGGTTGCCGTCGCCGCGCACGAGCGGGACGTCCGGAAGGGCCCGGCGCAGTTCGGCGGCCATGCCGGGCCCCGGTTCGACGGCGACGATCCGGGCGCCGCGGTCATGGAGGCGGCGGGTCGAGATGCCGGTGCCGGCGCCCACGTCGAGGGTGCGGGCTCCTCGCAGAGGGCGGCCGGTGAGGTCCTCGACCGCGTCGAGAAGCGCGTCCGGGTAGCCGGGGCGGGCGGCGGCGTACTGGGCGGCGGCCCGGTCGAAGGACAGGGCGCGCGAAGGTGCGGACAAGTGGTTCGGAGTGGTGTCCGGAGACTGTGTCGGGGTCATGGGGCCATCGTGCCCCCCACCAGGGACGCAGTCAGCCGCGACGGCCCTTCTTCCTGCGGGCCGCCGGATTGCCGGTGCGGGCCGAGCGGCGCTTCGCGTACCGGACCTGGGCCTCCTCGTACTCCGTACGCCTCAGCTTCTCGCCCGGTGCCTCGGTCAACGTACGGAAGAAGTACGCGAGCAGCGAGCCTACGAAGCCGATGGCCTTCAGGCCGCGCAGCGTGTCCTCGCGGGCCGGGTCGGCCGGGCGGCGGCTGAAGCCCTCCCAGGTCTTGCGGAAGGCGATCGCGCTGCACACGGCGAACATCAGGACCACCAGCATGTTGGCGAAGCCGCCGATGTCGGCGATCTCCAGGCCCTGGTAGGCGAAGCGCAGGACGAAGCAGGAGGCGACGGCGGCGGCGAGCGAGCCGACGGCGGCCCCGGCGCGGCGGAGCCCGTAGTGGCCGTCGTGGCCGACCCAGGTGGTGCCGAAGAAGCGAAGGGGCTCGGGCTGCGGGCCCTGCGGCGCCGCGGGGGTGCCGGCGGAGGCCGCCGCGGGCTCGGACGGGCCGGAAGCCGTGACGTCGGGGGTCTCGCTGTTCTCGCTCACGAGGTCGAGTATCCCAAAGCCGGGGACGGTCCCGGCGCGCGGTGAGTGCGGCCCCCGCACCGGCAGGGGCCGCACACCGCGGTTCAGCCCAGCTTCGAGACGTCGCGGACGGCGCCGCGGTCCGCGCTCGTCGCCATCGCCGCGTACGCGCGCAGCGCGGCCGAGACCTTGCGCTCGCGGTTCTTCGGCGCGTACTCGCCGTTCAGCACCTCGCGGCGGGTGGCCAGCTCGGCGTCGGAGACGAGCAGGTCGATCGAGCGGTTCGGGATGTCGATCCGGATGCGGTCGCCGTCCTCGACGAGCGCGATCGTGCCGCCGGAGGCCGCCTCGGGCGAGGCGTGGCCGATGGACAGTCCCGACGTACCGCCGGAGAAGCGGCCGTCCGTGACGAGTGCGCAGCTCTTGCCCAGGCCCCGGCCCTTCAGGAACGAGGTCGGGTAGAGCATCTCCTGCATGCCGGGGCCGCCGCGCGGGCCCTCGTAGCGGATGACGACGACGTCGCCGTGCGTGATCTCCTTGCGGAGGATCTTGTCGACGGCCTCCTCCTGCGACTCGCAGACGACCGCCGGGCCCTCGAAGGTCCAGATCGACTCGTCCACGCCGGCCGTCTTCACGACGCAGCCGTCCTCGGCGATGTTCCCCTTGAGGACCGCGAGGCCGCCGTCCTTGGAGTACGCGTGCGCCACGTCCCGGATGCAGCCGCCGGCCGCGTCCAGGTCGAGGGTGTCCCAGCGCTCCGACTGCGAGAAGGCGGTCGCGGAGCGGACGCAGCCGGGGGCCGCGTGCCACAGCTCGACGGCCTCGGCGGACGGCGATCCGCCGCGGACGTCCCAGTCCTTCAGCCACTCGGCGAGGGAGTCGGAGTGCACCGCGTGCACGTCCTCGTTGAGCAGCCCGCCCCGGTGCATCTCGCCGAGCAGGGCGGGGATGCCGCCGGCCCGGTGCACGTCCTCCATGTAGTACGTGCCGCCGGGGGCCACGTTGGGGGCGACCTTCGAGAGGCACGGGACGCGGCGCGAGACCTCGTCGATGTCGTCGAGGTCGTAGGCCAGCTCGGCCTCCTGCGCGGCGGCGAGCAGGTGCAGGATCGTGTTCGTGGACCCGCCCATCGCGATGTCCAGCGCCATCGCGTTCTCGAACGCGGCGCGGGTGCCGATGGAGCGCGGCAGGACCGTCTCGTCGTCCTGCTCGTAGTAGCGCCTGGTGATCTCCACGACCGTGCGGCCCGCCTCCTCGTACAGCGCCTTGCGGGCGGTGTGCGTGGCGAGGACCGAGCCGTTGCCGGGGAGGGAGAGGCCGAGGGCCTCGGTCAGGCAGTTCATCGAGTTGGCCGTGAACATGCCTGAACAGCTGCCGCAGGTGGGGCAGGCGTTCTCCTCGATACGGAGGATGTCCTCGTCGGAGATGCTCTCGTCGACGGCGTCGCTGATCGCGTTGACCAGGTCGAGCTTGCGGACGGTGCCGTCGACCAGGGTGGCCTTGCCGGCCTCCATCGGGCCGCCGGAGACGAAGACGGTCGGGATGTTCAGGCGCATCGCGGCCATCAGCATGCCCGGGGTGATCTTGTCGCAGTTCGAGATGCAGATGAGGGCGTCGGCGCAGTGGGCCTCGACCATGTACTCGACGCTGTCGGCGATGAGGTCGCGGGAGGGCAGGCTGTAGAGCATGCCGCCGTGGCCCATGGCGATTCCGTCGTCCACCGCGATGGTGTTGAACTCGCGGGGCACCGCGCCCGCCGCCTTGATCGCCTCGGAGACGATGCGGCCGACGGGGGCGAGGTGGGTGTGGCCGGGGACGAACTCGGTGAAGGAGTTGGCGACGGCGATGATCGGCTTGCCGATGTCCTCGCTCGCTACGCCGGAGGCCCGCATGAGGGCTCGGGCGCCGGCCATGTTGCGGCCGTGGGTGACAGTGCGGGACCTCAGCGTGGGCATCGTCTCTTCGCTCCTTCTACATCGAAGACTGTTCTTGAGCGTACGCCCTTGGTGCCAGGATGTGGACGGGGTGTCCGGTATGCGGGACGTCTGTTCGGGGGGTGGGGGCGGGGTGGGGTGGGGTGTTGCCGTGCGCCTGCGGTGCGCCTGCGGCGGGCCTTGTCCCCTACCCGCCCCTTCCCGTAACCGGGGCGCTGCCCCGGACCCCGCTCCTCAAGCGCCGGAGGGGCTGGGTTTTCGGGGCTCCGCCCCGGGCCCCGCGCCTCAGGCGCCGGAGGGGCTGGGTTTTCGGGGCTCCGCCCCGGGCCCCGCGCCTCAGGCGCCGGCGAGGCTGGAGGGGAAAGCGCCGGAGGGACGGGAAGGGGCTCAAGCGCCGGAGGGGCTGGAATGTTCAGGTGGGCGGTGCCAGGTAGCTCTGCAACGTCGGGGCTACGGTTCTGATGATTTTTTCCGGGTCCGTCGACGCCAGGGGTTCCGCCTTCACCACGTAGCGCAGCATCGCGATGCCCACCATGTGTGACGCGGCCAGTTCGGCGCGGAACGTGGCGTCCGGGGCGTTCAGCTGGGAGGCGATGCGGTTGAGAAGGCGGCTCAGGACGAAGGTGCGCAGGACCGTCGCCGCTGCCTCGTGGGTGACGGCCGAGCGGAGGACGGCCAGGAGGGGGGCGCGGGAGGCCGGGTTCTCCCAGACGGCGATGAAGTAGCGGGCCAGGCGCTCGCCGATGTCCTGGGTGTCGCCGTCCAGGATCTCGGGGGCCGCCAGGGCGGGCTCGAAGGACAGCTCGATCGCGGCGGCGAAGACCTCGTCCTTTGTGCCGAAGTAGTGGTGGACCAGCGCGGCGTCCACGCCGGCCGCCCGTGCGATGCCCCGGACCGACGTCTTGTCGTAGCCGCGCTCGGCGAACTCCGTGCGGGCGGCCTCCAGGATGCGGGTGCGGGCGTCGGGGCCGGTGTCCGACGCGGCGCGGGCGGGGCGGCCGCGGCGCCTGGGGGCCGGGCCCGGCGCGTCCGGGGTCATCGGCGGGGGGCCTGCTCGGAGGAGGGAGAGGGAGAAGAGGAGGCCAGGTGCAGGCGGGTGAAGGCGAGCGCTTCGGCGAGGTCGGCCTCGCGTTCGGCGGTGGACATCGCGCGGCGGGTGTTGACCTCGATGACCACATGGCCCTCGAAGCCGGAACCGGCCAGCCGCTCCAGCAGTTCGGCGCAGGGCTGGTCGCCCCGGCCGGGCACCAGGTGCTCGTCCTTGTTGGAGCCCTTGCCGTCGGCGAGGTGGACGTGGGCGAGCCGGTCGCCCATCCGGTCGACCATGGCCATGCCGTCCGTACGCGCGGTCGCGGTGTGCGACAGGTCGACGGTGAAGTGGCGGTAGTCGTCGTTGGTGACGTCCCAGTCGGGGGCGTACGCGAGCATTTCGCGGTCCCGGTAGCGCCACGGGTACATGTTCTCGACCGCGAACCGCACGTCCGTCTCGTCCGCCATCCGCCAGATCCCCGTGACGAAGTCGCGCGAATAGTTGCGCTGCCAGCGGAACGGGGGGTGGACGACGACCGTCGACGCGCCGAGCTTCTCGGCGGCGGCGCGCGCCCGCTGGAGCTTGACCCACGGGTCGGTGGACCAGACCCGCTGGGTGATCAGCAGACAGGGCGCGTGCACGGCGAGTATCGGCACCTGGTGGTAGTCGGAGAGCCGGCGCAGGGCCTCGATGTCCTGGCTGACCGGGTCGGTCCAGACCATGACCTCGACGCCGTCGTACCCCAGGCGCGCGGCGATCTCGAAGGCCGTCGCCGTCGACTCCGGATAGACCGAGGCCGTCGACAGGGCGACCTTCGCATCCGGGACGCGCACCACTGGTTCTGCCACGCAGACAGCGTACGGGCAGCGGTGCGCCCCGCCGAGGGAGTGCGGCGGAAAGTGAGAAGGGCCATGGCGGCGGGGGCCGTCCGGGGCGGCGCTCAGCTCGGGGCCGCGTCCTTCTCGGACGGCAGGTGGTCCAGGCGGCGCAGGATCACGCCCTCGCGCAGCGCCCAGGGGCAGATCTCCAGCTCGTCCACGTCCAGCAGGTCCATAGCGCCCTCCGCGACCAGTGCCCCGGCCAGCAGCTGCGCGGAGCGGCCCTCGGAGACGCCGGGGAGGTTCGCGCGGTCCCCGACCGTCATCGCGGCCAGTTTCGGCACCCACTCCTCCAGCGCCTTGCGGCTGAGGGTGCGCTGCACGTCCTGGCCGTCGCCGGAACGCGCCGCGCCCGCGGTCCTGGCGAGCTGCTTGAAGGTCTTGGAGGTGGCCACGACGTGGTCCGGGCGGCCGATGCGGGTGAAGTCGCCGACGCTGCGGGCGATGCGCGCCCGCACATGCCGGCGCAGCGCCTTCACCTCGGCCGGGTCCGGCGGATCGCCCGGCAGCCAGCCCGCGGTGAGGCGCCCGGCCCCGAGCGGCAGCGACACGGCGGCGGCCGGTTCCTCGTCCATGCCGTACGCGATCTCCAGCGAGCCGCCGCCGATGTCCAGGACCAGCAGCTTGCCCGCCGACCAGCCGAACCAGCGGCGCGCGGCGAGGAAGGTGAGCCGGGCCTCCTCCGTGCCGCTGAGGACCGTGAGGTCGACGCCCGTCTCGTCGCGAACCCGCGCCAGCACCTGGTCGGCGTTGCTCGCCTCCCGTACGGCCGAGGTGGCGAAGGCGAGGACGTCCTCGCAGCCCTTGTCCTCGGCGGCGTCGAGCGCGCCCGCGATCGTCCCGACCAGGCGGTCCACGCCGAGCGGGCCGATCGCCCCGTCCCGGTCGAGGAGTTCGGCCAGACGCAGTTCCGCCTTGTGCGAGTGCGCGGGCAGCGGGCGGGCGCCCGGATGCGCGTCCACCACCAGCAGATGAACCGTGTTCGACCCCACGTCGAGGACTCCGAGTCTCATACGGGGAACGCTACTGCGGGCGGCGGACTTACTCTGGGCGCGTGCCAAAGACGAAAAAGGCGAAGCCGGGCAAAGCCACGAAGAAGCCGGACAGCGAGCCGGACATCAAGCACGCGGAGAAGCTGGAGATGCGGGTGCCGGCAGCGGCGGAGCCCGATCCGTCCGACGAGACGGATCTCGACTTCGCGCGGGCCTGGGTGGAGTTCCCCGACCCCGCCGACGACGAGCAGGTCTTCCGCTGCGACCTGACCTGGCTGACGTCCAGGTGGACCTGCGTCTTCGGCAGCGGCTGCCAGGGCATCCAGGCGGGCCGCGCGGACGACGGCTGCTGCACGTTGGGCGCCCACTTCTCGGACGAGGACGACGAGAAGCGGGTGGCCGGTCATGTCGCCCGGCTCACACCGGAGCTGTGGCAGTTCCACGACGTGGGTACGGAGTCGGGCTGGACCCAGACCGACGACGACGGGGAGCGCCAGACGCGGCGCTGGCAGGGCTCCTGCATCTTCCAGAACCGCCCCGGTTTCCCGGCGGGCGCCGGCTGCTCGCTGCACATCCTGGCGTTGCGGGAGGGCAAGGAGCCGCTGGAGACCAAGCCGGACGTGTGCTGGCAGCTGCCGGTGCGGCGTACGTACGAGTGGATCGACCGGCCCGACGACACGCGCGTGCTCCAGGTGTCGATCGGCGAGTACGACCGGCGGGGCTGGGGTCCTGGCGGCCACGACCTGCACTGGTGGTGCACCTCGGCGACCTCCGCGCACGGGGCCGGGGAGCCGGTGTACGTGTCGTACCGGCCCGAGCTGATCGAGCTGATGGGCAAGGAGGGGTACGAGCGGCTGACCGAGCTGTGCGAGCAGCGGCTCTCCTCGCTGCTGCCGATGGCCCCGCATCCGGCGGACCCCGCGTAGTAGTCGTCCCGGCCGGTCGGCACTGTCAGTCGGCGCGGGGCGGGGTGCTCGGGCCCTTCGGCGGGGCGGGCGGGCCCGAGGAGCCGGTCGGGTCCTGGGTGGGGCTCGGCTCGTCCGGGTCCGTCGGTGCCGGGGTGGGGTCCGTCGGGTCGGGGGTCGGCTCGGAGGGCTCCGGCGAGGTCGGTGTCGGGTCGGCCGGGACCGGCGGGCGCGGATGGAGGCTGCCGTGCGGGTGGCCGGGGCGCGGCGATGCCCCGGGGGTCGGCGCCTTGGCCCCGTATCCGTGTATGGCGACGACCGCGCCCGAGGGGGCGAGGGTGATGTGGGCGGTCCAGGGGCCGGCGGGCTCGCGGGCGTGGTCCACGAGGGCGCGGATCGTGATGCTGTCACCGGCGGCGAGCTTCCCGGAGGAACGGCTCAGACGCACCCAGGACTGCCCGGTGGCCGCCGACCAGGAGACCGGGCCCGCCTTCGACGCGGTCAGGGTGATCAGGGTCGTGGAGCCGTCGGCGCGGGCCTCGACGGCGAGCCGGCCCGCGCCGTGCCCGGCGGTGTCCCGGCCCGGGTCCGTACCCACGCTGATGATCTCGGCCGAGACGTCCGGAAGGCTCTCCCCGTCCGTGAAGCGGGTGCCGGAGTCGGGGCTGGCGTTGCCCGCGTTCTCGTACGGGGCGTACGGGGTCTGCGATGCGCCGGTGTCCGCGTCGGCGGCGCTGACCGCCGAGCCGTCGCGCCCCTCGCCGGTGAGCGGCGCGCCCCGGTAGGCGGACCACAGGGCGATGACCGGGGCGGCGACGACCGTGGCGACGACCGTCGTCGTCATGACCCGGGAGCGCAGCCGGTCGCGGCGCGCGGCGTGGTCCTTCGGGTCCATCGGGAAGCCCGCGCGGTCGAAACGCGGAGTGGCGGACCGATTCTTCTGATGCTTCTGCGCCTGGAGCATGGCCACGTACGCGGAGGGGCGGGGCGCCTCGACCACCGCCAGAACGGCGGCGGGCGTGACGGCTTTCCCCGGCCAGGGCCCCTCGGCTCCGGCCCGCTCGGCGGCCCGGCGGCAGCGCGGGCAGTCGTCCACATGCCGCACCAGCTCGCGGCGCAGGGTGGCGGAGAGCAGCGCGCGGTGGTCACCGGTGAGCCGGCCGGCCGTGGGGCAGTTGCCCGTCTCGACGACGGCAAGGGCGGCCCGGGTGCGCTCCACCTCGCAGGCGGCCCCGGCCAGCAGCTCCCGGGCGCTCGTGGGGTCGAGCCCGAGGACGGCGGCGACCGCGCGGGGCTTCAGCCCGTGCCGTACGGCCAGCTCCAGCGCCTCGCGCTGCTCCGGGGTGGTGCCCGCCGCCTCGGGCCAGGCCAGCTGCGCCAGCTCCCGGCGGTGCGCCTCGGCGGCGGCGGGCGTCTCCGATGCGCCGGGGGCGGGGACGGCAGGGGCGGGGGCCTTCGGTGCAGCGGCGGCGTGCTGGGCGGTGTGGGGCTGGGCGGTGTGGGGCGTACGCCGTGCCG
The DNA here is from genome assembly GCF_004795035.1 of Streptomyces sp. A0958. GTDB lineage: Bacteria > Actinomycetota > Actinomycetes > Streptomycetales > Streptomycetaceae > Streptomyces. The sequence continues at coordinate 11,629 of NZ_SSBK01000063.1, forward strand.
GGCGGGCCGCCGGGGCGGACGGGGTGTGGCGGTCCTCGTCGGCGGGCCCGCGGTGCGGCCGGGGGGGCTCGGGGCGGCGGTGGGCGCGGCGGCCCTGCTTCTGCTCGGTGAGCCGGCGCAGACACGTCCACCTGGCCAGGGCGTACAGCCAGGTTTTACGTTCCTCCTCGTCGGCCGGGCAGCGGCCGCCCTGTCGCTCGGCGAGGGCCAGGACTGCGCCGAGCGCCTCGGTGGCGGCGTCGTGGTCGCAGAGGACGGAGAGGCAGTAGGTGAACAGACCGTCGAGGTGCGGCTCGTAACGGGCGGGCGGCTGCTTCGGCGAGGAGTGCGAGGAGTGGGGCGCGCGGTGCTGTCCCCGATGGGCGCCGGGGGTCTTCGTGGGGGTCTCCAGCCTGCTGCTCGTCACCTTGCGACCGTAGGCAGAGCGGGCAGGCCCTCCGCGCTCCTTGAGTAGATTTAACCCTTTCGGATGAACGTATCGCGCGATAATGGACAGGAATCTGCGATTCCGCCCCCTGCGCCGGCCCGAGGGTGCCGGGCCCCGGACCGCGCCCGGCACCACTGTCCGACCCCACCTATACGGTGGCGCCATGGCTGCCCGTACGAAATCCGCGAAGGACCGGCCGTCCTACCGCTGCACCGAATGCGGCTGGACCACCGCGAAGTGGCTCGGGCGCTGTCCCGAGTGCCAGGCGTGGGGGACGGTCGAGGAGTTCGGCGGCGCCCCCGCCGTACGGACCACGGCGGCGGGCCGCGTCTCCACCCCCGCGCTGCCCATCGGCCAGGTCGACAGCCGGCAGGCCACCGCCCGCCCCACCGGCGTCGGTGAGCTGGACCGGGTGCTGGGCGGCGGTCTGGTGCCCGGCGCCGTCGTGCTGCTCGCGGGCGAGCCGGGCGTCGGCAAGTCCACGCTGCTGCTCGACGTCGCGGCCAAGGCGGCGAGCGGCGAGCACCGCACGCTGTATGTGACCGGCGAGGAGTCCGCCTCCCAGGTCCGGATGCGGGCCGACCGCATCCGGGCGATCAACGACAACCTGTACCTGGCGGCGGAGACCGACCTGTCGGCGGTGCTCGCCCACCTCGACGCGGTCAAGCCGTCGCTGCTCGTCCTGGACTCGGTGCAGACGGTGGCCTCCCCCGAGATCGACGGCGCGCCCGGCGGGATGGCGCAGGTCCGCGAGGTCGCCGGGGCGCTGATCCGGGCCTCCAAGGAGCGCGGCATGTCGACGCTGCTGGTCGGCCATGTCACCAAGGACGGCGCCATCGCCGGGCCGCGGCTGCTGGAGCACCTGGTCGACGTGGTTCTCTCCTTCGAGGGCGACCGCCATGCCCGGCTGCGCCTGGTGCGCGGCGTCAAGAACCGGTACGGGGCGACCGACGAGGTCGGCTGCTTCGAGCTGCACGACGAGGGCATCACGGGCCTCGCCGATCCGTCCGGCCTCTTCCTCACCCGCCGCGACGAGCCGGTGCCCGGCACCTGTCTGACCGTGACCCTGGAGGGCAAGCGGCCCCTGGTCGCCGAGGTGCAGGCGCTCACGGTGGACTCGCAGATCCCCTCGCCCCGGCGCACCACCTCCGGACTGGAGACGTCCCGGGTGTCGATGATGCTCGCCGTCCTGGAGCAGCGCGGCCGGATCAGCTCGCTGGGCAAGCGGGACATCTACAGCGCGACGGTGGGCGGTGTGAAGCTTTCGGAGCCGGCCGCGGACCTGGCCATCGCGCTGGCGCTGGCCAGCGCGGCGAGCGACACACCGCTGCCCAAGAACCTGGTGGCGATCGGCGAGGTGGGGCTCGCGGGCGAGGTCAGACGGGTCACGGGGGTCCAGCGGCGGCTGGCCGAGGCCCACCGCCTGGGGTTCACCCACGCCCTGGTCCCGACCGATCCGGGCAAGGTCCCGGCCGGTATGAAGGTCACGGAAGTGGCCAACATGGGCGACGCGCTCGGAGTGCTCCCGCGCCGGTCCCGGGCACAGGCCCCCCGGGAGGACGACGCGCGCCGGTAGACTTTGCCCTGGTCTCGCCCGTCCGTACGAACGGTACGAGGGACGTAGGGTCCTTCGATTGGAACCGGCCTGCTCCGAGCGACAGGCCCCGAGGGCACCGCAAACCTGTGACCGGAGGAGTGCAGTGGCAGCCAGCGACCGGGCATCATCGCCCGGAAAGTCCGGCCAAACCACCGGTAACGAGGCGCTGATGCGCGCCTCGTTGAGCGCCGTGGCGCCCGGAATGGGCCTGCGGGACGGCCTGGAGCGCATTCTCCGCGGCAACACCGGCGGTCTGATCGTGCTCGGCATGGACAAGACCGTCGAATCGATGTGCACCGGCGGCTTCGTGCTGGACGTGGAGTTCACCGCGACCCGGCTGCGCGAGTTGGCCAAGCTCGACGGGGCGCTGATCCTCGACAAGGACATGACCAAGATCCTGCGGGCCGGTGTGCAGCTGGTCCCGGACGCCTCCATCCCCACCGAGGAGACGGGCACCCGCCACCGCACGGCGGACCGGGTCTCCAAGCAGTGCAACTTCCCGGTCGTCTCGGTCTCGCAGTCGATGCGCCTGATCGCGCTGTACGTGGACGGGGAGCGCCGGGTCCTGGAGGAGTCGGCGGCGATCCTGTCCCGCGCCAACCAGGCCCTCGCCACCCTGGAGCGGTACAAGCTGCGGCTGGACGAGGTCGCCGGGACGCTCTCCGCGCTGGAGATCGAGGACCTGGTGACCGTCCGGGACGTGACGGCGGTCGCGCAGCGCCTGGAGATGGTCCGGCGGATCGCGACGGAGATCGCCGAGTACGTGGTGGAGCTGGGCACGGACGGCCGGCTCCTCTCGCTCCAGCTGGACGAGTTGATCGCGGGCGTGGAGCCGGAGCGCGAGCTGGTCGTGCGCGACTATGTGCCGGAGCCGACGGCGAAGCGTTCGCGCACGGTGGCGGAGGCGCTCACCGAGCTGGACTCGCTGACCCACACCGAACTGCTCGAACTCCCGGTGGTGGCAAGGGCGCTGGGCTACAGCGGTTCGCCGGAGACGCTGGACTCGGCGGTGTCGCCGCGCGGCTTCCGGCTGCTGGCGAAGGTCCCGCGGCTGCCCGGCGCGATCATCGACCGGCTCGTGGAGCACTTCGGCGGTCTGCAGAAGCTGCTCGCGGCGAGCGTGGACGACCTCCAGACGGTGGACGGGGTCGGCGAGGCGCGGGCGCGCAGCGTGCGCGAGGGCCTGTCCCGGCTGGCCGAGTCGTCGATCCTCGAACGGTACGTGTAGGGCCTGCCGGACGCGTGGGCGTCGGCAGGCCCCTCGGTCCTCGGGGCCCGGGCCCCGAGCCCCGGGCTCAGTCCTTCGCGAGGACGAACGAGGCGCGCTGCACGGGCTCGCCCGGCGCCTTGGCCTCCACCAGGTACGTACCCGGCCCGGCCTTCCCCGCGGGGGGTGTCGCGCACTTGGGGGCGCTCTTCGCGCGGTCCCACTCCACGGTGTGCACGACGGTCGCCCCGGCCGGCACCTTCAGTAGCACGGCCTGCGGCTTGCGCGGGCAGTCCCTGGACGACCAGACCTCGTCGTCGTCCCCGCCCGCCTCGGTGATGGTGAACACCGCGCTCTTGGGGCCGAAGTCGGCCTTGCAGGCGGTGGACGAGGTGTTCGTGACCAGCAGCCGGAACTTCGGCTTCTCGTCGGGCCCGTAGCTGAGTTCGGTCTTCAGGGTCAGCTGGAGTGCGGCGGGCTTGCAGTCGGGGAGCGGGGAGCTTGCCGGGACCTGCTGTCCGGCGACCGCCCCGCCGCCCGAGGAACCGCCAGAAGCGGAGGACGAGCCCGAACCGGTGTCCTGGCCACCGCCGTTGTCGTCGTTCGCGCCGGAGCCGCCGCCCGTACCGCCGGAGCCGCCGCCCGTACCGCCGGAGCCCCCGTCCGAACTGCCGTCCCCGCCACCGTCGCTGCCGCCGGAGCCGCCCGACTCGTCGCGTCCGCCGGGCTGTTCGCTGATCGCCGGGCCGGAACCGGAGGGTCCGGGGGTGATCGAATCGACCGGACCGGAGCCGGGCGCCTTGGAGTCGTCGTGGTTCCCCTTGCCGCCACCGGAGGTGACGACCCATGCGATCAGCAACGCGAGCAGCACGACCAGCGCCGCCGCGACCGCCCTCCGTCGCCAGTAGATGGTGGAGGGTAGCGGCCCGATCGGATTACGCAGAGATCCCACGGCGCAAACTGTACGAGAGATCGGGCCCAACTCCCGCCCCACCCGCCGCCTTGGTCCCCAAGTTTTGCGGATCATCATCCCGCAAGGGCCTGTTCGCCCTCCCGGGCGACGCGGGACAACCGACGGTGACGAGACGGTCACACTCGGTCGGTTCCGTCGGTCCGGGGAATTCCGGCCCATGGGGCCAGTTGCCGCAACGGCTCGCGGGGCGTGGGGCCACTTGCCGGAACGCGGACGCCGTGGAGCTGGGGACAGACGGGTGGCGTTATCACTCCATGGGCTCGTTCGCTCCATGACACCCCCGTGCCCGTGACGCCTCTCCGCCCTTCCGTGTCAGGATCGACGGTGCGATGACTGCCACGACTGCGACACAGACGCCCCCCACCTCCCTCCACACCCCCGTCATCGGGTGGTTCGACCAGCACGCCCGCGATCTGCCCTGGCGCCGCCCCGAAGCGGGTGCCTGGGGCGTGATGGTGAGCGAGTTCATGCTGCAGCAGACCCCCGTCAACCGGGTCCTCCCCGTGTACGAGCAGTGGCTTGCCCGCTGGCCGCGCCCCGCCGACCTCGCGGCCGAGCCGCCCGGCGAGGCGGTCCGCGCCTGGGGCCGGCTCGGCTACCCGCGCCGGGCCCTGCGCCTGCACGGGGCCGCCCAGGCGATAACGGAACGCCACGGCGGCGACGTACCGAGCGAGCACGCCCAGCTCCTCGCCCTGCCCGGCATCGGCGAGTACACGGCGGCGGCCGTGGCCTCGTTCGCCTACCGGCAGCGGCACGCCGTCCTCGACACCAACGTCCGCCGGGTCTTCGCCCGGGCCGCGGCCGGCATCCAGTACCCGCCGAACGCGACGACCGCCGCCGAACGCAGGCTCGCCCGGGAGCTGCTGCCCGACGAGGACGAGCGGGCGGCCCGCTGGGCGGCGGCCACGATGGAGCTCGGGGCCCTCGTCTGCACCGCGAAGAACGAGGACTGCACGCGCTGCCCGATCGCGGAGCAGTGCGCCTGGCGGCTCGCCGGGAAGCCCGCGCACCAGGGGCCCCCGCGCCGCGGCCAGACCTACGCCGGCACGGACCGGCAGGTGCGCGGCAGGCTCCTGGCGGTGCTGCGCGAGACGGTCGGCCCGGTGGGGCAGCCGGCGCTCGACGCGGTGTGGGACGAGCCGGTGCAGCGGGCCCGCGCGCTGGACGGGCTGGTCTCCGACGGCCTTGTCGAGCCACTGGCCGGCGGCCGGTACCGGCTGCCGCTGACCTGACGGACCCCCGGGCCCTTTGTCCGGGCTGTTCCGCGCACTGTTACACAACCGATGGCCAGCCGTGCGCCCGCCTACGGCTGCTCCGCACAGCCCCGTGACAACCACTCCGTAGCGTCTGCGACGTCAGCCGTCG